>CAWJUP010000013.1:0-111953 GCA_963846065.1 uncultured Verrucomicrobiae bacterium
GTTGGTGACCCAAAGATCGGCAACCATGGAGAAACAGATAAGTCTTAAAGACAAAGTCGCTATCGTCACCGGTGGCAACAGCGGCATCGGCATGGCCATCGTATTGGAACTGGCTCGCCAAGGCGCCAACCTCGTCATTGATTATGTCGCGCATCCCGAAGCGACTGACGCGCTTGAAAAAGAGGTTGTGGCACTAGGTAGTCGTGTAATCGGAGTGAAAGCAGACGTCAGCCAGATCGCCGATTTGCAAAAGCTGATCGCCGCCGCGGTCAAGAAATTCGAGCGCATAGACATCATGGTCAACAACGCCGGCGTCGAGACGCGCACATCCATTCTCGACACGACCGAGGCGCAATATGAAAAGGTGCTTTCGATCAATCTCAAGAGCGCGTTCTTCGGCACCCAGCTCGCCGCGCAGCAAATGATCAAGCAAGGTGGCGGCGGCCGCATCATCAACATCACCTCGGTGCATGAAGATTGGCCGATGCCCGGCAACACCGCCTACTGCCTCTCGAAAGGTGGAATGCGCATGTTGACTCGGACAGCGGGAGTCGAACTCGCACCGCATAAGATACTCGTGGTCGGCGTCGGCCCTGGCGCCGTAGCGACACCGATCAACCTTGGCACGATGAATGATCCGGCGTTGTTGAAAAAATTGGACGCCGCCATTCCGCTTGGCCGGATGGCCAAGCCGGAAGAAATTGCCAACGTCGTTGCGTTCCTCGCCGGCGACGGAGCCAGTTACATCACGGCGACAACGATCTTCGCCGATGGCGGTATCATGCAGGGCAGTCCAGGACTTTAAGGCCTATTACCAAAGGCGGCGGCTTCCCGCGATCTTCTCTTCAGGATAGCGTTCATGCGCTAAGGCGAAAGAGCATCCACGAAAGTATTAATGATCGGGATGTTTCCTTGATTCCAGAAATGCCGTAATTTTGGCCAGCTCATCCGGTTTCAGGGATTTTCCGAAGGCGGGCATGTTAACGCCGCCGTTGACGATGCGAATGATGATGTCGTCTGGCGTGAGGCGGTCTCCGACGTAGCTGAGATCTGGTCCGCGCCGACCACCGTGTCCTTGGATGAGGTGGCAGTTCAGGCACGACTTTACCTGAAACAGATGCGCGCCTTCAAAAACCGGCCCGCTCGTCACACCGATAATTTCCGGAGTCAGCGGCTGAGGATTAAAGTTCGGCGACCAGGGAGATCGTGCCCCCGCGATCCAAAGAGACCCAATCATGATCACGCTCAGGAGCACGACTGCGATCGACCACGGTCGGCGGGAAGGTGCGCGCTCTCCGCGGTTATTCAAAATGGGAACAACCAGTAAGAGAATGCCGATCGCCGCCGGAGCGAGGATCATGACATAACCTTCCAGCGCGGGTGGAATCAGTGCCAGCACGGCAAAATACCAGAGCAGATACCAGTCGGGCCGAGGATCGGCTTGCAGGACACTCGGATCGGGCGGTTTGTCGAGCGCTGGCGGACCGAAAATGAGGGCGAGTAATGCGATTGCCGCGATCAGGATGGTGCCGACGACGAAGTCCCGCCACGCGCCATCCGGCCAGAATGGGACGCCGGTCTTCTTTAGTTCTGCGTGATACTCTTCGCGATAGCTGCCGGGCTGAACGGGCTTGCCCGCGACCGGCGGCTCAGAAATCCCGTGACGCAAGACCAGCCAAAGATGAAGCGCGATGAACACGAAGATCATTGCCGGCACGAGGAAGACATGGATGGCGTAGAAGCGACTTAAGGTCGCGCCGCCGATGGTGGCGCCGCCCAGGATGAATTGCGCCAGCCAGTCGCCGATGAGTGGCACGCGCCCGGCCTGCTCGGCGGCGACCACGACCGACCAAGTCGCATTTTGATCCCAACGCAAAAGCTGCCCGGTAAATCCCATGAGAAGAGTGAAGCCAAGGAGCAGCACTCCAGTAGTCCAATTCATCTCGCGCGGGAATTTGTAGGCGCCGAAGAGAAAGGTCTGCGCCATGTGTGCGCCGACCATCAGCACCATGGCAGACGCGCCAAAGTAGTGCATCCCGCGGAGGAAATTCCCGAACGGCGCTTGGTCGGTGATAAATTTGAGCGTCTCGTAGGCCTGCGACGAAGAGGAGACGTAAGAAAAACTCAACGCCACTCCGGTGACCACCTGGACGATGAAAGCCACCATCGTCGCGCTGCCGAACGTGTACCACCAGCGGGCGTCGCGCGGCACGAGATGCTTCGCGGCTGGGCCAATCATGTCCGTGATCCCCAGCCGATCATCGATCCATTTCCAAGCGTCGATCGCCAGCTGCTTCATAGAGTGGTCATAATCGGAATGGGTGATGACTTAATTTGCACCTCCCCGTTTGTGACCCGAACCTCGAGACGAATGAGCGGCTTAGGCGGCGGGCCCGCCGCGACGCTCCCGTCGGAATAGTAAACCCCGCCATGGCATGGACACATGAACAAGCCGGCGTCCGACAACCAGCGAACGGGACATCCCATATGGGTGCAATGGACCGAGAAGGCGATGAAGTTTTGCTCGTCCAGCCGGCGGAGCCAGGCTGCGCTTTTCGCGGAAATGCCCGCCCAGGGAAGCGAGGAAGGATCGGTTATGGTGACGTTAACCGTCTTGCCGATTTCGAATTCGGCGACCTTGCCGAGCGGAAGCCATTGGTCGGGCGGCTTGCGAAAGAGCGGCGCGATAACGAAGCCGACCAGCGGAACCCCGAGGACGGCGGCGCAAAGACCGCCCAGAGCGAGCGATAGTTTCTCGAAGAAACGTCGGCGCGACATCTCTTCCGGCAAGGGCGGCACTGCGCCGCACTTTGATTCGTTAGGCGCGATTTCGTTCACGGCGAATTTCGGTGATCCATCCGGCGAGCGAGGCGATAAAAAGTCCGGCTCCGACGGCGAGAATGACCCACGAGGTAATGAAGCCCCAAAAGAAGAAGGTGGTGCCCATGGCCATCCCGGCCGGAAAATAATTTGGCCGCGGGAGATGCTCGTCCGGGAGCAGCTCCCAGCCTTCGTGCGATTGTTCAGGGTTTGGTTCCATTGGATTCGTCAGGTTGCCGGGCGTGCCGCGGGAGCTTCCCCGAACCAGCGCGCGATTTGTGCGAAAATCGCACCGAGATAGATGAAACACATCGGGACCCACATGAGCAGGCCACCGATCTGCTGATCCTTTTCCGGCGTGAACCCCCATCCCGCGCGAATCATGTCCCATATTCCAAATTGATCGGTCGCGTGCATCGCGTAGATCGGACAAACGGTCACCGGCGAAAAAGTGAGAATGATTCCGAGCGCGCTACAGGTGACGCACGCGCTGAACAAATAGAGAACCGCCGCTGGCGGCGAAAGACGCTCTTCGTCTCGCGGTGCGAGCACCTGGCTCCAAAACAGTGTCCCGCACGCGAGGAGCGAACCCGTTTGCAAGGCATAGACCGGATGCAACGTGACAGCCGCGTTGCAAAGCGTTGGCCAGTGCCAGAACCACATTGCGCCCACCCCCGCGGTCCAGCCCATCATGGGATGAGCGAGAATGCGCGGCCGCCATGACAGCGAAAGCGAGCGCGGCAGACTGATAAACAGGAGAGCCGGCACGATCAGTAGAAGCAGGATGTGTTGAAGCATATGCGCGCTGAAAAGATAGCCATCGGCCAGCGCCTGGAGTGGTGACACCAGGGCGAGTACGAAAATGGCCAGGGCGAGGAAAAGCCAGCCGAGTCGTCGCCGTTCCGTGCGAAAGGCAAAGAGATAAACGGTCAAGCCGGCGGCGGCGAAGGCCAGAACTACCGGATTCCAAGCCCAAGCAGAGAATAGGAATTTTTCAGTGTTCATCGAAAGCCGAGGCAGGACGTAAACAACGGAAAAAACGAAAACCCAGACTACATCGACGAAGTGCCAGTAAAGCCCGACGGCACCGAGCCCCGGCCAGGGTCGCTTCTTCGAATCGCCTGCCAGCGCCAGGGCCAACAGAACTAAGAGCGCGATCAACCCGACACACACGTGCAATCCATGGAAACCAGTCAGGGTGAAAAATGTCGTAGCAAAAAGATTGGAGCTCACGTCGACGCCGCTCTTATATAGATGCCAATACTCGAGTCCTTGGCCGACAATAAAAATTCCGCCGAGTACAATCGTTGCGCTCAGCCAGGCAATCATCTTGCGCTGGTGACTATGGCGAAGCCCGGTCTCGGCGCGCCAGATCGTAAAGCTGCTCGCAAACAGGCAAATGCTAAACAGTCCGGTCTTGACCAGGTCGAGCTGATGTGGATTTGGTCCCGGTGACGGGACGGCGTTATAATAAAGGAAAGCCAGAATCAACACGGCGAAGAAGCCGGTTTCCGATATGATGAAGGCTACGACGCTGGTTTTGTTCTTCTCCGGTTTGACCTGGTCAATGTCTCCTCTGCTTCCGACGACCGGATCGGGACGGTCCGGGTTCGCGTAATCCCAGAGCGGCCGGCGGCTGCGGATCGGCGGCAGGGAACGAAAGTTCTCCTGTGGCGGTGGCGAAGTGGTAGCCCATTCCAGCGTCCAGGCGTGCCACGGATTGTCGCCAGCCTTGCGTCCATTGAGCAAACTAACGACCAGATTCCAGACGAAAAGAATCGACGCCGCGCCCATCAAGAAGGCTCCGATGGTCGAGACCATGTTCATCCAGCCCCAGCCCGGCAGATCCGGATAGGTATAAACCCGTCGCGGCATGCCTGCGAACCCAAGGAAATGCTGAATGATAAACGTCATGTTGAACCCGACGGTCATGAGCCAGAAAGTCCATTTGCCCAACTGCTCGGAGAGCATTCTCCCGCTCATTTTTGGGATCCAGTAATGCAGCGCGCCGAGAATCGTGAAGACGATCAAGCCGACAAAGACAAAGTGGAAGTGTGCTACGAGATAGTAACTGTTCTTCGTCTGCCAATCGAGCGCGGCGGAGGCATGACTTACGCCGGTTAGGCCGGCCAGTAGGAACTGCACCAGCGCCGCCACGCAGAAAAGCATCGGTGTTTCTAAACGCAGGCGGCCCCCGATCATGGTCGCGCTCCAGTTCAACACCTTCACTCCGGTTGGGATCGCGATCAGCATGCTGGAAGCAACAAAGAACAAGTCGATCGTATGCCCCAGTCCCGTCGTGAACATGTGGTGAGCCCAGACGCCGAGGCTGAGGAGGGCGATCGCCACCGTCGAGCCGGCGACAAACTCGAAGCCGAAGATCGGTTTGCGCGAAAAGACAGGAATGATCTCGGATAAAATGGCGAAAGCCGGAATGGCCACGATATAAACTTCGGGATGTCCAAACGCCCAGAAAATATGCTGCCACATGATGGCGGAGCCGCCGGGCACGAGAAAGAAGTGGGTATTGAGCAGCCGGTCGATCAGGAGCATGACGAGGCCTGCGTTCAGGACCGGTAAAGCAACGATGACGAGAAAGGCATTGACGAAGATCATCCACGAAAAGAGCGGCAAGCGCCGAAGAGTCATCTGCGGCGCGCGGCTGCAGAGGACGGTGGCGATGAAGTTAATATTGGCGCCGACCGAGCCGATACCCAGGACAAGGAGTGACAGCGCCCAGTAGTCGACCCCGGGCTGCGACGAGTAAGGAGTTTCGCTTAATGGCGCATAAGCGAACCATCCTACAGCCGGCGCCCCACCAGCCAGGAAGCTGAAATGCATTAAAATGCCGCCAAAGGGAACAAGCCAAAAACTGTAAGCATTCAAGCGCGGGAAGGCCATGTCGCGCGCGCCGATCTGAAGCGGCACGATGTAATTGGCCAGGCCGAAGAGCACCGGCATTGCGACGAGAAAAATCATGGTCGTGCCATGCATGGTGAACACCATGTTGTAAGTGTCGGGATGCAACAGCGTGTTGTTCGGGACCGCCAGTTGGAGCCGAATCAAAAGCGCTTCGATCCCGCCAAACACGAAGAAGACCAACCCGGTAACCATGTAAAGAATGCCGATCCGTTTGTGATCGACCGTGGAAAGCCAAGCCATTTTCCAATGCTCTCGCTCCTGCGGAGTCAAGAGGCCGGCGCGATTCAGAACAGTAACGATTTCGTTCATCGCAACGTTTCGAAATAATCGGTCAACTGCGTCACCTGGGCCTCGTTGAACTTGTAATCAGGCATCTTCACCCCCGGCTTGATCCGCTGCGGGTCGGTTAACCAGCGGCGCAGATTGGCGGCCGTGTTCTCGACCACTCCGGCGCCCAGGATTCTTCGGCTGGCAAAATGAGTCAGGTCCGGGCCAATCCGCGCGGTCGCCGCAGTGCCGTTGATCGCGTGGCAATTCATGCAGCTCATCTGTTGGAAAAGAGCGAACCCCTGGGCCGCACTGCCGCTCGCTGGAGCGGTCGCCGGCGCCAACTGCGCTTTCTGCCAAGCCGCGAATTGTTCGGGTGCCTCCGCTACCACCAGGAAATGCATCCATGCGTGCTGCGTTCCGCAGAATTCCGAACAGACCCCGCGATATGTCCCAGGCTGATCCGCCTGGATCCAAATGTGATTTGGATGATCGGGCACAGTCGCCATCTTTCGCGTCAATTGCGCCACCCAGAACTCATGCAAAACGTCAGCCGATTCGAGCCGGATCGATAACGGCGTGGCAGCCGGGATGTGAATCTCATTGGCTGTGATGACACCGGATTTTGGATAACGTGCCTCCCACCACCACTGATGACCGGTCACCACGATATCCGGCTCCGTCGAGGCGGGCGGATCGGAAGCCCCCATCGTTTGCCAGGTAAGAAAGAAAAGAGCGACCACGATCAGACACGGAATCAATGTCCAAACGATCTCTGCCTTTTTGTTCCCGGCGAACTGATCCGGATCCGATTCGCCCTCGCGCCAGCGGTAGTGCATCAGCGCATAAACGATCATTCCGGCGACGACGGCGAAGATGACGGCAAAGATCATTCCGGCGATAATGGCGAGATGAAAAATCGCGCGCGCCTCAGGCGATTGCGGATCGAGAACAGTCAGTTCTTTCATGGCGATCACTTCTGGGCGGGATTGCCCGCAGTTGTTATAGCAAGGTGGGCGCGAATCACCAAGGGCTTTACGGCAAAACCACCTCAGTCGTGAAAAACTCGTCCAAGGCCAGTTCTAGATTAACAAACAGGGCGAGGATATGACGAAGATTTAGAATCCGAAGTCGTCCGAGCAACTGAACTTGTCGAGTTATTGAATGGAAAGACAATCATCGAGAGCCGCGGTGGTAGAGGCTGTCCGCCGAAACGCGGCGCTCGATTTCCCGCACACTCTGCTAAACGTGCTCTCGGGCTGCATCGCCTCCTATGGATTGTTGGCCGATAGCACGGCGGTCGTGATCGGCGCGATGATCGTCGCCATGCTGCTTAACCCAATTCTCGGCGTGTCCATGGGTTTGGCGGAAAGCGATCATCGATTAATTCGCAAATCCGGAGTGAGTCTGTTAGCTGGACTGGGAGCTACGTTCCTCACCGCTCTCATCGTTGGCTTGGTTCATCATGATGTTCCCATTACCCATCAGATCATGGCGAGGACGGCCCCGAATTTTTTCGACTTGATGATCGCTCTGGCGGGAGGTGCGGCCGGCGCATATGCAACCGTTTCCCTCGATTTGAGCGTTGCCTTTGTCGGCGTGGCTGTGGCCACTGCGCTGGTGCCGCCCTTGTCTGCAGCTGGAATCCTGCTCGCGCGCGGAGACATGAAAATGGCCGAGGGCGCGCTGCTATTAACTTTCACAAATATCGTCGCCATTCAGTTGTCTTCTTCAGTTGTGTTTTGGTCGATGGGCTTCAGGAGGATTACCAGAATTTCCAAATCGCTCCCCTCCTTCCTCATTTGTGATGCACCGAGCCTCGTCGCAGTCGCCGTGCTGACCGCGGTCTTCCTGATAAACTTCAAGAGCGTCTTTTCGTGGCAATTATTCGAGACGCGGACGCGTGGCCTTATTCAGAAGGACCTCACGGCGATTCCCGGTTCGTATCTGGCGGATGTACGTTTTGATAAACGAGACAAGGACCGCGTAATTGTGCGGGCGGTTGTGCGATCTCCCAAACCTCCCTCGCCCAATCAGGTCGCCGATTGGGAGACAGGTCTGCCATTTTCGCCGCGCCAGCGGCGGATTGAACTACGCGTTCGATACGTCGATACGACAGTTATCGGCACGAAAGGGATTTTGTTTGAAGATGAAAGCGACTCAAGGGATGACTCTTATTAAATAGGATCTTTTCCTGGGCCGAGGAAAACGACCCACCCTCCTTCAACCGATCTCGCCGCGAAACTACGAGACGGAAGAGCGAGCTGCCATCGAAAGCATAAACCTGGAGATACCGCTGAAGATCAGGCTAATACCCACCAAAGTTCCAATCACCCAGGCCGCGCTCGATGGCCATTGCATCCAGATAAAGATTCCCAGAACCAGGGTCACGATCCCGTCGAACATGACCCACCCGGAGTGCCGCAGGGCGCGCAAGCCAAAATAAAGAACGATTTCGATGATGCCCTCCAGGACGAGAAACACTGCCAGGACCAGGGTCAGAGAAACCACGCTTAAAAGCGGGTGCATCGACATATAAATTCCTGTGATTAAATAGAGAATAGCCAGCAGTATCTTCCAGAGGAACCCGCCGATGCTGTGGGATTGGAACGCAAAAATTAAATGCCAAACTCCGGCGATCAGAATTAACCACGACAGAATAATAACGATTTCGATGGAGGATACCTGAGGCAGGCTGATGGCCAGAACTCCACAGATAAACATCAGAACGCCCCAGATCATCGACCAGCCGGTGGCTCCCTTCTTCCCGCTGCTCGCGTCACTCATTTGTCTTTCCTCACTTATTCAAGCCGCGCCCCAGACTAACGAAAAAAAAGCAGCGATAGCAATACAAAGATCGGCCGGAGCATCGGCGCAGCGTATTCGAAGATGAAACCGAAGAAATGTGGCGTCGACACATCTTTGTGGGCGAGACGACCTTTGGTTTTTGGTCGCGGCAAACAGCGGTTCAGTTTGCCAATCGGTCGAACGGGACTGCGTGGGACTTCCTAGTGGAATACTCTCTCCCAATCATGCCAGATTTCATCCGAGACATATGGGTTTCCCGGATACAACCACTCATGCGGAGAGGAGGGACAACCTTTGGTGGGACAACGCAATTTATAGCCGCGGCTGCCGTGACGAGTGACCTCGATCTGTCTGCCGGTAATCGTCTTTTCGCAAAGAAAGCAGACGCGTTTGTCGGCCAGCGAGTTCCATAGCCGAAACGGATCGCTCGCTCGGAGAGCCTCCAGTTTTTCGTCGCTTGGTAAGTGCGTTTTCCGGCACATGCTTCGCTTCCTAAATTAGCGGCCGCCAGGACAACGATTCAATCAGGACGAACTACTGCGCGCGCCTAAGAAAATTTCGGTGAAATACTCATGTATCGACCGCTATTTCTTTGCTTTTGGAACAGTGATCACAACTTCGTGTTCCTTGCGTTCCATTTCATATCTTTAGGGCGCGCGGGTCCAGGCAGGGTAATGAGTTGCTCGTACTGGCCAAACTCGCTCGTTAAGATCGACATCAATTTGTGGGTCTTTTTTTCCTGTTTGCTCTGCCAGACGGATAGCTTGAGCAAGTTATTGGATTCGGCAGTGACTTTTACGCCCGTGACATCTCCATCCGCAACGATGCATGCACTTCGTAGTGATCGCCCTATCGCGGACATCCAGAGATGGCGAGAAACCCGGTTCGCTCCGCATCATCTGGAAGTTTGGATTGGTTCCAAATTCGTCCATCGCACGCCGAAAGAAGAAGGTGTTCATTTCCGTTTGCAGCCGCTGCATATCGGCGAATGGATCCCAGTTTCCGGGAGAAGCGGCGGCGAACGGGGAGGGTAAAGGGCGAGGTGAAGCAGGCATAGTAGCTGCGTTTCGAAGGCGTTGGCGTTGGCGTCTCTGCGCGCGTGAAGGTTGGGGCGGAGGCGGCAACGGCCTCGACGCAGGCCAGAGAAATGAGATAAGATTTTCGACAATTCGTTTTCACATCGAAAACGACAATCGTTCAAAACAGGACGTTCAACATCGCGTTCGCATGGGATATCGACAGTTTTACTGATTCCCATTTCGGATTCCCTCTCCATTGCGCTCTCTTCCCCAGCACTCGATAAGAAATTTTTGGATGGCGCGAATATTCCAGTTTCTCATTTCGTTGTTGAAGGCGCGCGGCGAACGTGTTTACGGCGGTTTAGACCGCGTTCTCGGTAACTGGATCGGTTATGGTTGGCTTCCGCACATTGAAACAAGCGATACTGCGATCGCTTGCTCCGCTCTCAGTCAAAGGGCCGCCGCCGGAACTGGGATTTAATCCCTCGGCCTGGCCATTTCGATGTCGCATTCTCTTTTTGGCAATTATCGGCTTTTGCCTCACGCTGTATCTGGCGCTCTACCAATGGGGAATATTCAAAACGGTATGGGAACCATTTTTCGGAAATGGTAGCGAACGCATCTTACATTCTTTTGTCTCGCGGCTGTTGCCGGTGCCCGATGGGTTTCTCGGCGCGTGCGGTTATCTGGCCGATTTAGCGACAGGATCGATCGGTGGAGGAGCGCGATGGCGGACGATGCCGGCAGCGGTGCTCATTTACGGACTGACTGTTTGTCTCGTCGGCGCAACCGCACTCGCCCTCGCCCTGTTGCAGCCGTTCCTGTTCCATGCAGGCTGCACGCTGTGCCTGGCCTCCGCCTTGATTTCAATCTCGGTCGTTTGGCTCGCTCGCCATGAAATCATTGCCACCTTGGCGGCTATGAGAAAGCAACGCGCCACGGGCCATTAGCAATATGAGAGATGAAAAACAAAAAAGAGTCGTGGTCATTACGGGCGCCTCGGCTGGTGTTGGGCGCGCCGTTGCGCATGAGTTTGCAAAGGAAGGCGCGCAAATTGGATTGATCGCGCGTGGACGCGCTGGACTCGAAGGCGCGAAAAGTGAAGTTGTGGAATTGGGCGGCGAAGCCATCGTGATCCCGGCCGATGTCGCCGACGCGGCGGCGGTGGAGGGGGCTGCCGACGAGGTCGAAAAGCAATTTGGTCGAATCAACGTCTGGGTAAATGATGCGATGGCGTCTGTTTTTTCACCGATCAAAGAAATGACGGCGGAAGAATTAAACGCGTAACCGAAGTAACCTATCTCGGCTTCGTTTACGGAACACTCTCCGCGCTGAAACGCATGTTGCCGCGAGATCGCGGCGTGATTATTCAAGTCGGTTCCGCCCTTGCCTATCGCGGTATTCCGCTGCAAGCAGCCTACTGCGCGGCCAAGCACGCGATCCAGGGCTTCTGTGATTCCCTGCGGTGTGAATTGATCCACGACCAGAGCCGGGTGCGCGTGACGATGATTCAGATGCCGGCACTGAACACGCCGCAATTTGGCTGGGTGAAAAGCCGGTTGCCGCGCAAAGCGCAACCGGTCCCTCCGATCTTTCAGCCCGAAGTCGCAGCGCGCGCGATTGTTTATGCCTCGCATCATCCGCGACGCGAGATTTATGTGGGACTACCAACAGTGGAAGCAATCGTTGGCAACAAAATCGCGCCAGCCGCGCTCGATCATTACCTCGCGCACAATTGCTATGACGCACAACAGACGAATGAGCGGGAGGATCCAAATCGGCCTGACAATCTGTGGGAACCGGTGGATGCCGATGAAGATCGCGGTACCCACGGCACGTTCGGCGATCGCGCCCGCAGCCGAAGCCCGCAATTGTGGATCGATCTCCACCGCGGCTGGGTTGCCTTAGGCTTAATGGCGCTGGGCAGTGCGATTGCCGGCGGATTGTTTGCAAAACAACGATTCTTCGATTGATGCCGAGCCAAATACAGTGCGATAAGGATGCGCCTGGCCGCCGGGAATTAAGCCGCGCTGGACATCAAGCGCGAAGA
Organism: uncultured Verrucomicrobiae bacterium; assembly: GCA_963846065.1. Taxonomy (GTDB): domain Bacteria; phylum Verrucomicrobiota; class Verrucomicrobiia; order Chthoniobacterales; family UBA10450; genus DASPUI01. The sequence goes on from CAWJUP010000013.1 coordinate 11,887, forward strand.
GTGGCGCAGGGGCGGACGCCCAGCCCGCCAGCTTGATTCGCGGTCAGCCACGGGATACCGCCTGCCTCCGCGACGTGGGATTTATGGTCATCGACGGTGAAGAATTCACTCTTGCTCCTGATTTTGACTCCACTGCAATCGGCGCTGTGGGTTATGACGAATCGGATCCGTTCGCCAGAAGGCGGCGAAAGTCTTTTTTGAATTCGCTTCCAGTCAGAATAAGAAAACTCATGCGTGACATCGTCGTTATTGGTGCACCCGTCGGGGGGGCCTCTACTCTGATTAGACTCGCTAGATCACTGCTCGCCGATCTCCAGCCTCGTTTTTATCGTGCTTCACGCGAAGGCTGAACATCCGATCCTGCTGGCGGATGCTCTCAATGCGCTGGCAGGCTGCGCGCACTCAGGCGGTTGATGGCGAACCCATCGAACCGGGTCGCTTTACGTAGCGTGTGATGGCAACATTTGGTTCTGGATGACAAGGCAATTCATCTGACTTCGCAGTTGAGGAGAATAACTGCCGGCCGTCCATCGATGTTCTCTCGGACCGCAGCTGCATCACACAAGGAGAGCGTAGTCGGCGTGATCTGGTCACGCGCAAATGACGGTTTGCTCGTGCTTCATGCCGTTCGACGCTACGGCGGGAGCGGCACGCATCGCACGACTGATGCCAGAAATGCACGTCATCCGAAAACCGGCGAGGAGCTGGCCCACGATCACCTCGAGCTCGACGATAGCGCTCGCCTGATTTTCGCGCTCCCCGCCGCGGCCGCGCGCCCCCGACGGCGCGGCACGAGAGAGGCTTTCATTGAGAGCACGAACGCGAATCTCGCTTTGGGCGTGCCATGCTTTCGCCGATCTCATTGTAACGCTTAGTGGGCCGACGAGGCATCGGAGAGGGGTGGAAAGATGCCATTCATCCAGACGACCGCGCCGCGGTATTGAGACGCTGGAAACGAATGCTCGATTCCGATGAATTTTCCCAAGAGGAATATCGGATCGTCCGCGCCGATGGAACCACGAGGTGGGTCCTGGGGGAAGGAGCGGCGCTGCGAAGTTATGCGCGGGAACAACTCGGTTTTATCCGAGCGCTGATTGACATTACGAGGCATCGCGAACTTGAAGCGGAACTGGAGGCTGCTCGCGAAAGTCTCGAACGGCGGGTGAAGGAGCGCACGGCTGATCTTGAACAACAGATGCAGGAGCGCGAAAAGCTCGAAAAAGAGGTGCTGGAAACCAAGGACAACGAGCAACGACGTTTCAGTCAGGACCTGCACGACGGATTAGGACAATGTCTAACGGGTCTACTGTTTCATGCTCTATCCTGGAACGCGATCTCAAGGCCGATCGATCCAGGTTCGCGCCGACCGCGTCGAAAATTGCCATGCTAGTGAATCAATCAATCAACCAGGCGCACGACCTGGCCCGTGGAGTGGACCCCGTTCCGCTGCGACCCGACGGCCTGATGTCGGCGCTAAAAGAGATGCTGGATAATTTGGGCGATGCAACTCAACTTTGAAGTGTTCGTTCGAATGCGAGAAGCCGGTTCTGCTCGAAGATAACGCCATCGCGACCATCTCTATCGAATCGCCCAGGAGGCGATTTCGAATGCACTCAAACACAGCAAGGCATCGCATGTGACCGTGCGACCGAAAACAGCGGAGCGTTTGGCGCTATTTTACAGGAGGGGCATTGGCATCTCAGGACACCAAAATATCCGCAGTGGCCGCGGCTTGAACATCATCAAGCATCGCGCTCGCCTGATCGGTGCGCGGCTGGATGTGAAAAGCACGCCCGGCGGTGGAACGACCGTGAGATGCGAATTCAAGTCGGTTAAAAGGCGCCCATCGCTGAGATGAGAAACGGAACGAAAGCGAAGTCCAAGATTCTGCTGGTCGATGACCATCAAATCGTCCGCGATGGCCTGGGCCAGCTCATTCGGGGAGAAGCTGACCTCGCGGTTTGCGGCGAAGCCGCCAGCGCGGAGGAGGCGGTGTCGGCGGTGACTCGACTCAAGCCCGATCTCGCGATTGTGGACATCACGCTTGGCGGCGTCAATGGCATCGAGTTGATCAAAAATTTGAAAGCTGTTCGCCCGTCGCTTCCGGTGCTGGTGCTTTCGATGCATGATGAATCACACTATGCCGAGCGCGCGCTGCGAGCAGGCGCCAGCGGCTACGTCATGAAACGAGAAGCTCGCGCCCACATCATGGAAGCGATCCGCACGGTCCTTTCCGGCGGCGATTACGTGAGCGACCGAATGCAAAAAGCATTGTGCACCAATATCTGCACGGCGTTGGGAGCAAGGAAACGTCGCCGATCGATCTGCTCAGTGATCGCGAAGTGGAAGTCCTGAACCTGCTCGGGAGCGGCCTTAGCTCAAAAGACATCGCCCATCGTCTTCACCTCAGCCAAAAACCGTGGACAGCCATCGGACGCATTAAAAGAAAAGCTGAACCTAAAAGGCGCGCAGGAACTTGTCCGGTTCGCTTTCGATTGGGCTCGTTCACAAGAATCGGCCTGAGTGACCAGGGCCGGCGAATCGTGACTACGGATTCGCGCGGTACCAATCGGCTCGCGTCAACGGAAGATTCGCACTTCCGGACTGGTCCAGTTTAGCGAGCAGCGTCTGATAAATCGCGATTTGACCACGCCGGAAGCCGTGACCGCAGCCCGCAAGATACAGCCGCCAAACACGATAAGTTTCCTCCGAAACGAAAGACTGCGCTTGGACATGGTGCTCTTGAAGCCGTCTTAACCAATGCACCAGGGTCAGCCCATAGTGTTCGCGCAAATTTTCAACGTCGCGAATTTCGAACCCGGCGGATTCGGCTGCCCCCAACATAATGGGCAGCGGCGGGATATCGCCGTCCGGGAAAACGTAGCGCTCGATAAATGAGCCGCCCGTATTGTCCGGACGGGCCACAACTCCTTCGCCGATCGCGTGGTTCAGAAACACGCCCCGTGGTTTCAGCGAGCGATACGCGATGGAAAAATAGTTTGGCAGTTGCTCGCGACCGACATGCTCGGCCATGCCGACACTGACAATCGCATCGTATGACTCGTTCCCGATGCTGCGGTAATCGCAGAGACGCACCTCGCTCCTCGTTTCCAGCCCGCGGGCGGTGATCCGCGCGCGAGTCAACTCCGCCTGCCGCTCACTCAAGGTGATTCCGGTCGTGTGCACCCCGAAATTTTCGGCGGCGTACAAAATCAAACCACCCCAGCCGCAGCCGATATCTAATAACCGTTGGCCGGGTCGCAGTCGCAGTTTACGGCAGAGGTAGTCCAGTTTTTGTTCCTGCGCATCGTCGAGGTCATCGCTAGGCGATTTGAAATAGGCGCACGAATAAACCATCCCGCGATCGAGCCAGAGCCGGTAAAAATCGTTGGAAAGATTGTAGTGAAACGTTACCGCCGCGTGATCCCGATCGAGCGAGTGGCGGTGGCCTCGCAGCTTTGGCAAAAGCCGCTTGGTGGAGCGCGGCTTTCCCGGCGGCGCCGAAAAGAAGCACAAGCGAATCTCAGCTTCTCTTTCAATCGCTCAGACGCGCGAGCAACGCGTCGGCAAACTCCAGGACCAATTCGATCTCGCCTTCGATATCGAAATCATTGTGGATGTATGCTTCCGCGACCGCGACCTCCGTGCCGGCTGAAAACATGTCCGCGAGCGCGTGGGGATGCTGCAAAACCAGCGTCGCTCCGCGCGGCCTCTCGTCCGGCCAGGATGTCCCGTTCCAGAGCCGCACTCCGATTTCATTGGACGCATCGCCGAGAATTTCGTCCAGCAGGCGCAACGTCCGCTGCTCGGCGGCGTCGGGAGCGGCGCGGGAAAGATGGAGGAGAGACATGCGAACCGATTCCTTTTTTCTAAACAATTATCTTCCCGTTCGCGCTAAAGAGAAAGAACCGGCCTTGAGAAACAGGCCTCGCATCAGTCTAAGAGTAACTCTGATCCCCGATGGAATTTCGCGCCTTTGCCGAAAGCGGTGTTTTTTTGAGATCGCCGCACTCCCTAGGATGCGGGATGAATCGGGCGCCTTGTCAGATGCAACCGGCAAACATTCGGTCGTTTGCTTGCGGAGCATTTTTTAATCTACGCCGATAGAGCCGAATTCCCGTGGGAGCGCCGTCCTTCTTTCGATTTGTCTGCCATCGTCTCAGAAATTCTCGTAGGCCCTGATCGGATGGAAACCGTTCATGCGAGCCCTAGATTGAGAAACGATTTCGCATGAGCATCGGTCGCAGACATTGGGCAATCGCAGAAGGTTGGATTCCACCAACCAGTCACGGGCCGGAACCCGCCATGACAAGTCATGAAACCGCCTGCCTGTTGAATACCTCGGATCAGGAAGCGCATGTCGAGCTGACCATTTACTATAGCGACCGCGACCCGGTGGGACCTTATAAAATAATCGTCCCGCCGCGCCGAACGAAACACGTTCGTTTCAATGATCTGAACGATCCGGAACCGGTTCCGCGGGCAACTGATTATGCCAGTACAATCGATTCCGACTTACCGATTGTCGTGCAACATACGCGGCTCGACTCCCGTCAATCGGACAACGCGTTGATCACTACAATCGCGTTTGCCGGCAACGATTAACTAAAGGGAAAATCACATGGGCGATCAAGTGAGCGATTTCCTTCTGAAACGGCTCTCGGCTTGGGGAATCAAACGCATTTACGGATTCCCGGGTGATGGCATTAACGGCATCATGGGCGCACTCGATCGCGCCGGCGACATGATCAAGTTCGTGCAAGTGCGGCACGAGGAAATGGCGGCGTTCATGGCCTGCGCCCATTCCAAGTTCAGGAGAAGTGGGCGTTTGATTTTCGACCTCGGCCGGGCACGATCTCATTGTAACGGCCTTTACGACGCGAAGATGGATCATCAATCGGTTGTCGCAATTGTCGGTCAACAGGCGCGCGCGGCACTCGGCGGTGACTATCAACAGGAAGTCGATCTCATTTCCTTGTACAAAGATGTCGCTCATGAATTTGTCCACATGGTTTCCGACCCGAGGCAAGTGCGTCATCTGGTCGATCGGGCGGTACGGATCGCGAAGGTCGAGCGCTGCGTGACCTGCATCATTATTCCGAACGACGTCCAGGAACTCGACGCGGTCGAGAAGCCTCCACGGGCTCACGGGACGATCCATTCCGGCATCGGCTTCCCGTCCACCCGCATCGTTCCGCATGAATCCGAGTTGCGCAAAGCGGCCGAGGTCCTGAACTCCGGCCACAAGGTGGCGATGTTGATTGGGGCGGGCGCCCTGGGCGCTGCCGCGGAAGTGCTGGAGGTCGCTGACTTGTTAGGCGCCGGTGTGGCCAAAGCGTTGCTCGGAAAAGCTGCGCTCCCGGACGACCTGCCTTTCGTTACCGGATCAATCGGCCTGCTCGGCACCAAACCCAGCTGGACCATGATGACCGAGTGCGACACGCTGCTGATGGTCGGCTCTAATTTTCCCTACTCCGAGTTTTTGCCGAAGGAAGGTCATGCGCGCGGGGTGCAGATCGACATCGACGGCGGCTTCCTCAGCATCCGTTATCCGATGGAGGTCAATCTGATGGGCGATAGCGCCGAGACTTTGCGTGCATTGGTCCCGTTGTTGAAACGCAAAGAAGATCGGTCCTGGCGCGAGATGTTGGAAAAGGAAATCGAAGAGTGGTGGAAAGTCTTGGAAGCGCGCGCCATGAATGGCGCCGACCCGATTAATCCGCAGCGGATGTTCTGGGAACTTTCGCCGCGATTGCCGGATAACTGCATCCTCTCGTCCGATTCCGGCTCGTCCGCGAACTGGTTCGCCCGCGACCTGAAAATCCGACGCGGCATGATGGCGTCGCTCTCGGGGAATCTGGCGACGATGTGTCCCGGGGTTCCGTACGCTATCGCGGCGAAGTTTTGTTTTCCAGATCGCGTTGCGATTGCGCTGGTGGGCGATGGCGCCATGCAGATGCTGGGCAATAACGGCCTGATCACGATCTCAAAATATTGGAAGGAATGGAGCAACCCGCTGCTCGTCATTCTTGTCCTGAACAATCGCGATTTGAATCAAGTGACCTGGGAACAGCGCGCGATGTCCGGCGATCCGAAGTATGAGGCGTCCCAGGACATTCCGGACTTCCCGTTTGCGCGTTACGCCGAGCTCCTCGGCTTGCGCGGTATCTTTGTCGATAAGCCGGAACAAATCGGCGAAGCTTGGGACCAGGCGTTATCGTCGGATCGGCCGGTGGTGCTTGAGGCCTACACCGATCCGAACGTGCCGACGCTGCCGCCACACATCTCCTTCAAAGAAGCCGAAGCGTTTTCGAAAGCGCTCATTAAAGGCGATCCGGAAGAGCTCGGAATTATTCGCCAGACGTTCAAGGATGCGATTGAAACGTATCTGCCGCACCGGAGCTGAAACGTGCGCAGAGCGGTCATCGACGAAATTCGCGTATCCGCTTTTCGAATTCCGACGGACGCACCCGAATCGGACGGCACCTTCGAGTGGGACGCGACCACGCTCGTGCTCGTGGAAGCAAACGCGGGGGAGACGACTGGAATCGGTTTTACTTACGCTGACACATCGACCGCGCGGCTGATCAGTGACTCGCTCGGCAAAGTCGTTCATGGGGTCGACGCGATGGATATTCCGCGTGCATGGATCGCGATGGTGCAGGCGATCCGGAATCTCGGGCGGCCGGGGATTGCTTCGATGGCTATTTCCGCGGTCGACAACGCGCTTTGGGATTTGAAGGCGCGATTGCTGGACCAGCCGCTAGTAAAAGTGCTGGGCGCGGCGCGCGAGGTCTTGCCGATTTACGGTAGCGGCGGTTTTACGTCCTACACCAACGAAGAACTGGAGAAACAACTGGGCGGCTGGGTGGAACAGGGAATCCCGCGCGTAAAAATGAAGATCGGGCGCAATCCTGATGCCGATGGACAGCGCGTCGCGCTCGCGCGCGCAGCAATCGGCGATGACGCCGAGCTGTTCGTCGACGCGAATGGTGCCTACTCGCGCAAGCAGGCAATGAAATTCGCTTACACATTTTCGGAATATGGCGTGAGCTGGTTTGAGGAGCCGGTCTCATCGGATGATCTGGAAGGGCTCCGCCTGATGCGTGACGCCGGACCGCCCGGGATGGAAATCGCGGCCGGCGAATACGGATACGACGAAACTTATTTTCGACGAATACTCGAGGCCGGCGCGGTCGACGTCTTACAGGCGGACGCGACGCGCGCGGCCGGCATCACCGGATTCCTCATGACCGACACGCTTTGCCAGGCGGCGCATGTTCAGCTTTCATCCCACTGCGGGCCGTCGATGCATGTGCATGCCGGCTGCGCAGCGAAAACAATCAGGCATGCGGAGTATTTTCATGATCACGCGCGGATCGAGAAGATGCTTTTCGACGGCGTGATTCAACCGCTCGACGGTGCCTTGAAACCGGACCTCTCGCGGCCCGGTCATGGACTGGAATTCAAGCGAGCCGACGCGGAGAAATATGCGATCTAAGGGTTCGGTAAAAGCCGGCAAGGGCAGTTGGCCGGATACATTTTTTGACAGATTGCTGCCGCCACGCGCCGCCAGGAAGATCGAGGCGGCCGAGACGCACATTCGCGAGGGCCGTTTCCAGCGCAGCCTTTCGGCGCTCGCGGGCGCATCGAGTATTCTCGCCGGCGCAGAGGTCGCGTACGAACATTATCGCGGCAGCTATGGGCAGCGCGTCATGTATACGCCGGTCGCGCTCGGCGGCGCGATGACGATCGCTGGTATTTGGGGGGCGTTTAGCAAACGGGCGGCACGGACCCTTTTGCGCTGGACCTCCGCGATCACGCTGCTCGATGGACTGGTGGGCTTTTGTTTTCACGTCCGGGGAATTCAACGGAAACCTGGGGGCTGGCGCTTGCCGGTCACCAACATCATCATGGGTCCGCCAATTTTCGCGCCCCTGCTTTTCGGTGTCAGCGCATACCTGGGACTCATCGCGTCGTTCCTCCGACGCGAAGACTCGCCATCGATCGCGTGGCACTTACCCAAGGCGCGTGTGCTCTCGGTCACGTCGAAAGAAATCGCCGCGCACCATCCGTGGACGGTTAGGCTGCGCGAGGGCCGTTTCCAGCAACATCTCGCCGCGGCCACGATAGTCGGCACATTTTGCAGCGGCGCGGAAGCGCTCTACTCGCATTACAAAAACAATTTCCGCTATCTCGCGCAGTGGACGCCGATCATCATCACGCCGTTGCTCATAGGCGCGGCAGCCGGTGCGATCCGCCGTCCGAAAATTGCGCGCACATGGCTGCCGGCGATGTCGGCGCTCGCAATCGTCGATGGCAGTGTGGGTTTTTTCTATCACGCGCGCGGCGTGCTCCGGCGTCCGGGGGGGATGAAGAAACCGCTCTACAATCTTATTTATGGGCCGCCGTTGTTCGCGCCGTTGCTCTTCGCGGCCTGCGGGACGATCGGTTTGCTGGCCAGCCTGATGCGACGGGAGCGCTAGCGATGCTACCTATCGAAAGAGTCGACCCTGTCCGCGAGCGACGGCCGATTGATCCGCGCACGGGTCGGCCGCTCAATTCGCGCGCGCAACCCGGCTATTATCCCGGGTTTAGCACGCTGAGTCAGGAAAGCTTTTGGGACGCCGCCACCCGCAAGGTCGTCGGCCAGCGGGTCCATGAAATACCGCCGATTCGTTTCTTCAATTCTGAGGAAGCGCGGCTGATGGAAATCCTGTGCGAACACCTGATGCCGCAGGACGACCGCGACACGGAACATCGGATTCCGATTCTTCCATTTATTGACGAGCGCCTGCACCACGGCCGCACGCCCGGTTATCGCTTCGAGGATATGCCGCCGGATGGCCAGGCCTATCGGCTCGGATTGCAAGCGATTGAGCAGATGTCGCGTGCAAATCATCAGCGCGCTTTTGCCGGGCTCTCGTGGCACGAGCAAGACGAGCTTCTCAAATCGATCCACGACGCGAAACCACTCCCCGGCGCCGAGGAAATCTGGAAGACCATGCCGATTCATCGTTACTGGGGATTGGTCGTGCAGGATTGCGTCGAAATGTATTACGCGCATCCCTGGGCGTGGGACGAGATCGGATTCGGAGGGCCGGCATATCCGCGCGCTTACATTCGATTGGAACGCGGGGAAGCGGAGCCGTGGGAGGTCGCAGAACAGCGCTATCGATGGAAGGCGCCGCCGGCCTGCGTGTCCGATCCGCCCGAAGAAGAAATTGCGGCGCACAAAGAACATCCGCCCGCCGGGCAGGGAGGCACGCATTGAAAGCGCCGATCGGCGGCGAGTTCGAACCGCCGCACGATCACCAGCATCGTCTCGGAGCGATGCAGCGACTCGAGGTGCCGATGCATCGGTATTCCGAAAGCGACGAGGTCGATTACCTCGTTGTCGGTGTCGGCGCGGCTGGTGGCGTGTTGTTGCAGCGACTCGCGCGCGCGGGCTTCCGTGTGATCGGCTTGGAAGCCGGACCGTTCTGGGACACGGAACGCGATTGGGTCAGCGACGAGAAGGGCTCGCACCAACTTTACTGGGAAGACATGCGCATCACCGGAGGAGCGAATCCGCTCGTCTTTGGCGCGAATAACAGCGGCAAAGGCGTTGGTGGAGGATCGGTGCACTGGGCAGCCTTCACCCCGCGTTTTCATCCTTCGGACTTTGAAGTTTACACGCGTGATGGCGTCGGCGCGGACTGGCCGATTTCGTATTGGGATTTGAAACCATATTACGAATTGCTCGAGCTCGAGATGCCGGTGGCAGGGCCAGCCTGGTACCCTTGGGGCGATCCGCATGGTTATGCCTACGGCGCGCATCCGATGGGCGGCGTCGGCAACACCCTCATCCGTGGCTGCACGAAACTCGGCATCGGCGTCAGCGCCGGAGGGCCGGTGGCGATTCTTTCCGGATCGCGCAGCGACCGGCCGCATTGCATTTATCGCGGGTTTTGCATCCAAGGCTGCAAAGTGGGCGCGAAGGCGAGCACGCTGATCACGCACGTGCCGGACGCGATCGAGAATGGCGCGGAGATTCGTGACCGTTCGATGGCGAATCGAATTCATCTCGGGAAACACAATCGGGTCAGCGGCGTGAGTTATTTTGATGGTGAAGGTCGCGAGCATTTTCAGAAAGTGAAAGCTGTGATCATCTCCGGTTACGCCATCGAGACGCCGCGGTTACTGCTCAACTCTGCCTGCCACGGCCACGAGAACGGGCTCGCCAATTCGAGCGATACGGTAGGCCGTTATCTCATGGCGCAGGCTGGAACAGTCGTGCTCGGTCGCTTCGATGAACTCGTGAGGATGTACAAAGCGCCGCCGGCTCACGCGCTGACGGAAGAATTTTACGAGACCGATCCAAAACGTGGTTTCGCCCGCGGCTTCGCCATTCAAACGGTCGGGCCGTTGCCGATCGCATTCGCGAAACAAATGATGGCGGCGCGCGGCGCCTGGGGCTGGGGCATGCGGCGCGTCATGATGGATTACAATCACTGGGCCGCGTTCGGATTACTTGGGGAAATTTTACCGTGGCCGGAAAATCGGGTCACGCTCTCCGAGGAGCGGGACCAATGGGGCATTCGCATCCCGCACATCAGCTTCAACCTGCACGAGAACGACAAGAAACTGATCGAATTCGCGAAAAACAAGACGGAGGAAGTGATGCGCGCGGCCGGGGCGACCGAGACGGTGCACGAAGCGCGCTATGCCCATCTCGTCGGCGCGGCACGGATGGGAAATGATCCCGCGACCTCTGTAGTCGATCGCTACGGCCGCTCGCATGACGTCGCCAATCTTTTCGTCTGTGACGGCAGCATATTGCCGACCCAGGGTTCCGCCAATCCCGGCCTAACGATCCAAGCGCTCGCCGCCCGCACGGCGGATTATCTCATCTCGCAAGGCGCGAGCGTCTTCACCTCCGGCAAACGTGACCTGACTCCACCGCCCGTTCGGCGGGAACTTTCTCCACCGGGCACTCATGGCAAAGGCGTGCCGCGCCTGGGGTAAGTTAAAATCCAAACAGCGGGTGACGGTGAACGCTGACTCTTGAAATTCAACTTTGAGCGCGCACGCGTCTGCTCCCCACCAGGCTGCTCTTCGGCTCCCCAGGCCGCGCCACTGTGAGCCGATCGTAGCATTTCACTGTAACAATTTGCGAATTTGCATGGCGTTGGATGAGGCCATGTGGAAGTGTTTAACACACTAAAACTGCGTGACCGAATGTCGGATCATCTTGACACGGTAAGGGTCAGAGGTTCGAACCCTCTACCGCGCACCATTGTTTACCGCCGTCATGCCTAACCCTCCGAATATTCTGCAGCGTGCGATTGAAGGCGCTAGCCAGGCCCTCCAGTCCGTCGCCGCTGGTGAGCGCGAGATCCTGGAAGCGGCCGATTTGGTCGGCGATTGCCTAACGAATGGACATCAGCTGCTGGTTTGCGGAAATGGAGGAAGCGCCGCCGATGCGGCGGATTTTTGCACCGAGTTTGCCTGCCGTTTCGATGAGGATCGACGCCCTTATCCCGCCATCAATCTGGCTGCGGGCGGAAGCCTGTTGACCGCCACGGCCAACGATTACGGTTTCGATGAGGTCTTTGCCAGACAGGTCGCGGCATTCGGGCGCGCCGGAGATGTCCTGATTGGCCTAACGACTTCGGGGAATTCAAAAAATGTCAGCCGCGCCATTGAACAGGCCAGGAAACAGAGCCTGAAAACGATCGCCCTGCTCGGACGCGGTGGCGGAAAGGCCATGGGCAAAGCAGACATTGATATTCTCGTGCACAGCGAGGTGACGGCGAGAATTCAGGAGGCGCACAAATTCATTCTTCACGTGATTTGCGAGATTTGCGAAAGCCGACTGCCGCGAGCTTGAGCAGACTCGGTTAGGCGATTACGCGATCTTCTTCGACCTCGCGAACACCGGGAAGAGCGCGTCGGCTCATTCGGTATCGCCAGATGGCAAAGCCGACAAAAAGAAGATCGAGAATCACAAAGGTCACGACGTAGGTCTCACCGCCGATTCCGAATCCGTATGAATGCAATCCTTTGCCGAGGACAAAATTCACTCCGTACCACGCCATCAACACCGCGAGAAAACAAATCACGCTGGCGACCACCAGGCCGAACTGTGTCCACCAACCGGCCAGTCGACCGTGCAGGGTCGTGATATAACAGAGAAGAGCAATGAGCGCCCACGTTTCCTTCGGATCCCATCCCCAGAATCGACCCCAGGAATAATTTGCCCAGACGCCGCCCAGAATGGTGCCCGCAGCCAGGAGCAGAACGCCCAACTGCAAAATGCGATACAACCAAAAATGCATGGAGGCATCGGACCGGGCGGCGCTGGGATTGCGCGCGTAGCGCCAAAGCAGGATATGACCAAAACCCATGGCCAGGGCAAAGGCGGCATAACTCAGGGTGATGGTCAGGACGTGGATCGTCAGCCAAAAGTTATCGCGCAATACCGGCACGAGCGGATCAATGCTCGCGGGCATGGCGATCGGCATCTGGTGGACCAGAAGCAAGGCGACGAGCGTGACCGGCAACGCCGCGAGCAGGTAAATCGGCGTGCGATACCGGGCGAAAAAGATCATACCGAAGAACGATACCGCGAACGAAACCCAGATAATCGATTCATACATGTTCGTCACGGGAGGACGGCCGGCGATCAGACAACGCAGAACGATTCCCGTGGCGTGAAAGGCCAGTCCAAGCAACACGAGGATGACCGCGATACGACGCAGGATTACTCCTTGCTTCCCTAGATGAGCTACTAACAGCGCGACGAAGGCGAATCCATAGAACCAGATGGCCCGGTAAAAGCCGTCAAAATGATTGTAAAAATATTCCAAGCCCAATTTCTGGTCCGTTGGGTAAATTGAGGGACTCAGGTGGCGAAGGTCCTGACGGAGCGCACGAGCCGCAGAGCTAAAGTTAAAACCGTCTCCCTCAGCGTAGGCTCGCATCATTTTCGATACCTGGTCAAAGGCCGAAGAAAGCTGTTGCTCATTATAATATGAGCTGGCGGCGGACGGGTCCGGCACCACCCAGGGGTCGGTTTCGTTTTTCGGCGCAGGGATAATTAGAAATGCGCCTCCGGTGATGACGTTCGCCATTAACGTCACGCGATCGCTGACACTGATTGCTTCCTGGTGAACACGATCGAGCGGTTTGTCGGCTCGTTTCAGTGCGCGAGCCTCATTCGTAATCCGCTGAAGCTCAGGGAGAGCACTCAGCTGTTCGAACGAAAAGCGCCGTTGAGTCTTTTCGAGTCCGAGTTGCTCCTTGAGCTTCCCGAGTGAGACCAAAATCATCGGTTCACTTTTCCAATCGTGGGTCCCGAGCAAAGCCGACACCAGAAAGTCGTTCGGCTGCCATTGCCGGCCGTTCTTGTCCGTGTAACTCGACCTGGCCGTGAGCCGCGTCAGCGTCTCTTTCGCAAAAGTGTCCACCGGTTTGCGGCGACCGCCGTCCTGAATGGCCAGCAACCCAAACTGTTTGAAATCCAGGCCGCTCGTGTCAGTCAGTGGATCTTGGGCCTGACAAAGGCCGGTGGTCAGGGTCAGTGCCAGCAAAAATGCGATTTTTCTCAAGATCGACAACATTAGCCAATGCGTACAATTTCACAATTACGCGTTGCCGGTCCGTAGATTTTTGCCTCATGTCGCTGAATTGAAATGGCCACTGAGAATCACCCCCGCTCTTTCTTCTCCCGCGCCGTCCGTTGGGCGGCTGAGCTCCTGCTGGTTTTCATCGGGGTTTATGGCGCTTTTTGGTTGAATAACTATCAACAGCATCGCCAGGACGCGCAGCGGCGAGACCAAATCCTCGCCTCCATCGCGCGAACCCTGCGCGAGGGAATCGCGAGCGGGAAAATCAATCGGGCCCAGGAAGAGCGTCAAGCCGCCGAGTTTCAGCGCGCACTCGAGGCGGGTGAAATGCCGCCACTTCATCCATTTGTTTACACTACCGATTATAGTCCGGCGGATTTCGCGACTTTACTGCAATCGGGTGGAATCGAGTTGCTCAACGTCAACACGCTCGCCGAGCTGCGAAGCGATGAATCGGTCATTCGGTGGGGTTTGAGCCGGCTCGAGCGATATCAAAAACTGAGCGACGAACTGATCGTCCCCAACCTAGATCAGGAAATCTCATACTTTTACGATCCAGCGACGAAAAAGCTCCGAAGACGATTTGAGATGTATCCGGAAGCTCTCCAGGCGACGGTCAAATTTGCGCGTGATCTCGAAACCAGCCACACCGAGCTCCTCAAGCGCATCGAAGCGGAACAGCACAGCCGGTGACCATACTCGTTCGTCCAATGGCATCTCGACTTTGTGTTGTTGGAATTGCTCGAGGCAGCAGCCCATTGATTCAACCGGACATCAGTTCATTGATCGATTGGCGCTGACAATCTTAGCGAAATCGGCCAGGATTGAGCCCATGATAAAGATCTTCGGCTCGATCGCTCTCGTCTGGGTTGGATTCATGTCTGCGTTAGCCGCGGACAGAGGCACGCCGGTCAAGAATTGGAATCACGTTCAGACCTACGACCTGGTGGCGTTGCAAAAGGATATCGCCCCACAACAAAACAAGGTCGTCGGCGTGCGCTGCAATTTCCGCGGCAAAGATTTTCATCACATGAAGCCGAATTGGTACGAGAGTTCGATCTGGCAAAAGAAACCGGATGGCAATGGTTTCGCAGACCTTCGTGTGATGATCGCGAAAAAGGATTTGGATGCGTTCAAATCGATCAAAACCGATTCCGGGGGTGAAGATTTTGTGCTCTACGGGCGAGTCGAGCACGATATGGAAAACAACTTCTTCTATCTGCGCGTGCTGGGCCGGAACGCCACCGCCGATGCCAAAGGCAACGCCACTGTCGTTTGGTAAGTATGCCTTGGCATTATCTCGGTTGCAGCGCGGTCGCCCTCAGCTTGCTCACGGCGCAGGCCGACGCCCAGGATTTCGATGTCGTGATCAGAAACGGGACCGTTTATGACGGCACCGGCGCAGAAGGTAAACCGGTTGATGTGGCCATCCGGGGCGATCGGATCGCCGGGTTAGGCGATTTCAAAAACGCCAAAGCGAAGACTGTGATCGATGCCCGGGGCCTGGCCGTCGCACCCGGCTTCATCAACATGCTGTCGTGGTCGAACGAATCGCTGATTCAGGATGGCCGATCGCAGAGCGAGCTGCGCCAGGGCGTGACCACCGAAATCATGGGCGAAGGCGAGTCGATGGGCCCGGTCAACGATCGCGTGCGCGAGCACATGCTGCGATCTCAAGGCGATATCAAATATCCGATCCAGTGGAAGACGCTCGCGGAATATCTGAAGTATCTCGAGCACCTTGGCATCTCCTGCAACGTCGCGTCCTTCGTCGGTGCAACGACGGTTCGGGAATACGTCGTTGGATTCGAGGATAAAGCTCCCACCCCCGAACAGATGGAGCAAATGCGGCAACTCGTTAGGCAAGAAATGGAGGCCGGCGCGCTCGGGATTGGGACTTCATTGATTTATCCGCCGGCGTTTTACGCCAAGACCGACGAGCTGATTGAGATGTGCAAGGTGGCGGCGAAGTACCAGGGCAAATACATCTCTCATATGCGCAGCGAAGGAAACCATTTGTTCGAGGCGCTGGACGAGCTGATTCGGATTTCTCGCGAAGCGAACATCCCCGCCGAGGTTTACCACATCAAAGCGGCCGGCCAAAAAAATTGGGGGAAAGAAGACGAACTGCTATCGCGGATCGAACGGGCGCAAAAGGAAGGACTGAAAATTCGCGCCAACATGTACACCTATACCGCCGCAGGCACCGGCCTGGATGCCTGTTTGCCGCCATGGACGGAGGACGGCGGTTATCCGGCATTGTTTAAACGACTGCGAGATCCCGCGACCCGGGAAAAGATCAAAGCCGAGGTCAAGATCGATACCGATGCGTGGGAAAATCTTTATTCGGCGGCTGGATCTCCCGATAAAATTTTGCTGGTCGGGTTCAAATCGGAAAAATTGAAACCGCTGACCGGAAAGACTTTAGCCGAAGTGGCAAAAATGCGCGGCCAAGATCCGATCGACACGGCCATGGATTTGATCGCGGAAGATGAATCGCGGATCGGGACAATTTATTTCCTCATGTCGGAGGAGAATGTGAAAAAGGAATTGGCCAGGCCGTGGATTTCGTTTGGCTCCGATGAGGCCTCGCAGGCTCCGGAAGGTCCGTTTTTGAAATCAAATCCTCATCCGCGGGCGTATGGAAACTTCGCCCGGGTGCTTGGAAAATATTGTCGCGACGAAAAAGTGATCACATTGCCGGGGGCCATTCGACGTCTTAGCGGATTTCCGGCGACGAATTTGGGTCTCGATCATCGTGGATTGCTCGAGAATGGCATGTTCGCCGATGTCGTTGTTTTCGATCCGGCCACCATTACTGATCACGCCACATTCGAGAAGCCGGCCCAATACGCGACCGGGATCAAACATGTCTTGGTCAATGGCGTGCCGGTGATTCGTGACGGCGAACATACCGGCGCCAAACCGGGCCGCGCGTTGTGGGGGCCGGGCAAGAAAAGCGACAAGTGACAGTTGGCGAGCGACTAGGGGATCGTTGATCGAAGATTTCCGTTTTCCGCGGAGCGATCTCTGCCGCGCCTCGCACGAGATCTGACATCGAAAGACGCACGCAATCTCGCAGCCCGCGGCGTAACCATTAGGAAGGAGGATAGCCTCGGTTGAAAACGATGTCTAAGAAGGCGAGATTTGCGGTCCGATGGATTCAATTCGCAGCATTAAGTTGCGCTGGCTGCACGGGGCACTCCACGACGTGACCTACGAATTGTCGCGCTCTCACTTTTCGCAGTTCGCTCCGCAGGCATGGGAACCGGACATCAATGCCTACAGCTGCGAACATTGCATTCGAATCTGCGTCGATCTCGCCGGGGTGGATCGGTCGGAGATCGATCTGATGGTCGAGCCGCAACGAGTGATCATCCGCGGAACCCGGGAGTTACCCGAACCCACTCGTGAGGAAGGGCGGGCCCTTCGTCTTTTGGCCATGGAAATCGATTATGGCCCATTTGAACGCGAAGTTCTGTTTCCCACTGAGGTCGACGTCGACCAGGCGCATGCCGAGCAACGAAACGGTCTGCTCTGGATCACTCTCCCAATCAGCCATCATGAACGATAAGCAAATCGTTAATCTGCGGACCAAAGCGGATTCGAAACCGGACACGGACAGTACGATCGCGGCCGACCTAACGAACGAAGCGCGGACGCCGAAAATTCCGGAAGAATTATCCATCCTGCCGCTGCGCGGGTTTGTCGTATTTCCGGGCACGATCATCCCGCTGAATGTTCAACGGGCCGCTTCAATCAAGCTGCTGGACGAGACGCTGCCCCGGACCAAAGTGATTGGGCTGATTGGGCAACGGGACGAGGAGAAAGAAGACGCCGGTCCGGAAGATCTTTACCCGATGGGCACGGCCGCACTGGTGCTCAAGCTGGTTCGGCAATCGGACAATCAACTCCTCGTGATCGTGCAAGGGCTCCGACGATTTTCAGTGCGGAAAATTATCGCGACCGATCCGTACATCCGCGCCGAAGTCGATTTGGTCGAATCCAAAGCGCCGAAGACGAGCAAAGAATGGGAAGCAACTTTTCGAAACTTGCGTGATTCGGCGAGCAAGCTCTTCGAACTGACCCCGGACGTGCCGGAACAAGCGCGGCTGATGGTTCTCAACATCGATGACGGCGAACAACTCGCCGATTTCCTCGCGCCCAACTTGAATGTCGATTTGGCGCAGAAACAAACGATCCTGGAAGAGCTCGATGTCGCGAAGCGCGTTGAGATGGTGCAAAAACAAATTTCTGCGCAGCTCGAGATCGCGCAGATTCAGGAAAAATTGCAGAAAGACGTCGCGTCGCAGTTTTCCGATGCGCAGCGCCGCGCCTATTTGCGTTCGCAGATCAAAGCGATTCAACACGAGCTCGGCGAAGGCGAAACCGGAAGCGATGAGCAGGTGGAGCAATTGCGAAAACGCCTGGAGGAAGCCAAACCACCGCCGGAAGTCATGAAGCAAGCTGAGCGCGAACTGAAGCGGCTCGATTTTATTCCGCCCGCGAGTCCGGAATTTTCCGTAATCGTGAGTTACATCGAAATTGTCGCGGACCTGCCGTGGAACAATCTCAGCCAGGACAATCTCGATCTCGACCAAGCCCAGCAAATTCTTGATCGCGATCATTACGACCTGGAGAAGGTCAAAAAACGGCTGATCGAATATCTGGCCGTGCGAAAATTGAATCCCAGCGGTCACGGTCCCATTTTGTGTTTCCTGGGGCCGCCCGGTGTCGGCAAAACCAGTCTCGGCCAATCCATTGCCGACGCACTCGGGCGTAAATTTGTGCGCATCAGTCTCGGAGGGATGCGCGACGAAGCGGAGATCCGCGGGCACCGTCGGACTTACATTGGCTCGATGCCCGGTCGAATCATCCAGGAGTTACGTCGTGCCGGAACGCGCAATCCTGTATTCATGCTGGATGAGCTGGACAAACTCGGAGCCGATTTCCGGGGCGATCCCGCTTCCGCTATGTTGGAAGTGCTGGATCCACGGCAAAACAACGCCTTTGTCGATCGCTACCTCGATGTGCCGTTCGATTTGTCGCAAATCATTTTTATCGGCACGGCCAATTATATCGACGGGGTGCCGGAACCGTTACGCGATCGCATGGAAGTCATTTCCCTCCCGGGTTACACCGAGCGGGAGAAAGTCGAAATCGCGAAACGTTATCTCGTTAGGCGGCAGCTCGACGAAAACGGACTTAAACCCGACCAATGCGAATTCGAGGAATCGGCGATCCGGCAGATCATTGGCGATTACACTCACGAAGCGGGCGTGCGCGAACTCGAACGGCAAATCGGCGCGATCTGTCGCGCGGTGGCGGCGAAATGCGCGCGCGGCGATTGCCAGCGAACATTAGTGACGACCGAGTTTGTCGGACAAACCCTCGGGCCCGCGCGATTCGTTCGCGAAAGTAAACTCAAGACCAGCCAACCGGGCGTGGTGACCGGACTCGCTTACAC
The DNA here is from genome assembly GCA_963846065.1 of uncultured Verrucomicrobiae bacterium. Taxonomy (GTDB): domain Bacteria; phylum Verrucomicrobiota; class Verrucomicrobiia; order Chthoniobacterales; family UBA10450; genus DASPUI01. Next base: position 30,964 of record CAWJUP010000013.1, read on the forward strand.
GCCTTATGGCGGCGAAGTTCTGCACATCGAAGCCACTCGTTATCCAGGCAGAGGCAATATCACTCTCACCGGCCAGATCGGAAACGTCATGAAAGAATCGGTGCAGGCCGCGCTGAGTTTGGTTCGCAGTCGCGACGGACAACTGGGCGTGAAAGAAGATTTTAAGGACATGGACATTCACGTGCACGTTCCCGCGGGCGCGGTGCCGAAGGATGGTCCGTCCGCCGGAATTGCCATGTTCACGGCGTTGGCTTCGCTTTTCACAAACGCGCCGGTACGTTCGGACGTGGCGATGACCGGAGAGATCACCCTACGCGGTCTCGTTCTGCCGATCGGAGGGTTAAAAGAGAAAAGTCTCGCCGCCATGCGGGCCGGAATTTCAACCGTGATCATTCCGAAACTGAACGAAAAAGATTTGGCCGACGTTCCGGAGGAAGCGAAGCAAAAATTGAAATTCGTGCCGGTTGAAAACGTGGATGAAGTATTAAACGTCGCGCTGGAAAAAAAGAGCGACGTTCAGGCGAATTCGACGCAAAAACGATTGTAGCGGCGCTTGGCCCACCGCTCTGTCCGCGAACTATCGCCCCTGGTTCGCGCGCTGCTCAATCTCTTCCAAGCTCGGATCGTTGTTTCGGATCCAGTCGCGGGCCTGGTCGACTTGACCGGAGTCGACTGGAATTGCGCGCGCCACTTCCGCGGGTTCGGCCCGTCTCGGCCAGTGCCATCCGGTCCTTTTTACTTAGCGGTTTGGCTTTTCGAATCGGGAATTTCCAATGGTGACCAAACTTATAGAGCGCGTAATACATGGTCTTAGATTCGACCGCGCCGACGCCGCTGCATCGCATGGCATTATAAAACATCCGGTCGCAATCCTGCCACGGCCGGTTGTGTTGATCGTAGGCGACGTCGTGTAATACCGATGCGTTGCGATATCTTCCTTCAAACGGGCCGCCCATGACCGACCAAAGCGATCGCGGAATGGACGCGCCATCAACCACCGAGCCGGCCGGAGCAATCCAAACCACTCCGTCGGGATCGGTGTATCGCAATTCGTTCAGCAGCGTCATATCCCGACCGTCCGGATCCCAGCGCGTGACCGGGGAACTGCTGTAATATCCCCACTTGTTGTTAGGCCGAATCGCGCCTCCCAGCCAGGGCTGACTTTTTTTGCCGCCACCGCACCCCGCCATCACGAACACGGCCGCGATCAGCGCATATCTTTCGATTTGTTTCATCAACCTGCCTTCGCCGAAACGACTTCCTCGACCGGTTCCGCGGCCATGACATGGCGTTTCGGTTTCGGCGCGGATGGCAGAATCTGTTCGCCCACCGTTTGTCTTCGATAAGGCCGGAGATAAAACATCATAAACACTCCGCCGACAATCAGAAGCGAACCGATCCATTTCAAAAACCATCCCGGATCGCGCAGAATCTGAATGGTGCTTTGGGAAAGATTCTCCGGATTCCAGGACGCTTGCGAAAGCTTGTAGGTCAATCCGGTCCAGGTATGCGACAAACCGCCGGGAAAGCTAAAAGGATGATTCATCCAACAGGAGCCGGTGGCTGTTTCGCCTTCGGGAGTCGATAAGTGCAAGGTGCTTTTGAAACTGGCAGGCGTGTCGCTGCCTTCGTTTCTGGTCACTTCAAAGTTGAGAAGCTCGAGACCGATGGGTAACTGGATTGTCTGATAACCGTAGGAAACAAACGTCGGCTGCGGGGATGTCGGAACGGTGATTTGCCAGCCCGAGGGGACCCACTGCTCCAACTTCTCGCCGTTCTGCTCGAATCGGACGCGCACTCCATCAGGCAACTCGTTAGGCACAGTGGAGGCCGACGGAGATCGGGCCGGAAAAAAATCCGTCCAAGCTTCGGCGTGCGGCAGGTAGTTATCGATTACCAGCTGCCAATCGGCCCATCCGGTAGTGAGCGGCTGGTTCAGAGTCAGTTGGCCGGAAGATTTTCCGTTCTTGCGCGAGACCAGCTCGTAAGTGATTCGACCGTCATCGGCAACGAACAGGGTCAAACGGTTCGGTGCTTCTTCGCCGGCGGCGGGCATCGTGGGAGGGCCGCCAGTCGTAGGCATCATACTATTTCCGTGGGGGTTGTTGGTTTCGGTTTCAGCAACCGGAACACCTTTGCCGTGAATGGTCACGAGCACAGCCGGGTTGTTAGGCTGGTCGCTCAACGAACCGGGCTTGCCATCTTGAATTCGAAAGTCGGGCCAATAACCGTCAATTTTCATCGTGAAAGCCGAATCACCAATCTTCGTTTCACGATTCAGATTTTCCGCGACATCAAAAACTGCTTCCTTGCCGCCTAACGAAACGGCGATGCGACCTTTGTTTCCTCCCTCAGACGCAAGAAGATGAACTTTCGCGCCGGTACCTCCGCCTTTGTTGGCATGTCCGATTTGTTGATCGGGCGCCTTGCTGAATGCGAAAATAGACTCTTCGAGCTCGGCCTCTTGGCCTTTCTGCGACTGGGCATGTGTCGTTGGTGGCGCGGAGCCAGGCTCCTGCTTCGCCGCCGGCCCGCCTGCCTCCACCGAAAAAGCAGATCCATGCTTCAATTCAATTTTCGCCAAGCCCATCGAGAAATTTCCATTCTGGGGATCGTCCGCGAGCAACCAGTTCTCGAGGTGCTGATTCATCAGGGCGGTATTGATCCTAAAATGAACCGCTTGGACGCCACCTTCTTGCACCGGTCGCGGATTCAATTTTCCTTCAAGCTCCGGCGCGTAATCGACAATGCTCAGTCGCGCGCCGCTGGCCAGGGTATCGAGTTCTCGCGGATGTTGCGGAGTAGGCGGCCGATGCAAAAACTCTGCGGGATAACCTTTCACGATCCCGTCGAGATCGTGCACCCGGAGCTGGTGCTGATCAATTAGGAGGCGATTGGTCGGTGGATCGCCTTTGAACAACGTCATGCTTCCCTCAATTCCCCAAATCCGGCCGATTAGCGAACCGATCAGAAGCGTAATGATTCCAAGATGAGTAATCAGAAACGCGGTGTGATGCTTTTTCCACGGCCAACGGGAAAGTGCCGATACCGTGAGATTGGCGCCGAGCAGCACCAGCCAAAAATTAAACCAGGGCGCGCCGTAGATATAGGCACGCGCCACTTTCGCGTCGAAACTCGACTCGTAAATCGTGCCGGCGATCGCAGCGACGATGAGAACGATCAACAAAACGACAGCGAGTTTTAGCGAGGCGAAAAATTCGAAGACCGGATTTTTTTGCCAGCTTGGCCGGCTGTTGGATTGGACGCTGCCCATGCGAAAGTCGGGAACTTTCCGCGAGGAACCGCGGACGTTCAAGATTCTTGTAAAGACAGCAGGGTCGGCGGCGAAGCGAACCACCTTCCGGGCGTCACGCCTGCGGCCGCGAAATTATCTCAACCAGCTTCGCCACTGTTTGCGGATGGGCTTGGTGTAGCGGTCGATGTCGATGCCTTTCAGCCGGTCCACATTGTCTTTCACCGCGTCGGCAGAATCTTCGTACTTTTCGCGCAGCGATTTCAGCAATGGCCAGAGGAAAGGCAGGGAAAGAAAGCTCCATTTAAAAGTGCGAGCCGGCGTTTTGATCTCGTCTTTTGCGTCGCTGCCGAGGCGAATGGCAAAGCCGATGGCAACCCCGGCTAGGAGCGCGCCAATGAGCATGGGCATGGGATTTTCGCGAACATACAATTCCGTCCGCTGCCGCATCCGACCGGCTCGTTGCTTAGTTTGCTCCCAGGCATCTCCCCGCGGCTCCATCGCCGCGGCTGTCGGATTATCTTCTACCCAATCGTCGCCGTGTTCCTTCATGGTATAATAAATTCGCCGAAAGCGGAGTACTCGCGTTTAACAAACATCCACTCTTTGGTTGATTACCGAAACAATAGTGGAGAAAGCGAAAGGAACAACATGTCAGAAAAAGAAGAGAATTACTGGCGCGAACATCACGCCGAGCAGCCTTACGCGAAACCGGAACACGACTACGAAGATTACGCGCACGCGTATCAGACCGGCTACGAGGGATTTCACAAATATCCGGACAAAAGCTACGAAGAAATCCAGGACGACCTCGCGCTGGATTACGAGCGAAACAAACCCGGTTCCGCCCTGCCCTGGGACCATGCCCGCCACGCCGTTCACGCGGCTTGGGCGAAGATGAGTCAGGATATCGGGCCGCGCGATTCCGATCGCGGGATGCGCGGTGGAATTTAGCTAAGGCGCGAGTCGATCGATTTGCCAATGCCCATCCGGCTTTCGGGTGTAGCGAAAGCGATCGTGCAATCGGTTCGGCCGGCCTTGCCAGAATTCCATTCGCTCCGGAATCACTCGAAATCCGCCCCAGTGTGGCGGTAAGGGGACGGGTTTGTTCGCGTAACGTTCGCGCATCTCGGCAGCGCGAGCCTCCAGAATTCGCCGAGCGTCGATCACCTGGCTTTGACGCGAGGCCCAGGCGCCGAGCTGACTGCCGACTGGACGCGAGTGGAAATAACGTTCGGATTCTTCACGCGATGCTCTTTCGGCCCGACCGTTGATTCGAATTTGTCGATCGAGCTCGATCCAATAAAATCCGAGGGCCACGAACGGATTTTCTTCGAGTTGCCTTCCTTTTTCACTTTCGTAGTTGGTAAAGAAGACGAACCCCGTCTGATCGAATCCTTTCAACAAGACGATCCGGACCGACGGCTTACCATCCGTCCCGGCCGTGGCCAGACTCATGGCATTCACGTCGCGGATTTGCGCTTCAATCGCCGCGGTAAACCAGTTTGAAAATTGTTTGATTGGATCCGGGTCGAGATCGCGCCGGCGCAAACCGCCGGTCTCGTGCTGATAACGCGGATCATGCAAATCTTCGGCCATAGCCCAGGAGAATATGGCGAGCAGACGAATTGTCGACTCTGGGACACCCTTCAGGCGGACGCCTTGTGAACAATCGCGGCTAATTCTTTCTCCAAAGCTTCATTTGCGGCTGCGTCATCGTCGTAATTCCAAACGACGATCTCGAGCATTTGCGCGCCGACTTCGCGACGGCCCCGCAGCGCGGCTCGGATGCGGCCTAGAGCGGTCCAATCTTCTTCTTCAGCCGCCGCGACGTTGTCATAGTTGGATCGCGCATCCCAATAACAATAAAAGACGTGAAGCGGAATTCCATGATCGTCGAAGCGATAGGCGCGCACCGGCAGATTCACGCCATTGACTAAAACGACTTTCATTCCGCTGTCGTGTTCCATCGTTAGGCCACTCGCCGGAAGACAAACGTCCGGGCGGTGAATTTTGACAAACAAGGCGGCGGTGCGTCCGGGCAGCCAATTGAAAAAATACATCGTCCACCGTCGGGCATCGGCCGCTTGCCAGCTCGCGCCGCCGCCATCGCTGTATTGTAATAATGCGGCCGATTCCGGCGCGATTGGCACGGTCTGATAATTCGGCGCGGATGTGGGCCATGAAACGGTCCAGCGCGCGGCCGCATTCTGCTCGTGCGAACGATACCAGGTCTGGACGGCAATTTCGCTGACCAGAAGAATGATAATCAAGGCGGTCGCCAAACGCGCGAAGCCGGACAATGAAAAATTACTGTTTTGCATTGGCACGGTCTCCGGCCCAATCGCCGACCGGCGTTGCATCGCCAAACTGATCATCCAAAGACCAAACAGGCAGACGAGCAGGATGGTAAACCCGGCGGGATCGTGCCATGCCTCGATCGCGTGTGGTCCGTTTCTGGCGCCGGCCGCCACGAGAAATGCCGTCCGCGCGACGTTGCAAACAAACGCGAGCGCCGCGCCCATGAGGACGAGGAGAACGCGACGCCGGGCGGAAAACAAATAAAGCTCCCCCAGGAACAGCGAAATCATCAATGTAGCCTGAAGGGAGCGCACACCACTGCACGCTTCTTCGATACCGATGAATCCCGAACCGACTTCAATCACGTTGCCGTGCTGAAGCGCCGGCACCCCAAAGAGCTGCAAAATTCCCACATTAATCCGAGTCACGGCATACATCAGATTCTGCGTGACCACTTGTTCGAGATGCATTGGCCATGGCACAGCCACTAAAAAGAAAGCAACGGGAAACCAGAAATAATGCAGCCATGCCCGGCCACCGATCAAATAGATTGAACCCAATAATAATGCGACCGTGACCAGCGCAATGCTCCAACTCAGCATTCGCCAGTCGGGATTTGCTTCGGCCAGGAAGCGGATCGGCAACACAGATAGAGCAAGCAAAACCATCGTTCCGACGAGAAACGACCGTCCGATCGGCGGTTCCGGAGCGGGTCGCGAAAGCCAGCGCCGCCAAAACAAATAGAGGGCGAGGAAGGGAACGCTCCAACCATAACTATATTGAGGATTATACGACCAAGTCGGCTGGAGTTGCCGGATGGCTTCGAGTGAAACCAGCGCAAGAAACAACAGCACGATCGCGATCGGCCAATGATTCACTCGTGCGCGAGACGCCGGAGGAATATTGACACGCTCCTCGATCATTTTCATCGGGGACATACGGTAGCCGACTCCGAGCAGGTTGCGAGCCGGTGAGGAACCGGCGTTTTCAACCGAGTGCCGGACTAGCAGCCGATCAGATGTCGGAATAGTATTTGCTTGGAACGAAGGCGTCCTGTCTTCGATGCCCCATCTCACTAAAGCTCGATCTCAAACCTCGATGCGACGCCGATTACTTCCTTCACATCAACGTGCCGAGAACTTCTACACGAAGCTGCTGCTCGGTGGTTTGTTCGGCTTCATCCTCTTGATTGCCGCGATCTGGGGCGCTCATGGCGGCTATGTTCGTTGGCAGCAGCGGCGCCTCATCCGGAGCTCGGTTTACGCCCTTCAGCACGGCGACTATCGGACCGCCAGTTTGGCCGCTCGCAACGTCCTGGCCATTAACGGGAGGAGCGCGCCGGCCGCGCGGGTTATTGCCGAGCTCGCGGAGCGCGGCGACGATCGAGGCGCTTTATTCTGGCGGCAGCGTGTCGTGGAATTCGAGCCGCAATCAGCCGAAGACGCGCTCGCGCTCGCGCGATGCGCCTTGCAATTCAACGAACTGGGCACGGCGGAGCGCGCCTTGGCGTCAGTGAATGAAGCTTCGCGACAGACCGCCGGCTACCATGCCGTGGCCGGGTTGCTCGCTCAGGCGCGGGGCGAGAATGAAAAAGCGCAAATGGAATGGTCGGAAGCCGTTCGGCTCGAACCTGAAAACTCGAACTATCGATTGCACCTTGGCGTCATCCAAAATCTTTCCACCGATCCGAACCAGCGCGCGGCCGGAGAAACAATTTTGAATGAACTGCGGCAAGATCCGAAGCAGCGGGTGGCCGCTACCCGTGCCTTGATTACGGAGGGAATCACCCGAAGAGAAAGCGCCGGAGATCTCTTACAACTCGCCCGCGAGCTGCAGGATTATCCCGAAGCAACGATCAATGATCGGCTGCTCTATCTCGATTTTTTGCATCAACTCAACGACCCGCAGTTCAGCGATTACCTGACGAACCTGGAAAAGGAAGCGCCCCAGCATCTGGAGGACTTGGCCACGCTGCTCGCTTGGATGAGTCAACATAACTTGAACATCCTGGCTAACGATCTGATCAAAACTTTGCCCGAGGAAACTCTTCGAAAATGGCCGCTGCCAATGACCATTGCGGAAATCGATAGTCGTTTGGCCGATTGGCAAAAACTGGAAGCTGCAATTAAAGGCGCGAATTGGCAGGGATTAGAGTTCTTGAGATACGCCTACTTGGCGCGCGCGATGCGCGGGGAAGATAAGCCGGCCGGATTTGAGCGGGAATGGTCGAATGCGGTGAAAGCGGCCTCCGATCAGCCCGATTCAATCACGACGTTGATCAAAATCGCGGCGGAGTGGAAATGGACCCGTGAAGCAACCGATCTGTTGTGGTCTCTGGCCAAATTTCCCGAAAAACAATCCCAGGCGCTGCAGACTCTTTATCAACTTTATTCGAGCAACGGCGACACCCAGGGTCTTTTTAAAGTTCTTCTTCGTCTCTTCCAAAGCGGCATGGATAGTTCCGACCTGAAAAATAATCTTGCTCAGGTTGAACTTCTCCTGAACGCGAATCGAGAGGATGGATGGCGGTTGGCCGCCGAAGTGTATCGGAAGGCGCCTATGAACCCCGCCTACGTGACGACTTATGCTTACTCGCTTCTGACCAAGGGTAATCCAAACGGGGCGGTCAAGGTTTTGGAATCGCTGACCCCGGAACAACTTCGCGATCCGTCGATCAGTGTTTACTACGGCATTTGCCTGGCGGCTCTGCACGACCCGCGCGCAATGGAATTTTTGAAAGCCGGCGAGAAAGCGCGGCTTTTGCCGGAAGAAAAGGCGCTTGTGCAAAATGCGTTCCTGCGAATCCAAACGCCGGCGAACGCCGATCGATAAACGCAACCACACTTCTTGTTCGCTCAGAACGAAACGGAACAAATCTAGCTGAGGGCATACGCCGGATGAACCGCAAATCGGTCGATTCGTTGCTCGAATCTATGCTGGGCAGCGGAGAAAGAGTTTCAGATCTGCTTTTTCTCGCTGGGAAACCTCCTTTGCTGGAAACGGACGGACGCCTTGTTCCATTTATCGACGTTGCGCCATTAACCGAGGATTTTATCGAAAAGCTGGCGGATTACGTGATCAGCGAGGACGATCGGCTTCGCAAGGACTTCGTCGAGACCGGAGCCTGTGACTGCAGCTATGCAATCGAAAACGTGGCCCGATTCCGGGTGAATATTTACAAGGAAAATCGCCGGCGAGCGATCGTGATGCGCAAACTGCAATCGAGCGTGCCGACATTAGATGGCCTGAACTTGCCTTCCATTTTTGGCGAGATCGTGCAGGAAAAAAACGGCATTATTCTGGTCACCGGAGCGGCCGGCACTGGAAAAACAACCACGCTGGCGGCGATGATCAACGAGATCAATCAGAACTACCCGATTCACATCGTCACGCTGGAGGATCCCGTCGAATTTCTTCACCCAAATGCGTCCGCGGCGATCAGTCATCGGGAACTCGGCCGCGATTTTCGGAACTTCGCCGACGGCTTGCGCGCGGCGCTTCGGCAGGCGCCGAAAGTCATTCTCGTCGGCGAGATTCGCGATCGCGAAACGATGGAAATCGCCCTGACCGCCGCCGAAACCGGCCACTTGGTGTTCAGCACGCTGCACACAATTAATGCCGGCCAGACGATCAATCGAATACTCGGCTTTTTCAGCAAAGACGAGGAAGATCAAACTCGTTACCGCTTGTCGGATACGGTTCGTTACATCGTGAGCCAGCGCTTGGTGCCGAGAATTAACGAAGGCCGCTTGTTGATCAGCGAAATCCTCGGGAGCAGTTTGCGAACGCGAGAATCGATCCGTTACGGCGAAGCGGAAGGAAAAACCTTTGCTGAAATCATCGACGCGGCGAGGACCTTCGGTTGGCAGAGTTTCGATCATTGCCTGCTTACTGCATTCGAGAACCACCAGATCTCGGAAGAGACCACTATTCTCTATTGTACCGATAAAGGGAAGGTGCGGCGGGCCATCGACCTGCTAAAGAAGGCCTCTCCCAGCTTTGACGTGCCCGTGGATGGACCAACCCTCAAGCTGGACATGTCACAGACTGGCGAACTGACATTGAAAGAATTCATTCAACCTGGCGTTGGAGAACCCGAGAGCGAACGCAGCCATAGTCATCGGCGCGTAGTCAAACCGCGGAGTTCTGCTCCACAAACCACACCGTTGGCCCAATCCTAGCTTTAGGCAGGAACGGCCATGAGATTTTTCCCGACAGCTTGCGTGACCGGCTTGCTCCTCCTCGGTGCGGCGAGCGGCAATGCCGCCGACGAATCGAACCAACAGGACTCCGTTCAGCCGACCGTTGTCGTTAGGACGACAACAGGCGTCGGCTTTGATTTGGCCAAATCGCAATCGCAGGCCCGGATTGTTTCCGTTAGCTCGGGAGCGATCGCCTTCGCGGCCCGGATGATTGATAACGATCCGAAGACTGCTTATCGATTTTCCGGCAACGATCTCCATCCGACTGTGGTTTTGGAATTGTCCGGCCAGGAGCCGGTGCATCGGGTGAGTTCCGTTTTTCAGAGCGACGAGAATGCGACGCTCGAGGTCTATCTGCTTACCGAGTTGCCAAAAACGTTTGCTCATTTAAGCGGCACGCCGGTGAGCTGTGTCGCAGATCCAGTTCACCCAAACGAAGCAAAAGTCGACTTCACTGAAACCAACGTCCGATACTTGGTTTTCCGGTGGACGCGAAACCAGCCCAGCCACAACCCGTTTTGGGTCGCCGAACTCTCCGCTTTTGGCAGCGTCTCGACCGAACCGACCGCTCCGTTTCTTTCCGAAAATGGAATGCATTTCCCGAACGAATCGAAGATCGATTTTAGTAACAGCCTGGGCGTCATCGCCGATCCACCATCAGTCGCCCTGACGAGTCCGTGATATCGAATTTGTGCGTTTTCGACTCGCCAAACTTTCCTGCCTTTTCGTTATCACGCTGATTGGTTTTTTTACCGCTCGGGCAAGCGTGATTTACACCTATGATTTCCCGGGGTCGCCTGGATCCGGACTGGCGACCGAGCAGACCAATGGAGAACCGACTGGCGCGACTTTCAGCGATTTCACTCGAAATGGCGGCTTAACGGGAACCGGGGCGCAAGGCGTTTTCGGGAGCAAGAACTGGTCGCAAGGCAGCACTCTCGATCCAACGGTTTTTGCCGCCTTCACCCTCACCGCCAATCCACTTTACCAGCTCAATCTCAGTCAGCTGACTTTCGACTCGCTGAAAAACGGAGCAGGCACGATCCAGGCGGAAGTCGCCTTATTTGTGAACGGTTCGTCGACCGCCTATGCCACATTCGCTTGGACGCCGGTTAACGCACCGATGACAAGCTACACCTTCAACTTCACGCCGCTGACCAACGCCGACAACGTCACCAGCGCGACTTTCAAATTCTTCGGTTGGAACGCGAATGACGCCACCAATGAAATTCAGTTTTCCAACGTGGAAACCTTCGGCGCGATCGTTCCGGAGAGCGATGCCCTATGGCCCGTCGTTTTATTGGTAATCTGCGTACTGGCTTTCAACGTGTCCCGAAGGGCCGGGCGCCCGGGAATTTAGTCCTTTTTAGCCTACCGTTTTAGGCTTGACTCCACGGCGAGGGTTTGCCCATAGTGAGGGCCGGTAAACTATGCACCTTTTCCGGAGCACAAATTTAGCGTTAGCAATCGCAATGTGTGCGTTAGTTGCGCCTGTCGCGCGCGCGTATAACGACACCAACGCCGACGGATCGATTAACGTCGGGGGGGCGAGCATGTTCAGCGTTCTGGCGCGTGGGGATTTGAACGCGTACGACGACAACATCACCGGGCCCTCACTGGTGGTTGGAAATGTCGGCATTGGGGGCAAAGGCAACTTTTCGATGTCTGACGGTCAGATTCAAGGCGACTTCTTCATGAACGACTACGGGACATTCTCGATGTCCGGGCCGGCGACCATTACTGGCAAAAAGCACGGCAAAACGACCACCGGTTTGCGCAGCGGATTTGATGATAATACGAGCCAACAAGCGTTATTGGATAACGCCGTGGCCAATGTGAACGACTCGGCGGGCCTGTCGTACGCTGCCGCTCAAGAAATGGCTTCCAACAGCTCCCAATACACGGTGAATAACATCCATACGACTTTGAACAATGTGAACACCGGTCAGAGCATGACGGTGGCAGACTCCAGTCTGCTCGGTAGCAAGATCGTTCTGAGTCTGCAAAACTTTGTCATGACGAGCGGAACCTTCACGCTGCAAGGCACGGCCATGACGACGTACATCATCAACGTGGCGAATAATTTTTCCCTGAACAATTCCAAGGTTGTCCTCTCGGGCGGCCTACTCGCCTCCCACGTCTTATTCAACGTCATGGGTGCCGGTAGCCAAGTCTCGCTGAATCAAGGAACGAGCCTGCAGGGAATCATGCTGGCCTACAATCGCAAGCTCGACCTGAGCGGTGGCAAAATTTACGGCAAGGCGATCGCTAATCAGGTGGTCATCACCAGCGGCGGCCAGGTCGTTAGCCAGTAAGAACCGCCTCACGGCAACGTTCAACCGCGCCGGCCGGCGCCGGCCTCGAAATCGAGACGCGAAGAAGACCTGCGCTCACGACCAAGCCTGAGGAAACCAGGTGGTTCCATTCCGGCGGGGAACGAAATAGGGCCAAGGCGATCGGGAGATCGTTTCATCCGGTTTAGATCTTTTCCGCATAATCAGCATCTTTCCCGGGCGAGTTGGCGCTGGGTCGAGCGAGCCGGAGCCCCGGGGTGGCGCAGCAGGTGCTGATACGAAAGGGCTTCAGAGTCGAATCTTACGGATTTTCGGCATATTTATTGCTTTTATAGACTCCAAACCCGCTCCCGCATGCATCTCTCCATTAGAAACGCCAAAATCGGCGGCTTTACCCTGATTGAGACCGGTGTGGCTGCCATTGTCGCAGTCGTCTTCGGGCTGGCCGCTTTTGCTACCAACCAACGGCTTTTGATCATGCTCAAAAACCAGCGCGAAACTACCGCTGCGAGCATGATGATGCAGGAGAGGATGGAAGCGTTTCGATCTCTGCCCTATGCCATGTACGATACCTCGAATAGCCAGGCTGTTGGCTTGGCCACCACCGTGTCGTCGGCCAATCCAAGCCCGTCGCCGAAGACTGCCGCGGACGTCGTCCGCAACGGGACCGTTTCCGAGGCGCAGCTTGGAGGAATAACTGGAAGCTTGAGTGAGACAATCATCATCAGTGGCTACATGGATGCGAACGGGAACACTCCTCCGTCGAGCGCGGCCAGTAACACCTGGCTCCGAAATGCCGCAAATCCTATCGGCAGTCTGACCAGCGTCGGTTCGCTGGAATCGACCTGCACATCAAGTTCATGCATCGCTAACTACGATCTTCTGCAGGTCGATATCAGATTGACTTGGAACGGCGCCGATGGGCGATCCCGAAAACGGGAAATGACTTCCGTTGTCGGTCGAGGAAACATCGGAGGCGGCCAATGAAAAAGCCTAACAGATTTTGCGTGCACGGATTCACCGTAGTCGAAATGCTGGTCAGCATCACCTGCGGCAGTTTTATTCTGGCCGCAATCGTTCTCGCCGGCGTTTCGTTGCAGAAAAGCTATGCGGCTTTGGAAGGTTATTCGACCGCCCAAGCGGATCAACTTCGAGTGCTTGATTATATCGCGTTGGACTGCCGGCGCGCGATCGCGGGAAATGTTCCCGGAAGCAATACCAATGCGACGCCTTACACGGACACGGGCTCGTTTGTCAACGGAAGCTGGGCCCACTCAAACACCGGCAACACCGCGCTGATTTTGACGCTACCGACATATTACAACAGTCCGACCAGCAGCAATGCGACCTTTAACACGCCGACTTTAACGAATGGCAAGCTTCAGTACGGGACGGTGAGCGGCGGAGTCGTAACAGCCAACACGGACATTGTCACCGTGAGCTATCAGCAGACCGGAACCAATTTTACCCGTGAAGTCATCGTAAAAGATTCAACCGACACGACCGTGAGAAGCGATGTCATCACCGCGATTGCAAAGAATGTTTCCAGCTTCGCGGTCACCGCCACCAACCTGACAAATTCGATCAGCTGCAGCGTGATGTTCTTTCCGAATTTCCTGCACAACACCGGAACGGGTACCTGGCGCAGCGGCAAATGGAATCCGGATCATGCGCCGGATAACGGAACCGGAGTCAACGGTGATTGGTACGTGATCAACAACACCGGCAATCCTTCGACCATTGTGGGCGACGTCTATTATCGGTCCAGCAACCAGTATTCGAAAATTCAAAATGTCAAAGCGACCACGGTCGCGATCCAAACCTTTCTGCGAAACCCTTCTGCCCGTTAATTCTAAAAATACTTATGAACAAAGTAACCCGAACGGAAGGACGCAGGCAGTGTTTTGATTGTCGCGATGATGACGATCACGATCATGACCATGATCTGCGCGACCAGTCTTTACATCTCAACCCAGAACAGCGGTTCGGCAATGCGAACGGCTGGCTGGCAACAAGCTTTGACCGCGGCTGAAGCGGGCATCGATGTAGGCATTCGAGCGCTCAATGCTCAGGCTTCGTCCAGCCCGTCGCCCTGGCAGGGTTGGAAAAGCGTCAGTTACTCGACTTCGACCTACGCGCTGCCGGCCGTAGAACCAACGGCACTGGCGCCACCGACTGCGCCCCCGACCGGTACGCCCGGCAACAACGTTTACTACTACTATCCTTCTTCGTCTCTGACGGTGACCAGCCCGAACACCGAAGGAGCTACCAGCACTTCCGCCTGGGTCACACTCGACTCCCTTGGGGGCAACAATGGCACCACCGGCACCCTTTACACCCCCACTTCCGGGCAATGGTATCGAATCCGTTCTACCGGACAGACGATCTATCCGTCAAATTCTTCCTTGCTCAAACGCGTTTCGAATAACCGGCTTGATAACGATCTTCGAAACACGATCGCGATGAACTTTAATAAGAATCCCAGTGGCACCACTAGGGGTCCGACCCGGACGGTTGAGGTAATCGTCAATCCGCAAGGCCCTGTAACTAGCAGTACCAGTCCGTGGGGCGGCAAAGGCGTTTACCTGAAAGGTGCGCTCACGATGAGTGGCAGCGCCACCATGGCTCATTACAATTCCAGTACGGTCCCCACATCGACATTTGTAACCGCCCCGACCGTCTATCGCAGCACCGATTACACGGAGACGCTGATTGGGATGATCAACGCGAACGGCTCGAATCTCACCAATACCTATGTCTATGGCGGAATGAGTTACAGCACGACGGGAACAGCTCCCTCCAACACTGCTAACGTCCAAGGCTCAATCACCACACCGTTTAATGCGACGCCACCGACTGTGTCGAACCCGACCTGGACACCCGATATCAGCTATACCGGCGGCGGCAACCTTCCCTTTACCACAATTGGCCCGGCCTCGAATAACAACAGCGCGGCAAACCCTTACAAGGTGAAGGTGAACGGAGATTTCACCGTCCCCGGCGGAAAAACGCTCACTATCACTTCCCCGAACAGTGGGAATGGAACAACCTACATTGAATTTTGGGTTACCGGTAACTTCGTGACTTCGGGCAGCGGGGTTATCACCGAACCAAACGGCGTTCACGTCACCTATTACGTAGATGGCAGCGTCGACGACGTCGGGCAATTCGTTTAATAATCAAAGCGGCTTCGCTGGAAACCAACAGTTCATCGTTGTCGGTGGCGGAGACGTCACCGATTCAGGTAGCGCCAACTTCATCGGAACGATCGAAGCTCCGGATTCCAAGATTACCATTTCCGGAAGCGGGCTCATGATTGGAGCACTCATTGGGAACACGATGAATATCAGCGGCGGCGCCAGCTATTATTACGATGATGCTCTGACCAATTGGACCGGCGGTTCCGGCAACACCTCGACTTCCTCTAACGGATCTACCAACTATGCGTTCGCGAGCTGGTTCGAGGATGACTCGGATCCAAGCCGCAACTCGTTGGATACCAATTACGGGCTTCACCCGATCGTTTACTAATCGAGAACTGCCGGGAATCATTCGAGAATACGGCCGCGGTCACTCACCGCGGCCTTTCTCATTTGACCACGGCTGTGTGGGCGTCGGTCGCTCCTAAGCAATGGAGCGTCCAGTTATCGCTGCCTGAGACTGGGCGGGCGACGGATTATCGGAACCGTGTCCCTGGAGATTTTATTCTCGACGCGTCGCTGCGATCAATTCGAAGAGCTTCGTCGTTACTTGGAACAAACCAGCTTGGCTTACCTAACGGAATTCCGGGGCGCGACCATCCGACGCGAACGCACGGTCAACGCACGGCGTGCACTGATCGCTACCACTAAGCCAAGGAAACAGAAAATGACCGACTGCGACGCGACTTCCGGTACGGGAATAATATTTGCGCCGGAGGCCATTTGAATGCTGGCAGCGATAATGAATCCGTTCACGTATCCTGGGGTCAGTTGAACGTGTGCATTCGGAGCAAGAATATTAGCGAAAATTTGCGAAATGTTAGAGCCACCACTGGTGCTGATGTTTGCTGTGCCGGTGTAGTTGATCAGGACATTGTTCGCAGTCAATCCACCGGACAGCAGGATACTGCCGGGCGATAGGGTGACACCGCCGGAACCGATGTTCAAAATCACACTGCTTCCAACCGGCGCACTCAGAGTGAGAGTTTTTCCCCGGAGAAGTTGATGCTCTGAATGTCGAACACGTATTTGCCAGCCATATTTTTAGTGATCGACATTGAGCTGTTAATGTTTCCGTAACTGGCGGTCGCAGCCAACCCGGCTGCGAAGTTTGAAGCTGCGACAGCGTCGCTCTTAGCTTGTTCGAGCATCCCATCCACGGCGGCACTCATCGTCGGCTGAGGAACGCCCGGAGCCGAATTGTTGAATGTGTCTCCCGAATGCAGATAAATCGGGCCATTGTAGATTCGGCTACCTGAGTCCTGGAACTGGTAGCCCGAGGATGCGACACCAACCAATCCCGCGACGCTGTCGGGACTTGCTTGCGGACCGGTTGGACCGGAATCTTGGATATCACCGTTCAACGCCAAAAGCGTGAAATTGCCGGCCGTCCCGAGATCGACGTCACCAATCATCGACGCGCTCGCGGCCAGGGAGCTAGTAGCCAGGACCGCAGCGCAGAGCATTTTCGACACAACCTCCATCCTCATACCTTTGTTTTTAAGACATTGGTTTTTTTCGGTCGGTCCTTTAGCCTCCCGGCCTATCCCGGCCTGGCGCGGCTAACTCATAGTGCGCGATGCGGGAGGCGGTGATTGGCTAGCGGGGGGTGTCGCCAGCGGACGCATTGTGTGTTTTGACCCGCGCAGCGGTCGTTATCGGGTCGATCACCCGTCCGATCAGGTCGAGTGACGAGCGACCTCGATTTGGAAAAAAAAGAACGGCGTCCCTGCAGTCTGGGACGCCGTTACGCAAAACAAACCAACTATTCTTACTTACCTAACCGAATTCCGTTGTGCGTCGGCTAAGCGGAAGCGCGCCATCAACGCGCGCCGCGAGCTGAACGCGACAACTAAACCAAGGAAACCAAAGATGACTGAGCTCGGCGTCACTTCCGGCACCACTCCGAGGGCACCGGAGGAAGTGGTCAAGTGTGGTGGTGATAATTTCGCCGTTGATCTGACCAGGATGGAGGTTCACCGAAGCACCGCTCCCCACCGCGAAGACGGTTCCGTAAATCTGTTGTGCATTGCCGCCGCCGCTCGTCGTGATGTTGCTGTTCACACCAGTCAAATTGATGAAGACGTCGCTGCTCTTCAGCCCACCGGCAAGCAGGATACCGTTACCCTGGCTGCCACCATTCAGGGTTACGTTGCCTGAGATATTTAGCACGAAAGTCGAACCAGCTGGAGCACTCAAGGTCAGCGCACTTTGGTTCAGGTTAATGCTGGAGATGCTCAGGACGTAGTTGCCAACCGAGTTCTTGGCAATCGTCTGACCGGTCGTAATTGCACCCAGTGTTTGGGTCGGCGTGAGGGATGCCAGTGCCGCTGAGGCATTCACGGCGTCGGTCCAGGCCGAATTCAGCCGGGGCGCATCAAAAACCGTGGTCTCAACGCTAGGACCGTTGTTTTTATGGCCAGGGCTCAGGACGACCTGAGTCGGCTGCTGGGTATCTGTTTGGCCACCGCCGCTTTGGGTCCAATCGCCGTTGACGACGCCGATCGGGCCATTCTGAAAGGCCGAATCGGAGGTATTGTTGCTGTTATAGGTCAGAACGGACCACCCGGCGGCGTTGCCGAGATCAACGATGGATGCGTGGGCGGCAATGGTGGCGCTGGAGAGGGCGATGACGGATACGAGAGCGATTTTAGACAACGATTTCATAGGTAAATTACTGATATGTTCTATAATTCTCATAATTGGTTCGCATCGTCAATAAAATTTGTGTGCCACTGTAAATTATTTTTTGCGTGCTCGAATGTAGGTCCTGAACCTACCGTACGGCGGCCCAGACCGCCGTTCTTGAGGGCGACTCCCAAGACTCCCAGACCGCCCATGACGACCAGCGCCAGGCTACCAGGTTCCGGGACCGTGCCGGGGATCTTCGAACCGGAAACAAATTGGACGTCGCCGCCCACGTTAATCAGTTCGCCGGTCAGATTGAGGTTCGAGAACTGGAAGCTCCCGCCGTTGGTCGCCAGAAAGATTCCATAGGACAAATCGCCGCCCGCGGTTTGGAACACCACCGTTCCCGTTCCCAACATGTTAAAGATGATATGGGCCGGATTGATATTTCCTTGCAGGAACATCTGTTGATTCGTGTGGAGTTGACCGGTGATGTTGAAGACAAACCAATCATTTGCATTTCCGCTCAGGGTCAGATCGGAGTCGTGCAGACCGGTCATGTCGATCACATTTAAGCCACCATTGCCGGTGATAATCGTTGTCGTCGTGATGGTGCCGAAAGTCTGCGTCGGAGCCAGAGACGCTGCGTAATTGGAAACTCCTTCGGCGATGGTCGCTGCGTTCTGAGTAACGCTGGTGGAAACTTGAGAGCTGGGCGGGGGAGTCTGCAACGAAGTGAATGTGCCCGTATTGGTGACGGTGTTGTCGTAATAGAGCATGTGTCCTGCGGTCAACCCGCCGTTGCCACCTCCGGAAAAGCTGGCCTTTTCGCCTTGCCCCATCAGCACGTCACCGTTCACGGGTCCGCTGTTCCAATTGAAGTTCGGTGTATTGCCACTTTCTCCGCCGCTACCCAGCGCGATAATCGCGTAATTGAGGTCGGATCCGAGATCTAGTCCCGCCTGTTGCGCCGGGGTGATTTGCGCCATCAAACTCCCCGTGCACACGACGACAAAAAGCCCCGCCCAAAAGAAATGTTTATTCATATCCCTAAGAATTCGCCGAGCCCACATTCTTTGGGATTCGCCTCTAAATAGTCAAGCTTTTTATGGCAATGATTGGCGCTCTTCTGGCGTAAATAACGAATCAATAAGCTCCGATCCTGACAAAAACCGGGCGATTCCCAGGAATCAAATCTGTCCCGCACCTATCGGAAATCACCTGTCAGGCCGAAGGGAAGGAATCGCGCCCGAAAAGGCGAACGGTTTTTATCCAGTTTCCGCTCGGCGAATTTCTGGGCGTGGTGCTTCTTTGTGTGGCCTATGCCGTGGCTCACCATCTCCTGGCGAACTTGACGGCGGCCGGCAAAGATTTGGCGGCAGCACGAGCGTTGCTCGAAACCGGATGCTCCGGCGTTTAGTCGACCCGACGCGGCTTTCGGACCGTGAAGGGTAGAGACGGCGGAACACCTGCGTTTCGCCCCGTCGAATTACCGAAGTAAAAACTGCTGATCAGCGCCAAGCGAGTCGACGGCTTCAAAACCCTCGCCCCGATGACGACCCTTCCCCTTCGAAAATAGGCTGCCTCCGCGAATGATCCGGCCAATAGTCAGCGCCGGGCTGTCGACGCGGACGAATTGAGAATCTGGTCGGCCTGCCGAAGTACCTGTTCCATGGTGACCGCATTGTCGCCGCCGCGACTGTAGGCAAGAATTTTGCCGGCGGCATCGGCGAAAATCAAAGCCGGAATTTCCTTTACCAAAGCACGCTGGATATCGCCGGCTTTGCCGGACAACTTATCATATGCTACCGCCGGCCATGGCATCGCAGTTTGAGTCAGCAACGTCTCCATTCCGAACTGTGATCGGTCGGCGCTGAAGAAGATCACTTCCATCTCCGGATGTTGTGGCTCAGCCTGCTGGTAATAATCGACGAGTTCGCCGGCGAATTTTCGTCCAGCCGGGTTCCAGTTCGCGGAGAAAAACAGGAAATAATATTTCTTAGTTTCGAGCGGCTGGTCGTCGAATGGAACAATGCTGCCTTGATGCAACCAAACCAGATCGCCTTGGATTCGTGAATAGATCGAATCGTGCACTTGCGGCGGCGCAGTTTGCGGCGGCCGTGATTGAGGCGCGGGTTGCGCCGCTTCTGGCCGCGATTCTACCTGCTGCTGTTGTGGTGGCCGTGCCAATAACGCCGGGGCCCCCGTTTCGTAGTTGGTCGCTGGTTGACGTGGTGATGCCGGGTGTGGCACAGCGGCGACGCGATAACGCCCGCTTTTCAATGCGTCAATGATTTCTGCGTTGGCCCCGGAGTGCGTGAGCTGGAGCTCCGCGCCCGAATCAAAGACCTCTGAAAACCCTCGCGCGGATAGCTCTTTCATCACCGTCGCATTCGAGTAGCCGGAGCGCAGCATCAGGCTGATTTCCTTGGTCGTCATCGGGTTTGTCGCGCCCCAAACGATCGAAAGAAGCAGGACAAAAACAGCCAGTCTAGCGAGGAAACGCATCGGCCTGGATTAGAGCAGGAGCCGAGCCGCGTTTGGGGCAGTTTTGTCAGGCAGCGGTGTCGGCCGCAACCCGACCAGGCAACAAAAATGGCACGGGCCGCCCGGAATACAACCTGGGCGCCATGCCACCAGATATCTACTCTTCAACCCGGGGTTCCGCGCCGGCATGTTTCGGTTCGTGATGGCTGTAGCGAAAATAGAGGTTTCGCAGGTAAATCGGAAGAGGGAGAAAGTTTTGGATCACACCGACCGAATCGTGCCGATAAATTGCGAAATAGCTCAGGACTAAAATGGAACCGACGGCACTACATTCCCAAAAACCAAACGGGATCACACTTTTCTTGGCCCGTTCGGACGCTATCCATTGAATCAAAAAGCGCGCGCCAAAAATGCCGGCCCCAAGCCATCCGACAATTTTCCATGGCGTGACGGTCAGCCCATAAAACGGCAACGCGGCTAAAAAATCGAAAGTCCTCATATCGGCGGACATTCAAACAGATCAATGACGCTGAACAGCTTTTTGTTGCCGCATTCCTCACCCAATGACCGCAAAGACCACCGCGCCTGACAAAAGAGCGTTTGGCCGTTGCACCCTTCGGGGCCTTCGTGTGAAACTCTGGAATCTTTTCGAGCATGACTTCGTTTTGGGACCGGGCTAATCCGCAATTGCGAAACATCGCTGTTTATCAGCCGGGCAAACCGATCGAAGAGACGGCCCGCGAGTTGAAGGTGGATCCGGCGGAGATTATCAAACTCGCCTCGAACGAAAATCCAATCGGCCCATCATCGAAAGCAATCGCGGCAATGCGCGACGCACTGGACTCGGTCCAACTTTATCCGGACGGCGCCGGATTTTATCTACGGAACGCTCTCGCGGGCAAACTCGGGTTGGCGCGCGAAAACATCATCCTCGGCAATGGGTCGAACGAAGTTATCGAGTTGTTGGGTCACGCTTTTCTTCGTGAAGGCGATGAAGTAGTCACCACACGGCACGCCTTCATTGCCTACAAATTGATCGCGCATTTGTTCGGCGCTTCCGTCGTAGAAACCGAAACCCCGAATTTTCACCAGGATCTCGATGCCGTTTCCGCCGCGATCACGCCGCAGACAAAAATTATTTTTATCGCCAACCCAAACAACCCGACCGGCGCGCTCGTGAGCCAGTCAGAGATCGATCGGTTGATGTCACGCGTTCCGGAAAACGTAATTGTGGTGTTCGACGAAGCTTATTTCGAATTTTTGGATCAACCGCCGGACACTTTGAAGTTCGTCTGTGACAATAAAAATGTCGTGGTGCTTCGCACGTTTTCAAAAATCCATGGCCTGGCCAGTTTGCGAGTGGGATATGGGATCGCCCGGCCCGAGCTGATCGAAATTCTCCAAAAAACGCGGGAACCTTTTAACGTGAATGGCCTTGGTCAAATCGGCGCCCTCGCGGCTCTCGACGACGTCGCTCATCAACGCGAAACCAAAGCCGTGGTCGATCAGGGCCGTGCCTATCTGCAGGATGAGTTCGCGAAAATGAACCTGGAATTCGTTCCGGCGGCGGCGAATTTCGTCATGGTGAAAGTGGGCGACGGGGCCGGGGTATTTCAGCAGCTGCTGAAAAAGAAGATTATCGTTAGGCCGATTCAGAACTATGGCTTGCCCGAATGGCTTCGCATTAGCGTCGGCACCATGGAACAGAACCAAAAATGCATCGCCGCGCTGAAAGAAGTCCTGAATGCATAAATATAATTCTTTATCCCGCTCTTTCACTGACGCTGACTCTGGATCATCGAGTTGAGTTTGGGGTGTAGGATTGTAGGGCAGGCGCATCGCCTGCCGCCCGTTTCATCGGTTGGGTTGAGTGAAGGTGCAAGATCAAAGAAGTGACAAATGCAGGTTGCCCCACAATTTTCAACGCGCGGGACGGATTTGTAGGGCAGGCGCATCGCCTGCCGCCAGTTTCATCGGCTGAGCTGAGTTGGCAATTGAGGCCGTTGTCCTACAATCTCGTGTCGGAATGGGTCACCCTCCCAGGATTCCTGTTTGGCTTCGATGGGACCAATCGGTCGTCTACTTTGTCACAATATGTGTGGCCGGCCGGAAGCCCGTCCTCGCCACAGAGGAGGCGATGCAAGCGTTCAAAAATGCCGCCGGGAAATTAGCGGACTGGCATGTTCTCGCTGGTGTCCTGATGCCCGATCATCTTCACATAATCGTAGCTCCGGCCAAAGATCGCGACGCCAAGATCGGAAACTGCTCAGCCGCCATCAAAAGGTGGATGCGACAGGAAATGAGCGCGGTCTGGAAATGGCAGGCCGGTTGTTTTGATCGTCTTCTTCGCAGCGATGAATCGCTTCACGACAAATGGCTATACCTTGAAGAAAATCCTGTGCGCGCCGGTCTGGTCAAGAATTGGCGGGACTGGCCATACCGCTACGAATTCAACGAAGACGGATTGTAGGGCAGGCGCGTCGCCTGCCGGCCGTTTCGTTGGTTGGGTTGAGATGAGTTGGCAACCGGAGCGGTTGCCCTACAATTTCTGAAATGGATTTATAGGGCAAGCGCATCGCCTGCCGCGTGTTTAACCGGTTGGGGTTGGGTGCAGGATCAAAGAAGTGACAAATGCAGGTTGTCCCACAATTTCAACGCGGGACGGATTGTAGGGCAGGCGCATCGCCTGCCGCCCGTTTAATCGGTTGGGGTTGGGTGCAGGATCAAAGAAGTGACAAATGCAGGTTGCCCCACAATTTTCAACGCGGGACGGATTTGTAGGGCAAGCGCATCGCCTGCCGCCCGTTTCGTTGGTTGGGTTGAGTGAAGGTGAAGGTGCAAGATCAAAGAAGTGACAAATGCAGGTTGCCCCACAATTTTCAACGCGCGGGACGGATTTGTAGGGCAGGCGCGCCGCCTGCCGGCCGTTTCATCGGCTGAGTTGGCAACCGGAGCGGTTGCCCTACAATTTCTGAAATGGATTTATAGGGCAAGCGCATCGCCTGCCGCGTGTTTAACCGGTTGGGGTTGGGTGCAGGATCAAAGAAGTGACAAATGCAGGTTGTCCCACAATTTCAACGCGGGACGGATTGTAGGGCAGGCGCATCGCCTGCCGCCCGTTTCGTTGGTTGGGTTGAGTGAAGGTGAAGGTGCAAGATCAAACAAGTGACAAATCGTTGTCCCACAATTTTCAACGCGCGGGACGGATTTGTAGGGCAGGCGCATCGCCTGCCGGCCGTTTCATCGGCTGAGTTGGCAACCGGAGCGGTTGCCCTACAATTTCTCCGATGAACGAGACGATTGCCGCGATTTCGACGCCGCCAGGCGAAGGAGCCATCGCACTGGTTCGCATTTCCGGCACCGACGCGATCGCCGTCGCCGACAGAATTTTTCGTGGCGAACAACAGCCATCCGAGTTCATCGCGCGTGTCCAACATCTCGGCGATATCGTCGACGAAACCGGAACCGCGATTGATCAGGTAGTGCTGTCGATCCATCGGACCCCGGCGAGCTATACCGGCGAAGATCTGGTCGAGATCAGTTGTCATGGCGGAACGTTGGTCAGCGCGAAGGTATTGGAGATGTCTTTGCGCGCTGGGGCTCGCGCCGCTCGGCCAGGTGAGTTTACCGAACGCGCATTTCTCAATGGCAAAATGGACCTGACGCAGGCCGAGGCCGTGATCGATTTGATTCGGGCTAAAACCGATCTGGCGCTGCGCTCGGCCACCGAACAGCTCGAAGGCCGGCTCGGTTCGGAAATCCGAAAGATTCGCGACGAACTGATCGAACTTCTCGCGCGACTCAACGCTTCGATCGATTTTCCCGATGAAGGAATTGAGCCGGACCGGGTCGACCGGTTGACTGCGCGACTCGGTTCGATTCATCGCAAAATCTCCGCCCTGCTCAGCACGGCGCATCAGGGACGAATTCTGCGGGAAGGCATTCGCGTCGTGATTTATGGAGCGACGAATGCCGGGAAATCCAGTTTGCTCAACCGGCTACTCGGTTTCGAACGCGTCATCGTCAGCGACACGCACGGGACCACTCGCGATGCCATCGAAGAGACGATCAATTTGCGTGGAATTCCCATCCGGCTGCTGGACACGGCGGGGCTGCGCGATTCCGAAAACAAAATCGAGCAGGAAGGCATCGCGCGGACGGAACGATCGCTCCAAACCGCCGATCTCCTTTTGCACATTGCCGATCGCAACGCACCAAGGCCGGATTATTTCGAAGAGCGTTTGCGCAACGGAAACGAAATCCTGATTCTAAATAAGAGCGATCTGGGGGAACACGACGATTGGAAAAACTCAAAAGGATTACAAATCTCGTGCCTCACCGGCCAAGGCTTTGCCGAGCTTGAAAATGCGGTGCTCGCCCGGATCTCGGAGGAAAATCTGCGGCCGGAAAGCGCCATTGCCATCAATACTCGACATCGCGACTGTCTCCGGCGCGCCTTGGAAGCCTGCGACCGTGCCGGCGCCGCAATGCAGAATGGCCTGACTGAGGAATATCTTGCCGCGGACGTGAATGAAGCCTTGCGCGCGGTCGGAGAGGTGGTCGGATCGGTCGACGTGGAGAAGGTCCTCGACTCCGTGTTTAGCCAGTTCTGTATCGGCAAATAGTTTGTCTACCGACCATGAATACAATGTTCGCCCAAGCCAAATGAGAAACGCCTACGAGCGATTCGTTAGGCCGGCCCTCTTTGCGCTCGATCCCGAAACCGCGCATCATTTTGCGATTCGGTGTATGCGCAGCATATCTCGCATCCATCCTGCGCTACGCGTATTGCATGTCTTTCGCCCTCCGGGCGACCAGACGACTGTTTTCGGTCTAAATTTCCGAAACCCCATCGGCCTCGCCGCCGGTCTCGATAAAAACGGCATCGCCATTCCGGCCTGGGCGGCGCTCGGCTTCGGTTTTGTCGAAATCGGTACGATCACGGCGAAACCGCAGCCGGGAAACCCGAAGCCGCGCATTTTTCGATTTCCGGAAGAGCAGGCGTTGATTAATCGCCTCGGCTTCAACAACGATGGCGCCGAGGTCGTGGCCGACCGGATCGCGCAATTGCGAGGCAGCAGTTTGTGGCCGGGTCATTGCCGGATTGGAATTAATATCGGCAAGTCGCGGGCAACTCCAGTTGAACAAGCGACCGAGGACTATCTCTCCTCTTTTCGGCGATTGCACGCCTTGGCCGACTATGTTGCGATCAACGTCAGCTCCCCAAACACACCCGGCCTTCGCGAATTGCAGTCACGCGATCAGCTCGCCCACTTGTTAGGCGCACTGCGCGCCGAAAATTCGACGAAACCGATCGTGCTCAAGATCGCACCGGATCTTTCACCGGCTGAGTTGGAGGAAATCATCGATGTTTGCGAACAAAATCAGATTTCCGGCATCATCGCCACCAACACGACGCTGGATCATTCCTCTATTCGGTCCGCGCTGGATCAACCAGGCGGATTGAGTGGCGCGCCCCTGCGCGAAAAGGCAACCAATTTTGTCCGCTCGATCACCGCCACGTCAAAAATTCCGGTGATCGCTTCGGGTGGAATTTTCGATGCGCAGTCGGCGCGTGAAAAACTGCAAGCCGGCGCGCAGCTCATCCAACTTTACACTGGCTTGATTTATCGTGGGCCGGGACTGCTGCGCGAAATTGGTGAAGCGCTATAACTCAAACCGCAGTCGGCAGGAAATTCAAAGGACCGCTGGCGACAAAAATATTTATGTCGCGAGATATTTTTCAATGTTTTCGGCCAATCGCTCCGGCGTTACGGGTTTGGCAATGAATGGGTAACCGCCCATGAATGGGCGCCGGTCATTCTCCTTCTGCGTAACGAGCGCGGTCAGGAAAACAATCGGAATATCTTTCAAGATCGGATCTCCCCGGATTTGAGCCGCGACGTCGCCGCCATCGAAGTTCGGCATCATGACATCGAGCAGAATCAAATCAGGTTGGAAGGAGCGCGCGGACTCCAGGGCGCGAGACGAATCGTTTTCGACTCGAATGTCGTAAGTCGAAAGGGTGAGCTGCGTCACTTTCGTGAAGCCCTCTTCGTCGTCGACCAGCAAGACTTTGGATTTACGTTTTTTCATCTTTACGGCGGCTTCTCAACGCAACCGTCACCATTGCACCACCTTCACCCCTGTTTGAAAGGGCAATGCGTCCGCCATGCAGGTCAACAATGGTCTTGGTCACGGTCAGTCCAAGGCCGGTGCCTCTGCCGGTCGGTTTGGTGGTGAAATATGGATCAAAGACGTGCGAAAGCTGGTCGGCTGCAACTCCGGTCCCGTTGTCGACAATCTCGATCCCAAAAATCAGTTCGCCCGCCCGGAACAGGGTACTGGGCCGTTGACCGCTCGACGGCTCTTCATCGACGAGGAGATGATGGCAACGCGTCGAAACGATCAATTTTCCGCCCCCGGGCATGGCATCGCAGGCATTTGTAAAAACATTAACCAGGACCTGCTTCATCTTGTTTGGGTCCAGCCAGCACGGGGGAAGACGGCCGGCGAAATTCGTCACTACAGTCACTTTCGCGGCATTGAGCTGATGCTTAACAAAACGCAGCGATTGACGAATCAGCGGTTCGATCTCTGCTTGTTCGAGTTGGAGTTCTTTCGGCGCGGCGAACTCGAGCAAGTCGCTAACGACACCGTCGGCCCGATCGACCGCTTCACCCATCTCCTTGAGCACCACCGAAGCGGCCGAATCGTCGTGGACCATCTCTTTAGCCAGATAACCAACACCCATTTGCAAAACGGCGAGCGGATTTTTGACTTCATGGGCAACGCCGGCGGCTAAACGGCCGACCGTATGCATTTTTTCCGCTTCAATGAGTTGCATCTGCGTGGCCTGCAATTCCTGGTGCGACTTGGTTAGACTGGTCAGAACATCGCGCAACTGCGCGTTCGCTTGCGTTAATTTCTCTTCCGCTTCTTTTCGGGAAGTGACATCAGAAACCAGTCCGTCGTAGCCGGCCAGTTTGCCTTCCGCGGTATAATGCGGCACTCGTTGATTTCGGACCCACCGGATGGAACCATCGCGATGGAAAATCCGATGCTCGATTGTTGGCGGCACTTTGCCTTCCATCATTTCAGCCGCATTGCTCACTACACCGGCGGTGTCATCCGGATGGACCATTCGATGCCATAAATCCGGGTCCTTCGCGTATTCCTCCGGGTGGTAACCTGTCACTGCCAGACAGCCCGCGCCATGCGAGGTGTGCACGACCACGCCGTCCCGCATACGGACGGTGTAAATGTAATCGGTGACTAACCCGAGCAACTCGCGGTAACGTTCCTCGCCCTTCCGAATTGCCTCTTCGGCTTCCGCTTTTGTTAATTCGGGTTTCACCAACGCGGAAATTTAACGGGATCCCGACCAAACAAAATCCAAAACTTCGCGAGCAAAAAGAGGAGATGCGGTCAGCCACTGCGGCGACGATCCGAGGCCTAATTGGATGGCGACATCGCCGGCTGATCCGAACGCGGCGGGCCTTCGCGACCACCATGCGATCGGTGCATCGGGTGTCGATGACGAGCTTCGATTCCCTGAAGTTTCTGACGTTGTTCCGGCGTCAAATCGGCGGCGATTTCGCGATGCGCTTCGGCAAACGCTTCGTGCACCCGCCGGCCGGTTTCCGATCGAATTGTTTCCAGTTCCGTTGCGGTCTTATCGATGATGGGCGAGATTTTTTTTACCTGCTCGTCCGTTAGTCCCAGGTCGGACTTCAACCGTTGACGCATATGCTCCGAAATGATCCGTCGGTCGGCTGGCGGATGATGCGGTTGCGACGCGGCGACGAAAGCCCCGGTCAACCCTCCGGCGATGAACACCAAAACGAATCCGGCGACGAGCTTCCATTTCAGCGCCTGATTCATTGGCTAACTTCATCCTGAATCGCCGAATCGGCGATGGCAAATTCGTTAGCCGACGGCTCACTCAGATCCTGGTTGCGACTGGTCTGCACATAAACGCCGGCGCCGGCCACAACGATGACGGCCGTCGCCAACAAGGCAACCCGGCGAACCAGGCCGCTGACCGTCCGGACCAGACCGTTTCCGTTACCCCCGCTGCGCCAGAGCGCGACCACGCGAGTATCAAATCCAAATGGGATTTCCAAAGCCTCATCGCGCGGCGCCGCGGCCGCCGACTTCAACAATCTGTCGACATTCTGATTTTTCATGACTCCTCTTTCCGTGAAATCTTGCTCAGCTGATCTTTCATTTTTCGTCGTGCGCGAAAAGCGCGCACCTTAATCAGGGAGGTGCTCCAGCCTGTCACTTGCCGGATTTCTTCAACCGAACGTTGCTGCAAGTAAAGCATATCGATCACTAAACGTTCCGCCGGTTTCAAAAATTCGAGCAAATGTTCAACCAATTGTCGTGATGCCAACTGCCGGTCGGGCCCGAGCTCTTCCGACGAGCTGGCGAGATTTTCCACCACGGCCTGTTCGTCTTCGCTCAGATCGGCATGCCGTAATTCCGGCCGCGATTTTTCAAACGCGATTTGATTGAGACAGGTATTCACCGCCACCCGCGAGACCCAGTGCTCGAGAGGCACTTCTCCCGAAAACTGATTCAACTTTTGAAAAACTTTAATGAAAATCATTTGGCAAAGGTCTTCTTCCGCGGTCCGGCGCGTCCGGTGACTGCGGACGATTTTCGCGACCAGGGGGAAGAGTCTTCGAACCAGCTCGCGAGCCGCGTGGTCATCATGTGCGAGCGCACTTTGAACCAGCGCGCGTGCATCAGGATCATCCATGTGTTCGAAATTGTGTCCACACTAACAGAAAGACCGTGGGGCGCCTGCCGGGGTTACAAAGTTCGTTCGTTTCCTTCACTTTAAGTTGCCCTTTCAACGCAACGCGCAACGGCGCGTGAAAGAGTCAGATGAAAGCCCCGGAAAAATGTTGTAACCGGCGTTCGGCATCTCCAGTCACACCTTTTGAACAGTTCCGAAAATCGGGACCAGAAGGGAAGATGAAACTGAATATGAAACGTAATATACTGACATTTGTTACAGCAGGCGCCATCGCTCTCGGCGGCTTAGCCGTCGCCGCGTCGCAAGGCGGGCCAGGGGGAGGCGGCTGGCATGGCCACGGTCACGGATCGCCACTCGAGCATCTGACCAAGTCATTAAATCTGACATCGGATCAGCAAGCGAAAGTGCAACCGATCATTGATGCAGCCAAGCCGCAGCTTATCGCCATCCACCAAGATGCGATGCAAAAGGCGCAGGCCGTGATGAGCAACGCCTCGTCGCAGATTCGGCCGCTGCTCACTGGCGCTCAGCAGACAAAATTCGACGACTATCCAGAAGGCGCATCAGGACATGATGAACGCCATGAAGGAAATGCATTCCGCGCAGTCGGAGTGATCTATTTCACCGGTCGGACTGTTGCGGAAATCAAATCCGCCAGTCCGGCCCGGACTTTGGGTTGTTCGGAGGGAGGAACGGCGGTAGTCCGTGGAACGGCTGCCGCCGTTCAGTTTTTCAGAACCAGATTTTTACAGAAGGAAACGAAGGAAACGAAGGAAACGGAAGTTGAAGCGTTTTCGATCCCTTTGCTAAACTTGGCTATTGCATCCCCTCTGGAACAAAGCGGACGCGCTTGGCCGCGCCGTTATCGGCGCTGCCATCGAAGTACACCGTGTCAAGGTCCTGGACTCATCGAATCGATTTACGAACGATGTTTAAAGCGGGAGCTTGAACTCCACTCCGTTCCGTCAACAACACAAAAGATTGTCGAGCTCGCCTACAAAGGATTGGTCTTTGATGAACCCTTACGTTTGGATTTGCTGGTGGATGATTGTTTGCTCGTCGAGGTAAAGGCAGTCGAATCTTTGCACCCTCGGCGAAAGCCCAGCTCTTCAGTTACATGAAGCTATTGGATGTGCCGATATCTTCGTTTCCTTCTGTAAAAATTCAGAGCCTTCTCCTCAGGCTTTTTTGCCTAACGAAGAAAGAAGCAGAATAATCCCGAGCAAGACCAGCACGGCCGCGGTAACCAGGAACGTGCTGAAGATCTCACCGCGATGGTGGAAATCCATTTTGGCATGTCCCGCCAACCCGAGAAGCGCGAATAACAACGCGCTGTAAAAGGAAATGACACTGGTTCCCCGGCGAGCTTCAATGGACATTTTCATTTTCGGCGAACTCCATCCTTAGGGTGACCGGCGGAAAATTCAAGCTCTAAGGCGAGGTCGAAAACTGCGGCCACGTAGACATCGCCGACTTCGCCAAATCACAGCGCCTGAGGACCTCGAAAAGAGGCCGGTTTGTCGTCGAACCTCATCGCGAAATAATCTGTTACAGGAATTAGCGAAGGTCGCAAAGGGTCAGGCATTCACCGAATCCAATAAACCTTCGTTCTCTTCTGTTTCCTTCTGTAAAAACTGCTTTTTCATTTCCTTCTGTTCTCAGCCCGAGCTCGCGCAGCAGTTCGAGATCGACGTCGACTTGTGGGTTCTCTGCGGTCAACAGTTTATCGCCGAAGAAAATAGAGTTCGCCCCGGCGAAAAAGCAAAGCGCCTGACCTTCCCGCGAGATCCGGGTCCGGCCGGCGGCAAGCCGCACGCGAGACTTGGGCAGCGCCATCCGCGCCACGGCGACCAGCCTAACGAGTTCAAAAATGTCGACCGGTGCCTGCTCGGCCAATGGAGTTCCCGGCATTGCCATCAGACAATTAATTGGGACGCTTTGTGGCTGAGGATCGAGTTCGCTCAACACTTCGACCAGGCGCAGGCGATCGTCGATCGTTTCACCCATCCCGATAATCCCACCACAACAGACGGACATTCCGCTCGTTTGCACGGCGGCAATCGTGTTCAGCCGATCCTGAAACGTGTGAGTGGTGACAATCTCCGGATAAAATTCCGGAGACGTATCGATATTGTGATTATAGGCAGTGACCCCAGCTGCTTTCAGTTTGCGCGCTTCCTCGACTCCGATTTCGCCGAGTGTCACGCACACTTCCATGTCCAGCGCGCTCACTTCCCGGACGATCTCAAGCACTCGGTCGAATTTTTCGGTACCGTCGCGCATCCCGCGCCAGGCTGCGCCCATACAAAATCGCGTCGCCCCCTGAGCACGAGCGCGTCGCGCCACGCGGAGGACACTTTCGACCGACAATAATTCTTCGCGTTCGAGTCCGGTGGAATAGTGCGCGCTTTGGGCGCAATACGAACAATCTTCGCTGCAGCCACCCGTCTTGATGCTGAGCAAACTGCACCGCTGCACTTCTTCGCCGCGCCAGTTTTGCAGATGAACCGCGCGGCTTTGTGAAATCAGTTCGAATAGAGGCTCTCGATAAAGCAACGCGAGTTGCGCGAATTTCATTTTTTCAGATTACGGCGAAGCCGAGAAAACCCAAGCGCCAAACGCCAAATCCCAGGAAAGCGTCAATGACCAAGCTTCAAGAACGATCCCACTACTTTGACCCCCGGGATTTGAACGTTCCCTGGAGGATTGGATTTGCTAACTGGAATTTCGCCGCAACGCGGCGTTATTGCATCACCCACTTGCCGTTTTCGGAAGTGAGGATCGGCAACGTTTCCATCATGTACTGCGTTTTGCCGATGGCGCCGATCATGTGCGTGCCGGTGGAAGCGTGCCAGAATCGAGACATTTCTTCGCCGGTGTGGCAGCCCCAACTTTTGGCGTAGGCGTTATAGACAAATGCGCCGCGCTCGAGTTTGAGCAGATCCGTTTCGTGGAGCCACGATTTCGCGGCGCTATCGACGTGACTGCTGTAATCGAACATGAAACACGCGCGATTGGAGTGGCCGAAATATTCGAACCCGAGAATCTTTACCCGGCTCCGAGGCAGATCCCTGTCGCCGCTGTTGACGTAATTGACCACTTCCGCGCCCTTGTCGAACCAGACCAGGTTCAAATTGTACTTCTCGCGCACCGATCGAATGTAAGCGAGCAAGTCCTGATGCTCCTGTTTGCCGCGGTCGATGTAGCCTTGCTTGTAAACCAGCCACGTAATCGTCTCGTCGGGACCGAGTTCGGCGCGAAGCTGCTCCGTTCGAAGGCGAGCGGCGTGAACGAAGTTTGCCCACCAATGATCGTGCGGGTAGGCCTTGTACTGCTCCCATTCCTTCAAGGAAGGGCCGCCAACCAGGATGATCCATTCGGTGTTGGGCCGGGCGCCACCCCGATAATCGGCACTAAACAGCCGGGTATTGCTGCCCAGCAGAAAGACAATCGTGACTAAGAAGAGACGGGGAACCCAGCGCATAGACCCAAGAAGCAGGAGCAGTATTTATGCAAAATCCGACAATCTTCAAGTTGAGTTCATATCGCAATCCAGCAGAGCGTCGAAAACAGAGGATCCGGTGCAGGCTTTAATCCTGCACTTTCTCGTGCACCTGCACCCATCGGGCTTTGAATCCCGCACCCATCCAGTCAGATCACGAGCAGGTGAAAGAGCCTGACCGAGAAGACCGGGACACCAGGCTTCACAATTCACCGCGGACCAGATCTTCATGATTCTGGCGTCTCCGGATCAGCAACGCTTTGTCACCACGCACGAGCACTTCCGCCGGCAGTGGCCGGGAATTGTAATTTGACGCCATGACAAACCCGTAGGCGCCGGCGCTCATCACCGCGAGCAGATCACCCTCACGGACCGGCGGCATGTCGCGGTCTTGCGCGAAAAAATCGCCCGATTCGCAAACGGGCCCGACGACGTCGGTCCGAGCCGGGTTGGCGGGTGAGGACGC
The DNA here is from genome assembly GCA_963846065.1 of uncultured Verrucomicrobiae bacterium. Lineage (GTDB taxonomy): Bacteria > Verrucomicrobiota > Verrucomicrobiia > Chthoniobacterales > UBA10450 > DASPUI01. Next base: position 64,064 of record CAWJUP010000013.1, read on the forward strand.
CAACAAGGGCGGCCCAGGTTCATTGACCGGCACGATTTCGTGATAGCTCTGATACAAGGCGGGCCGGATCAGATCGTTCATGCCGGCATCGACGATCGCGAATTGTTTGCGGCCGGTTTTTTTCAAATAACGAACGCGGGTGAGCAGCACTCCGGCATTGCCGACCAGAAATCGTCCCGGCTCGAGCAACACGCGAACACCAAGCCCGCGCAACGGGGGAACGACGGCCTCGGCATAATCCAGCACACTGAACGCGGAGGGCTCACCCCCGTGATCGTGCCACCATTTTCCCGAACCGCTCTCCAGCGCGCGACGATAAATGATTCCCATACCGCCACCGATACTGAAAAATTTAATGCCGAATCTTTCCTGCAACTGCCTAACGAGCGGCGCGACCTTATCGATCGCGGCGGCAAACGGTCCCGCTTCGGTGATCTGAGAACCGATATGCATTTGCACGCCGACAATTTCGATCCCACTCATTTTCGCCGCCCGCTCGTAAATTGCCGTCGCTTTTGTTAGCGGAATCCCGAATTTATTCTCTTCCAATCCGGTAGAGATGTACTGGTGCGTGTGCGGATCGACATCGGGATTGATCCGTAACGCAATTGGAGCGCGCCGTCCTTTCGCCGTCGCAATTTTATCGATAAACTCGAGCTCGCTTTCGCTCTCGATATTGAAACTGTGAACGCCTTGCTCGAGCGCGTATTCGATTTCTTCCTGCGATTTGCCCACGCCGGCGAAGGTGCACTTGGCCGCCTGGCCGCCGGCGGCAAGCACCCGATAGAGTTCGCCTCCGGAAACGATGTCGAAACCGGCGCCGGCGTCCGCCAGCAATTTCAAAATCGCGCGATTGGAATTCGCCTTGATCGCGTAACAGATCAAATGATCGAGTTCGCCCAACGCCTGATCCAGTCGGTGGTAGTGATCGAGAATTGTGCCGGCGCTGTAGACATAAAGCGGCGTGCCGAATTCGTCGGCCACGCGGGAGAGGTCGACCTCTTCGCAACAAAGTTTTCCGTCGTGGTAATGAAACGAATGCACAGCGATTTGTAAAGTCGGCCGTGCAGGCTGCAAATGATTTTAGCGGTCCCTCGACATCGCGAGGCGGCGACAACCGAACGGTGTAGCCACGGCGCTATGTCGCCTGCGGCGGGCGCCTCGACCCGATCAATCCGGCGCCAGAGTGCACGCGTCCGAGCTGAGTTCGACTTGGATAGTCGAATGTTCGATCGCGAATGAATTGTGCAGATGTTCGCAGACGGAATGCAAAAAGGTGTCGCCCTGTGCGCCCTCGGGCATTTCCAAATGAACGGTCAATGCTGTCCGGGTCGTACTCAGGGGCCAAATATGCAAATCGTGCACAGCAGTCACGCCCGGCAGCCCTTCCAAATACAGGCGCACAGCCGTCGGGTCGACCGTGTCAGGCACCACGTCGAGCGCCATTGCGACCGACTGCCGGAGCACCCCCCAAGTGCCGTAAACGATGACCGCATTGATCAACAGACTGGTAATCGGATCAACCAGACGCCAGCCAGTCGCCATGATGATTAATCCAGCGACAACAACGCCCACCGAAACAATCGCGTCGGCGGCCATGTGGAGAAAGGCTGCCTTCACATTCAGATCGTGCTTGCGGCCGGCGGCGAAAAGAAACGCCGTGAATCCGTTCACGAGAATGCCAATAGCGGCGACGACAATTACCGTGCGACCAGCGACCATCTCGGGGTGGGCCATTCGCCGAATGGCTTCCCACGTAATTCCACCAACCGTGATCAGTAACAAGATTCCGTTGCCTAAAGCCGCCAGAATGGAAGACCGCCCAAAACCGTAAGTTCGCCGTTCGGTCGATCCTTTCTTCGCCAGATAAGTAGCGCCCCAGGCGAGCAGGAGACCAAGAACATCGCCAAAGTTGTGACCGGCATCGGAAATCAGCGCCAGCGAATGCGCGCCGATTCCAAAAATGATCTGAATGGCCACGTAACCGACGTTTAAGATGGTGCCGATGGCGAACGCGGTGCTGAAGTTATCGGCCCCGCCGTGGGCGTGATGATGATGGTGGTGCTCGTGAGGCATTGGCCTAGTGCTCCAATAAAATCACCATCCCACCGAGCAGGCAAAATACGATCCCCACCGCGAACGATTCATATTTGGCAATCAATTTGAACCGCAAACGCTGGAGTCCGGAGAAGGTAATCCAGGTAAAAATTAGCATCCCGGCAACAGTGGCAAGAGCCAGAATGCCACTCAATAAAACGAACCCGACCCAGCCGTATTTCGCCCCGACCAGGAACACCGGCAGAAATGCTTCACACGGAGAAAAAGTAAGCAGGGCCAGCAATGCCACAATGACCTGCCAATCCGATGAGCGAGGATGCGACCATTCCTTTTCGATCGTCTCAATTTCTTCATCGTCGTGCCCGTGTTCGTGACGGCGATGATCATGATCACCGTCGGACGAATGCGAGTGACTCCCGAACAGGTGAACGTGACCATGTCCGCCACGCAGTTGGCGCCAGAGGTAGAAGATTCCGACTGCAATCAATGCACCGCCCGCAATCAGCGGAAAGATGCGACTCATCGTGCTGTTGATCGCGATGCCGCCCCAGGCGATGAGAAGGCCGAGCGCGGTGGTGAGGAGAACGTGTCCGGCGCCGGCGAAGCCGGTGATGGTCAGGGTTTTCGTCTTGTTCCAATTCTGAGCGTGGGCGGCGACGACGAAAGGCAACCAATGGGTCGGAATCGCTGCATGCAAAAAAGCGACCGCAAATCCCGTCGCTACCAGTGTGGTGAAAACCAGGTTGTTCATCGAAGCCCGTTAGCGAAGCCGCCTATCCTATGGCGATCGACGCGATTCATTCAGACATAATAAAGACGGTTCGGCGAAGTACCCGAGGCACACACAATTTTCAGGTTCGATGCAGGCCCGCGCGAATCAACGCGTAAATAGAAACCGCGACTAACAGCGCCCCAAAAGTGCAAACAATCGCCGCCCCCGACGGCAAATCCCACCAATACGAAAAAAACAGGCCGGCGACTCCGCCGATTAAAGCGATGATCCAGCCGAGCAGCAATCGAACGCCGCTGCGGCGCGCGAGATTGATTCCGCAGACCGCAGGAACAATCAAATAACTGAAAACCAGCAGAACGCCAGCGATCCGAACAAAACTGGTCACGATCAAGCCGAACAGCGCGTAAAAGAGAAAATCCCACCAGCGCACACGCAGGCCGGCGCGATAGGCTCCATCTCGATCAAACGAGACGAGCAGGAAATTCTTGCGACAAATGAAATGGACGACACCGACGATGACAAAAAGGGCGAACCGCTCCCAGACTTCGCGCGGCGTAACCAGCAGAATATTTCCCACCAGCATGTTTTTGATTTCCTCATCGCCTTCGGCCGCCCGGCTCAGCAACAAGATCGCGACAGCGGCCGCCACGACATAGGAAATTCCGATGACCGCTTCTTGCGGGATTTGGCTGGCGCGTTTTCCCGTAACCGAAAAAATCGCGGCGCCGAGCAAAGTGAAGCCGAGAGCGATAAAAAACGTCGTCCAGCCTTCCAGATCCAGGTGCAGCAAAACGGCGAGGCAAATTCCGAGCGACGCCATTTGCGCCATGGCAATATCGATAAAGATAATGCCGCGTTGGACGACGTGGAGGCCGAGATAAACAAGCAGCCACGGCAAAAGAACGCAGGCCACAATCGGCCAAAACATAACTTCCCACATATTTCAGGATCTCTTAATCAGTGAATCATGAATGGATCGGTGGAACGAGACGCCGCGCGCGTCATGTTGCTGTTGTTGCGGGTGGGGTAGCCTCTGGCAGCAACTCTCCGTTTCACCTCGCTCAAAATACCCGCTCGTTTCATTTCAGCGCGGCCGTCAGACGCGATACCAGTGCGTCGATTAATTTTACGTAAGTATCCGTTCCTGGAATTCCGCCCGGAAACTGCGCGAACTCCACCACTTTAGCCCCGGTGGCACTCGCCACCTTCTCGGCGACACGACGATCGTGATATGGCTCGACGATCACTGCTTTCACGTGCTGCGCTTTCATTTGCGCGATAACTTCGGTCAAATGCGACGGCGACGGTGGAATCCCGGGCTTCGGCTCGAGAAAGATATCGGCGTTGATCCCGAACCGGTGCGCGAAATACGGCCATGAATCGTGATACGCCGCGATATGTTGACCTTGGAATGGCGACATCGCTGCGCCCCATTCCTGAAGCTTGGCGTTGATCGTCGCTTCGAATTTTTTGTAGTTCGCTTCGTAAGCGGCGGCATTCGCCGGATCCACCGCGCTGAACGATTGGGCGATGTGTTGCGCGATCGCTTTGGCAATAATCGGATCGACGGTGAAATGCGGGTTCCCCAACGCATGAACATCTCCCGCCGCGCGAGTCACGTTCGTCGGCACATTCATTAGTCGAATCCCCGCCGCCGCCTCGACCCGGCCGGGTTTGCCGACTTCGATTTTCGGGTTGCGTGCATTCTGCAAAAGCGGCGGCAACCAACCCAGCTCGAGCTCGGCTCCGCCGTCAATAAGCACGTCCGCGTTTCGCAAGGAAACAACGAAGCTGGGCCGGGCATCGACAAAGTGCGGATCTTCCGTGGGCTTGGCCAGCACGACCAAATTGATCTGGTCCCCGCCAACTTCGCGTGCGAGCGAACCAAAATCCGGAAGAGTGGCCACGACATTCAATTTGGCTTGAGCCATGAGGGGAAAAAGCAGGAGGAACGGAGTGATGGAGCAGAGAAATAAGCGTTTCGTGTTCATTCGTATAATTCGGGTCTAAAATTTGTGCGCGCCGTGCGCGCCGAGGATGAATTCGAATTGGAGAAAGACGGAATCGACATCGCGACCAGTCAGGAAAAATGAGTCGCCGATGAAATCATGATTGTACTGGAGTCGAATCTTGGAAAATTCCGTCGGATACCAGGTCAAATTTGCCGAAATTCTGGAACGCGATTGGCGCTCGGGATCGTCAGTGAATCTGGAATCCTGGGCGTCGTAGTAATCTCCGCGAATTCCTGCGACCCATCCCTTCTTAAATCCCCACACCACTTGCGAATACATTCCCCAATCATCAAACGTTTCTGCCACCGGAAACGTGTCATCCATCCCGTGACCGGCTTCAAAACGTCGATACATAAACTCCGTCTGCCATTTCACGAAAGGGAATCCGCCTTCGGCGTTGGCGCTTTTCCATTTGTAGAGAAAATCGCCACCGTAAATCTGAGTGCGCGAGTTGCCGCCGGTATCGTTGGAGCCAAACGCACCCGAAACGCCGGCCAGCACAACCTGTGTTGGACTCAGATCGACCGAATTTTCCCAGCGCGGGAGCCAGACAAAATCCTCCAGCCCACGAAGCTCGCGATCAGTCGTTAGGCGATCAAAAAACATGCCATTGTCGCCCGGGTTGCGGAAGGAATAGCCCGTGCCACCGCGACCGTTTTGCATTCCTAGAATCAGTTGCGAATACCAGGGGACCGGGACAATCCAGGAAATCTGGCCGCCCACCCCGCGCAAGCCGTCGGGTCCGAGCAAAAGTCCGTGCACCAAAGGATCGTCGGCAAAATCCCAGGTGTGGGGATGCGTCGGATTGATCCGGCCGAACGCGGCAAAGAATTGCCCGCCCTTCAATTGCAAGTTGAACGGCAGACTGGTGGTTTGCAGAAACGCTTCCTCGACTTCGGTTTCCGTTTCGTTGTCGTTGTCGAGTTTGAAAACGATGTTGGCGAAGCCTTCGAAGTAGGGATCGACTGCCCCATCCAACGCGAGCTCGATGTTTCGCGCATTGAATCCGCGCTGCTGCGGATCGTGATCGCCGACTTCCACGCGATCGAGGTCGCGCGCGGTCGATCCGGCCAGCGCAAACATTCCGTCGAAGGAAATATTCATGTAATTCTTTCCGCCACCGATCGTGATCGGTTGCGTTAACGAAGCCCCGGCGCCGCTGGTCGAAATAGTATCCGATGGCGACGATGCGACGACCGAGGTGTCGTTCGTTGGAAATGATCCCGGCAACGCTGTCCCATCTGCGGTCACCCCGGGGCCGGATGGAGCGGGTTTGGACGAAGGCGCTGACGTCGATGCCACGACGGATGTGTCCTCGGTTGGGAAACGAGAAGCTGGACGAGCGGCAGGCGACGTGGAAGAAGCTTTGCCGGTTCGACTTGGACCCCCGTTCCGCCCTTCGGTCGAGGTGGACGTGACGGAAGGCGTCACTTCATTGGCCGGAATTGCCGACGGCTCGGGATTCGCCCCGGCCTCGCTATTCTGTCCATTTAATCGGTCGATCGTCGTTTGTTGATCTTTGACTTGTTGTTGCAACGCTTTGACCGCTTCGGACAGGGCCTGCACCTGTTGCCGCAACGCGCCGGTGTCATCCGGCGCACTGACCGTTTGCGCGACCGCGCGTGGAAGAGCCAGGTTGATCACCAGCAACAGCCCCAATCCGCTCGATAAAAATTTGTTCATTAAATCCTGATCCCAAAATGACGTGGAATTGCCTAACGAATCCGTTCTGCGCCCGTTGATTTAGCCGCGCGCCGAACGCTCCGCGCCGCCATCCCGCCGATCGACGGGAGAAATCAACGAATCAGGAGAGCGCGGGTGGGGCGTGCTCGAGAATCCGGCCACCCAAGAACTGCGGCGCAACAAAAACGACATCGATTGATGAGACTTGCTCAGCGGAAATCGGGATGATCGCGGGCTCGACCAAGGGCGGGCTAACGAAGTTCTCGCACTTACCATGGGTGATCAGGGTGACTACGCACTCATGCTCGCTTTGTTGGGCATCCGAGTGAATCCGATGGTGCATCTGCGGAGCGAGCGACAGAAAGAGAGCAAACAGCAGTGCTTGAATCAGCAGGGCGGCGACACCAACCCGTGTCGGACGAATGCGGAGCGCAGCCGGCGGCATCTTGTCCGCGAACGATGACGCGCTCCTCCTCTCCCGACAAGCGATTTCTACGGCATGGCGATCTCCCGGGCGAGTGATGCCTAACCTCAAAAATCGTAAGCGATGGTTCCGTAAAAGCCGCGCCGCTGACCAAATTGCGGTGCGAATACGCCAACGCCGCTGCCGTCACGCAATTCGTAGATGTTGTCCAACAGGTTCACGACATCGAAGCGGACTTTGAACGACCCGATGTTCGGAATTCGGAAACTTCGCTGGAGCGAAGCATTCAGAGTGGCATAGGACGGGACGGTCTTGGTGTTGGCAAAGCCTCGGTGAAGTCCGCTTCCATACAGAACATCGACCGCGCCTTTCCAATCCATCCACGTATAGGAAGCACCGCCGGAGGCGGTCAGGCGCTGGTCGTGATCGAGAAAGATCCAGTGATGCTTGGTGAATTTGAACTCATCCGGGTCGAAAAGGAATTGCGCCGAACTCCAGGAAGTTCCACGCGCCCATCCGTACGCGGCGTTTCCATATGCGGAAAACGGTCCGTGATCATAGCTGGTGGTCACTTCAGCGCCGTAATCCCGGCCGCGTGCGTAGTTGAATGAGGACTCAACCAGAGCCGCCCCGAACTGGCCTTCGTCGAGCAGGGAATGCGAACTCTTATAGAAAGCATCCAATCCCATGTTCCAGTCGCTGGTCAGCTTTTGAGTGAGCCCCGCATCGAAATAATCCGCGCGTTCGGCGGTAACCGGGGAGTCTTTAGTGATCGCCGGAGCGTTGGTGGTTCCCGCGAACTTGGCCAGCGTGCTTTCGGGGACCGCCTCGAGTGGCGGAGGGGTGAAGTAGCGCGCGTAGCCAACATGAAGCGCGGTTCCCTTGAACGGTTCGTAAACGACATTCAATCGCGGACTGAGCTGGTTTTCACTGACGAACGCGTTTTCGAAATCCAGCCGGCCGCCCAAATTGATCGTCAGTTGTTCCAATGGCTTCCACTCGTCCTGCAAATAGAACCCGTAAAAGTAACCGTACTGGTCGTGATTATCGACGATGTTCCGCGGCGTGGTGGGGGTCATCGAATCGAGCCGGAAAACGAGCGTCGCGGTATCGATGGTCGCGTGTTGCTCCGTGAAAATGAAACCCCCGCGAATGGTATGCTCATCATTGAGCTGGTAGCTCGAATCCAACTGAACGCCGTTGGAAAGAATGTCGCGATCGAGACGCGAAGCGACACCGTTGAAAATCAAATCGCCGACGTTATCAGGACGAAACAGGATCGAACTGTAGCGATTGAAAATCGAAGCCTGGAAGCTGAGATCATCCACTTTCTTTTGGTAAGTCAGGATCTCGTATTCGGAGTCTTCCGATTGGTTCTCATTCAGCGTGGCGGAGTTGAAGTTCGATTTTGTGCCATCGGTGAAAACCGGTGTTTGTCCGGGATTGTTTGGAATTTCAAAATCGCTGTGGTTCGCGCCGACGATCAGGCTGACGCGGCTGGTATCATCGATGATGTCAGAAAGGTAGGTGAAAAACTTCGCCTGATCGGTGTCGTCGTGCAGCGGATTCGCGGTGCGCGTCGGATTCTCAATGCCGACACCGCCGTGCAAATAGCTTTCGCTTACGTAATAGCTAAGCCGGTCGATTAAGCCGCCGCTTTCCAGGCTTTCCATAATGGTGTCGAAACTCCCGACGTAGATCGAAGCTTCAGTACCGCCGAACACAGCGCCGTCCTTGGTGTGAATGTCGATCACGCCAGTGGTGCGAAATCCAAATTGCGCCGGCAGCGCACCGGTCATCAGTGAAATGTTATCCGCGAAGCGCGTCTGTAGTTCCTGACCGAAGCCGGGAATGCTTTCGGGCAAAAGAACATCGTCGATTCGATACTGCAGATTCGCGTGCTCGCCGCGCACGTGAAGTTGCCCGAACGAATCCTGGGCCACTCCTGGAAACCGGAGGATGGTTTGATTGAAAGGAGCATCCTCGCCTTGCGCCTGCGAATCGAGTCGATCCGGACCGACGGTATAACGGGTCGCGCCGAGACTCGGGACAATTTGCTCGCGGGAAACATCGAGTTCTTCGCTGGTCACGACCACGCTTTGCGTGGTGGCCGTTTGTTGTTCCGGTGGCTGGCCTATCTTCGGAGAAGGGGACGGGGTCGGAGAATAAACTGGCGTTGGAGAAGCTTTTGGTTTTGTGGCCGACGAAACGGCTTCCTGGCCATTCGTTAGGCTAAGTCCGCAAAATATGGAAAGGACGGTTGTTGAAAATTTGTTCACGTGAAAATGGGTTCATAAAAAGTGGTGGTGGGAACTGTTTGCCATGGGCAGACCAGTTCGATTCGGCGGGCGATTTGTAGGGCGTTCCGGGAAACGCCAGGCGTCTGGCCGAGACGCCCTACAAGTGAATCAGATCACCACCGGCGGGGCGTGCTCGAAAATTCGCCCGCTCAGAAAAAATGGCGCGACGAAAACAGAATCTTCGGCAACGACATTGTCCTCCACGGTCGGCGCCATCGCCGACGGAAGGACCGCCGCTGGAGCCGCGTCATCGCAATTGCCATGCGCGATTAACGTGACCGCGCATTCGTGCTGCGGCTGGTTCGCATCAGGGTGAATCCGTTCGTGGATCTGCGGCAGTTCGGAAAGTGCGATGCCGAAAAGAAATGCGCCGATTAACCCAAGACTCACGGCGCAGCGTTTCATGGCTGCGCGATCTTCCGCCTCGTTAGAAGTTCGCGCAACCAATTTCTGTTGCCGGCGTCCGGGGTAGGCCGCGCAGGCGTCCCAGCGTTCCGCGCGATCATCGCAGCTCTGTAACTGGACAGCGCACAGCGGTTGGGTTACTGGATGCGCGATGGCAGGCGGGCCCAAGATTTATTTTATCATTTTCGGAATCCTGACGATTGCCGGCGGAATCGTCGGCTACGTGAAAGCCGCCAGCACGGCTTCGCTCATTGCCGGTTCGATTACCGGTATCCTGCTGATCATTGCCGCTCTTCTTTTGCCGACACATCAACTCCTCGGACTCATCCTTGCCTTATTTGTCTCGCTGTTATTGGCCGCCCGGTTCGTTCCTATCTTTATCAGTAAAGGCAAAATCATGCCGGCTGGAATCATCTCGATTTTGAGCATCATTGGGGTCGTCTGGGCGATCATTGCCCTGGTCAGGAAATAGGTTCGCGTGCGCCGCGCCATCCTGTTTTTGGTCGTCGTCATTTTTGCAGCGATAATTTATCGCTGGATCTCGCTCGAACGCCTGCAGCGTTTCGCGCCGGCGGAGCTCACGGAAGCGCCGACACCCGAACCGAGCCCGACCAGGCCGCCGGTCGTGACCGGCAAGCTCGATACGAATAAGATCTTTAACGGCATCACCCTGCATTCGACGGTCGAAACTCAGCCGGGCACGGATGCGACCACGGAACGCGTCGATCCCGACAGTTATGTGCTCGATTTGAAATTGCAGGCGCGCGTGCCGGAACCGAACAAGACGATTGAAGAGCTGGCAAAAATTAACGCCAAACTTCCTGAAGTCCTGCCTGGCCTAACGAGTATGCTCGGAACCGCGCCGGTCTCACCCCTATACGCGCAGCTCTACGAAACCAAGGTGCGCATGCTGCGCGAAAATCTGGTCCGGCTCGATCTCGAACTGTCGCGCCATAATTTTTTCGACTGCCAAACGATTCTGCAACTGGAACATCCGAAAACCCATCGCAAAGCGTTGCTGCTGCAGGCCGACATGGATGTCGATTGTGATGGTTCCGATTCCGATCGGATGCCGCTGAGCGCGGGCGCGCCGACTAATTTCAAACCGTTCACCAGTTATAAATGGAACAAGAAGACCCCGGCGCCGAATCCATATCTCCCCGCCACTGAAGATCGCCTGAAAAAGGCACAGGACGAATTGTCTCTGTCAACCACGCCGCCGGATCGCAAAGCTTCTCTCCGTGGCGCCGTCGCTCAGCTGAAAAATGAAATCGGCACCCTGAAGAAGTTCAGCTTCCTGATCGGCGCGACCGATCCCTACATTGTCATTCCAGGTTCGTTCGCTCATGCGCAAAATGGCGCCAAAGTCGGAGACTTTGTTTTGGTCATTTTTGGAGATGCCATTTATCCGGCGCTGGTCGGAGACATCGGGCCTAACGACAAGGTAGGCGAGGCGTCATTGCGAATCGCGAAAGAGATTAATCCAGCCGCGACGCCGTACAATCGCCCGGTCAGCGATCTCAAGGTGACATATTTGATTTTTCCGGGTACCGCGGAGGCGCCGTTCGGACCGCCGGACTTAGACAAGATTCAGGCGCGTTGCCAGCAGCTCGTTGATGAAATCGGAGGCGCAACCACACCGTTGCATCATTGGGAAAACATTATCCCTCCTCCGCCCACGCCCACGCCGACGCCGAGTCCCACGACGACACCTTTCCCAAGCCAGACGTCGCCCGCAGCGACCGGTTCCCCGGCTCCTGGAGCATCACCATCCGCCACGTTTGCGTTCCCAATCCCAAGCGCGACGCCGGAGTAGAGCGTTTGCGTTAAACGCCTGATTATGACGTCGGCGCTTGGCAGGAGCGCCTCTACAACATGACGATTCGGCGAGGTAGAGCCCTGGCGGCAAACCACTCGTTAGTCGCGGGGCTCGTAATTAAAAGGCTGCAATGGCACTTGGTCGTCGACATCCGGCTGACGAACAATCACTCGGCGACGCGGCGCCGGATAATAGTCTTCATCCGGGTATCCGCGCGTCACAATCACCACTCGGCCCGACGGTAAGCGCAAAATCGGGCGACCGTCCGGCGTGCGTCCGACTACCCTTGCGCGAAAACTGCCGCGGCGCGGATAAGTGGCCCGCCGGGTTGCGGGCGGTTCATCATTCGAATCGGTCCGGGCCATGCGCGCACGATGCGAAGATGTTATCGGCGCATCAGATTTTTCTTTGCTGCCCGATCGCGAAGGTGACACCGCCTCGGAGTCATCGGAAGGCTGCGTCGAACGCGTAGCCGATTCGTTGTCGGAGGAATCGCGTGAAGCGACCGATTCATTGTTGGAGCGATCTTCAACCGTCAAATGTTCACTCGGACCTTGCGCGGGCGGCGAAGGCTGCGCTGTCGACGTCGCTGCCACGACCGGAGCACTCTGTTCCGCAACCATTGGGGAAGCTGCTGTCGTCGGGATGTTGTTGGTAGCGCCATTTGGAGTTCGCCTCCCGGGAGGCGCCTGACCAGCTGAGCTTTTGTCTATCGCTGTATTTGACGCGGTTTGAGGAACACCAATTGGAACACCGATGTCGTTCGTCGCGCGATTGAAATGCAAGGCATGGGGAAAAAACGCCGCCGTGGCCCAGGCCGCGATGAGGAGAAGGACTGCAAACGCGATCGCACCGCGCAAAATCTGAGCAAACGGCGTCGTGCTGCGTGTGACTCGCGGGATTGCCGCAGGAAGTCCGAATTTGCGGCGAAACGATTGGCGTCGTTCCAGCGTGGTCAGGCAACTTCGCATTTCTTTTTCGAGCGCTACCGGGTCCTGCGGCCGGCGCTCGGGCTTTTTGCTGAGCATTGCGCTGAGCAGGTTTCGCAATGTCCTCGGTAATCGCCGGAGCTCCGGAAAACGATGCATTCTTCCATTCGAGAGCGGCGCGGCGCCGGTCAGCAAAAAACACATCGTGGCGGCAAGCGAGTAAACCTCCGATCGAAAATCGAGCGGCTCGTTGCGCAACTGCTCGGGACTGGCGAATTGCGGTGGAGTTGCCGGCGCCAAACTTGCGCCCGGTGTTTCCGATGCGTGCGATTCAGTTGTCGCGAGACCGAAGTTCAAAACCTTGACGAACGGCCAGCCACCGTCGGGCGCCGTTCCAGGAACAATCATGATATTGGATGGCTGGAGCGCCCGATGGGTAAGACTGAAAAAAGCAGCTGCTTCCAACGCACGAACGACTTCGAGACCGACGCGCAGCGCGGCCTCCGGCGGCATCGGTCCATTTGCGACCACCCACTGGTCGATCGTTTCGCCTTCGAGAAATTCCGAAACAACGACAAAAAAACCACTCTCGGTCCCAACCTCCAGGACCCGCGCGATATTAAGGTGATCCAACTTCTGAGCCGAACGCGCTCGCTCCTCGAACTGTTCTCGATCGCCGGGTTTAATGCTCGCCAGCGGGATCAGTTGCAGGGCGACCCACTTTTTAGAACGCTGGTCGATTGCTTTATAAATGAAGGCCGCGCCGCTTCGTCCCAACTCCTGGGCAGATCCGTCGTCGTCCTCGCGGATCTGATAATGATCGAGAAAAAGTCTTTGTTGCATGCGACCGAGGCGCTGAACGCGGTTGAATTGCTACCCTCCTCTTTGGACAGCGGAACGGGGTAATCCATTCACTGAAAAGTGAACCGGCCTGGGGTTGGAAAGTTGCGGCATCCCAAGCATTTCACGCTCTTCATCTTGCTGCGGCGAGCGGCCGCGGGACCGGGGTGAAATGGGCGATCCGGCGAACTGCGCCAACATCGCCGGGCAGCTAATCGTTTGCGATTTGATTGAAGGCGATGATTCTGGCAACGTTCGCTCCGCAATTGCCCTGTGGTGTAATGGTAACACAGCGCCCTTTGGAGGCGTTATTCTTGGTTCGAGTCCAAGCGGGGCAGCCATAACATAAAATACGGCAAATCAGCAGCTTACGTCGAAAAACGAAGTCAGTGTCACCAAAAATGTCACCATAGTCATTTTGGGCGCTCTGGTGGAAGGCAGGAGGCGACGCCGTGACAAAGGACGAATTAACGGCGGAGGTGCTGAAAGGCTTTCTGTTAATAGTCGGGGAGTATCGAGGTTCGCATGCGAGCTCGCAGGCTACGTAGACAAGAAGACCGGCGAGGCAATTCAGCACGTTCGAGCAATACACCTGGCTGAGTGCGCCTGGTGCGGTCATATCGATCGAGTAATCGTGACCGAGTATTTTCCTCCGGCCGTCACGTTGGAACAAGCTCGGGCGAAGCTGACATATACCCGTGGGCGGCTCTACGTTTTTTATATCGAGTGGTTCAAACGAGAACGCGGACACACCTCGGCTCGTTTAAGTCCTGGGGAATCCATGAAATAGAGGGAGTGGGGCCGGCGGCTGCGCCGTCAGGCGCACCGCCGCCCCGTAACCTTGTTTATTAGGAAACAACTCCACAGAGAGAGATGAACAAAAGCAAAGCCGCCTTCCTTTTTGCTTCACAGACGCTGGGAAAACAGAAGCTCTTTCTTTGGACGTTCACCTTCAAGGAAGTGTTGGCTGTGAAAGAGACGCGAAAACGCTGGAATCATCTGCTGACGCTTCTGCTTCGGACCTGGCCAGAATTGCAGGGGCTGCGGGTTTTTGAATTACACGAGGCGCATGGGCTGCACGTGCATTTGATCACAAATGAGTTTATTGACGTCAATCGAGCGCGTGAGCTGGCCACGCAAGCAGGCTGGGGCCGTATTAATGTGACGCGAATGCCAAGTGAACACGCCGGTTATTTGGCGAAGTATTTGTCAAAGGAGCGGCCAGAATGCCTGCATCGGTGGCGCCTTTGGGCCGGGTTTGGTAAGGGATGGGAATGGACACGGGTTAAGGATGTGATCCGCGAAACGCTATTGAGTCGGATCTATCGCGACTGCAAAGAGTGGAAGGGATGGACCGGGCGCGGGCACTTTTTTGAGAGAATGCAGTTGGCGCGGCGAATGATGATTTTGACTATTGAAAACGGCTGGAGCTCTGGTTTTGGGGCCGGTGGATTGCCTTACTCGAGCGTTGAAGACACAATGGTTGTTTTGAACTTTGTATAACCTTCCCTGGGGCATCCGTACGATATGTCAGAATAGAATCGAAAGACGATATGGAGAGCCATTTTGCTGCAGCCTTTGTCGGCCGTCTTCCCTCGTGGAGCTCAGAAATAGACTGCAAGATGCAATCTAATTCTTGTTAGACCTATGTGCGCAGCGACGATGAAATAGACGCTCTGCTTGGCTCTTGCGGCTTTTTGCGTCGGTTGCGAGATCTCACGGGAACACGCGATTTCCATCGCGAGCAGAGAAGTTGGGCGTCGTGGTTTGTCGCTCCCTGTAAATTACAAGGTTAGCGCTGGAAGAGGCCGTGCGGATTTGGAGCCAGGCTACGTTGATTTGTGGGATGTGACTTTCAGTAACGCTCATGGGAAAATGCTCTATGTAGTATCCGTGGATCGGTACAGTAGGCAGATCCAAGATTTTCTGGATCCGCGAGACTACAGACCCGCGAACGTCTCGCTGGAGCAATGGCGCAGGAAACGAGAAAGAATGCAGTGATATGATGCAGGTCTAACCATGCGCTGGAGGCAACCGCTACCCGACGAGAAATTCGTTTCCGATGATCACAACCTCACGTTTCAAAGCGAAGCCCGCTGTCGTAGCGGTCCCTCAGCTTATTCTCGTTAGACCTTAACGTGCGTGAACGAGCTAGTTCGTCTTCTACGATCCGCGGCTGAGACAGTCGAGCCATTTACTCGCCAGATTCGAGCGAACACACTCGTTTGGAACGGCGAGAAATATGCGGTTCCCACCAAACTGCAGGAGCCCGATACCGGCGCTGTGGAGTGGTTCGTCCGGCTCAGCACTGCCGCGGACCTCGTCGAACGCGGCGATACTGTCACAGACTCACAGTTAGCCTATCTGCAGGATTTTTTCAGGGGCAGTATAGGCACCTTGGCGGACTTCAACCTTGATCCGCGACGGTGGGGTAAGGCCGCTGAGGAGGCAAACTACAAGCTGCACCGAATTGCGGATGAAGGGCTGGAGCATTTGGTGGAGATCTTACGAAGTGACAGCAACAGGTCTAACCAATCGATGAACTCAATCGGCCCACTTCGAAAGCAACTCAGCGTATTTGTCGCAACACCCTGCTCTGAGTTATCTTGTTCTCGTTAGGCGCCAGAGCGACCCTGAAGATGCGCAAGAGTTTCGTTTACATGTCTGTTTAGACATCGGCACTTTTGCTGTTGTCTGCTGTCGGGGCATGTTAGCGGGCTGGGCAATATCATCTCCGTTCAGAGCAGTGGGTGCGTCAGCAGTTTGACAATCATAAGGCTGATTACCTTCGGCTGGTCGCACTTCTTCAGAAAGACCCATCAGCGACTAATATCAGCAACGATGGCAAGGTTAATATTGACGGCATCCATTCGCGGTTCGTACCAGAATATCGAGACGTTATTCGTAAGATCGGGGCGCAGTTTGTCACTGTCAGAGAAGACGGGTCGATGGAGTTTCCCCTTTCGGGATTTGGATGCGCGATTTGCTCCGATTCATACATCGGCATGCGCTATGTTCCGACGAAACTAAAGAAGGTTCCCAGCCAGGATGGACGCAGATGATGGTTACCTCTTTGAAGGACGCCAATATGCCCCAAGAGAACGGTTCAGTTGCCAGTGGTCTTTACGTTGTTCCAATTGAGCCTGAGTGGTTCATCTACCGTTTTGAGTATCAGGAGTGAGGTGACGGCGCCTAACTTGTTTTAGTTAGACCGATGAAGGCACTTTTGGTTGTTTTGACACTTTGCGTTGCAGACCGACGCCTACGAGAACAGCTCAGCCGCCGCTGACGTTCACAAAAGGCGACTGTTCCCCCTAGAAGGGGTTTTGAAGGGGCACGCAATGAGTCCCCTTCTCTTTTTGGTGACGAGTCGGCAAATGATGTCGAATATAGATTGTCAAAATGCTTCTCATTATGTAATGTATGGAGTTTTATGACCTCTGCGATTTCTCTCAGCCATTCTGCGCAGCTGTCAATGAGGGCCAAGCGCGATAAAGGGGATTTATCTGCCAGGGAGTTAGAAGAGTTCAATGAGATGAGAGAAGAGATGGTTCGGCAGAAAGGACTGCTGAATGTGATTCAAGCTGAGACGTATCTAGAAGTCAGTCGAGAAAGGATCTATGAATTGATGGAGCTCAATATCCTTAGGAGGTTTGATTCCTCGGCAGCGTTTATCTTTCGTTTAAGGAAGTTCAAAAACGTGCAGAGACGAGATACGGGCAGGCAGGCCAAAGGGATCGGTCGCACGGAGTCTGGCTATTTCCATCAAAGGTGCAGTTCAGACTGATCCCGTTCAGAAGGCGCAAGGTGGCTATGCGGGGCTAGTTTACAATCCAAAACGTCGGCGCCAAAAAGCGATAAAATAATACTTTACATAGTGTGGGGTGCGCGCTTAACATACCGCATGAATGGAAATGGATTGGGATTGGACACATTAGCGTTCCTGAAAGAGCTCGCGGCGGAAATCGGTTATTCTGCTTGGTCGATCGGGATTATGAAGAAAGAGGGCTGCTGGTTTTTCGGCCGCAAATCAACAATTCGCTGGGTTAGCGAGTTTGTGGGTAGCCGCCCCGATTTTAAGACGACCCTGGCGCGGATTAGGCAGCGCAAGACCCGTTTAGGACAGAAACACAATCCGAAAGATCGCCGGTTTTCAGTTTCTGGTAAATCCGATGAACCTCGAGAGTCGCGTGTCCAATGAAGCGCATCGCTTGTTGTTCGGGGACGCAGTTGCGGGCGAGGCGAGTGATCACACTAACCCGAGTGCAGTGAAAGGACAGATGAGGCAACCCAATCTAGCGGAAAAGAGGTGCCAATTACGCGCACGCGAGGGCGGTATATCGTAGGTCATAAGTAGGCGCTCCTTTTTCAATAGACGGAAGAGTGGGCGCAGAGAGGGGACTAGAGCAGTTGTATGACGTAGACCGCCTTTGATAGTAAAAGTGATCTGACTCCTGCGGAGATCGATGTCCTCCAGCGGAAGACAGGTTTCGCTGAAGCGGCAACCCTGCGGATAGCGATTTCAAAAGAAATGCTCATCCAGTCCGGCCGCGATTTCAGTTTGTCATGTATGAGACGTTCCTCTTTTGGTGTAATCTCGTGTTTGTCTTTCGGTAGGTCCGTAGAAAGGCCGAGTTTGGAACAGGGATTCAGGGACGCAAACTCTCTGGCAATTGCTTAGAACATGATGATGTGTGAGATGCGAATGTAGAGCAGTGCGCTATTAAGTGAGACAGCACGAATGATTGAGTCTTTCGGCGGATGTTGGCGCCACTGCAGATACTCAGTCACGTGTTCTCGTTTGACCTGGCGCGGCTATCGCAGGTCTCTGGATTCTAGAAAGGCGCTAATAGCATTCCAGGTCTGCTGATATTTTGTGAGTGTATTCTTTCTTCTCTTGTAGCGAGTTTGGAGAAAATTTATGACTTAATGTTCGAAATATTCTTTGTGGGAAACTCGGGTTGTGTTCGCCTCTTTTTGGGTTCGCTTCGCTTTCAGCTGACGCGCTTTGGCGGTCTCGGATCCCATGCCGATCCGACAGCTAGTGGACTCGTAACGCACCTTCCCCGCATCGTCGCGATATTTTATCCACCAGTAAGGAGAGCGATCACGACGGTAGAGCGAAGCTATAATGTTGTGTCACTGAGTGTTACCAGTGTCACCAATTTTGTTAATTTATACCTAGGAGAAGCCGAATTAGTCTTAGGATATATACGTGGTGCGTTATTCTTGGTTCGAGTCCAAGCGGGGCAGCCAAAAAAATCTCGGACTTCAGATCTCAGATTGGCCACGAAACCTACTCTCTCGCTGACCAGCGAATCCAGAACTCGGTTCCTTTTACCAACGCAACTGACCGCTTCTTCGGCCAGATCGGCCGACTAATGCGGAATCAATGAATTAGTGGCGCCCTGCGAATACTTCACGGTTTCCAGGATCGAGCGGATGTTGGCGACAATTTCGTCGGGCGCGAGAGGTTTGCGCAAGTAACCCGTGAGGCCAGCGCTCATCAAATTTGTCAGGCGTTCGGTTTGGATAAATCCCGTGCAAAGAACGACCGGAACATCCGGACGGATTTCGCGCAGACGGCGGAATGTTTCCTCGCCATCCATCAGCGGCATGGTCAAATCGAGCATCACGAGCTGATAGCCGAGCGGGCGCTGACGAAAGAGATCGAGGCATTCGAAACCCGATTGCACAGTCGTGACATGGTAGTTAGCGCTGGTGAGGATCTGCTTGACCAAAGTTAAGGCCATCGGCTCATCGTCCACGACCAGAATATTTGGCTTCGCCGCAGGAGCGTTCGTCACTCCACGGGGCTTAACGAATGCCGCCAGCCCAGGATGAACCAGCATTTTCTCCTGAGGAGCGCCGACACTCTGAGTGAGTTGGGCGGCGACGGTTTCAGCCCGCTCGATGCTTTGGCGCAACATCTCGAGATACTTCTCCGATCCGTGGCTGCCCTCCCACAAATTCTCCATCTCCGCGCTCGTGCCGGAAATGATTTGCAGGAGATTATTTAGCTCGCTGGCTGCCTTCGAGACGGCCTCTTTCGGGACCGTCGCTTGGATATCTTGGTGGTCAGAATTGGAACTCATTAAGCGGTTTGAATTTGTTTGAGCATGACTGATGCCCGATGCGGCCACCCGGACGATCCCGCGGCCGTGACAAGCGACGCCCGGTCCTCATTGATGGATTGCGTCAATAGAATCACGTTCTCGGACGCTGCATCAATCGTCAGGCCGGGGTTGACTGCAAGCGAGCGCGCTGACTCGACCATTTGATCGATCTGATCGTCGTCGTGCGCAGGATCGTGATGAAAGAGAAGAAGGCGGCGAACCCCCGCATCCTGGGCAAGTTTCACGCTGTCAGGCAGACAGCCGTGACCCCATCCGACGCGACGGGTGTATTCCTGCAGCGTGTACTGCGTGTCCAAAATGAGGATATCCAGTTCCCGAACAAAGTGGACCAGTTCACGATAGGCCGCATTGGCACGTCCGCTATTGTCGCGGAATGGCTCGTGGTCGGGCAAATAAGCAAGACTCGCCGCTTCAGTGTCGAGTCGGAATCCGGCGCAACCGCCCGGGTGATTCAAGCCGATTGTTTGAATGACAAAATCGCCCACCTGGGTCGCGTCCGGAAAAAGTTCGTTCACCATACCGAGGCCACGCATCTCATCGATTCGTACTGGAAAATGAGGCGGACTCATTTGACTGCTGAGTGCTCGCTGCAGTTGCACGCCGTGGCCGGATTTGCACAAGACATTGATTCGATTTTCAGGCCAAAACGCAGGCCCGAAAAAAGGAAGGCCCTGAACGTGGTCCCAATGCGCATGGGATAAGAGCAATGTCGTTTCGATCTTGTTTCCCTTCGCCTCGCGAATCAAATCTTCTCCCAACGATCGAATGCCGCTGCCGGCGTCGAGGATTAATCGCTGACCGCGAAACTCGACTTCAACGCATGAAGTGTTTCCTCCATAACGCATCTTCGACGGCGACGGCGATGGAATGGATCCGCGGACTCCATAGAATCGGACCTGCAATTGATTGCCATGGACAGAGGTCATGATTTTCTCTCCGCTTTAATCGGCAAGGTGATGCGGAAGGTTGTTCCGGCTTCGCTGCTATCGATTGCGATCGATCCACCGTGGGCGTCGACAACCGTTTTGGTAATGGCGAGACCGAGTCCCGTGCCGTTACTTTTTCCATGAGTGACGAATGGCTCGAAAATTTTAGACAGAAATTCTTTTTTGATCCCGTGACCGGTATCGCTCACTTCAAATTCGATGGCAGAGTCGACCGAGCGAACCGCGAACTTCAGAACATTTCGCTCGCCCGCGCCCATTGCTTCTCGCGCGTTTTTGATCAGATTTCCGAAAACTCGCAGCATTCGGTGCCGATCCATTTGCACCGAACCGTCGAAGTCGACCTGGATGTCCACGGTGCAGCCGATTCGACACTTGGCAAAATCCGGCTCGAGTTGCCTAACGAATTCAGGCACGCTGACCAGATCCAATTGCAAATGCGTTTCGCCGCGGGAAAAGTCGATCAGTTCGGTGGTCATCATCGCCATCCGATCGACGGCCTCACGAATCAAAGCGGCCATTTTGACAGTCGATTCGTTCCCACCGCTCGCCTGGATGATGTAACAAGCCGAGAGAATGCAGCTGATCGGATTGTTCATATCGTGCACCACCGAGCTGATGGTACTGCCGATGAGCGACAGCCGTTCACTCCGCATCATCTGCTCGATAAAATTCTGATTATTCTGCCGAAGACGCTGAGTGAATGATCGCGTAAAATTCGTCAAAATGGATTCCGGTGCGAGATGCAAGAGCAGGATCCACGTCTCGCGATCGATTTGGCCGAGCACAGTCTGGCCCACCGCCGTGGCCCGCGCCGACCGTTTGCCGCCATCGATCAGCGCCATTTCGCCGAAATAGTCGTTCGCGGACAAATAGCTGAGCGTTTCTTGCTGGCCGCCCCGGCCACTCTTCGAAATTTTTATCGATCCCTGCGCAATCAGATACAAGCAGTCACCCGGGTCGTTCTCAGCGAAGAGAATTTGATCGGAGGCCAGGTTCAGCACTTTGATCCGACCGGAGATCTCGTTGAAAACGTCGGAACTGAGCCCGGCGAGCAATGCGTTGTGTTCAAAGGTAAAGCTCGGAAGATCGGCCGAGGGCGGAACCATTCCAATCGGCGAAGCACCGGCAATCGGGAGACTTTTGACCAGCATGAGACGACCCTAAAAGACAGGCGCGGCACTGAGCGCGGCGGTTACCGCACCTTTTCCGGCAAAAGTTCCGGTGGTGGAACCGTTGCCGCCGAATCCAAAATAATTGGGATTATTGGTAAAGACGTTGGCTGCAGCCGGTCCCAGAATCGTGACCACTTTCCCGTTATTAATCGTGACCGTATTTGCCGCGATCGTCTTGGCACTGGTTCCGCTCAGCGTGACATTGTTGGTGAAATCAATCGTTCCGTTGCTCCCGCCCGCATAAAGCTTGATGAGTGAATCCGCCGAAATGGTCCCACCGCCAACGTTCAATGTGCCGTTGGTACCGAGGGCGCCAACTTTAATGGTGTCGGCCGCCATCACCGCGTTGTTCAGCGCCACCGTCCCGTTGGAGCCGGTGTTCCGGATGTCAATTGTGCCGCGATCTGCTTGCGCAGTTCCATTCATGTTGATGGCTCCGCCGGCGGACGTGAACTTAATTGTTCCACCTGAGCCGGGCGCAGCGGCATTGAGCAGCGCCAAAAGCTGAGCGCTGCTGCTGACCGAGATCGCCGTGCCGCTGGTCGCCGTGCTGGCCACGTTAATATTTCCGCCGCGCGCGCTGAGTCGACGGTTTCCATCATTCGATGAGACTTCGATCTTATTATTTAGAGTAACGGTCTTTTGCGCCGCAATATTGACCGTCCCCCCGTTGCCGCCGGTTAAAGTGTTGTTGCTATTCTGGCCGCTCGTCGCAGAAATGGGGGCGTTCACAGTAACGTTGTTTGCCGTGATACTCAGTTGGCCACCATTACCACCCCCGTCGCTAACCGTAGGGTCCCCATCGCCGCCATTCAGACTCACGCTCGAACCGAGCGAAAAATCGTGGCTGCTCGTATTGATGGACAGATAGTTGGCATTCCCGGGAGTCGACAGTGGCGTTCCGTTTTGACCATTCAGATTCGCGCCTGCCGGCAGCGAAATGTTCGGTGCGTTGATCGAGATCGTGCTGGTCGAGAACGGCGCCAGATCAGATGTATTAATCGTGATCGAATTATTGGCTGTGACATTATCCGCGTGCAATGCGTTCGTCGTGATGTTCCCCGCGTTAACGGCGTTTACCGTTCCGGCGGCCAGCGTGCCGCCGATTGTGAACTTATTCGCGCTGACACTTGTCGCGGTCAGATTACCGGTGGCCGAGATTTGATCGAACCCGCTCAGTTGCAAGCCAGCCGCATTAATATCACTGCTTGTCGCCGTTAGTTCAGCTGTGACTCCAGATAGGACAATATCCGAAGCGAGCGATATGCTCCCGGCGCTTAAATTCAGGTTAGTTCCGGAAAAAGGCGCCAAATCCGAGGAGGTGAGAAAAAGCGCCCCTGAAGAAGTAAGGTTGTTCACGTGTAACGCATTTGCGCTAACGCTTCCGGCATTGACCGTCTGTGCCGAGAGCAATCCGCCTACGGAAACTGCGCCCGGCGCGCTAAGCGATTGCGTCAGTGAAAGGTTGTTGGCCACGGTGATACCCCCGCTTTGATTGATCACCACTTTGTTCGCGCTCACGTTACTCGCGAGAAGATTGCCATTTGTCAGCCTAATTTGGTCGAAACCGCTCAACTGGTGACCTGTGGCATCAATGTTACCGCTGGTCGCGGTGAGATCTCCTGCCGGGCCGGCGAGGTTCAGGTCTGAATCAAACGCGATGCTTTGTGCGTTGATGGTCAGCGAACTTAGATTCGTAAGGTCGAATCGGGTGATGCTGGAATTCGTGGCGTTAAACGTGAACGCCGTCGGAACCGTAATCGAAAGATTTTGCGCAGAGATCAGCGATCCCGCGCCCCCCGGATTGAGGCCGGTCGATAACTGCAGATTGACCGTTGTCGCCGATAAACTGCCGTTCACCGTCAGCGTCCCGGAATGAATCGTCGCGTTGTTCGCCTGCGTCGCGCCATTTACTTGGACGTCGCCGGATGCAGTCAGGTTCAGATTGTTGGTGGCATTAACTGGATCCAACGCGATGCTCGCGGCATTGAGAGTCAGCGACGTGACGTTAGGAGCGAACTCCGTTGTCGCGGCATTCGTGGTATTGAAAGTAAACGCCGTCGGAACGGTGATCGACAAGTTTTGGGCTGAGATCAGCGAACCCGCGAGGCCTGGATTGAGGCCGGTCGATAATTGCAGGTTGATCGTTGCCGCCGACAAACTGCCGTTCACCGTCAGCGTTCCGGAATGAATCGTTGCATTTGCGGCCTGGGTCGATCCGCCAATTTCAACTCCGCCTGACGCAGTCAGGTTCAGATTATTTGTCGCGTTGACCGTTCCATCCAGCGCAATCGAGGTGGCGTTATTCGCCTGAATATCGTGACTGGACGTGAGCGACCCGGAATTTGCCAGCGTCAGGGTTGGCGTCTGAAAAGTCATCGACTGCGCAGTCAGGTTATTATTAATCACCACGGCATTGGCTTGCGCGGTAAAATTGGAGCCCGCGGAGAGAGCACCGTTCACTGCCACCGCGCCGACGGCTTGTAACTGAATATCATTCGTCGCGCTCGTTAGGCCACTTAAAGTGATGTTTCCGCCGGAGGTGGCGTGCAGATGTCCGGATAGGTTAAATGAACCCGCGGCGGTCAGGTTTAAATCCGAACCTGAAGTCAGATCCACATCGTGCGCCGAAATCGCGCCGGCAAAGTTTTCGGTTTCGCCGTTGGCGATGAGGTGATTGGCCGTAACTGCCTGGTTGATGTCAATGTCGTCGGCCGCCGTCAGCGTAAGGTTCCCACCACTTGTGACCGCTCCGTCGATGGTAATGGCTCCGCTCGCCGCGTTTATTTTCGAATCACTGGTCGTATGGAGGGCGCCTGTCGAACCCAGGAGAAAGTCGCCACTCGCTGCCTCGAAATCGAAGGATTTCGCCGTCTCGGTTCCATTGACGATGATGGCAGGGTTGGATGCGGCCGCAGTGCCTGAGACATCGAAGTTTGCATTGGCAGAGTTGATGACGCCATCAAGTTGAACAACACCTCCCGCGGCAATAGTACCTGTCGCCGGTGGTGGCGATGCTTCCGCTGCTGCTGACAAGGAAATTGCCAGTCGTTTCAAGATTTACGGCGTGCGCGCTCACGCTGCCGCCGACCGTTTCTGAGACGGCCGTGGCCAGCACGTTGTCCGTGCTCGTCAGAAGTCCGTTCAAAGCGATCGCATCAGCCGCATTCAAAGTCAGCTTTTTGCAGGTGATGGTTCCGTCCAAGTTGATATCGTTGCCGGACGTAATCGTCGAATCACTGGATAAGGCGAGCGCGCCGCTGTTATTCAAAACAAAGTCGCCGGCCACGTTGGACGTTAGATTCTGGCTGGTGATCGTTCCATTGATCGTCGCGGAATCACCGAAGATGAACGAAGTATTTGATGTCGCCGTCCCACCGAATTCGACGTCGCCGCCGTTCAGTTGGAGAATGGACGAGACGTTTGCCGTGCCGTCGAATTGGATCGATTCCAAACCGGTCACGACCAGGTTCTTCGCCGTGACCGAAGACGTTCCGCCAAAGATGGCATTGTTTTCGGCGGCGAATTGCAGCGTTGAATTTCCCAGGATAAAACTGGAACCGATATTTACGTCGCCACCCCGGGCGTAAAACGCAAGGAGCGCCGGCTTGTTGTTATTGACGGTGCCAAACGAAATGCCTGAATCGAGGGTAATGTCGCCGGCCGAAGTCGCGAAGAGCAGATTATTAACACCGCTCAACGTCATTACAGACGCCGGGCTGTTCGTAATCCCGTTCACACCAATGAGGGTGACGTTGTTGATCGATCCGTTTGCCAATGAAATCCCGCCGCCTAGCTGTAGCGTGTTAAACGAAAAGACGGCACTTGGTTTGAAGTTCTGTTGATAAAAATTGTCGAAGCCGAATCGATTGTCGAAATTGGAGACCGCTCCGAAGAGGAAGACGCTCGCCGAGCCACTTGGATCACTATAGATCCGTCCACCTTGGCTGACGCCATTGGTCGTAATCGTCGCCACATTGTTCGACGTGGTAACCGTGGTCGTGGCGTTGGTGACGGAACCCGCCAGCGGCGTAGCGGTCGGTGAGGGACTGGCACTCGGTGACGGACTCGCGCTGGGTGAGGGACTCGCACTCGGTGAGGGACTCGCACTCGGTGAGGGACTCGCACTCGGTGAGGGACTCGCACTCGGTGAGGGACTCGCACTCGGTGACGGACTCGGGAGTGGAAGCGGTGTCGGAAATGGCGTCGGGTTAGGAATCACGGTGTTCCGAACCGTATTTGCGGCCAGGAGAATCTTGTCGATGTCCGTTCGTTGACTTAAGTCGCTGATGAGTTCATCGGAACCGAGGAGGACACTGGTGCCTTTGCCGAGAATGACGAGATTGGTGTCGACCAGGTTGCGCGCGTCTTTGCCGTTTTGCTGATGATCGATCTCTTGTTGGATTAAACCCATGCTCGGCAGTGGCGGTTCGGAATTGGTATTCGCCTGTTTCGGATTTTTGCCTCCGGGCATGTTCACCAAACTCGATGTCTGGACGACCTTCTTCAGATCGACCGTCACCGGGTCCGGTATGTGTTTCGCATTCGGACTCATGATCACCATTTTGCCCGGGGTAAGCAGAAGCGAATCACCGAAGGTGCCGTTCTTAGACAGACGCAAGGACCCTTCCAAGACGAGCACCTTGATGTCTTTGCCGGGCACATATTCCATCATGATGGTCGTGCCCGTGATCGCCGCGGTCACTGCCGCAGTGTGAATCTTGGCGCCGCCGATGTTTTTTGGAACCTGCAACAACATGGTTCCTTTTTGCAGCGTCATATCCCGCGTGCCGGTTTTGAAACTGAAATAGCTTTCGGGGCCAAGCCGGGTCAGCGTGTTATCCTGAAACAGAAGTTCCGACCGCGACTTGATCCCGGTGGTGACCGCAATCTCATCATGCACAAGGTCCTCCAGTTTTGCCGAACGTTCGCCTGCCGCCGGATCGATCAGCTTCACCACATTGACGATTCTGGTTACGTGCGCCTCGGTCAGTGGTCCGGCGGAAACGAGCGTGGCGGAGAGAAGTGTTAAGCCGAAAATACCGCGGTGTATTATAGGAATCATAGAAAGCGTGGTGAATGGAGCATGAAGCGTTCCCCAAAATTGTAGGTCAAAACCCTACTGATCCACTAGAAATGGACGGTCAATCCAACGCCGCCCCCGGTCGAAACCACGTTGTAGCGAAACGCCGCACGGTTCGAAGTGTTGGTCGCTCCCGAGAGCAACGCGTCCACCGACGCCCAGGGCCTAATATAATAGTGAAGACCTAACGAAAAGACCTGGTTGAGGTCGGTCCGGCCACCTCCATCATAGAAATACCAGGAGTGGCGGTAGCCCAGATCGGCGCCGAATTGCCGGGTCACTTGCAAGTGATACCCCAGGGCAAACCCGACCTGGTCCCGTTGCTCGGCAAACGGATCAGTGATGCCAGCGGATCCCAGGATTCCAATTGTTAGGGCATGGGATCGACCAAAAGGGATTACCTTTTGGATCGCCAGAGAGAACTCGTGATCTTCCAGGAGTTCGTCGCTGTGCTTGTCCAACAATTCCGTAAAATCGTACCGGCCCAGGATTCCGATCCCCCACGCATTCGGCGGCGTCCAAAGCAAACCCACACCGGCGGAAAGATTTTCGAAGTCGAGCGCGCTGGTGTCGAAGTATCTGAAAATGGAAGCTCCCGCACCGGCTTGGAATTGCAGCTGAGGATTGATTCTCGGCGTCCAGGCGAAACCGGCATCGCCCACGAAAAAGCTGTCAGAAATTGTGTCCCTGCGGGTCAGCGCGACATTGTTGGTAAAAAAGGTCGAGGCTCCGCCACTTACGGTAAAATTCGGAATTTTCTCCTGCGCTTTGAGAATCTGCTGTGCTCCGAAGCTCCCATCATCCGTTGCCCCGGTGTCATTTTCCGGAACCGACATTCCATCCGGAGTGACATTACCCGGCGTCGGGGCGAGCGGTGCGTTCGTACAATCGCGACTGCTCAACCGCCGGACTTGTACTTTGTGCTTGAAGCGAAGAGTATCGCGAGTAAGGCAAAAACGGGCAGAAGGATATGGGCGCGCGACAGGAGCACGCGTGTGTCTGAGCAGGCAGTATGCCTTGGCTTAACATCCGCCAGAGAGGCACGGTTTCCGCTGACTTCGTGCCGATATGGCGAAGCGCCTCATTATTATATGCGGAATCGCGCTGCTGAGCTTTGTCTCAGTCGCGTGGCTTGATCTGTTCCGTCCGCTCGCCTATGTCCGCCTCTCCAATCTATGCCGGGATACCATCATCCGGTCAGGTAAACCCGCGCCCGCCAACCCGAACCTCGT
This sequence comes from uncultured Verrucomicrobiae bacterium, assembly GCA_963846065.1. Classification (GTDB taxonomy): domain Bacteria; phylum Verrucomicrobiota; class Verrucomicrobiia; order Chthoniobacterales; family UBA10450; genus DASPUI01. Next base: position 91,838 of record CAWJUP010000013.1, read on the forward strand.
TTTCCTCGCGATCGACGCTGCGTCTGTGAGTTTGGATGAATCCGACATTGAGGACATGTTCGGCCTAACGACAACGATTCCAGTGACGTGCGCGCGCTTCGCTTAATCAGCAAACGGTTTCCGTGGTCGCGTGAAATCTACGCCTTGATGCTGGATAAACTCATCGTGCGGGCGCAAAGGTAGTCGCGTTCGATCTCACGTTTCCGGGTCCAACGAACGATGATTCCGTTTTCCGCGCCGCCCTGGACCGATATGCCGGATCAAGTCGTCATCGGCAGCAACTTCGTCGACGGAAGTTTGATTCGTCCGACCGAAACGCTGGTTCCGCAAACGACGCCTCATGGACAGCCGCGTGGCCTACACGAATTTTTGGGCTGACGGAGACGAAGTCGTTCGAGGAGCCAGGTATCGGGTCACATTCGACCAAATTCGCGGGACACAGAGCCAACACCAAACTCCGAAGAATTTTTGTCACTGGCCGCAGCGACCATGATCAAGGCAGGTTTTGGCAGCGACATTCCGCGAGACCTGCAAAATCATGAAATCCGCTTTACCGCCGGTCCACGCGATGGATTACCTGCCCCACTCGATTTTCGAAATTTTCGTGCCGTCTTATCTGGGAACAAAACTATCAAAACGGCGCGTTCTTTAAGAACAAGATCGTGCTTGATCGGTGCCGAAGGAAACTGGCAGCACGACGAGCATCCGACTCCTTTCGGCAATATGCCGGGTCCGGAATTGCATCTCAATGCAATGAACGCGGCAATTCATCACGCCTTCATTCGTGAGCTTACACCGTTGGCCGCAATTGAGTTGACCGGGGCATTCGGCATTCTAGCGCTATTTGCTTCACTGCTGCTTCGTTCGCCTTGGATGCGCGTCGCCGCGCTCGTAATACTGTGCTGTGGCTACCGTCGGAGGCAGTCTCTTCTGGTTTAGCTACGCGTCGTTCTATGCGCCGGTCTTGGGGCCAATTATTCAGGTCAGCACGACCATGTTGTTTGGCTTGGTTTCGGACTTCACCACCGAGCGATTCGAAAAAGCGAGAGTTCGACGAGTGTTGGAGCGATATCTTTCCCGCGATGTTGTCCGCGAAATGGTGGACCGGCGGCAGTTCAATACCGAATCGTTAGGAGGGGTGGTCAAGCCTGTCGCAATTCTCTTTTCGGATATCCGCGCTTACTCCGCCGTCACCGCGCAGAGTTCGCCGCAGGCACTGCTGGCACAGTTGAATGAATATTTTACCGCAATGGTGGAATGCGTATTTCAATACGGCGGCACGCTCGACAAGTTCATCGGCGACGCGGTCATGGCCGTTTGGGGAAGTCTGCGTAGTCAAAGCCCGCGCGAAGATGCCGTCGCCGCAGTGAATGCGGCTCTGGCCATGCAGGAAAAAATCGTCGAGCTAAACCGAACTTGGCGCGCAGCGGGGCTGGCCCGAACTGCGCGTCGGTAGCGCCGTAAACTGCGGCGAGGTGGTCGTCGGGAATATCGGTTCTCCGCAACGAATGGAGTTTACCGTGATCGGCGATGCCGTGAACGTGACCTGGCGGCTTCAGGAATATACCAAAAAGGTCGACGCGAAGTTGATCGTGAGCAGGAGTGTGGCCGGATTTGTGGGAGAACACTTCGATCTCCAATCGCTGGGCGAAGTCTCAATTGATACAATCGCATCTCTCGTGCGAGATATTTACCGTCGAACGGCCAGTTTCGATGTTCGACTCCGGGACTCCCGCACTCGTGCAAGGCAAGTAGCCGGGCAAGCGTGCCTTGCGAAATCCAATTCGCAAAACCCCGGTATTTGCCTATATTTTCCGTCCCCCTTTTTGCTGGAATGAACAACCTGACTGTCGAAAACCTCCACGTCACAATCGGCGATCGCGAAATCGTCCGTGGCCTGAGCCTTACCGTCCCGCGAGGTGAGGTTCACGCAATCATGGGCCCTAACGGCTCGGGTAAGAGCACCTTAGCGAAGGTCCTGGCCGGGCATCCCGATTATCATGTCACCAAGGGCAAGGTGACCATGGACGGGCAAAATCTTCTCGAACTTGAAGCCGACGAACGCGCCCGTGAGGGTTTATTTATGGCTTTCCAATATCCGAGCGAAATCCCGGGTGTGACGATCGCCAATTTCTTGCGCGCCGCGTTGCAAGCCCGTCTCCCGGAAGGCGAGGAACTCGAGGCAACCGATTATTACGCGAAGCTTTACGAGAAAATGGAGCTCCTCGGCATGGATCGCTCATTCACTTCGCGCTCGGTCAACGAGGGATTTTCAGGCGGTGAAAAGAAGCGGACTGAGATTCTGCAACTGGCCATGGTCGAACCGAAATATGCGGTGCTGGACGAAACCGACAGTGGCCTCGATATCGATGCGCTAAAGACAGTCTCGCGCGGCGTTAATTCTTTAAGGGGACCGAACCTCGGCATGCTCGTGATCACCCACTACCAAAGACTTTTGAACTACATCGTTCCCGATCATGTCCACGTCATGGTCGCCGGCCGAATTATTCGCAGCGGAGGCAAAGAACTCGCGCTCGAACTCGAAGAACGCGGTTACGATTGGGCACGCGAAGAGGCGCGTGAAATGGCGGTCACAAAATGAAAACGGAAAATAAACAGCTGTCCGGTCTCGGATTCAGCAGTCGATATCGACCGCAGCAAGGGCGATTTCCATTACCAGGTCGATTACGTCAAAGACGCCGGCTACGGCCTGAGCGAAGGCGTCGTGAATTACATCGCAGATGTGAAAGCAGACCCGGAATGGGTCCGCGAATTTCGTCTGCGTGCTTTGAAGACGTTTTTGGAAAAGCCGATGCCAACGCATTGGGCAAGCAAGGATCTCGAAGCGATCAATTTTGATAAGATCCGTTATTATCTCGCGTCCGGCGAAGCAGCCAAACGTAGCTGGGACGACGTGCCCGATGATATTAAACGCACTTTTGAGCGGCTCGGAATTCCGGAGCAGGAACGAAAGTTTCTCGCCGGCGTGGAAGCTCAGTTCGACAGCGAAGCCGTTTATTCCAACATCAAGAAGGCGGTTGGCGAGCAGGGCGTCATTTTTGTCGGATCCGCTGAAGGCCTGAAAGAACATCCGGAGATTTTCCGGAAATGGTTCGGCAAAGTTATCCCGATCGGGGACAACAAATTTTCCGCGCTCAACTCGGCCGTATTCAGTGGCGGATCATTTATTTATGTTCCGCCGGGCGTGAAGGTGAAACATCCACTTCAGGCCTATTTCCGCATTAACGCCGAGAACTTCGGCCAATTCGAACGTACGCTGATCATCGCCGATGAAGGCAGCGAATTGACCTACATGGAAGGCTGCACGGCGCCCAAATTCAACACCGCCACGTTGCACAGCGCGGTGGTCGAACTGGTTGCGCTCAAAGGCGCTAAAATTCAATACATCACCGTGCAGAACTGGAGCGGGAATGTGTTCAATCTCGTAACCAAACGCGGGCTCGCGCATGAGGATGCCGAGATCAAGTGGATCGACTGCAACATCGGTTCGCGCCTGACGATGAAATATCCGGGCGTAGTCATGAAAGGCCGCAAAGCCCGCGGCGAAGTCCTGTCGATCGCGCTGGCCAACGACGGCCAGCATCAGGATACCGGCGCCAAGATGATTCATGCGGCCGATGAAACGACATCGAACATTATTTCGAAATCGATCTCGATTGGCAAAGGTCGGGCCACCTATCGCGGCCTGGTTCACGTGCCCAAGCACTTGAAGAATTGCAAGAACAACACCGAATGTGATGCGCTCTTAATCAACTCCACTTCTCGAACCGACACTTATCCGGCGATTACCGTGCGCGGAACAGGCAATGCCGTCCAGCACGAGGCGAGCGTCAGCCAGGTGAGCGCCGAGCAAATCTTCTACATGCAACAGCGCGGATTGAGCGAAGCCCAGGCCATGAGTCTCAGCGTAAATGGCTTCGTGAACGATCTCGTTCGCCAATTTCCAATGGAATACAGCGTGGAACTGAAACGCCTGATTGAATTGGAGATGGAAGGCTCGGTCGGATAACGACACCTTCTTCCGTAGCGGCGGTCGAAGATCGCCCTGCCACTGGCAAAGCGACATGTCCGTAGTCACCGAACACGAAAAACAGAAGGCGAGTCTCTCGGGCCCGAAGGACTCGGAGCTGCCAGCGTGGTTTCGAGAACAACAGCAAGCCGCCTGGAGCGAATTTGAATCGATTCCGGCGCCGACACGCAAAGATCAATTTTGGCGATTCTCGAGTGTCGATCTGCTCGATTTGTCTCAGCTTAAAACGTCGACGCCACTTTCCGAAGACGACCGCCGGAACATCCTGAAATATTCGCGAGGACTCGAGCAATTCGCGGCCCGAATGATTTTTGCGAACGATCAACTCGTCGAACGCGATGTGGTCTCCGATGATCTGAAAAAGCGCGGCGTGATTTTTCAGCCGCTGGAGCGCGCGTTGGTCGAACATCGCGACCTGTTTCAAAAATATTTTATGACGCAACCGGCTGCTCTTGGCTCGGCCAAATACGCTGCCCTGCACAAGGCCATGGTTTCGTCAGGGACGTTTCTGTTCGTGCCGCGCGGCCTCGAAATCGAATTGCCGATCGAAATCTTTCACTGGTTACGGCACGACCACTCTTCCACTTTCCCGCACTTGCTCCTGGTGGCAGATGAATTGGCCAAGGTCACGGTCGTCGAACATTTCCGATCATGTAATTCCAGTTCCCCAGGGTTTGCTTGCGGCGTGAACGATCTGATCGCCGGGCCCGGCGCAAAAATCACCTACGTCTGCGCTCAAAATTGGTCGGATAAAGTCGTCGCGCTGCAAATGAACACGACAACGGCCGATCATGGCGCTTCGGTCATGAGCTTGAATCTCAACGTTGGTGCACGTTATGCGAGATTTGAAGGGCTTAGCCGTTTGATCGGTGAAGGTGCTCGGAGCGACATGCTCGCCGTTTCGGTGGCGACCAACGATCAGGAGTTCGATGCCCGCACGCTTCAAGACCACGTCTCCCCACACACTGCCAGCGATCTGCTTTACAAAAATTCGCTCGACGACCGTTCGCGCTGCACATTTGGCGGCTTAATTCGCGTGGAACCGCATGCGCACTTTACTGATGCCTATCAAAAAGTGCGCAATCTTTTATTGAGCGACGACGCTGAGGCGAATTCAATGCCCGGGCTCGAAATTCTTGCCGACAATGTCCGTTGCACTCATGGCGCCACTTCCGGCCAGGTGGATGAGACTGAACTCTTTTATCTCCGTTCGCGCGGCATCCCGGTCAAGGCCGCTCAACGTCTGATCGTGACCGGATTTTTAAACGAAGTCATTCAGCGCCTCGACCACCCGCAGATCAGCGGTTATTTGCATCGAACGATTGAGGAAAAGTTTGCCCGACGGAGCTGATTTCCGCTCGGATTCAGCCGAAGAAATTCTTTTGCACTCCGCCGCGGCGTAGTTGTATGCTGAGGTTCCTTCGCAAGCCGACCTATGGATGTAAGCGGGAATATTAGCGCGATCCTGGCCCAAAAAAGCGGCAGCAACATCTATTCCGTAGCCCCGGACACGTGCGTCGATGACGCCGTTCGCATGATGGACGAGAAAAACGTCGGCGCACTATTGGTCATGAAAAACGACAGGCTCGTCGGCATGCTTTCGGAACGGGACTACGCGCGCAAAGTGATGCTGCGGGGCAAAAGATCGTTCGAGACAAAAGTGTCGGAGATCATGTCCACCAACGTCACCGTCACCCATCCGGGTGAAGGGATCGAAGAATGTTTGCGAGCCATGACCGATCATCACTTTCGCCATTTGCCGGTGATAGATGGCGAGAAAGTCATCGGCATTATTTCCATCGGCGATTTGGTCAAGTATGTGATCGATTGCCAAAGCGCCGCCATCGCCCACTTGGAAAACTATATCAGTGGCGGCTATTCGGCATGATATCGCCGTCGCGGCAAGCATGTCTCCTCTGACCGGGTCCGCAGCCGTGACGGCTGGCAAACAGTCTTCAGAGCTTCCAAACCGTCTGTCCAGCCACGATGGTTCGTACGGCACGGCCTTTCAATTTCCAACCGCCGAAGGGCGAATTGCTGGAAGCTGATTGAAACGCGGCCACGTCAACTGTCCATTCCAGGTCCGGGTTAATCAGTGTGACATCCGCCAACGCGCCAACCGACAGCGTTCCAGCCTTGAGATTGAGTAATTTTGCCGGTTCGACCGTATACATTTCGATCAAACGCGCGACATCGATTGCACGATGTTCGTGAACGAGCAGATTCAGGAAAATTCCAAGCTCGGTTTCCAATCCGAGAATCCCGAATGGCGCTTGATCGAACTCGACCTCCTTTTCGAATTGCGCGTGCGGCGCATGATCCGAGCACAAAATAGACAGCGTTCCGTCGGCGATACCTTCCAGAATGGCGTCGATATCCCGTGGCGTTCGCAATGGAGGATTCATCTTGTAGTTCGTGTCGAAATTTTGGATCGCTTCGTCATTCAGCGCGATGTGATGCGGACAAACCTCCCCGCTGATTTTCACTCCGCGCCCTCGCGCCTCACGAATCAACCGCACACTGCCCGCGGCACTGATGTGCTGGCAGTGCACGTGATGATCGCAGAATTCCGCCAGCAAAATATTGCGAGCAACGATGGACTCTTCTCCGGCACTCGGCCAGCCCGGCAAGCCAAGCAACGTGCTCCAATAGCCTTCGTTCACCACCCCGTTTGCGACCAGATTGTAATCCTGGCAATGATCAAGCACCGGCAACCCGACCATGCGCGCATACTCGATCGCTCGACGCATCAGCTCGTTGTTTTGCACGCAATGGCCGTCGTCGGTAATCGCGACCACGCCGGCCTCCGCTAACGAAGCGATCGGAGCCAGCTCTTCACCCGCCAGATTTTTCGAAATCGCGCCGGTCGGCAGGACATTCACACAGGCGCGCTCGGTCGCCCGATTTCTGATCCAGGTGATCGTCGCTGGATTATCGGCCACCGGCGACGTGTTCGGCATGCAAACCACGGTGGAAAATCCACCCGCCGCCGCCGCCCGTGCCCCGGACTCGATTGTTTCTTTGTGGGAAAATCCCGGCTCGCGCAAATGAACATGCAAATCGATCAGGCCGGGACAGACGATGAGATCGCCCGCGGCAATTTCCTCGAGAGGAGATTGGATGGTCGAGAGTTGAGAGACGTCCGCGATCCTGCCGTCGACGATTAATAGATCGGCCACCTCGTCGCGCTGGTTGGCCGGATCGATAATTCGGCCGTGGCGAATGATCGTTGCCTTCACGTCGCGATTCCTCCGCACAGATAGAGCACGGCCATTCGTACCGCCAAACCGTTCGTCACCTGATCCAGGATCACGCTTTGCAGACCGTCCGCGACTTCGCTGTCAATTTCGACGCCGCGATTGATCGGGCCAGGATGCATGACCAGACAGTCAGGTTTCAACAAACGCGCCCGGGCTTTGGTCAGGCCAAAAAGCGACGTATACTCGCCTACGCTGGGAAAATATTCCTTTCGTTGCCGTTCATGTTGGATGCGAAGCAGGTTGACCACATCTGCATCCGGCAAAACATCGTCGATTTGATGCGAGACGGTAACGCCCAATCGTTCGAACTCGCGCGGCACCAGTGTGCTCGGCCCGACCAGAGTGACGCGAGCGCCGAGTTTCGTTAGGCCAAAAATATTCGAGCGGGCGACCCGACTGAACAGAATGTCGCCAACAATCACGACATTCAGTCCATCAATGCGACCGCGTTTGTCCCGGATCGTGTAAAGATCCAGCAATCCCTGGGTCGGGTGCTCATGGGCGCCGTCGCCGGCGTTGATCACGCTCGATTTCAGTCGCTGGCCAAGGAACTGGGGCGCGCCTGCCGAGCTGTGCCTGAGCACGAGAATATCGGCATGCAGCGCTTCAAGATTACGCGCCGTATCTTTGAGAGTTTCGCCCTTGGTCAGGCTGGAGGCAGAGGCGGAGATGTTGATCACATCCGCACTCAAGCGCAACGCCGCGAGCTCAAACGATGTTCGCGTCCGCGTGCTCGGCTCAATAAAGAAGTTAATCAGCGTTTTGCCGCGCAACGCCGGGACTTTTTTGATTTCGCGAGTCCCGACCTCTTTGAAAGCATCCGCCGTGTCCAAAATCACATTGATTTCGTCGACCGTCAGCTCGCGCAGGCCTAACAGGTCCTTTCTGGTCCAGCGCGCGGTCATTCTTTCAGCAACCAGACCGCGTCTGGCTCTCCGTCAGTTTCCGCGAGCCGCACTTGAATCTGTTCGCGCGCGGCCGTTGGGAGATTTTTACCGATGTAATCGGCACGGATCGGCAGTTCGCGATGGCCGCGATCGATCAGCGCCGCGAGTTGAATCCGGGCAGGCCGTCCAAATGAGCTGATCGCATCCATGGCCGCGCGCACCGTTCGGCCGGTGAAGAGAACATCGTCCACGATGATGAGAGTTCGGCCCTCGAGCGGCGTCGGCAGTTTTGACGCGCGCACGATGGGTAATTCGGCACGCGTGCCGACATCGTCCCGATGCATCGCGACGTCGATTACGCCGGTGTCGATTTGAGCGCTGGCCATTTCGCGAACGAACTCCGCCAGGCGCCGCGCAATTTCGACCCCTCGCAGAGGAATTCCGGCGAGCACAACCGTTTTCAGGTCGACATTCTGCTCGATGATTTCGTGGGCAATGCGCTTGAGCGCGCGCTGAATTGCGGCCGCGTCCATGACCGGACTGGCGGCTGAAGTTGATTGCGGATTTTTCATTGCGTTCCTTCGCGACCTCGCCGGATCGCGTTAAAGGAGCAAAAATTAGGAGGCGGCTTTCTCGGTGCGCGCCTCCTTCATTCGCCTCGATCGCCAATTGGAGCGGTGTTTCACGATCCAATCGAGCAGGGCCTTTTCAAAGCCAATATCTTTCCCGGCTTTTTCGCTCTCGATCCACTTGTGCTTCAAAATTTCCTCTCGTTCCGCCAGAAACTCTTTGTAGAGGACCGAGTTTTTGACGAAGTGAGATTGATCTTCTGTCGAAGATTTCATCTCAACACTTTTTTCCATAAAAACGAGAATTGGTCAATGTATCTTTATTGGACGTAGCATCGCTCATACCTATTCGCATTCGGAGCCCGGATCGGACGCCCCTACGCCAGCGCTTCCCGCACGCGTTCAGCCACTTTCAAAAACTCGCGCGTGACCGGCGATTGTGGGTCTTCGCCGACAATCGGCATCCCGCGGTCACCGGCTTCGCGGGTCGGGATATCGATTGGAATCTGGCCAAGCAGCGGCACTCGGAGGCGTTTTGCCTCTCGCTCGCCACCGCCATTCCCAAAAATATCATAGCGTTTCCCGGATTCGGGAGAAACGAAATAGCTCATGTTCTCGATCAACCCGAGAACGGGGACGTTCACCTTGTCGAACATCGTGGCGGCTTTCCTCGCATCGATCAACGCGACTTCCTGTGGGGTCGTGACGATGATGGCGCCTGCTAACGCAGCCGTCTGCACGATGGTTAACTGGATATCGCCTGTGCCTGGCGGAAGATCGAGAATGAGAAAGTCGAGCTCGCCCCACTCAACCTGACGCAAGAACTGCTGCGTGTAACGCGTCACCATCGGCCCGCGCAAAATCGCCGGCGATGCGTCGTCGAGCAGAAAGCCCATCGACATCAGCTTCAGATGATATTGTTCGATGGGAACGATCCGGTTCTCCTCCGTTGCCGTGGGTCGTTCGCGACTGCCGAACATGAGCGAGATGCTCGGGCCGTAAATATCGCAATCACACAAACCGACGCGCGTTTCACCTTGCTGAAGGGCCATCGCCAAATTCGCAGCCACGGTGGATTTGCCCACACCGCCTTTGCCGCTGGCAATCGCGATCACGTGTTTGACGCCAGGAATTTTCGTCGGGCCGACTGTCGCTCCGGCGCCGGCCGGCGGGGCATGAATATCGATCAAAACCTTTGCGCTCCGAACGCCTTCCAATCGGCCTAATACATTTTCGGCATCACGCTTGATCGTTGCCGGGATGTTGGGATCGTTCGTCGCCAGCGCGAGCTGCACCTGCAAATCGCCCTTGTTGATCTGAACGGACTTGATTAGCCCGAACGAAACAATGTCGCGGCTGAACCCCGGATATTTCACCGCCCGCAATGCCTCTGTTACCTCATCTTCCGAAATCATCCGCCCACAGGTTATCCAACGGGCGACCCGAGTAAACTATTCCGCTGCCCGCGCGAGAAGATCGCGGACCTCCTCATCGGTCGTTTGCGAAAAATCTTCATAATACTGACCGACTGCATGGAAATGTGGCGGCGCCGCCGCGCAGATAACCTCGTCCGCCTCGTTTTCGAATTCCCGGCAGGTCTCCGGTGGGCCGACCGGAACGGCGACCACGATTTTTTTCACACCGCTTTGACGCAATGCTTGCACGGCTGCTCGCATGGTTGAGCCGGTGGCGAGACCGTCATCGACCAGAATCACCGTCCGGTTGTGAAGTTCAGGCGCGGGCCGGCCGGCCCGATAAAGCTGCTCGCGTCGCCCGATTTCAGTCATTTCCTTGGCGGTAATTTCCTCGATGATTTCGCCAGCATTCGGCAACGCCGACACCACGTCATTGTTCAAAACTCGCACTCCGCCGGAAGCAATTGCACCCGCGGCCAGCTCCTCAAATCCCGGAACACCGAGTTTCCGCACGACAAAAATGTCAAACGTAACGCCTAACGACTTGGCCACCTCGTAGGCAACCGGAACGCCACCGCGCGGCAAGCCGAGAACAATCACGTCATCGCGCCCGGCATATTTGCCAAGTTTCTCGGCGAGAATTTGCCCGGCTTCAGCGCGATTGATGAATGCGCGATCCATGCGGCTTCGCCGCCTATCTCGGTAAATCCCGTTCGGAATTCGCCAGGGCGTAGGCACCGACCGCGACGACCACGGCATTCTCCGCCAGCTGTTTCGGGTCAATCTTATCGAGCGTGTCCGCAGCCGTGTGATGATAATTGAAATAGAAACGACTGTCCTGAATCGGACTGAAGCTTGGCACGCCCGCTTTTTCAATCGGGTCGATATCGGCACCGCAGTGTTCGACCAACTTGAGCATGCCTGCGCCTGACTCTTGCAAAATGGCGGCGACAGGTTTCAAAAAATCTCTCACCGCTGGCTTGGCGTGAACGTTCAGTCCAACTGGATGATCCGCGCCGCTGTCGGTTTCCATCGCGGCGAAATGATTCATCCACTCACGCTCGTGATCCTTCGCGTATTGCTTCGATCCGCGTGATCCGTTTTCTTCGTTCATCCATGCAATCACCCGAACCGTTCGTTTCGGATGAAGATGAAGTTGCTGGATCAAATGGGCCGCTTCCATGGAGACGGCGACCCCAGCGCCGTCATCGATCGCTCCCGTGCCGAGGTCCCATGAATCAAGATGGCCGGAAACGACGACCACCTGTTCAGGATGTTCGCTGCCTTTGAAATCGCCAATCACGTTGGCACTTTCCGTGTCGGGTAGCGTTTGCGGCGTTAGGGTCAGCTTCATTTTCACCGGACAGTCTTTCACCAGATCGGAAATCAGATCCGCGTCTTCCGCAGTCACCGCTGCGGCCGGAATTTTCGGCGCGTCGGGCGCGTAGTTGGTCTGTCCGGTATGCGGAAGTCGATAGTCCGCATTGCCAACGGAACGAACCAGACAGGCCACCGCGCCTTGCCGGGCGGCCGCACTCGGCCCATTCCCACGATAAACAACCGCTTCGCCATATGCTTCCATGCCCTGGCTCTCAGCCGCCATTCGTTTGTCGAACGGATAATTAAACAACACAATTTTCCCGGCCACCTTCTCGCGCGGCAAAGCGCTCAGGTCGTCGAAAGTTTTGACGACTATGACCTCCGCAGTCAGCCCGCCCGGTGGCGTCGCTATGCTGTCGCCGAGAGCGCATAAGACGATTTTCTGCGTCGTCTTCTCCGCCTGGCCGGCAAATTCGACCAGCGCCGCGGTTTCTTCGCCACGGACCCAGTGCGGCACCATCGCTTTTTCCAATTGCACGTCACACCCAACTGATTTGAGTTCACCCGCCACGTATTCGACGGCTTTCGCTGCCTGTGCAGATCCACTTAACCGAGGCCCGATGTTATCAGCGAGATGCTTGACCTGTTGATAGGCATAATCGCTGGCCAGTGCGGCTTCCTGGATCCGCTTGAGATCAGCCAATGTTTGCGCCGAGAAATATGCTGGTGTCGGTGCGGGTGACGTTTGTGAGTTCGCCATGCAACCACCGACTGAAATCAACAATGCACAAAAAATTTTTGCGTTCATCATTTTGCGCCGGTGCCGTACGTAAAATAACGATAAACGATCCGCTGTGTCCGCGCAGCTTCGAGTCGTCCCAGCTCAGAGAAGGCTTCCCGATCGGCGTCGAGTTGCGTTTTCCCGCGGCCCACCACGTTCTCCTCGCTTCCATCAAGCCGTTTTCCACGGCCAATGGCGACATAGCCGGTAGTATCCGACGCCGACAGAATCTTGGCTTGGGTCAGCTGTTCCGGCGCTCGCCGGCGCAAATCTCGCAGCGCTTCTGCTTCCGCCTCAGTTTGGTTCTTGTAATCGCCACCGCCCATCGGCGTCGATGATCGATAATAGGTTACTGCGGTCCAAAGACCGTCGGGGTTGTATCCAATCGCCACGGCGTCACCGGCTACTGCCAAGGCAGTCCAAGTCAGCCCGCATACCGATGTGAGAACGACCATCTTGCTTGTCACTCGTCACTCCTGACCGTCCGGTGGGGACTCACTCATCACTATTTCAAACGGCCCTCGTCAAAATCGATCAGGTCCGGGATGGTCATGATGTCGTCCCGGTCCGGTATCCCGAATTCCTTTTTTCGTTGCTCCAACCGCGGAGTCACCGAATCACGCCATCCAAGTTTGGAAACAAATCCATTCCAAACAAACAGATCGCCGTCGTTCAGGCGCCGGCCCTTTTCGAAACACCATTCGAGAATTTCCTCGTCGCTTCCGCCTTGCAACACCCGGTCGCGAAGATCGCGATAGTGAACTCTCAAAAAATTGCAGCATATGCCGTCCGCCGCGCGCACTTCGCCCAGGTTGTCATGATAATCTTCATGCAAATCACCCCGAGCATGTAACCGGATCTTGTCGAGCATACGCGGGAAATAAAGCATCCCGCCGGTCATCTCCTTTGGACTCTTCGGACAATTCATGGAACGAAAATTTTGGAGCCGGCAGACGGGTTCGAACCGACGACCTGCTGATTACAAACCCCGCGAGGAATCGGGAGTTTGTCATAGTTACCGAGGAGAAATAAGGAGCTCGGTGTCCCTTCGCAACCCTCAAAATCCCCAAAATTGGGCGATAATGGCAGTATTTGGCAGTGAACTCACTGTTGGAGAAATCAACGACTGCTCTTCCAACGCGAACCAATACAGACCTGCCATCCGCGAAGCGAGCACAGTCAAGGTGGAGCGCAGCGCAGCGAGCAATACCTTTACGGCGCGCAGCGAGCGATACAATCGAGGAAGAATTCGCGGCAGCATCGATATCGTGATGGCAGAAGTGGATCGTTGAATCATTGCTCCGATACAAGCATCAATCTCCATTGTGGAAGCCGCTGCTCGATATGGCGCCTCGCCCTTCCTGAAGCGCACGAAACGAATTCCGGATCGAGGTTGTGCCGCCACTGATTCAAAGGCCCGCTGGCGGATGATCTAGTCGGATCGATTTTCATGAGTTCGTGCACAGTTACCTCCCAAGCCACGTAATTTTTTGACTTGAGATACTCCGCTTCATTGGCGGGTCCGCGCACATCAATTTTATAGTCGCCGACGGCGGCATACACGTGCATTGCCTTCGTCGGACCGATCGAGTCCGCGTTCCCCGCGTGCTTGATACTTAATTCGGGCCAGCAATCCTTCAGTTCTACAGCATAAATATGGCACGCTCCACCGCTGAAGAGGTCTTCGTCTCCCGCATTCAGCAAGTCACGCAGTTTCGTGGTCATTCTTCCATGCCCTAGATAGCGTCTCAACGCATATAGCATGCATGGTGCGAGAGCGCGTAATCCGTGGTCAGCCGATCATGTCTAAGAACTCGCGTACTAACTCATACGCCCGTCGTGCCTGCATAGCCTGCTCTTCCAGATTCGAGGAGTTATGAAATTCGACCAGTTGTTGAGGGCCAAACGCTTCGACCGATCCGAATTTCTCACGCAAAATGTCGATCGCTTTGGCGACATGTTTTTCTCTTCTTCGGCCACTCCACTCCGCAGCTAGCTTTTCCCGGCCCCCCGGGAAATGTTCAAGACAATAACAGAAATCGTAACCGTCCTTTGGCTTGTCGCGGCCGGCGAGTGCGTGCGCTTTCATCACAAGAAAATCGGCCACGGAAGCGATGCGCCATCGGACTGTGTTCTTCGCGCCTCGAATGTTTTCGCCGGTCAACTTCTGTTCGATAGGCGAGTTAAAAGCTACGCCGCAAGCTTCGGTTTGAAGAACGCGAAAGCCGGGCAGCAGCTTTGGCTTGTTCTTCTTGAGTTTCACGTCTTTCGGCGCAAGGAACTCAACTTCAACTTGAACCGGCTTGTCGCCATCCTTGAGGTCAACGTCGGTGACAAGCTGAAACTCTTTTTCACCCTGCCGGTAACGCTTTGTGTTGATTAGTAGCTTAAGCATCTCGGCGTAACGGCCTTCGCTAAGTTTTGCGGCGTCCAGCGCAACGTCCACGTCGATGCTGCCGACGTGGGATTCCTCCGCCTCGGGGATTAGCAGATCCGGCACCCACCCGCCGACTATAACCAGACAGTCAGTGAACGAAGCAAGCACCTGCCCGACGTCTATCAAGACCCGACGGGCGGCTTCGATCTGCCGGTCAGTGTAGTCTTCCTTTTGACGCGGTTCAGCATTCACACTTTGAGACCCTTATCTTTCCATTGCGGTTTCAACCGCTGCTCCAACAGAGCCTCGGCCGCCTCTTCGCCGCGTCCGCCGGCGCACCATAGGTCGACATAAGTTTGCGCGGCGTTCGTGCACGCCATGCGGTTGTCGCCCATTGTGCCGCCGTCGCCCATATAGAAAACGCCGTCGTCATCCGGAATTAGGACGACGAGGTTCTCACCCGTTTCTACGGGTTTGGCTTCAATCAACTTTGCGAATTTTGGAATCTCCTTTTCCCGGACATACAGCCACGTCTTCGGCTGTCGAACGTGCGGCGCTTGAAAGTCCGCAGCGGAAAACGCCGCGTAGACGGCGTGGCCGCCAGTGTGCGAACCAAGTCGAGCCAGCGCATCGCGCAGTTCCTTTCCTTTCAGCAAGGTGAAATACCCTTGCCGTTCGTGACGATCGAAACGGTATGCGTCGCGCCACGCAGACAGCAGCTTTAGCGGATCGCTCAACCGGAAGCCGCCACCGGGCGATTCTTCAATGAATGCTTCCTCGCGCAAATAGCGCACAACCTTATTGATCAGGCCCAGGCTTGGTTCTGGAATTGGCTTCGGAAGTTCTCCGAAGTGAATTTCCATGTAGCGCTGTGTCCAAGACAGACCCGCATTCTCCGGCGCGAGCAAAGCGCGAATTACTCGGCCCGCTTCCGGCGTACTTAGATTCGCAGCGCGGCGTGGTGCTTCATGTACAGGCTTATGTCCGCGGCGTTCAATATGGAGGAATGTCGGCACGGTGATTTTGCAATTGCCGGCCAGGTCAAACCAGCTCCAACCGTGATCTTCGCAAATCTCAGCCATCCGTGGCGAAATGTAGGGCGCCGCAAAAACCCGAGCCCGAACCACCTTCGTCGAGTCTTTTTCAAATTCTCGCTCGATTGCCACGTATGGAAACCGGGAAGGACGTGCTTCGCTGCGACAGTCGACCCAGAGTTCGATGATCGGACCGTGAGGGCTTTTTCCTCTCGCCAATAGATCGAAGGCTCGATTGAACGGAGCCGGGTTGGTATCGATAGTCCAATCCGAAATGCCAGGGACAGTGCGAAGGAGTTCTTGGAGTTTTGCGGCCAGCGCCTTCTCGACTGCGGCTCCAGGGTGCCTAGGGGTGTTCACGGAATGCATAGTGTTCACGGACACGTGAACATGCCACATATCGTGAACACGGCAAGTTGTTTTGGCCCTTACAAAGGTTGCCTCGGTGTTCAATTGCGAACGCTCCCAGCCGCGGCGCTAGGCGGTCGCGTCGGCAGCCGGCCAAGTTTGCAACCGTCGTAGCTTCTCTAGGGGCACCGCAGCCTCAGCTTTTCCACGCTTGTCCGATTACTGCTCGCTCGGGTTCAGTCAAAACAAGCTGCGTGACGCCGTTTTTGGGCGTGACGCGGCAAAATTTGGGGGTCACTCGATCAACTGTGCGGCAGCTCAGAGGTTGCCAGTTGCAACTCGCGTGAGACGGTTCCTGGCCCAATGGAACGACACTTCCTCGTTTTCGGTCCAAAGCACGAGCTTGATGCCTTCGAGCACGAAGCATCCGGTGTCGGCTGGACTGTAAAGCACCAGGAGATTCATCAGTTCTCGGCAGGCGTGAAAAACGTCGCCGAGGTTCTGCAACTTGCGTTTTCCAAAGAGGGCGCTGCAATGTTCTTGGGGTTCGCAAGCCTCATTAA
Organism: uncultured Verrucomicrobiae bacterium; assembly: GCA_963846065.1. Classification (GTDB taxonomy): domain Bacteria; phylum Verrucomicrobiota; class Verrucomicrobiia; order Chthoniobacterales; family UBA10450; genus DASPUI01. The sequence goes on from CAWJUP010000013.1 coordinate 108,443, forward strand.
GGCTTTTCTAGCGTTGAAATCCTCACGCCGAATAACGATTACGAAAATAGAGGAGGACAAGGTGGTGTCTCTCGACGCGCGTGGATACACAAAAGAAGAGTTGGCAACGCTTCTACCGAGCTGCCGTGAATTGATCCTTTACGACGAAAAGTCGACGGGAGACTTCGCATTGCCGACAGAACGGCTGCGAAGCGATTCAGATTTCGACGCACGCGATATCATTAGTTTCGAAGAGATCCAACGTGAAACTGCGGAATTCGAAGCGATCCTGAAGCGCTTTGACATCGAGATCAAAACGGGCTCGCCGCTGGAAAAGATGTGTTTCAGCTTGCTCGAGCTCGTGGAGGGGAAATTCACGACCGGGGATACGATGCAGGACTTGAGAGTCGAATACCGTCCTGCCTTTGGGTTGCATGATCTTATTCGACGGATTGTCCGGTTACACGACCGGCCGGATTTCCCCGTTTTGGTCGATCATCTGCGGCTCCTAAATACCGGCACCGTCGCGCAGAACGTCGCAGCACCGACAGATCAAGTCGCGGCGAAAATCTTCGAGCTTTTTATTGGACTGGTCTGCTTGGAGATTGGAAGCGACACGCAAGTCGATGGGCCGGTTCGCTCCTACGGGGATAATCCCGATATCCTGACGCGGCTGGATGATCACCTTTGGGGCTTCGCCTGCAAGGTCCTGTCTGGCCGATCGCCGAAAACTATGTTCGATCGGCTAAAGGAAGGTATCGAGCAGATTCAAAACTCGCCGGCCGAAATCGGTTGCGTGGTCATCAATCTCAAAAATCAAATCGATCATGACAAGACGTGGCCGCTGCTCAACCCGGCGGAATACGCAGCCGGCCAGGACACGCCGACATACGGCTCGTGGGCGGATGACCGTGCGCCTTTAGCTCTTCTTCGGCAGCATGCACGCCGGTGTCACGCGGATTTCATTTCGGTTAATGGTGCTCATAACGTGCACAATCTGTTCATGGGGAAAAAGTCGATTGCGGGCGCGCTCCTATTTTTGCAGACAGTAGTCGCCATCCAATTCGTCGAAGGACCGGTGAATTCTGTATTGCGTTATTTCTACTTGATGGACGAGGAGGTTTCGTCGGCGGACCGTAAGGTTTTAGATCGGCTCAATGATGCGATGCATCATCACGCTCCATAACTTGATTAGAGGCTCGATAATGAAACGCGACATGGACCTTATTCGCGCGCTGATGTTCGCGCGCGAAGGTGGCGAGGAGGATTCGCCTGCAATCTCGAAGTACTCGCAAAAGGAGATCGAATACCATAAGGCCTTGATAATCGAGGCCGGACTAGCGGAGGGAGCGGTCGCTACGGGCAATTTCAATGAAGTCATGCGCGCCGACCTCGATCGATTAACATGGGCGGGTCACGATTTCATTGACTCGGCTCGCGATGATACGATCTGGAAGAAAGCTAAAGAGAAGTTCATGAAACCTGCAACATCCTTCACGTTCGACCTGTTAAAAGAATATTTGAAGGCCGAGATTCAGGCGCGTATGGGCGGGTGAAGTGATCTTTGGTCGAGGGTCAGCGAGCCGGCGCGGCGCACCATGATAAAACGCCGGCAGCTAGTCGTGCCGGCTGAATGGCTTCTTCCCTTCCACGACATAGATGATCGCCAACCGTAACAGATGAGCGACTGCGATCGGTACGAGCAGGATAAACGCGAGCGGCCCGATGGTAATCTCACGCAGCAGCAGCAGGACGACACCGATAGACGCAACGAACACCGCTATTTCGACCACGGTAAAGAGTCGTTTCCACCACGTTGAACTTCGGCGCTTCTGCGTGTCCAGGGATTTATCGCGTTCGCGCGGTGGTATCTCAACATGATCGGGTCGACGACCAGAACTAATACTGTCTAACGCGTTGGCCACCGCCACTGAGCTACCGGGCGTTTGAGTCAGTCCTGGTGCAACTGCACCCCCGCTTGCGAGCGCGGGTTGCACTGCGAACATTCGCTTCGTCTGTGACCAACTTGTGAGGAGATATGCCGCAGGCACGACAAGAATTAAAAGCAGAAATGTGATTGTAAACGCGTTCTGCAATTCGCTATCGCTCAATCCGGGCCGCAGATGCGACAGAATAACAACGCCGATCGAAAGGCCGATAAGCAGTGCGACACGCCAGCTCATCTTCAGAAGAAGCTTTCCATAGTAGGCAGAGCGTGATTGACCAGCGCGGAGATTAGTTTTTCGCGCGACCCGTCGCGTCCATCGGCTAATCAAGAATATGAGTATGCCCAACGACACTCCGTATCGGACTGTGAAATAGGTTAGTTGGTATACAGGGCTTCCGCCGTCATATTTTTCGCCGCGCGCCGCGGCAATTTGCGCGAGTTCATGTTGATAACCGGGATGAAGCCGCTCTTCTCGACCGATGTTGAAGAATTTGTTATTCGCTTCACGGCGATAAATCGGTTTTAACTCGTCGTCGAGATTCGGAGGCGGTCTACCTTCTCGTTTCGCGGCGTTGATGGCATGCGCTTTCATGTCACCGACTACGCTTGTCCAGACACGTAAGTCACTACGCAGTTCATCATCCGTCGCGTTCTGTGCAGATTCCCACTTCTCTTCTTTGCTGACGGAAGGCGCTGGCGAAGGTTTTGCGAGGCTTGCGCCGCGATCAAGTCTGTCCTTGATTTGAGCGAGCGCGTTAGACAGCTCTTCGCGGTTGTCGCGCGCGGGTGCTCCAAAATCCCAATCGGTAAAGACGAAGTCGGACGTGGAGCTCGTTGAAAATACTTTGACCATGTAAGTGGCTGAAGCCGCGAATACGAAATAGTTGTCCAATGGTCCCGTTGCGCCATTTTCTTGTTTCCCCTGACCACTCACGCGGAACGCGATGTGCGGAGTATCGTAAACAACAGTAGAGGAAGTTGGAGCTAAGCCGGCCTTAGCTAAGCCGGAGACGCTCCCGCCGACTATGTTCCAAACACCTTGTGGATCCGTGATCGGCTGCATCTGTAGTATTTGAACGATCACCTCGCCGTTAGAGCTTCTCCAAACGCCCAATTGCCGCAGTGGCATGGCCAGCCCAGTAAATTCTTTTTCACTTTGAACTTTTTTCCAGTCCAGAGGCGCTTGCACCGCAAAGGCAGAGAGCGCGCACAGTTGTAAGATCAGCAGAATAGCCTGTCTCATTTTTTGATCGGCGAACGTGATGGATTTTGCCAGTACAGCTAGCCGGTTGGGAAGCGCTAGTTACGCGGCGCGATGTACCACAACTCCGAGCGAACGATACGGCCGGATATCCGACGCTGACACGGCACGCAGACGAAGCACTCCCAACGACGGAAAAACAGAAAGTAGCGGACACGACGCCAGTGTGGGCACCGGCGCGCGCCGAGCTCGAACGGGCGGACTAACGGCGGCCGGACGTGAAACCGCGCGTCATCGCGATGCCTACCGCGACGTCGACCGTCGCGAATCATTCGTGCAATGAGCTGGAATTGAAGCTCCTTTTGTCGCAGGTGCACGATGCC
>CAWJUP010000014.1:0-18005 GCA_963846065.1 uncultured Verrucomicrobiae bacterium
TCGACAGACCAACAAAATTTTCCAGATCGTCCCCGCCAGTCAGGTCTCGAACCGCGCCGCAGACCGCAAATGCACCGACCAGCGTGACGCCGTAGATTGTCACGTAAAACAAAGTTGCCGCAAATCCCTCGGGCGTGTCGGCGATCAGACCGAGCAAAGTGTATCCGGCATGAGCCACGGCCGAATAAGCGAGTAATCGCCGGACATTCGATTGCACCAGCGCGACAAAGTTTCCCAGAAGGATCGAGAGGGCAGCGAGAACGGCCAGAATTGGCGACCACCCCGCTACGAACGAATGCCAGGACGCGCTTCCGGCGAGCGCGCCAAAACCAAGCAGGACAATTTTTCCCAAAACGAAGAACGACGCGACCTTCGAACCCGACGCGATAAATGCAGCGCTCGGGGCCGGCGCGCCTTGATAGGCATCCGGAGCCCAGAGATGAAATGGGGCCGCCGCGATTTTAAAAGCAAAACCAATCAAGGTCATGACGATGCCGGCCGCTAGAAGAGGAGAAATCGATGGTGTGCCAGTCCATTCCCCAATCGCGGCCAGACTGGTGCTGCCCCTTAATCCATACACCAGGCTGATACCAAAAAGCGTGAACGCGCTCGCCGTGCTGCCGAAAAGGAAATATTTCAGGGCTGCCTCGGCCGAACGAACATCCGATCTCTCGAATGCAGTGAGGACGTAGAGTGAAAGGCCGAGCAGTTCGAGTCCAATGAAAATCATAAGGAACTCTTCGCTGGTGACGAGGAGCATGAGTCCAATCGTCGCCAGAAGAATAATCGCGAGGTATTCGGCGTGATCGCGGGACGATGCGCGAACCGGAGCGATCAAGATGGTGGCGAGGGCCAGCGCCATGCCAATAATGAGGAAGATGGAATTGAGTGGCGAAATAACCAGCATGCCGTCAAAGAGACTGGCTCGCGCGGGCAAGGTCAGGACCGCACCCATCGCGATGAGTAAACCGATGAGTGCAAGAACAGAACAGATGACGCGCGATTTCGGCGAACCGAGGCCGATCGCCAGAACGACCAGGGCAGTGGAAACGACCACGACCTCCGGCAGGGCTAGCTTGAGCAACTGAAGGTAATCCATGTTAGTGGGTCAAAAACCGCATCGATTCGACCGCCGGTACGATGCGGTCGAGCAAAAATTTTGGATACAGGCCGACCGCCAATGTCGAGCCCATCAAAATGACCGCGCCAACCTTTTCGGGAATCGTGATCGGCGGCATCGGGTTCGATGAGACGCTCGTTTTTGATACGTCGAAATCGAAAAACGAACGTTTCAGCGCGCGCAAGGTAAACGCCGCCACCAGCACCATTCCAATGCCCGTGATCCATGCCGCAATGGGATACGATTTCCATACGCCAATCAGGATGGTGATTTCCGCGGCGAATCCGCTAAAGCCCGGAATTCCCATGGACGCGGCAGAAGCAACGACAAAAGCAAAGGCAGCGAATGGCAATGCCTGTCGCAGCGGTAACGTGGCCAGTTGCTCCAGATCGCGAGTATGCGTGCGCCGGTAAATCATTGTTCCGGCGACGGCGAATAACAGTGCGCCGATGATCCCGTGCGAAAACATTTGCAGAACTGCGCCGGAAACTCCGAGCGCGGTGGCACTGGCCAGGCCTAACAACACGAAGCCCATGTGACTCACGCTCGAGTAACCGATGACAAACTTGAGATCACGTTGTCGTAGCGCGACGGCCGCGGCGTAGACAATTCCGACGACAGCGATGACAACAATGACGATGCGCCAGACGCGAAAACCCTCCGGGAAAATATTCATGGCCACGCGCAGCGCACCGTAGGCACCCAGCTTCATGACAATTCCGGCAAGCAACATGGAACCTGCGGTCGGTGCGGCGACGTGGCCGGTCGGTGCCCAGGTATGCAGCGGCCAGATGCCGGCGAGAACGGCAAACCCGAGGAACAAAACCGGGAACGCCCAGTGTTGCAGTTGAGGCGCAAAGTGAAATTGCGCCAGCTGATTGAGATCGAGCGAACCCGCGCCCGAGGAGGCGACAATGATCCCGAGAAAGACAAGCGCTCCGCCGAAAAATGAATAAAGGGTCAACTTCATCGCGCCGTATTCCTTGTTGGTCGACCCCCAGATCGCGATCAGGAAATATTTTGGCACGATGACGAACTCGTAGAAAACGAAGAAGAGAAAGAGATCAGCGCTCAGAAACACGCCGTAGGAGCCGCCCACTACCAGCAGCAACCAGAAAAAGAATTCGTTAGGCCGGAGATCAACGCTCCAGGAAAAAAGCACAGCGGTGACGGCCACAATACCGGTCACCAAAACCAGGGTCAGGCTGATGCCGTCCAGCGCGAGACGGTAATTCATACCCAGTGGCGGCACCCACGGCCAGCGGACAATTGTCTGAAAGTGCGCCAAGTCCGCGGCGGAAGTTTGGACCAAGACGAGGCCGGTGATCACGAGACCGGCGATCGTGCCCAGCAACGCGATCCAGCGGGAAAAACCTCGCGGGGACACCAGCGCGAGAATCGCTCCGGCAAATGTGACGTAAATCGTCCAGGCAATCATCGTGCGTCAGGCGAATAAGCGCACCATTTGAGCAATGGTGGCGTTGAAAATATTGAACATAAACTGCGGCGCGATTCCGATCGCGAACATGAGCAAGGTGATGGGAACGACCGCGAACTGTTCGCCTCGTCGCAGATCCGCGAATTGTGCCCAGTCGCCGGATGCAGGACCGCTAAAGAGAGCTTGCATCGCGCGCAAGAAGGTTACGGCCGTGAACAAAAGGCCGAGAACGGCAATCGCAGTGGAAACTGTCGTAATCGCAAACGAGCCTTTGAAGATGAGGAATTCACCGACGAAGCCATTTAGTCCGGGCAGGCCTAACGAAGAAAACATCGCCACGCTCATCCAGCCGCAGAGCACGGGCGTTCGTTGCATCAGTCCGCCGAAGTCGGCGAGGCCGCGCAACCCGCGACGTTGCTCGAGTAAGCCGGCAAAGTAGAAAAGCGCTGCGGCCGTGATTCCGTGATTAAAAATTTGCAGAAAAACGCCGCCAAATGCCGCATTGATGTCGATTTTTGCGGTGGTCGATCCCGCGGCAACGGCAAAAAGCCCCAGCATGCAGTAGCCGAGATGATTGATCGACAGATAGGCCATCATCCGTTTCAGATCGCGTTGCGCCCACGCTGCGAGCGGCGCAAATACGATCGAGCAAAGGGTCAGCACCAGCAGATAAGGCCCAGCCGTTTTGATTTCGTTCGGGAAAATCGGAATAAGCAGGCGGATGAATCCGTAAATCCCCATTTTCGAAAGCAAACCGGTGAGAACCATGGCCGCTCCAGTCGGAGCGTTTTCGTATGCGTCCGGCAGCCAGGTGTGAAAAGGAAAGAGCGGGACCTTGACGGCCAGCCCGAGGAATACGCCGGCGAAGACAAGCCATCGCACATTGCCGGTGATCACGCCGGCTTTGCCAAAACTCGCCAGCGTCGCGAAATCAAACGTTCCCCTGCTGAAATAAATTCCGAGAAACGCGAACAGCATCGCGACGCTGCCGAGAAACGTGTAGAGAAAAAATTTCGTGGCGGCGTGTTCGCGATTTTTGTCGCCCCAGACTTTGATCAGCAGGAACGCAGGAATCAGCGTCATTTCGTAAAAGAGGAACCAGAGAATAAAATTTTGGGCAGTGAAGGTTCCGTAGAGCGCCGCCTGAGTGATCAACATCACGCCGCAAAATCCGCGGCTCATCTTCCGAGCGGCGAAGGCAAACGGCACGATGATGGTCGTTAACAGCACCAGGAGAAGGCTGAGACCGTCAATCCCGACGAGATACTCCGCACCGATGGGAGGAATCCACGCGTATCGTTCGACCAATTGCAGGCCGCCTGCGGCAAAGTCGAATTTTTGCAGGATCATTAACGCATAAAACGCGCTAAGCGCGTTGAAGATCAGTGCGACGAAGCGCGGATTTCGCGGCCGGCTTGCGAACAACACAGTGGCGCCGGCCAACGGAATCAGAATCAGAGTGGTGATCAACCCAGCCATGCGTAAAGAAGCAGGAGCGCCAACATGGCGACAGCGATAACTCCGAGATAAACCTGGACCTGGCCGGAATGACCTGACGATGTGATCCGCCCGAGTCGACGCGCGCCGATGGTGGTTTGGTCGACTCCGGCGTTGATTCCTCGTTCATCCGAGAACGTGGCGAAACTAGCCAACCCTTGGCCTAACCATCCGATACAGCGGACGATTCCATCCCAAAAATAACGGTCGAGCCAATCGGCGATCGTTGCGATCGTTTTGCTCCAGAGGATCACCGTGCTGTGATAGATCTCGTCGATCCACATTTTGTTTTGCAGGAATCTGAAAATGCCGGGTTGCGCGCGCTCGAGCGGGTCGGTTTTGACCATGTCAGATTGGAAAGCAACGCCGCGGTAGAAAACAAATCCGAGGGCAATGCCAACCGCGACGAGACCGAGCGAAAGGAAGAGCGCCGGTTGAATCAGTTGCGAAATGTTAACGTGCGCGGATTCGCCCGTTAAAAAGCGATCCAACCAAGGCCAGGCCGGCGTCAGGACGATGCTGAATAAGAGGGTCCCAAGTGCGAGGAAGATCAGAGGCCATGTCATGACCCCCGGACTTTCGTGCGCCCCGCCGCCGGCACGTCGCTTCCCGAAGAACACGTAAATCATTTGCCGCGTCATATAGAGAGCGGTGAGGATCACGCCCAGCATGGTGAGATATTCCGGCACATGCGATTTCGGCCAGTGCGAGGTGGCATGTAAAATTTCCTCTTTGGTCCAGGCACCGGAGAAAAACAGCGGTACTCCACTGAGCGCCATCATGCCGATGGCATAGGTGACAAAAGTCGCGGGCATGACCCGTCGCAGTCCTCCCATCTTCCGAATATCTTGTTCGTGATGCAGGCCATGAATTACCGAACCGGCCCCGAGAAAGAGGAGCGCTTTAAAAAATCCGTGAGCAAGCAAATGCAGAATGCCGGCAGTCACGCCGCCAACGCCTAACGAAACCATCATCAGTCCAAGTTGCGAAACCGTCGAATAGGCCAGGATTCGCTTGATATCGGATTGAGCGACGGCAATAAGGGCGGCCATCAAACCGGTCACGACACCAATCCAAACGACAACAGTGAGCGGAGTCGTGACGCCGTCGATCGCCCCGATGGCAAAAATCGGATACACCCGCGCGACGAGAAAAACGCCGGCCGCCACCATCGTCGCCGCATGGATGAGTGCACTCACCGGCGTGGGACCTTCCATCGCGTCCGGCAACCAGACGTGCAGCGGAAATTGTCCGGATTTGCCGACCGCTCCGCCAAAAATCAGCAAAGCAATGGCCGTGGCGCTGGCGCCGAGCAGCCACGGATTCTCCAGGCAGCCAGAGCCGTCATCGTAAAAAAGCAACGTTCCGCTTCGTCGATAAAGCCAGAGCATGCCGAGGAAAAGCGCCATGTCGCCAATCCGCGTGGTAATGAACGCCTTCTTGGCAGCCGCAGCGGCGCTCGGGCGTTCGATCCAAAAACCGATCAGCAAATAAGACGCGACACCCACCAATTCCCAAAAAATAAAGAGAAGCAGCAAACTGTTGGCGACGATCACGCCGAGCATCGCGCCGGAGAAAAATGAGAGGTAAGTGAAGAACCGTTTAAAGTTTCGGTCGTCGGCCATGTAGCCAATGCTGAAGATAAAAATGCAAAGGCCCACGCTTGTGATCATCAACATCATCGCGGCGGCCAGCGGATCGAACAGCCAGCCGATTCGCAACGGTGAATCGCCAAAAGTGAACCAGGTAAAATTCCCAACCACGCGAAGTCCCGGCGTGTGCACTGCCGGCAAAAACGCAAAGACCGACAAGATGAGCGCGATGATTTGCCCCAGGATGGCGAATCCGGCGGCCGCTGCTCGCGCCTGGCGCGGGAAATGCAAGATCAGCAGGGCAGCAATGAGTGGCGTCGCCGGGATCAACCAGATGTTGTGAAGAATCACATTCATTAAGTCAGCAAAACTCCGACGCCCAGCTTCCAACGGCCAACGTTCGACTTCACGGGTGTTCTGAATTGAGCGTTAAAGGTTAAGCGTTGAGCGCTCGGCGTTTGCTTCACCGGATCTATCCTTTCAATTGCGTCAGCTGGTCCACGTTGGTGGTGCGATAATGACGGTAAACCGAGATCACGATGGCGAGACCGACCGCTGCTTCAGCAGCGGCGATGGCGATGGCGAAAATCGCGACCATCACGCCGGTGAGTCTGGGAGAGTGCGGCGCGAATCGCCAGAAGGCGATGAAATTCAAAATGGCAGCGGCCAACATCAGTTCGATGCCGATCAAAATGAAAATCGCGTGACGCCGGCTTAGCGCGGCCAGAAGGCCGATTGAAAAAAGGGCGGCGGAGATCAAAAGGATCACTTGGAGAGTGGAGGTCATCGTTTTTGCTCCGCGACCAATACCAGTGCACCGATCAGAGCGGCGGTGAGGAGAACGCCGACGCATTGCAACGGCCAGATGTAACTGGTCATGAGCGCGTCACCGATTTGCTTCACGGTCAGGCCCGAAAGTTGAGGCGCCGCCGCGTTGAGCTGGGGGGTCTTGATGATAGAAAGCCCGAGTCCTATAAAAACCGCCACGGCGACTACCAAGCCGATCCAGTTTATGCTGCGATCGGTTTCCGGATCACGTCGCGTGAGTAAAATGGTAAAGACGATCAGGACTGCGACGGCGCCGACGTAGACAAAAACCAAAACGAGCCCGACAAATTCCGCTCCGAGCAAAAAGAATAGCGCGGCGAGTCCGACGAACGTGGCCGCGAACATCAATGCGGCCCGCATCAATTTCGGCAGAGTTGCCGCCGCCAGCGCGGCGCTCAAAGTGAAAATGGCAATGATCGCCAGCGCCACGGTGTTCATTCGGCAAAACGATAAGTGCGGGTCGCGAATTTTCGTTTCGTGTCCAGAATGAGAGATAACGCCAGGTAGACAATGACGAGCACGGCCGACGACCAGAGCCACGCCTGCCATTGACGGCCGGTGTATTGCCACACCGCCGCGGCGATCATGCAGGTGAACGACATCGGTAACATGAATTTCCAGGCGAGATTCATGATTTGATCGATGCGTGTACGCGGCAAAGTGCCGCGAATCCAAATGTAAACGAACAACAAGACCGACAGCTTGGCGAAAAACCAAAGATACGACGGAATAATATCGAGAAACCTTAACGGAGATTGCCAGCCTCCAAGAAATAATGTCACGCCGAGACCGCTGATCGCGAACATTCCGATGTATTCGGCCAGAAAAAATGTGGCGTATTTGAACCCCGAATATTCGGTCATATGGCCGGCCACGATTTCCGATTCGCCTTCCGGGACATCGAATGGTGTGCGGTTTGATTCCACCAAGCCGGAGACGAAAAATAAAATGAATCCGACCGCTCCCCACGGTGTGACCACGAACCAGTAACGGTCCTGCGCCGCAACAATCTGATCGGGCGAAAGTGAGCCAACAATCATTACGACTGGCAGGACGGTGACAATCAGAGGCAATTCATAACTGAACATCTGGGCAATCGCGCGCATGGCGCCGAGCATCGAAAACTTGTTGTTGCTGCCCCAGCCGGCCATGAACACGCCCAGCTCGGTCGTTGACCCGACCGCGAAGAAAAAGAGAATGCCGCCGTCGATTGAAAGTGGCGTCATGTTACGGCCGTAGGGAATGACGGCGAGGGCGAGAATGGCCGCCGCCGCGATCATGATCGGCGCGAAAAAATGAATGACTTTATCGGCGCGGGTCGGAACGACGTCTTCCTTGATCAGCATTTTGATGCCGTCGGCCAGCGGTTGGAGCAAGCCAAAGGGTCCGACTCGATTTGGGCCGTAACGATTTTGCATGCGTCCGAGGATTTTTCGTTCCAAAACCGACATGGCGGCGAATAGCGTGAGAAAGACCGCCAGCAATGCGCTTATCTTAATAAGAGAGGAAACGGTCGAAATGGCCCAGGCTGGCCAGTTGGCGGTGAAGGAAACGAGCCACTCCTTCGCGTGAACGAAAATTTGGTCGACGGAATCAGCCATTTGGTCGCCACCGATTAGCACAGATGAAACACAGATGAAAGAGTAGTATTATTTCCGATTATCGGTGTAAATCTCTGTCGATCTGTGGCTGAATTGTCGATCTAATTCATGACTCCGAATCCCTACCTGTTCATCGTCATTTTCGCCGGGGTCGCCTTGATCTTCCCCCTGATGCCACTCGGCTTGGCGTGGCTTTGGCGAAGGTTCTTTCAACCGCCGAAACCAGGCCTGGAAAAAAATGCCATCTATGAATGTGGTATGGAATCAATCGGGGAGGCGCAGATTCAATTCCAATCGCAATACTATCTGTATGCGATCATCTTCCTGATCTTCGACGTCGAGGCGGTGTTTCTGGTTCCGTTTGCGGTCGCGTTCAGTGGGTTGCCGGTCGGCGCATTTGTCGCCCTCCTTGTCTTTCTGTTCCTGCTCCTTGAAGGATTGGTTTGGGCGTGGGGAAAAGGCTGTTTAGACTGGAGTTGAGGAGGCGAGATGGTTGAGAAGTTGAGGGGTTGAGGAGAAAGAATGACTGAACAAATCGACGAGGGATTGAGAAGCGAACTGCAGCGGCAGGGTGTGTGGGTGACGTCGATGCAGGAGCTATATAATTGGGGGCGAAAGAACTCCATCTGGCCACTCCAATTCGGTCTCGCGTGTTGCGCGATCGAGATGATCGCGACAGCTGCGTCGCGCTACGACATCGCGCGATTTGGCGGAGAAGTCTTTCGGCCCTCGCCGCGGCAGGCTGATTTGATGATCGTTGCCGGAACGGTGACCAAAAAAATGGCGCCACAGATTGTGCGCCTCTACAATCAAATGCCGGACCCGAAATATGTGATCGCGATGGGAGCGTGCGCCATTTCCGGCGGTCCCTTCAAACAAGGCTACAACGTGCTGAAGGGAATCGATCGCTACATTCCGGTCGATGTTTACATTCCTGGCTGTCCCCCGCGACCGGAAGCTTTGCTGCACGCGTTCATGGAACTGCAACGCAAGATCGAAGATCAAAAACTAAGCGGCCCGAAGAAGGCGGATTTTCTCAAACCGGAACAGCCGAGCGAATTTCCGGTGCCGTCTTTTGGGGAGCACGACCTGATTCCACCGGCGAATGGCACGTTGTTTGAGCCGCCGCCGGTTGAACGATGAAAAATGGTGGATCGGCTTCTCCGAAGACGATGATGAAAATTTTTGTGCCTTTGGCGTCTCGCTTCCCATCGCGTTGGGACAACGCGATATACCACCTCCGCTGATGGAGACCCTCGAACAAATCAAAACGCGCATCGAAGCGGCAGTGCCAGGTGCGAAAATTGAAATCGTGCCGAATGGGAGCCCGTCGCAGCAGAGTTCATTACTCATCAACAACACGCATGCGCTTGAGATCGCGAAATTTTTGCGAGACGATTCCGAATTGCGTCTCGATCTTTGCTCGAACGTGACTGGAGTGGATTGGCTCGATCGGACGGTGAAGAAGACGGTGAAAGTGAAGCAAACCGTCGACGGTGTGGAAAAAGAAGTCGATCAAACGACCGAAGAAAAGATCCCGGGATATCTGGAGTCGGTTTATCACCTTTTTTCGATCGAGAAGAAGCACGGACCGGTGATCGTTCGCATGCGCACAACGGATCGTGCCGCCGGCACGAGGTTGCCTTCGTTAACGCCGATTTGGCGAAGCGCAGAATTTCAAGAACGCGAAATTTTCGATCTTTATGGAATTCGCTTCGATGATCACCCGGACATGCGGCGGATTTTGATGTGGGACGAATTTAAAGATCATCCGATGCGAAAAGATTACACGCAACCGGACGACTTCGAATGGGAGCCGACCGCGCACGACGAAGTTTTGGAACGGGCGAAAAAACATTATCCTGCGCGGCCGGCCGAGGATGGCGCGGAGAAGATCACGGCTGAGCAAAACAAACTCTGATGAGTGTTGACTTAAGAGAACCTGAGCAGGCGCCACCTCTGCGAATGAGCTCGCGTCTTGAAGGCGAACTGCTCGAGGTATCGATGGGGCCGCAGCATCCGTCGACGCACGGTGTCTTTCGCATGAACGTCGCGCTCGAAGGCGAGATCGTTCGCAAACTGAAGCCGGTGTTCGGTTACTTGCATCGGAATCACGAACAAATCGGCGAGCAAACCAGTTATCTCGGTTCAATGCCTTATACCGACCGCCTCGATTATTTTTGCTCGATGACCAACAACTGGGCGTACGCGCTCAGCGTGGAGAAACTTGCCGGAATCGAAGTTCCGGAACGCGCGGAATACGTGCGAGTGATTGTAGCGGAACTGACGAGATTGCAGAATCACGCCTCCTTGCTCGGGTTTCTTCTGAGCGACATGGGCGCATGGGGAACCCCTTTGATGTACGCGTTTCGCGAGCGGGAGAAAATCCTCGACCTGTTCGAGTCTCTGTCCGGTTCCCGGATGATGTGCGACTACATGCGATTCGGCGGGTGCCGGGTCGATCCAAGTCCGGAATGGCTGGGGCAGGCGAAAAAGCTGGTCGAACGATTTCCGAAATTCATCGACGAAATGGAAACCCTGGTCGTGGCAAATGAGATCGTGATCGCGCGAACGCAAAACGTTGGAAAACTTTCACCAGGCTTGGCGATCAGTGCGGGAATTACCGGTCCAATGCTGCGCGCTTGCGGCGTGAACTACGACATCCGGAAGGTGGACGGTTACGGATTTTATCCCCGATTCAAGTTTCGCGTTCCGCTCGGAGATCACGGCGACACCTACGATCGTTTAATGATGCGCGCTTTGGAAATGCGGGAAAGCATCGGGATTCTCAAGCAGGCCTTCGCTCAGGTCCCGGCGGGTCCGATCATGAACCCCAAAGTTAAAATTCGTGCATTCCGTCCGCCGATTGGTGAAGCGTACGGCCGGATTGAAGCGCCGAAGGGCGAGCTCGGATTTTACTTAATCAGTGACGGAACCGGGAGTCCGTACCGGTATCGGGTTCGTCCGCCGAGCTTCATTAACTTAACCGTGCTCGAGGATCTTTGTCTCGGTCACACGGTGGCGGACGTGATGGTGATCCTGGGCAGCATCGATATCGTGATGGGCGAAGTGGACCGCTGATCGCTAATGCGGCCGCGAATCGTTAGGGCGTTGAAGCGAAGATAGCCGATTACTTGATCCACCCGCCGACAGCCTGAATCGGTTCCATTCGATTCGTCACCGTCACCCATGCGGCGATTGCGCCGGCGCGGGAATTCGCCGGCAACGCGATCTTGGATTTACCATCGGGCATTGGTTCGTTTTGAAGCGAAAGCACGACAAAATCCTGCTTCAAATTGCGACCGTTATTTTCACCGGCGGTCACTTTGTTGGTCAAATCAAAGCCAAGTTGGACGATATTGAATTGAAAGTTTTTCATTTCGCCGTTTGCCGGAGTGAATTGCGCCGAACCTGCACCGTTCACGAGCTCGATCCGAAGGAGGCCCGCCTTTTCCTTTGTTGTCGCCGGGATTTTCGGGTCGCGCCACTCGCGTCCATCGAGAACAAAGCCCGGGGTGTAAACGCTCCCGTTTTGCCAGGCACTCGAATATGAATATTGACGATTAGTCCATTCTTTCGCCGCCAACGGATCGCGCCAGCCAAGCCGGTCCCAATAGTCGACATGAAACCCGAGCGGCACGAAATTCTTCCAAAGTCCGGGTTCGGCCTTCAGCTTGGACAACCATGCCTCCGCCGGCGGACAACTGCTGCAGCCCTGCGAAGTGAAGAGTTCGATGAGGTGTGTTTGGTGCGGTCCGCTTTGAAAAATCTGTTCCTGGGAGTGGACCGATACAACGGAGTACAGAATTAAAAGAATGGCGGCAATTCGCATTTGGCCAAGATTTCTCTGTGAAATATGCCGCTGTTTCGTCACATTGAAATGATGTTTGGCGTGGGCATAGCGAAGGGGATGGCGGTGACGCTGCGCAATTTCGTCGGCAGTTATTTCGAAAAGGACCGCCTGATTACGGTGCAATATCCGGAAGAGCGAAGCCCGCTTCCCGAAAACTACCGGAACTTTCCGTTTCTGGTCTATGACGGAAATGATCCTGAGGCGGGTTTGAGATGTGTGGCGTGTCAGATTTGCGAGAAAGAGTGCCCGCCGCAGTGCATCTATATTATTAAGAGCAAAGACAAGAAGCCGGATTACATGGCCAAACCGCAGTTTTATCCGGCCGTGTTTGATATCGACATTTCGGTCTGCATGAGTTGTCAGATTTGCGTGGAAGTCTGTCCGTTCGAGGCAATCAAGATGGATAAAGACTTCGAGCTGAGTAAACGCGAACGATTCGATGCCTTGTTGATGCGCAAGGAAGATTTGTCGAAATCGAACGAATATTATCGGCGGATTCATCCGATCGAGGCGGCCGCGGTGGACAAGAATCTTGCGGAAGCGGTGGCAGCGGCTGAGGCGAAGAAGAAAGCAGCAGCCGAGGCGGCGGCCAAAGCGGCGACGGCAAAGTCAGCCGCGCCAGCATCGACAGCCTCGCCGCCTAGCGCAGACGCGTCAGCTTCATCTGCCGGTTCTGCAACGCCTGCGCCCGGATCGACCTCAGCACCCGGAACGAAACCGCCAGAGACTACCAATAGTTGAGAGAACGGCGCGCCAGAACGCCTTTGGTTGAGAGCTCTAACGACGCACTGGCGATCACCATTTAGGACGACCCGGAGGCCGTCCCTCAATTAAGCACGACGCAGCGTGATGTGAACGATTTCGGCTGGCGCGTTAACGCGAAGCGGGAACCAATTTCCGACACCGTTGGAGACAATCATCTGGCTCGAGTGGCGTTGATAAAGCCCCGACCAGTAGCGAAAGAGCGCGGGACCGAATCCCTGCTGTTCGTTAAGCATGAGTTGGCCGCCATGAGTGTGGCCGGATAAGATGAGCGGCACACCAGCCTCGGCGGCAGCATCGAACGCATGCGGATGATGAACGAGCAGAATTGGGAACGCGTTCGGATCGCGCTGCAGAAGTAATCTTTCCACCGCCGTTGCGATCGCCGCGTCCCGATCGGGTCCGTCGACTCTCGTCCAACTGAGTCCGAGCAACTGAACGGGATGGCCGCGAATATCGAGAGTCATTGATTGGTCGAGCAGAAAAGGGATTCCCGAGGCGCGGACCCGACGTTCGAATTCCCGCGGGTTTTCGATCAAATCATGGTTGCCTTCGATCGTAACGAGGCCAAAGCGGGATTGCATTTGGCGCACCAAGTTCAGTCCGGTATCGAGGTCGGCCAAAGCATCGTTAATCAGGTCTCCGGTCAACAGCACCAAATCGGCTTGCAGCTCGTTGACGGTGCTCACCATTTTTTTCAGAACACCGTCATTCGTAAACCGGCCAACGTGAATGTCGCTGACGTGAGCGATGGTCAGGCCATCGAGTTCGCTCGGCAGTGTCGGGACCGAAAGGACGAATCGGCGAACGCGGAATCGATTCAGTTGAGACATCGCGACACCGGCCAGGGTCAAAGTGAATACTGGCGGCAGAATTGCCGCGCCCAATCGGAGAAACTCGCGGCGATTCCAAGACGAAGGATCGCTCATGACTACGGGAGGCTTGTTCGATTGGCGCGAGAAGATTTTATGACCGATAAAAAACGGAACCGCGACGACCGCGATGAGCGTGAGAAGCCCGAGACCGATAAAGTGCCAAATGAAGATCGTCGAAACCGCAAATTTGGGAACCAAGCGGTCCCAGCCGGTCCGGGACATGCGCGCCGCGATGATTGCGACTAATCCGACGATCATCGCGAGCATAAAGATCGCGATGACAATTCGTCCGTAATGATTCGTTAGGCGAGCGAGAAGGATCCACCAGATCAGATCCAGCGAAACCATCAACCCGATGATGGTAAAGATGAAACCCATTGAGCAATTTACCCGGCTTTAGCCGAGTAACAGTTGAGAAGTTGAGGTGCTGAAGGGTTGAGGCGCGGCGGCAGTGCGCCGTGCGCAACAGCGTCAGCGGAATCGAATTTGCTCTCTAGTCCGTTCTCAGCGCGGTGACGGGATTGATCTTCAGCGCTCGTCGGGCCGGGAAATAACAGGCCGCAAACGCGGCCAAGGCCAGTAAAGATGTGACGCCAACGAAAATTACCGGATCGCTCGGATTCACCCCGTAAAGCAACGATCCGGCGAGTCGGGTCGACCCAAATGCGGCGAACAATCCAAAACCGAGGCCGATGAAGGCGAGGAGCATTCCCTGGCGCAACACGAGTTGGACGACCTGGCCAGTTTGCGCGCCGAGGGCCATCCGAATCCCGAGCTCGCGAGTCCGCTGGCCGACCGAATAGGCCATTACGCCGTAAACGCCCATTGAAGCCAGAATAAAGGCGAGCAAGCCGAGCGCGCCTAACAACATCGCTCCCATCCACGATGGCCAGAGCGCAATGGCCATGTGGTCACGAATCGTTTTTTCGTATGTAATCGGGATGTGCACGTCCGCATTGCGCACGATGCGACGAATCTCGGGCAGCATCGCGCCCGGAGAACCGTTGGTGTGGACGAAAAGTGTAATCCCCTGATCGTTGAGTTCCTTTAACGGCCAGTAAGCCATCGGAACAGGAACTTCGCCGAGCGTGACAGCCTTGGAGTTTCGCGCGATCCCAATGACCTCGACCGGGTCCTTTTTGACCATGAATCGAAACCGGCGTCCCAATGCCTCTTCGTTAGGCCAAAATTCCTTGGCCATCGTCTCGTCAATGATGGCAACGGGGGCGGCGTTCTTTTCCGAGTCCTGGTCGGTAAAATTCCGGCCGCGTAACAGTTGGATCCCCATGGTTTGGAAATAACCGGATGTGATCGGACTGTAATTGGCGAATTTGCGATTGTGCTCGTCGTTGGCATCGCGGCCATCGATCACGATCGTGCGGCCTTCCCCGCCAAAAAGCGGGACGAAGTTGTTCACGTCCGCTCCAGCTACCCGCGGATCGTGCCGGAGCTGATCGCTGATGGCATGAACAATCTGCAGAGCGCGATCGCTGTCATAACCGGCGAGGACCGGGTTGATACTGACGATGTCGAGATTCTGGGTGCGAAATCCAGGATTGATCGCCTGGGCCTGGTAAAACGATTTCAGAAACAAACCGGAGGCGATGAGAAGAAGAAGTGAGATGGCAATTTGGGCGACCACGAGCATGCTACGAAGATTAAGCCGCGTGACTGCACCGCCCGCGGTGGAAGCGCGTTCGCGCAGACCTTGCGTCAGGTTCCATCGTGCCATTTGCAGAGCCGGCGCCAATCCGAAGACGATGCCGCTTAAAACCGCGATGGCTAAAGAGAATGTGAGCACCCTCCAATCGGGCTCCGGGTTCAGTTCAATTGGAAACGGCGTTGGCGGAAGAAGCGCGATCAGCACATTGCCTAAACAGTAGGCGAGTATCACGCCACCAATTCCACCGAGCACACCCAGCAGAACGCTTTCGGTCAGCAATTGCCGGACGATTCGTCCCCGGCCGGCGCCGAGCGCGAGACGGACAGCCATCTCGCGCTGTCGAGCAGTCGATCGCGCGAGCAACAAGTTGGCGACGTTGGCGCACGCGATGAGAAGAATGCTGGACGACGCGACCAGCAACAGCAGCGAAACATTACGGGCAAGGTTTTCATTGGTCGGGCCGCCCAATCCCTGCGACTTGGCCGCCTCCAATGACAAGACCGCGATGGAGCGTTCCTTATTTACATCCGGATACGCTTGCTCAAGCTGTTTTGCGATCGTGCGCATTTGCGCCTGGGCTTCCGAAATTGTAACCCCCGGCTTTAACCGTCCCATAACGTTCATGAGCAGGGCGCGTCGGGACTCGAACCAAAAATCTCCGCCGGGCCGGATCCATTGATGCATGGAGACCGGCGCCCACAGATCGGGCGCAAAGCCGACGTCCACTCCGGTAAATGCCGCCGGCGCTACACCAATGACTGTGAAAGAGTGTCCGTTTAGAGTCACCTCGCTGCCGATCACCCCACGATCCGCTCCCAATTTTTGCCAGAATTTGTAGCTGAGAACGACTACCGGATGGCCATTGGGTGTGGAATCCTCCTCCGGTAAAAATGTGCGACCGAGTGCCGGCTTGACCTGCAAGAGATCGAAATAGTTGCCGGTGGCGAGCAGAGCGCCCACGTTCAATGTGTCATTGCCGCGGGTCATTCCCACGCCGGCGAATGTGTATGCAGACATTGCCCTGAAGGCGGTGTTCTGCTTTTCGAAGTCCTGAAAATTGGGAACAGAAATCGATTGATTGCCGGGAATGTGATTATCGGTGGTGAACAGTTTCACCACTTCCTCCGAATGACCGACGGGCAACGGACGCAGGACCAGGCTGTTGATGATTCCAAAAACGGTAGTGTTCGCGCCGATGCCCAGGACAAGGGCAAGGAAGGCGACAATTGAAAAAGCCGGATACTTGATCAGCATCCGGATGGCAAAACGAAGATCGTTAATCATAAATTTCTCCGTCGGACATTAACGAGAGCTCGTGACCTAACGACGGACTTTTATCGGTCAAATGGGGCATTGTCGTCGCCGGCAGGGTTACTCGGAACGTAATGCTTGAATTGGATTGACGAGACTCGCTCGGCGCGCAGGAAACAAACAGGCGAGGAGCGCGGCGAACCCGAGAATCATCATGGTCCCGATGAGGAGTAACGGATTATGCCCCGATGTTTGATAGAGCTGCGACGCGATCAGGCGACCAACCGCCAACGCCGCCGCCATTCCGACCAGCAATCCGATGATCACCGGCCGCATGCCCTGATTTACCACCAAACGCAGGACGTCCATCGTTTGCGCACCGAGGGCCATGCGCACGCCAATTTCTCCGGTCCGCTGTTCGACGGTATAAGCGACCGCACCATATATCCCGACCGTTGCCAGCAATAAGGCGACGCCGGCGAACACACCTAACAACACCATCATCAGTTTCGCCTGCCCGAGTGCCTGACCCATGATTTGCTCGACCGGTTGGGGAAGGATGAGAGCAAGCCCCGGATCGATCACGTGCAACGCGCTTTGAACGGATCGAGTGACCGTGTCGGGTGGCAAAGCGCTGCGGACGGTGATCGAGAGGAAAGGGAAATTCTCCTGAGCAAAAGGCCGATAAAATTCCATCTCGTTATGCTGATTCAATTGCACGGAACGAACGTCGCCGACGACACCCACCACTTCGACCGGCACGCTACTGCTGGTGACCAGCAAGGTTTTGCCTACTGGATTTTCGTCTCCGAAAACAGTTTTGGCGCCGGATTTACTGATGATGACGACGTTGGGGTGGTCCATCATGTCCCGCTCGTTGAAATCGCGCCCGGCGATGACAGGAATCCCGAGCGTGCGAAACCATCCCGGTGCAACGTCGTTCGACGGCGCGCCTTTGCGTTCCGCGACGGGTGGGACATTGCCTTCGGAACGCGCATACAAGGTGGCACCGAATCCGCCGGCCAGCGGAAACCCGCTGCTAATGGTCGCATCCTGCACCCCGGGTAATGTCCGGATTTGATTAACCAATTGTTCGGCAAAATGCTGGCGGGTCGGCATGTCCGCATACTGAGCCTGCGGCAAGACGGTAACGCCCGTCCAAAGATTGCTTGTTTTGAAGCCGGGATCCTGCTGACTTAACCGGACGAAACTGGCAATCAGCAAAGATGCGCCGGCCAGTAGAGTGACCGAGAGCGCAACCTGCGCGCCCACCAAAATTTTCCGGAACCGCTGCTGACGAACACTGCCGGCACTTCCACGACCTCCTTCTTTCAGCGACTCGACGAGATCCGCCCGGGATGATTGCAGAGCCGGATACAGGCCCATGAGCAAGCCGGTCAGCAGTGAGAGCCCGAGCGTAAAGCCAAGCACCGGTATCGAAAGCGAACTGACAGCGTCAGGTTCAACCGGAAGGAAATTTGCCGCCAGCTTCGGAACGAGCGGAACCACCAACCAGGCCAGAATC
>CAWJUP010000015.1:0-18513 GCA_963846065.1 uncultured Verrucomicrobiae bacterium
TGACAGGCCAACAAAATTTTCCAGATCGTCCCCCCCAGTCAGGTCTCGAACCGCGCCGCAGACAGCAAACGCGCCGACCAAAGTCACTCCGTAGATTGTCGCGTAAAACAACGTTGCCGAAAATCCCTCGGGCGTATCGGCAACGAGGCCAAGCAAAGTGTACCCGGCATAAGCCACGGCCAATAAGCGAGCAATCGCCGAACATTCAATTGCACCAACGCCACAAAGTTTCCCAGAAGGATCGAGAGGACAGCGAGAACGGCCAGAATTGGCGACCACCCTGCCACGAACGAATGCCACGATGCGCTTCCGGCAAGCGCGCCAAAGCCAAGCAGGACAATTTTTCCCAAAACGAAAAAGGACGCGACCTTTGAACCCGACGCGATAAATGCAGCACTCGGCGCCGGAGCGCCTTGATATGCATCCGGAGCCCAGAGATGAAATGGCGCCGCAGCGATTTTGAAAGCAAACCCGATCAACGTCATGACGATGCCGGCCGCGAGAAGAGGAGAAATTGATGGTGTGCCAGTCCATTCTCCAATCGCGGACAGACTGGTGCTGCCCCTTAATCCATACACCAGGCTGATACCAAAAAGCGTGAACGCGCTCGCCGTGCTGCCAAAAAGGAAATATTTCAGAGCCGCCTCGGCCGATTGAACATTCGATCTTTCAAACGCAGTGAGCACGTAAAGCGAAAGGCCGAGCAGTTCGAGTCCAATGAAAATCATGAGAAACTCTTCGCTGGTTACGAGGAGCATGAGTCCCATCGTCGCCAGAAGAATGATCGCGACGTATTCGGCGTGATCGCGGGACGATTCGCGAACCGGCGCGATCAGGATTGTGGCGAGGGCCAGCATCATGCAAATAATGAGGAAAATGGAATTGAGCGGCGAAATCACCAGCATTCCGTCAAAGAGATTGGCTCGCGCGGGCAGGGTCAGGACCGCACCAATCGCGATGAGCAAACCGATAAGGGCAAAAACAGAACAGACGACGCGCGATCTCGGCAAACTCAGGCCAATCGCCAAAACGACCAGAGCGGTGGCAACAATCACGACCTCCGGCAGGGCTAGCTTGAGTAACTGAAGGTAATTCATTTTAGTGGGTCAAAAACCGCATCGACTCGACTGCCGGCATGATGCGGTCGAGTAAAAATTTCGGGTACAGCCCGACAGCCAATGTCGAGCCCATCAAAATAACCGCGCCGACCTTTTCCGGAATGGTGATCGGCGCCATCGTTTTCGATGACGCGCTCGTTTTTGAAACGTCGAAATCGAAAAACGACCGTTTCAGCGCGCGCAAAGTAAACGCCGCCACCAGCACCATTCCAATGCCGGTGATCCATGCCGCAATGGGATACGATTTCCAGACGCCGATCAGGATGGTGATTTCCGCGGCGAATCCGCTGAAGCCCGGAATTCCCATGGATGCGGCAGAAGCAATGACAAACGCGAAGGCAGCGAAGGGCAACGCCTGTCGCAGCGGCAACGCCGCCAGTTGATCCAGATCGCGGGTATGCGTCCTCCGGTAAATCATCGTCCCGGCGATCGCGAATAAAAGTGCGCCAATGATTCCGTGCGAAAACATTTGCAGAACGGCGCCGGAAACTCCGAGCGCGGTGGCACTGGCCAGGCCGAGCAACACAAAGCCCATGTGACTGACGCTTGAGTAACCAATGACAAACTTGAGATCGCGTTGTCGCAAGGCGACGGCCGCGGCGTAGACAATCCCGACGACTGCGATGACGATAATGACCATGCGCCAGTCGCGAAAACCCTCCGGAAAAATATTCATGGCAACTCGCAGCGCGCCGTACGCACCCAGTTTCATGACAATGCCGGCCAGCAACATGGAACCCGCGGTCGGCGCGGCGACGTGGCCGGTCGGTGCCCACGTATGCAGCGGCCAGATGCCGGCGAGAATGGCAAACCCGAGAAACAAAACCGGGAACGCCCATCGTTGCAGGTGAGGCGCAAAGGGAAATTCCGCCAGCTGATGGAGATCGAGCGAACCCGCGCCCGACGAAGCGACAATGATCCCGAGAAAGACGAGCGCTCCCCCGAAAAATGAATAGAGCGTCAGTTTCATCGCGCCATATTCCTTGTTGGTCGATCCCCAAATCGCGATCAGGAAATATTTTGGCACGATGACGAATTCGTAGAAAACGAAGAAGAGAAAGAGATCCGCGCTCAGAAACACGCCGTAGGAGCCGCCCACTACGAGCAGCAACCAGAAAAAGAACTCGTTAGGCCGGAGATCAACGTCCCAGGAAAAAAGCACGGCGGTGACGGCCACAATGCCGGTCACCAAAACCAGGGTCAGGCTGATGCCGTCCAGAGCGAGATGGTAATTCATGCCCAGTGGCGGCACCCACGGCCAGTGGACAACTGTCTGGAAGTGCGCCAGGTCCGCGACAGAAGTTCGGGCCAGAACCAGGCCGGTGATCACGAGACCGGCGAGCGTGCCCAGCAACGCGATCCAGCGGGCAAAACTTCGCGGCGACATGAGCGCAAGGATCGCTGCGGCAAATGTGACGTAAATCGTCCAGGCAATCATCGCGCGTTAGGCGAATAAGCGCACCATTTGAGCAATGGTGGCGTTGAAAATGTTGAACATAAATTGCGGCGCGATTCCGATCGCAAACATGAGCAAGGTGATGGGAACGACCGCGAACTGTTCGCCTCGGCCCAAATCGGCAAACCCGTTGCAGTTGCCGGATTCAGGGCCGCTAAAGAGCGTTTGCATCGCGCGGAGGAAGGTTACGGCAGTAAACAGAAGGCCGAGAACGGCAATTGCAGTGAAAACTGTCGCAATCGCAAACGAGCCTTTGAAGATGAGGAATTCACCGATGAAGCCATTTAGTCCGGGCAGGCCTAACGAGGAAAACATCGCCACGCTCATCCAGCCGCAGAGCACCGGTGTTCGTTGTATCAGTCCGCCGAAGTCGTCGAGGCCGCGCAATCCGCGGCGTTGCTCGAGTAACCCGGCGAAATAGAAAAGTGCAGCCGCCGTGATTCCGTGATTAAAAATTTGCAGAAACACGCCGCCAAACGCGGCATTGATGTCGATTTTTGCCGTGGTCGATCCCGCGGCAACGGCAAAAAGCCCGAGCATGCAGTAGCCGAGATGATTGATCGACAGGTAGGCGATCATCCGTTTCAGGTCGCGTTGCGCCCACGCGGCGAGCGGCGCAAACACGATCGAGCAAAGGGTTAGCGCAAGCAGATAAGGCCCAGCCGCTTTGATTTCGTTCGGGAAGATCGGAATGAGCAGGCGGATGAATCCGTAAATTCCCATTTTCGAAAGCAATCCGGTGAGGACCATTGCCGCTCCAGTTGGAGCGTTTTCGTACGCGTCCGGCAGCCAGGTGTGGAAAGGAAAGAGCGGGACCTTAACGGCCAACCCGAGGAAAACGCCGGCGAAAACAAGCCATCGAAAATGGCCTGTGATCACGCCGGATTTGCCAAAACTCGCCAGCGTTGCGAAATCAAATGTTCCCTTGCTGAAATAAATTCCGAGAAACGCGAGCAACATCGCCACGCTGCCGAGAAACGTATAGAGAAAGAACTTCGTTGCCGCGCGTTCGCGATTTTTGCCGCCCCAAACTTTGATCAGCAGGAACGCAGGAATCAGCGTCATTTCGTAAAAGAGAAACCAAAGAATAAAATTTTGTGCAGTGAAGGTTCCATAAAGCGCTGACTGGGTGATCAGCATCACGCCACAAAATCCGCGGCTCATCTTTCGCGCGGCGAACGCAAACGGGACGATGATGGTCGTTAACAGCACAAGGAGAAGGCTGAGACCGTCGATGCCGACCAGATACTCGGCACCAATCGGAGAAATCCAGGCGCACCGTTCGATTAATTGCAGGCCGCCGGCGGCAACGTCGAATTTTTGCAGGATCATCAACGCATAAAACGCGCTGAGGGCGTTGAAGATCAACGCGATGAGACGCGGGTTTCGCGGCCGGCTTGCGAACAACACAGTGGCGCCGGCCAACGGAATCAGGATCAGAGTAGTGATTAACCCAGCCATGCGTAAAGAAGCAGGAGCGCCAACATGGCGACAGCGATGACCCCGAGATAAACCTGAACCTGGCCGGAATGGCCTGACGATGTGATCCGCCCGAGCCGACGCGCCCCGACAGTCGTTTCGTCGACTCCGGCGTTGATTCCTCGTTCATCCGAAAACGCGGCGAAGGTACCAAGCCATTGACCTAACGAACCGATGCCGCGGACAATTCCATCCCAAACGTGACCGTCGAGCCAATCGGCATTCTTCGCGATCGTCTTGCTCCAAAGAATTACCGTGCTGCGATAGATCTCGTCGATCCACATTTTGTTCTGAAGAAATTTGAAAATGCCGGGTTGCGCGCGCTCGAGCGGGTCGGTTTTGATCATTTCAGATTGTCCGGCAACGCCTCGGTAGAAAACAAATCCGAGGGCTATCCCAATCGCGACGAGACCGAGCGAAACGAAGAGCGCCGGTTGAATCAGTTGCGAACTGTTAGCCTGCGCGGCTTCCCCCATCAAAAAGCGATCCAACCAAGGCCAGGCCGGCGTCAGGACGATGCTGAATAAGATGGTGCCCAGCGCGAGAAAGACCAGAGGCCAGGTCATGACCGGCGGACTTTCGTGCGCACCGCCGCCGGCACGTCGCTTCCCGAAGAATACGTAAATCATTTGCCGCGTCATATAGAGCGCGGTGAGGATCACGCCCAGCATGGTGAGATATTCCGGCACATGCGATTTCGGCCAATGCGAGGTGGCATGTAAAATTTCTTCTTTTGTCCAGGCCCCGGAGAAAAACAGCGGAACTCCACTGAGCGCCATCATGCCGATGGCATAGGTGACAAAAGTCGCAGGCATGGCGCGTCGCAGCCCTCCCATCTTCCGAATGTCTTGTTCGTGATGCAGGCCATGAATCACCGAACCGGCCCCGAGAAAGAGGAGCGCTTTGAAAAATCCGTGAGCAAGCAAATGCAGAATGCCCGCAGTCACGCCGCCCACGCCTAACGAAACCATCATCAATCCAAGCTGCGAAACCGTCGAATAGGCCAGGATTCGCTTGATATCGGATTGAGCGACGGCAATGAGGGCGGCCATCAAACCGGTCAAGACACCAATCCAAACAACAACGGTGAGAGAAGTCGTGACTCCGTCGATCGCGCCGATTGCAAAAATCGGATACACCCGCGCAACCAGAAAAACGCCGGCCGCCACCATCGTTGCCGCATGGATCAGCGCACTCACGGGCGTAGGACCTTCCATCGCGTCCGGCAACCAAACGTGCAGCGGAAATTGTCCGGATTTGCCAACGGCCCCGCCAAAAATCAGCAACGCGATGGCCGTGGCGCTGGCGCCCAGCAGCCAGGGATTCTCCAGACAGCCAGACCCGTCATCATAAAAGAGCAACGTTCCGCTTCGTCGATAAAGCCAGAGCATGCCAATGAAGAATGCCATGTCGCCGATCCGCGTGGTTATGAACGCCTTTTTGGCCGCCGCCGCGGCGCTTGGACGTTCGATCCAAAAACCAATCAGCAAATAAGACGCGACACCCACCAATTCCCAGAAAATGAAAAGGAGCAGCAAACTGTTGGCGACGATCACGCCGAGCATCGCGCCGGAGAAAAATGAGAGGTAAGTGAAGAACCGTTTAAAGTTCCGGTCGTCGGCCATGTAGCCAATGCTGAAAATGAAAATGCAAAGGCCGACGCTCGTGATCATCAGCATCATCGCGGCGGCAAGTGGATCGAAGAGCCAGCCAATTCGCAAAGGTGAATCGCCAAACGTGAACCAGGTAAAATTCTCAACAACGCGAAGCCCGGGCGTTTGCAGCGCCGGCAAAAATGCAAAGACCGACAAGATGAGCGCGATGATTTGTCCCAGGACGGCGAATCCGGCGGCCGCTGCACGCGCCTGGCGCGGGAAACTCAAGATCACCAGGGCAACGATGAGCGGCGTTGCCGGGATCAACCAGATGTTGTGAAGAATCAGATTCATTAGGCCGGAAAACGCCCAACGCCCCACGTCCAGCATTCAGCGTTCAACGCTGCTCCTGATTGAGCGTTGAAGGTTGAGCCTTCGGCGTTTGTTTCACCGGATCTATCCTTTCAATTGAGTCAGTTGGTCCACGTTGGTGGTGCGGTAATGACGGTAAACCGAGATCACGATGGCGAGACCAACCGCCGCTTCGGCGGCGGCAATGGCGATGGCGAAAATCGCGACCATCACGCCGGTGAGTTTTAGGGAGGGCGGCGCGAATCGCCAGAAGGCGATGAAATTCAAAATGGCGGCGGCCAACATCAGCTCGATGCCGATCAAAATGAAGATCGCGTGACGGCGGCTTAACGCGGCCAGAAGGCCGATCGAAAAAAGGGCAGCGGAGATCAAAAGGATCAGTTGGAGAGTAGAGGTCATTGTTTTTGCTCCGCGACCAACACCAGTGCACCGATCAGAGCGGCGGTGAGAAGAACGCCAACGCATTGTAACGGCCAGATGTAAGTGGTCATTAGCGCGTCACCGATTTGCTTCACAGTGAGGCTTGAAAGCTGTGGCGCAGCCGCATTGAGCTGAGGCGTCTTAACAATAGAAAGTCCGATTCCGATAAAAACCGCCAAAGCGACGACCAAGCCGATCCAGTTTATGCCACGGTCCGTTTCCGGATCACGTCGCGTGAGTAAAATGGTAAAGACGATCAAAACCGCGACGGCGCCGACGTAGACAAAAACCAAAACGAGCCCGACAAATTCTGCTCCGAGGAGAAAGAAGAGAGCGGCGAGTCCGACGAACGTGGCCGCAAACATCAACGCAGCCCGCATCAATTTCGGCAGAGTCGCCGCCGCGAGCGCGGCGCTCAAAGTGAAGATGGCAATGATCGCCAGCGCAACGGTGTTCATTTTGGAAATGGCAGGGCAGGGGCATCGCCTGCCGAACTGAACGAAGCGGCCAGCGGAGCGCTTGCCCTGCCACCGTCTGCAATCATTAGCGGCATATTCATTCGGCAAAACGATAAGTGCGGGTCGCGAATTTACGCTTCGTGTCCAGAATAAGAGATAACGCCACGTAGACCGTGACGAGCAGCGCTGACGACCAGAGCCACGCCTGCCATTGACGGCCGGTGTAATGCCACACCGCCGCGGCGACAATGCAGGTGAACGACATCGGTAACATGAATTTCCAGGCGAGATTCATGATTTGGTCAATGCGCGTTCGCGGCAAAGTGCCTCGAACCCAAATGTAAACGAAGAGCAAGACCGACAGCTTGGCGAAAAACCAAAGATACGACGGAACCATATCGAGAAACCGGAATGGAGATTGCCAGCCTCCGAGAAATAACGTCACGCCGAGCCCGCTGATCGCGAACATTCCGATGTATTCGGCCAAAAAAAATGTGGCGTATTTGAACCCGGAATATTCGGTCATATGGCCGGCCACGATTTCCGATTCGCCTTCCGGCACATCAAATGGGGTCCGGTTGGATTCCACCAGGCCGGAGACGAAAAATAAAATGAACCCGAATGCTCCCCACGGCGTGACCACGAACCAGTAACCGTCCTGCGCGGCCACAATTTGATCGGCCGAAAGTGAGCCGACAATCATCACGACCGGAAGGACGGTGACAATCAGAGGCAATTCATAACTGAACATCTGGGCAATCGCGCGCATGGCGCCAAGCATCGAAAATTTGTTGTTACTGCCCCAGCCGGCCATAAAAACGGCAAGCTCAGTGGTTGATCCGACCGCGAAGAAAAAGAGAATGCCGCCGTCGATTGAAAGTGGCGTCATGTTACGGCCGTAAGGAATGACTGCGAGGGCAAGAATGGCCGCGGCCGCAATCAGGATCGGCGCAGAAAAATGAATGACCTTATCCGCGCGGATCGGAACGACGTCTTCTTTAATCAGCATTTTGATGCCGTCGGCCAGCGGTTGGAGCAGGCCAAAAGGTCCGACCCGATTTGGGCCGTAACGATTTTGTATGCGCCCGAGGATCTTCCGTTCCAAAACCGACATGGCGGCGAACAGCGTAAGAAAGACCGCCAGCAATGCGCCTATATTAATAAGAGAGGAAACGATCGAAATGGCCCAGGCTGGCCAGTGGGCTATAAAGGAAACGAGCCACTCCTTCGCGTGCACGAAAATTTGGTCGACTGAATCAGCCATTTTGGTCGCCACCGATTAGCACAGATGAAACACAGATGAAAGAGTAGTATTATTTCCGATTATCGGTGTAAATCTGTGTCGATCTGTGGCTGAATTGTCGATCTAATTCATGGCTCCGAATCCCTATCTGTTCATCGTCATTTTCGCAGGGGTCGCCTTGATCTTCCCCCTGCTGCCGCTCGGGTTGGCCTGGCTTTGGCGAAGGTTCTTTCAACCGCCTAAACCGGGCCCGGAAAAAAATGCCATCTATGAATGCGGTATGGAATCGATCGGCGAGGCGCAGATTCAGTTCCAATCGCAATACTATCTGTATGCGATCATCTTCCTGATCTTCGATGTCGAGGCTGTGTTTCTGGTTCCGTTTGCGGTCGCGTTCAGTGGGCTGCCCGTCGGCGCATTCGTCGCCATTCTCATTTTTCTGTTCCTGCTCCTGGAAGGATTGGTTTGGGCGTGGGGGAAAGGATGTTTAGACTGGACTTGAAGGAGTTGAGGAGTTGAGGAGTTGAGGAGTTGAGAGGTTGAGGAGAAAGAATGACTGCACAAATCGACGAGGGATTGAGAAGCGAATTGCAACGGCAGGGCGTGTGGGTGACGTCGATGCAGGAGTTATATAACTGGGGCCGGAAAAACTCCATCTGGCCACTCCAATTCGGTCTGGCCTGTTGCGCGATCGAGATGATTGCCACCGCTGCGTCGCGCTACGACATCGCGCGATTTGGCGGAGAAGTCTTTCGGCCCTCGCCGCGACAGGCGGATTTGATGATCGTTGCCGGAACGGTGACCAAAAAAATGGCGCCACAGATTGTGCGCCTCTACAATCAAATGCCGGACCCAAAATATGTGATCGCGATGGGCGCGTGCGCCATTTCCGGCGGTCCCTTCAAGCAGGGTTACAACGTGCTGAAGGGAATCGATCGTTACATTCCGGTGGATGTTTACATTCCTGGCTGTCCCCCGCGACCGGAAGCTTTGCTGCACGCGTTCATGGAATTACAACGCAAGATCGAGGATCAAAAACTGAGCGGCCCGAAGAAAGCGGATTTTCTCAAACCGGAACAGCCGAGCGAATTTCCGGTGCCCTCGTTTGGGGAGCACGACCTGATCCCGCCGGCGAACGTCGGCCTGTTTCAACCGCCTCCGGTGGAGCGGGAGAGTTGAAAAGGTGACATGAGTTACAAGGTGACACGAGTTACAAGGTTACATGAGTTACAAAGTGAATGAGTTACAAGGTTACAAGGACAGGTGATTCGGCCGAGAAATTTCAAACCTTCGAAGACCTTCACGTTTACAAGGCTGCACGAGAGTTTCGCAAAGGAATGGACCAGGTCACTCGGCGATTACCTGACTTTGAGAAATACGATTTAGGAAGCCAAATTCGTCGCGCTGCGGGGTCGCTAACGAACAATATCGCTGAAGGTCATGAGCGTTTCCACTATCCGGATCAGATTCGCTTTTTCCTTCATTCGCGAGGATCCTTGGAAGAGTTGGTGGACGATCTCAACGTTTGTTTAGATGAAAGCTATATCTCGAACGATGAGACAGGGAAGTTTAAGGAGCAGGCCAGCCAAGTTTTGCGGTTGATAAACGGTTATCTGCGCTATTTACGCACGCGCTCGTCCGAGGTTCGCGAATCCGATGACAAAGAATCTGAGTTGATCGAGCAACTCGATGATCTTCTGGCGTTGTAATCATGTAACATTTGTAACTTGCCCGTGGAACCACTCGAACAAATTAAGAGCCGCATCGAGGCGGCAGTGCCCGGCGCGAAAATTGAAATCGTGCCGAACGGCAGCCCATCGGAGCAGAATTCATTACTCGTCAACCACACGCACGCGCTCGAGATCGCGAAATTTTTGAGAGACGATTCCGAATTGCGTCTCGATCTTTGTTCGAACGTGACCGGAGTGGATTGGCTCGATCGGACGGTCAAGAAGACGGTGAAAGTGAAGCAAACTGCCGAGGGCGTGGAAAAAGAAGTCGATCAAACCACCGAAGAAAAGATCCCCGGGTATCTCGAGGCTGTTTATCACCTCTTTTCGGTCGAGAAGAAACATGGGCCGGTGATCGTTCGCATGCGAACAACGGATCGTGCCGCCGGCACGAGGCTGCCTTCGTTCACGCCGGTCTGGCGAAGCGCAGAATTTCAGGAACGCGAAATTTTCGATCTCTACGGAATTCGTTTCGATGATCATCCGGACATGCGGCGAATTTTGATGTGGGACGAATTTAAAGATCATCCGATGCGAAAAGATTACACGCAGCCGGATGACTTTGAATGGGAACCAACAGCGCACGACGAGGTGTTGGAAAGGGCGAAAAAGCATTACCCGGCCAGACCGGCAGAAGATGGCGCGGAGAAAATCACGGCTGATCAAAAGCCGTGACATCCGCAGTGATGAGTCTTGACTTAAAAGAACCTGAGCAGGCGCTGCCGCCGCGAATGAGCTCGCGACTTGAAGGCGAATTGCTCGAAGTATCGATGGGCCCGCAGCATCCGTCGACGCACGGTGTCTTCCGGATGAACGTCGCGCTCGAAGGCGAGATTGTTCGGAAACTGAAGCCGGTTTTCGGTTACCTACATCGGAATCACGAACAAATCGGTGAAGCAACCAGTTACCTCGGTTCAATGCCTTATACCGACCGCCTCGATTATTTTTGCTCAATGACGAACAACTGGGCTTACGCGCTCAGCGTGGAGAAGCTCGCCGGGATCGAAGTTCCGGAGCGCGCGGAATACCTGCGTGTGATTCTGGCGGAACTGACGCGATTGCAAAATCACGCGTCCTTGCTCGGGTTTCTTTTGAGTGACATGGGCGCATGGGGAACACCTTTGATGTACGCGTTTCGTGAGCGAGAGAAAATCCTCGATCTGTTTGAGTCGTTGTCCGGTTCCCGAATGATGTGCGACTACATGCGATTCGGCGGGTGCCGGGTCGATCCGAGTGCGGAATGGATGGGACAGGCGAGAAAGCTGGTCGAACGATTCCCGAAATTTATCGACGAAATGGAAGACCTGGTCGTCGGAAATGAGATCGTCATCGCGCGAACGCAAAACGTCGGAAAACTTTCACCAGCCTTGGCGGTCAGCGCGGGAATTACCGGTCCCATGTTGCGCGCTTGCGGCGTAAACTACGACATCCGGAAGGTGGACGGTTACGGATTTTATCCGCGATTTAAGTTTCGCGTTCCGCTCGGAGATCACGGTGACACTTACGATCGTTTGATGATGCGCGCTTTGGAAATGCGGGAAAGCCTCGGGATTCTTAAACAGGCCTTCGATCAAGTTCCGGCGGGTCCGATCATGAATCCAAAAGTCAAACTTCGTGCGTTCCGTCCGCCGATTGGTGAAGCCTATGGCCGGATTGAAGCCCCGAAAGGCGAGCTCGGATTTTATTTAATCAGTGACGGAAGCGGAAACCCCTACCGGTATCGAGTTCGTCCGCCCAGCTTCATTAACTTAACCGTGCTGGAAGATCTTTGCCTTGGTCACACGGTGGCCGACGTGATGGTGATCCTGGGCAGCATTGATATCGTGATGGGCGAGGTGGACCGCTGATCGGAAGGTTACAAGGTTAAAAGAGTTACAACGTTGCGGGGTTAAACAGACAGCACCCTTGTAGCAATGTAACCATGTAAGTTTTTAGCTATTTCAGCCACCCGCCGACAGCCTGGATCGGTTCCACTCGGTTCCTTACCGTCACCCATGCGGCAATTGCGCCGACGCGCGAATTCGCCGGCAACGCGATTTTGGCTTTGCCATCAGGCATTGGTTGGCTTTGCAGCGACAGTACAGACAAAATCCTGCCTCAAATTGCGACCGTTGTTTTCACCGGCGGTCACTTTGTTGGTCAGATCAAAGCCAAGTTGGGCGATATTGAACTGGAAGTTTTTCATTTCGGCGTTTGCCGGAGTGAATTGCGCTGAACCTTCACCGTTCACGAGGTCGATCCGAAGGACGCCGGTCTTTTGATTTGCTGTCGCCGGGATTTTCGGGTCGCGCCATTCGCGCCCATCGAGAACAAAGCCCGGAGTGTAAACGCTCCCGCTTTTCCAGGCATTCGAATATGAATATTGGCGGTCAGTCCATTCTTTTGCCGCCAATGGATCGCGCCAGCCGAGCCGGTCCCAATAGTCGACATGAAACCCGAGCGGCACGAAATTCTTCCAAAGGCCCGGTTCGGATTTTAATTTCGACATCCATGCTTCGGCAGGGGGCAACTGCTACAGCCCTGCGAAGTGAAGAGTTCGATGAGGTGTGTTTGTGGTGGACCGCTTCGAAAAATCTGTTCCTGTGAGTGAACCGATAGGACGGAGCACAGAATTAAAAGAATGGCGGCAAATCGCATTTGGCCAAGATTTCTCTGTGAAATATGCCGCTGTTTCGTCACATTGAAATGATGTTTGGCGTGGGCATAGCGAAGGGGATGGCGGTGACGCTGCGCAATTTCGTCGGCAGTTATTTCGAAAAGGACCGCCTGATTACGGTGCAATATCCGGAAGAGCGAAGCCCGCTTTCCGAAAACTACCGGAACTTTCCGTTCCTGGTCTATGACGGGAATGACCCTGAGGCGGGTTTGAGATGTGTGGCCTGCCAGATTTGCGAGAAAGAGTGCCCGCCGCAGTGCATCTATATTATTAAGAGCAAAGACAAGAAGCCGGATTACATGGCCAAGCCGCAGTTTTACCCGGCCGTGTTTGATATCGACATTTCGGTCTGCATGAGCTGTCAGATTTGCGTGGAAGTCTGTCCGTTCGAGGCAATCAAGATGGATAAAGACTTCGAGCTGAGTAAACGCGAACGATTCGATGCCTTGTTGATGCGCAAGGAAGACTTGTCGAAATCGAACGAATATTATCGGCAAATCCATCCCATTGAAGCGGCCGCGGTGGACAAGAATCTCGCGGAAGCGGTAGCAGCGGCTGAGGCGAAGAAGAAAGCAGCAGCCAAAGCGGCGGCGGCCAAAGTAGTAGCACCGCAACCTGCGCCGGCTCAACCGAACGAGTCGACTGCCACAACGCCCGAATCAACTTCCGCGGCGGGTTCGAAGCCAGCGGAAACAACCAACGGTTGATAACTTGAAAAGCGCGGACGACCCAGAGGCCGTCCCCCAATTACGCACGACGCAGCGTGATGTGAACGATTTCGGCTGGCGCGTTGACGCGAAGCGGGAACCAATTTCCGACACCGTTGGAGACAATCATCTTGCTCGAGTTGCGTTCATACAGTCCCGACCAGTAGCGAAAAAGCGCGGGCCCGAATCCCTGTTGCTCGTTTAGCATGAGTTGGCCGCCATGGGTGTGGCCCGACAAGACCAGCGGGATTCCGCCATCGGCTGCGGCATCGAACGCATGCGGATGGTGAGCGAGCAGAATTGGAAAGGCGTTCGGATCGCGTTGCAGAAGTAATCTTTGCACCGCCGTCGCGATCGCCGCATCGCGATCGGGTCCGTGAACTCTGGTCCAACTGAGTCCGAGCAACTGAACGGGATGGCCGCGAATGTCGAGAGTGATTGATTGATCGAGCAGGAAAGGTATTCCTGACGCACGGACCCGACGTTCGAACTCTCGCGGGTTTTCGATCAAATCATGGTTGCCTTCGATTGTGACGAGGCCAAAGCGGGATTGCATTTGGCGCGCCAAGTCCAGTCCGGTATCGAGATCGGCTAATGCATCGTTGATCAGGTCGCCCGTCAAAAGTACCAAATCGGCATCGAGCTCGTTGACCGTGCCCACCATTTTTTTCAGGACACCGTCATTGGTGAATCGGCCAACGTGAATATCGCTGACGTGGGCGATAGTCAGGCCATCAAGTTCGTTCGGAAGGGCCCCGATCGGAAGGACGAATCGACGAACGCGGAATCGATTCAGTTGCGACATCGCGACGCCGGCCAGGCTCAAAGTGAATGCCGGCGGCAGAATCGCCGCGCCAAATCGGAGAAATTCGCGGCGATTCCAAGACGAAGGATCGGTCATGGCGACGGAAGGTTTGGTCGATTGACGCGAGATAATTTTATGACCGATGAAGAACGGAACCGCGACGATCCCGATGAGCGTCAGAAGCCCGAGACCGATGAAGTGCCAAATGAAGATCGTCGAAACTGCAAATTTGGGAACCAAGCGGTCCCAGCCGGTTCGAGACATGCGCGCGGCGATGATTCCGATTAATCCGATGATCATCATCAGCATAAAGACCGCGATGAAAATGCGCCCGTAATGATTCGTTAGGCGAGCGAGGAGGATCCACCAGATCAGATCCAGCGAGACCATCACCCCGATGATGGTAAAGATGAAACCCATTGAGCAATTTACCCGGCTTTAGCCGAGTAACAGTTGAGAAGTTGAGGTGCTGAAGGGTTGAGGCGCGGCGGCAGTGCGCCGTGCGCAACAGCGTCAGCGGAATCGAATTTGCTCTCTAGTCCGTTCTCAGCGCGGTGACGGGATTGATCTTCAGCGCTCGTCGGGCCGGGAAATAGCAGGCTGCGAACGCAGCAAAGGCCAGCAACGATGTGACGCCAATGAAAATTACCGGATCGCTCGGGTTCACGCCATAAAGCAACGATCCGGCAAGTCGGGTCGACCCAAACGCGGCGAATAATCCGAAACCGAGGCCGATAAAGGCGAGCAGCATTCCCTGGCGCAACACGAGTTGAACGACCTGGCCAGTTTGCGCGCCGAGGGCCATCCGGATCCCAAGCTCGCGAGTCCGCTGGCCGACCGAATAGGCCATCACGCCGTAAACGCCCATTGAAGCCAGAATAAACGCGAGCAAGCCGAGAGCGCCTAACAACATCGCTCCCATCCACGATGGCCACAGCGCAATGGCCATGTGGTCGCGAATCGTTTTTTCGTATGTAATCGGGATGTGAACATCTGCATTGTGCACGGTGCGACGAATCTCAGGCAGCATCGCCCCGGGAGAACCATTGGTGCGGACGAAAAGTGTGATCCCCTGATCGTTCAGTTCCTTTAAGGGCCAGTAAACCATCGGAATCGGGACCTCGCCGAGCGTCACTGCCTTGGAGTTTCGCGCGATGCCAATGACCTCGATGGGGTCCTTGTTGATCATGAATCGAAATCGTCGTCCCAATGCGTCTTCGTTAGGCCAAAATTCCTTGGCCATCGTCTCGTCGATGATGGCAACGGGCGCGGCGTTCTTCTCCGCATCCTGGTCGGTAAAATTACGGCCGCGTAACAGTTGGATCCCCATGGTTTGGAAATAACCGGACGTGATCGGACTGTAATTGGCGAACTTGCGATTGTGTTCGTCGTTGGCATCGCGACCATCGATCACGATGGTGCGGCCTTCTCCGCCAAAGAGCGGGACGAAGTTGTTTACATCCGCTCCCGCTACGCGCGGATCGTGCCGGAGCTGATCGCTGATGGCATGAACAACCTGCAAAGCGCGATCGCTGTCGTAACCGGCCAGCACCGGGTTGATGCTGACGATGTCGAGGTTCTGGCTTCGAAATCCAGGATCAATCGCCTGGGCCTTGTAAAACGATTTCAGGAACAAGCCGGAGGCGATGAGAAGAACAAGTGAGACGGCGATTTGTGCGACCACGAGCATGCTACGAAGATTGAGCCGGGTGACCGCGCCACCGGTGGTCGAAGCACGCTCGCGCAGGCCTTGCGTCAGGTTCCATCGCGCCATTTGCAGGGCCGGTGCCAGTCCGAAGACGATGCCGCTCAAAACCGCGACGACGAAAGAGAATGTGAGCACCCTCCAATCGGGCTCCGGGTTCAGGTCAATCGGGAACGGCGTTGGCGGAAGAAGCGCGATTAAAACATTGCCTAAACAGTAGGCGAGCATCACGCCGCCAATTCCACCAAGCACACCAAGCAGAACGCTTTCGGTCAGCAATTGGCGAACGATTCGTCCCCGGCCGGCACCGAGCGCGAGACGAACCGCCATCTCGCGCTGTCGAGCAGTCGATCGCGCGAGCAACAAGTTGGCGACGTTGGCGCACGCGATGAGAAGAATGCTGGCCGACGCGACCAGCAACAGCAGCGAAACATTACGGGCAAGGTTTTCATTGGTCGGGCCGCCCAATCCCTGCGACTTGGCGGCCTCCAATGACAAGACCGCGATGGAGCGTTCCTTATTTACATCCGGATACGCTCGCTCAAGCTGTTTTGCGATCGTGCGCATTTGCGCCTGGGCTTCCGAAATTGTAACCCCCGGCTTTAACCGTCCCATAACGTTCATGAGCAGGGCGCGTCGGGACTCGAACCAAAAATCTCCGCCGGGCCGGATCCATTGATGCATGGAGACCGGCGCCCACAGATCGGGCGCAAAGCCGACGTCCACTCCGGTAAATGCCGCCGGCGCTACACCAATGACGGTGAAAGAGTGTCCGTTTAGAGTCACCTCGCTGCCGATCACCCCACGATCCGCTCCCAATTTTTGCCAGAATTTGTAGCCGAGAACGACTACCGGATGGCCGTTGGGTGTGGAATCCTCCTCCGGTAAAAATGTGCGACCGAGCGACGGCTTGACCTGCAAGAGATCGAAATAGTTGCCCGTGGCGAGCAGAGCGCCCGCGTTCAGTGTGTCGTTGCCGCGGGTCATTCCCACGCCGGCGAAGGTGTAGGCAGACATTGCACTGAAGGCAGTGTTCTGTTTTTCGAAATCCTGAAAATTGGGGACGGAAATCGACTGGTTGCCGGGAATGTGATTGTCGGTAGTGAACAGCTTGACCACTTCCTCGGAATGGCCGACCGGCAACGGACGCAGGACCAGACTGTTGATGATTCCAAAAACAGTGGTGTTCGCGCCAATGCCGAGGACAAGGGCCAGGAAGGCGACAATTGAAAAAGCCGGATACTTGATCAGCATCCGGATGGCAAAACGAAGATCGTTAATCATAAATTTTCTCCATCAGATGATAAAGAGAGCTCGTGACGTAATGGCGGACTTTTATCGGTAAAATGGGGCATTGCCGCCGCCGGCAGGGTTACTCGGAACGTAATGCCTGAATGGGATCGACGAGACTGGCACGGCGTGCAGGAAACAAACAGGCGAGGAGCGCGGCGAACCCAAGAATCATCATGGTCCCGACAAGGAGTAACGGATTGTGCCCTGATGTTTGATAGAGTTGCGACGCGATCAGGCGTCCTACCGCTAAGGCCGCAGCCATTCCGACCAGCAATCCGATAACCACCGGACGCATGCCCTGATTTACCACCAAACGCAGGACGTCCATCGTTTGCGCGCCGAGGGCCATGCGTACGCCAATTTCTCCGGTCCGTTGTTCGACGGTATAAGCGACGGCACCGTAAATCCCGACCGTAGCCAGCAACAAGGCGACGCCGGCGAACACGCCTAACAACACCATCATCAGTTTCGCCTGCCCGAGTGCCTGCGCCATGATCTGCTCGACCGGTTGCGGAAGGATGAGAGCAAGCCCCGGATCGATCATATGCAACGCGCCCTGCACGGATCGAGTGACCGTGTCGGGTGGCAAAGCGCTGCGGACCGTGATCGAGAGGAAAGGAAAATTCTCCTGGGCAAAAGGCCGATAAAATTCCATCTCGTTATCCTGATTCAACTGGACGGAACGTACGTCACCAACGACGCCCACGACTTCCACCGGCACGCTGCTGCTGGTGACAAGCAAGGTTTTGCCCACTGGATTCTCGTCTCCAAAAACGGTTTTGGCGCCCGATTTACTGATCATGACGACATTGGGGTGATCCAGCACGTCCTGCTCATTGAAATCGCGCCCGGCGATTACAGGAATCCCGAGCGTGCGAAACCATCCCGGGGCAATGTCGTTTGAGGGCGCGCCTTTGCGCTCCGCCACCGGGGGAACATTGCCTTCGGAGCGCGCATACAAAGTGGCACCGAATCCGCCGGCCAGCGGAAAACCGCTGCTAATGGTCGCATCCTGCACGCCGGGCAAGGTCCGGATTTGATTAATCAATTGTTCGGCAAAATGCTGGCGCGTCGGCATGTCCGCATACTGAGCCTGCGGCAAGACGGTAACGCCCGTCCAAAGATTGCTTGTTTTGAAGCCGGGATCCTGCTGACTTAACCGGACGAAACTGGCAATCAGTAAAGATTCGCCGGCCAGCAAAGTGACCGAGAGCGCAACTTGCGCGCCCACCAGAATTTTCCGAAAACGCTGCTGACGAAGACTGCCGGCGGTTCCGCGACCTCCTTCTTTCAGCGACTCAACGAGATCCGCCCGGGATGATTGCAGCGCCGGATACAGGCCCATGAGCAAACCGGTCAGCAGCGAGAGCCCCAGCGTGAAGCCGAGCACCGGGATCGAAAGCGAGCTGACTGCGCCAGGTTCAACCGGAAGGAAATTTGCCGCCAGCTTCGGAACGAGCGGAACGACCAACCATG
>CAWJUP010000016.1:0-77252 GCA_963846065.1 uncultured Verrucomicrobiae bacterium
AGTCCGTTTCCCGGCGGGCCAACGAAGTTGAACGGTCGACGTCCTTGGAGCGGACCGATTATTTTATGTCGACTGGCTTTTTCGATTCCTCGACGAGTTGTTCAAACCGCGGTTCGTCGCGAATGGCGTCCCACCATGGATGTAAACGCAATTGTCCGTAAGTGATGGGACCCGGGCCTTGCAAGGCCGTAGCGATTTGATCGAGCGCGAGTTGTTTCTCTCCGGTCCACGCATAAATGAGCGCGAGATTTCTCACCAGCTCAGAACCGGTCATGACATCTTTCGTCGGCGGCAGTAACTCAACGGCTCGACGTCCTTCCCGTAAGGCGTCTCCCTTTCGACCGAGAGCGGCATCGATCATTCCAAGGGCTGAGATCGCTTCGGGATAGTCCGGCTGTTGTTGGAGCACAGTTTCCATTTCTTCGCGGGCCGCCGCGAATGCCTTCATGGCGGACTCGTTGTCGCCGGCCAAGCGGTCGGCCAAACCTTCGCAAAAACTTCGCGGCGTACGGACATTCGCGCCCCAAGTAATTCCTTCGGGGAGCATCGCATCCAAAGCGCGCCTGGCATCGTTCGGATCCCGAGCCAAGAGGGCAATATTGAACCAACGATCGACGATCTTGGCCCCGTCACTGGCATCCTGAGCAAGAACCTGCTGAACCGCAGCCTGTGCTGGTCGAACATTGGCGGTTGAATCCAATTCAGCCAATCCTCTTGCCACGAGAGAAACTGGATCGTTAGGCGCGACGACCACTGCGCGATCGAACGTTGCCACTAAATCATGATAGCGACGTAGCACCTGATATGACCCGGCCAGCTGATGAAGAATAAAAAGATTCCGCGGATCGAGATCGAGGGCCCGGTTCACCTCACGTAAGTGATCCTGCCATCGGCCCTGGCGTCGATCAATCCAGGCAAGCGTGGCGAACACCAGCGGCTCGTTAGGTAGCAAACGACCGGCAATGGCCAACTCAGACCTGGCTCGATCGTAGTCTCGATAGCAGTAATAATAGAGAAGCCCGGCCGCCAGGTGCGGTTCGCCCCGCGTTGGATCGAGCCGAAGCGCGGTCTCCACTGCTTCCGTTGCGCGAGTTAACCGCAGCGGCGTATGGTCATACCCGTTGAAATACAAGCCCTGGTGAGCAAAGCCAAGGCGACAGTAAGCCAGCAAAAACTTCGGATCCTGCGCGACGGCAAGTTCAAGGAGATGGACCGCCTCGTATCGAAGCTCTCCAGAGCGTGCATCGAGGGCGGTTCCATCAAGAAGAATGCCAGCACGGATATAACGATCGTAAGCCAGATGCTTGTCGGTCGGTTTTCGACTGATCGTGGCTTCTTCCGCAGGTGAAAGCTTGGCTCCAAGTTGGGCCGCGATGGTTTTGGCGATTTGGCTTTGAATCGCGAACACATCATCGAGTGCACCGCTGTAACCTTTGCGCCACACGCGGGTGCCGGTTCGGGCGTTCATCAACTGCGCGCGTAAGTCAATCCGATCAACAGCGCGTTGCACCGTGCCCTCGACCACGTAGGCAACACCCAGTGCGTCGGCTATTTCCCGAAGATTGCGTTTCACTCCTGGCTTGTACTGGCTGACCGAGTTGCGACTGATCACTTTCAAGTCCGCGACTTTGGCCAAGTCATTCCGGATTTCATCTTCCACGCCGACGACAAAGAACGCGTCGTCCGGATCTGCGCTCAAATTTTCGAATGGCAGAACCGCCACACTCTTTTCCGCAACGGTCCCGTCAGGCTTGGCATGCTGGAACCAAATTCCGAGGCCAGCCGCAATGAGCGCGACGAGAATAGCTCCAATCACGACAGGCATTTTTGATACGCCTGTTCGCTGAACTTCTCGAGCGTCGGCTTCCTGATCGACCTGTCCCGGCATCATTTCCAAGTCCCTTTGAGGTTCAACCATAGCCGAGCAAACGGAATTCGACAGCCGGAAAGAGCCCCAATACCAGAATCGCGTGCTCTATGTCGCGGCCGGCCGTTGGTCGCGCTGACCGATGTCTTCGGCAATGCTTTGCATCGCCGCCTTCAGTTTTTCCCAATCCACCGGCTTGGTGATGTGAGTCGAAAACCCGGCGGCGAGACTGCTCTCAACATCTTCTTTCATTCCATGTCCGCTAATCGCGATGCCGTAAATTGGACAACGCTGTGCAAGACTGCGCATCAAGTCCCGCCCGCTGCCATCGGGCAGATCGACGTCGCTGATCAAAACGTCAAAAGCGCAATCGCCGTCTTTGGCAGCCGGACCGGCGGCGTGTGTTTGCGCCTCCCGAATGCTCGTAGCGCAAACGACTTCGTGACCTGCTCGTCTGAGCAGGCGCGCGAATTGTTCTGCCGTGTCGAGATGATCTTCGACCACGAGCACGCGAAGCGACAGAGCCGAGGTCCGTCCAGAATAAGATGGCGGGCTCTTTTCAGCTTCCGCCCTTGCGACCGGTTTCACGGTCTGAAGTCGGATCGTGAACGTTGAGCCTTGATCCTTGCCTTCGCTGGCAGCAAAGATGGTTCCGTCGTGCAATTCCATGATGGCCCGACTAATCGACAAGCCCAGGCCGAGACCGCCGAAGGTTTGATCGCGCGAACGTGTGCCTTGTTCGAACGCGTTGAAAATTCGCGGCAATGTCTCGGGGCTAATTCCCATGCCAGTGTCTGTCACCTGCACGACCACATCGAGCGGCGGATGGTCCGTATCGTGATGGACCGTTGTCTCGCCCGAAGGTTTCTGCTTTTCGTTGTAAACGCGAACTGAAATTTTCCCACCAGCCGGAGTAAATTTGCACGCGTTTTGAAAGAGGTTCCAGAGAACCTGAGTGAGGCGTGAACTGTCCACCAGGACATGCGTTTCGGTGGCAGTGATTTCTTTTACGCATTTAATGTTTTTTTTCGCCGCCGCCACCTGGCAGTAACTTTTTATCGCGTGATCGACCAGGTCTCGGAGATCGACCACCTGGCGGTTCAAATCGAGTTTGCCGTGCACGATGCGATTGACGTCGAGTAAATCGTCAATCAGTCGGGCTTCGAGCTCGATATTTCGCCGAATCATATCGATCTCTTCCTGTAAATGTTCGGGAACGGTTTTGTCGTCCTTTAACATGGCCGCGGCAGCCAGAACCGGTGTTAATGGAGTGCGTAATTCGTGGCTGAGAACGGCCAGAAAGTTATCCTTCTCTTTATTGGCGAGTCGGAGCTCTTCTTCGCTGGCGGCCAGGGCGGCGTTGCTCTGGCCAAGTCGCGCGAGCATTTCATTGAATGCGTCAGTGAGCTGCCCAATCTCATCGCGGCCGTACTTCGTTCCCCGAACCGAATAGTCGTGTCCCTCCGAGACGGCGGCCGCCACTTTGGCCAAATCTAAAATCGGATTCGAGATGCTTCGTTGCAGGCGCGTCGCCAACGCGAGTGCCGCGAGCGTCGAGCAAATGCCCACGAACAGCAAAAGGAGACCGTAGACCCGGAATCGGGCATACATTTCTCCAAGATCTGCCTGAAGATAAATCGTCCCGACGCGAACTCCTTCCTGCAAAATCGGCTGAAATGTTACAAACCGCCTCCGCTCAATTTTGTGGCCGAGCGGACCCGGTTGAGGCGGAAGTTGATTTTCCGCCACCGTGTCCGGGAATTTCGCAAAGAGAGTCCCGTGATTGTCGTAAATCGCCGCCGCGGCGATTTGTTTTTCTGCCAGCAAACCGCTCAGGATTTCGTGTGCGCTCTTCGGGTCGTCGAAAGCCAGAGCGGCAGTGCTGTTTGATCCGATAATCTGTCCCAGCACGTTCATGTCTCGCGCAACACTTCGTC
Source organism: uncultured Verrucomicrobiae bacterium (assembly GCA_963846065.1). GTDB lineage: Bacteria > Verrucomicrobiota > Verrucomicrobiia > Chthoniobacterales > UBA10450 > DASPUI01. The sequence continues at coordinate 3,805 of CAWJUP010000016.1, forward strand.
GAAACGTGAACCGTTCGTAAAAGACCAGGGCGCTTCCCATCAGTAAGAGCGCGAAACTGCTGGTCAGTAAAATGACCACCATCAGTTTGCGTTTGATGGGCAGATCCTGGAGCCAGAAAAACATCTTAGGAGTGGGTTGATCCACGGCAGATGATCACCGATCGACCTCGGCCACATGGAGCAGTTTCGAACTGATCGTCAAATTGGCGCTGCGAACGGCGTCCAATTTGATGTGAACGTGCACTCTGCCTCTTTCCGTTGCCAGCCGGATCATACCGCCTCGCGCGGTGAAATCCTCGATATCTGAAACGGTCAGAATACTTCGGCCTCGAAAAACCGCGAGGTCCTGGTCGAGTCGATCGCTTTCCGATCGACTGATGAACAAGACCTGGCAATTCCGGACATCGGCGGCGTGACGGAACCGTTGCACGATGAGGTCGCGACCGTTGATCTTCTCGCCCCGAATCGTTTCGTCCAGATAAGACCCAAACGGATCGTCGCCGAGAACGCCAATGACGAACGGCGCTTGAGCGTCCGGGAATGATCGCGGCGACCAATCGACGAACTGGGCGAAATTGTAAATGAAGACAGCCTTGATTTGGTACTCGGCGGTTTGCGCACCGAAGATGGCCAGGGTGAGGGGCATAAAAATCGCGATCAGCACTCCCCTGATGAAGTGGATCCAAATGCTGTGGCCGGTTGTCCTTAACGCCATATTGCGGTTTGAAAGATATTCCGTTCCACATCCCTCTGCCGAATGCCAACAAATGTGGGAGCGAACTTGGAATACTGATCATCGGGTAAATTTCGTGCCACGCTCGCTAATTCCAAAAACGCGTGCGGCGACCAGCTTTCGTGCAGGCCACGGGTAAGGTAGCTCGGAGTTCTTAGAGGGGGCAAGGTGTCATGGTTGGCGAATTTTTGGCAAGGCGGGCTGGGGAAATGGCGGAGGCCGCTCTGCACTCGCCACTGTTTGGTTAAGCGTGCAGTCGCCCCGTTGTCGGTTCGATATGTTTCGCCAAGCAAATTGTTCGAAGGCATCCGCATGTTAGGCCAGAGCCCAGATAATGACGAGATATTTTCCGGGGCGATTATCGAAGAAACTCGATCGTTGTTTCAACCGGAAACGGGTTCGGCCTAAGCTGCTGGGCCATAATGACCAACGCTCCCCCTCGGGTACGGCGGGCTGCTGGCGATGGCGGGTTCGATGGAATCTTGCAACCTCTGCCGCGATCCCAGCAAATTAATGAGCTTCATCAGGACTGACCCGCCTCAGACCCTCCCGGGCTTGGGGCAGGGAAGGATCAATCGCGAGCGCGCGTTGGTACCAGGTTCGGGCTTCCGGGTAACTGCTCCGGCGTTCATAAGCCTGTCCAATTCGAAATTCGGGCCAGGCATATGTTGCCAGAATGTCGGCTTCCAAAGTGTTGGTTCGGACAGTGGTAAAGCTTGGCACATGATATTGGCCTAACAATTCAATGTTCCGGGCCAGGATATCTTCAGCCGAAAAAGTCTTCGACCTTGGCGCAAGCATCACCAGAAGACCGTGCGGGTAAGTCAAATATGTTTGGTCGAGGCTGTGATCGTCTCCCGTGGCGGGTCCGATCGCGAACGCCGGCCGCGAAGCATTCGCGTCGAGGAGCATCTGCAAGTTGTGCTCCTCCGGGTCATATTCAGCAAATGGAATAACCAGCCCGGGATATCTCTCCCGCAGTTGACCAAGGTACCAAGAAGCGCTCAGGAAACGCGTGCCGATCAACGGAACTTCAGCGCGAACATGTTCTACCGTCTGAAGATAAATTAACGGAAAAGCAATTGCGTCTCCTGCTACGAGAAGAATGCTGCCCGGCTCGGTGCTGGAAAATGCATCTGCGGCGAAGTGTCGGGCAATCGAATTATGGCTCTGGTCGATCGGCCGATAATTGATTGATATCAGAGCCACGGAGATCGACAGCAAAACAGCAGCTACGAGCCACGAACTCAGGCGGGCAAAGGCAACATTCAATTGAGCGATGTGTTTGATAATAAACAAAACACCGAAAGCCAATAGTGGCGATAGCGCGACCTGCGGAAGAAGAAAAAATCGCTCTAAAACCGATAGCGCACGAGGCGCCGCGTCCAAATTGAGATTGCTGATTAAAACAAAAAAAGGGCCGGCGAAAACAAACGCGATAGCGGAAAACCAAAAGTACCAGCGGGCGCTCCGATATGCCTGATACGCTCCGACGATGAGGAGCGGTCCCATGGCCCAGCCGAAAGAGAGAAATAGCGCAATGAGTCGCCGCAGCGCCGATCCGCCGCGGTAACGGGGATCGCCGACCAGACTTCCGGCGCCATAGTCGCTTCGACTGATCAGTCCAATCAGGTCCCGGAGCGATGATACGCCGCCCCAATTATAAGGTGGGTGGTGGGCGGATGCCCAGGGTATATAAGCATAAGGCAAGAGACCGATGCAAAAGACTGCGAGGCAGACCCCAACCAGCCGGAGCCGAAGCTGATGACGCTGCCGCCAAACGGCGAAGCCAACAGCTGGAAACAGCAGGACGATGGTGTGGTGATTCGTTAGGCCAAGCCCAGCCACAAAAGAACCGCCGATCAAGTAGCGCGAACGCTCCGGATGTTGGTCCCAGCTGATGACCAAATACAGCAGAAGAGCCGTGATCAGGTTGTTGAGAGGGAACACTTCGGCTGTGAGAGACCAGCTCCAGAAAATAGGGTTCAAACCAAGCAACAACGAAGCGGCGGCGGAGCAGAGAGAACATTGAGTGAGCCGAAACGAGATCAGGTAAATGACGGCCAGGCAGATGCTGTCGCAGGTAACTGAGAAAAGATTTACACGAAAAGGAATCAACCCAAAGGGAACTGTACTGAACAAATGGGCCAGCATGGTAAATAGCGGATAGCCGGGAGGATGAGCTACTCCCAACGTTGCTGCCGCGGTGATTAGTTCCGGCGAATCCCCAACCACAATGTCCCGGGCGCAGGTGCAAAAATATAAAAATCCCGCGATTAAAGCAATCAGGATGGCACCGATTGAAGGGGTTCGATTAATCAAAATCGGAAAACGGCAATCTTACAATTGGATGACCTGGGCGGAGTGGATATCTTCGCTTGCGCGAATCTGACCGAGCAGCTTTTCGTCCGGCGCCGTATCGAGATTCAAAACCGTCAGGGCTCGTCCACCTTCTTGATTCCGGCTGAGCGACATCGTGGCAATGTTTACACCGTGATCGCCTAACAAAGAGCCGATGCGACCGACCATTCCGGGACGATCGCTGTTCTCCAAAACCAGAATGACCCCGTGGGGTCGCGCTTCGACAGGCCGGCTGTTGACGCTGACAATGCGCGGAGTGGCTCCAAAAAAAGCGCCGCCAACCGAAACCGTTTTGCCTTCTGCCGAAGCCGACAGCTCGAGCAAATCAGTATAATCACCAACCGCACTCAGACGCGTCTCGTTCACCTTCAGACCGAGCGTTCGAGCGAATGCAGGCGCGTTGACCTCGTTCACTTCGTTTCCGCCCGCGAGCTGAAGAAAACCTTTCAAGATCGCGCGAGTGATTGCAGTGGTGTCCACTTCGTTCACTTTGCCGCTGTAATTAATGTTCAATTCGTCCACGCGCCGCGGTGCGACTTGCGAAAGGAATCGGCCAAGTTTTTCGCCAAACCGAACGTGCGGACCAATGATCGCCAGCGTCTTGGCATCCAGATTCGGCATATTGACCGCGTTTCGAATCGTTCCTTCCAACAATGCATCGCGAATCGATTGAGCGATTTCGATTCCGACGCTTTCCTGCGCTTCAGCCGTTGACGCGCCGAGATGTGGCGTCAAAACGAGGTTCGGTGCCGCCCGCAGGGGCGAGTCGTTAGGCAGAGGCTCGACCTCGAACACATCGAGCGCCGCCGCCGCCACGTGTCCGCTCTTTAAGGCATCAATCAGGGCAGATTCATCGATCAATCCCCCGCGAGCGCAATTAATGAGCCGAACGCCGCGCCGGGTTTTCTCCAGTCGCGAGGAGTTGAGCAAGTGCCGTGTTTCGTTAGTCAGCGGCGTGTGCAGAGAGATAAAGTCGGCTGAGGCCAGCAGGTCATCCAGCTCTTCGACCAATTCAACCTGCAAACTCCGTGCGCGAGCTGCCGAAAGATAAGGATCGAAAGCAACCACGCGCATGCCGAATGCAATCGCCCTCCGGCTCAGCTCGCTGCCAATTCGTCCAACCCCGATAATGCCGAGCGTCTTGTTGTACATCTCCACACCTTGAAGATTTTTACGGTCCCAGCTTTTGGCACGAACGCTGGCATCGGCCTGCGGAATTTTTCGGGCGACGCAGAGCAATAACGAGAACGCGTGCTCCGCTGTAGAAACGGTATTTCCACCGGGCGCGTTCAATACCATCACGCCGCGTCGCGTGGCGGCCTCGACATCCACGTTATCAACGCCAACTCCGGCGCGGCCGACGACTCGCAGGTTTGTGGCGGCGTTCAAAACACTCGCCGTCACTTTCGTTTCGCTGCGAACAACCAGGGCGCTGAACTCGGGAATAATCTGCGTCAGTTTAGTCTCGTCCAAATTGGTTTGGACTGTGACTTGCAGCGCGCCATCGCGTGACAATTCCTCGACGCCGCGGGTGGAAAGCGCATCAGCAACCAGGACCTTCGGCGGTGTCATTTCGTTAATTCGCTGAAGCGCCAATCCGGCGCAAGTAAGCGACCGCTTCGATTTCGGCGGTTTGAGGAAACATGTCCAGTGGGGTCACGGAATCGATATCGAAAGCGGATTGAAGCTGGCTCAGATCGCGCGCCAGCGTCGCCGGATTGCAGGAAACATAAATGAAGGTGTCTGGCGCCAAATCGAAAATTGTTCTTCGAATGGTATCGCTCAAACCGGTAGCCGGCGGATCGACGATGAGCGTTGTTTGAGACATGCCCGTCCGAGGCTTCAAATCTTGACCGGTTAAATTCACGCGGGTGAGTTGTTCCTCGACGTCGCCGGCAATGTAGGTTTCCTTGGAACTGGCATTTTTGTTTGCGGCATCGATGGCAAACCGATCCCAGTCAATTCCGATGACGCGTTGAAACTTCTCCAGCAGCGCCTTGGCGAAAAATCCGGCGCCGCAATAGGCATCAATCAAGAGATCTTCACCGTCAGGAATCAGTTTTACGACCAGATCGCGCAGGGCATCGGCGACTGCGTTGTTTGTTTGCGAAAAAACTCTCGGACCTTTTCCGGCCCGCAATTTGTAATGGCCATCACGTGGCTTCGCCGCGCGTAGTTGTTCCAGTTCGCGATTCACCTCTTCGTCGGCAATGGGGCAACGGTCGACGTCGATCAATCGATGAGAATCGCGGCGAAAATACCCGACCACGCCGTTCTCGGCATGGACGGTGATTCGGTTTCGATAACCGTAATGAGCCGGTGAGGGTAGGATCGCGTTTACTGAAATGTTTTTCAGTTTGCCAATGCGCTGCAAAACCTCGTTCACCTGCCGCGATTTGGTGGTCAGTTGATGTTCGTAGTCAAGGTGCTGATAAGCGCAACCGCCGCATCGACCAAAATACGGGCATGGCGGATCGACCCGGTGCGGCGACCGGTCGAGAACGTTGAGCACTTCACCTTCGGCAAACTGCTTTTTCTCTCGGACGATTTTGGCTGACACAGTTTCGCCCCCGATGGTGAAGGGAACAAAAACAGTCTTACCATTATCGCGACCGATTCCTTTTCCGCCGAACGCGATGTTTTCAATGTGTAATTCAACGGTCCGCATTTCAGTGACACCCTGCTTCAGGGGGGTGTTGGATGCGAGCAAGATGTCTCTCTAACACGGTAACGGTTTTGCGATCTTTCGAAAACCGGGAGCGCGCGGGCGATGAAATCAACTTGCGACCGCGCGGGCGATGGCTTCTTCGAGCTTCTCTAATTTGACTGGCTTGACCAGATGCTGAGAAAAACCGGCTTCAATACTTCGGCTGACGTCGCCGTTCATCCCGAACCCGCTGATGGCGATTCCGCGAATACTGGACATGGCGCGAAGATAAGTCATCAGTTCGGTGCCGCTGCCATCCGGTAGAGCAATATCGCTGATCAGAAGATCGAACGGCGCACGCGCAGCCGCTTCCATGGCCGAGCGCACCGAATGTGTTGCCGCGACCAGGTGACCGCGGCGGACGAGCAGCTTTTCCAGCGCGATGCAGGTGTCCGGGTGATCTTCCACCAGCAGAATTCGCAGAGAAGGAGTTGAATGAGTCACGACAGGCTGTATCGCAACCGCCTGAGGTGGGGAAACCGTTGGCATGGTCAGCACAAACGTCGATCCACGATCACGACCGTCGCTGTGGACCGAGAGCTTTCCACCATGCGCCTGGGCCAGCGATTTCGAAATGGCCAATCCCAGTCCGAGGCCGCCATAGCGTCGCTGAAATGACTGTTCACCTTGTTCAAACGGATTGAAAATCCGCGTCATGATTTCCGGTTCCATCCCGATCCCCGTATCGCTCACGGTGATGTCGAGTGCTTGGGGCGATTTGTTGGTGGAAGAGACCGTGATATCGCCCTCTTCCGGCGTGAACTTGATGGCGTTTTTCAAAAAATTCCAAATGATCTGCTGAAACTTTGCCGCATCCGCTGAAATCCAATGTGCGCCGGCCCGGAGTTGGAGATGGACATGCAATCGTTTCGCTTCCGACTCAGGCCGGCAAATGGCCACGACGTTGTTGATGACTTCGTGAGAATCGAGGGGATCGAACTTCAGTTGCAATTTATCCTTCGCGATGCGCGTCAGATCGAGCAGGTCGTCAATGAGCTGGCTTTCCAATTCGACGTTCCGGCGAATCATGCTGATGGCAGCTTTGAATTCTTCTGCGGAAGTCGAGTCGCGTTCGAGTGAATCGAGTGCGACGAGAACAGGGGTCAACGGCGTTCGCAGCTCATGCGAGAGCATGGCCAGGAAAGTATCCTTGGTGCGATTGGCCCCTTCAACGGCCGCTTTCTGCTCTTCCAGTGTGGCTTGAGTTCGTCTGTATTCCGACATCGCAGCGGACAACGCCATCGCGGTGACAGCCAGCACCGCCGTCCACACTTGCACCGTTAACAGCGCCTGGTTTTCGCCGGTCATTGCAAACGGACCTTCTCCATGAAGCGTGCCCCAGAGAGCGATTCCCGCGACAATGGAAATACCGGTGGTGGTTTCGCGCTGAGTGAATCGAAAAGCAGTCCAGAGGACAATCGGGCCACACATAAAGGCAAGGGGATGGTTTCGCACGGACAAGGAAAACCAGCCGCCAAATGCAATTTCGGAGGCGACGATCAGCAACAGCAGGAGGATCGAAACTTCTAACATTTGGGCACGCGTCCATTTTCGTGCCGGCGCCAGGCGCCAAAGCAGAATCAGCGGAGTGAAAATCAGGTCACCGCTCGCATCTCCGAGCCACCACGTGCTCCAAACATCCCAATAGGTTGTCCAGTTCGCCAGACGATCCAGGGCCAGACTGGTGACGCCGATAGTTGGACTAACGAGCGTGCTGAGAATGGCGGCGGCGGCAAATTTAAAGACATCCTGGGGTCGATCGAAAACTTTTTTGCCATTGGCGAAGCGATTGATCAGCCACGCCCCGCAAATTGCCTCCAAAGTATTGCCCGCGGAAATGCCCAACGATGTGAAGATACCCCCGTTCGTTAGAAAATTGACGAAGAAGGCGCCGACGAAAATTGCCGGCCCAGCGCGATAACCAAGCAAAAGAATCGCCGCCAGGGCAATTCCGGCCGCCGGCCAGACGGGCGAGGCGCTCGCGTTGACCACCGCGAGGGTAAGCGACAGCTTGCCGACAATAAAATAGACGACGGCAACAACGCCGATGGCAATGGGCGATGAAAAGCGTCGCGAGCCTGGAGTGCGCGCCATTTCGGATCGGTTAACCACTACAATGCCATTCCGTCAGGTCAACCGCACATTGCGGAAATTGCCTTCGCCGGCAAAAGCGAGGTGCCGGTCAGCGAGAGAAACGGCCGTTCTGCGACGGCGGAGATTAATTAATAATCTCGGACGTACGGGTATTTGGTTTCGTTCCCCAGTTCAGGCGGAAATTCTGAGAAGCCGGCATGAATATAACGAACGTCGCTCGGCAGAATCGGATAGTAGCTCTCTTTCCAGGCTGGAAATGGAAAAGTGATGATCTCCAGAATGCCCGCGAAATGACGAGCGACCACACGACCGGCGCCGCGGACGACGCCGTAACCGAGCGCATTGTCGCCCTCATCTTTTACCACTTGGCAGACGGTTGCCGGGAACTCGGCCGGAGCGAGAAAGAAATTGGAAAGCCCGCGCCCGAGTTTGCGGGTCGGGCCGTAATCGTTGGCCGGCGGATCTTGAATGTCCGCGTATGCCAAAGTTGCGACGCTAAAGAAGATCACCAGCGATGCGAAATATTTCATCACGCCCTCCTCTCATCATTAAACAGCCTCAAAAATGCCGATGCAACAATTTAGTTCGTGTTCGGCTGTCGCCGGGTCGCGAGAATCGAAAGCGTAATCGTGAGCGCGAGGATCGTGAGGATGATTCCGAGAGACCACAAGGTGGGAACGACCAGGTAATGGGAGCTGATCATTTTGAGGCCGACGAATCCGAGCACGAACGCGAGACCAATCTTCAGATAAACGAAACGATCGATCAGTTGCGCGAGGAGGAAGTAAAGCGATCGCAAACCGACAATCGCGCAGATGTTCGAGGTATAGACGATAAAGGTGTCGGTGGTGATCGCAAAAACGGCAGGAATCGAGTCAATCGCGAACACGAGATCCATGATGTCGATCACGATTAAGGCGAGCCCGACCGGAGTGAGCAGCCAGCGTGCGTCCACCTTGGCTTTGAAATGCTCGCCATGAAGTTCGGTAGTTACTGGAATCCAACTTCGACAGAAACGCATGACCAGCCCATTGCCAAAATCTTTTTCGCCCGCCTTCCCGAGAAAGATGCGAACAGCTGTGACCAGCAGGAATGCGCCGAACAGGTAGAGGACAAAATGGAATCGTTGGACCAGGGTCACGCCGAGAAAAATGGTGATCCCGCGCATGACCAATGCGCCGACGATGCCCCAGACCAGAACACGATGCTGGGCCATGGGTGGAATGCGAAAGTAGGCAAAGATCAGGACAAACACGAAGATATTATCGACGCTGAGCGAGTACTCGATGACGTAACCGGTGAGAAATTCGAGACCTTTGTCGCCTCCCCGGAATTTCCAAACGAGTAAATTGAACAAAAGTGACAGGGCGATCCAAATGACCGTTCGCTGCGCGGCCGCTCGTATGGAAAGGGCACGGTCGCGCCGCTTGAATTGGACCAGGTCAATGATCAGCGCTGCAAAAACTCCGATGTGAAACGCGATCCAGAACCAAATGCTTGTCGACACGGAACGGCTAGACTTTCATGCGTTTAGAAAGATCGCAATGGCAAATGCGGACCTTCCGCGAACCCGCCAAAATCGGACTTTTCTCTCGCACACATCAATCTTCTTCGTAGTTTGTGGTCAATCCATGGATCGTGAACTGGAGAAACTAGTCGATGCGGGAAAGCTGACTGCGAAAGCAGGGGAACAGCTGGATCACCTCAAGCCGGGGTCATTTTGCCTGCACAAGAGTTGGGGATTTGGCCGGATCGCCGAATGGAACCTGCTTTTAAATCAAATCATTATCGATTTCACCGGGAAAAAAAAGCATCCCATGCAGTTGCAATACGCGGCCGATAATTTAATCCCGATTCCGCCGGAACATTTTCTCGCTCGTCGGGCAACCGATCTGGCGGGAATGAAGCAGCTGGCTAAAGACGACCCCGTCGCGCTGATTCGCAACGTTCTGGAAAGTCGGAGTGGATCCGCCACCGTCGCCGAAATCAGCGAATGGCTGATCGGCCCGCTGTTCACCGAAGCAGAGTGGAAACGATGGTGGGAGTCGGCTAAGCGCGCGCTCAAAAGCAGTGGTTACTTTTCGGTTCCATCCAAAAAGAATGAGCCCGTGCGACTTCGCGCGGAAGCCGTTTCGCACGCGGATGAGCTGGTCGAGTCGTTTCACAGCAGTTCCAAACCAAATGAGAAGGCGGAAATCGTCGACCAAATGGTCAAACTGCATGGCGAATTTAAGGAACCGGAAAAGCAGCTTCAGCCGATCGTCGCTGCGATTGAAGCCGCCGCGATGCGCAATCAAAAGATGCATCCGGAAATCGCGTTCGATTTGATTATTAATCGCGACGAATTGCTCGAACGTTTCCGCAGTCTCAAATCCACCATCGTGGGCTATTCTCTGTCGAAATTGATCACAGAGGAAGAAGCGCGGCTCGGTTCGATTTTGCCGAAACTTTCCGCGGCCAAAGAGAAGAAGGCATTGCAAACGTTGCCGAGCGCGCTGGGCGAACGCTGGACCAAGCGGGCCCTGGAATTAATGCGGGGCAATCACGGCCGGCTGGTCGCGCAAATTCCCCGTGTTCTGCAGGACGCCGGGCTACACGATCAACTTCGGACCGTCCTGGAAAACAGTATTCGGGATCATTCTGCCACACCGGAAATATTCGTTTGGCTGATCAATGAACGCGATGATTGGCGCGAACTAGTTACCCCGGATTTGCTGACCGCGATCTTGTCGACGTTGGAAACCGAACAGCACCGGGCTTCCGGGCGCGGATCCAGATTGCAACGCGCTTTGGTCGATGACCGCGAGCTGCTGGGTGAAATGTTCGCCAACCGCGAAATCACGATCGCGCGGGACGCTATTCGCCGTTTAATGCTGAGTCCGTTATTCGATGAGTTGACCAAACGCTCCCTGCTGGCACGGATCGTTAAGTTGTATCCGGACCTGGAGAACATGATTACCGGTTCACAACCTGTGGAAAAGAGCGCGCCCTTGATTGTTTCCTGGAGCAGCCTGGAGAAGCGCAAGGTTGAGTATGAAGATCTGGTGAAGAAGAAGATCCCGGAGAACGTGAAGGAAATTTCGCTCGCGCGTTCCTACGGCGATCTGAGCGAGAATTTCGAATACAAAGCGGCCAAACAGATGCAGGCGGTCCTGGCTCGCCGCCGCGCCGAACTCGAACGTGATTTGCAGAATGCGCGCGGAACGGGATTCGAGAATCCGGATGTTTCGCGTGTTTCCATTGGGACGATCGTGACCGTTCGAGATCTTGGCTCAAAAAAGGAAGAAACCTATACGATTCTCGGCGCGTGGGACGGCGATCCCGAGCGTCACATTATTTCTTACAAGACCGCGATTGCCCAGGCTTTGTTAGGCCATTCTCTGGCGGACGTCGTCACCTTAGCCGACGATCAAGGCGCTGATTCCAAGTTCGAGATTGTTTCGATCGAAGCCGCTCCCGCCGACCGCGTCGAAGCCGTCGCCACGGAAGCTCAGCCCGAACCGGTCGTCGCCGAATAATCCGGCGGTGGTTTTGGCATTTCGGCTTCTCTTCTGGTGAACAGTTTTAGCAAAAGAAAGATCGTCACCAGAGCCAGGATGGTGACGCTGACGATGATCGCGATGAGTTTGGGTCTGGTTAATTGGCGGTGAACTTTTCGGCCGGCGCCCAAGCCGGCGGCCAAGAACAAGAGCGCGGCGGCTGCGAAATAGACCATGCTGTTCATGGGATATGGAAAGAGGAGAACAGTTGCCGCGTGCTCAAAGCGAGGACGCAGCTTAGCGAATTTCGGAAAAGCGCGACAAGTTTAAACCGCCGCGCGTTCTCCAAAATAATGTCATTGCCGGTCCCAGAACGACGGACCGGGGCGTGAATGCTAACTCGCCGGTGTCGCCGTCGGCGCGCCGTTGGCGCCTTCGTTTTTATGCGCGTCTGGCGAGGAACATTTTACGGTCACGTTTGAGCCGACAGTCAGACTTCCGGAAGTCACACTGGTCGATGCTGAACGTTTGATCGTCCAACTGTCAGATCCGCTTTGCAGAGTAATTTGGGTGCTCGTTACGGCAGTAACGGTTCCGGTAATTTGCAGGGTCTGCGCAAAAACGACCGCGGCCCAAAGCGAGGTGGCAATGCAAATGGCGACAGCGATTTTGATTTTCATGCGGGAATTGAACGCAGGCGAAACCATCTAAGGCAAGCTTTTTGTCGTTAGGCGGATTGAATGGCGGCCCGAAGGGTCAATGGCCAAGTTACCGTTCGCGATTCCCGTGGATTGCCCCAGGCGGTCTGCAGTTCTTGGGCAATGTCGTCCAACGGATCGCGCTGATTTGCCGTCACAAAACGTTGCGTCGCCGACCATGACCTCAGGTAGCCGACCAGATGATCGAGCGTCCAATCGAGTCTCATTTCGAATGGCGGCGTCGAAAGTTCGGGAAATGGAAATCGAATTTCTTCGAATCTCTCGATCAATGCTCGCTCGCCCGGCCAAAACGGTCCAACAACGTCTCGATAGTAGCGGCAGTTGACCAATTCATCGACGGCGGGGCTGATATGAAAAAATCGATAAGCGGAGGCCGCGAAAATCCCACGTGGTTTAAGAACGCGGCCCACTTCGCCGTAAAATCGTTCCAGATCGAACCAATGCAGCGCTTGCGCAACCAACACGAGATCAACGGCGCCGGACTTGAGGCCGCTTTCTTCCGCGAAGCCCACCCGATATTCGACACGTGGCCGCGGTTCTGCATTGGCAATCTGCCTTTCGCTCGCATCGGTCGCAATGACGCGGTCGAAGACGGTAGCGAGTTCGACGGCCGCCTGTCCGTTCCCGGTCGCACAATCCCACGCGAGCATTTTCGTCGGCGCGATTGTTCCGAGATAGTCAAATATCTCACGCGGGTATCGCGGCCGGAATTTGGCGTAGTTAGCTGATTGCTTCGAAAAGTGGTCCTTAAATTCCATCAGACGAAATTCTAGACAGAACCGTAGGGGCATTTGTGTCAAACGCCGAGTCGAAGAAATCAGGCTCTTGGCCGAAGCGCTCTGCAAACTTCTTCGAGCTAGTCCGTGGGGAACCACTTCAGAAAATTGACCTTTTGGGTCGTGATCATAGCGGAAGCTTGGCTCCAACGGCGGAACACCAGCAAGTTTGGACGGCACCGGCATCTCTTTGATCGATCGCGTTCCCTCGTTATACTGACAATTCCACATGAGTACGACCTCACTTGCTCAGGCGCGGCATACGGAAAACGTAAAAAAATCCGACACAAAAAAACATGAACTCCGTCTGGCCAAACGGATGGAGCGACTTGGCACCGAGACCGCCTTCGAAGTCTTAGTAAAGGCGAAGGCACTCGAAGCGAAAGGTCGGGACGTCGTCCATCTTGAGATCGGCGAACCCGATTTCGACACTCCGGTCAACATTATCGAAGCGGCTACCAATGCGCTCCATCAGGGATTCACGCACTATGGACCGTCCGCGGGATTGCCCGAGCTGAAGGAAACCATTGCGCACTATATCAGCGATACCCGGCACACCCATGTCTCGCCGGACGAAGTCGTGGTCGTTCCCGGCGGGAAACCAATCATTTTTTTCGTGATTCTTGCGCTCGCCGAACAGGGCGATGAAGTCATTTATCCGAACCCCGGGTTTCCCATTTACGAGTCCATGATCAACTACGTGGGCGCCAAGCCGGTGCCGATTCAATTACGCGAGGAGATGGATTTTCGTCTCGATGTGAACGAGCTGGCCGGCCTGATTAACGATCGAACGAAACTGATTATCATCAATTCACCGCAAAACCCGACCGGCGGTATTTTGGAGAAAAGCGACATCGAGGAGATCGCGCGAGTGATTGGCGATCGTGACATCATGGTGTTGAGCGACGAGATCTACAGCCGGTTGATTTTCGATGGCGAACATCACTCGATCTTGTCGCTCGATGGCATGAAAGACCGCACAATCCTGCTGGATGGCTTTTCAAAGACCTACGCCATGACGGGTTGGCGAATGGGGTACGGCGTGATGCGCCCCGATCTGGCTGGTCAGGTCGCGCGGTTAATGACGAACTCGACCTCGTGCACGGCGAGTTTTACGCAAGTCGCCGGCGTCGAGGCGTTGCGCGGCCCGCAAGAATCGGTCGATAAAATGTGCGCAGAATTTAAGAAACGTCGGGACGTGATGGTCGCGGGCCTGAACCAGATCAAAGGGTTTTCCTGCCGCTTGCCGCACGGCGCGTTTTACGTTTTCCCGAATATTTCCAAAACGGGCTGGAAATCGAAGAAATTGGCAGACGCACTCCTGGAAGATGCCGGCGTCGCAGGTCTATCCGGAACAGCGTTTGGCGCGTTCGGGGAAGGTTATCTTCGCTTCAGCGTAGCGAACTCGATTGAGAATATTGAGAAGGCGCTCGACCGGATAAACAGCTGGGTCGAGAAGAATCTGTAGGCAACCGCTTCGGTGCGGTTAAGGAGACGGTTGGTGGAGCGCCTTTCCCTACATGGATCAATTGGCTTGGTGATTCCATCCTGTTAATCTTGTAAATCCTGTCTAGTTTCTCTCGGCATGGCTAAGAAATTTCGTGTTTTTGCCACGTCCCGGATTGGCGATGCGGCCGAAAAGCGTCTGCGCGACCGCGGATACGACCTGGAGGTTTACCAGGGGCCGGATGCTCCACCAAAGAAGTTGATCATTGAAAACGTGAAGGGCGGAATCGACGGGCTCATCACGACATTGCGCGATCAGATTGACGCGGAAGTTTTTGAAGCAGGAAAGGGGACGCTGAAGGTGGTGGCGCAGATTGCGGTCGGCTTCGATAACATTAATCGCGCCGACGCGAACAAATACAAAATCCCCTTCACCAACACGGCGGATGTGCTGACCGAAGCAACGGCTGAATTTGCCTTTTTCATGATGGGCATGCTCGCGCGCAAAATGTGGCAGAGCGAAAAGCTCGTGCGCGATCAAACCTGGCCGTCATGGCATCCGTTTTTGCCGTTTCTCGGCGACGAGGTCACCGGTAAAACGATCGCCGTGATCGGGACCGGTCGAATTGGATTGGCTATGATTAAAAAATGTTCGGGATTCGACATGAACATTCTTTGTTACGACCCGGCCTATCACAACGACAAATACATCGCGGGAATTCAGGAATTGATGGATCTACGGCAGGCGCGGGGAATTCAAAAAGACAAGACGACGATCAAATATGTCGAAGTCGAAGAGGCATTGCGCGAAGCGGATTACGTGAGCATTCACGTGCCCTTGTTGCGGGAAGGGGAAACGGACAAACCGACCTATCATTTGATTAACGAGAAGACGTTGAAGTTGATGAAGCCGACCGCCTATTTAGTAAATACGTCACGCGGCCCGGTGGTGGATGAGAACGCACTGGCCAGAGCGCTGAGAGATAAAGTCATAGCCGGCGCCGCCCTTGATGTGTTCGAAAAAGAACCACTTCCGCCTGATTCTCCATTGCTTGACCGGGAAATCGCGGACCGGTGTCGCGTTTTTCATCATTTCGCCAGCGGTGCGACAATTACTCGGTTGGATGTCGATCCGGAGAAAGGGATGGCTGGCCGGGTGGCGCAGGGGATGATTGATGTCTTGGAAGGAAATTACGGCGGCGATGTCACGAAGATGCCCTACGTGGTGAACAAGGAAGCGTTCGGGAAATAGGCGGCGGTGCCGTGAAACAAAATCGCCTTTCCGCCCTGAGATCAGCCGGTAAGGTGTCGGCGCGGTTTAGTTAAAACTAAGATGACGCGGTGGAGGACACTGTGCGGAAATCTCCTGGGCTGTTCTCTGGTCTTCGCAGCCTGCGTTGGCGCGCTGAATGCCGAGGACTCTCCCGCCAGCCCCGATGGTTCTTTCAAAATCGAATCAGTGGAAAGTGCAGCTAAGCCCGATGCGGACAACATCGATATTACTGAGTTTGTAGTTTCGACCACAAATCCGAAGCTCAAAGAGCCGCTGTCGGAGCATCCGAGCACGACCCATGTCTCGTTTCACACCTCGCCCGATTCAAAGTGGATTTACGAATCCCTGTCATACGGTTCTCGTATGAACGGGGGACAGCTTTATCAGCGCGCCGGCGGGTTAAAGTTCGAGACGCTCCCGGACGACTTCGAAGCCGCGGTCTGGAAATTTTTCGGCAAGGAAGAGAACATTAAAAAGACGCGCGTGCCGTATTTTGCGGACGATTCGCATGAAGGCATAATTGATTTTGTCGCTTGGAGCCGTGATTCCCAACGTCTCCTCCTTGCTCTTCGGGTGGGCGACATCGATGGCAAACGCGAGCGCGGCGTTGATCTTTGGTATCTCTACTTCAACACCGGTGACGGCAAGTTTGAGCTGACCGACCGTTTGCGCGCCGCGAACAAAGGGGCATGGAAACGACGGGAAAATTTCGGTGATGCGGAAGCAGGCAGCTTCGAAGAATTGACCACCGCCGAGTCGGTCGAGCAATCGACCCGCTCAAAAACCGGGAAAAAGTAGGCTCTTTTCCGGACGCCGTGGGCAAAAGCGGCCAATGAATAAAGTGAGCGACGAGGTCCCGGCGCCGGCGTGTTCTTGGCTCGGGCCGGCGATGTCGGGAAAGCAAAATGCCCGATGAGATAAACTCACCGGGCATTTTGTTCTGGCGACGTCCTACTCTCGCGCGGCCTATCGCCGTACTACCATCGGGGCTGCAGCGTTTCACTGCCGTGTTCGGAATGGGAACGGGTGGTGCCACTGCGCAATGATCACCAGAGTGCGGAACCGCGCTGGCATTTCGCTGCTTTCGCAGCGAGGCAAGGGCGAGGCCGAGTCTCTGGCACGTCGATCGAAATTTAAAAGAACACTGACCTCAGTCCACCATTGGCAAACCGAAATCCGCAATTTGTTTGCTGGTTCTCTGATATCTACATACAGGAAGTGAAAGACAACGCTTAATCGCTTCGTTTTGTTTTAAGATCTTTTGATCTTCCCTGTGTGCCATCGCCTCGGATGAGGCGATGGGTTAACAGAAAAGTAAAAGATCAAGCCGAACGGGTTATTAGTATCTCTCAGCTGAATACATTACTGCACTTACACCGGAGACCTATCAACGTGGTGGTCTACCACGACCCTTCAGGGAGAACTCATCTTGGGATAAGCTTGGCGCTTAGATGCTTTCAGCGCTTATCTTTTCCGAACATAGCTACCCAGCGCTGCCGTTGACACGACAACTGGAACACCAGCGGTTCGTCAGACCCGGTCCTCTCGTACTAAGGTCTGAACCCCTCAATTCTCCTGCGCCCACAGTGGATAAGGACCGAACTGTCTCGCGACGTTCTGAACCCAGCTCGCGTACCACTTTAACCGGCGAACAGCCGGACCCTTGGGACCTTCTCCAGCCCCAGGATGTGATGAGCCGACATCGAGGTGCCAAACCCTGCCGTCGATATGAGCTCTTGGGCAGGATCAGCCTGTTATCCCTAGCGTACCTTTTGTCCGTTGAGCGATGGCAATTCCACATTCAACCACCGGATCACTTGGACCTACTTTCGTATCTGCTCGACATGTGTGTCTCACAGTTAAGCTGGCTTATATCCATATACTCGTCACCTGATTGCCAACCAGGTTGAGCCAACCTTCGTACTCCTCCGTTACTCTTTGGGAGGATACCGCCCCAGTAAAACTAGCCGGCTGCCAGTGTCCCTTTCCCGGATATACGGGCAAAGGTTAGTTATTCCAGTACCATAGGGTGGTGTTTCATTGTTGGCTCAGCGACCCCCAAAAGGGCCGCTTCAAAGCCTCCCACTTACGCTAAGCAATGAAACCGAAACAACAGTAACAGCGTGTAGTAAAGGTGCATAGGGTCTTTCCGTCCTACTGCGGGTAGGCGGCATCTTCACCGCCACTACAACTTCGCTGAGCTCCTCGTTGAGACAGCGGTCAACTCGTTACACGATTCGTGCAGGTCGGAACTTACCCGACAAGGAATTTCGCTACCTTAGGACCGTTATAGTTACGGCCGACATTCACGGGGACTTGGGCTCGTAGCTTCGGCCCGCCGAAGCGGGACTAACCACTTACCGTAATCTTTCCGCATTGGTCACGTGTCACACCCTATACGTCGTCTTCACGACTTGGCAGAGTGCTGTGTTTTTGTTAAACAGTCGGTTGACCCATTTCACTGCGACCTGTCTTGCGACAGGTACCCCTTCTTCCGAAGTTACGGGGCTAGATTGCCGAGTTCCTTAACGAGGTTTCACTCACGCGCCTTGGCAAAATTTTGCCCACCCACCTGTGTCGGATTACGGTACGGGCAACCGTGGGAACATTTAGTTGGTTTTCTCGATACAAGTTTTAACAGATCCGCTTCAGCCGAGGCCTCCACGTCCTTGCTCTTGCGAGCAGACCGCCACTTTCAACCGGCGACCTGTCTCTACTCATATGTCACAACTAAACTTAACCACAGCCGGTGCAGGAATATTGAACCTGCTGTCCATCGTCTACGCCCTTCGGCCTCGACTTAGGTCCCGACTAACCCTGGGAGGACGAACCTTCCCCAGGAAACCTTGGGTTTACGGCGGACAGGAATTTAACCTGTCTTATCGCTACTCATGTCTGCATTCTCACTTCTGAACGCTCCACACTCGGTTTCCCTTGTGCTTCGATGCATTCAGAACGCTCCCCTACCAATCTATCCTAACGAATTAGAATATCTTCCAGAGCTTCGGTATACCGCTTATCGCCAATCATTATCGGCGCGAGATCGCTCGATGAGTCAGCTATTACGCACTGTTTAAATGATGGCTGCCTCTAAGCCAACATCCTCACTGTCTAAGCAACCTCACATCCTTTCCACTGAACGGTATTTGGGCACCTTAGCTGCTGGTCTGGCATGTTTGCCTCTCGCGCGTGAAGCTTATCCCTCACGCACTGACTCCCGTGTTACACCCTGCGGTATTCGGAGTTTGATTGAGTTCGGTACCCTGGTGTGGGCCCTAGTTCATCCAGTGCTCTACCTCCGCAGGTCAGCACACGAGGCTAGCCCTCAAGCTATTTCGGGGAGAACCAGCTATCACGGGGTTTGATTAGTCTTTCGCTCCTACCCACAAGTCATCCCAGAAGTTTTCAACCTTCACGGGTTCGGACCTTCAGTTGCGGTTAAGCAACCTTCATCCTGCTCATGGGTAGATCACCTCCGCTTCGGGTCTACTACCAGCGACTTGGGCGCCCTATTCGGACTCGCTTTCGCTTCGCCTCCGTCGCAGAACGACTTAGGCTTGCCACTGATAGTAACTCGCAGACTCATTAAGCAAAAGGCACGCGGTCATCCCGCCGAAGCAGGACTTCCACACCTTGTAAGCACATCATTTCAGGTACTATTTCACTCCGCTCACAGCGGTTCTTTTCACCTTTCCCTCGCGGTACTGGTTCACTATCGGTCGCCAATTAGTATTTAGGCTTATGCGGTGGTCCGCACAGATTCATACGAAGTTTCACGTGCATCGTATTACTCAGGAATTCCCTAGGCGTGCTTCAGTTTTCGGTTACGGGCCTGTCACCCTCTATGGAACGATTTTCCATTCGCTTCACCTAACCTTTGCACTACCACGTTGGGCTCCTACAACCCCGGTCGATAAATCGACCGGTTTGGCCTGTTCCGCTTTCGCTCGCCACTACTGACGGAATCAATTTCTTTTTCTTTTCCTCCGGTTACTGAGATGTTTCACTTCACCGGGTTTCACGATGCTTCTGCTATGTATTCACAGAAGCTCAAACGAGAATTACCTCGCTTAGGTTACCCCATTCGGACATCTACGGGTCAAAGCGTATTTGCCGCTCTCCGTAGCTTATCGCAGCTTGTCACGTCCTTCATCGCCTATTGGCACCAAGGCATCCATGATGCGCTCTTTGTAGCTTGATCAATCTGTTCCGATCCCGCCAAAAGCGGGACCAGAGATTCTTTTGATAACTGAAACTCTCTGACCGTCTTGCGACGGTCTGTTGATTTCAGACTCAGCTCTTAAAGTTGTACTTTCTTACTACCCTGTATGTAGATGTCAAAGAACCAGCTCTCCGTACATTCGCGATCACAAAAAACCCAATCTTGTGTCCCGGTTTTTCTCCTCAGCTCGCGGGCTTTCCCGGCCGAGCCTCGGCGAAGGCGGGGACAAAATTGGGTTCCAATTTGCAGTCCCAAATGTACAAGAACGACCCCAACCAGAGTCGGGACCCGCGTCAGCGGGATGGAAAGAATACCGGGAATCAAGGAGGCGTCAAGATGTGCCCGCGACTTTTTTTACAAAAAACTGCAACTGAGCTCCCCCCGGTATCCCCGCGAGGGATTTTTATCCGTTCCCGGCATCCGGCTTCATTGTTTCCTCTATCCACACCGCTGCGCGTCCGTCGATTTTGAGGTTTTGGTTGGCAGGCGAAGCGGCTGCCCTACAGTCCGTTCATGCAACGTCCAGATGGTCGCGCGCCGGATCAAATTCGTGCCGTTAATTTCGAATTGAACATTGCTCCGCGCGCAAGCGGTTCGGTCCTGGTTTCAATGGGCAACACGCAAGTCATCTGTGGTGTCATGATTGAAGAAGGAGTTCCGCGTTGGATGAAAGAACAAAGCGTGACCGGCGGCTGGCTGACCGCGGAATATTCGATGCTTCCTTATTCCACTGCACCCCGAAAGACGCGCGACATTTCCAAAGGGCGTCTCGACGGACGAAGCTCGGAGATTCAGCGATTGATTGGCCGATCGTTACGAGCCGTGGTTGATCTCGAAAAACTCGGACCCCGGACGATGTGGGTCGACTGCGATGTTTTGCAGGCCGATGGCGGGACTCGCACGGCCGCGATCACCGGAGCAAGTTTGGCGGTGGCGGTGGCGTGTCGAAAACTGGCGAAGGACAAGAAGGTTGAGACACCGCCGATCAAGAAACTCGTCGCTGCCGTCAGCGCGGGAATTTTGGAGGATCGTGCGATTGTCGACTTGAACTACGAAGAGGACAAAGCCGTGTCAGTTGATTTCAATTTGGTGGCAACGGAAGACGGCGAATTTGTGGAAGTGCAAGGCTCGGGTGAGGAAGCAACTTTTTCCGAGACGCATCTCGATCAAATGAAGGATCTGGCCCGGAAAGGGATTGCCGACCTGATTGCCGCGCAACGCGCCGTTCTCGCGCGGATCATGGTTTCGGCGCCGGCTGTGAGTTGATCGGTGAGAGAACGCCCGCTTCGCTTGCTTTGGTTGAGAGTCGAGCCGGGCTGTTCAACTCATTTGCGAGTGACTTTCAAGATTGCGCCCTCGGAGGGATCAATCAGATAGGCTGTTTCGCCAGATCCAGCGACGACACAACGCGCGCCTTTGACGGTCGGAACGGTGGCGCGGAGGTGAAATTTTCCCGAATCATCCAGCTCGGCAATGGTGAGTGTCGCAGCCTGGCCGGCCCCAGCGTAGAGTAAACTCTTCTCCGCCGAATAACTGATGAGATCCACGCCCGGTCCCGTCGAAATGGAGTCGAGAATTTTTCCGCCGTGCCCGACATCCATACTGACCACATGATCTCCGCAGGCGATTAGAAGAAGATTTCGCTTCGAATCGAAGGCCAGGCCGCCGACCTCTTTGCTGCCCGGATCCAATGCCGCGACGATTTTGTGACTATGAACGTCGATCGCCAGGGTTTTGCCGGCGTCTTCGATGTTGGTGTAGAAAATGCCGCGCTGGTTATCAACCGCATACCCTTCGGCAAACCCATCCAGGGTAATTTTCGATTTCAATCTCGGATGCCCCTGGTCCGATGCGTCGAAGATTTGAATCGATTTGCCTACTGCGGAATTACTTTCGCCTTGGGGGCGGGCATTGACCCAGACTTCATGGGTGTCTTCGATCCAGGTGAGAGTGTCCGGCTTCAGGGAGTGATCGGACGATAACGGTACGCACTCGCCGCGTTCGAGGCTCGCCGTATTGACGGCGCAAATCGTCGCGTCGCCGCGATTGCCAACGTACGCGACACCGTCGTCAGCAAACGTGATCGCGGTGGGTCCGACCGTGAATGTCCGGCCTCGTCGCTCCGTTTCGCTGGTGACAAATCCGGTGACCTGCGAAACCGCATCCGTTTTTGCCTCGATCATATCTACGGTCGCGAGATTGCTCGCCGGCACCCAGAGTCTGTTGTTGCCATGGTCGTAACCGAAATCGTCGAGCGCGACCGGGCCGGTGGCGTTCGGCAATGTCAGTTTTTTTACTTCGTAGTCACCGGCCGATCCGGCAACAGAACTGCTGATAAGGCCGACAGTGGCGGCCAGAATGGCTAACCATTTCTTCGTGATCATGACGATTTTATAGAAGATGCGATCAGCAATCGTCGCAAGTTTTCGGTGGTGTTTATGAGAAACGATTTACAATACAGGCGCTGAATGAAAAAGGCACTGATCACCGGCATCACCGGACAGGACGGCAGTTATCTGGCTGATTTGCTCCTCGAAAAAGGCTACGAGGTGCACGGAATTATTCGACGGGCGAGTACGTTCAACACTTCGCGCATCGATCATCTTTACGCGGATCCGCACATAAATGGCGTTCGCATGTTTCTTCACTACGGCGATCTGAGCGACTCAGTGAACCTGGTGAAATTGCTGTATGCGCTGAAACCGGACGAAATCTATCATTTGGCCGCGCAGAGCCACGTTCGCGTGAGTTTCGATATTCCCGAGTACACGTCGGATGTCACGGGAGTTGGCACGATTCGAATTTTAGAAGCGATTCGGGAAACCGGAGTCCGATCGAGGTTTTATCAGGCGTCGAGCAGCGAAATGTTCGGCAAGGTGCAACAAGTTCCACAAACCGAAAAGACACCTTTCTGGCCGCGGAGCCCGTACGGTGTGGCCAAGGTTTTCTCATATTGGGCGACGGTGAACTACCGGGAGAGCTATGGACTGCACGCGAGCAACGGAATTTTGTTCAATCACGAAAGCCCTCGCCGCGGCGAAACGTTCGTCACTCGAAAAATCTCGCGGGCGGTGGCAGCGATCAAGCACGGTTTGCAGCAGGAGCTCTTTCTCGGCAATCTCGACGCCAAACGGGATTGGGGTTACGCCCCGGAATACGTGGAGGCGATGTGGCGGATCATCCAGCGCGATCAGGGTGAAGATTTCGTCATCGCCACCGGCGAAACCCACACGGTTGGCGAATTCGTCGAGGCGGCGTTCGCCCACGCGGACCTGGATTGGAAAAAGTATGTCAAACATGATGACCGCTACGAACGTCCCGCGGAAGTCGATTTGCTCATTGGCGATCCGTCGAAGGCGAAAAAGGTTCTGCAATGGGAACCGAAAGTGCGATTCGAAGAATTGGTTCGAATCATGGTGGAGGCCGACATGCAACTACTCTCGCGGGAAGCTCCACGAAAACGGCTGGGCAAAATGCCCTGAGTGGAGGATGCCGCGTGAGCGGCGCCGAAAATGGGAACGACGAGGCGTGTCTCCCCAACGAGCGGCAGCTATCGCGCTACCAGCTGCTGTTTAGGATGCAATTCCGGCACCAATGTCGCCAATGGCTCATCGACGATCGAAACTTCGGCGCCGTAGCCGATTGAATTGAAAAGCTGAACCACATCGACGGAGCGCATGCGAATGCATCCGTAACTTGCCGGCTTCCCGATATTCCGTTCTTCCGGCGTCCCGTGAATATAAATATCGCGCGAAAATGCATTCGCGTTTTGTGCTTCCATGCCTTTCAGCCAAATAATTCGCGTCACGATCGGATCGCGTCCCCGCGCGTTGACGCCAACCACTTCCCCCGTTCGGCGGCGATCTTTGAACACGGAACCGAGCGGCGCGTCGTTGCCGATTTTCTCAGCGACCATCATTTTCCCCAGTGGCGTCCGGTAACTGCCGCGCCAATCGCCGAGTCCAAATTTCGAAGTCGAAACGGGATAAGTCGCGACCAGATGACCATTTTCAATCAGGGCCAGCCGTTGTTCGCGCGCGCTGACGATGACGCGATGTGCGGTGTCTTGCGGCGCAGCGCACGATCCGAGAATGATGGCGAGGAAAAGAGGTAGAAGGTGGACCGACTTGCCGGAAGGCGATGCGGAAACAAATACGGCGAAGCCGCCTGATTTACCAACGCGTTGAGGACAACGCGTCCCACTATTTTTATTGCCCACGATTGAACCGGAAGAATTGTTCCGCAGTTTCGGTGGTCGCGCTAGCGATTTCTTCGATCGATACTCCGCGGGCAGTTGCAATTTCTTCTGCGACTAATCGGGTGTAAGCGGGTTCGCAACGTTTTCCCCGGAACGGCACCGGCGCCAGATAGGGACAATCGGTTTCGACCATGAATTTCCATGTGGGCAGCTGAGCCGCGACTTCGCGCACTTGTTTTCCATTCTTAAATGTCACGATTCCAGTAAACGAAACGAGGTGATCCAGACCGATGATTTCCTGCGCCTGTTCGAGCGTTCCGCCAAAGCAATGAAATACGCCGCGCAGTTTGCCAGTATACGGCCGCATCAGTTCGATGGTGTCGTCCCAAGCGTCTCGCTGGTGAATGACCACGTTCAATCCCGTCTCGACCGCGAGATCGAGCTGCTCCTGAAATAATTCTGCCTGTTTCGATTTGTAGGCGCCGTCCTCGATGCTGGCTTCGACCTGGTCTTCAGTTCCACTTTGCAAAGCGCTGAAAACCTGAACGTTCTTTTGCCTGGCCGCTTCGACGCTCGGCAGATGATGATAGTCGAGACCCGTCTCTCCAATCGCGACCACGCGCGAACTTTTCGCCAGCTCGCGCAGCGGCGTGATCACGTCGTCACCGGCCTCGTTCGCGGAAGTTGGGTGCACTCCAATCACCGCGAAGAGGTTCGGATATTTCTCCGCCAGCTCGACTGCGCGCCTGCTGCTCTGGATTGAAGTGCCAATGGTAATGATTCGAGTCACGCCGGCTTCATTGGCGCGCCGTAAAACGTCGTCAAAATCCGGCGCGAAATCCGGGTAATCGAGGTGTGCGTGTGTTTCGATCAACATTTTATTATGCGTCCGCCATCAGTTTTTGAAAACGCGGCTCGTTCCGCAACGGATCCACGTCGGAATCATTCACCATCCAATCTTTGTAAGCGCTCGAGCCGCGCTCCAGAACTTTTTCGAGCAAATCCATTGCTTCGTCGTGATCGCCCAGTTTGGCGTAAGCACACGCACAATTGTAAAGCGTCGCCGGATCGTCCGGATCAATCGCCAACGCCCGACTGATCCATTCGCGCGCGCGATCGTATTGCTCGGTTTCGATTAATGCGGCGACGCCGAAATGCGCAGGTCGTGGGTCCTCCGGGTGTAAGACAAGCTCTTTTTCGACCAGAGGAATGCCTCTCAGTGCGGCTTGCCGCATTTTTTCGGGTTGTTCCAATGATCGGTAAACTTGGATGAGCATGCACGGCGGTTGATAATTTCCCGGCATGATTTCCTCCGCGCGCTCGAGGAGTTGCGCGGCCCGCGCGTGATCGCCCTCCAAAATCGCGCTGCGCGCATATAATGAATGCGAGCTGAATGAATTCGGATCGAGTTCCAAGGCGCGCTCGAATTCACGATTGGCTTCGTTGAAATCTCTGGCCGCGGCCAGGGCAGTTCCGCGGGAAGCATGTGGCTCGGGCAGGTTAGAGTCGAGCGCGAGCGCTTTGTCGGCCAGTTCGAGAATATTTTCTACCTTCAGATCAAGTTGATAGGTGAGATAGAGCCACGCATCGCAATCGGCCATTCCGGCGTAAGCCCGAGCATAACCGGGATCCAACTCCGCGGCCTTGGCGAACATGCGCCGGGCCAGTTCGAAATAGTGCTTGGAATGCCGATAAAAAAAATCTCTCCCGCGCAGATAGTAAGTGTAGGCATCCACGCTGTCGGTGGGCGATCGATTGATCGATCTTTTTTCGCTCGGCAACAATTTGATCTTCAGCTGGTCAACGATCGCGTGCGTAATTTCGTCCTGAATGGCGAAGATATCGGTCAGATCGCGATCGAAACGCTCGGCCCACAGATGGCCTCCATCTTGGCCGTTAACGAGCTGACCGGTCACGCGCACTCTGGAACCGGATTTTCTGACACTGCCTTCCAGGACATAATCGACGCCCAGTTCCCGGCTGACCTGCGTGACTTTGGCCGATCTGCTTTTATAGCTGAAAGCGGTGTGCCGGGCGACGACAAACAAGGCCGACACTTTCGACAAATCGGTAATGATGTCTTCGGTAATCCCGTCACTGAAATATTCCTGCTCGGGATCGCCGCTCATGTTCGTGAATGGGAGAACAGCAACCGAGGGGCGCGCGTCTTTCGTTAATTTCGCGCCGGTAACGGGTGCTTCTTCGAGGACGACGTTGTAAACACGAACCGGGTTGTCGATGTTTTTTAACCGCTGCTCGCCGCAATCTTCGAAACGGCATTTTATCCGATTGCCAACCTGATCGCGCACCGATTGAGTGACGGCAATGCCGGCGGCCGGAGCGATTGCCTCAAGGCGCGCGGCGACATTGACTCCGTCGCCATAAATGTCCTCTCCTTCGACAATGACATCGCCCAAATTAATGCCGATGCGAAATTCAATCCGGCGATCCGTTTTTCTGACTGGCGTTTCGACTCTGCATTTCCTGTTGGATTTCAGCGGCACAACCGACCGCGCTGACCACGCTGGGAAATTCCGCAAGAATACCGTCACCCATGACCTTGACGATGCGTCCCTGATGCTGGGCGATTTTCTTATCGACCAGTCCGCTCCGGATTTCTTTGAGACGTGACAATGTGCCAGCCTCGTCCAGTCCCATGAGTCGGCTGTATCCGACCACATCGGCGGCAAGAATAGCGGTGAGGCGACGTTCCATAATGAATACGTTACATGGTAAATCGTGAGTCGTTAAATCGGCTTCGATTCTCGATTCACGACTTTCTCAATACACGGCACCGCCTACCATTCGATCACGGTGCTGGCCCAGGTGAGCCCTCCGCCGAAGACAACCATCAATACATAATCGCCGCGCTTGATTCGCCCGCTGCGGTTGGCTTCATCGAGGGCGATTGCCACGGCCGCGGCTGATGTGTTGCCGTACTTGTCCAGGTTTACAAATACTTTTTCTCTCGAAATCTTAAGGCGATCCGCAATGGCATCGATGATTCGCAAGTTCGCCTGATGCGGGATGACGCAGGCAATGTCATCAATCGTTAGGCCGGCTTGGTCGAGGGCCTTTTGCGCGGCGCTGAGCATCGCCGTGACGGCCTGCTTGTACACTTCCTTTCCCATCATGTGGATCGTGTTCAAGTGCAGGTCCGCATTTTCCTTGGTAATTGGGCAGCGCGAACCGCCGCCGGGCATGAACAAAATATCGGTAAAATCTCCGTCGCTTCCGATGTGCGTGCTGATGACTCCGTGGGCGCGGCCGCGATGTTGCAGGACAGCCGCTCCGGCACCGTCGCCAAAGAGCACGCAGGTGTTTCGATCCGTCCAGTTCGTAATCGAAGTCAATTTCTCCGCGCCGATTACCAAAACCGTGTCGTGCGTGCCGGAGGTAATAAATTGTTGTGCAATCTCAATTCCAAAAAGAAAACCGGCGCAAGCCGCGGCAATATCGAGACAAGCAGCGTTTTTGGCGCCAATTTTTTTCTGCACAAAGCACGCCGTCGCCGGGAACAACATGTCGGGCGTGGCGGTCGCGACCAGAATGAGATCGACATCGGCCGGCGCGACCTTGGCCTGTTCCAGCGCCTTGAGCGCGGCTTTCGTCGCCATGTCGCTGGTTTGTTCATCCTTGGCCGCGACGCGGCGTTCTTTGATCCCGGTCCGGGTGGTGATCCACTCGTCCGACGTATCCACCAGCTTCGACAGGTCTTCGTTCGTTAGGCGCTTTTCCGGCGTGTAACTGCCGGTCCCAACAATCGAAACTGTGCGCTGCTTCCTAGCTGAGCGCGGGCTCGAGCGGGGCTGTCGTTTCATGATAACGGCGAATCTCCTCCACGATATGCGGATTGACCTGCTGTTCAATCGACTCAGCCGCAACTCGCAAAGCGTTTTTCACCGCCAGCGGTGTACTGGCACCGTGGGCGATGATGCAGATCCCGTTTACCCCCAACAATGGGCTTCCGCCGTATTCTTCGTAGTTCGTTTTATCCCTGATCGTCGCGAATGCTTTTTTCGCCAGTAATGCGCCAACTTTGCGAATCGGCGTCCGGGTCAGCTCGTGCTTGAGCCATTGAAAAATGGCGACTGCGATCGATTCCGACGTTTTCAGAATGACGTTTCCGACAAATCCGTCGCAGACCACGACCTCGACCGGATCCTCGAACAGGTGACGGCCTTCAATGTTTCCAACGAAATTCAGCCTCGTGCGCTTAAGCATTTGAAAGACTTCCTTGGTCTTCTCCGTGCCTTTGACGTCTTCTTCGCCTAACGAAATCAATCCGACGGTCGGATTCTTGTAGTGCAGAACATGCCGCGAATACACCATCCCCATAATGGCGTATTGCAGGAGATGGTCGGGGCGCGCGTCGATGTTGGCGCCGGCATCGACCAGGACGAAAACATTGGTCTCGGTCGGAAGGACCGCCGCAATCCCAGGTCGATCGATCCCTTCCAGGGTGCGCAGCTTGATGGTACTGGCCGCTACCGCTGCGCCGGTGTGTCCTGCGCTGACCACGGCGTCGGCATCGCCATGTTTGACGACGTCGACCGCGCGACTGATCGACGAATCTTTTTTGCGACGCACCGCCGACCAGGCTTTGTCGCTCATGTCGACCACCTGCGTGGCATGGACGATCTCAATTCGGGAATCGTTGCAGCCGTGTTTCTTCAGCTCGTTCTCGATTTGATCGGAATCGCCAACGAGAAAGAGCTTTTGGATGCGGTGATATTCGCGCAAAGCCATCACCGCGCCGGCAACCAAGTTGGGCGGGCCGAAATCGCCGCCCATCGCATCCAGCGCGATCTTCATCGGGCTAGACTGTGCGGAGTTACCTGACGAATTGCAAAGTCAAAATGAAGTCGAGCCTGGAGTTCAATCTCGATACTCCCGAAGCAGGAATCGATGCAACGATTCAACGATTTACTGAGGAAGCGTCTTACGCCTTTCCCTCGACCGTGAGGACCTGCCGGCCTTTGTAATAGCCGCAGGATGGGCAAACCGTATGGGACGGAACCGAGCTGCCACATTGCGGGCACTTCGTGAATTCGGCCGCATGCCAGCGATTCGCGGCTTTGCGCGTGCGCAGGCGCATCTTCGAGCTTTTGCGTTTTGGAACACCCATGGCGAGCGCATACCAAAGCACGATCCCGAACAAAAACAAGAGAGGTTGAGCGGAGAGTTGGGAGGTGGAGGGGTTGAGAGGGTTGAGGGGTTGAGAGAGGTTTAGCGCCCGCCCTGTTCTCAACCCCTCAAATCCCCTCAACCGCTCAACCTCTTCGCTCAACTCTTAATCTTGAGTTTATCCAGCGGTCCCCAATCGGTTTCTCGTTTTGCCTCCGATGGCGCCGGATGGTGTTCCGCAGCCTGGCAAACTCGTCCGCCTTCGCGATCGCAATGCGGGTGGGACGGAAGGCTCAGTAAAATATCCTCGCGGATGAAAGGTGTCAGATCAATGACCTCCGGACCGGTTAAATCCAGATGAACGGCAAAACCGGGAACATAGACCTCATAGTTGAACTCCTGGAGACACGAAACGCACCGCAATTTCACGGGCTGAAGCAAAGAGCCGTTGGCCCAGAGCGCGCCCTCGGACACACCGACATCCAGATTGTAATGGAGTGGCCCGGCGCACCGGACCTCTTCGGCCGTGATTTCAGCAATCGGGCATTCTTCTTCGCCCTGGAGATGCAAACCGCCCGCTGGAATCTGTCGCAAATGAATTTTCATTTTCCCAAAGTCTCATGGTGAAAACTTCCCGGCCAAAGCCGTGGCGACCGGCGGCGGTACGAAATCCGCCACCTTCCCCCCCAGCCTGGCAATTTCCTTAATAATACGCGAACTCAGGTAAGTGTATTCTTCCTTCGGCATTAAAAATATCGTTTCTACGGCGCCTTCCAGTTTTCTGTTCATTAACGCCATCTGAAATTCGAACTCAAAATCCGACACGGCGCGGAGACCGCGGACCACGGCGCAGGCGGTGTTGGTTTTAGCGAATTCGATCAGTAGCCCGTCGAAATGCGCTATTTTGACGTGATGCATTTTTCCCACCGTTTGCCTGAGCAGATCGAGGCGCTCTTCGAGGGAGAACAACGGTTGCTTCTCGTCGTTATAGGCAACGGCGACAATCACTTCATCAAATAGCTTCCCGGCGCGCTCCACCACATCGAGGTGACCGTTCGTTACCGGATCGAAACTGCCGGGATAAATCGCGCGTCTCATGCGAGCGGAAAATCAGACAGACGCCGAGAAAATCAAATCCGCGTTCAATCGCCAACGGTATGAACTTTTCTGCATTTGCCGATGTCGAACCGCAGCGGAAGATTGGCCTTCCCCATGACCACTCCATTGCTCTACAGGAAAATCGGTGTCGCCAGCACGTTTTCGCCGCGCTTCGAGCAGGTATTGTCCGAGGCGAAGCGGATTGGGGACCGGTTCGATGCGACCGTGAGCCTGATTTACGTCGGCGAAAAGGACGAAGAGACGCAGAAAAAGTTTGGCGCGGCTCTGGCCCGGGTCGGTTTGCCGGAAGATTCCGTCGTCCATTACGAAAGCGGCGATCCATCCGAGGGAATTTTGCGGGCAATCAAAAATCACAAAATTGATGTAATCGTTGCCGGCGCCCTGGAAAAGGAGGTTGTCCTTCATCCTTTCCTGGGAAACGTGGCGCGTCGCTTGGTTCGCGAAGCCGATTGTTCGGTCATGCTCTTCACCAATCCGGAGCGAGAACCGAAACCCATGAAGCAGATCGTCTTTGTGGCGGACTATTCGGACCACGCCCGCAATGCGTTGAAGCTCGCGTTTCAACTTGGCGATGGCGAGAAATGCGAACGTCTTCATGTGGCCCGCGTGGTGACGACGTTCGATCGCGCGCGAGCGAAGGCAAAGGGAAAAGGGGACCAAACCGCATCCCGATGAGGAAGTGGAGTTGGAGGAATTCATTCTCTCGGCCGGCGCCACCGAAGTGCCAATTGAGGCACGATTGATTCAGGGAAATACGGGCTTTGCCATTGCTGATTTTGCCAAATCGATTAACGCGGACCTAATGATTGTTCCCGGCCGCCGTCGAAACGGGCGAATCATTTCCGGCCAAGATCAGTTGGCTGACCGACGTGATTCCGTGCAATTTATGGCTCGTTCGATGATTTGGAACGAGGCTGCGACGTTGTCGAGGCGCTCGCCGCGGCGAGCGCCTTTTTATTTAGTTCGGCGTTTGACATCCCGCCGTCGCGGGACCGCTACAACACCGACATCGCGATGAAATCCGCGCCCGAATTCCAGGCCTTTGGTCCGTCGCATCTGACCGTCATTTTTCTCACCGTGGCGGTTCCGATTGTTCTCGCGATCATCGTTCATCGAACGAAGTCCCGAGTCTTGGAACGTTCGATCCGCATCACCATTTCAACCCTGCTCCTCCTCAACTACTTCGCCTATTTGTTCGTGGCCCGGCATTTTGGCGTGATTCAGTGGTGGAAAGCATTGCCGATGCAGCTCTGCGACTGGGCCATGATCGTCATCATCATCTCGCTCTGGACGGGGAATCGGCGCTGGCTCGAAATCGCCTACTTCTGGGGAATCGGCGGGACATTGCAGGCCCTGATCACGCCGAACCTGCCATTCGGGTTCCCGGACCTGCGGTTTATCTCCTTCTTCGTGGCTCACTCCGGCATTATCATCGGCCTCATCTTCCTCATGCTGATCTATGGTTTTCGGCCGGAACCGATCAGTTTGGTTCGAACAATTGTCTGGACCGAAGTTTACTTTCTCGTCGCCTATCCGGTCGATCTCCTCACCGGCGAGAATTACGGCTTTCTGCTGCACAAGCCGGAGGCGGCCTCGCTGCTGAGCGCTCTGTCGGATTCACACGTCTGGTATCTGATCGAGTTCCATCTCCTGGCCTGGTTGTTTTTCGGATTGCTCTATCTGCCGTTTGCCATTGTCGATTTGGTCAGGGGAAAAAGAGTGGTCGAGGCGCCTGGGCCAGGCGCCTATTAATTAACTAGCGTTTGCTACGAACGCCGCTACACCCTAGACATTCATGGCCAAAGTGAAACCAATTCGGCTCGGAAGGCTGACCATCGGTGGAAAGCATCCGGTATTTATTCTCGGACCTTGCGTCATCGAATCGGAGAAGTTCGCCTGGCAAATGGCGCGTGGCATCGCCAAGGCGTGCAAGGCGGAGAAAGTCGATTTCATTTTTAAAGCGTCCTATAACAAAGCCAACCGGACGTCGGTCAAATCGTTCCGCGGAATTGGCGTCCGTGAAGGTTGTGAAATCCTGGCCGCCATCGGCCGCGAATTGAAAATTCCGGTCACGACCGACGTTCATTCTCCCGAGGAGGCAGAGGTTGCCGGCCAGAGCATCGACCTGCTGCAAATCCCGGCGTTCTTGTGCCGCCAAACCGATCTATTAAGAGCAGCCGCCGAAACCGGTCGCGCCGTCAACGTGAAGAAGGGTCAGTTTCTGGCGCCGTGGGATTTGAAAAATATTGCCGATAAGCTGGAAACATTTGGAGCGAAACAATTTTGTTTTACCGAACGAGGCGCAATGTTCGGATACAACAATCTGGTGGCAGATATGCGCTCTCTGTTCTGGATTCGACAACAAGGTTATCCGGTTATTTTCGACGCCACCCACGCGGTTCAGCATCCGGGTGGAGCCGGAACGGTGACGTCGGGCGATGGCGAATTGGCGCCGGTTCTCGCTCGTGCCGCGGTCGCTGCCGGATGCGATGGTATTTTCATGGAAGTGCACCACGATCCGCCGCGCGCCTTATCCGACGCGGCCGTTCAGGTTCCCCTAAAAAATTTGCCGAAGCATTTGCGCATGTTAAAAGCTATCCATGCGGCTGTTGCAGGAAGGGGCGACTGACCGGGCCACGCCGGCTCGAAGTCAATCGATCTTGGGATTCATCTTATCATTGAGGAGCGCGGTTCGGTTCAACCGCGGTTACCTCCTGCTGTTCTTGTCCCTGGCACTTTTCCTTTCCGGCGAACAGGTGTTTGCGGAGAAAGGGAAGGGAAAGGGTGGCAAAAAGAAACAGGCTGCCGCCACGGCCACTGCATCACCCGGTGAAGAAAGTCTGACTAACATTCCTTTGCCAATCGGGCACGAAGCCAAAGGACTCGTTCTTCCGGATTTCGATCCCGATGGTCATATGCGGGGCAAATTCGAGGCCGGGACTGCGCGTCGAATCGACCAGGAGCATGTGCGATTCAATACCTTGAAAATTACCACTTACACGCCGGAAAATCAGATCGACCTGACGATCGAGATGAGCGAATCGATGTTCAATCTGAAAAGCCGAATCCTCAGTTCCGATCAACGGACTACGGTGAAGCGTTCCGATTTCAATATCATTGGCGACTCGGTGGCATTCGACACCAACACGCGGACGGGGAAATTGATCGGTAACGTGAAAATGGTGATTACGGATCAGTCCAAGTTTAAGCCGGGCGCGGGCGCGAAGGAATGAAGCAGGCAGTTTTGTCGGTCATTTTATTGATGCTCGCCGGGAGCTTGAACGCGCAAAACACTGCGACCGCGGCGAAATCGTCGCCGAGTGTTGTTCCGAAAGAACAAAAGAAAGCGAAGAACAATCCTAACCCGATGTTGAACGGGCAGTCGAGTGCACCGACTACAACCGAAATTTACGCCGATGAAGCTTTTTTCGATTCGGCCAAAAATGTCGGCGTTTTTAGCGGACATGTAAAAGTCGTTGATCCTCGTTTCAATTTGCAGTCGGAGAAACTCACTGTGTTTGTCAGCAAAGGCGAGAATCAGGGTTTGGAAAAAGCGATTGCGGAAGGTGATGTCGCGGTGGTGCGGGATCGGCCCGATCCCAACGGCGGTCCGCCCACGCGAGCGGTTGGGAGATCGGACAAGGCAGTTTACGTATCGGCAACCGGAAACGTGGAACTCACGGGAACGCCGCGTGTCCAGGAAGGCGTGAACACTCACATCGCCACTAGTCCGGACACGGTAATGATTGTGAATCAGAAGGGCGAACTGACCACGCATGGCCCAAGCCGAACCGAGATCAAACAGCAACCGAAGGAAAGTCCCGGACCAAAAAACGACAAGTCCGGTGCGAAACCGTCGCCTTCTCCGAAAGCATGATGACTGATGGAACATCGACCGCGCCGGCTGCGGAGCCGAAAGCCAAGAGCGCAGTCAACGTGCTCGCAACCGACCAGCTGGTGAAAATTTATGGAGGCCGTTCCGTCGTTAACGGCGTCAACATTACCGCCGCGGAGGGTGAGATTGTTGGACTACTCGGTCCGAACGGGGCCGGTAAAACCACCAGTTTTTACATGATTGTCGGACTCGTTAGGCCGAACAGTGGCCGCGTGCTGTTCAGCGGCACCGACGTGACCAATTACCCGATGTATAAGCGCGCTCGGCTCGGGATGGGTTATCTCCCGCAGGAAGAATCCATTTTCCGGAAAATGACGGTTGAGCAGAACATTCTCGCCATTCTCGAGACGCTGTCATTGAGCAAAGCGGAACGAAAAGCTCGCTGTGAGCAGCTATTGCATCAGTTCGGAATCGAACGGATCGCAAAAAACCAGGCGTTGACCTTGAGCGGCGGGGAAAAGCGTCGGTTGACCATCGCCCGTTCGCTCGTGACCAAGCCGAAACTTCTCATGCTCGACGAACCATTCAGCGGCGTCGACCCGATCGCCGTCTACGACGTGCAGCAGATCATCGTGAACCTGCGTAAATCGGGTCTGGCGATTTTGATTACCGATCACAACGTTCGCGAGACGTTGTCGATCGTCGATCGCGCGTATTTGATTTTTGAAGGTCGTGTCGAAAGCGAAGGCTCGAAAGATTTCCTGATCAACGATCCGATCAGTCGCCAGCTTTATCTGGGCGAACGGTTCAAGATGTAAGATACCCGTTCTCTGACCTGGAATCGGCGGGCAAAGGCCCGGCTGGCAGCGTGGTTATCGTAGTTTCGACCGGCCCAGCGCGCCGTCATGGCAGAGATAGATTGGGACGCGCGCGTTCCATTGCACACCTCGACCACCGCCAAACGCGGAGGTTGTTTTCCGGGTCGATCGTCTCGCCGGTTTTGGTGAACCCGCATTTTTCCAGAACGCGCGTTGAAGCACTGAGTTCCGGCAACGTGTGCGCACAAATGGTTTTCACGCGCGCGTCGGCACTGGCAAATTCGATCATGGCTTGCGCCGTTTCCGTGGCAAAACCGTTTCCCTGATACACCGGCGCAATTCCGTAGGCGATTTCCGCGGCGCCATATTCATCCGGTGGCCCGGGAAATCCGCATAGGCCGATGAGCGTATTGTCCGACTTGTGAATGATAGCGAAGCCGAATAACCACGGGTCCGGTTGTTTTGCCATTTCAATTCGTTCCATGAATTCAGGCGACGCATTCAGAAGTTGATCGCGAATTCCATCCGCGACCTTCAGTCCGGCCGTGTTTTCAAATTCTTCCACGCCACGAACCAGCGCGCGCAGATGCCGCGGCAGATGGGCGGCCAGGAGGAGGTTTTTCGTTTGAATCGTCACGCGACAATTCAACGATTCAACGATTTGGCGATTTAACGAATGAATTTCCGCTTCGGTTTGCTAACTGGAATTCCCTCGTGTTCGCGGTAACAGTTACCGGTTCATGAGCGAACAGCCACCGACGCAAAGAATTACATCCGGAAGCGGGCAACGGAAAAGCGTCCCGGTCGTGACGGTGGAAAGCTTTTACGCCAAGCACGCGGCGACGTTGCAGATGAAATTAGAAGGGGCGCGCATCGGTTTTCATCGCAAAATCCGCGAGCCGACCATCAATCGGCCCGGTCTGGCGTTGGCCGGTTTCTTTAGTTATTTCGCCGAAAAACGCGTCCAGGTTCTCGGTGCCGCGGAATATACTTATCTGAAAAGTTTGCCGCCGAAGCTTCGGATCAAACGTTTCCGCGACATGTGCGCACAGAAAATTCCATGCATCGTCATTTCGCGTGGATTTCGCCTCGACCCGGCGGTGCTGGCGACGGCGGTAGCGGAAAAGATCGCGGTTTTTCGAACGCCAATGATTACGATGAAATTTATCAACGCGGCCACGATCGCGTTAGAGGATGATTTTTCGCCGACCATCACGGAATTCGGCAGTATGGTGGATATTCTTGGTGTCGGCGTTTTGATCCGTGGC
Organism: uncultured Verrucomicrobiae bacterium; assembly: GCA_963846065.1. Lineage (GTDB taxonomy): Bacteria > Verrucomicrobiota > Verrucomicrobiia > Chthoniobacterales > UBA10450 > DASPUI01. The sequence continues at coordinate 39,980 of CAWJUP010000016.1, forward strand.
GCCAGCGGCATTGGAAAAAGCGAATGCGTTTTGGGATTAATCGAACGCGGGCACAGTTTGGTCGCGGATGATGTCACCCGCATCACTTCGCTGGAAGGTCGCGAACTAATCGCGACCGCGCCGGACCTGACGCGGAATCACATGGAAGTTCGCGGGATCGGGATTATTAATGTCGCGAATGTTTTCGGCATCGGCAGCATTCGGATCGAGAAGCGGCTCGACCTGGTCGTTACGCTACAGGACTGGCACGAGCTGGAGGAGGTCGATCGGATCGGGTTGGACCGCGAATTGTATGAGATTCTCGGGCTGAAAGTTCCCCACGTGACGATTCCAGTGAAGCCGGGCCGCGATATTGCGCGATTGGTGGAAGTCGCCGCGCTCGATCAAAAGCTCAAAGGTCTGGGCCAAAACAGCGCGGTGGAGTTTAACGAAAAATTGCTCAATTTGATGGAAACGAGATCCGAATAATGGGCCTGATCAATCGAAAGAGTCGCCCCGGCGAGGAGCCGCCAAAGATCGAGAAAGAGATTCCGATCGTGAATCGGCTTGGCTTGCATGCGCGTCCGGCCGCGATGTTTGTCCGAATTGCCAGCCGCTACCGGTGTGAAGTTTGGGTTTCGAAGGAAGGAGAAGAAGTGAATGGCAAGAGCATTATGGGGTTAATGATGCTGGCGGCCGGGCAGGGTTCAATATTGAAACTTCGCTGTGAGGGGCCGGACGCCGGTCAAGCCGTCGCGGAGCTCGAGGAATTGATCAATGCGCGCTTCCACGAAGATTAACTTGCGGTTAGTCTTCCCGGTGGATGGACAGCGATAAAAAAGAAGTCCAGTTTCAGGGCATCGGCGTGTCCCCGGGAATCGCCCGCGGCACCATTCACGTCGTCCGCGACGACATGGACGATCTGACCAAGTATCGGATCGATCGCGATCAGATTTCCAACGAGATTGCCCGATTCGAAACCGCGCTGGTGCAAACGCGGATGCAGATCCTCGAGATGCAGCAGGAAATCGCCGAAGCGATCGGGACCAAAGATGCCGCGATTTTCGACGCCCATTTGCTCGTAGTCGAAGATCGAACGCTGATCGATGAGGTGTTGCGCAAATTGGAAACGGATTTGTGCAACGTCGAATGGGTATTTCAGGAAGTGGCAAACAAATACGCCCACACGCTCGGGCAGATTGACGATCCCTATCTGCGCGAACGCGCCGTCGACATCGAAGACGTCACCCGGCGCATCATTCGCAACCTACTGGGTCGATCGCCAAAGCCTCTGCGGGGAATGACTGCGGCGCACGTTTTGGTAGCACATAGCCTGACTCCGTCCGACACCGCGGCGATGACCCGGCAGCAGGTGCTTGGCATTGCCACCGATGTCGGAAGCCGAACTTCGCACGCGGCGATTCTGGCGCGATCGCTCAATATTCCAGCGATCGTCGGGTTGCATAACGTGACCGAAAAATTGGAGAACGGTCAGGACGTTTTGCTCGATGGTTACGATGGCCTTCTCATTCTCAATCCCACGCCGGAAACGCTGGCCCGTTTTGAGGAATTGGAACAGCGCAAGGGCAAAGTCGTGCAGCAACTGCGCGAACTGCGCGAAACAAAATCCACCACGCGCGACGGTCGCCACGTGGTGCTTTCGGCCAACATTGAATTGCCGACCGATGTGGATGCGGTCATTGCCAACGGCGCGGAAGGCATCGGTCTTTACCGAACGGAATTTCTATATGTGAATCGCGACACCTTGCCGAGCGAGCACGAGCAATATGAAACTTATCGCAACGTGGCTGAGCGGGTCTTTCCGAATCCGCTCATCATCCGCACGTTCGATCTGGGTGGAGACAAACTCGCGCCCGGAACGGTCGAGGCGGGAGATGAATTAAATCCGTTCCTCGGCTGGCGCGCCATTCGGCTCTGCCTGGAGCACATTGATATTTTCAAAGTTCAATTGCGCGCCATCCTTCGCGCCGGCGTGCTCGGCAACGTGAAGATCATGTTCCCAATGGTTTCCGGCCTGGAAGAGCTGCGCCAGGTTCTGGCCATTCTCCACGAATGCAAACTGGAGCTGGCCGAATCGAAAGTCGAAATCGGTCGCGAGATGGAAGCGGGCGCGATGATCGAAATTCCAAGCGCCGCGCTGTCGTCCGACACGCTCGCTCAGGAAGTCGATTTCTTTAGCATCGGCACGAACGATCTGATCCAGTACGCCATCGCGGTCGATCGGGTGAACGATCGGATTGCTCACTTATATGAGCCGACGCATCCCGCGGTCCTGCGTTTGCTCAAAATGACCGCCGATTCCGCGCACGCGAACGACATTTGGGTCGGAATCTGCGGCGAAATGGCGGGCGAAGTCGCGCTCGTTCCGCTTCTTCTCGGGCTCGGGGTGGACGAGCTAAGCGTGGGCGCGAGTCTGGTTCCACAGGTCAAGCTCGCCGTGCAAAGTGTCGATATGAATGAATGCCGGCAATTGGTGGACGAAGCATTGCAACTCAAAACCTCGTCCGAGATTTTGGATCGCTGCATGGACCTGGCGAACAAACGATACCCGGATCTTTTGAGCTAGGCCGGCTGCTGCCAGGAATAAATTCCAAATTCGAAATCCGAGGCTCGAAACAAATTCGAATGATTGGAAAAAACGAAAAAAAGACCCGCGCGGTTTAGAGTTTTCCCCTTTTCCGAAATTGTTTTGGATGTCGATGTTCGAATTTCGAATCGGGCGCGAAGCGTTCGTTATTCTTCTTCGCTCGCTTCCGGATCGGGCTTGAGCCCTTCCTCTTCCATTTTCCGAAGCACATCGGTCATGTCGTCGACTTCGTCCCAAACTTCCTGGCTGACGTAAATCGGCGCTTTTTGCTGGGTGGCGAGCGCGATGCAATCGCTCGGCCGGGCGTCGAGTTCGATGATCTTCTTTTGCTGCAATTCGTTTTCTGCCCGGATAATCGCGCGCGCGTAGTAAGTCGCGTTTTTTAAATCATTGATGATGACACGCTCCACTTTGGCGCCCAGCGCGGTCATGAGATGGGCCATGAGATCGTGCGTGAGCGGCCGTTCCTTGCTGATGTCGCGCATGAACATCGTGATCGCGCTCCCGACTGTTTGATCGACATAAATGATAAACACCTTGTCGTTGTTCCCGATAAAGACCGCGCACCCTCCGCTGGTTGGCAAAACTGCGCGCACTTGGACCTCGATCACCGTCTTGTTCATCCGGGGAGAAAGTTAATCTTCCCCCTGGAGAAAAACAAGCAAGCCGCCGTCTGACATGCTTTTCGCGAAAAATTTTTTATGGGCGCTTGCATGTTGCGCATGCTGATTCAAAATGCGGCTTGCAGCAGCGATCGACCAAGCGACATGAAGAATGAGTGGGACCTCGAGTCCGCCATCGCCACCTATAACGTCGACGCGTGGGGCGGCGGTTATTTCGGCATAGCCGAGAACGGAAACGCCATCGTTACTCCGCTTCAGGAGAATGGCGGAAGAATCGAAATTCTCGAAGTTGTCAACGAAGCGCGGGCGAGAGGATTGCCTTTTCCCTTGGTCATCCGCTTTCAAGACTTGCTCCGGCATCGCGTGGAATCGGTCAACCTGGCCTTCCAAAACGCCATCAACGAGTTCGGCTATAAAAATCATTATCGCGGTGTTTTTCCGATCAAGGTCAATCAGCTCCGCGAAGTCATTGAGGAAATCGTCGATGCCGGCCAGAAATTTCACTTTGGGCTGGAAGCTGGCAGCAAGCCGGAGCTCGTGGCCGCGCTGGCCATGCACAAGGACAGCGAGAGCCTGGTCATTTGCAACGGCTATAAAGATCCGGCCTACATTCGAATTGCCTTACTTGGCCGCAAACTGGGCAAACGTGTGGTCATCGTGGTCGAGAAACTGGAAGAACTCGAACAGACGATTCGCGCCGCTAATGAAGTCGGGCTCGAGCCCTACATCGGAATTCGGGTTCGATTGCACGCCAAAGGCGCAGGCAAATGGGCGCCGAGCGCGGGTGAGAACGCCAAATTCGGTCTCGACACCACCGGTCTGGTCACGGCCAGTGAAATGTTGAAGGCCGCGGGAATGGCCGATGCGCTCAAGCTCGTTCATTTCCACGTCGGCTCGCAGGTTCCCGATATCTCGACGATCAAACGCGCGGTCCGCGAAGCGGCCCGGTATTACGCCAAGCTATCTAAGATGGGCCACGCCCTGGGTTATCTCGATGTTGGCGGCGGATTAGGCGTGGATTACGACGGGTCGCGCAGCGATTTCGATAGTTCGACCAATTATTCGCTCCAGGAATATGCCAATGACGTCGTCTGGAACATCATGGACGTCTGCGATTCCGAAGGCGTCCCGCATCCGGCCATTGTCAGCGAAGGCGGCCGCGCGATCGTCGCTCACCACTCGGTTCTGGTGGTCGAAGCGTTCAGTTCGATTGAAAAAACGGTGCCGAAGCTGCGGATCGAAGCGACCGAAAAAGACCACAAACTGGTCAGCGAAATTCTGGACGTCAAACAGCGGCTGAAACGGGGCAATCGACAGGAGAGTTTGCACGACATTCAGCAGATCAAGGACGAATCGCAGGAGGCGTTCAATCTCGGCGTTCTCGATCTCGAATCGAAAGCGAAGATCGATGCCGTTTACTGGCAGTTGGCGCAACAAATTGTGAACATGCATCGCGGGCTCCGCTACGTGCCGGACGAAGTAAAGCAGTTGGAAACCACGCTGGCCGATCAATACATCTGCAATTTCTCGGTGTTTCAATCGCTGCTCGACCATTGGGCCCTCGGTCAACTTTTTCCGATCATGCCAGTCCATCGCCTAACGACTCCGCCGGAGCGCAACGGCGTGATTGTTGACATCACTTGCGACTCGGATGGCAAGGTTTCCAAGTTCACCGATCTCCAGGATGTGCGCGATACCCTGCCGCTCCATCGCATCACGCCCGGCGAAATTTATTACCTCGGGGTATTCATGGTTGGCGCTTATCAGGACATCATGGGCGACCTGCACAACCTGTTCGGCCGCGTCACCGAGGTGCATGTCTTTCTCGATCCGGACGAAGAGAGCGGCTGGTACATCGAAGAAGTAATCGAAGGCAGCACGATTGGCGAAGTGCTTTCAATGACACAATGGGACAAGGTCGAATTGATGCGCCTGCTCAAATCGCAGGTGGACGTGGCGATCAAAACCGATTTTCTCAAACCGAGCGATGCCATGAAGCTGCTTTCCGATTACGAGCGGCTTCTCCAGGAATACACTTATCTTTCGCTCAACGGCTCGAAGCCTCCCCCTCAACCAGGCAACTGGCTGCCACTGAGTTAGAAATACGTCCGCCCCCAGAGTGAACTCGTGGGACGTGAGCAAATCGTAATCGCGGGCGGCGGCGCAGCCGGTTTTTTTGCGGGAATCTCTTGTGCCCGGGCCAGCCGGGATTGCGAAGTATCGATCTTCGAGCGAAGCCCGCAATTTCTCTCCAAGGTGCGTATCTCGGGCGGGGGGCGTTGCAATGTGACGCACGCCTTGTTCGACCCGGGCCTGTTTACCAAGCGCTATCCGCGCGGCGAACGAGAATTGATTTCGCCGTTCCATCGCTTTTCGGCGGAGGAAACGGTTGCGTGGTTTGAAAAGCGCGGGATTCGACTGAAACGCGAAGAAGATGGGCGGATCTTTCCCGTGACGGATTCCTCACAGACAATCGTTGATTGTTTACTGGCGGAAGCGAAGGCCGCCGGGGTGCGACTCTTGACCAGGAAAGGCATCGAGACCGCGCAGGTTCGCACACCAGGCGGGTTCGACTTGACGATAAATACCGGCGAATCGATCGCATGCGATCGGCTGCTCCTGGCGACGGGCGGCTGTCGAAGCACCGGCGGCGCAGAGCTGGCGCGATCGCTCGGGCACACCATCGAGCCGCCCGTCCCGTCTCTTTTCTCGCTTCATGTTCCCGCGCTCTGGTTGCGGTCGTTACCCGGAATATCGGTGACCGATGTGGAATTATCTGTCGCAAAACTGCGTGAGCGCGGGCCTTTGCTCGTGACCCACAATGGGATCAGCGGCCCGGCGGTGTTACGGCTTTCCGCATGGGGTGCGCGAATTTTGCACGCGATGAATTATCGGTTCGTTCTTCGGGTGAATTGGATTCCGGAAATCACTGAGACCGGCTTGCGCAACGAATTTCAATCGCGGCGACAGACGGAACCGAATCGGCGAGTTCACAACTCACCGCTCGGAGGACTACCGACGCGCCTTTGGGAGAAATTGGTTTCCAATGCCTCCATTTCTCCGGACACCATCTGGACTGCGCTCACTCGCAGCGGAGCGAACGAACTGATCCGGCAATTGCGCGCGACCGAACTGGAGGTCGATGGGAAATCACTGAACAAAGATGAGTTTGTCACTTGCGGCGGCGTGCGATTGCGCGAGATCAATTTCAAAACCATGGAAAGCCGCATCACTCCAGGTCTCTATTTTGCCGGCGAGTTGCTCGACATTGATGGAATCACCGGCGGCTTCAACTTCCAGTCGGCCTGGACGACCGGGTGGATTGCGGGCCACGCCATGGCCCGGGTCGAACCAATTCTTCCATGAGTCGCGCGGACAAAATGCAGTCGGCGCTCAAGGAAGTGCGAAACGTTTATGACGATCTGGCCCGGCGACCGATCGAACGGAATTGCGTGCGCCAGACCGAGTGCTGTCATTTCAAATTGACCGGACGTACTCCTTACCTGACCAAGGGGGAAGCACTGGTCGCGGCCAAAGCGTTGCGCGCGACCGGCCGAAAATCGCTGCCGGAAAATGCCACTGGCGCGTGTCCAATGCTTCATCCAGACACCGGCCACTGCTTGATTTACGAGAGTCGCCCGTTCGGTTGTCGAACGCACTTCTGCGCCGCGGCCGGCGGACCATTTGCGCGCAGCGCTGTGGTCGACCTCATCCGGCGCCTCGAAGATGTCGATTTGGCATTGAACGGGAGCGGTCCGCGCACTCTCCAACACGCACTCGCTGAAGCGCTCGAAGAATTGCGCTAGAAGTCGGCGAGGCAAAACCAACCTCTCACCGCAAGAGGTCGTCTTGCCTGAGGCCTATTTTAGCTGTTTCCCAGCTATGGCGTGACAAGTGGAGACGGTCTACAATCAACGTTCGGGCAGGTCGGACATTGCCTAAATCGGTAAAATCTGTGGATAAAAATTCTGTTTCAATATCCGTTAAAGACGCGCTGAAGAGTTCCTCGCCGGTCCCGAACATCACGGTTCGCGGCTGGGTCCGGACGCGTCGGGATTCCAAGGATTTTTCCTTTCTCGAGCTGAACGACGGCTCTTCGCTGCGAAATTTACAAATCATCGCACGCAACTCGCTGCCGAATTATGCCGAGATTCAACATCTGACCACGGGCGCTTCCGTGATCGCGGCCGGTGAATTGGTGGCATCGCAAGGAAAAGGTCAGGCGTGGGAAGTGGTTGCGAGCCGGATCGATGTCGTTGGTTCTTCGGATGACGCGTATCCGCTCCAGAAGAAAGGACACACTCCGGAATTTTTGCGGGAGATCGCGCATTTGCGTCCGCGCTCAAATCTCTTCGGCTCGGTTTTCCGGGCGCGCAGCCGGCTGGCGTTTGCCGTTCATCAATTCTTTCAAGAGCGCGGATTCGTTTATGTTCATACGCCAATCATCACCGGCAGCGATTGCGAAGGGGCGGGCGAGCTTTTCCGGGTCAGCACGCTTGATTCCAAAAATCCTCCGCGATTGCCGAACGGCGAGATCGACCACTCCAAAGATTTCTTTGCCCGCCAGACTTATCTGACCGTTAGCGGCCAACTGGAGGCAGAAGCCTTCGCTTGCGCGTTGAGCAAAGTTTACACATTTGGCCCAACCTTTCGCGCGGAAAACTCAAACACATCACGGCACGCCAGCGAGTTTTGGATGATCGAGCCGGAAATGGCGTTCTGCGATTTGAACGGCGACATGGATCTGGCCGAGGAGATCGTGAAATACCTGATCCTCGATATTCGGAAAAATTGCCCGGACGAAATGGAATTATTTTCCAAGTTCGTCGACAAGGAACTGCTCGCCCGACTCGATTTTGTCCTGGAGCGTGAATTTCAGCGCATCCCGTACACCGAGGCGATCGAGTTGCTGAAAAAGAGCGGCGAGAAATTCGAGTTTCCGGTGGAGTACGGATTCAATCTTCAATCCGAGCACGAGCGCTGGCTGACGGAAAAGCATTTCAAATGTCCGGTGACAGTTTTTAATTATCCGAAGGAGATTAAGCCATTTTATATGCGGCTGAATGACGATGACAAAACAGTGACGGCAATGGATCTGCTCGTCCCCGGAATCGGCGAGATTGTTGGCGGCAGCCAACGTGAGGAACGCCTGAATATTTTGGAGGAAAATATGCGTCGCCACAAAATGGATCCGGCCGATTACAAATGGTATCTCGATCTTCGCCGATTCGGAACGGTGCCGCATGCCGGGTTTGGTCTCGGATTCGAGCGAATGTTGATGTTTATTACGGGTGTTTCCAACATCCGCGATGTGATTCCATTCGCGCGCACTCCCGGCAGCGCTGAATTCTGAGATCGGCGCCACTGGGCAATGGGCGACGGCGGGAATCTCTCCAAACCAGGTTATCTTCTCTGTCTCGGGTTCATCGGTCCCGAGCAGGCCCGCGCCCGCGCCGCGTCCGAGGTCGAGAAATTATTAAGAGATACCACACGATATCGGGTGGCTGAGGTCGCGGGGAAAGTGTCGCTCCGTCTGGATGGCGAGGAGCTGTTTGTTGTTTTTTTCGATGATTACCCTGCGCCTTTGGAATGCGCCGTCGAAATTTCCCAGCAATTGAACCGGCAACCGGACATTCGAGTTCGCATCGGAATTTGGAGCGGCCCGGTCCTGGGCAACTCGGAACCCGACTGGCGATCGAATATCACCCGGGAAACTTTGGAATCCGCGCGACGCCTGACGGAATTGGGCGATGCCGGACATATTCTGATTTCAAAGCGCCTGGCCTACGAGCTCGCGTCCCATTGTCAATGGGATCAGCACCTTTACGAACTGGGAGAGTTCGAAGCAAAACGTGGCCGTATTTCCGTGGTGAATTTCTACACCGGCGATATTGGTAATCCCGATGCGCCTCGGAAAATCAGTCGTCAACGCGACCAGAACGAACGTTCGAGGAGACTGAGATCATTCTCGCGTCACGCGAGCATGTTGATCGGTGTGGTGGTTTTGGCGGCGCTGGCCGCTGCCGCGGTGTTGGGGATTCGGCGAACCTTAAATATTCCGGCAGTCGCCAGCGCACCCACGGAGAAAAGCATCTTGGTTCTGCCCTTTCTCGATCTCAGTCCCGCGCGAGATCAGGAATATCTGTCCGATGGGATTTCAGAGGAGATTCTCGATCAGCTTTCTTCCGTGATAAAACTCCGCGTTATCGGACGGAGTTCGGCTTTCGCTTTCAAAAACAAGAACGTGGAAGGGCGGGAAATCGCCAGACGTTTCGCTACGCGAACGTTTATTCGGGGGACGGTGCGACGTGATGGAACGTGGATTCGAGTCGCGGCCGAGATCGTTCTCGCGGCGGATAATTCGCCCATCTGGTCGAAAACATTTGAGCGCGACACGCGCGATGTTCCGATCATCGAAAATGAAATTGTTCAAGCCGCGGCTCATCTTCTGGATATTGGCCCGATAACGACGTCGAATGGAAATGGCTGGAACGATCCGCTAACGAACGATCTTTATTTGCAGGGCTTGTCTTTGTCTCATCAGACAGGTGACGAAGATTTGGAGGCGAGCACGGATTTCTTTCGTCTCGCCCTGGACAAGAATCCGAAATTGGCGAGGGCTTGGATTGGAACGGCGAAGAATCTGATTCGGCTGACGCAGAGTGGGCGGTTGCGCCCGGTCGATGGATATTGGCGTGCGCAACAAGCGGCCAAAAGCGCGTTGACGCTCGATCCAGACGATGCCGAGGCTCATGTCTATCTTGGCGAAACGGAACGGGTCCTGTCGTGGAATCTGGCGGAAGACGAGTTGGAGCTGAAGCGCGCCTTCGATTCGGATCCAAACTGTATCGCGGCGCATCTCTCTGCGGCGGCATTGCAACAATGGGTCGGTTTGCCTAACGAAGCGCGTTCGCATTTGCAGGCCGCATTTCGTTTGGATCCGCTTTCTCCGATGGCCGGTCATCTCGATGTTCTTTTTCAGCTCGCAAGCGATCGTTTCGGCGAAGCGGAAGCCGCCGCCCAGCGGTTGATGGAAGCGGACCCCAGCTACAGTTATTTCGAGCGCGATCTGGCATTGGTTTATCGCGAGGAAGGCAAACTCGATCAGGCGCTCGACATTTATTCGCGGCTGGCCAACGTCCGACCGCAAGCGGGGCTCGCCATAACCTTGGCGCGCCTCGGACGGAACGATGATGCCCGCCAGGCTTTGGACAGTCTGATTCAGCGCGCGGGCCGGCCATACTTACCGGCTGATGAAATCGCCGCGGTCTACGCCACTCTCGGAGAAAACGATGAAGCGTTCCGCTGGTTGAATCGCGCGATCGAAGAACATTCCATTACCGTCCACAATCTGGGTTGCGGCCCCGATTTCCGCCCGCTCCGACGCGATCCGCGATATTCGGTGATGCTGCGACGAATTGGACTTGATCCGGGTCGCTTTCTCACGCCATAACAGGCCTGGGTGGAGTTTGGACTTACCGTGACCGTTCGCTGTTGTCCCGTCGAGCGAAGTCGAGACATCTCTCATTATTGTTGCCGGAGGATACTGAGAGATTTCCCGACTGCACTTCGTTACGCTGGAAATGACAAAATGATCTCCTGTCGCCTTTTCGCCCTCTCCCGGACGCTTTGAGCCGAGCTACGTCATGCTTTTTAATTCGCTGACCTTCGTTGTTTTTTACGTCGTTGTCGTCGCGGTCTATTGGAGCATTTCCGGATGGCAATCGCGCAAAAACGTTCTGCTTGTAGCCAGTTACATTTTTTACGGTGCGTGGAATCCGCCGTTCGCGGCGCTGCTTTTCGCAACGACGGCGATGGATTTCTGGCTGGGCCGCCAGATCTGCAAGTCGCAACAACACAAACGTCGTTGGCTGGTAGCGAGCATCTGCATGAACCTGAGCATGCTGGGATTCTTCAAATACGGCAATTTCCTGCTGCAGAATTTCCAATGGCTGCTGGCCCGCGTCGGAATGATGTATCAGCCGCCGCATCTCGACATTCTTCTGCCCGTCGGCATTTCGTTTTACACCTTTCATTCGCTTTCCTACACATTGGACATCTATCGCGGCGTGTTGCAGCCCACGAAATCGTTACGCGATTTCGTGCTCGCAGTTTCATTCTTCCCGCAACTCGTCGCCGGACCTATCGTGCGGGCCGGCGATTTTCTTCCGCAGCTGGTTCATCCGCCGCGGCTCAGGACCAACCAGTTCCTGTGGGGCATTGCCTTGATGACCATGGGATTATTCGAAAAGATTGTCCTGGCCGATACGCTGCTCTCGGGTTCGGCCGATCGCGTTTTCAACTATGGCGGTCCGCTCGTTGCCCTCGATTCATGGGCCGGGGTGCTCGCCTTCGCCGGACAAATCTTTTGCGATTTCGCCGGATATTCTCTTTGCGCCATCGGGGCTGCGCTGACGCTCGGGTTTCATCTTAAAGATAATTTCCGTTTTCCCTACGCGGCCATCGGATTTTCGGATTTCTGGCGGCGGTGGCACATTTCGCTATCAACGTTTCTTCGCGATTATCTTTACATTCCACTTGGTGGAAATCAGGCTCGCCCGCTTCGCGCGGCCTTCAATCTCGTCGTCGTCATGTTTATTGGCGGCTTGTGGCACGGCGCGGCGTGGACGTTTGTCGTCTGGGGTTTGTTGCACGGTTCCTACCTTGTCGTGGAACGGGTTCTGCGAATTTTCTTCGAAGAAAAATCGTGGGCTGGGACGTGGCCGGTTCGATTGTTCAGCGGGTTCGCCACCTACGGTGCCGTTTGTGTTGCCTGGGTGTTTTTTCGAGCGACCGACTTCACCATTGCCAGGCGGATGTTAGGCGGAATGTTCGGCGCCCACGCGAACGGCGACGCGATTCTTTCCACGCGCGAGCTTCTCCAGGTGGGGGCGGTCACCGCCGGGTTGGTCTCGCTTCATTGGTTGATGCGGGATGACGCCTTCGAGACAGCGGTGATGCGAATGCCGGCCTGGGCCGTTACCGCCATTTGGTCGGTCATGGCCTGCGCCATCATTTTCACTCAAGGAAGCAGTAATGCCTTCATTTATTTCCAATTTTAAACAACGACTGCGACTGCCGCGGATGTTTTTCCGCAAGCCTTCGCGGGAAGAACAGATCCATGGCGGCCCGCCGTTGGAATTCGCACGCCCGATTCCGCCGATTCAATGGCGGGGCATTACCGTGGTCGTGGTGATTGTGGTCATGGCCGCCTGCACTGGCTGGGAATTATATTGTCGGTCGATTGGCTATGGTCCAACGCTGAACGATAACGAAGACCTTTGGACATTGCGGCGGCGAGCAGTGAAACCCGAATCAATCGTTATCATTGGCGATTCCCGCGCCTGGTTTGATGTCGATCTCGGCGAAATTGAAAAAGGCCTGGGGAGACGTCCGATTCAATTGGCGATGCCCGGCGCATGTGGTTACCCGGTGTTGGAAGATCTGGCACGACAGGAAAGTTTTCACGGCACAATCATTTGCAGCGTGGTGCCGAAATTGTTGTTTGCGCCGCCCGGGACATTTCCGGTGGATCGCGGTGAAAAGGCAGTGAAGCGTTTTCACTCACAAACGCCCGCCCAACGCGTGAGTGAGTATCTCGCTTTTCCGTTGGAAGAGCACGTGGCGTTTCTAAAGCAGGATGATCTCACGCTGCCCGACTATTTGAATCGGCTGCAAATTCCGAATCGGCCGAATGCGCAAGTGCCACCTCCTTTCCCGCCCTATTTTCAAACGGTCGATCGGGAGCGACGTGCCCGAATGATTCCGCAATGCGACGATCCAAATGGCGAGCTCGCGCGAAGAATTCAACGAGGGTGGATTCCACTTTTTTCGCCGCCACCGCCAAGTTTTGTTCCGTTGGATGTTTTCATGGCGCAGATGAAGCAGAGCATTGAGCAACGCTTTCGCGACATCACCGCGGCGGTGCAAAGAATCCGCGCGCGTGGCGGCAACGTTGTTTTCGTTCGGTTTCCACACAGCGGAGCGCTGAAGGAGTTGGAAGATCGCGACACGCCGCGCGCTCAGACTTGGGATCCGTTAATTAAAGTGACCGGCGCACCGGGAATTTATTATTCCGATTTTCCGGAGCTGGCTGGGTTCACCTGCCCGGAATGGTCTCACTTGAGCGCGGGAGATTCGGTCGAATTTACCAAGCGACTAGTGCCGCATCTGCGCGAGGCCCTTCACCTGCCGGTGAGTCCGAACCGTTAGGACTTCCTCGATTACATTCTTGCATCTGAATAGTTCGATCAGCGGCGTCGTCTAAATCGAGATGAAAAAGTTAATACTTAGCATCGCATTGGCAGGCGCAGCTCCGTTTGCGTGGGGACAGGTTTCGGAAACCACCACGACAACGACTACGACTGAAGGGAATGGCACAATCACGGAATATTCTCCGGGCAGTGCCATTGTGCTGAAGGAAACAACCGGACCACGACATTATCGGTTCGGAAAGAAAGTGGTCTACGTGACGCGCAGCGGTAAAGAACTGGATGAAGCCGCCGTCCGAACCAGAATCAAAGTCGGCGCCCCGGTTCACGTTCACTATGTGAACGAAGGCAACGACATGCTGGTTGATCGCGTCATCGTCGACGAGGATTAAGCACTCACGTCGAAAAACCAAATCTCGCGCCCTTTCGCTGGAGTCCGGTTACCGGACGAAACAAGGGGCGCGATTTTTTTTGTCCGGTTCGATTGGAAATATCTCCAATTGCTGGACTGGTCAACGCGCCGGTTCCCGGATGAACAGTGGCGACGGTCTGACCTTCACTTTGAATTTGAATAGGCCTCCTGTTTTTTTGTCGGTCCAGATTTTATCGTCGTCGTCCGATTAAAAAAAACGCGCCGGCAAGCGTCGACTCGGGCGGGAATAGTTCGGCAATCCGGCGCGGCGGGATTTGCGAAACAAGGCGAAAGATGCATTGACGCCACAATTTGTTGTGTGTTATTCAGTCTGCTAACACTATGCGTTGCCCCAAGTGCGGCTCGCGTGACGACAAAGTGATCGATTCCCGCCAATCTCGGGACAGTTCCAGTATCCGCCGCCGTCGCGAATGTCTTAACTGTAATTACCGGTTTACCACCTACGAGGAAATCGAGCGATCGGATCTTCGAGTGGTGAAGCGCGATCGTACCCACGAGCCATTTGATCGTCGCAAATTGACGAGCAGCGTGGCGAAAGCGTTTGAAAAGCGGGCGGTGAGCCTGGTCACACTCGAGCAGGCGGTTGACGATATTATCCACGATCTCGAGACCAGCGGACGCGAAGTCAGCTCTTCACAGATCGGAGCGAAAGTCTTGGAGAAACTCCGCGATATCGACGAAGTCGCGTATCTCCGATACGCCTCGATTCACCGGCATTTTTCCGACGTCGATGCATTTGTCGAGGCGATTCATGCGCTTGGCCGCCGGACAAAAACGAATGCGGCCCAGCGCGAGCTTTTTCCTCCTGAAACGATGGAACCGAAATCTGCTGTCGCGGACGCTCCGTCGCGTTCAAAAACCTCCACTAAGAAAAATGGTCGCGTTTAAAGAAGAATTTCCCTACCTGCGGTGCGAATCCGGCCAGCTGTTTGAATTCGATCGCGCTTGGTTACATGCGGCGATTAATCGCGCGGCCGACCAGGCCGGCTACCCGAGCTGGTGGCTGACCGAGCACGTCACGGAGAGCATCGCCTTTTACCTGCGCTTGCGGACGGACGAGAACGTCGTCGCGTTCAGTCAGCTTTCTCAAACTGTTCGCTACGTGCTGAAAGTGATCGGGTACAAGGAGATCATTCCCTATTTCAGTCCGGCGCCGCCGCCAATTTCGGTTTCGCTCCTGGAGATCGCTTATGAAGCAGGCACCGGTTATGAACTCGCGTTTTTTGATCTCCTCGAAAAAAGAATTCATCTGCTGGTCGAAAGCGGGGTGGACAATCTGCGCCTCTGTTCGCTCGCGCATAGTGTGAAGCATTTGCGCGGGACCCGGGTCTGGACGCGCAATTGCGATCCGCTTCGCGAGGAGATCGTCTGCTTCATTCGTGATAGATTGGCCGCGACAACCGCGGTGGAACGGCTGAAATGTGAGCTGCGGTAATTGTTGTGATGACGATTTTCGAGAAAATTATTGCGCGTGAGATTCCGGCCGAAATCATCTGGGAGGATGATGATGCGATTGCCTTCCATGACGTCAACCCGCAGGCGCCGATCCATGTGCTGATAGTTCCGAAGAAAGTGATTCCGCGGTTGCGCGATGCGACTCAGGATGACGCCAGGCTGCTCGGCAAACTACTTCTGGTAGCGCGCGATCTCGCGACCAAATTGGGAATTGAGGAAAGTGGATTTCGCGTGGTCATTAACAGCGGGCCGGATGCCGGCGAAAGTGTTCCGCACTTGCACGTTCATTTGCTGGGCAAGCGCGCGCTCAGCTGGCCGCCCGGTTAAGCGACCGTTTGCTGGCGGGTCGTTGTTGTCCGAGTGCCCTTGAAGGTGGTGTCTGGACGCGATCGCGTTTGCGAGCTTGGCAAGCGCGCCTAAGATCGCGTTAATGCCAGCCACACTTGAGCCCGTCCGTCCCATTCGTCTCGACGAAATCGAGCAGGCCCGCGAGCGAATTCGAAACACCGTGACTCGAACCCCACTGTTGCGGCTCGAGCTCGGTCCAGAGTTTCCAGATATCCGATTGAAGCTCGAAAATCTGCAGCCGATCAATGCCTACAAGCTTCGCGGTGCCGCGAACGCCGTTGCCATGTTGTCCGAATCGGAACGCGGCCGCGGAGTTTGGACGATCAGCGCGGGCAATGCCGGGCAGGGGGTCGCGTATGCGGCGCGGCAAGCCGGTGTTCCATGCAGCGTCGTGGCGATTGAATCCGCGCCGCAGGCGAAGCTGGATCGAATGCGGGCGCTCGGCGCGAAACTTTTCCTGGTCCCATACCATGTCGCGTGGAAGACACTCGACGATCGAGCGTTCCCCGGCATTGCAGGCACGTTTATCCATCCATTTGATGACGACAATTTCATCGCCGGCCATGCCACGATGGGCCTCGAGATCTTGGAAGATGCCCCGGACACCAGAGCGGTCATCGCCGGGATCGGCGGAGGCGGATTGATCACCGGCGTCGCCAGCGCGATTAAAGCTCTGCGGCCGGACGTGAAAGTTTTTGGAGTTGAACCGGAAACCGCGGCGCCGGCGGCGTTGTCGTTTAAAAAAGGTTCGCCGCAAGTGTTTGAAAATTGGGAAGCCTCGTTCGTCGACGGAGCCGGCGGCCAAAGTGTTTTCCCGCGAATGTGGGACCGAATGAAACCATTAGTGGACGATTATTTTGTGGTCAGCTTGGATGAAACGAAACGGGCCATGCGTTTGATGGCGGAAAAAGCGCGAGTCATCGCTGAAGGCGCCGGGGCGCTCCCCTTGGCGGCGGCGCTCAAGGGAAATGCCGGCCAGGGTCCGGTCGTGGCAATTGTTTCCGGCGGAAATATCGATCTAAACAAGTTTTGCGAACTGGTGGGCCATTGACGGATCAGCCCGCGGATTTCATTCGCTCGGCTGAAAACTCCACCGGATCCTGCCGAAAGTAGTTCTGAAGCTGCGCGTACAATTTTGGGTGATGAGCGCGCAGAGCACAGGGGCGTTCGAAAAATGCTTCGGTCGCCACGGCAAAAAACTCCGGCGGATTTGTCGCGCCGTAGGTGTCGAGAAGGGTTGGGATCCCGGTTTGTTCGGCCGCGCGCAGTGACGCGAATTCTGTTCGCATCACTTCACGCCAGGCCAGCTGTTCTCTTCGACTGGCCAATGCCGGTACGCCGTCGGCCAGATAATTCTCAAAGTCGAGTTGATGGGCAAATTCGTGGAGGACGAGATTTTTCCCGTCGGATGGATCCGCAGCGCCAAATTTGACGGCGTCCCAGGCCAGCACCATCGACCCGAGTTGGCGGCCGGTCTCACCCGCTCGAATGACGTTCCGTTCTTCCCAAATGTGCTCCTGGACGGGGCCGTTTTCTGCGACGGCGTAGCTGGATGGATACACCAGGATACTCATCAACCGCGGGAAGTAGTCGGTTTTTCGATGCAAGAGAAGAAGGCAGGCTTGGGCGGCGATTGTCACCACGATCTCATCCGTTAACTGCAAGTCCGCACAACCTTCGAATCGCTTTTCCGCGACGAACACCTGTATCCGAGCGAGAAGTCCGGCCCGATCGTCGGACGAAAGCCGGCGGAAGAATCCGACGTTGCGCTCAATGATTGCCAGCCAATTTTCCGGGAAGGGCTGCCGTTGGATTCGTCGCCGCCGCGCTTCTTTTCCAAATGCAAACATCACGCCACTATTTGCGGCTGACTCTGGTTCTCATCAAATCGAATTCCGGCCGAAGCGCTGCCTTCAATTAGGTTTGGCAATTAATCCTGGCGGGCGTAACAGTGATGAACCTGGAGGATTCTATGAGTTCAACCACCATTTCTCGAAGGAAGTTCGCGCAATTGCTTGGCCTTGGCGCTGCCGCTGCGGTCGTTAGGCCGAATTTGTCGCTGGCCACGGCCACGACTGAGCCAGCCAGATCAACCGGTTTCGTTCGTTTGAGTGCGAATGAAAATCCATACGGGCCGTCGATTCATGCTCATGACGCGATGCAGGGGAGCTTCAATCTGTGTTGTCGTTATCCCGAAGAACAGAATGGCGTGTTGGTTGGAAAACTTGCCCGGCTCAATGGGGTCGAGCAGGATCAAATCGTCCTGGGCGATGGTTCCAGTGAGATCTTAAAAATATGCGCCGAGACATTTACCGGCCCGAATCGCGGCAATTTGGTCGCGGCCGATCCGACTTTTGAAGCGCCGTTGGATTACGCCAGAGCAAATGGCGCCGACGTAGTCAAAGTGCCGTTGGCGAAAAATTTCAGTCATGATCTTCCCGGAATGTCGGCGGCGGCGAAACAAGGATTGATCTACATTTGCAATCCAAACAACCCGACCGCGAGCATCACGCCAAAGAACGAGCTGCGGCAATTCATTGAGAACACGCCGGTCGAAACGACGATCCTGGTCGATGAAGCCTACTTCCACTACGCGGACAATTCCGACTACGAATCGGTCATTCCTCTGGTTAAAAACCATCCCAATTTGATTGTGGCCCGAACGTTTTCGAAAATTTACGGCATGGCCGGACTGCGTTGCGGGTATTGCGTGGCGCAGAGGGAAACAGTCGCGCGCATGAAACCGCAACAAATGTGGGACAGCGTAAACGTGATGGCCCTGGCCGCTGCCAGCGCCAGTCTCGACGACCCCGACCAGGTATTGAAGGGGCGGAAGCTGAACGCCGAGGCAAAGGCCTTGACGCTGGGTCAGCTGGAGAAGCTCGGATTTAAATCGATCCCGTCCGAGGCAAATTTCTTCATGGTAGACTGTCGCCGGCCCGTGGTCCCCCTGATTCAGGCGATGAAAGAACGAAACGTTCAGGTTGGGCGATTATTTCCCGCAATGCCGAATCACATGCGTGTGACCGTCGGGAAAAAGAGTGAGATGGAAGCGTTTTTCAACGCATTTCGCCAGGTATCAGCTGCGTAAACCTTGCGCTGCTTTAATCGAAGCGCGTTGTTCTTTTGGATATCTGATTAAACCACGGAGCGATCGCTCGAGTGTTGGTGGTGGCCAAACGTGAGTGGGCCAATCGGCGATTCACGTGAGCTTTTGGTTTGCCGGGTGCAGCTGGCGCAGTGACGTCGATGTCTCCGGGAAGAACAGGGACCAATAGTTGCGGGGTCACGACAGTCACGCCGTCGTGCACAATGGTGTCGCCTGGCTTTGCCGACGCGCTGGAAAGATCAGCGGTTTCATTTTGAGCGGATGGTTGCTCGTTGTGCGTCGGACCGGGGAGGGCGAACACGATGGACAACAAAAGTGCGGCGATAACGCCACCCGCCAGCAGGCCATAACGCTTCGACCATGGTCGTTTCGGTGTGGCCTCCAAGTCTTGATAATCGAAAATGATCTTACGCCCCATACGCTTCTCCGGAATCGTCATAACTTCCCCCCGTTTAATATTAATCGCTTCTCGGCCGAAATTGGCCGTCTCCTATTTGACCTGGGGCCACCCCAAATAATTCAAAATTCGATTAAAATTTGGGAGCGGCTGCGTAATTCGTTGCCGGCTTGATGGTTAGTCGCTGCCGAGTAATTCGCTTTGAGAGAAATCGCGTCGCGATTCGGAGAATGCACGCGTTTGCGACGGACCGTGAGCAGGATCAATCCCGAACGATCACCGGGGTGCCAACCGGCGCGTTATCGAAAAAATGTTCGGCCATTCCGCGGGGCAACCGAATACAGCCGTGGGAAGCGGCAAAAGGCGGAACGTAACCCTCGTGCATCGCGTAACCGCCGTTGAAATGCATGCAAAAGGGCATGCGAGCACCATCAAAATGCGTTCCACGCGGTTGCGAATCCTTCCGGACGTCGATGTTCGATTTGATGACGTTGTTGTCTTTATCGACGTAATCGCCGAACTCGCTCGAGACATGATTGCGGTCTTTCGAAACGACGTGGTAATGACCGATTGGTGTGCCGAAGCCGCGCTTGCCCGTCGAAACCGTCGATTCACCCACTAAAGTTTTCCCTTTATAGAAGTAGGCTTTCTGCTCGCTGACATAAACAACGATCTTCGCGGAGCCGTGCCCACCTTCATCCTGCCACCATCCGGCCGGGGTCGGTGCCGGCATGACTGCCGCCAGGGGATTTTGCAGCTGGGTAGGCATTTCGTCACACGCCGACAAAAACGTGAGAACTGCGCCGGCGCCGGCGATTAGAAGAAGATGAGAAGCTCTCATTTGGGCGGCGGACATTACGTTGGCGTCTCCACGATTCAACTGAAATATCGCACCCGGGTCGCGGATCAAGTTTGACGCCCTCCCGCCGCAGAAATACGCTCATTCATGGCCACGGCAACTCAGGCAAAACCATCCGGATCAGATCTGGTGACTGCGAAAACGCAGCCCCCGATTAACTTGGAAAATTGGATTGAAGAAAACCGGGAGAACTTCAAACCGCCGGTGAGTAACCAGTATCTGTATGATGGGCGCGATTTTTTCGTGATGGTGATCAAAGGGCCAAATGCGCGGAACGATTTTCATCTGGTGGATTCGGAAGAATATTTTTATCAGCTGAAAGGCGATATTAAGGTTCGTGTCCGTGAAGGCGATCGCATTGTCGATCACATCGTTCATGAGGGAGAGACCTTTTTCATTCCGCCGAATGTGCCGCATTCTCCGCAGCGCCCACCCGACACAATTGGAATTGTGGTGGAACGTCGCCGGCCGCCGGGTGAAAAAGAACACGTAATTTTTTACTGCGAAAATTGCGGCGCTCTGGTCGAAGATATTCATTTCGACTGCGCCGATATCGTCGACCATTTCAGTCGGGCGATGCTTGAATTCTGGAAAGATGATTCGCGCCGAACCTGTAAGAACTGCGGCCAAAAAGTCGAAAAGGCGCAGCCGATGGGGCCGCTGGGGCCCGCGGGCGAGTGATCAGCAACGAGTTTTCGTCAGGGGCACCTTCTGTGCCTGGTCACTGATCGCTTTTCGTGAAGATCGATATCCACACTCACATTTTGCCGCGAGAATGGCCCGATCTTGACGCTAAATACGGCTACAGCGGCTTCGTCAGGCTGGACCATTACCAGCCTTGTTGCGCGCGAATGATGATTGGCGGGAAAGTTTTTCGGGAAATCACCGACAACGTCTGGGAACCGGGGCGCCGGATCGAGGAAATGGATGGCGTCGGCGTCACGATGCAGGCGATTTCGACTGTCCCGGTCATGTTTAGTTACTGGGCCAAACCGCGGGATACGCTCGAGCTTTGTCGCATCTTGAACGACCACATCGCTGAAGTTGTGCGGGCGCATCCCGATCGGTTCGCTGGCCTCGGCACGGTTCCTTTACAAGATCCGGAGCTTGCCGCCGGCGAATTGGAGCGCTGCATGAGCGAGCTCGGATTACACGGAATCGAAATCGGGACGCACGTCGATCCCAATGACCATTGTCACGGACCGGCTTGCCGGAATCTGGATCATCCTTCCCTCGATGCCATTTGGAAAACAGCGGAGCGTCTGGGTGCGGCAATCTTCGTTCATCCTTGGGACATGGTAGGGAAAGATCGAATGCCGAAGTACTGGCTGCCGTGGCTGGTTGGAATGCCGGCCGAAACCTCCCTGGCGATCTGCTCAATGATTTTCGGAGGCGTCTTTGAACGGTTTCCGAAATTGCGCGTGGCGTTTGCGCACGGCGGCGGCTCATTTCCATTCACCATTGGAAGGATTGCGCACGCCTTTCACGTCCGGCCGGATTTGGTGGCAATCGATAACAAGACCGAACCGAAAAAATATCTCGCGCACGGCGAAATTCCGGCGCGTTTTTATGTCGATTCACTGGTGCACGATGCGGATGCGTTGAATATGCTTTTGAAAGTTTTCGGCGCCAAACGAGTGGCGCTTGGCTCGGATTATCCTTTTCCCTTGGGCGAACAAGTAGCCGGCGGCCTGATCGAATCGAGTCGGGAATTTTCCGCCGAAACGAAAGCGCAATTGCTGGCCGGAACCGCGCGCGAGTTTCTCGGCTTGAAATAATCAACGACGCAGTTGCCGGAGATAGAATCGATCCCAGGCGGCGGGAATACTTTCGCGTGGCGAATATGGGCCGGGCCGATAAGCCCGTGAGGAAATTCCCTGTTGGCTGAGCTCGCAGACATGCCAGTCCTGCCGATTGACCAGATCCCAGAACTCGATCGCGTCGTCCGGATCAAAATTCTCCCGGGTGAACGCATCCGGATGGAAAAGCCAGTCACAGGTGATCAGGGTGCGGGCCGCAGTCTCCGGGGTGAGCCGGTGCACCATGACGTAGTCGGGATGCAAGCTCAGCAGCACGTTTGGGAAAATTGAGTAATAAAACACGCGTTGCGCATTTTCATGATTGATGGGAAGCGCACACGCGTGGCCGCTTTTGGTCAGGCTGCGACCACGCTCAATCGACATAAAGCCGCCCAGAAACGGGCCGTCTACCAAATCGTTCTCCGCGGAATCAGAGGGAGACAATTTGGTCAGCTCGGGATGGACGCCGGCGCAGTGATAACATTCGGAATAATTTTGAAAAATCAGTTTCCAATTTGCCGCGACCTCATAGTCGACGCGTTTGGCCGAACGCAACTTGGCCATCTTCCATGGGGAGAATCTCTGGCCTAACGAATCGAACCACTTTGCCAGTGCGACCGGTTGAGCGTCGAGATTGATGAAGACAAAACCCTCCCAGGTGTCGGCTGCGACCGGCGCGAGGGCATAGTCCGCCCGATTGAATGCGTTATCCATTTGCGGAGCACCCGTCAATCGACCGTCGAGTGAGTAGGTCCAGGCATGGTACGGACACTGGATCGCACGAAAATGGCCGCCTCGGTCCTCGCACAAACGCGAACCACGATGCCGGCAAACATTATAAAAAGCCCGGACTTGCCCTTCGTGATCGCGAACGACGATGACGCTTTCGGCCGCGATCTCGGTCACGATGAAATCGCCCGGTTTTGCTAATTCGCTTTCGTGTGCCGCCAAAATCCAATGCCGCGAGAAAATGCTTTTGTTTTCTTCGGCAAAAACTTCCGGCGAAACGAAATATTCCTGGGAAAGCGTCTGCGCTCCATCGACAAACGTTTCGGTCGTTTTGCGGAATTCTGGCGCAGTTTTCACGTCGCGAATTTTCGTAAGATGGCGCGGACCGGACTCGCGTCGAAACCAACCAGCGGCAAAGGCAACGCGATCAGTTCGTAAATTCCAACCGGCACATCTTTTAAGATTAGCCCTTCCAGAATGGCCATGTCGTGCTGCAGGACCGCCCGGTGTGCCGGCAAATCTTTTGATTCAAAAAGATCGATGCTCGGTGTGTCGATGCCCACGGTGATGACGCCTGCGTCATGCAGGAACTCGATTAACTCAGCCGATAAGGCGGCGAAATCGTTGTTCCAATGTTCGGGGTTGGCATACGTGTTCGTGGCAAACAACACCCGCGAGGCCGTAATCGGCGAATTCAACATGGAAGGCGTGATCTGCGTTGCCGGTTGAACATCGACACGAATCACCTGGCATGGTCCCAAATAATAATCCATCGCCCGTTGGTCGATGGCCGGCGCATCTTTGCCGTAATGATTCGGGCCGTCCGCGTGCGCGCCGAGGTGGACAGTTGCGCGCAAAGTCGAGAGCGTCACCGAATCGCCACGCGCCATGTCCATCAACATTTCCCGTGTCGGTGATGTATCGCCGGGCCAAACAGCCAGCTTCGGTGTGATGGGAGGAGAAACGTCAAAGATCACTGTTGGGAGGTTGAGAAGTTGAGAAGTTGAGGAGTTGAGGGGTTGAGAGGTTGAGGAGTTGAGAGGTTGAGGAGTTGAGGGGAGTTGAGGGCTCACATGGCGTGGCGAATCGCCCAGAGGTCGGGAAAGATCGATCTGAACAATGATTCTTTCAGAAACGGCACCCCGGGTGACCCGCCCGTTCCCTTTTTGGCTCCGATCGTTCGTTCGACGAGTTTGATATGCCGATATCGCCACTCTTGTAACCCTTCGTCAAAATCGGTCATCAACTCGAACAGGATCGAGCATTCCGGGCATTCTTTATAGAGCCGCAAAATCTCCTCCTGCACTTGCTCATTCGGTTCGTTCGGTTTCGTCAGATCGCGATTCTTCAATTCCGGCGGAATTTTTGCACCGCGAGTTTCAAGGAAATCATAAAAGTGATCGATGACCGTTCGTTCGTGCAATCGCTCGCTCAGCCGATCGGCGCCAGGAAAGTCGGGCTTCACGTATTTCAATGTCGATTCGCGCTTGTAGCCAAGAACGAACTCGATCTCACGAAATTGAATGGACTGAAAACCCGACGCGGTCTCGAGCCGATCGCGGAAGCTCGAGAATGACGAAGGTGTCATCGTTTCGAGAATATCGATTTGGGCGACCAGAACTTTCATGATGGTGCGGACACGCTTAAACGAGTGGATCGCACCGAATAAATCTCCGGCCGAGAAATCACGATTGATCTTGGCGAACTCGTGTAACAGCTCTTTGAACCAAAGTTCATAAGTTTGATGGATGACGATGAACAGCATCTCGTCATGCTCGGGTGGACTGGATCGCGGCTGCTGCAGATTCAGAAGATTTTCGAGGTCAAGGTAACTCGCGTAGGTAAGCGGAGGCATGGGAGTGATTCTCGATACTAGATACTCGATTCGAGCCGGCGATGAAACTGTGAATTCCGAGGTTGGAACGCTCGCGCCCCGCGGGCTGAAAATGGACTGGTGCTCCGTGCGCCGGGCAGCTATCTAAAGTCGCGTGGATATTTGTAACCTTGGAACCTCGGTCGCGGTCTTTAAGCGCGTGGCTCGAGGAATCTTTGTCGTTTGGCGGCGATACGCGGCTGCGTTTTTGATGATTGCGTCGGTGATTATGACCGGTTGCGCCCATGATTCCGATCAGGAAAAGGGCCATCGGCATGGCCATCATGGCAGCGATCAGGATGGCGATAATCAGACCGTAATCGAGAATCCCGGACGTCCTCGCCCGGATGTGAGACCCGGCACCGCCGAGGACGCATTCCCGACGCGCGACGCCTCGACCCCTTTCTAATCAGGCGCGAAGAGCGCGCACCGGATTGATCTGCGTGGCGCGTCGCGCAGGTAGAAAACAGGCAAGAAATGCGACCGTAACTAAGACAACGAACGCGAATCCATAGGCCATCGGATCGTGTGGACTGACTTCGTAAAGCAGGCTTCCCATTAGCCTCGTGAAAAGAAGGGCGACGCAACTGCCGATTATAATTCCGATGGTCGTTAAGCGCAGACCGCGGAAGACGACCATCCGCAAGAGATCACTGCTTTCCGCGCCGAGAGCCATTCGCAACCCGATTTCACGAGTGCTCTGCGAAACTGAATATGACATCACCGCATAGAGGCCGATTGCCGCGAGCACCAAGGCCATGGCGCCGAAGAGAGCGACTAACGTGGCGGCAAGACGCTGGCTATAGCTCATTTCGTCCACCTGCTCCCGCATGCGCGATGGTGTTCTTGGCGCGAGGTTTGGATCGAGTGCGTGAACTTCGCGGGTAAGCGCGTTGAGCAACGCCCCCAGTGTTTCGCGTGTTCGGACCAGTAACGTGTTTTGCACACCCCAGTTTTGCCGCAGGGGCACATAAAGAAATGGCATCGGCGCTTCCAACTTCGTCCGGTAATTCGAGTTTTTCGCGATACCGGCAATCTCCAGCCAATGCCCGGCGACCTTGATGCGCTGGCCGAGCGGATTTTTGCCGGGCCAATATTTCGCCGCCATCGTTTCGTTGATGATTCCGACTAACGGCGCGTTTTCATCGTCTGTCCGCATGAATTCGCGGCCGGAAATGATCGGGATACCAAGCGTGGTAAAGTAATTTTCCGCCACCTCGACATAGTCGACCGTTGGTTGTTCGTTAGGCAGCGATTGATAGCCATCCACTTCGATCGGACTCGACGAGAAAGTGTTGTAACTGAACGGAATCACTCGCGTGAGCGTTGCCGACTCGACGCCTGGCAGCGTGCGAACGCGATCGAGAAGCTGCGCTTGAAAAGTTTTGGCCCGATCCAGCGTATAACCGGCAGAAAACAGCGAAATCGGGCAGGCGATCACGTCTGTCGAAAATCCGGGACTGGCGCTCCGCATTTTCGCCAGGCTTTGCAACAGCAAGCCAGTCCCAGCGAGGAGGATGAAGCTGAGCGAGACTTGAACCAGCACCAGAGCGGAGCGCAGCCGCGAACGCCCGCTTCCGCCGACGACTCCGCTGCCCTCACTCTTGAGTGCGCCAGATAGATCGACATGGCTGGATTGAATCGCGGGCACCAATGCGAAGGTGAGTGTGGCACCGATACAAATCAGTGCGCTGGCTGCCAAAACTCGCCAATCGATCTGACCGGGATAATCGATTACGAGTCCCGGAACCGGTGGCGGGAACGAGAGAACGAGCGCGTTGCGACACAGGTAAGCAACGGCAATTCCACCCGCTGCGGCAATCGTGGAAAGCAGTAATCCTTCGGTGACGAGTTGTTTGACCAAGCGCCGCCGCCCCGCCCCAAGAGCGAGACGCATGGTCATCTCGTGTCGCCGCAACAACGAGCGCGCGATCAGCAAATTGCTCACGTTGGCGCAGGCAATCAGAAGTACCAGGAAGACGACCGCCATCGAGATGGCCAACGTAGGCGACATGTTGCCAGCACCGTTGAACGGCGTTTTCCACAGCGGAAATAATTGCACCTCGTGACCACGATTCGTTTCCGGGAAATCCCTTTCCAAACGTTGTGCGATTGAATTCAACTCGGCCTGCGCTTGCTGACGAGTCACGCCCGGTTTCAGAAACGCGTAGCCCTCAATCCAGCGCGCGCCGCGGTCTTCCAGTTTGTAACCCGTGGTATCGAATGTCTCCTGCATCGACGTAGGGACCCAAAAATTGAAGGAGTAACCAATGAACGTGCCGTGAAATTTTTCCGGTGTGACCCCGACGATCGTGTGTTGCACGCCGTTTAAATATTGAGTCCGGCCGATAATGTCTGGATCGAAGTTGTATCGATCTTTCCAGCTCCGATAACTGATCACGGTGACCGGATGCGCGTTGCGTCCTGTTCCTTCTTCCGGTCGAAAACCGCGACCAAGAATCGGCTTTATGCCAAGCGCGTCGAAATAATTTGCGGACACGATCCCGCCGGACGCCCATTCCGCACGGTCGCCGACGCTGAGCGATGTTCCCATGATTCGGTCGACGATGAACGAATCGAACAAGGTGGAATTCCTTTCGAAGTCGAGAAAGTCGGGAAAGGAAAGGCCATTGTGGCCTTCGACTCCGCGTGTGACTCCCACCACCGCCACCATCCGGTCCTGATGGGCAACCAGAGGATATGGACGGATGAGAATCCCTTCGATCCAGCTGAACACGGCTGCATTCGTGCCGATTCCGAGCGTCAGACAAATGATCGCGAGCAATGAAAATCCCGGATTGCGCAGAAGCATGCGCGCGCCGAAGCGCAGATCCTGGAGAAAATCATCGGCCCACCTCCATATTAATTGTTCACGCGCAGTCTCTTTAATTTGCTCGATACCGCCAAACTCACGCCGGGCTTGATTGCGCGCTTCGGTAGCAGACATGCCGGCCGCGATATTTCGTTCGATCAAAAGATCTAGATGTTGCTGAATCTCTTCGGCTATTTGGGCCTTCCGTCGGTCCCGTTTGCACAAACCGGTCAGACGGAAAAGCCAGGCGCGTAATCGCGGCATAGGGATTAAGCCTCGGAAAGAACGAGCTCGATCGCTTTGGTGATTCGCGACCAGTGAGCTTTTTCGAGGGCCAGTTGTTTCCGGCCCGCGGCCGTTAATCTGTAAAAACGTGCTCGGCGATTGTTATCGGAGACACCCCAATCCGCTTTGATCAGGCCTTGCGCTTCCAATCGATAAAGGGCCGGATATAGCGAGCCTTGTTCGACACGAAGAACATCTTTGGACATTTGCTGGATCCGATCGGCAATGGCGAGTCCATGTCGCGGGTCATGTTGAAGCGCTTTCAGGATCAACATGTCCAGCGTTCCGTAAACAAGATCTGGTTTTTCTTTCGGCATCACTCCTGACCTAGACAGTCTGGGTAGAGAATTGTTCGATCTTTCACCTAGACTGTCAAGGTCTTAACTTCTCGAAATTGGGCCTGGAACGGAATCGACCGCACCGCCGGTTTTTCAGATGGCGATGCCGTGTGGGTAAATTTCTTCCCCCCGCCGGCACCGTAGCTGAGTATCGCAGGTAATCGCCGAATCCTAGCCGGCAATCGCTCGCCGGACGAAAACGGCCAGGGCCGCAATCGCCATCGCCACCAACGCGAGCGCGCCATAAACGATCGCGTTTTGAATCCGAGCCCGTCGCTCTGCTTGAGCGTAGGGAATTCGGGTGAACGTCACCATGGTGTAGAGCGGCAGATAGATTCCTGGTAGCGCGGCTTCCAGGAAATGATCGAGCTTCTTCTTTGTTCGAAAACTTTTTGAAGCCGTCTTATCGCGCATTTCAATAAAATTTCCGATGGCCAGGTCCGCGAGCGCATCGGTGTTGGATTTTCGTCGTTGGTAATATTCGGCAAACGCGCGTTGACGATCGTTTGAAAATTCTTCCAGGCATTGATCCAGAACGACGCAATCTTCAAACGCCGCGTTCATTCCCTGGCCATAGAAGGGGACCACCGCGTGCGCGGCATCTCCAACCAGACAAACTTTGTCGCGATAAAACCACGGTCCACAGCGGATCGTTACCAGCGAACCGGTTGGGTTCGCCTTGAAATCTTCCAGCAGCGCCGGCATCAGCGGGACCGCATCCGGAAATTCCTCGTCAAAGAATCTCCGGACCTCATCGTTCGTCTTTGTGTTCGCGAAGCTGCGCGGTCCTTCAAATTCCCAAAAGAGCGTGCAGGTGAACGATCCATCCGGATTGGGCAACGCAATCATCATGAAACTTCGTCGCGGCCAGATGTGCAGCGCATGCTTCTCCATTTGCCACGAGCCGTTTGGCCCCGGCGGGATGGTTAACTCTTTGTAGCCGTGCGGCAGGTAGTTCTCGTCGTATTGAAATCCTTTCGTCCGAACTTGCATCGCCTGTCTCACGGAGGAAAAAGCGCCGTCGACGCCGATCACCGCGTCGGCTGAGGCAGACGCTGGTTGAGAGGTGGAGGTGTTGAGCAGTTGAGCGGTCGCTGGGTCGAGACCAACGTCGATGCATTTCTGATTGAAATGCACGCGCACACTCGGATTCCGTGAGGCGGCTTCAATCACTGTGGTGTTCAGCGCGGCGCGGCCAATCGAGTTGATATGCTTGTTTGGGTCGACGTCGTACGGCGCGAAATGAAGCGACCCTGATTTTTCATGGATCATTCGGCCAGGCATCGGAATGGCGTGACGCAAAACTTCATCGGCGATGCCAACTTCTTGCAGGGCATGAATGCCTCGGGTCGACAAAGCGAGATTAATAGAGCGTCCACCCACGAGATTTCCTTCCCGTGGATCGGCGCGCCGTTCGTATAGATCCACTTCATGGCCGCGACGGCCGAGGTAAGTGGCGAGTAAACCACCAGCCAAACCGGAGCCGATGAGAACGAATTTTGCCATTTAAAAAAGGGATTGGATTTTGCGCCTGCCAATTCAGTTTAATCCACTAAATCCTGTGGAAATGAAAACGTCATGCGTCGCCGCTCTAGTGGTGTTGACGGTATCTCAATTCGGAGCGGCTGAGGAAGCGAAGGCCGAAAAACACTTCGTCTCCCTTCGACCTGGCCGCGGAACGAAAAAACCCTAATCGCGCAACACGATCTGGGCAAAGCGCCAGACCTCGTGAAACGTGTTGTAGAGCGGCGTCGGCGCGGCGCGGATAACATTTGGTTCGCGAAAATCGCAGATGACGCCGCCGGTCTTTAGCTTCTCAAACAATTTTTTCGGATCGTCCAGCGCCAGAATCGATAACTGGCAGCCGCGCTCGTCCGGCGAATTCGGCGTGATGATTTCGAATCGGCTTTTTTGCTCGGACTTGAGAAGGAATTCCAAATAGCCGGTCAAACGGGTCGATTTGGCGCGAAGCGGTTTCATTCCGCCGGCCTCATCGAAAATGGCGAGCGAGGCTCGCAAGGGCGCCATGGAAAGAATCGGGGGGTTACTGATTTGCCATGCATCTGCCGACGCCACCGGGACGAATTCGGGTTCGAGATGAAGACGGAATCGCGTGTTCGGGTCATTTCCGAACCAGCCGGCCAGGCGCGGCAATTTCGTGTTCGTGGCGTGTCGCTCATGCACGAACGCGCCGCCGATCGCTCCCGGACCGGCATTGAGATATTTATAAGAGCACCAAACCGCGAAATCGATATCCCAGTCGTGCGCGGCTAGCGGTACATTTCCGATGGCGTGGGCGAAATCAATTCCGATGGTGATACCGTGTCTTCGCGCAGCCATCGCGATGGTTGGAACATCGACCAATTGGCCGCTGAAAAAGTTTACCGCGGCGATGACGATGAGGGCCAGCTCAGCCCGATGTTTGTCGATGAGTTGGAGAATATCGTCTGTTCGAAGAACAGATTCGCCCTGGCGCGGTCTGGCAAGAATCAGGGCGTTTTGCGGATCGATTCCGCGATAAACGATCTGCGTTTTGATAGCGTAGGTGTCTGAAGGGAAGGCCGGCTCTTCCATCAGAATTTTGAAGCGTGATTTTGTCGGCTGATAAAATGTCGCCATCATCAGGTGCAAATTCACCGTCAGGCTATTCATGCAGACCACCTCGATCGGTTTTGCGCCAACCAGTCGAGCAGTCGGTTCGCGCAACGACTCGTGGTAGGAATACCACGGGGTGCCGGCGGTATGGTGAGCCTCGACTCCGGACTTCGCCCAATTTTCCAGTTCTTCGTCGACCAGATCACGCGCGCCTTTCGGCATCAGGCCTAACGAGTTACCCGCGAAGTAGATCCGCGGTTCGCCGTTTTTGTCCCGCGGCACGTGAAAACGGTCGCGAAAAGACCGTATTGAATCCTCAGCGTCAAGCTGCTTGGCAAACCCCTCGTCGAGAGAAAACTGCATACCCGCAGATTACGCAGATCCGAAAGAATCGCATCGAGAGAAATTCTTTTGTGATCGAATTGTGTTAATCTGCCGAACCTGTGGACGATTTTATCCGCGCTGTTTTGCGAGCAGTCGTGTTCGTGCTTTGGCTGGCGTGTTCGATTCGCGCCACGGGCGACAGTCACCCGCTCACGAGCGATTCGAACAACAAGCGAGTGATCATCGCCACGAGCAGGGTGCTCGATGGACACGGAAATGTTTTGCGCGACACGCGAATCGTTATCCAAGGATCAAGAATTGTCGCGCTCGATCCCAAGGCTTCCCCGATTGATTACGATCTGCGCGGGCTCACGGTGATGCCGGGCTGGATCGATTCGCATGTGCACATCACCTGGAGCTTTGGCGAGGACGGGAAGAATGAGGGTGCGGACCAGACGACGCAATTTGCGGCTTATCAATCGGCCTCCAACGCCTGGCTGACATTAATGGCAGGCTTCACCACGGTGCAGAGTGTGGGTTCACCCACGGATGTTCCGTTGCGTGACGCCATCAATCAGGGGGCCATACCTGGTCCGCGTATTCTCACTGCGGTTCAACCGCTCGAAGGGGACGGCGAAAAAACCGGAACGCCTGATCAGATCCGCGCATTCGTCCGCAAACAAAAGGCGGCGGGTGCGGATTTGATCAAAATCTTCGCTTCCAAATCGATTCGTCAGGGCGGCGGAATGACACTTTCACAGGAGCAACTCGACGCGGCTTGTGATGAGGCAAATAAACAGGGATTGCGCACGCTCGTTCATGCCTACAAAGGAGCGGTTCGCGCCGCGGCGCTCGCTCAATGCACTCAGGTCGAACACGGCACGATGGCGACGGACGATGACCTGAAAGTCTTGGCTGAGCGAGGAACCTACTTTGATCCGCAGGCCGGCCTTGTCATCGAGAACTACCTGCAAAACAAGCAGCGTTATCTTGGCACATCGGGCTACACGGAAGAAGGTTTCGCAGCCATGGAGAAAGTTTTGTCTCTCGAGCACGACCTTTTTCGTCAGGCGGCGAAGATTCGCGGATTGAAAGTCGTTTTCGGAACTGACGCCGTGGCGGGGGCGCACGGTCGCAACGCCGAGGAGTTCATCGATCGCGTTCGCGATGCCGGTGTCGACCCAATGACTGCGATGGTTTCGGCGAATTCTCTTGCCGCTGAAGCGATGCGCTTAGGCGATCACATCGGTTCAATCGCTCCCGGCTATGACGCCGATATCATTGCGCTCGCCGGCGATCCTCTCAACGACATCACCTCCGTGCGTCGCGTGAATTTCGTGATGAAGGACGGCGTCGTTTACAAGAACACCGTCGGCGGGGCGAAGTAGAGAACTCAGCTGCAATGAAAAGCGCACGACCGGTCAACCAAGGATGAAAAAATAGCGTGGCCAGGAAAGTACGCCGTTCACACTGGCTAAACGATCGAGTTTGGTGGCTCAGGATTGGCGAATGGATCGGCGTGGCGCTTTTGTTTCTGGCCATCGTTTTAGTCTTCTGTCTCTTTTTCATCCGCCGGCACACGCTGCCTTATCGTTTCGAACACACTTTTGCGGTCAGCGACCCTGAATTTATCGGGTCCGCCCTGGCCCTGGCCGATCCGGTTCTGATTTCCGGCAACAAGATCGATCTGTTGCAAAACGGAGACAGTTACTTTCCGGAAATGCTCAAAGCCATCCAGAATGCGAAAAAGACGATCAATTTTGAGGCCTACATTTTTGATTCCGACGCGGTCGGACAACAATTCCGTGACGCCTTGTCTGAACGCGCCCGGGCCGGATTGGAAGTGCGTGTTCTCCTGGACGGGATCGGGTCGAGTTGGAGTTTGAACAATTCGGACGTGAAAATGATGCGGCAGGCCGGCTGCAAATTTTCCTACTATCATCCCACACATTCCTGGCGGGCCGATCGGACGAATCGGCGGACGCATCGCCGCGTTCTCGTGATCGATGGCAAGATTGGATTCACCGGCTCGGTGGGATTTGACGAGAAGTGGTCTGGCAACGCGCAGGACCAAAATCATTGGCGTGATATGCAGGCGCGAGTGGAAGGCCCGGTGGTGGCGCAATTGCAGGCCGCTTTTCAGGAACATTGGGTGATCACATTCGGCGAGGCCCTCAGTGGTGCGGACCAATTTCCCGCGCTGAAGCCGGTGGGTGATTTGAAAGCGCAAACCGTTGTTTCTCGATCATTTTCGATGGCGCCGGTGCCGTTGCTTCAGGCGGTGTCCTTTGCCGGAGCGACGAAAAGGATCTGGATCACCAATCCATATTGCCTGCCGACCAATAACCAAGTGGAGGAACTGATGAAGGCGGTCCGACGCGGAGTCGATGTTCGATTGCTTTTACCGGGCCCCCACAACGATCAACCGCTGACCAAATCTGCCGGGCGAACCGCCTACGGAAAGATGCTCGAAGGCGGGGTCAAGATCTTCGAATATCAACCGACCATGATCCACCAGAAGTCGATGGTGATTGACGGGCTCTTCTCGATGGTCGGCTCATCCAACTTGGACGCGCGTTCCTCGGAAATTAACGAAGAACTCGACCTCGTCGTGTACGATCAGAATTTCGGACGCGAAATGGAATCCGTGTTTGAGAGAGATTTGGAGAAGGCGCGTCAGTACACTCTGGAAGATTTTAACCAGCGGACGCTTGGCGAACGTTTCAGCGAGTGGTTAACGATTCCGTTTCGATCGCAATTTTAGGATCGTGCCGGCATCTCCATCAACTCGATCGTCGATCCCGTCCGGATCGCGCACGTAGACGACCCGCTTTCCGGCGTTCGGTCCGGAACTTAACGGTTGCGGTTTGCCCGCGGCTTTCCATCCGGAAGAGGCAATTTGTTGCAACAGCGCGTCGAGATTTTCAACGGTCAACGCCAGATGGACGTGTCCAACATCGCACGGGCGAAGATCGCTGCTTTTTCTGCGGTCCGCCGGCGCGAGATACTCCAACAATTCGATCTTATGGCCGCCGGGCGATTTCAAAACGGCCAGTTTCAGTTCGCCGCCTTTCACTCCCGTGATTTGTTCTGCAGTCTCGCCTTTTTGATGAGTGCGATGCGAAAATTCGAAACCCAGGACATCGCGCCAAAAGGCGAGTGAACGCTCGAGGTTCGAAACCGTAATGCCGGTGTGATCGGCCGCAGCGATGCGAAATGAATTCAAGATTGGGCAGAATTAACACGCGTCTGCCAACATCGCCAGATTGCGATGGCCACGAGGATGTTGAGCGCGAGCCCGAGAATTCCGATTTCAGGCCCGAAGAGAACGGTATTCGCGATGTTGAAAGCGCCTGCTTTTGCTCCGTATCCGAAGAAGACGTAGGCGAGTCCATTCCAGAGTCCGTGACTGGCGCTGGTGACAAGGATCGATCCGGAAAGTGCGCGCATGAATCCCCAAGTCGCGCCGATCACAGCGGCGTTAATCAGAAAAATCGGAATCTGGATTGCTTGCGGCTTAAAGTCCGGAGCGATTGTCGCCGCGGAAATGTGCCAAAGAGCAAAAGCGACACTGGTGCAAATGATGACTCGTAATTCGCCCATTTTCCGGTGCCGAAGCGAAGCCCAGAGCCAGCCGCGGAAAAAACCTTCCTCAGTAACAATTGCGACCAGAAATGTTCCGACCGACATGACGACAAGGTTCACGAATATTTTGAACCAGTTGGCGCCGGCCAGATTGATGACACCCGCGACCGCCGCAATCGTCGCGATGACGGCCATGACAACGATCGGGTAAAGCAGGGCAAGCCGGTAATCGCGGAGTCGGCCCCATTGAAATCCGAGAGCCTTGGCGGAGAGACGCTCGAGTAACCAAAACAGAAAGAGCAAGGGCAACAAGGCGAGCGCGCTGAAATCGGAAAGACCGGTTGCGTCCATGGTGGTGGTCACAGCGATGGCGACGACGACGCCGGTAATTGGCCACGTCAGTCGTGTCGGCGAATTCACCGCAGCAGATTCAGGCGATCGGCTCATGTAAATTTCCTCATCTATCAGATGCGCCCGCCAGGTAAATTGGATTCAGATCTTCCACGATCGGCGGACAGAATTCCGGCAAATGCGGAATCGAATAGGGTTAGCCGGCGTTTGGTGCGGCCACGACTTTCAATTCAATCGCGATGGGTGTGGGTAATGCCGTCACTTCCACGGTGGTGCGTGTCGGGTTCGGTTTGCCATCGCCGGCAAAATATTCCGCGTACAATTTGTTGTAGATCGCGAAATCTTTCTTCATGTCCGTGAGAAACACAGTGACATCAACAATGTCGTTCCATTGTGCGCCGGCATCTTCCAAAACGAGCCGGACATTTTCGAAAACAGCGCGGCACTGCTTTTCGATGTCGTAACTGGCCACGTTGCCATCCGAGTCCAGGCCCACGCCAGGAATTTCCTTGCTGTTGCGCGTGCGCGGTCCGATTCCCGAAAGAAAAAGTAAATCACCGACGCGCTTGGCGTGGGGGAAAGCGCCGACCGGTTCCGGGGCGCGTTTGCTCTCAAAAGTTTCCAAATTCTTACTTCTTCCTTTCGCCTTCGTATCAGCCGCCGGCGATTGCACCCATAACAATGAATGGCTCGTCACCTTTGACAATTGCGTCTGGTAACGCGGTTTCAAGCGGTTCGTGGGAAATGTCTTCGCCGCAAACAAAAAAACGAACGAGCGGCCGGCGTTTGGAACTTTGTTGATCGCGAATTGTTCCGCGCAAAACGGGATAATTTTTTTCGAGCGCGTCGAGCAGCGATTTCACCGTAGCTGCGCCGTTCACATCGATGCGCACTTCATCGCCCACTTTTGCCAACGTCCGCAAGTGATGAGGCAAAACGACCCGGATCATAAAATTTCGAAAAATCCGATATTCGAGCTTTCCGCTACTTCAGAGTTTGAACTTCAACCGAAAGCACCGCCGGCAGGTCGCGCACGATCGGCGACCACGAATCCCCCGAGTCCGCCGACGCGTAAACCTGGCCGCCGGTGGTCCCAAAATAAATTCCGCACGGATCACATGAATCCACCGACATGGCGTCGCGCAGCACGTTTACGTAACAATCTTTTTGCGGCAACCCGTTGGTCAGGACTTCCCATTGATTGCCGCCTTTTCGGCTTCGCCACACCTGGAGCTTTCCATCCAAAGGATAATGCTCCGAATCGCTCTTGATCGGTACCACGTAAATCGTTTCCGGTTCGTGAGCATGCACGTCGATCGGGAACCCGAAGTCGGTCGGCAGATTTCCGCTGACTTCTTTCCACGAATCACCGGCATCGTCGCTCCTCATCACATCCCAGTGTTTTTGCATGAAGAGCGTATCCGGCTTTGAGGGATGCAGCGCCAATCGATGCACGCAATGACCCACTTCGGCGTTTGGGTCCGGCATAAAATTTGAAACCAAACCTTTGTTAATGGGTTTCCATGTTTCACCGCCATCATCCGTCCGGAACGCGCCGGCGGCGGAAATCGCGACAAATATTCGCTTCGGATTTTTTGGATCGATCAGAATCGTGTGCAAACACATTCCGCCCGCGCCCGGCTGCCATTTCGGGCCGGTATCGTGTTGCCGCAGGCCGGAAAGCTCTTTCCAGGATTTGCCGCCGTCTTTTGATTCAAACAACGCTGCGTCTTCTACGCCGGCATAAACGTGATCGGCCGAGTCGAGTCCGGGTTCGAGATGCCAGACCCGTTTGAACTCCCACGGATGTTGCGTTCCGTCGTACCACATATGAGTGCCAGGCACGCCGTCGTAGCGAAAGTCGTTGCTGGCACCGCCTTTTGGCATCCCGTCCGTCCCCATCAGGTCTTCCATCTTTGTTCCCGGGGGATTCCACGTTTTGCCACCGTCATCGGATCGCTGGACGATCTGCCCGAACCACGCGCTTGTCTGCGAGGCGTAAATTCGGTTCGGATCAACCGGTGAGCCTTTCATATGATAAATCTCCCAGCCGGCAAAGTGTGGCCCGTCCACCTTCCAATCTTTGCGCTTGGCGTCCGAAGTGAGAATGAATCCGCCTTTGCGTGTTCCGACTAAGACTCTGACCGCGCTCATATCAGATTTCTCTTCCACAGATTACGAGGATTTGCACAGATTTTTCTCCCCTCGGTTCCATTCTTCAATCTGCGGTCATCTGCGAAATCTGTGAACGTTTCCCGAAACGTTTCACCGATCGCGCCTTCGCTTTCAGCTTCTCAACTTCCCGGTTTCGTGGCGGCGCATTCGTGATCAACGATTCGAGCAGATGATGCGCGGCGTGCGCGACTTCATCCACCGCGCGATTGAAAGCTGGTTCGTTTGCGTGCGAAGGTTTGGTAAAGCCGGACAATTTCCGAATAAATTGCAGCGACGACGCCCGGATTTCGGCATCCGTTGCCGCCGGACTGAAATTATGAAGCGTTTTGATGGCTCGGCACATGCCTGACCATCAACAATCAACTCTCAACCATCAACTATTTTG
>CAWJUP010000017.1:0-242460 GCA_963846065.1 uncultured Verrucomicrobiae bacterium
GGTTTTCCATCGCATGTTTTGCCATTTCCGATTGTTGCGCGCGTTTCCGATCAAGGTGCTCCGCTGAAAAATGCGCCGGTTCATTTTTCGGTAACGTCGGGTGATGCCACGATTTCTCTTTCGTCCGATAGTTCCTCGAACAGCGGGGTCGACGCACGCACGGATGCCAATGGCCTGGCTTTGCTCTACGTTTCGTTAGGCAAAAGTGAGCGGCAGGAAAGCTTGTTCAGTGCGCGCGCAGCGAGTCTGACCCGGAATTTCAGGGCCATATCCTTGCCGGGCGTTTCAGCCAGGCTGGCGGCGGCAAATGATTATTCCATTCTGCTCGACGATCATAGAGCGGTCTGGACGTGGGGCGAGAATGGTAGCGGTCAACTCGGTGATGGAAGCAGCGAAATGCATCCGGCACCGTTTCAAAATCGTTCTCTCGGAAATGTTGCCGATATTTCGTGTGGACCATGGCATGCCGTAGCGGCGGAGATTGATGGCTCGGTCTGGACCTGGGGAGGGAATTGGGACGGTCAGCTCGGTGATGGAACAACGGACGACCATTTTGTCCCGACGCAGACTCCGTTGTTTGCCGGCGCGATTGCGGTGGGCGCCGGCGCGGAACACACCCTTGCCTTGCGTGCGGATGGGACAGTCTGGGCCTGGGGTTATAACGGCGACGGCGAATTGGGCAACGGCGGAGCCGACGACAGCGCCGTTCCCGTCCAGGTGGTGACCGGTTTCGGCGAACCATTGACTCACATTATCCAGATCGCAGCCGGTCAGTATCACAATCTGGCGTTAAGCTCTGACGGAACGGTTTGGAGCTGGGGCGCGAACTGGAGCGGTCAAATAGGTGACGGGACCAACAATGACCGGCATTACGCGATTCCCATTCCTGGCCTAACGAATATTCAAATTGTGCGCGCAGGCGCTTATCATTCCCTGGCCATTGCGAACATGAACGGCGCTGCCGCCGCGCCGGCCCGTGTTCGCGCCCGCGCTCTGAAGAGGCAGCCGGCCGGTTCCGCGTCCGCCACAATTTGGGCTTGGGGTGCCAACTACGACGCCCAATTAGCAAACGATAACTATCAAGATAGTAATGTCCCGTTGCCGGTGACCGTTGCGCAAACGGTGGTGGATGCTGCCGCCGGCACTTCGCACAATTTGATCCTGGCAACGGATGGCACCCTTTTGGGGTGGGGGAGCAATTTCCACGGCGAAACGACTGGTCAATCCGGATCTCCGGTGGAAACGCCGGCGCCGATCGAAGGCCTCCCCCCGGCGGTGGCAGTGGCCGCAGGCGCTTCTCACAGCGTGGCGCTGGCCGCAAATGGTTTGGTTTACGCGTGGGGAAGCAATCGCGCCGGTCAGCTGGGAAGATCCACCGCGCAAGGCGATTCATTACCGCCCGCGCCGACCGATAAAGACAGTAATCATAGCGGAATGCCGGATGCCTGGCAGTGGCAGAACTTCGGCCGAACCGGGGTCGATCCAAACGGCGACGAGGATGGTGATGGCCTAACGAATCAATGGGAATACAAGCTCGGCACCGACCCCTCGAATTCGGACACGGATGGGGATGGCGTTCAAGACGGAGACGACGGCTGGCCGCTGAACAACATCGTGTCTCCCCGTCCGGTGCCGGCGTTCCGCTACGCCATCATCAATGTAAACGCCACCAGGATCTGGGATGTCTATAACGGTCCAAACGGCATAATCGAATTTCCCGACATGCCCGAACAGCCCGAATCGGTCGGGTGGTATCAGGTCGCTGACGGCATGGTCCAACCTTTGGCTTTCAACGATCTGGGCCAAATGGCTGGCATGATCAGACTCTGGTATCAGAACGACAACGGCAGCAAAGATTGGGGTTTGCGGCCACACGCCTGCATCCTCCCGGACACGACCATCATCCCGCCCGGAGATGATCCCACTTATCTGGCCTGGGGTTCGGTTGCGGTTCAAATTAACAAAGCCGGTCAGGTGCTGCTCCTGACCGGTAATGGTTCGCCCTTTACTCCGCCCTATCACCTGTTCCGGTTGGAGAACGGCGGAATAACCGATCTCGGTCTCGGCGACCGTGGCCGAATGAATGAGCAAGGTGATTTTGTCAGCCGGTCCATTTTTCGACGAGGAAACGAAAAAATACCGCTGCCGGCGGCCGGTTATAGCCTGACGAATAGGTTGCCAGACGACAGCGTGATTGTGGTAGGCGATCC
This sequence comes from uncultured Verrucomicrobiae bacterium, assembly GCA_963846065.1. Taxonomy (GTDB): domain Bacteria; phylum Verrucomicrobiota; class Verrucomicrobiia; order Chthoniobacterales; family UBA10450; genus DASPUI01. Next base: position 2,211 of record CAWJUP010000017.1, read on the forward strand.
GCCCGGCGACACAAATCAACCGTTTATCTGGCGCGCCGGCCGATACACGACATTGCCGATCCTGGATCAGCACGCCAACGCCTTCGGCATCAACAACAGAGTGCAGATCTCAGGATTGGTGCTGGCCGGTAACCAATTGTCGATCACCAGCCTCGCGCTGTGGCAGAACGGGGAAGTTTTCCGGATGAGTGACCTGATCACGGAACAGCCAAACGAATACGATATGGGCTCTCCGACCTTTTCGCTAAACGAGCGCGGGATGATGTCGATTCTGGCAAATCATAACTCGGAACTCACACGGCAAAAATATCTTCTCATGCCCGTTGATCTTCTCGTCGATGCAAATCGCGACGGCCGGATGTCGTTAACGGATCGCTATGTCCACGATCTCGATCAGACGTCAGAAAAGAAGCCGTACCGGTTCTGGTTGAATGATGACGATGACACCGAATTAAAATTCGGCCCGGACGGCGGCGAAACTGTGCCGGTCACGACACCGGACTATTCGATTCATCACATCGTCTCGAAACGTAATCTGGAGGATTTCGCGCGTTTGTGGATCTACATCCCTGGTTTGGAGGAATGGATCAAGGAAGGAAAAATTCAGATTGGAATTCGCTGGAAGAACACTTCCGGCACAACTCCTGCCATCAATCTCTATCCATCCGCCGATGGCGAAGGATCCGACGATTACTTGAAAGACGACAACGCGGCCGCCGCTCAGATCACCGGTGTATTCAACGACGCCGTGCGCGACCAGTCTGGAAAACAGCCCCTGGACGTTTCCGGCACATTCACATTTAAGAAGGAATATTGGGAAGGTCTTTCGGCGGACAATCCAAAGAAATGTTTCCTCTTCGAAGGCGTGAGCGAGGGAAAAGGCGAACTCGAAATCGTTTTCTTCGATCAATCCGGTGCCGAGATCGGCCACGGCGGCAGTTTGTGGCTCGATTTGAAGAATATTAAGAAAATGTACGAACGGATTAAGGCGATACCCGAATCGGTTGATCCTCCTTACAACACGATTTATCCCGCCAATGATCCACCCGATGTAACAATGGCGCCGGTCCAAGACCCAAATGGGAATGCTTTCGATTCATCCGCTGCTTCATGGGACGAAACTTACCAATACTTGATTTTTGTGCACGGGTGGAATCAGAGTTACGATCGGTCGACAAATTTTGCCGAAACGATGTTCAAACGTCTCTGGCAGCGGGGTTATAAGGGCCGATTCGTTGGATTTAGGTGGCCCACATACTGGTCTGATGTCGATGTGGATCCTGCGGAGGCAATAAACGCGGCGCTAGCTCGCTATAATGATAGCGAATATATCGCGTGGAAATCAGGGCGTGCGTTAGCAACGTAGTAATGCTCTTCCGAGTCAGTACGTTCGAAACCTTGTCGCACATAGTATGGGGAATGTTGTAGCTGGGTCTGGCTTGAATCATGGCCTCGATCTAAATAATTATGCGCTGCTTCATGCGGCGGTCCCCGCCTACAGCTACGACGATACTCATCCTATCCTCGAAGTGTTAGATCTAGGTTCTCCTGATTACGATTTAGATCAAGGGACAGCTCAGTTGGGATACCGCGGCCGGCTTCGCGACATTCTCGGCAATCTTATCAACTTTTATGACTCCGCTGATAGTGCGCTTGACGGCTGGAGAACGAATAATCGCTTGTACCGTCCGCAGCCTCCTTCGCCCTATCTTTTTGGTAGTTATTTCTATCATCCGGATGATTCGCCTGGCGAAAAGCTCGGGATTATTTTTCTGAATGCAATTGGTAGATTCGTTAGAACGCCGGATGAAGCGATGCCATACGTGGACGCTTCGCGCAGCTTGGCGGTGGGAGCGGAAGGAAGAACGGCCGGCGTGATTTCAACGGCAGTGAATAGTGACCAAAGATTTGATTTTGGATCGGACCACGGTGCTGAATGGAATCGAACGCTTCAGACGACCGCCAATTTTTATGACGAGCTGATGGATCAATTCAATATCCCTGTGAATCCGTGAGGAAGATTTTTTGTACTGTTGCTTTTTGTTTGCGTGGCTGCGGGTTCGTTTCTGGTCTTCTGTTCTAAAACTCGGAACCGCGGTCAGATATCGGTCGAGCGGATGGTCTCCGAAGCTTCAGTTTCGGCAACGGAGAGTGTGCCATCGACTCCGGTGGACTCTTCGTTTCCCCTAGGAAGTCCGAACATACCAAAAGAAGTGGATAAGAATGCTACCGCAAGAGGATATTATCTCGCGACTCGTCCTCCCATTTCTTTCTGGGGGAGGGTTGTTGATGATCATGGATCGCCGATCGGAGGAGCTACAGCCAGGCTCTCTGTTCATAACAAAATCTTTGATCCGGGAACAGACCGCAACGAGGTAACCAATAGTGACGGACTATTTTCTCTGACCGGCATCCATGGTTTGGGTGTGACGGTGGCCGTATCGAAAACGGGTTACTATGAGACATCGCGTTCGCGAGCTGTTTGCGGATATTTCGTGCACGCCGCAACCGATATTCCGATACCTACCGCTGATAATCCCGCTCTGTTCGTCTTAAAAAAGAGCGGAGAAGGTGCAGCGTTAATTAAAACGCAGCGCCAAACTTCGGTTCGAGGAGACGGCACACCTTCCCGCGTCGATTTGACCGTCGGTCCCATAAATGGTGCCACTCCTCAATTATCAGTGGATTGTTTGATCAGCGCGACCGGCCTGCCGGTCGGAGGATATCATCCTTATGATTGGCAATGTACGCTAAGTATCCCAGGCGGCGCGCTTTTTGATCGTTTTGATCCTCTTTCATTCACAGCTCCGAGCGGTGGGTATAGAGCCAGCGATAAAATTACTGTGCCGAAGACTGCGAAAAACTGGAGTTCAAGAATAACACGCGATTATTTTGTTCAGATCTCGGGTAATTGGTTTGGCAGGATCAATGTGACTTTGCATGCCGATCCGCAAAAACCGCGCGTGTCTGTCGACTCATACCTTAACCCCACACCAGGCGATCGAAACCTGGAGTTTGACCCGGCCAAACAGATAAAGGTGCCGTAAACGGCGAAGTTGGACGTTGAGGTCTGCATCACCGAAACTTCTAATCAAATGGACGCCGCGCTGATTGAGGATTTGATCGGGAAGAACATTCCATTTCGAGTCGAAATCGCTGCCGGCCGGACATTCGAGATTCCGCATCGTAACTTCGTCGCATTCTCCAGCCGCAAGAGGTCGTTAATTGTCAATTACTGGATACGCAGCTGATACAGCAAGGTTGTGGAGGCACGCGTGTCGCGTGCGGGACAAGTATTTCGCAGCCGACACGGCTGCCACCACAAAGGTTAGATTCGCAGCTGACACAGCTGCCACCACAAAGGTTTGGTTGTGGAGGCACGCGTGTCGCGTGCGGGCAAGTATCTCGCAGCTGACACGGCCGCCACCACAAAGGTTAGATTTGCAGCTGACACAGCTGCCACCACAAAGGTTAGATTTGCAGCTGACACAGCTGCCACCACAAAGGTTAGATTTGTAGCCGACACGGCTGCCACCACAAAGATTAGATTTGCAGCTGACACGGCTGCCACCACAAAGGTTAGATTTGCAGCTGACACAGCTGCCACCACAAAGGTTAGATTTGCAGCCGACACGGCTGCCACCACAAAAGTCAGATTTGCAGCTGACACAGCTGCCACCACAAAGGTTAGATTTGCAGCCGACACGGCTGCCACCACAAAAGCCGGATATCTCGCTACCGTCCTCTGCCGAAGAGCATGGTGTGGACAGTCTTCAACGCGATCATCGCGTCGAGCTTGAGCGAGTAGTGACGAATATAATACAGGTCGTACTTTAGCTTTTCGATCGCGTCCTGCTCGCTCTCGCCATACGGATAATTCACCTGGGCCCAGCCGGTGATTCCAGGTTTCACCAGGTGCCGGAAATGATAAAACGGAATTTTCTTTTCGTAACGCTCGGCACATTTGATCCATTCCGCACGCGGTCCGATCAAACTCAAGTCGCCTTTCAACACGTTCCAAAGTTGCGGCAGCTCATCCAACCGAAGTTTGCGCAAGATTCGACCGAGCCGGGTGATTCGCGGATCGTCCGCGCGCGTGTAAATGTCGTCGTCCTCGGCGATGCGCATTTCCATCGTGCGCAGTTTATAAGCGGTGAACGGGATGCCATCGCGGCCGATCCGGAGCTGGCGGAAAATTGCCGGCCGACCGCTCGTTAGCCAGGTTAACAAAATCAGAACGGCAATGAGCGGCCAGCAGATGATCAGAAGCACGCCGGCGGCGATGATGTCGAAAAGGCGTTTCAAGTAATGATAAGGCGAGGTGCGCGAAAGTTGGAATCCGGTCTGCAACGGCCAGAACGGATCGATCGACAGCACCGGCACTCGCCGCCAATGCGCTTCGTAAAATGATTCCATCGTGTAAACGCGGGTCCGTTGGAATTGGGTCCGGACCAAACGTTCCAGGAGATCCGGCAGAATTTTTTCTATTCGCGCCGCCAGAATGATTCCGCTGTAGTGCGCCGAAGCGTTGTTCAGTTTGGCGGCAAGATTTCCCTCGGCGATGGGCGATTCCGGTCCGGCAATCCGCTGACCAATCCGCGTGGCGTCCAAGGCAACAAATTCGAGACGCTGGGCATCGCCCGATGCGCGATAGGCCTCGTAAAACTTGGCGGCCAGTTCTCCGGCGCCAATCACCAGGTAAGCGCGATTGGCCGCAGCGGCCGTGACTCGATTCCGCAAACCTCGCCGATACAGAATCGAAACCGGCGTAAACGCGACAAAACTCAGCAAGATGGCGCCTCGACTGGGCTTCATCGATTGGTCGTACGTCGCCGCGACATACAGCACAAGCGAACTGACGACCAAGGCACAGATCATTGCCAGGATATGCTCGGCGGTGTAAGCGAGACCGCGTGTTTCGGTCCGGGTATTGTATCCGCCGATGACAAACAACGCCTGAATGATGATCAGGAGCTGAATGAGATCGATGATCGCATACTCGAATTGGCTCGAGAAAAATTGATCGCGCCGGACAAAACTCAGGAGTCCGTAAATGGTAATCCAGCAAACGATGTCGCAGATCAGAACGAGCAGGGCAGGGGCCCATTCTTCCTGAAGGATCTTTCGAATTCCCGCCGGTCGCGTCACTCCGTCGAAGGACTGAGGAGGAGTGATCGGAATCGCGGGAAACGACTCGGCTGCTTCTTCCATGGAAGAACTTGCTTTCTGGACTGTGACGGATGGCACGGTGTTTCCGACTGGTTGGTCCCTATTTTAGCCTATTTAAGGCTGCCTGTGTGTAAAAAATAGGTCACGGCGCAGAGCACGCGCCCAGGCGAAAGGTTATCGGTTATCGGTTATTTGTTATCGGTTATTTGAGCAGACGGGCTGCTCGCGCGCCTTAGATAACTCATATACCCGTTCAGGAGCTTCACCGCTCGACCGATCTGCTCGCGTCCAGTGGCCAAACCGTCGGGACTGATTAGTTCTTCGTCGTTCGCGGTGATCAGGTGATCGAGCACTTCCCAACACGATCCTCGCGCGTTGCTACAAAATTTCGCATTGTCGAGATAGTGAAAGCGACCGTAGCCCTCTGCCACATTGGATGTGGTTGAGCGAGCCGCGCGAATTATCTGATCTCCCAATCTGAATCGCTCATGTTGCGGCAAACTCGGCACGATGTTTTTCGCAACAAGCAATCGGAGCTGTCGACAAGCCTTCCAACAGTCTAAATCTTCGAACGTTTTGATGGCAGTATTCTTCTGATCAATCTGGGGAGTTTGCATGGGCTGAGTATAGACATCGCCGCAGCGCGGTCAGTACCGGAGATCGCCGTACATGGGGTATGGCCGGCTCGACTCTTGTGGTGGCAGCCGTGTCAGCTGCGAATCTAATCTTTGTGGTGGCAGCTGTGTCGGCTGCGAAATATTTGCCTCGCACGCGGCACGCGTGCCTCCACAACCAAACCCTATGGTGGCAGCTGTGTCAGCTGCGAAATAGTTGCCCCGCACGCGGCACGCGCGCCTCCACAACCAAACCCTGTGGTGGCAGCCGTGTCGGCTGCGGAATACTTGCCCCGCACGCGGCACGCGTGCGCTCCCCAGTTAACCGATAACCGATAACAAATAACTCGCAATGGCATCGAACTTAGGCTGCGAGTTGCAACCGTTCGATGCCATTGCGTGCCAGAAAACTTTCCAATGCGAAAAGACACCAACACCGATACCAATTTTTCAGCGGGACCGGGCTGCTCGCTTCGATCCGCCGAAAGACGTCGTTCCATTCACCCGTAATCCAATCGCGGAACGGAAACGCGAATCCCTGTTTCGGACGATTCCGCACCCATTCCGGAATCTCGGGCACCGCATCCAGCAGGAGTCTCTTTCCGCGCGCCAACCGTTCCGATGCCGGGATGCGTGAGATTGAATCGATGAACTTTGCATCCACAAAGGGAACTCGCAGCTCCAGATTCCAGGCCATGCTCATGACATCGCTGTCGCGCAAAAGCTGGTTACGCATGTAGCGCGTGAGCTCGAGGTAGCTCACTTCATCTTCAACATCCGGCTGGCTCGGAACGTAGCTATCAATTTCGAATCGAGCGTTTCCCGGGCTAAAACCGTAGCGCGGCAGCAATTGCTGCACTTCCGCCGGCGTGAAAATGCCACGCATCGTCCAGTAGGCGCTCGCTACCGTCGGCGGTCCTCGAAAATAGGAACCGAGCCGCCTCGTGCGGGGAGAGCCAACCCACTCCAATACACGACCAATCAATCGCCGTTCCGGAGGCAATATTCCGAGGCACCGACTCATCGCGATCATTGATGGAACAAGTTGGAACGAGCGATAACCGCCAAACAGCTCGTCGCCGCCCAGGCCGGACAAAACGACTTTGAAACCCTCGTCGTGCGCCAACTTCGAAACACAAAATGTGTTGAAGCCATCGATGCTGGGTTGATCCGAGCTTTCCAGGAATTTCGATAACAAACCTTTCGCGGTCTGTGAATCCAATCGCCAGTCGGAGTGGCTGGCGCCGAAATGTTTCGCCGTCCGGGCCGCGATATCGCCTTCGTTGAATTGCGGGTTCTCGAATGAAATACAAAACGTGCGGAGATTTTCCCGGATTCGCTCGGATGCCAGCGCGACCAAGGCGGTGGAATCAAAGCCGCCACTTAAAAAAATCCCGACGGGGACATCACTGACGAGATGTCGATCGATCGATTCGGTCAGCCCGTCACGGACGACCTGCGCCGGATTGGAGATCGAAGGATCATACCCGAATTGAATCTGCCAATACTTTCGGACCTCAAACTGTCCATTCTTCCAGAAGAGATAATGGCCCGCGGGGAGAGCTTTGACACCGTGGACCAGCGTTAAGGGCTCCGGAACCGCTCCAAAAAACAAATAGCCGGCCACGGCTTCACCGGAGGATTTGAGCGGCACCATCCCGGTGGCGAGCACGGTCCGTAACTCGGAACCGAAGATCAGGCTTCCGTTTCGTTCGAAATAATAAACCGGTTTAATTCCTAACGGCCCGCGCGCGAGAAAACAGGTTTGTTCCTGCCCGTCCCAAATCGCGAAACTAAACATGCCCTCGAAACGGCTGATGCACTGAGGCCCGTATGCAGCATACATTGCGAGGATTACCTCAGTATCGGATCCCGAACGGAACCGATAACCATTAACCGATAACTCGTCGCGGAGAGACGCGAAATTATATATCTCGCCGTTGAAAACGATTTGATAACGCCGGTCTGCGGTCGCCATCGGTTGATGACCAGCCGCGCTTAAATCAAGAATGGCCAGGCGAGTTGAGACCAGGCCTGCTTTACCGTCGGTAGATAAATAGATTCCCTGATCGTCGGGGCCGCGGTGCTGCATTTGCCGCTGCATCGCGAGCAGCGCCTTTTCAATTTTGTCGCGACTCGCAGCGCTGTTGATGATTCCGCCTATGCCGCACATACGCGTGCCTTCGGCACGCGAGTTATCAGTTAATCGTTATTTGTTATTAGGCAAGCGCATTCCGACGCGCCTTCGGCACGCGATCACGGTTATCTGTTAATCGTTATTTGTTAATAGCAAGCGCATTCCGACGCGCTTTCGGCACGCGATCACGGTTATCTGTTAATCGTTATTTGTTAATAGCAAGCGCATTCCGACGCGCCTTCGGCACGCGATTACGGTTATCTGTTAATCGTTATTAGATAAATACGGACGCAGGACCAGGCTCGAACTCTTCTTCTTCTCCCAAATAACCAATAATCAATTAAACGCGCCGCACCGCGGCGTCGATTGACCATTAGCAAATAACTATTAACCCGATCAATTTTCGACGAGCGACTTAATGATCCCCGAAAGTCGCCGCTTAAATTGATCGTACCCATAAGCCTCGATGACACGCTTTCTCAATTGCTCTGCTCTTTGCCCCTAACCCTTAACCCTTAACCCTTAACCCTTAACCCTTAACCCTTAACCCTTAACCCTTAACCCTTAACCCTTAACCCTTAACCCTTAACCCTTAACCCTTAACCCTTAACCCTTAACCCTTAACCCTTAACCCTTAACCCTTAACCCTTAACCCTTAACCCTTAACCCTTAACCCTTAACCCTTAGCCATTCGCTCCTTGCCCTTCGTCAGTTGCTTCAGGAAAGGGAACGATCTGTTCACAACTTCCTGCACGGAGATGGCGGTCATACAACGATGTTTTTCGGCAACGCAGTCAATGAGGAAGCAGTCTTCACATTCTGTGCGATGGCGAATGACCAAACTATCGGGTGTGTCCGGATCCCAGGAGCCGGGAGCGTTCCGCGCGCTAACCAATGCAATCACCGGGCAGGACATGGCGGCGGCGACATGCATCGGTCCAGTGTCGTTACCCAAATAGCAATAAGCGCCACGAAATACTTCGAACATTTCAGGAATCGTCAGCGGCTCGGCGAGGATGCTCAGGTCATTGAACAGAGGCAAAATTTCTCTCCGGTAAGAATCGATTTCCTGCGCGGTGCCGATGCCGACGATTTCAACATCTATGTCATTTGCGATTTGTGTGAGCACCGCCGCGTATCGGTCCAGTGCCCAGCACTGGGTCGACGCTTTTCCTCCGCCGCAGAACACAATCATCGGAACGTCTTCTCTGATCTCGGCGGCTCGCAATTTTTGAGTCAAGGATAGCTGAGCGTGCGAATTGGCCGGGATTGCGTAGTCGGGTTTGGGACCTTGGAAGCCAACCGAATCGAGGATCTCCAGCAATCGATTCGGCTCGTTAGGCTGCCATTCGTGGGCAAACGTCGAGATCTGAACAACTCGAACATCCGCTACACCGCATCGCCGGAAGAATTTTCTTTTCTGCCGAACGTTGCCGTTACTTTCCCGCACCTGCGGAAGGCCAATGACCAAATCGGGTTTGATTTTTCGAACCGCTTTAAAGATTTGCCATGCCCCAGAGAAAAAGGCGCCGCTGCTTCGATAAGACTCGATCCGATCGAAAATCCCGAGATCTTTGGTGACCTCAGCCGCCGGCACCAGAACGGACCGGCCGGGCCGATCACAGAGGAGAGTGAGCTCGGCGTTTGGAAAGGTCTGACGAATCAGGCGGAACGCCGGGATTGCGCAAACCGTATCCCCCAGGTGGCCGGTGCGGAAAACGAGGACTTTATGCGGGTCTCGCATGGATCGCGTCAAAACGGTAACACAAACAATAGCGCGTCAGGGTTTTAGTTTCGCTTCGAGCAGGCGCAACGAAAGTAAAAGTTCTGCGATGACGCGTTGCGCCACGTAGTACCAACCGCGCCAACCGTCAAAGACAAGTCCGCGAACGAACAGAAGGTAAAGAAACATCGCCGCCGGCGCGAAACAAACCGCCTTGCGGATCTTATCCTGGGGCTTGAGTTCGGAATCAGAAGCGTGGAGCAGGTGATCGGCTTCCAATTTCGCATAGGCATCCTGCGAAGCCAGCCACCGGGTCAGCGGCTTCCGATCGTCGTGAAATAGCGGCGATGAGAAATCTTCAATGCCGCCATCAATTTTCAGCAACTGGGTATGCCCATCATCAATGTAATGTGCTCGGTCTCGACGAAAGAAAACGATTCGCGGCGGATAAACCGAGGCGCGCAGTGGCTGGCCAAAGATGCGGTATTGGAATTGGGCTCTGTATCCGCTCGTATCATCGTTAGGCGTTAACCCCAATAGCTCGTCTCGGAACGCCGGAGAAACCTCGTAATCCGCGTCGAGCGTCAACACCCACGGCGTGGCGATCTGTTGCAGCCCGAAATTCCACTGGCTGGTGTGATCATCGAAAGGGCGATGTGCGACGGCAACATTTGGATAGGTGCGGGCGATGGCGACGGTATTGTCACTGCTGTTGCTATCCAAGACGATCACTCGCGGAACCCATTGAAGCGAACTCAAGGTTCGCCCGATGTTGTCCTGCTCATTGTAGGTCAAGACCAGCGCGGTCAGATCATGCATGGACAGGTGTTTTCGTTCGAGCCTTAGCCGAAACGATCGATTCGTATTCGTTCTGGAGCTGTTGGCCCACTGAGTCTAATGAAAAATGTTCAATCGCAAACTTCTGACCCATTTGGCCGATCTGATGACGTCTCGCATCGTCTTGCAGCAGATCTCGAATCGCAGCTGCCAGTTCGGAGACATCACACTTTGTGACGACAGCTGCGCCCGCGCGACCCACTTCGTTTGCGATCGCGACCTGGTCGCTCAAGATGCACGGAACACCGGCCGCCAGTGCTTCCGCCGCGGCAATCCCGAAGTTTTCGGAATACGATGGCAGAACGAAAATATCGGCCCCTGACAGAATGGCCGACTTGTCCTCTGCCATCAACAAAGCCCGTCCAAACTATTGACTCAGCAATTCCGAGATCGGCCGCTTTTTGACGAAGGCGTGCTTCGTAATCGCCGTCGCCGCTGCCGGCGATGACCAGCACGATGTCTGATAAAACCTTGCGAACGCTGGCAAAGGCTTCGAACAACAGTTCAATGCCTTTCTTCTGATGAATGCGCGATAGAAACAGCACAATTTGTTTTCCGCGTAACTGCGGATATTTTTGTAAGAATTCTTCGTTCTTCCCATTAACAGATAGCTGATCACCTATAACCGGCGGCTGAACTGGAAGCGGAACAATGAATGACGGAAGCTTTGCCACCCACCCGCCAATCTTTCCCGCTTCCTCCCTTTCGGCCGCGGCCGTGTAATGAACGGCGGCGGCATGAGTGAGAATCCTTTTTTCGATTAATAAAAGTGAGAGGGATTTGAGGAGCGCGCGCCGGTTCTTTAATCCCCACTGATTCAGCACACCTAACGGACGTATAATATATGGCACACCGGCGCGATGAGCGATGTGCGCAGCGACTGTGCTGGAAAATGAGAACAAGGCGTGGATGTGAACCAAATCAAACTTTCGAATGTTCGCATTCAACCATCTTACCAATTCCCAGGAGACTTTATAGAACTGCGTGTTTCGTTTCGCGTAAATGTATTCAACTCCGCCCTTTGCTCCTGGCTCTTCGCCCTTCGCTCTTCGCCCTTCGCCCTTCGCTCTCTGCGTCGTGATTAGAGCAACACTGTTTCCCGGTTGCGAAATTGCACGAGCGAGCATTGGCACCGCGACGCTTGGTCCGCCCTCCGCGAGATCAAGCGACGGAATGACGTGAAGTACGTTCATTCCGGTCATCCAAAACGAGACAGACTAACTACTGGCGGGGAGCGGAGCTGGCCGCCATGCTTTAAATGCCTGGACCGGCGTTTCTTCAATCGAGCTACGTTTTCGCATGAAAATCACCGCGATAATGATAAGAGCCACGATCTGCTGAAAGAAAACGCCTGCGACAACTCCCGCGGCGTGTTCCACTTGAAACGCCTCCGCCGCGACAATTACCGCAAACAATCCACGAAAGGAAAGAAGCGGCACTCCCGTAGCCATACGTTCGACCCATCCACAGAAAAATCCGACTAAAACTGCCAGACCAGCGATTCCAAAATAGCCGAAGTTCGCGAAGGCCTCATTTAACAACCCGAAACCTACCGTAGTATGCTCACTTTCTTCTTCAGTCTGCAGGCCGAAGTAGACGTTAAGCATGTGAGTGCCGGCATGGGCCTCCGGCTTTTCAGGGAAGATGATTCTCGGAATAAACATTAGCGGAATGTATGCGTACGTTTCACCCCACATGAAAGGTAAATGATCGGGACAAACATCCTGTTCGAAAATCAGCAACTGCATTAAGCTAGCCCGCTCGAAAATGCCCGTCGACTTTTCATCGTCGTCCGCGATGTCGCCAAACATTGCATCGGTCGAGCTCTCTGCCCATGAACCGATAAACGACGGATACTCCCACGGCTGAACTAAATCGTCGTCCGACTCTTCCCAGTATCGCTGTCGCATGTCACCTTTACCGGCGTGAAGAAAACCGATCACTGCAACCGCCGCTAGCATCGAGAACCATGGGATCTTTCCCGAACCGGAAACATACCCAAGCGCCGATATGCCGGCGAAAGTGATGGGAGTGACGAGGTAAAGACTGGGTAAACTGGTAATAATCAAGCCGACGAGTAACGCCTTGAAGAGCCAACCGGTTCCGGATCCAAGTTCAGCGCGACCAAGTCGATAGCTGAGGACGAAGCAGGCCAGCGCCTCCAAAGCGATCATGATTGCTTTGATGATCGTGTAGATGCCGAATGGAAGATCGAACCATGCGGCATTGAGTGCCATCGTCAAAACGATTGAGCCGGCCATCGACGCGAGGAAAAACGTATCGGCCGTATTGGCTTCGAGGCCAAGATACCGAGGAACGGATTTAACGTTTTTCGAACGCGTCTGATTCCAAACCACTGTCGCACAGATGAGGAAGACAGTTACCGTTCCGGCAGCAAAGAGCTGACGTTCAGGCTCAAATTTAGTTATAATCGGATGCTCGTAAAGCAGCGGTAGCCCGAATGCAGTGACGTGGGTGGCTGCGAAGATTGGGAATACCGGAATTCCGCCAAGGTTCCGCAGGGTCCAGATCCCGAAAGGGACGAAACCAGCGATTATGATTGCGGCGGCGCCGATCGTCGATTCGACGTTTTGAGGATGAGCTGTGATGCCAATCGCGACAAAAAGGACCGCCATACCCAGCCAAAACGGCTTTGCGAGAGGCGCAGCGCCTAGCCGATTTTGGATTTTGCTGCCTGATCCCATAGATCCACCCATGACATTACCGCAATCACGCTGATGCTTCCAGTGCGGTCACAAGGCATCGTTCGGTTGCCGTAATATCAAAATTTCTTGCGTATTCTCTTAAATGTTGAGTCTCGATCGAACTGGCAAACAAACGCGTCATTTTCCTCTCAAAATCATCCCAATCGTCTGCCCGAAAAACTTCACATCCACCGTTCTCGACTGCGGAGATTTCCCGGGCGCATCCGACCTTATCGCTAATCAAAACTCTGCGACCGCACGCCAGCGCCTCGTTGACCGCCAAACCCCAGGTTTCACCAAAGGCGGAAGGCAGCACGAAAACATCGCCGAGCCGATAAACGACCGGCATCGCGCTTTGATTTTGGAATGGAATGATTCGAAACTTCTCCGGGGTTTTAGCAGCAATGCGACGAACATCGCCTTCCAGTTCGCCATTACCGACCATGATTAGGATGAGCTTTGGATCGGCGATTTGTTGGAAAGCCTGCATGAGTTCGATCGGCCGTTTCTTTTTCTCAAACTTACCTGCGAAGAGCAGCACCTTTGCCTTATCCGGGACGCCGAGCTCTTTGCGCCACGCTCTTGCCTTTGCTTCCAATTGTTCGTTAGGCTCGGAGAATCGCTTGACTTCGATCGAGTGTGGGCAATAAAACAATTTGGATTCGGGAACTCCGAGCGCTCGAAAATAATCGTAATTATTTTTTCCGACGTACAAGCAGACATCAGTCCATTTGTAGGTCTGACTCAGGATGGCTCGCTTTATCTGCCACTTAAGTCTACGTGATTGATCGAGGAGATGTGAATCACCCCGGAAAAGCACCGGTATCTTACGCCTGTGAAATGCGTACATCGCAAAAAGGTGCGAAGCGTAAGCATAACCGGTAATATGAACCCCGTCCGGCTTCCAAACGGACACCTGATCGAAAAGTTGCGGATTGCGGATCCCCCTGAAATGGTCACTGCCCGGTCTTTTTGAAACGTTGGGTACGACTTCGTATTCGTACCCGTCGGTCAGCGGAATATCCCAGCTCACGTCGCGCTGGAATCCGGAGTCATACTGAGAGGGGCCTGCATGCCACGTGAAGAAAATTTGGTTTGTAGATCGGACCTTTTTGCTAAAGACCGATATAACGGCACGTAATATTGAATCGGATGGGAAACGATTATCGCTAAACGAATCGTTTTCGAGATCACGACGCTATAAATAAAGTGTTGTTAGCGCGTTTGTTGGCCGATCGGCTTTCATATCCTTTACGATTTAAGAACAAGGCGCGATAACCTATGCCGTGCATAAAGTCAGCAATGCGTCGACCGTTCTCGCCCATCGTTTCTATCCAAAGTGCTCGGATTTTTTTTTGCTGGAGCCATTCCTTGGCTCCGGATAGCGCGGCAAGCTCGGAGCCTTCGACGTCCAGTTTCCAAAGATCGACGAAATCGAATTTTTGCTCATCCAGGATTTGAGACAATGGAACGACCTCGACCGGCTCACCGATCGGATCGGTTGTAACAATATTTTGTCCCCCGTGCGAATGTTTATGGCCAACTTTGGAGAGATACAAAGTTCTTACGGTGTCACCGAGACCCTTCCTGAATAATTTCACCGGTAGCTGAGGATTGCTAGAAAGACACTCTTCAAGCCAGTTCGCTTGATACTCGCCTGGTTCAAACGCACAGATCCGTCCGTTCGGGAACAAGGTCCCGAAATACAACAACGTTTGACCGATATTCGCCCCGGAATCAACGAATAGGGCATTTCGTCGAAGATTTCGTCTACTCCACTGGAATATCCCCGGTCCTTCGTAATAGCCGTATATAATCCATCGATGCGTCGAATTGGCTAAGTCTAGCTTCCAAAGCGGTCCAATCGCTGTCTTAACCCAACAAACCCGGTTCCTCGTAAGCGTTTTTGAAAAAAGTCTTTCGCATATTCCGAGCTTGTGCGGAAACTCGATTTGCTGCGCCAGTCGAACGGGTAGCGGAAGGCGAATTGGTTCTATCACAGTTGGCGATTAGTTAGTTTATTAAGGTGTCGATCGCTCGGTTGACGGCGGCGCGATACCGTTGCCAATCCGATTTCTCAGCAAGCTTCCGCGCGAATTGCCTCATCGACAACCAGCGCTCGCGATTACCTGACACAGATCGCAATGCGGCGATCCAACCTTCGGAATCTCCCGCCTTAACGATCATTCCCGTGTCGTCGGAGACGAAATCCGGCGCCGCGGTCCGTTCGGTGGCTAAAATCGGAAGGCCGCAGGCCATGGCTTCAAGGAGGACAAGGCCGAAGCCTTCAAAATAACTTGGGAAGACGAAAACGTCCGCCGATTGATAATGGAAACGAAGCTCGTTTGCAGAGCAGGGTGGATGCACGATGACGTTAGCTGGGAGTTGATTCAGCTTCTGTTTTGCCAGCTGCCAGGAACCAACGAGTAACAGTTCGGCATCGTTCAGCTGTGCTCGTTCCCACGCTTCTAGCAGCAAAGGTATTCCCTTTCGAATGCTAATTTGACCGGCGTAAATGAAACGCAACGGGCCATCGACGCGCGGGTTATCGCTCGGACGCCAAAACTCAGTATCGACTCCATAAGGCGCGACTGCAAATGGCTTATCGACAAACTCGCGTATCGTTTGACCGACAAAATTAGATGGACCTAAAACTAAATCGGCTAGTTCCATCTCTTTTCGTTTCTGGTCCAGCCTGACGTAGCGCTTCGATGGAAGTCCGTCTGCTGGCAACCAATCGCTGAACTCTTTGATTAGTTGTTCCTGAGTCTGCTCCCATGCCGGGTAAACCCGATTGGCATATCATAAATGCACGCTTTGCCGAGCTTCTTGGCCGCATGAAATTGCTTGAGCGAACAATCTTCATAGGAGTGAACCGCAGTCACGGCCGGCCGGCTACATTCACGCGTCATCGTGTCCATAAGCCAGTCGTTAGCTTGGTAAGAAAGCCGTTCGCTTGAAACAGTTCCGCCGAAGAACGCACGCATGATCATCCGTCTCCATTCGCCAAGTCGACCTTCTACCCGGGGTGCATTGAGTAACGGCGCAAAGGAGCGACGCTCCAACCGAGTGCCCCAGCCATTCAATCCGGGGAGGGCTTTGATCATCCGCAGCTCGCGAGGAGTCGGCATCCAGGGAACGCAAAACGCATCCAACCGACCTGCTTCAAAATGAGCTAGCGCGGCGTGATGAGAATTCGGATTTCCGGTTGGGTGACCAAAAAGAATACTCACGACGACAAGACTGACTCGAAAAAATCGGAATGCTTTCCTGCTGCCATAGGGGAAAGGTAATCCGCGATCAAACTCCTGCGATCAATCTGCGACCGATTGTTAACTTCTGTTAGATAGGATACGAACTCGGTATTCGCAGTGGGTTCGTCTGCATCCGAATTGAAATGGACTAAGTGCCCAAGGCCAGGCATCTCCTTAAAATAGTGGTCGGCTTGGGACCTATGATGAAGTGATACAAGCATCGGTTTTCCGGTCAAGGCGTATGTAAAGAGCTTGGAAGGCATGTACGCCGGGTCATCCACGCCTAAAATTAGCAGACCGTCGGCATTCGTGATGAGTTCTAACGCGCGAAAATATGGTATGCGTGCGGGTCGTTCCTCGACAAAGTCCAGGCCGCTTCTTTCTGCCGCTTCTTGCAATGGCCTTGGCTCTCCGGGTTGCCAGTAGGCAAAAGTGCCGAATAATTTGATCTCAACATTCTGCAGCAATTGTGGCTCGCGTTGCTTGAGATTTACGAGCCCGTCGATAATTCGCATGAACGACTTCATCATGATGTCTCCGCCGGCCCCCACGTACACAATTTGTGCACGAGAGCTTTCGCGAACTTCGATCGACGCCGTAACGCGCTCTTTGGTCAACTTGAAATCACGCTCGCTTACAGCAAACGGAAAGGTTGCCCACGGACTGTTAGCTAACTGTAGCTTTGGATAGCGGTGCCTCAACGTATCTAGATACCGAGGCGATACGGCGGTTAGGCCTGCTGCCCGCGTTACCGCGAATCGCTCAAGCACCTTAGCGATCCAGTTTGAGAGAACAAACTTGACCGAGTGGCGGGTCGTAATGTGTCGTCGCTCTTCGCGGTACCACGGATCGTGAAAATCCAACACGTAAGGCACTTGCGCCTTGCGAAGCCAGAGCGGCCCCAGGCAAAAAAGGATAAATTGCGTCGTACTTATATATATAAGATCAAATCGGCGGGTCTTCAGCAGGTTAAGACCTCGTTGGTAAAGCGGCCAGAACGAGCGCCAACCCACCGAGCCGACACCGCACATCTTGAAAACTTGATCGAACTTCGGCTTAACCTCGTGCACAGGTGTATTTGGCGGTCGAAAGGCGACAGCATCCTTTTCGATCCAAATATCTCGCTGAAATGCGGTGCCGGGCACTAAGACTTCCACGTCCCAACCAAACTGAGGCAAATTCTGCGCGAGCATGCGCGCCCGATGCATATCCGCCAACATCGTTGGAGGATATGCGCTTGTAACTATCAGGACACGTCGTCTCGACCTTGTCACGCCTAAATTCCTTCAACGGCAACGCCACGTCCGTCTGCGACGCGAACACGATCTTCAACTTCAGCAATGCGCGAGACGCGGCTTTCGAGAAAGCCCGCCGCTCGCAGAGCTTTTAATCTTGAGCATCTGCGCAATTCTTTCAGTGATTTAGCGTTATACATTCCATTTATGCTGATTAGAGATCGTCAACCGGCACGCTGTCGATAATCATTAGCCAAGGCCGGCGCGCCAGGCACCTTGCGATCCGCAACAGTTAACCGTCTTTGCGGCGAGCCGAAGGTCACGTAATCAAGAGTGGCGGGAATTTGCGACAGATTCATTGCTTTACCGCCCGAGCGTACATTGAAAAAGGCATTTTCGGATTGATCTTTGCGAACCAAACAAAGGGCAATGCGAGTGGTAGCAAAGGTAGAGATGGAATGTCGCCTACCCGATTTCGAACAAGTCGCAAGATCGCATCTGCAATGTAGACCGAGCGTGGTCCGATTCCCGCAACAGTATCGATCTTAAAGCCATAAGGCTCCATAAGATTGCGGTAATCCTGTTCCGTGTAGCCGGCGCGCACATGTCCTCCGGTTTCATTCGCATCGAGAATCTCTCTGTGATGTCGTGGATGCAACCGATTTGGACAGCAAACATGCAAAACCCCGTTGGGACGTAGGATTCTATAAAATTGTTCGACAACAGTCCGATCGTCGCGCAAATGCTCGAGCACTTCGTAACAAATGATTTCGTCGAACTGACGCTCCTCTTTTGCCAGATCGTACAAGTTGAATTGCTCAAAGCGAAGCCGCGTCGGATTGGCTTTCCGGTAGCTGATTAGAAATTCTCGAGCTTTGTCGACCTGCTGTTGTTCGAAATTCATCGCGACAACGCGTGCGCCAGTTTTATACGCCAACCAAGAGAAATAACCATTACCACTGCCAGCATCCAGAACATCGCGAGCACCAATTTTCCAAAATCTGGAAAGTGAAGCGCGGTTTCGCGTATGAAGATCCAGCCCGGGATAAATCAAACTGCGAATGGACTGGCGGAGCTGCATCTAAGGTAAAATAAGGATTAGCATATCATAGGATGGAGGCGAACCGGTGCCCATTAGCCACCTTCCGAGCTGACGGCGGAATTCGGTTCGCATTTCTCTCCTCGGTAAATCTTTTGCTGGTGTTGCGACCGCTGATTGATCTAACGATCAATCACACGCGAGAATAGCCGTTTCAAACATGAGCAAGTGCCAGTCTTTGAGATCTCCATTCAAGCTATAGACCTTGTAGCCGAGCGGCGTCAGCAGTGTCTGAGTACCTTCAAGTTCCCATTTACTGTGGTTACTAAATATAATGATTGGGCGCTTCCGTCTTATCGCGTTCATCGACCCAGCAAGTGCGTGTGCCCCATGGCCTTGAACATCGACCTTTATTAGATCGGGTAAGAATATATCACCGCTGGCAACGAGCCGATCAGCGAGAGCGACTTTTACGCTCAAAACTTTTGTGGCATTGTCCGTCCTTTCATCCTCATACCGAAAATGCGAGAAGGATGTGCCTAATCCCCAACTGATAATGAGGTCCTTGCTTTCGCAGCTGTCGGAGACTGCGACAGGAAACAGTCGGACGTTCATTAGTCGATTCATCGACACATGATATTGCAACCGCTGAAAGGCCACTGGATCGGGCTCAAAGGCTGCAACTTGACCAGAATTGCCGACTTGTAAGGCCATTCCAAGGGTATGAATTCCGAAATGAGCCCCGAAGTCCCAGCAGCTCGCTCCGGACAAGTTCGATAGCCGGCGGAAGCCTGCGGCTAAATCTCCCTCACCACCGTATCGCCAGTTGCTCGAGTATGGCCCCAACGTCCATCTGGCGCCCTTCGCTGGCCCGGATTTCACGCGAACTGGGAAAAATCCTAAGGGAGTATGCCTGAGAACGCGCGAGACCAAATCTCTAAGATTCATCACTCGGGAGCGTTTATTGCTTCTGACACCGCTGTGAGTAACGTGGGTGCTTGTTTCTCCCAACAAAACGTTTCCGCTGCGGCTACTAGGGCCGCTTTCTTCGCATTCGAGAGCTCGTCAGGTGAAGACAATAATCGATTCAACTGGGACGCGAGGTGCTGAGAATCCCCTGAACGATAAATGATGACCCCGCCATTCGCCAGGCTCGCAACTTCCCGTTGACCGACTGTATCGCTCGCCACCACTGCAAGTCCACCTAAAAGGTAATGAAGCATCTTATTAGTTACTGTCAGGTCGCGACTCAGACAGTATTTTTGTTCCCCAGCAAACCCGAGATCGTGCTCAGCGATGCGTGAAAGCAACTCATCGTTCGATACAACGTCGTGAACAAAAACTCGGCTCCGCCAATTGGCTGGAATTGCCGTAGCCAACCAATCGGAAAAGCCGGCGGTGATTTTTCCTCTCAAATGTAATTCTGCCTCGACCTCCACAAATCCTAAAGCCGCTATCAAATCCTCTAATCCGCGGCCAGGCCCAATCGTTTGCGAATACCAATAAATCGATGGCAATGATCGATCCCTTCGATCCTTAATCTGACCGTCAATCTTGTCGCGATCGTTCCACGGGAACGCATTGTAGATAACCTTTGGCGGTTCGCAGTGGTACGCTTTCGCCAGTGCCTTCGACATCGCAAGCGAGGTGCAGGTTGCGTAGGCCGGTTTGTGCAATGCCACCTGCTCCGCCCGCCTGAGCATTTTCAGGGGCCGATCCTTCCTCGCTTCGGGAAGCAAGTCTTCTGAAAACCAATCTTCCATATCCACAGCCAGTCGCTGGTCAGGCTTTGATGGTTCGGAGAGGGCCCAAATTGCGGATTCGGAGTGGGCAATAAAAAGGTCCGCCGCCGATTTGCGCGCCGCTCGACGTAAAGCGGTAGAGGCGGCGCCTAATTGCCAGGCATTTTCCACTTTACCGATTCGATGAAGCAGTCTGCCCAGCCTCGGCTTTGCCCGAGAGAAGGCTGCCCGACCTTCAGTGAGATCGACGACCGGCCTGAAGGTGAACCCGATGTCGTTGAGTAAGGATTCGTCTTTTGCCTTTAATTCGATGTTAGTAAACGCCCCGAGCACTTCGACCTTGTATCCGTTGGCAGAGAGTGTCGTTGCATCTTTGAGAACGCGCGGGTTATGGCAAAGATGATTCCCAGTCAGAATGGAAATACGTTTTTGCTGCATGGTTAACGCACAGCTTACGACCGTATTTTTCGCAGCCACAAACTACGTGCTGTCGAGTTGCTCCAGTTACTAAAGTAGCTCGCAAAATCCGGCCGCGTGCGTTGTAAATAGTAACCTGGCCAAATTGCGTCGTAAGAGTCGTTTCCTGTCAACAGTGCTTGAACGAGATATTGCTCCGTCCAGTTCCAACGATTATCGCAGATCCACTCTTTCGGGTACTCGTAAGGCAAAAAGATATCGTGAAAGTGAATCAAGACACCGGGCCGCAGTTTAGGCAGAATATTGAAGACAATATGCAACAAGTCGTTTCCTGGTTTGATTTCATGACTGGAATCCACAAACAATATGTCTTTTTCATCAAGCTCTTGAAACGCCGTCAAATCGGCCAGTTTTTCGACTCGTTGCCTGACTATGACATCGCTATAACGATTGATATCCTGCCGAGGATCGGGATCGATGGACGTTAACTTTGTGTTCGTTCGCGCATCGCCGATAGCGACCCGAAACAATTGCGTGCTGAAACCAGACCCGATCTCGACGATCCGCTCAGGCTCGTGCAAACGGACGACGGCATACAGCGCTTCGGCATCTGGGGTTGTATAGTAATTATTTTTCAAAGGGTAAGAACCTCGTGCGATTTTGCCAAATCGTGGTCCATCGCTCCGAATTTGCCGAAAGATTTGTGACGGGTCGCACGCTTCGAACTGCGGTAACACTGGAAAAAGCGGTCGTTCAAAATGACCACTCGCTTGCATTCCAGACAACCGAGTAGTTTCCGCGCGTTCTGCGGTGAGCGATTCAATTCGAATATTCACCGCGCTCAGCAAACGATTTGCGGCCCGTTTTGTGTTCTGTAAGATCCCCACGTTACATTTCGTTGGCGACTTCGTCCACGATATCGAGATACCGACGAGCACATTTCTTAAGCGTCAGATTCTCCAAGATAAATTGGCGTGGAGAGAAAACGCACGCGTTGAGCAGGTCAAAAAAATCACCAAGCCTTGACACGAATTCTGATCTATCCTTGAACTTCAGGCCGCACCGATCGTCCCAATACGGCACGCTCGTCACAGGAGAAAATCGGTACTTTATGAGGATAAAATGCTGGATCCTGCCAGAAGCCACGCCTGTCCCACGCGAGAATAGGGACGCCAGAGGAAAGTGCCTGTTGGTAAGCGATGCCTTGTGTTTCATGTTCACACAGAAAGATCATCGCGCGACAATTTTGCAGAGCTGCGCGAAAATCCTGTTCTTCGTAGGACCCATAACGCATTTCGCAAACGCTCAGTTTATGCTCTTTCAGGCAGTCACGAATCGGGGTAATTAGTTCGCGATCAAACCGGTCATGTTCCCACCGAACCTTATCGTAGAGCAGAACATCGTACTTCTTATCTGTTTCGATCGGGCGCCATTCATCTGTATCAATTCCAACAGGCCAAGAAACCACCTTCCCCCCCCAGTAAGGTTCGAACATTTGTCTCATCCAGTCACCAGGGACCAAAATTCTTCTTACATTAGGGAACTCAGTTAGCAGGTTCGGTCTTTCAATTGGATGCGAATATACCGCGGCACCGAAAACGGTCGGATTTTTGAACGCGGTTTTTTCCAAAACACAAGGTTTCCCAACAATGCACACCAGTTCGTTTGGGTTGCGACGGGCAAAACGAAAATCATTTATTCTATACGACACGCCGATTTGATCCAGACCTGTGCAAAGGTTTAAAAATACTCTTTTATGTCCTCCGATCGGAGGTTTCGGCCTAAGTATCCTGCGAAGTATGCGACGCGGGAAACGATCAAAGACGACCCACCGGTCGGCCTCCGGCTCGTCATAAAACAGGCTCAGGCGCATGTGAGTTCCGTCGCTTAATCGCCACCATTCCATAACTCATGCCGCAAGCTGTCCTGTCGTGCGCTTCGATTAGCTTGCACGCGAAGGCCATGAGCAACGTCATCGGATAGCGTATCGATAACGTATTTGGAAGATGAGTTCTCCCGTCTAGGGTTACATAACGTTCAACATCGAACCCCCTATCGGAAAGAAGTCGTCTCAAGATATGCGGCCACGGAGTAAACACGTGGTAATTCACATTTAGGTCAGTTTCGGTAAAGCACGTAGGCACTCCACTAATAAGCGCGTGAAGTCGGCTACGGCTCCAACGCGGATTTGGCGTCGTCAAAATGAGTACCCCACCAGGAAGCAGATTTCCAGAAATGTGCTCAATAGCGCGTGCGGGATTGCTACAATGTTCGATCACATCAAGCAAAATTGCTATTCCTCCTTGTTTCCATTGGCCAGATGGCGGGGCATTCAGATCCCATTGTGTTATCTCCGGTGACTCAGGCGTGACGTCGAACGCGATCACCTCGGCGCCCAGTTCGCTCAACAAAGGTATCATCTTCCCGCTTCCGGCGCCTATATCCAATACAGTTTTAGACGGAGCAAGACGTATGACTTCTCGTACCACCGCGGTTGCCCATTCGTATCGCGACGCGTCGAGATTGTCAGATACTCTTAGCATTGTCATCTGCGTAACAACCAGATCCCGCGCAAACATTCCGGAGCAGAAAATTTATATAGATTAGCTAATCGTACCAAATCGTCCTGGCCAAAATCCTGGTGGCATTCGATGCATATATTATCGACTAGTTCCAACCACTGACAATTGTTGGACAAAAGCTTTCCTTCATGACCTTCTATGTCGATCTTGAGAAGCCCGATCCGTGCCCATCCTAGTTCTCGAAGAATACTGGGAATGCTCATGGCACGAACTTGAATTTGTTCGTTTCCAGCAGCAATCTCTGTCCCCTCGACGACCCTGTGTCCGTAATCCATCTTATTGATTTCCATCTGAACAGATCCATCTGAAGTTCCCACCGCCGCAGCAAATACTGAAGCGTTCACATTGTTCAGTTTTAGGTTTTTGCGAAGGATAACCAAATTGTTTTCTATCGGCTCAACACACGCAATCTTTGCCAGCGGATACCGGCGGGAGAAGAAGAGGGCTGCAAATCCAGCGTTGGCGCCAAGATCTAGAATTGAGATAGGGGCACTCGCCAGAGAAAAACTATAACATTGGTGCTCAAACACCTCGCCGTGAATAAAAGCGTCCGAGCCGTCGTTGGCCCGCACAGCTAGATGGCATCGACCGATCGGCGGAGGGTAGGTGAATCCGATCGTAAAGACCCTGGGGGATGAAAAACGACGAGAGTAGTTCCAAACCAGTCTTTTGATGAAATCTGACGGTCGGCTAGAAAAGCGCCAAGCCGATTTCAAATTTCGTCCGAACCATTTCAAGTTCATTAGTTTTGTCGCGTTACTCCCTTTACGTTTGTCTGCTGACCAGAGCGACTGGGATTTAAGACTTTGAGTGGATCGCCTTGGTAGATAAGTATGGGAGGTACCATGCGCCGCATGAGCAGAAGGCGATGAAGCCGCCTACGGCCAACCCGAGCGGACCGAGTCGTTTTATCAGAAGTAAGTCGAGGCCAACCGTTAACACGGCGGTAATTCCCAGACACCACACCTGCGGCCGGATCACGTTCAGTCCATTTAGCAGGAACGCGTGTAAACTAGTCCAGGATCGCACGCAAAAGTAAGCGGCCACGCCCGCTATTAATACAGTACTAGGTGCGGCGGCCTTTCCGACCCACCATCCTAGCGCCCAGTGCCCGAACAAAATCGCCATCACCCCGATTGTGCCATAAGCTAGCGCGAACATCTTCACCATTTTTGCATGTGTTCGCCGAATCCACGGATAGTCGCCCTGTGCCTGTGCGTTCCCATATGCCGCCCAAAGCGATCCGGTGATCACGCCGATAATTCCATCCGTGTGGAGAAAAATCTTTTGCGCGACGGAATAAGGCGTGACCTGATCGACGGTCAGAAAGCGGGCGATGAGGAACGAATCGACGCCGAAAAAGGCTACATTGCAAAGCCCCATCACAAAAAAATCCAATCCGGTTTTGTAAAGACGGCCAGCAGCGTTGCGGGTGATCGTTGACAAGGCCGGTCGGATCTCGCTAAGTCCTCGGCCGTAAAGCACCCAGAGCGCAAAGATCCACTGCATGAAGGCAGTCACTCCAATTGTGCAGCTGACGACGCCGATTAGTCCCCAGCGGTTACGAACTGCGACCAACGTGCCCATCATGGTGCAAATACTGGTCGCGAGAGCCTGAAAATTACTGACATGGAGCTCAAGACGCGCTGCGTAAATCGGGTAAACGAACCCGAGCGCCACCGTGCTGACGAATCCCAAAAAGACAACCAGAACAGTCCAAGGAATCTCGGCGGTGAAACGATTGGTCGTGGGCGGGAAGACGCGCTGCCATTGCACATGCGGAAACACGAGCAAGCCAACAACCGTCAGAACCAATCCGATCGTTAGCAATGAGAACACCGCCGTGCTGACCAACTCTTTCTGTGCCTTCGCATTTCCCTTAGCCGTTTCTTCGGTAAGCGCGTTTTGTAACCCGAGGCCAATGCCGAGATGGGCGAACTGAAGCCAGGCTACTACCGCGCTGATGGTCGTCATCAGCCCGTATCCTTCGTTGCCCAGATACCTCACGGTAATCGGCACAACGAAAAGACTCGTGGCCATCGTTACTGCTCGAGAAACCAAACTGGTCGAAACTGCCAGTTTCGCGCGTCCGCCGCGGCCAGCGTGAAATTGTTTCCGGAAAAAGCCGACAAGTTGGGGCGAACTGCTTTTGTTAGCAGATTCGGCGGATGCGGAGTCGCCTGCCGCACCACTCGCTTGCGCAGCGCGATTCATCTGAGAGTATGAGTTGCCATTTTTGCGTGGAAGGAGGCGAAATCGAATCGTTTCATAACAGCCGGGCAAAAGTGTTCCGGTTTACCGAGCTGAATGCGGCTCACTGTCAGGAATCGCGGCGATCGTCATACCTGTTTCAGCTGCTTCATCGACGATTCGCTCGCGATCGTCGCGCACACTGCGCCAGCCGAGCCGGTGTTCAGCTTTTCTTCTCAAGGATAGCGCCGGCCGTTCGATCAAAGCGAAACTCATCGTTGCTGCCAACAGAGTTAACAATACGGCAGTCCACAAATATAGTGGAGACGCTTGCCACAGAAAAATTTCCTGCCAGAGATAGATTGAATACGAAAGAATGCCCAACCACCGCACCGGCTTAAAATTGAGTGCTGAAAAGACAACGCCGCTAGAATGACCCAGGGACCAGGCGATCGTAATCGCGATCACTAACGCTACGATCGTTTGTCCAAGTGCGATGTCGAACGCCCAATCCCATCGGATCCCTTTTGCACCGATCCAGTGGACGACCAAACCAATGAGAGGAACAACCAGGAATGCGCGTGAATGACTGATTCGGTTCCATAGTTCGTTTGAAGCAAGCATCGGTGCAACTAAAGCAAGTGTGCAGCCTGCAGCAATCGAGTCGAAACCGATGATTTCGCCGGCGCGCGGGTTATGCAGGATGAGGAAACTGCCTACGCGCAAAATTGGAGAACAGATTAAGACGAGAAGCGCTACTTTGAGCGCCCCTTTGCGTCCGAGAGTGCTGAGGACAAGTGGCCAGCAAATGTAAAACTGTTCTTCAATAGACAGCGTCCAGGAATGACCGATGAACCAGGAATGAGGTCGAAATATATTGCTAGTGTAAGTAAGGGCTGGGAACCAACGCGCTCCACTTAAGTCTAACCATCCACAAGCGCCAGCAATCGCGACAGAGGCGAGAAATACATAATACGGAGGAAAAATTCGAAGTGTGCGGCGCAAATAAAATCGGCGGAGATCGATCTGCTGTTTTCGATCCCATTCTCTTAGCAGCAGAGTGGTAATCAAATAGCCGGAAATAACATAGAAAATTCTGACGCCCAAGAGAGCGAAATGGCTTGCTGGGCGAAGCCAGCTTGGAAAGTCGGCCAGTAAACTCGCGTGAGCGAGTAACACTAATGAAATAGAGATCGCTCGCAATCCGTCTAGAGACGGGATGCTGCGGCGATCCGCAGCATGCGAAGAAGCTGAAGTATCAGGATCGAGGAACGGCACGCTAGCGATGACCAAGAGGAGTAAGGACGGGGCTGACTATTGTGGCACAAATGCCGTGGAAATCGACGGGTTTGATGAGAAATCCTGAAAAACTGAAAACTGAAAAACTGAAACGGGATTCAGAGCCCGGAGGGAGCGGGGAGGGGGATTTCGGATTGCGGATTGCGAATTGCGGAATGGGCGGAGGGCTAAGGGGCGATCCGGCTTCGCCTAAGGCTACGGCGCGATTCGTCCAGCTTCGCAGGCGAAAGGCAGAGGGCTAAGAGCAAGGAGCGGGGGATTTCGGATTGCGGATTGCGAATTGCGGAATGGGCGGAGGGCTAAGGGCGAGGAGCATCCGCCTTCGCCGAGGCTACGGCGCGATTCGTCCAGCTTCGCAGGCGAAAGGGCAAACGCTATAAAACGCGTCGGGGTCGCGTTTTACGTTGACTCGTTGGGCTCTCCATGCACAATCGGGCGCACGCGGCCCGGCGGGCCTATCAAATCAGCCCCCTGGCCAGAACAACTCAAACTCCAGCACCCTTATGAAATATTCCTCTCGGTTTCTTTTTGTTTACCCAATCATCACGTTTGGTTTTCTTCTCACGCTTCTGGCCGCAACCTCCTTTTCGGCCACCGAGGTCGTGAGCCAATTCGGCCAAAACGGCTGGTACTCATGGGACACACGCAACGCGAGCAGTACGACCTTGAACGGAACCAACGACACCAGCCCTTCAATCAATAGCACGTTGTTAGGCAGAAGCGTCGGGAGCGCAAGCTCTGCGGACGATACGGCAATCGGTCAGCAGATCGTTTTCATGCAAGAAGGTCAGACGACGAACGATGTCGGTGATGCGGCAGGCAATCCGCCTCCCGCCGGCCCGAGCGGTTCGTTAAACGGGTTGGGTTATGTTCGGTTGGACGGGACCGGGAATAATAACGGCAAGAGCGATATCAGTTACGTCAACACAAGCGGTTTCGCCGCAGCCACAGCGTTGACTGATCCGAGCTTCAACGTGAACTACCGATATTACAATCAGGCGCAACCGACATCTCGCACCGTCGGATTGAATATTGCCCTAACCAACAATGCGGAGAGCAATCTCTACATCTTCGCTTACGTTGATCCAGCAGCCGGTCTGGGCTGGAATACTTCGTCGGCCGATTCAAGTACCAGTTTGTTTAGTTTGTTCGTGGCCGGAATGGGTAACGTTGGATCGAAGACCCTGGATGATTGGGCGAACGATCCGACCTACGGATCCGCCATTTTTGGTGGAAGTGAAAATGTTTTCCGGATCGGATTCAATATCGGAAGCGGTCAGCGCGATAATCTGCAATACCTCGACTGGATGAGCACGAGTCTCCTCAATGGCGGCGACACGATTGACTTTCAGGCCGTGCCCGAACCGTCGACCTGGTTGGCCGGGATCTTGACGATCGGAGCAGTCGGTCGTCTGGCGGTGAGACGGCGGCGGAAAAGCTAACGAGAGAAGGGCAAGGGGCGATCCGCCTTCGCCGAGGCTACGGCGCGATTCGTCCTGCTTCGCAGGCGAAAGGCAGAGGGCTAAGAGCAAGGGCCAGCGAGCTAAAGAGCCAAAGAGCGAGGGATCTTCGGATTGCGGATTGCGGATTGCGAATTGCGGAATGGGCAGGAAGGGCTTCAAGGTGCGATCCGCCTTCGCGCAAGGCTACGGCCGCGATTCGTCCTGCTTCGCAGGCCGAAAGGCGAGAGGGCTGAAAAGCGAAGGGCGAGGAGCAAGGAGCAAAGGAGCGAAGGGCAAAGAGCAAAGAGCTACGTAAGTTTTCGGTCGAACAGGAAAAGTAACGCTAAGGCGAGCGCGGAGGTGACGAGAAAAATTAGACAGAGCGCGATCAATGGCCAGGTGGCAAAACCGAGCATGAAATTGGAAATGCTCAGGGTGCGCGCGGTGAAACCGTTACTTGCTTTCAAAGTTTGGGCCTGAAACAAATCGGCCGCCCGGCTGGTCGCGGCGACGTAGCGATCAAAATCGGGGCGAAGCGTTTGTTCGCGCGATTGCGTGGCTTCAGTCGTTCGGCCGGATCGAAACAGGACAATGAGTTGACCCAGCTGCTGATCAAACTGGTCGCCAGTCTCGCGCAGGTTCCTCCGCTGGCTGGCATCGTTTGCCGGCCATTGGAATTTCAAAATCTCCCCGCGCAGTTCGTGGTCGCGTGAAATTCCGGTTTCGACGCGCGCGGCAATCTGGCCCGGCGTTGCGCTCCCGAACGTTTCCGGATTGGTATTATGCATGACCTGCATGGTCACGGTCGTCAGTTCCTGCAAGTCGTTTAACGCCGGAACCGTGCGGCCGATCAGATCCGAATATTTGCGATCGATCGCGCGCAAATAATAGAAAGCGATCAGGCCGAGCGCGAGATTTGAAATGATCAGAAGGATGACGAGCGCTTTGAGGCGGCGGACCGCGGTGACGGCCTTGGCTTGCGCGTTCAGTTCGGTTCTCATGATCGAACGGCCGTAATGCTTAAATCTCGTTATCGGTTATCGGCTATCGGGTGATTCGCAAATTCGCGACGGGAGATTTCGTGAACTTTTAAATCACCAGGAATGATCAGCTTATGATCCGGAGAGAGATTGTTATCCTGGTCTTTTTTGAAGCGATTGGGAACAGGAAACTGCAAGGGGAAGGGGCAAAGGGCGGGGAGCAAGGGGCCAGAGGGCAGAGGGCAGAGGGGAAAGGGCAGAGGCCAGCGGTCAGCGGTCAGAGATCAGAGGACAGAAGGTCAGAGAGGCCAGGTCCGAATTGCGGAATGATCTTCGTTTGCTTCCGTAGAGAATCAGAATCGATCGCGAATCTTTAGTCGCAGCCGACACGGCTGCCTCCACAATAGTGAGAAGCTGAAGTGCGGGCGAAGAGCAGGGAACAAGCAACAAGGGGCGAGGGGTGGCGCGCCGCCCTAATTGTTCTCGCGTTTCGGAGGTATTTTGCTAGTTTGGACGGGAAATGATCCGGAAGTTCGTTTTAGCGGCGGGAATGATCATCGTCGCGGACGCCAATTTTCGCGACCGATGTCTTAACCTGGCACAACGACAACTACCGGACCGGCACAAATCCGAACGAAACCATTCTGACACCGGCGAACGTGAACGTCAGTCAGTTTGGCAAACTCTTCGTGATCCCGGTTGACGGCCAGGTTTACGCCCAACCGCTGATCGTCTCGAATCTGTCGATTCCAAACCAGGGAACACACAACGTGGTTTATATAGTGACGGAACACGACTCGGTTTACGCGTGCGACGCCGACAACGGCAGCGTGCTTTGGCAGGTCACGATTTTGAAACCGAACGAGCTGGTTTCGGATACGCGCAACTGCTCTCAGATTTCAAAAGAGATTGGAATTTCCGCTACACCGGTGATCGATCGCAATGCCGGGACGAACGGAACGATTTACGTGGTGGGAATGAGCATCGACAGCGGCGGTGTTTATCATCAGCGGCTGCATGCGCTCGATCTCACCACCGGGGCCGAGCTGTTGAATGGGCCGGCGGAAATTGCCGGGACTTATCCCGGAAGCGGCGACAATAGCGTCAGCGGCAACGTCGTTTTCGACCCGTCTCAATATAAGGAGCGCTCCGGCCTCGTCCTGAGTAACGGAGTGATTTACACGTTCTGGGCTTCGCACTGCGATCACCGTCCGTACACGGCGTTCATTATCGGTTACAATCAAAGCAATCTGACGCGCGCTTCGGTATTCAACTTGGTTCCGAATGGATATGACGGCGCGATTTGGGGCTCGGGGGCGGCACCGGCCGTCGATGACAGCGGAAATATCATTACGCTGACCGGCAACGGCACGTTCGATACCACGCTCTCGAGCGGGTTTCCGATTCATAACGATTACGGAAACTGTTTCGTCAAAATCTCGACCACGAACAACACCCTCCAGGTGCTCGATTACTGGACCATGTATAACACGGTTTCCGAATCGAACGCGGATACGGACCTCGGTTCGGGCGGCGCGGTGATATTGCCGCCGATGGTCGATTCCAACAATCAAACGCGATATCTCGCGGCCGGGTCCGGCAAAGATGGTCACGTCTACGTCGTTGATCGGAACAACATGGGGAAATACGTGTCGACGGGGAACACATCGATTTATCAGGACGTATCGGGAGCTACTGCTTCCGGTTTGTGGGGAACGCTGGCCTATTTCAATAACCGGATCTACATCGGCGGAAAGGCAGACACGTTAAAAGCCTACAACATCGTTAACGCCAAAATCCAGACGCCGTACAGTTCGCAAAATGCAGTGACTTTCCAATATCCGGGAAGTACGCCGAGCATCTCGGCCAACGGAACAAGCAACGGGATCGTATGGGCGCCACAGTTCGGCTCGGATGGTTATGCCGTTCTGCACGCTTACGATGCCAACAATCTGGCCACCGAATTTTATAACAACAACATGGCTGCATCGAATCGGGACCGAATCGGCGTGGCCGAAAAATATGTCACGCCGACAATAGCCAATGGGAAGGTTTATCTCGGGACGGCTGGTGGGGTAGGGGTTTTTGGTCTGCTCGGAACGCCAAGTCCGACCCCGACGCCCACGGCAACGCCGACGCCAACCGTCACGCCGACGATTACGCCGACTCCGACGCCGACCGTCACGCCGGTTCCAACACCGACCCCGACAACGACACCGGTGCAAACGGCATTCACGCCGGTGATTCATCCGGCCGGCGGGAACGTGACGAAGAAGACGTCCGTGCAAATCACCGACGACACCACCGGGGCGACGATTTATTACACCTTGGATGGATCGACACCGACGACGAGTTCGACGCGATACACGAGTTACTTTGTCCTTACCGGCCCAACGACGGTTAAAGCAAAGGCGTTTGCCACCAACTACAATCCGAGTGGCGTGGCCGTAGCAATTTTTGGTTCGGGATCCACGCCAACACCGACTCCGACGGCGACGATTGCGCCGACGGCGACGCCGACCGCCACACCGACGGCGACCCCAACCGCGACTCCCACGGCCACGCCGAATCCGACGTCAACGCCGACACCGACCCCAACGGCGACACCGACCGCGACGCCGACTCCAACACCGACCCCGACTCCAACGCCGGTACCGGGTAGCTCGGTTCTCACCCCGGTGATTCATCCGACGAGCACGACGTTCACCAAATCGATGTCGATCCAAATTACCTGCGACACACCCGGCTCGACGATCTATTACACGGTTGACGGAAGCACACCGACGCCGAGCTCAAAACGGTACACGAGTTACTTTGTCATCACTGCCACGACAACGGTGAAGGCAATGGCGACCGCGCCAGGATACAATCCGAGCGGAATTACTTCCTCCGTTTACACGAAGCAATAATCCAATCAAGGAGTGGCGACTTCCCAGTCGCCAACTAGATAAACGGGCGGTCGCCCAGCCCGCCGATTTCAGCGTCCAGGTTCTATGCCGGATTGGTCGTGTGATTTCTCAGGCTGCGGGATCTTGGCTTCTCGCGGCAAAGGCGGAGGTTTCGGTGGCGGATAAGTGAACCGGATGAACGCGTCCGCGAACGTGAGGAACAGGATCCCGGCTAACAAGGCCGGAAGGCCGTAAACAAAATATGAGAATGCGTCATGATGCGACGGCACTCCGGTCATCGCCGCAGTGATCGTCGGCGCAAGATATTTCAAGCCGGCCAAAGTATTCCAAGAACCCCAGATGGCTAACCAAAGACCGAAAGTTCGAAGGATAACGCCAAAAAGGTCTTGTGGCTTCATCAGCGGATCACACTAACGAGTTTCGGGATGACTCGCGAGAGCAAACCGCCGCCCCTCGAATTGCCGATGACTATACCGCGGGCGGCTCTTCTTCCGAAGAAGAGCCATTGCTGGAGTGCTCGATGATAGATGACGTGCGATTCTTGTATTCGCCGGTGTACGAGCCCTGTCCATCGCCATATCCATGCGAGGCGTAATAGTAATAGTAACCGGCGCCACGTCGCCGCGGAAGGCGATTCAAAACCATGCCGGCTGGACGAGTCCCAGCGGCCGATAACAGAGTAAGGGCACGATGAATCGCATTGCGCGGAGTTTTGCTTGCGCGCACGACCATGCAAATCGTTTGCACATGCGACGCCATCAACAAGGTGTCGCTGACGGCAAGGATCGGCGCACTATCAACCACCACTCGATCGAACATCGAAGCCGCTTCACTGATCAGGCGCTGAAAACAATCGCCGCTCAAGAGCTCAGCGGGATTCGGCGCGCGTTGTCCCCCGGCTAAAACGAAAAGTTGTCCCGACTTCGGCTGAGTGGCGCGTGAAGAAACCAGACCAATCGGTTCGGTTTCCACGGTGGCGACCAGTCTGGCGGCATCGCGCAGCTCGACCGCACCGATGAGTTGATCGACCAGGCCCGGATACTGTTCGCGCGATTCGTTGTTGGCTCGGAAAACTTTGTGAATGTTCGGCCGGCGCAAATCGCCATCGATCAACAACACGCGATGGCCTTGCTGAGCCAGAGACAGAGCGTAATTCACGCTGGTGAAGCTTTTCCCCTCGTTAGGCAACGCACTGGTGAAGAGAAAAATGCTGCGGTCGGCCGCCGGCCCCAAAAGCGAGAGAGCGGCACGCAAATTCCGGAAACTTTCGGCGATCGGCCCGCCCGGAGCTTCGTCAACCATCCGATACTTCAAGGCGCCGCGAGCCGCGTTGTCCTCCGTTTTCGATTTCACTTCGCTGGTCTTGGTTTCCGGGACGGCTGCTAATACCGGCAATCCCAAGGTCGCTTCTGCTTGGTCGACCGTTTTGACCGATCGATCCAGCGCGTCCGCGCCAAAGACAAAGGCCAACCCCGCGGCCAGTCCGCCAAGTAACCCAAGCGTGATTGTTTTTGACGGAATCGGACTCACCGGCTGCCGCGGAAGAACGGAATGTTCGGCGATGCTGACCGCGTTGGCTTTAACGTCTTTCGTTAAGTTTGTCTCCTTGATCTGCTTCAACACGCTTTCGTAGAGAGCGCGATCCGTTTCGGCCTGCCGCGCCAACTCCTGATACCCGATGGCCGCCTTGTTCAGGGCGACGGCGCTGCCTTCCTGATCGTGAATGGCATTTTGCAAGGTTCCTTCCGTTGCTTTCGCCTGCTCGATCGCATTCTTCAGGATGGCGGGTTGAGAAACCACGGCCTGGTGCAGCTTTTCCTGAGCTTCCCGGAGCGAAGCTTTCGCCGCCATCATCTTGGGATGCTTTTCCTTGTAACGCAGCGACAAGGTGGCGATCTCGGCCTCGATTTGCGTGACATTGTGGCGGGCTTCATTGACCAACTGAGCAGTGGAGATACTCGGCACGGCGAGCAATTCATCCAGGTTATCGCCCGCTTCCTGGATTTGCTGGAGCTCACCTTCCAAACGCAATCGATCGGTCTTTGTTGTGGTCAATTTGCTGTTCAGTTCCTGGAGTTTGTCTTCCACGATACCGCCACGTCCGCCGCCCGAACCCGACCCCGCGCCAGTCTGGCTTCCGGTGGCAGTGGTACCACCGCCCAACTGAAGTGCATCGGGCGTGTTCGCCTTATATTCTGCCACCGCCGCCTCGCTCTTTTGCAAATTTGCCTTCAGGCGTTCTTCTTCCTCTAACAAATAACGAAGTGCGTCCTGGCTGAACGACGCGCGGCGCTCGATGGAATTGCGAATATATTCGCGCCCAACCGCTTCGGCCAACCGCTGCGCCATGACCGGATCGCGGTTCGTAACGTAAACATCGATCAAACGAGTTCCGCGTCGAATCGACGCTTTCACCATTCCGGAAAGAGCCGCGGCCAACGCTTCCTCCATCGGAGTAAAGGTCATTCCGGCGACGAGATTCGGTTGATTGCGCGAAACCGGTGTGCTCGCCGGGGCGGCGCTGCTTTTCGGTTTTTCGTTTTGCACATTCACCCCCAGAAGAGCAGTGCCGCCATCTTCGGCCAGGCCTTCCGCCCGGATCACTCGGGCTAGCATGGCGCGATTGGTCAGATTCTGCTCGATGGTGCGTAACGCTTCCTGACTGGCAAGAAACAACGAACGCATGCGAAGGGATGAATCTTCTCCCGGAATAAATGTCGGCTCCTGAAATTCAACCTCCATCACCGTATGCGCCTGATACGTTTTCGGCGTCCGGCCGAGATACCCGAGCGCGATAAAAAGACCGGCCAAAACACAAAGCGCCACGATCCAGATTCGCTCGATCAAGCTGTGCCAAAACTGGCGCAGATTAAATCCCCGCTGCGGCTCCATCATCGCGTCGATCGCCGGATGAACGGGCGGCGCCGCCGGCTGATTCGCGACCGGGCGTGGCTCAGTTTGAGAAGGGATCATTGCGGATGCTACTAGCTTACTCTGTTCCCGCCGATTTGCAGGGCTGACAATGGCTAAAAAATGCTCTCACCGACAGTCACTGTGTCGCCCGGGAGCACGGTGAAATCTTCCTTGCCTCCCCGGGCCAGCTTCTTCGCGTTGACCCGGATGACTTGAGTGCCGCGGCGAACGCTGATTCTTTCCGGCGCTGCGATCCTGGTATAGCCGCCGGCGGTCGCTATGGCTTCCAGCATATCGATGCCTTCCGGACTGCCATCCGGCATTTCATAACTTCCCGGTCGATTGACTTGTCCGAGCATGGTGAAGCGACGTTTGGCGTAACCCATCAACATCACGTTGACCTTCGGGTTCACGAGATAATCGCGCCCAAACAAATCGGTTAATTTCGTTGCCGCCTGCGTCAGCGTGAGTCCGGCAAGATGGACCGAACCAATCAGGGGAACGCTGAGATTGCCTTCGCCATTCAATCTCCCGTAGGTCCGCAAATCTTCTTCGCCGAA
Organism: uncultured Verrucomicrobiae bacterium; assembly: GCA_963846065.1. Classification (GTDB taxonomy): domain Bacteria; phylum Verrucomicrobiota; class Verrucomicrobiia; order Chthoniobacterales; family UBA10450; genus DASPUI01. Next base: position 37,958 of record CAWJUP010000017.1, read on the forward strand.
AACTTCCACGCCGACCTGATCGTTCGCGCTCAAGATGTAACCGGTCGGCGCGCTGACGGCCCCGAGCGGGGCAGAGCTTTGGGACGACGACGACGAGTTGTTTGTTGAACTGCGTTGTTGGGAATCCGAGGCCGAAGCCGGGGCGGGGGATTGCGCGAATGAAATGGTAGCAACGAAGAGCGCCAGAAAACTAAGCTTCATGCGAGGAGAACGCTAAAACGTGAGGGAAGTGCGGGCGCCGAATTGATTGTCGCTAAATTGAAAGGATTCGAGCGAGCTTGAGTCTTCCCGGTGAAGATAATATGCGCCTACGGTCCAAAACCGGGTCACATTCAAGTCGACCGATGTCTGGATATAATAGTAGTCGTCGGAGCGGGAAACGTCAACGTTTCTCGCGGCGCTGAAGTAGCTGTCGTTTTCGTAGCCTACGTTAAAGCCAATGGAGACGCGTTGCAGGAGTCGTTGTCGCGCGGAGAGATCGATTTTGGTCGAAGAATAATCGGTTCCGGAAATCGCTGCCGAATTGCGGGTGGTTCGGCTGCCGGTCAACGAGATCGATGTTCCGTCGAACGGCAGATAGCTCGCGCTCAGATCAAAAACAGGGGAAGTATATTCGCCGCGAGCGCCGTTTGCGAATTCGCGGATTTCAATTCCGGCCGTTGCGTTCAAACTCACTTTGCCAGTCAGCTGATAACTGAGGTGGCCGTTGATCTGTTCGAAATACTGGTCGGCGGCTGCTCCATCCGAAGTGTCGTAACCTCCGGTCCCGCCGATTCCAAAAATAACTTTGGCGCCGTAATTGTAATTCACATACAGGCTGCCTTGAATGGTCTCCGAACTGAGCAGGCTCGGATATTCATAAACCTGATAATTGATGTTGCCATTCAGCGAAGTCTTGCTCGACAGATCGTAAGACGCGCCGACCCGCGTGGTGAAAATGTTTTCTTTTGTCCGTTGTCCGACATCCACGTTTGCCTGACGGCCCGTGGTATCGTTCAGCGATGTCAGATTACTACTGTCCAGAATCTGAATATCTTCGCCGAGACTCAGAGTGAGCCTGGCCAGTTGACGCGCTGCGTCCAAATGAATGATGTGCTGAATCGCATCGGCATCGGAGCGCTTGGCAAAAATGTAAGCGTTAGGCGCATAGACGAAATTCAGCGAATTGGTCTGGTCTTCGCCTGCTCCACCAAAACCGAAAGAGATCACCGGCTCGAGCGACGTGTAGAAATCGCCCGTCTTATTCGATTGAGTGAGATTGATGTTGTCGTCATAAGCGCCGCGAATAGTGAAAACGAAACCGTAATGAAAACGTCGCGGGGTTTCAGCAACTGGCCGGTCGTTGACGGTCACGATCGGCGCCGGCGCGCTGTTTTGCGGTTCCTGGACGATTGGGGCCGGAGTCGGTTCGTTGTTGACCGGCTGGGACGTTTCCGTCTGGGCAGGTTGGACGGCGTCCTGCGCAACCAGCCTTGGGTTTGGCCAGAGAGCAGTCAAGACACCCACGAAAATGAGCAGACGAAGGGTTCTCAAAGGAAGTGCGGCGAGCTGGGATCTTAAGCTTTTTTGCCGTGTGAAAATCAATGGATTACCCATGGCCTAGTCGCCCGGCACCAGCGGCGCCGCCGCTTGCCAGGCGCGTAGCCACTCTTTCTTGTCCGCCCAAAGATGGCCCTCGATCATCGCCAGGTTCTTCGGCGCATTGCGCAAATTCCGCACGACCACCAATGTCGACAAAGCTGCGTCGGTTTTGCCTTCACTGGCCAGCGCCGATACCAGGGCGACGCCCGCATCAGCATCTTCGGGATTGGCTTGGAACTGCAACGCCAATTCCGCTGACGATTGAGATGAATGGGATCCCCCAGGCGGGGAGCATCCAAAAATGCCGCCGCCGTTTCGAACGCCTGCCGATAATCTTGGTAATCGGCGTAACTGCGAGCAAGCTGGGGCCAGGCAATTTTCTGCCAGTCTGCGTGTTGTTTCAAAGTCTCGGCCAGCCAGAGCTTGTCGCCCTTTTGATACCACAACGCGAACAATCGTTGCAGATCCTTGCCGCTGAATCCGGCCAGTTGTTCGTTAGCGGCGAGCAATTCCTGCAGCTCTATTTGGAATTCAGTTTCGTTAGCCTGCGCCAAAAACGTTAGGACAAGGTTTGTCTGGTCGTCCGCGAGCTTGCGCCACCGGTCACGCAGGTCCGCGTCGTCCCGGACCGCGCCAAACATGTCGGAGTAAAGACTGACGGCATTATCCGGCAAGCGATGCATTCCTTCCTGCCAAACCGAAAACGCCAAATCGGGGTCGCCCAGGTTGATCCAAACAATTCCTTGCTGGAGATACAGGTCCGGCCAGTTCGGCAAAAGATATCGCGCGACTGCGAAATCGCGTTCGACCAGGGACCGCGAATCGAGCAATGCGGCTTCAGCGATACCTCGTTTGTAGTAGAGCAGCCAATCCAGTGGCACCACCCGGAGCGCGCTCGTCGCGGTGGCCTTGGCTCCGGTGAAATTTCCCGACGTGATTGCGCCGTTCACCTTTGCTCGTAGTCGATCCACCGTCGCGGTGGTCGGCGGCGTATCGACAAAAATAGACGCGACCCACCAAACGCCGGTGACGAGGAGAATCGCTCCCATTAGGCGAAAAACGATCGGCACGATCGCCGATTGTCGATATTCCTTCGCCGGATTTATCGCCATCGCGCCGAGAAGCAGCGCCGGCCATAACGCGCCCAATCGATGCCCGGAAACGTCAAACAGCCCGTGAGCGGCAAACGCAATTCCGCAAACCATCGCCGCGATGCGAAGGAGACGGTTCGTTCCGGATTGGAACGGTGGACATTGCATCAACCACCAGCAAAAAATCGCGACGGCAACGATCAGGCCAAGCCATCCAAGATCGATCGCGCCCCATATCCAATCGCTTTCGGGATGCGCAGTTTGACTGTTGGTGAATGAGTAGTGCCGGTGCACGGCAAATACCGGCCAGAAATTGCCCAGGCCGATTCCGACGGGAGAAGAATGGGCGATCAGGTGAACGGCGTCGCGAAGAATCGCGATTCGCAAATTGCGACCCATTTCGAAAAATCCGGCGCTCTCCCGGGTAAATCGCAGCAAGGTCGCACCGCCATCAACGACGAACAGGATGATCAGCAAAGTCAGACCACCCAACGCCACCATCGTTTGGCGGCGATCGGTCGAGCTCAACCACCAATAGATTTGCACGGCCAGCGCACCCAAAAAGAAGAGAACGATTCCGGAACGCGAGCCGTCGATGATCAGCGCCCAGCAAACCAGGGACAGGCTGGCCAGCCACAGCCACCAATATCGCCGGCCCTCCTGAAAACGTTGCAGGCCAAGCGCGTAAATCATGATCGCGCCCAAGCCGAGCACATTGCTGGTTTGATTCCGGTTTGGAAAAAAGCCGAACTCGTTCACATGCGGCCAGAAAGGAATCCGAAGTTTTGTCACGAATCCGAAAATGAGTGCTGCCGACAAAATCAGAATTCCGAATGACAGGGCGCGCACGACGGTTTCTCGCAGATCTCGGTTCCACTCGATGGCGGCGAGGTAGTAAGCCCACGTCAGAACGAGCAAGAGAAAAAGCGTCCACTGCAAACTCATCCAGGGTTGGGCCGAGTGCGTTGCCGGCAAATGTGCTCCCAAGTTTTGCAATGCCACTTTCCAGTCGACAGGCCGCCGATCCATGCGGCCGGCAGGAAAGCGGTGGCTGCGATTAACAGTAGCGCGACGAACAGGCCATTGGCGGTGCTGCCCAGATTTCGGCGCGGCGGACAAACCAGGACCAATAAGCCGGCACCGATTGCCAAAACCCCTTCCGCCCAAATATCCACGGACCCGCCCAAAATCGGGGCGAGTATCGTTAGGGCAATAATCGCATGAGCTCGCGCGGTTGACGCTGTGGAGTTCGAGTGTGGCAAAAGTGATGCGATTATAGCATCGCCAATTGCGTCACGCGTGACCCAACTTGTTTTTCTTCCGGCTCGGCTGCGCCGTGGCGCTGGCCGTCAGTTATTTTCCGTTCTCGCGATAGTACCGCTGAGAAGGCGTTTCTTCCTGATCCTGCCCGTAGCCGTAATCGTCCGCCGGCGGAGCGTAGTTGTCAGGATAATAGCCGGTCGGGTAGGGCGGATACGGATAGGCGTAGGGGTATCCGTAAGGCCACCATGGATCGAATCCAAAATCGAAGACGACCCAGCTTCCGCCGATGAAAGCGCAGCGATGGCCATTCCACCAATGATCGCGTCCCCGGTCCCAGTCGCGATGCCAATTCAAAGACTGGCGCGCAAACACGTGGCCCTGCCAATTCGCGCGCAAATTGTTTCCAGTTCGGAAATTGCGGCCGGTCCGGGCGAAAGTTCTGCCTTGTGAAAATGTTCTGTTCTGAGCAAACCGGGAATTGAAAGATCCAGCGTTGGCGAAACTTCGTCCGGCGAATTGGTTCGTGCCATTCATCACCGGCCTGCTGGAATAGATGCGGTTTTGAGCAAACCCACGCATGGCGTAGGCCGAGTTGTTGAATCGGGCGTTCATATTCCCGGCGTAGATTCGTCCCGTTCCGGAACGATAATAGGCAGCGCGCGACGATCCGGATCTTCCGACGGCCGTTCCGGCGCTGACGGAACTTGCATGATGATGATCGCCGGCCTGCGCCTGGACGACAGAGACAACGCTTATCAGCACCGCCATCGCACAAAGTTTCATTTTCATAGGGTTGTTCTTCTCAGACAGTTTAAGTCGCTCGATTATTCAACCACAGCGGCCGACCAGTAGTTGCGATTCCGGAAGCGGACAGCGCTGAGATTTGCGACTTCTGCTGCAAGGGAAGCAGTTTGCCTCCCGTTCAAAACGAGACGCTACCAGCGTCTCCTACAGATCCGTTGTTTGGCGAGACCGCCAGCCCGAATACCTTCGTCTTAGCGTTCCGGGCTGAGCACCCGGGAATAAACCTTTTCGTACATCGGGACGACATTCTTTGCCGTAAATTCCGATTTCGCGCGAACTTCGCCGCGTTGGCCGAGACTTGCCGCCGCCGAGGGAGATTCGATAAGCTGATCCAGAGTTGCCGCCATCGAAGTAATGTCGCCGAACGGATGGAGAGAGCCCGCGTCTCCGATCACTTCAGGAACTCCATCGATCGCAAAGGCAAGCACCGGTTTGGCGAAAAACATCATCTCCAGAATACTGAGGCCAAAGCTTTCCACTTCGGACGTGGATATGCCGGCATCCGAGGCGTTGATGTAATTTTCGACCGGTTCAGCGGCCGTGCGAACGATCACGTTCTCTCGAATATTGAGTTCGATCGAGCAGAGGTTCGTACCGAGCTCGAATCGACCACCAGCCAGGATGAGCAGGCGAATTTTTTTCCGCTGCTCGGTCGCAGCGATTACCCGTAACAGAAGATCGATCCGCTTGGTCGGGCGAAGGTTCGACATATGTAAGACGAGGAATTCATCGGAAATACCAAATTCGCGCCGGATCTCTTCACGGGTGCGCGTCGGTAGCGACGGGGTAAAGAAGTTTGGGATCACTTCTACCGGGCGGGCCAATCCGAACACATCGAGTGTTTTTTGGCGCAAGCTCTGCGATACCGCGGTCACGGCGTCCGAATGCATCAATGCATGTGCGATCGCCGGGCGATATTGCGGATTCGGTCCAAGCAGGGTGGTGTCGGTCCCGTGCAACGTGGTCACGATTTTCGGGGCGGAATCCGCCGATCATCTGTGCCGCGAGAAAAGCAGCCGTCGAATGCGGAACAGCATAGTGCACGTGGAAGACATCGAGATTTTCGGAACGCCCGATGTCGGCCATCTTGACGGCTAACGGCAAAGTGTAATCCGGACATGGAAATACACTGTGTTCGCCGACGGCGACTTCGTGGAAGTGGATGCGCGGAGCTGAGAGATTCAGGCGCACCGGCTTGGCATAACTGAAGAAATGAACCTCGTGGTTTTTGGCGGCCAGTTCCGTTCCCAGCGCCGTCGCCAGAATGCCGCTGCCGCCGATCAACGGAAAACAGGTAATCCCAATTTTCATCGAACTCGTTTCATCAATCGGGGACGTATGCCTTTTCCGGATCGGCCACGTCCAGACGCGAGACAAATTGGACCTCCGGCGCGTCCGCTTCCTTGAGATAACCGCGCTCGCCGGCGCCGGCGACATAATGCGTGCAGTGAATGACCGACTGCATCCAACGAAACCGAGTATCGCGCGCGGGACTTATTTGCGCCGCGCCAAAATCCTGCCGCGGGACTTCAATCCATTTGCCGCCGCCTTTATGCAACAAAAGGTTTCCGTCGCGATGACGCGCCCGCACGATTTCGTCTCTCCCAGCGAACATCCACAAAATAATCGTCCACCGGGACGGCACGCTGGCGAAATTCGGGATCGCTCGATCGTTCGATTCGTATGTCATCGAGCAGGTCGATTTGCCGGTACATTTCCAGACAAAAATCCGCCGGATTCGTGCGGTCGATCGAACTAAAACTCTCAACCAAGTCGCGATCGACATACTGGCCGAGCTGCCGCGCCATTTTTTCCTTCCAATTCGGCAGGATCCGTTTGGCGTAGAGTGGCGAGAATTGTTTCTGAATTTTACTCGCGAACTCGAAATTAAAGGGTTGTTCGCGTCCGGAGCTGCGCTCGCTCAAGATGGTTGTCGTTTCGCGCGGATCGTGATCGCTATCGTGATAAAAAAACACAATCTGCCCCCCGATGCTGGCCTGGAGACGGCGCGCGGCCACGATTTTACCGTAAAGAAAACGTTTCGGAAAGAATCCGCACGGTTGTTGACCGAAACAAATGATCGGTTGGGACATCGACTTTAGGTGGCGGCGCGACCGGCAAACAGGGTTCGTTCCAGGATCAGACTGAAAACAACGACAGCGACACAGCCAATCACATTGTACCAAAGATAACTGATGCTGAGCGTCCAGAACATCAGAAGCACCAACGTTTGCGCGATCAGCGCGGCGAAAAAGACCGCCGAGCCGCGCACGCTTCGAACAAAGAACGCCACCACGAACAGACCGAGAATGGTTCCGTAAAATATCGAGCCCAGGATGTTGCCGGCTTCGATCAAATTTTCGACCAGGCTCGCGAACGAGGCGACGCCGATCGCGACTAATCCCCAGGCGATCGTCAATATTTGTGTCGCGATCACGTAGTGACGGTCGCTCGCATTCGGTCGGATGAATGGCCGATACAAATCAACCGCGGTGGTCGAGCCCAAGGCGTTCAAGGTGGCGGCGGTCGCCGACATGGTGGCACAAAGGATCACTGCGACCAGCAAACCGACGACGCCATGCGGAAGATGTTGAACGACAAAAGTAATAAAGACGTAGTCTGAGTCTTTGCTTTTTGCTTTCGCACCGACGCTCTGAAGAAGAGTGGTTGTCTGATCGCGGATTTCGCGCGCCTTCGCGTCCAGGCGCTGAAGTTGTTCCCGATCGACCGCGGCGTCGGAGATTAACAAGGCTCGCTTGCGAGCAAAGACATCGTCGAATTGTTTTTGGAGGACATTGAGTTCTTCGCCGTGCCCGAGAGCGATGCCGCGTTGGACCGCCGGCTGATTGAAGCAAACCGGCGGCTTCTCGAATTGGTAAAACAGGAACACCATGACCCCGAGGAGCAGGATCAAAAACTGCATCGGGACTTTGACGACCGAATTAAAAAGAAGACCAAACCGGCTGGCCGTGAGCGAGCTACCGGCCAGATAACGCTGAACCTGCGATTGATCGGCGCCAAAATAGGACAAGGCGAGAAAAAACCCTCCGAAAATGCCGGACCAAAATGTGTAACGCTTGTGCGCGTCGATGGAGAAATCGACCGCCTGCAATTTGCCCATGCCGCCGGCGAGCGAGAGAGCGTGCCGAAATGACAAGTTGTCAGGCAATCGATGGACGGCGATGACAAAGGCCAGGGCCATGCCCACGAAAATAACCAAAATCTGATAACGCTGGGTGATACTGACGATTTTCGTGCCACCGAAAGCGGTGTAGGCGATGACTACGCCGCCCGCTAACCAGATGGTCAGATTCAATTGCCAGCCGAGGAGGGCGGAAAGAACAATTGCCGGAGCGTAGATGGTGATTCCGGTGGCAAGGCTCCGCTGAATCAGAAACAAAAACGCGCCGAGCAGTCGCGTCTTATCATCGAACCGCTCTCCGAGATACTGGTAAGCGGTGTAGACTTTCAGGCGTTGAAAAATCGGCACGAAAATCGCGCAGACGGTGATGAGCGCGAACGGTTGCCCGAAATAGTTTTGCACAAAACCGATCCCGCTCTCATAAGCCTGGCCGGGTAATGAAAGAAATGTGATCGGGCCGGCCTGGGTGGCCAGGACGGAAAGGCCGATGGTTCCCCAGCGAATACTCGAGTCGCCCTTGAGATAATGGCCGAGCGTGTCTCGCACTTTCGATCGCCAAACGCCGTACAACGGAATGGCAATAATCGTTGCCATCAGGACGACGTAATCGAGGCGATTCACGAAAACCGCAGCGTAAACGCGTAGAACAACGCCACCTCCAAAATAAACAAACCGATGGCGATCCAGTAGGCGGTTCGCCAACTGCCAAATAATGGAGGGCGTTCTTCCCGATTCATTTCGCTTTGCCTAACGAAACAAGATTGGCAAATAACCGATACGCCCCGGGCACGCCGGCGGGCAACTGGCGAAACCAGGAATAGCCCGTGTAAACAAAATAGCCCCGGCCGAATTTCGCGATCAGCAGACCGCCATCATGAGGTTTTTCGCCGGGATCGTTGGATGAAAGAATCGGGACCCAATGCGAATCCCACTTGTCGGGAAAATACAATCCGCGCTCCTGGACCCATCCTTTGAAGTCGTCCGCGGTGATTTTGTTAGGCGTGTTCAGGACCGGATGATCCGGTGCGAGAATTCTGACTTCGGCAGTTTCGTCAGTGACGCGGTCGCGCGAAAGTTCGAACGGATACGGTCCGATGTCTTTGGTCTTCAACTCCGCGGTGGTGTTGTATTGAGCGACCACCACGCCGCCGGCCTCGACATAAGCAAGTAATTGCTTCTGCCAGTCAACGATCCGGCTCTGGGTATTATATGCGCGAATACCGAGCACCACTGCATCGAATTGAGCCAGGTTGCTCGCTGTTATATCCGCCGGCGCGAGCGTTTGGACGCGGTAGCCAATTTGTTCGAGGCACTGCGGGATTTCATCGCCGGCACCCGGGATGTAACCGATGGACTCGCCCCCTCTACGAATGTCCGCACGCACCAGCTTCGATTCCGCCGGCGGCATTAAGGTATGCGACCCGATATGCGGATAATCGATGATTTCCCGGGCGAACGAGTAATCCTTTCCGCCCGCGCTAACGACTGCTCGCAAGGTGCCTTCCTTTGCAGCGGAAGGCGGACTGACCGTAAATGTCGACACCGTTTCATCATCGGCCGCGTTCAGGTCGATTCGCGCAGATGGCGGCGTCACCTGCCAGCCATCCGGCGCCACCAGATGAATTTCTCCGTGCACTGCTCCGGTCGACGCACTGACTTTCACGGGAATCGTTTTCGATTTTTCGTCTCCAAATACGAAAGCGGCGTCCGGGAAATTAGCGAAAACCGGCGGGGCAATGACCAGATCCTCGTGCAGCTCACCCGCGACCGGATCAACGCGACGGAATCGGGTATCGAGCGTGTAACGGATTTGTTGACCGGCAATTTCAACCGTGACCTCGATCGGAAACGCCGGCGGGTTTACCGGAAGCCCAATCAACTGCTGATCGTCCACGGTGAAGGTGCCGATGGTTGAAGGTTTCCGCAGCCAATACGGTTGCGAAGACGAAGTGTTCGCCGGCACGGTGGCCGACAGATCTTTGGAGACGAACTGATCCTGCGCGAGCACGGCCTCCGCTGGGAGTGCTTCGCCGGAAATTGCCGCGCGCGCGCTGATCAGTTTCACCGACACTTTCGAACGATTAATTGCCTCCAGTTTAATCGGGAGAGGTTGACCGGGTGTGACTACGGCGGAAGTGGTCGAGCTTTCCAGATAAAGAGCAGCGCAGGACGCGATCAGAATATCCACTTCATGTCGTTTAGCCGTTGCCCAGTCGTCGGTTGAATCGCCAAGTGCTTGCCGAAGTTCCATCAACTTGGGAATCGAAGCCGCCGGATCGCCCGGCGACAAAGTTCGCCGTCAATTGTCGAACTTGTTCGGCAATCGCGTCGGAATTCGGGACCCGGCCCCATGTCGTATCAACGCCATCAAAAAGCGAGCCGGCTCAATCGGCGCGCCGCGGAGAAGCTTGAAATATTCTTTGCGTTCGCCGCGCCGGGGCGGACTCCCCACGCCCTGGCTTTTGTGCATGCTCAGGCTCGCCGCCGCAATCTCGGTGTAGGATCTTCCCAGTAATGAATTAAATCCGCCGGCCTCCAGAGTCGTTAGGCCAGTGGGGTCGAATGGTTGCTGCCGCGTCTGAAAAAAGAACGGCGAAGTATTCCAAACGATGCGTTTGGGCTGCCACACTTTCACGAACGCGAGCTGTTCCGGAAAACGCCTGAGCATCGCCGGCTGCTTGAAACGCTTCCTGCGCCAGAATGGCGGACGCAGTGTGATGACCGTGAGTCAGGTGATCCTCCGGACTGAAGCGCGTCACGACCACATCCGGCCGAAATTTGCGAATCGTCCAGACGATGTCGGACAAGATCTTGTCGCGGTCCCAGAACTTCAGGGTTTCATCCGCACTTTTGGAAAAACCAAAATCCAACGCCCTGGTGAAAAACTGCTGTCCATGATCGATGTGGCGGGCCGCGAGCAGCTCGTAAGTGCGAATCACGCCAAGGCGTGGCCCGAGTTCCGGGCCAATCAGGTTTTGACCCCCGTCACCGCGGGTGGCCGAAAGATAAGCTGTGTCGTAATGCGTTCCGTTCGCCCACAGCGCGATCAGATTCGTATTTTCGTCGTCCGGATGCGCAGCGATGTAAAGAACGCGGCCGAGGACATCCAGCTTTTGCAGGGCCTGTCCGATTTCAGCGGCATTCATCGGTTGCGGCATGGCCGTGGCTACATCTTCGGCCTGCATCTTTGGCCAAACCATCAACGCGATGAGCGCGATGACGAGGCGCTGAGACCAGAGCGAGACAAGACGAACGAGACTGGGCACGAACGCGATCGATTGGCTGCGTGGATTACTTATTAATGTCCTGTTTCGCCTGGAGTCGATCGATCAAGCCCTGAACCGCCTTCTTCTGCGCATCTGATGGTGCCGCCGCCTGTGCCGCTTTCGCTTCAGTTAAAGCGGCATTGAAATCTCCAGCTGCCGATTTGATTCGAGCCTGAGAGAGATGCCCGTAAACGTCCTGCGGAGATCGTTTGACCACTTCCTGAAAAAGTTTCATCGCTTCGTCGGTCTTCTTCTGGTTCTGCAATCCGCGTGCGGCCGAGTAGAGCTGAATCGGCGTCGCAATTTGCATCGCGTGGGCGCGAACCTTCTGCGCTTCATCCGAACGATTCATCGCCTGAAGCAAGTCCGCCTTCACGTTCAGATTTTCGAAGCGCTCCTCCGTTTGGATCGATCGATCGGCCCATTTCAATCCGTCTTCCAGGTCGACATTCTTCGTCGCGCAATATTGCGCCGCCTGGTAAAGCGGTTCCCACGAATACTGCAATACCCCGCGGAGTTGATCTTTGATCGAGGCGATGACGGTGGCTGGTTCGTCCACGGATATGCGAAATGGAACGGCCAACTTCTCCCATTTCAGAGTGGCCACAGTCGAATCCGGTTTGATGTCCTCAAACGAAAATTCCATCGCCTCCTCCATCTCGGCCGGCTGCGGTTTGACCTCCACGCGGAGGGCATCTTCGGCTTGGTTATAAGTGAAGCTGCCCCAGGCCTGGGAGAATTTGGAAAAAATAACCGTCCACGTGTCGGCATTTGGGATCATGTGCAAACCGTATTTGCCGGCGGGCAATGCTGTCCCTTCAATCGAAACCGGCGTGCTCACTTCGATCGTTGTGTTTTCGTTCGCTCCCGTACGCCAGACTTGCCCGTAAGGCACTAGCCCTCCCCAAATTTTCCGGCCTTTCACCAACGGCCGGTGATAATTGATGGTGATGTCGGTGACACCAATCCTTTGCTTCACCTCCGCCGCTTGGCTGGCCGACGGCAGTTCAAGGCTTTGGCCACGGGCGTGCAGCGGAATGCCCGCGGTCAGAGTGATGGCGACAATGCTGAAAGTACGAACAATTGTTTTCATGCGTTTGATCAGAGCTAGCGATTGGTGAAGTGCGACGACCGGCGATTGCCGGGCCACTGGGAGCGCGGCAAAAGCCACGGTGTCGGATTCACTCTGTTGACGGTGCCCGATGAAACATTTTTTGCAAACGTCATCTCGAGACAAAAAAGCAGCACTAAGCGTCGTCGCACGGCGTACGGGCGTGGGAAAATGTCTTGCTCAAATCATAGCCGTATTGTTAAATCGAAGGCCGATATCTTCGTGGTGTAGGTACTAACGCAAGTTTACAGGCCGACATCACCTTCTTAAAGGTGACGTCGACCGACACAAGCGATATTTCCGGTTCAACCGGACTCGCCGGATATGCCGACGCGACCACTGTCAGCATTCAAACGGTGCCAGAGCCTACAACTTTCGCGATGCGATGGCTGGGTTCTTCGCTGGGAATAGGCGCGGTATATCACAAGCGCCGCCAGAAGGCTTAAAGGCGTCTCTCCCTCCGAAAAATTCCGACGTAAAACTGCGGCGACAGGCGTCCGGCCGGCGACCTTTCCTGCGAATCGGCCGGTCGGCACATCCAATTGGTGGGCCGAATCCGAAGCGAAAGCACTGACCGAACAAAGGTTAGAACCCATGAATATGCTTTCTGCCCGTCGTCCGCCTGGTTGGCCGCAATCGCCCGGGAATACGCGGTCAGCCTTGTTGCTGGCTGCCGTCATCCTACTGGCCGGTGGTCCGTTCGCCCGCGCCGGGTTCAACCTCGGGGATGCCGCTAACTACGCCGTGCTCTATGAGGGGGCCGGCAGCCATAATCTTCAGATCAACAGCGGTCCGGTCAATGGCAGCACGATCTTGGGCAATATTGGGCTCGGGGCGGAAAACGGTGGCGCGCCGCAGGCGCAACTAAACAACCCGGCGGTCATCGATGGTAACATTAACTTTGCCGGAACCGTGAACGTTCAGAACAGCGGTGCCGTTGTAAACGGTTCGATCAACGGCGGTGTAACCCAGGTCGAGACGGATCTCAATAACCTCAACAGTCTCTCGTCCACGTTAGGCACCGAGGCGGGGACGCCCGTCGCGATCACGATCGCCAACGGGGGTAGCCAGACGATTAACGCTTCTAGTGGCACTCTCGATGGCAGCGGCAACGATGTCTTTACCGTTAGTTCAGTGAGTTTCGTCAACGGCGCCACGCTAACTATCAACGGCAGTGCCAGCCAAAACGTGGTTCTTAACTTTAATTTTAACACTCATTTTTCCGGGACGATCCAGCTTACGGGTGGTATCAGTGCCAATCAGGTGCTGTTTAACCTCATCGGCGGTTCCACTCTTGCGATCGGCGACACCCTGCAGTTTGCCGCGAACAACGTGACCCAATACGGAACATTTCTGGATCCCAACGGCACGATCCAGGTAAACAGTGTAAATATCATTGGTCACGTTTTCGGGGGCGACACCAGCGATATGCAAATCGTCTCTAACGGCACCGTCTCTGTCCCTGAACCGCACACCTTGGCTTTCCTTACACTGGGACTTGTTGGCCTTTCGCTGATCAGTCGAAGCGGCGGTCGATAGAGCTAATAAATTTGCGAGTGCTAAGACGGTTTGGCAGGCGCGATTAGCGTCGCGGAATCAAGTTGAGCAATGTGCCTCTGGGCGAGCAGCTAAGCGATGAATTGCCTAACAAATAGCACAGGCCCGGCGGGGTATTTCTATGTGGGCTTTGCTCCAACGGTTCGCTCGTTTGTGAAAATTTGAATCGCACCGACTTCTAGCCGGAACTCTGTTGTTTCACCTGACAAAGCAAACAACGGCGTGAGAAGCGAAGTTAGCGTTTGTCTGCAAATCGCTCGGACAGGATAAATAAGGTCGGCGCCCAGAGACCTACAAAAATAGCCAGACGTTGACCGGTGGCTGGATCAGCGTTTTTGACGACGAACCACAACGCCAGAGAAAGCACAATTGAGAGCAAACCAGCCGCGAAAAAAAGTATGCTTAAAGGTGTCGATTTCATATTTGGGAAGCTTCTAAATAATCGCAATCTGCTAAAAGAGAGAGTAGCCGACCCGATTTGTGAAGGACGTTAGGCTCGAGGGTGAACAGATAGCAAGCATTAACGTGCAGAGGGTTGGGCATCGTATTCGAGCAGCCGAACCTCTGCGCAGTCCGGCGGTTAATCGTTAGCTAGAATGGAGAGGGCCAATATTTCTCCCCAAGAACGCGATTCATTTGTGCGTCGTGATGACATTTGGCTGTGGTGGAGGCAGCCGTGCCGGCTGCGACTTTCAGGTTCGGCCAAATCTCAGCTGTTAACGCCGACGCGCCAACGCCAACCGCCGATTCGACTTGCCACTCTTCTTTTTTTTGAGCGCTGAATGCTCAAATTTGGTGACTGAGTTGCTGTCCGGGGCGGTTTTTGCCTGCGGGAGAGTGACCGTAAAAGTTGCGCCTTTTCCCAACTCACTCTTAACCGACAAATTACCTCCCATCGCGCGAGCCAAAGTCCGGCTAATGGCCAAACCCAGGCCGACGCCGCCAGTTTGCGCCTGGTGGTGTTCGCGAGCCAACTGAACGAAGGGCTCAAAAATTAATTTCTGATCTGATTCGGGAATTCCTCGCCCATTATCGGCCACATTGAGTTCAACAAATTCACCCTTTAGGCGACACGAAATTTGGATCCGTCCGCCGGAGGGAGTGAACTTCAGCGCGTTGACCACCAGATTGAGCAAGATCTGTTGCAGCCGAGGTTCATCGGCCCAAACAGTCGTGCCGGCTGGGATCGATCCTCGTCGGTAGGCAAGGCCAGCTTCGAGGATTTGCGGTTTTAAAAGCTCCTCTGCTCTCTCCACCGCCTGACCCAGCGGCACGTTACTAAATTCGAACTGGGTCGCTCCCACGTCGAGCTGCGCGAACTGAAGAATCTCGAAAAGCACCTGACCGACCGATGCGCACGCCGTTTCAATTGCTTCCAGGTCATCCCGCTGGGCATCAGTAAGCCTTTGCTCGGGGTCGTCCCGAATGAACGAGGCATAACCGAAGATCGATTGCAACGGCGTGAGCAAATCATTTGACATCATGGAAATGAATTTTGCCTTCGCCTCGTTGGCGATTTCGGCTTCTCTTTTCGCCCGTAAAACTTCATCTTCAAACCGGTCGCGCTGCGTCATCCGCATGGCGACGCAGAGATTTCTAAAGGTGCCGTCGCTCTCCTTGCGCCGGACCACGTTCACCAGCACGGGTAGTTGGATGGCGCGATCCAAGGTCATAAATTTCAGATAAATTTCATCGAGCTTGCCTTGCAATTTCAGTGACGGATAAAAATGGGTTTGATAATAGATACGTGCGGCTGGGGCCAACACGTCACCAATCCTGCGTCCCTTCAGTTTGCCGGGACTGCCTCCCAGCATTTCTTCAAAAACCCGGTTCGCTTCCAAAATCGTGCCGTTGTCATCGAAAGAAAAAACACAGGCGGGAAAAGTGTCGAGCGACTCGTTCATCAAGAAATCAGGACGTTCGAGGCTCCATCGCGAGATAATTCTCAATCGCGTTTACGGTTTCGTCCGGATGACTCATGTGGGGACAATGTCCCGATGCCTGAAGGAGATGAAATGTACTTCGCCGCAGATGATTCTGCACGTATTTACCCACCGGCTCGGAAGCGATGGCATCATCAGAGCATTGAAGTATTAACGCGGGCACTTCCACATCGGCGAGATCGGCCCGATTGTCTGAGAAAAACGTGACTTCAGCAAAGCGACGCGCGATGGCCGGATCCATAGCGCAGAAACTATCCTCCAATTCTTTGCCTAATTCTGGCCGGTCGGCATTTTTCATGATGAGCGGCGCGAGGAAGTGGGCCCAGCCGAGGTAGTTTTTGTCCATGAGATCAAGCAACCCTTTAATTTCGTCGCGTTCGAATCCACCATAATAAGCCGGCAAGTCATTAATATAGCGGGGAGAAGGTCCGATCAAAATGAGACGGGCAAACAAATTTGGACGTCGCTTGGCTGCGAGAATGCCGATAATGGCGCTGACGGAATGACCGACAAAAATGACATCCTGCAGTTTGGCTGCATCGCAAATGTCTAATACGTCCTTGGTGTAGCCTGCCAGCGAACCATAGCGGACGGTGTTGTAGGCGAGCGTTTCGGACTTTCCGCAGCCGACGTAATCAAAAAGCACCACCTGGTATGAGGCTTCGAAAGCCGGGGCCACAAATCGCCACATTGTTTGGTCGCACCCAAACCCATGGGCAAAGAGCATGGGCTGAGTTCCTTGCCCGGTTATCCTAACGCTGTTGCGACGCAAAATATCCTTATTCACGCAGTTTGTGACAACCGGGACCGCTACGACGTTGGACTTCCTGGAATGGTGGTGGAACGAAGAGCTGTGCGGGTTTGGATAATATTTCTATTCGGGGTGGACCGGAAACGGCAACTTGGCTGACACCCTGTCTGTCCGAAAACTGTCGGAAAAAGCAAGAAATTTTCTTCAGATGTGGCGATTTTACCGAGGAATATAGAATCGCACCGCGTACGGGAGTCGAACCCACTTTCCGCATTTCGTCATTTTGCGCGATATGGCTTACCAGCCGAAATCGGGTTTATCCGTTTTTGCGCAACCAAACGAAGTTTTCGTGTCCGAATTTGTCCGAAAGCCTCGCGCGCCTGCGCGCGCGTAGTTAGCCGAACAAGGTTATGGGCCTGTCACAGGCGAAGGCGCCTCCGCCCGATTGACCACAAGAGTGCCCCTCCCGTTAGGAAACCGGCGGCCCAAGTGGAGGGCTCAGGTACTGCCGCGATCGCAAGGGCAAAGGGCTGGCCGAACCCGCTGATCAAAGAAGCGTTAATCGGGTTTCCAGTGGTGGCATCAAATGCCCCAATTACGCCATTTTGTTGTTCAGAAACAAACAGCTCGTTTCCAGCCAATGCCAACTGTGTTGGCTGACTTAGTCCGGTGATGAGTGAGCCATTAATTACCTCGCCTGTCGTAGCGTTGTATTCGCCAATGGTTCCGGAACCCGTGTTCGCTTCAAATAACATATTGCCTGATACCAGGACGCCTTCGGGGGCATTTGTTAAACCTGAGATCAGCGGGACATTGACCGCGGCTCCGGTCGTGGCGTTATATTCATTTACGTAGCCAAAAGCCCCGTTCTCTTGAGATGTTACATATAGGTTATTGTTCGAGATTGAGATCCCGGTGGGGTAATACTGGCCCGTAACCAGTGAGGGATTAATCGCGGCGCCGGTCGTCGCGTTGTATAGGCCGACAATCCCGCCTCCAACGTTGGTACTTGGGTTTACGATATAAAGATTATTCCCGGAAATCGCCAAGCATTGAGGTGTAAACAATCCCGTAACCAGTGAAGGAGCGATTGGAGCGCCTGTCGTAGCATTGTAGGTTCCCACTGTGCCGTCGGTACCACTGTCATTATTAGTTGAGACGTAGAGAGTATTTCCGGCCAATGCTAGGCCGGTTAGTTGAGTCAATCCCGTGATCAGCGAAGAGTTGATCGCAGTTCCATCAAGATTGTACTCCCCAACCGTTCCACTACTAACGTCGCTGACATAGATTTGCCCATGCGCCTGCCCGGCTAACAGCGTTGCCAGCGACACCGCTAGGATGCTGATCCATAGGGTTCCAAGTGTAGTTTTTGTTTGTTTAGTCTTCATTTGAGGATTGTTTTGTTGATTGTTTTAACTGCAATCCGGTTCCGCGCGGAACCAGGAAACATCCTAACGAGACGCATCGGAAGTGCGGTCTCACTTCGGCTGACTCGGGGCTCCAGTTGGATCTGGAGATCGCGTTAAGCGGCTTTCCAGCGAAGGATCAGCCCCACGGGCTCACTTCAGCCCGGCCGAAGATGCGTTGAAACGTCGGGTGACGTAATCCCGGCAATGGTGAGTGAATTGCCTAACAAATGGCAAGGCTAATTGGATGTTTCAATGCGGGATGCTGTCCTACATCGTATTGGAGCATAACGAACGAAAAGAATTGAACTAAACCTAACGCCTCTCACACGGCGCGTATCGTCTGGAAATGCGTGAATAAAGCCGAGTGGCGCTTTGGTCCGACGATTCGATCTGTTTGCTCTGAAAATTGACATCGCACCGCGTACGGGAGTCGAACCCGCTTTCCGCATTTGGTGAATCTGCGCGAATTCACCACAACTGCGCGGGATATTGCACGTTATAGCAAAGCAGCCGAAATCGCGTTGATCCGTTTTCGCGCAACTAAATGACGTTTTCGTGTCCGAAAGTGTCCGAAAAATTCCTCGCGCGTACGAGGCAGCAAAAATCGCGGAAATCGCTCTACAATGAAGCTCGCTGGCCCCGCCGATGCCGCACCGAAAACAAAACAGTAATGGCAGCAATAAAAGCAGCAACCCAAGTGGGTGATTCGGGGACAGCCAGAACGCTAACCGCACCGTTCAGTCCAGGGATAAGGCTAGCGTTAATCACTGACCCCGTCGCGGCGTCGTATTCGCCCACCGTGTTGCTACCACTATTCGCTACGAATAAATCGTTGCCCAAAATCGAAAGACCTTCCGGGTGGCTCAGTCCGCTGATGAAAGCGGCGTTAATGGCAACCCCCGTCGTGGCGTCGTATTTACCCACCGTACCGTTGAGGATATTTGCTATGAACAGATAGCTACCAGAGGACACAAGAGCATACGGGGAGTTCAGTCCGGTAATAAAGTTGGTATTAATCGGTGCCCCCGTCGTGGCGTCGTATTCGCCGATCTTGCTGTTGCTAATCGTTACGAATAGGTGGTTGTCGGAGACTGCAATGCCATCCGGACCGGTCACGGTGATAAAACTGGTGTTGATCGGCGCTCCAGTAATAGCGTTGTATTCGCCCACCGTAGCGCCACCTGTGTTTGCGACGAAGAGATCGTTATTGAATACTGCGATTCCAACTGGGCGGCTCAGTCCGGTGATAAAACTGGTGTTGATCGGCGCTCCAGTAATAGCGTCGTATTCGCCCACCGTGTTGGAAGCATTATTGGCTACAAAGAGGTCGGTACCCGAAATTGCCAGACCGGCTGGAAAGTTCGTTCCCGCTATGAAACCTGCGTTGATCGCAGCCCCCGTCGTGGTGTCGTATTCGCCCACCGTGCTGGCATTGGTGTTGAAATTAAATTGGCCGACGAAAAGTTGTGCGCGGGCGCTTCCGGCCATTGCCCAGATCGCGGCACAGACAAACACGTAAGTAACGACGATTGATCTGGCAGTCATCGAGTTCTTTTGGAAATGAAGTTTGCTTTTAGATTAACGACTTCTCTCAATTAAAGTTTTCAGCCCGGCCGAAGATGCGTTGAAACGTCGGGTGACGTAATCCCATCGATGGTGAGTGAATTGCCTAACAAATGGCAAGGCTAATTGGATGTTTCAATGCGGGATGCTGTCCTACATCGTATTGGAGCAAAATGGCGAAAGACATCGAACTAAACCTAACGCCTCTCACACGCGCGCGTATTTGTCGGGAATGCGTCCCGACTAGTTAGCCTCGTGCAAGACTTGCTCCCGCCCGTTTTGTTTAACCACGACGATGTTTCCGTGCTTGTAGACCTAAGCTGCGCCCGCTAACGATGAAACGGATGTTCCCCAAGTGTAGTTTTGTTACTCAATCGAGTCGCGTATGAGTGAAGTCGAAATAGCAGGCTCGCCGATTTCTTCCGGCGCTGGTTTCTGGATGCGGGCAGGCGCTCGAATTATCGACGTGATATATGGAATTGTGCTCGGGTTTTTCGCTGGCATTCTTGCGGCGATTATTCTGGTAGTCCTTCAACGATCGGGGTTCGTCGCTCCGGGCTGGCAATACAGAATGCGGGGGTTCAATCCACCCGGATTCATGCTCAGCCTGTTGGGTGGATTCCTTTATCAGTCGATCACCGAGGGCTTGTTTGGAGCGTCGTTAGGCAAACTCATCTGTCAGTTGCGAGTTGTTTCCGAAAATGGAAACGCCATCACATTTCCAAAAGCGCTGTTGCGAAGCCTTGCCTATTATTGGGACGCTCTTTTCTTTGGATTGATCGCCTACAGTTCAATGCGGCAGTCCGAATTGAACCAGCGTTATGGCGATAAATGGGCGCATACGGTTGTCGTTTCTTCCAAGGATGCTCCGGTCAACACCAAACGTGGGGCGGAGATTTTTATTTTGGCCCTGTTACTGGGCACCGTTTGTTGGATGACGCTGATCGCTCTCGGCGCTGTCATTCACGCGTGTTAACGCGGCGCGCGGAAGGATCGGCAAATGAAATGCCGCGGCAACCGTGTCACTCTGATCCCAGGGCCACCGGACAACACGAAGGCGCGCAGATCGTTTCCAGTTTGCAGGAATTCACTCAGGCCCTGAAAAAAAAGCCGAGTGAATCCGTAAGGCGACGGGTGTCGAGTCGGAGCAACCACCGAAGGTTTTTCGTTAATGCGGTGACCGCCGCCCTAGCCATTCTCCTGTTCGTGCGCGACCAAAGATCCAACTCCCGTCTACCAGCAGTTCAACCAAAAAGGGAAATATTGGGAGACCCAGGCGAACCAGCTCGAATTGCCTCCAACAAATTAGAAGATGCCGAGGCTGAATGCGCTATTACGAGGGATTGAAGGATTGAGCTAAATCAATGGCGCACGTGCGCGTAATTTCTGTGAGAAATACCGCGTCAGACGATTGCCGCTAAACATTCACGCGGCGGTGGTCCTGATAAAACTGTCCAGTGGCCGTCTGAATCGCGCACCGCGTGTCCAACTTTGTCGCCACAAGGAAAACGCAATATGCGTCGGTTGTCATAGAGCAGCCTCAATTCTTCCCGGTCGTTCTGATATTCGGCAAGGATCGCTGCCACGCGAGGGTCGATCGGCTCGCTCAAGATTTGCCGTTGCTCGTCCGATAGCGCGAGCGGCGGAATCCTTGGGGTAAATTCTATTGAGTCGGGTGAATCGCTCAGAGCGAAAACCGCTAAAGCTAGCTCTGTACCAAGGCAAATTTGGACTGCGTTTCGGAGAATTGCATCGCTTCGCCACAGAGAGCCGTTTTAGATGGCATCGTGAAAAACGAAGCGCCTAAATTATTGGCAACTGCATTGCTCACGACGCTTACTGGGTGCGCATCGCAGGGCTTCCATTTTACCTCTGAAAATGACATCGCACCGCGTACGGGAGTCGAACCCGTGCACCGGCCTTGAGAGGGCCGTGTCCTAACCACTAGACGAACGCGGCGTGGTCGAGCTGGTCTAGAGTATCTGCCCGCGGGATCGGAGCAAGCGGGTCACTTCTTCTTTCGGCTGCCCCGCCGCGGCGTCGGCTGAGGTGTGGGCAGCGCCCCGTCCGTTTCATGCCGAACCCGGGGCTGATTGATGTGGGCCAGGTGCTCGTCCCTGGCGACATCGAGGGCGTGTCTCATTTGCTCGCTCGAGGCAATGGCTTTCATTTTGCCATAATAAAGATTGTAATAAGCGCGAAGCCGCTCGCGTTTTTCCAGATCCGTTCGCGTTTGTTCGATCGAATTTCTCGCCGCGATCACTTCCGGATCGTTTGCCATCCGATTGGCCAGTTGCCGCCATTCGATATGCAACCGCTGGTCGTCCGCATCTTTGCCTAACGAGCTTTTCTTGAAAGCTTCGTCCAGTTGCGACAGTTCGGGCAAATTGGATGCTTCCGGGATTGGCGTCGGCGTTGGTTCCGCGCCTTTCGCCCGCAAGTCGAGATCGGTCGCCTCCTGCGCCTGAAGGGCGAACAGGGCAAAGGCCACAGGAAGAAGTAATATTTGAGCGAATTTCATCACGGAGATCGCAATGTAATCAGTTTTCCGGATGCGAGAAGCGGTGATCCGTGATAAATGACGCTGCGCACGGGGCGTAGCTTAGCTTGGTAGAGCGGTCGCCGCGGCGACAGGTCGGCAATTTGCACGCAGCTTTCTTAATTCATCTCTGCCACGGCCGCTTTTGTAATACCTTTCTCTCACAAGCGCATCTTTACGACTTGGGAATGTCTCGACATGGACCGGTAACCATGGACATCCACTTCTTGTAGCTTTCGATCCCCCGCAGTTGTGACATTTAATGCGATCGTTCAAATTGCTGCAGGAGCCGGTGTATGTCCGGCCCGTTTTCTTGCTGCGGAGAATGTAGCAATAGAACACCGTGCAGGGGGGAAATCGGGGCGAGAGGATTCGAACCTCCGACCTCCTGGTCCCAAACCAGGCGCTCTACCAAGCTAAGCTACGCCCCGAGCGGTCGGGGACCAGTATCACGGATTCCCTTAGTAGCCAAGATTTGGAGCGAGACGTTTCTCAACCGCGGCAACGTTTTCACCGTGCCGCTCGGCATAATCCCGCACCTGATCGCGTCCAATCTGGCCCACCCCGAAATATTTGGACTCCGGATGCGAAAAATAAAAACCGCTGACACTGGCGGCGGGATGCATGGCATACGATTCAGTCAATTGGATGCCGATTTCCCGCTCTGCGCCTAACAAGTCGAACAAAGTTCGCTTCTCCGCGTGATCCGGACAAGCGGGGTAACCCGGGGCCGGTCTGATTCCGCGATATTTCTCATGGATCAAATCGGTGTTGGAAAGGTTCTCGCTCCGGCCAAAGCCCCAGGCGATGCGGGCTTGCCGGTGGAGGAACTCCGCCAACGCTTCGGCAAATCGATCGGCCAGCGCCTTGGCGATGATCGCGCTGTAGTCATCATGCGCTTTCTTAAAACGCTCCGCCACCTCATCCGCACCGTGAATCGAAACCGCGAAACCACCCAGGTAGTCGGGAAGTGGAGAGTTTGTCGTTGAGAGTGGAGAGCCTGCCGGAGCAATGAAGTCAGCCAGGCAGTGATTGAATTGCCCGGCTGGTTTTGGCATTTGCTGCCGCAGAAAATAGAAGGTGGCGATTTTTTGATTTTGCTCGTCGCTCTGGAACAGCTCGACGTCGTCGCCGTTTGCTTGCGCCCTCCAGAAGCCAAACACACCGCGAGCTTGGAACGCATTCTCGGCAATGATTTGGTCGAGAATTTGTTCCGCATCCTGGAAAAGTTCGCGCGCTTGTTCACCGATCTTCGGGTCTTTCAGGATCTCCGGATAACGGCCACGCAATTCCCAGGCGTGAAAGAATGGCGACCAATCGACAAATTCGCGCAGTTCCGTCAACGGTGGCGTGATCGCGCGCGGACCGAGAAACTCAGGCGTCGCCGGTTCGTATTTTGACCAATCGATCGGTGTCCGGTTGGCGCGGGCTTGCTCGAGCGAGAGCAATTTCTTCTCGCGTGTTCTGGCAGCATATTGTTCGCGCAGCGATGCGTATTCGGCCCGCGTCTTGGCGTCGAACGCGGTCCGCTGCTTTTCATTCAACAAGGAATTCACGACGCCGACAGCGCGGGATGCGTCGAGGACATGCACGGTGCTGTTTCCATAATGCGGCGCAATTTTGACTGCCGTATGGGCACGGCTGGTGGTCGCTCCGCCAATCAACAATGGCACTTTAAAATTCTCGCGCTCCATTTCCTGCGCGACGTGGACCATTTCGTCCAACGATGGGGTGATGAGACCGCTCAAGCCGATCACATCCGCGTTTTTGACGCGAGCGGCCTCGAGAATCGCGGCCGCGGGCACCATCACGCCAAGGTCGACGACCTCATAGTTATTACATTGCAGTACGACACTGACGATGTTCTTGCCGATATCATGGACGTCGCCTTTGACCGTTGCCATCACGATGCGCCCTTGCGGTTTGGCGCCGGCCGATTTCTCCGCTTCCATATAAGGCATGAGGTAGGCGACCGCCTTTTTCATGACCCGGGCGCTCTTGACCACCTGTGGCAAAAACATTTTCCCGGCCCCGAATAAATCGCCGACCACGCTCATTCCCGCCATCAGCGGCCCTTCGATGACTTCCAGCGGGCGCTCGCACTTTTGCCGCGCTTCTTCGGTATCGGCCTCGATATAATCGACAATTCCCTTCACCATCGCGTGTTGCAATCGTTTCTCGACCGGTTGATCGCGCCAGGCCTCATCTTTGGAGTCCGTTTTGCCTTTGCCTTTGACCTGCTCGGCAAACTCGACCAACCGCTCGGTGGAGTCCGCTCGGCGATTGAGCAAAACGTCCTCCACGCGTTCGCGCAATTCCGGCTCGATCTCTTCATAAACGGCCAGCTGACCGGCATTGACGATCGCCATGTCGAGGCCGGCTTTGATGGCGTGGAACAGAAATGCGGCGTGCATCGCTTCGCGCACGGTGTTGTTGCCACGAAAGGAAAAAGAAATATTGCTGATCCCACCGCTGACCCGTGTGCCGGGCAGGTTTGCTTTGATCCAGCGCGTGGCATTGATGAAATCGACGGCGTAATTGCGATGCTCTTCCAGTCCGGTCGCGACCGTTAAGACATTTGGATCAAAAATGATGTCGCTGGCTGAAAAGTTCGCGCGTTCGGTCAAGAGATCGTGCGCGCGCCGGCAAATCTTTATTTTGCGGTCAAGGTTATCGGCCTGACCGCGCTCATCGAAAGCCATCACGATGACTGCGGCGCCAAATCGCCTAACGAGCTCCGCCTGGCGCAGAAATTCTTCCTCGCCGTTTTTCAAACTGATCGAATTCACCACACATTTTCCCTGAACACATTTCAGGCCGGCTTCGATTACGCTCCATTTCGAGCTGTCGATCATCATCGGGATCCGGGAAATGTCCGGCTCGCTCCCGATCAGATTCAAAAATCGCGTCATGGCGGCGACCGAGTCGATCATTCCTTCGTCGGTGTTGACGTCGAGAATGTTGGCGCCGCCGCTGACCTGCTGCCGGGCGACCACGAGGGCACCGTCATAATCGCCGGCCAGAATCAACTTCGAGAACTTCGGCGAGCCGGTGATATTGGTGCGCTCTCCGACCACGACAAACCCGAAATCGGGCGTGAGGTTGAGCGGCTCCAGACCGGAGAGACTAAGGATTGCGGATTGCCTTCTTCCGGGTCTGGGCGGCCGCGGATTGAGCCCAGTGATGGCCGTGGCGATTTCGCGAATGTGGGCCGGCGTGGTCCCGCAGCATCCGCCCACTACGTTGAGCCAACCGTTGGCCGCCCACGCTTTGAGCTTGGGCGCAAACGAACGCGGCGTTTCGGGAAATCCGGTTTCGGAAAGTGGGTCGGGCAATCCCGCGTTCGGATAAACGCTGACATAAGTTGGCGCGACCCGAGCAAGTTCTTCGATGAACGGCTCCATCTCGTCCGGGCCTAACGAACAGTTCAGGCCAACAAGCAAAGGTTTCGCATGCTCGATCGAAATGAGAAATGCCTCCACGGTTTGGCCGCTCAAGGTGCGTCCGGCCTTATCCGTGACCGTCGCCGAGATGGAAAGGGGGACATGTTTTCCGGTGCGGTCGAACGCTTCGGAAATCGCAAACAAGGCGGCCTTGGCATTTAAAGTATCGAAGATTGTTTCAAGGAGAAGGAGATCGACGCCGCCTTCGAGAAGCGCGCTGGCCTGCTCGAAATAGGTCTGGCGCAATTGATCGAAGGTGACGGCGCGAAAAGCGGGATCGTTCACGTCGGGCGACAGCGAAGAGGTCACGGGGAGGGGACCGAGCGCTCCGGCGACGAATCGTTTCCGGCCGGTTTTGGCTTCTGCGTCGTTCGCTGCTTCGCGGGCCAGCGCAGCCGCAGCCAGGTTCATTTCTCGAACCAGCGCACGCAGATCGGGATCTTCGATGACTCGCGCGAAGAACTCCTGATCCTTTCGCCCACTCGCCGAATGCCCGATAAACAGGAAGTCGTGCAGCCCGATGGTGGTGGCGCTGAAAGTGTTGGTTTCGATGATGTCGGCACCGGCCTCGAGATAATTCGCGTGGATTTCCTTGATGATTTGCGGCTGGGTCAGGTTGAGAAGTTCCAGACTGCCTTTGAGATCTTTGCCGCTCCACTCGGGGAACCGATTTCCGCGGTAATCCATTTCACTGAGTTGATGGCGTTGAATCATCGTGCCCATGGCGCCGTCGAGCAGGACGATGCGCTCGCGCATCAGCGTTTCGATGGGATGAGGCGGGTTCATGGGTGCGGGAAAACTAAAGCGGCGTTCGTGCCCGAGAGCAACTAACAAATTGACGTATCATGATATGTAGATGCGTTGATCTGCGGATCCCCGAGCCCGGCGTGACCCGGATCTCGCCCACCGGCGGTCTGTCATTGTCATTCCGAGTGAAGTCGAGGAATCTCATCGTCATGATCCGAACGAAATCGGCGCTGTCTCCACTTCAGCCGTGATGAGAAATCCCTGAGGTCATGCCGGCGCTCCGTTTGTTCCGATCCTTAAATCACGCCCAGCGGAAAACCTTTCTCGCCTGCTTTCTCGGCTGGGCCCTGGATGCGCTCGATTTTTTTCTGCTCACGTTTGTCCTGCTGCCGGTCGCTCACGATTTCGGCAAAGACGTTTCCGAAGTCGCCTTTGCCATCACTCTCACGCTGATGACGCGGCCAATCGGCGCGCTGATCTTCGGTTATTTGGGAGACAAGTTTGGCCGGCGAATACCGCTCATGATCGATATTCTTTTCTATTCGATCATCGAATTGCTGACCGCGTTTGCGCCGAACTTTTGGAGTTTCCTCATTTTGCGGGCGTTGTTCGGGATCGGCATGGGCGGAGAATGGGGATTAGGCGCGTCGCTGGCGATGGAGTCGCTTCCGGTCGAGGCGCGGGGTCTTTTCTCCGGAATTTTGCAACAAGGCTATGCCTTCGGTTATCTCCTCGCCGCGGTTGTTTATTGGATTGTTTTTCCAATCTTCGGTTGGCGCGGATTGTTCGTGGCCGGAGCACTTCCGGCGTTCCTGGTGATCTACGTGAGACTGCACGTTCCCGAATCGCCGGTATGGCAGCGCGATCAGGAAGAAAAGAAAAGTAGCCGCCCGAATTTCGCCACCATTTTCAAACAGCATGCCGGTCTGCTGATCTATGCGGTGTTGCTAATGGCCGCGTTCAATTACATGTCGCACGGAACACAGGACCTTTACGCCACATTCCTTCGGAAGCAGCGCGGCTTTAATGTCGATCAAACGTCGAGGATCGCGATCATTTACGCTTTCGGAATGATCTGCGGTGGAACGCTGGTCGGACATTTGTCGCAGAAGTGGGGGCGGCGTCGATGTATCATCCTGGCGGCAATTTTTGGGATGGTTCTGATTCCGTTGTGGATTTTTTCGCCGACCACACCGCTGCTCATTCTCGGCGGTTTTCTCATTCAATTTATGGTGCAGGGCGCGTGGGGTGTGGTCCCGGTCCACTTGAATGAGTTATCGCCGACGCAGTTTCGCGGGACATTTCCGGGATTGAGTTATCAACTGGGAAATCTGGTTGCCGCCTACGCTGCGCAACAACAAGCCTGGCTGGCGGAGCATTTCAAAACGGCCAACGGTTCGCCCAATTACGCGTTAACCATGGCCCTCGTCGAATGCGTTGTTTTCGTGGCGATCATCGTTCTGGCGGCGCTGGGCCGCGAAGAACGCGGGAAAGAATTCTAAAGAGGTTGAGGGGTTGAGAAGAAAGTTGAGAGGTTGAGAAGAAAGTTGAGGAGTTGAGGAGAGGTTGAGAGGTTGAGAGGTTGAGAGGAAGGGCCTAACGACCGAGCTTTGCCGGAGCGAGGCCTGCGCCAGCTGGTGCCGGAGTGGATTCCATCTCCGAAGAAGCTGACGAGTGATAAATCCCCGATCCATAGCGTTGCTCGACGATCGCTTCCGCGATTCGGTCTGCGAGCATTTCACGATATTCCGAGTCGCGCGCTTCGCCGCCTTCGGCCCGATTACTGAGGAAACCGCATTCCACTAAGACGGCCGGATAAGCCGCCTTCCGCAAAACGCGAAAGTTAGCCACGTGCACACCGCGGTTGGCCGAGTGGGGAATGGTCAGGAGCTTGTTTTGAATTCGGGTGGCCAATTCGGCGGCGTCGGCCGAGTGATAGTACGTTTCAAAACCGTGAATTCCGCGACGGCGCGAATCATTGAAATGAATGCTGACGAAAATCGCGTTCTTTTGAGAATTTTCGATGTCGACGCGTTGATCGAGCGAAATGAATTCATCGTTCGTTCGGGTCATGACCGTTCGGATCTGCGATTCCCGAAGTTTTCGATCAAGACGTTTGGCCACATCCAGCGTCGCCGTTTTTTCGGCGCCGCCATAGCGCCGATAGGCGCCGTTGTCTTTGCCGCCATGGCCGGCGTCCACCACCACGGTGGTGAACGTCTTACTCGTGTTTTTTGTGCCGATGACCGGCACACTGCCACAACCAACGAGAAAGGCCGGCAGGGCGACCGCCACCATCGTTTTGACTAGCCGAAGCATCGGGTTCCTTAACTCAAAGCCGTGTGTTTCGCCAAAAATTTTTGGCTGCCCGCAGCCGACGGGGCAAAAACCGCTTGTATTTTGTTCGAGGAGAATTAAAGGCGTTTAGCTCTCATATGTCTCACCGAATTTCTCTTCTTTGTCTGGCAATCTTGGTTCCTTTTCACGTCGCATCGGCAGCATTGTTTGCCAAAAGCAGTCCGACACCCACGCCGTCCAAGCCGGGCGCTGCGGCAAGCGCCACCAGTTCGGCGACTCCTGCGGCGCCGGCGACCCCGAAGCTTGGAGGCAAGCAGGTGGTCGACCAGACCGCGCAGACGATTATTTTTTGTTACCACGGCTTAGTCGACAAAGTTCGCTATCCCGGAACGCAAATCACGCCGGCCGCCTTTGAGGCGCAAATGAAAGAACTGAAAGACCGCGGAATATCGGTGATCGGTTTGCAAGACCTGCTGGCTTGGAGACGAAGCGAGAAGAATATCCCGCCCCGCTCGGCGGTGATCACCTTCGACGACGGCCTGAAATCGCAGTACGAAGTGGCGTGGCCGATCATGAAGAAGTTTGGCTACACTTTCA
The DNA here is from genome assembly GCA_963846065.1 of uncultured Verrucomicrobiae bacterium. Lineage (GTDB taxonomy): Bacteria > Verrucomicrobiota > Verrucomicrobiia > Chthoniobacterales > UBA10450 > DASPUI01. The sequence continues at coordinate 67,063 of CAWJUP010000017.1, forward strand.
CGATGTTCGTTTATACGGAAGGCGTGCGCGGAGGCCTCTTCGGCGGCGGGGAGGCGATTACCTGGGAGATGCTCGGCGATATGCGAGACAACGGAATCGACATTGAAGCTCATTCCGCGACGCATCAGGATTTGCGAGAAAACCATCCGGTAACGATCCGGGAACCGGCTGGCAAAAAAGTTCGGAAACGCCTGACCGGGGCGGAGTACGATCAATTCCTGCAAAACGAACTGGCCGGTTGTAAGAACCTTTTGGAACAGCGGCTCGGAATCAAAGTGAACTGTTTTGCCGTGCCCTACGGATTCTATAACGAGCACGTCAAGGAGGTCGCGCACGATGCCGGTTATGAAGCCATGTTCACGGTTTACGGACAACCGATTACCTGGACGTCGCCAATGGATGCATTAGGTCGCTACGCGATTGAAGCGAACAAGCCAAAGGTTTTCGAAGACGCAGTGAAAACGATCGCCTCTTCAAGTGGCGGTCCCGGCGGCCCGGCGGTGGCAGCGGTCGGCGCGGAAAACTTGCAGGTCGAGCCGGCGGACGGTTCGACGGTTCGGACGGCGCTCCCACTGATTAAAGCCAATCTCAGCCAGGTCGGCCAAATCGATGCCGGCAGTGTCCAAATGAGAGTGAGTGGTCTGGGAGTGGTTCCGGCAACTTATGATCCGAAGAACGGAACGGTGGCTTATCAAGTCACGCAAAAACTCCGCGACAAAACCTGCACGGTGATCTTGAGCGCGAAATCGGAAGGGAAAAAGGTCGAAGCGCATTGGACTTTTGGCATCGATGAAGGTGGCGCCGGCGCGCCGGCGCCTGCGCCAAGCGCAGCCCCGAAAAAGAAGTAGGGCGGAACGAGCAATTCGTCGCCCGAGGTTATTCATGCCGGCGAAGCCGAGTATCCTTCCGCATTGCCCGCGAAGCGGCCGATCCACCCATCATGTTCTCGCAGCTAAGTGACAAACTTCAGGAGGTCTTCAAAGACCTTCGCGGTCACGGCAAGATCAGCGAAACGAACATTGACGCCGCGTTGCGTCAGGTTCGACTCGCTCTGCTTGAGGCCGATGTCGATTTTCAGGTCGCGAAAAATTTCATTTCACGGGTCAAGGCCAAGTCGTTAGGCGAAGAAGTTCTTCGCAGCATTACGCCGGGCCAGCAGATCATTAAAATTTTTCACGATGAACTCACCGCATTGCTGGGCGGCGATGCTGCGCCTCTGAATCTGAGCGAGCCGCGCCGGGTTCTGGTAGTTGGCCTGAACGGTTCGGGAAAGACAACTTCGTCAGCCAAGCTGGCGCGTTTATTAAAATCTCAGGGTCACTCGCCCGTGCTGGTCCCGCTGGATTTGTATCGTCCGGCAGCAATCGAACAACTCACCACACTGGCGCAGCAAATCGACGTTCCGGTTCTTCCGCCGGCGCCTTCCGAAAAGAATGTCGAACGTGCCGCAGCCGCAGCCGTCGCGGCGTCTTCATCGGAGGTGGTGACCATCTTCGACACGGCCGGGCGGCAGGAAATTGATGAGCCGCTGATCGAAGAAGTCCGGCGACTAAAAGAGTTGCTCCAGCCCCAGGAAATCCTGCTCGTGGTCGATGCCGCAACCGGTCAACAGGCCGTGAATGTGGCGACACGATTTAACGAAGCGCTGAATATTACCGGGATCATCCTGACCAAGCTGGATGGAGACGCCCGCGGCGGGGCGGCGTTATCCATGCGAGAAGTCACGCATCAGCCAATTAAGTTTGCCGGGACGGGTGAAAAGCTCGATCAATTCGAGGTCTTTGTTCCGGAGCGATTGGCCGGTCGCATTCTGGGAATGGGGGACGTGGTCGGCCTGGTGGAACGCGCCGCCGAAGTGATGGAGGCGGAAGACGCGGCTCGCCTCGAGAAAAAGCTCCGAACCGCGTCGTTCGATTTCAATGATTTCCTGGCTCAGTTCAAGATGATGCGGAAAATGGGCCCTTTGGAAAATATTCTTGGCATGCTGCCGGGGATGAGTAACGTGCAAGGCCTCTCGATTGACGAGAAGCAGCTCAAGCGCACGGAAGCGATCGTGCTTTCGATGACTGACGAGGAACGGACGCGCCCGGACATTTTGAATGCACGGCGCCGTCAACGGATCGCGCGCGGGAGCGGCACTACCGTCACTCAGGTGAACGATTTGCTGCGTCGTTTCGATCAGATGCGAAAGATGATGAAAAGCGCGGGCAAAATGAAGAAAATGATGTCCCGAATGGGAAAACTGAGGTGATAGCGAAGGCTCTCAACTCTCAACGATAGTTTCTCAACTTAAATCAAATGGCAGTTTCAATCAGATTACGAAGAGAAGGCGCGTTAAACCGGCCTTACTACAAGGTGGTCGTGGCGGATAGCCGCAGCCCCCGTGACGGAAAATTTATCGAGATCGTCGGCACCTACGATCCGAAAAAGGCGGGCCATAACAGCACGCTGAAAATCGATCGGGTGGAATACTGGATCAGCAAAGGCGCCCAACCGTCCGACACCGTGCGTAGTCTGCTCAAGAAAAATAAGAAGCAGGCCACCAACGCACCGGCAGCGGCCTAACCAAGCTGTTTAGACGGGGCGGTGATCGGTCACCGTCGCTGAATTCCCGTTTTGGGAACAGGCCCATCGCCTGGTGACAAGCAAAGCGGTGAGCTGGCCCAGCGCGCGAGGCAACAGCAACCGGCCGAAAAAATTCATGTTTATTGGCGTCCATTCATGGTTACTTGTTTTCTGCGCATGAAGGAATTCCTCGAGTTCGTTATCCGTCAGCTGGTCGAATTTCCGGACGACATGGTTTTGACTGAGCTTCCGGCCGGCAGAACCATCGTTTTCAAAGTCCAGCTGCGCCAGAGTGATGTGGGTCGAATTATCGGACGAAACGGTCAGACCATTCATGCGATTCGGGCGTTACTGAACAGCTCGGCATCCCGTCACAATCAGCGGGCGACTCTTGAGATCGTAGAATAGAAACATTGCTTCACCCTCGCCAAAGTCCGAAGAGTAGCTTCGTATTGTGGTCATGCTGAGGGCAACGAACGCCTTTGCCGCTTAAAGCAGTGAGAATAGACATCATCACTCTGTTTCCCGAGGTTTGTCGCGCGCCGCTGAGCGAGAGCATGATGAAGCGCGCTCAGCAGAACAACCTTATCGAAATGCACATTCATAATCTTCGCGACTGGACGACGGATAAGCATCACATCGTCGATGACGCTCCGTTTGGCGGCGGGCAGGGGATGGTGATGAAACCGGAGCCGATATTCGCAGCGGTGGAAGACTTGAAAAAGAGAACGGCCAACGCCCAACCCTCAACCCCGGACGTCAAAGCCGAGAAATCAAAGGTGATCCTCATGTCTCCGTCGGGGCGACGGTTCGATCAGCAGCTGGCCGCCGAATTATCCAAAGAATCGCATCTGATCGTCATTTGCGGCCATTACGAAGGGGTCGACCATCGCGTCGCCGAACATCTGGCCGATCTCGAAGTTTCGATTGGTGATTACGTGCTCACCAACGGGGCCATCGCGGCGGTCGTGTTGGCGGATGCTGTCGTTAGGCTATTGCCGGGTGTTCTCGGTCACGAGCAATCTGCCGTCGATGACAGTTTCAGTGCGGGATTATTGGAAGGACCACAGTATACGCGCCCGGCGGAGTTTCGTGGCTGGAAGATCCCCGAAATTCTGCTCTCCGGAAATCACGCCGAAATTGCAAAGTGGCGGCGCGAACAGGCTAAAAACCGAACCGAACGGAACCGGCCTGATTTGTTGGATTAATCTCGCACGCGTCCGAGGGCGATGCAGGCATTGATGCCGCCGAAGCCGAACGAATTGCTCAGCACGTAATCCAGTTTGGTCGCGCGTCCGTGGTTGGGTACGACATCCAGGTCGCAAGCCGGATCCTGGGTTTGATAATTAATGGACGGCGGAACCCACTGTTGATCGAGCGCCAGCGCGCAAATCGAAGCTTCAATCGCGCCGGTCGCGCCTAACGGATGAGCGGTGTAGCCCTTGGTTCCGCTCACTGGAATTTTATAAGCGTGATCTCCGAACACTTGTTTGATCGACGCCGTTTCGGTGCTGTCATTGAGTTGAGTCGAACTGGCGTGGGCGTTGATGTAATCGATTTGCTCGGGCACCAGCCCTGCGTCGGCCAGCGTTTGACGCATCGCTCGAACGCACGAATCGCCGGTGGGCAACGGCTTGGTCATGTGAAAGCCGTCGTTGTTCAGGCTGTAGCCCAGAACTTCGGCATAAATCTTCGCGCCGCGGGTCCGCGCGTGTTCAAGCTCTTCAACGATCAAAGATGCTGCGCCTTCCCCGATGACGAAGCCGTCCCGTTGCAGATCGAACGGGCGCGAGGCGGTGGCGGGGTCCGGATTGCGGCTCATGGTTTTAATAATATCGAAGGCACCGACGGTGAGGACACTGAGCGGAGCCTCCGCGCCGCCGGCCACGATGACGTCGGCAAATCCGTCGCGAATATAACGGAGTGCTTCTCCCACCGAAACGGTCCCGCTGGCACAACTGTTCGAGTTCGTCGTGCCAACTCCGCGAAATCCAAACTCAATCGAAATATTCGAGTGCGCCGACCCGCCGAAAACCTGGAGCGCCAGCATGGGGTTGAGGCCGTGGACCCCCTTCTTCAAATATCGAATGTGCTGATCTTCCGCCTTGCAAATTCCTCCGAGAGCGGTGCCGAAACTCACTCCGATATGGTCTTGCGGTTGATCGTGCGAATAAACAAGGCCCGAATCTTTGAGCGCGAGCTCTGCCGATGCCACGGCGAACTGGGCATAACGATCCAGGCGTTTCACCCGTTGGGGCGTGAAAAAATCCTCCGGATTCCACTCGGTGACCTCGCCCGCGCAGCGAACCTGAAAGGGAAGTGGATCGAACGTGGAAATGAGACTGACGCCGCTTTTCTCAGCCAGAACGCCCTGCCAAAACCTCTCCCGACCGGATCCGATGCAGGTGATTGGCCCGATGCCAGTGATGACCGCGCGTCGTCGACTCATGCGTTTACCCGAGCGGCCTGCATTTCGACATACGCCTTCATACAGCGCAGGGTTTTGTTGGCAACATGATGAATGAAGAAATCACCAATTAGTTTGTCGGCAATCGGGGCAAAAATCTTCGGTCGAAAACTTAGATCGTGTGCAATTTCCACCAATACCCCGTCCGGAGTATCGGTAAATGTCCAGACCACATGCATCCCCTTGGTGAACGCTTTCAAGTGGTTAAACCGGACTTCGAGGCGCTGGTGGTCGATGATCTCTTCGGAAGTCCATTTGATTGGAATTCCTGAACGCCGGGCCGCCATGACCACGATGTTGCGATTGGGCCCACGTTCCAAATAATGGATGTAGCGATAGTGCGGGAGAATTTTCGGCCAGAGCTCAAGGTTGGCCGCCGTGGCAAAGATCGCCTCCTTCGGCGCGCGCATGACGATGGAATTAGTTTTGTGCATCTCGGGCCGACGGATGATCGAGTGCCTACCAGATTTTGTGAGCGAGGAACATCAAAAAGTAGCGTGAATCAATAATGGTTCACGCCGAAATGCAATGCGTCCCGCGACGCCGGCGTTTTGCATTTCGGAATACGAGAATTTAAGATGCAGCAGCTGATGGCTTTGGAAATGAAATCCGAATGTGAGAAATGCGGCGCCAAATTGGAGACGCCGGCCGAGGCTTACATCTGCAGCTACGAATGCACGTTTTGTAAAAAGTGCGCGGCGGAAATGAATCAGAATTGCCCAAACTGCGGTGGCGAACTGGTTCGGCGGCCAGGACGCGAACCCAAGGCGTAAATTTTTATCAAATGCGGCGCGATCGTCCGCCCGCTCGGCTATCGCGTTTTCTTAATGCGATACGTGACAAAACATTCGTCGCCGACCACCCGCATATCGATCAATCGACAACGAACACTGGCTGGCAGGAAATCTTTAGCTAAACCGGTCAGAGTGGGCGCTGCGGCACCGCCAAAAAGAAAAGGCGCAATGGTCAGATTCAATTGATCGATCAAGCCCTGTTCGAGCAATGCTCGGAAAAGGATTGGACCGCCCTCGCAGGCCACGCGCTTGACTTTATGTTTGCGCCGCAGGGTCTGAAGCATGCCTGCTAAATCGACTCTTCGACGTTTGGTCAGATAGAGAATCGCCTTGTCCGAAAGCGCCGCCTGAATTTTTTTTGGCATTCGCGAAGTGGAGAAGATCAAAATCGGCGCAGCTTTCGCCGGATCGCCCTGAAAAATTTTCAGGTTTTGGCTGATCCTGCCCTCATTGGAAACGACGACGCGAATTGGCGAAGGGGTCTTGCCGGAGGCGATCCGTTCCGCGCGCAGCTCGGAAGGCAATCCGAGTCGAACATTATCACGTTCCAAAGTGTGGTGTCCGATCAGGACGGCGTCGGCCAAGGCGCGTTGTCGCCACAAATGCATCTTGTCTTCGCGTGAAGTGAAATCGACCGGCGTGAAATTCCGCGTGGTGATTTTGCCATCGACCGTCATCGCGAAGGTCGCAGTGACAAACGGGCGGGTGGCGGCGTGGCATCGTCGAACCGTTGCAGCGGATTTCGCTTTCGATGATCTGGGACGCTTCAACGCTTTAACGGATCACGAATCGCTTTCGGTCAGCTCATGTTCGAGCGTCGCTACTTCTCGCTCCATCTCGCGCAACTTCACCGGCGCGACCGAGCCACTGGGCTTGTAGAAAAGATAAATGATTCCGCCGGGCACACAGCAAATCAGAATCACCACGAAGCTCATCGTGCCGATCAGAGCTGCGACCCCCGGCTGGATGCCGCACAAACCGCTGAGCATGACTTGTAAAACATGTTCGCGTGGTCCTTCGCCGGCAAAACTGATTGGGATCGCCGAGATCGTTCGCTCAATCGGCATGACGGCAAAGAAATCGAGTAAACGAACGTTGGCCCGCAGAGTGTAAGCGACAAAGAGAAAGGTAAAAAAGGTGGAGAGATGCGCCACCAGAGACAGAGCAAACGCGATCAGTGTGCCCGTCCAATGTTTCGCATAAAGGTGATAAGCCGCCGAGATTTCGATCAACTTTTCCCGGCCCGGGAATTCGTTCGGCAACCGGCTGGCCAGATTGAAACCGCTGATCAGGAAGGTCATGGCCAGCGCGATCACACAGACGGCGAGAACGCTGATGACAAAAAAAAGATAATCGCGCGTCAACGGGGTTTGCGCCAGCCAATGATAACGCAGCAGAATCAGAACGCCGGTGATGGTCACCAGCGCGACCAGACCGATCAATCGATCGAACAAGACCGCCAGCAGAGCTCCCGCCCGTGAGGGTGTTTCTTTGAGAAGGTAATAGGATTTGATGATGTCGCCGCCGGTTCCTCCGGGAAGAAACTGATTGAAGAACATGCCAATAAAAAATAATCCGGAGAATCGCGGTATGGTCAGGCGAATGTTCTGAACGAGAAGCAGGACGTACCATCTGGCGGCGGCCGCAATTTCGACAACGATGTAGCAGACGATCGCGACAATGAGCCAGGGATAGTCGGCCTTGGCCAAGGCATTCGCCATCTGGGCGCGTTTGTGAGGGTCGTGAAAGACCAGCCAGAGCACGGCAATGGTGACGGCAATTTGAAAAACGCTGACCAGAATTTTCTTCATTGACCCGTCTTCGTGTTGCGCCCTTCCGGTCCGGAACTTCGGCGGGACGAGCCGAAGTGCTTCTCCCAAATTTCGACCGAACGCCGAATTTCCTCGACCGTTTTGCGTGGACTCATTTCCCAGACCCAGGCGCAGTTCTCCGGTAAAAGAGGAACCAGGTTAACCAGGTCGACATCTCCGGCGAAAGGAGGTTGATGATCTTGCGCCGGCCAGATGCAATCCTGCACATGACATCCAAATGCACGCGGACCGATTTGCCGTAACCACTCGGAATGATCAAGAAATTCCAGATTCGCTTTGATCTGGATGTGACCAAAATCGTGCCAATAACCCACATGAGAAGCGTTCAGTTCGTCGAGCAAACCAGGTAATTCCGTTTCGCTGGGGATTTCTTCATAGCCGCGCCGGCCTTCGATTCCCAGCTTCACTTTTTTTGTCCCGGCATAATCGACGATTCTTTTGAGGCATTCCTTGACCCGGGCGAGATAGGCAGGGGCGGCTCCTTCGCGTTTTTTTACGGCGCGAATTTTTTCGCGGACATACTTTCGCGAGAGCAGCTTTCCTTTTTTTGCCAGGGCAATCAGCGTGTCCGTGATCGGCTGCATCCGCACTTCGCCCAGGTGCAAGACCACGAAAGGCGCGCCGAATCGTTCGGCGAAGTCGATGGTCTGGAAGGTTTGCTTGACCGCGCGTTCGCGTTCGTTGGCATTCCAGGAAGAGAATTGGTAGCAATCGGGGGATGCGCCAAGCACCTCGACCGGAAGCGGACAAAAATTGTGGAGGCTGCTGAACTCGACTTTGCCTTCGTCGAAAATTTTCTGAACTCCGGGCATCAGCGAGATGCGGATGCCGTGTCCGAGTTCGATTCGCCGGAATCCCAGATCGAGAATTTCATGCAACATCGACTCGCCGTCGGTGTGACGGTGTGAATTCCAACAGGTTGAGAACGAAATCATCGGCTCGGAGAAAATCTCAGACAGTGGCCGCAGCTGATGGAGCTGCTGGCGTGCCGATATTCGTTTCGCAAAAACCGGGCAACGCGCATTGCTTTCGCACCCGGAAGAGGACGAGCACGCTGACGACACCGTAAATGATGGCTGCGATGGAGAGAGCCGCTCGCATGCCGATAAAATCGGAGAGACTGGTAACGCCGAGACCGGCAAACGGCATGATTCCGACGAAGCCCAGCATGAACACACCGGAGACGCGGCCGCGGAGGTAATCCGGCGCGCGCTCCTGGACGATGGTGCTGCAAAGAGCGAAGTTCATCGCCAACGCCAGGGAGTTGACGATTAACAACGCCATCACCACATAGAAACTTGGCGCAAACGAAATTCCGATGATGACCAGCGAAATTGCCACCGCATTGATCATCATCAACGGGACACGTTTGTCTCGGGGCAGGCCAATCAAGAAAATCGATCCGACGAACGAGCCGATGGCAGATGTGCCCATTAACGAACCGAGAGCGTCGGGCCCGCGATGAAGCTGGAGCCGGACATAAAGCGGCATCATCACCGTGATAATGGGAAAAATGCAAAGTGATTGAATGGCAATCAGCGTCACCATGGCCAAGCTTGGCGTGTCTTTGAACACAAAACGGAAACCTTCCTTCATTCCGCTCGAGCGTTTCTCTTCTTCCTCGGCTGTCCCCTTCACCCTTGGGGGCAGAGTCAGGACCGCGATGATCATCGCGATGAAGGAAAGAGCGTTTGCGAAAAATGCCGAGGCTTTGCCGAGCCAATCGATCAAATAACCGGCGATCGTCGGCCCGAGAATGCGCGAACCGTGAAAAACGGATCGGTCAACCGAAATTCCGTTTTGAATTTCGGAACGCCCGACCAATTCCGGGATTAACGCGGATTGCGTTGGCATTTCGAAAGAATTCGAAACCCCAACCACCACGGCGAAGGCGAGGATTTGCCAGATCGCGATCTCGCCTTTGAGAACCAGAAACCCAATTCCGCAAGCCGTTCCGATCTGAACAACCTGCGTGATCAAAAGAATTTTGCGTTTGTCGAATCGATCGGCCGCCGCGCCGCCAACCATGGTTAGCAGGAGCATCGGTAATCCGGCAGCCAGATTGGCCATTCCCAGCCAAATGGCTTTGGTGGTCAGAGTCGCCATGAGCCAGCCTTGGGCCGTCACCTGCATCCAGCTGCCCGTGTCCGAGATCAAGCTGCCGATGACGTAGCGGCGGAAAGGCGCGTTACGCAAAACGCCCAACGCGTGCATCGGTGTGACTTTCACTTCCCCACTCATGGCCAAGACTGATACGCGGGGAGGAGCGTGCCTGCAATGGACGAAGACGAGTAATTGCCCGTGCCGTCGGGTTCGTTATTTTGAGGAATGCGGATCGACAAATTCACGCAAAAGATGCAGGAAGCGTTGCAGGCGGCGCAGGACCTGGCCTCGAAATCAAACAATCAGGAAATCACCAACGAACATTTCCTGCTCGCACTCCTCGATCAAAGCGACGGGATCACCCAACCGCTGCTGGAGAAAATGGGCGTTCCCGTTGCCCAACTGCGCGATCGCCTAACGAGCGACCTCGACCGCCTGCCCCGAATCACCGGTGCCTCAGGCGATCTCCGTCTCTCAAACGAACTGCGCAACGTGCTCGACGCTTCCGAGAAAGAAATGTCGAAGCTGAAGGACGAGTACACCAGCGCCGAACATTATCTGCTGGCGTTGAGCGGCTCGAACGTTCCGGCCGCGAAGATGATCAAGGATTTCGGCGTGACTCACGACAAGTTCATGCAGGCGCTGCAACAGGTGAGAGGATCGCAGCGCGTGACCGACCAAAATCCCGAGGGCAAATATCAGACGCTCGAAAAATACGGCCGGGATCTGACCGCCCTCGCGCGCCGGGGGAAAATCGATCCGGTCATCGGTCGCGACAATGAAATCCGGCGCGTGATGCAGGTGCTTTCGCGGCGAACGAAAAATAACCCGGTGTTGATCGGCGATCCCGGGGTGGGCAAGACCGCGATCGTGGAAGGTCTGGCCCGGCGAATCGTTTCGGGCGACGTCCCGGAATCACTAAAGAATAAACGCCTTATCGCGCTCGACATCGGCTCGATGATCGCCGGGGCAAAGTTTCGCGGTGAGTTTGAAGATCGACTGAAAGCATTTTTGAAAGAAGTCACCGATTCGCAAGGCGAAGTGATTCTGTTCATCGATGAGCTGCACACGATTGTGGGCGCCGGAGCGGCGGAAGGTGCGGTGGACGCTTCCAACATGTTGAAACCGATGCTGGCGCGGGGCGAGCTGCGGACAGTGGGCGCCACCACGCTCGATGAATATCGCAAATACATCGAGAAAGACGCGGCGCTGGAGCGTCGATTCCAGCCGGTGGTGGTGAGTGAGCCGACCGTGGAAGATACCATCGCCATTCTCCGAGGATTGAAGGAACGCTACGAAGTGCATCACGGAGTGCGGATCACCGATGCCGCTCTCGTGGCCGCGGCCGTGTTATCGCATCGCTACATCACCGAGCGATTTCTGCCGGACAAGGCGATCGACCTGATGGACGAAGCGGCGTCGCGATTGAAGATCGAGCTCGATTCGATGCCGACGGAGATCGACGTAATTGAGCGCGAGGTGATGCAGCATGAAATGGAGCGCCAAGCCCTGAAGAAGGAGAAAGACCCGGCGAGCAAAGAACGTTTGCAGAAGCTCGAGAAGGAATTGGCCGAACTAAAGGAAAAATCAGGCGCCCTCAAAGCGGAATGGCAAAAAGAGAAAGCGGTCATCGACGAGCAACGCAAGGTGAAAGAGCAACTCGATCAGCTCCGGACCGAACTGGAGCGGTCCCAGCGGCGCGGCGAACTTGCTAAGGCGAGCGAGATTCAATACGGCCAAATTCCCGAGCTCGAGAGAAAACTCACCGAGCTGACTGAGAAATCCGGCGCATCCAATACGAAAAAGCGATTGTTGCGAGAAGAGGTCACAGAGGAAGACATTGCCGAGGTGGTCTCGAATTGGACCGGCATTCCGGTCTCAAGATTGCAGGAAGGCGAGCGCGAGAAGCTGGTAAAGTTGGAAGATCATTTGCACCAGCGCGTCGTCGACCAGGAGCGCGCCATTAAAGCCGTGGCCAATGCGGTTCGCCGCGCGCGCGCCGGTTTGCAGGACCCGAATCGTCCGCTTGGCTCTTTTATTTTTCTCGGACCGACCGGTGTGGGCAAAACAGAGCTGTCCCGCGCGCTCGCGGAATTTTTGTTCGATGACGAGCACGCGATGATTCGCATCGACATGAGCGAATATATGGAGAAGCACACGGTCGCGCGTTTGATTGGCGCGCCGCCGGGTTATGTGGGTTACGAGGAAGGCGGCCAGCTTTCGGAAGCGGTTCGTCGCCGCCCATATTCAGTGGTGCTTTTCGACGAAATCGAAAAGGCGCACCAGGATGTGTTCAACGTTTTGCTCCAGGTTCTCGATGACGGGCGAATCACCGACGGGCAGGGGAGAACGGTCGATTTCAAAAATACCGTGATCATCATGACCTCGAACATCGGATCACAGTTTATTCTGGATGAAGCACAATCGAGCGCGGAGCGGGAACGGGCAGTCATGGATGCATTGCGTGGACATTTTCGTCCCGAGTTTCTCAATCGCGTCGATGAAATTATTATTTTTGATCGCCTGAGCGAAGATGATCTGAAGAAGATTGTCGAAATTCAGCTTCGGCATTTGATCAAACGACTCGAGCAACAAAAAATCACGCTCGATCTTTCCGATTCAGCCAAATCTCACCTGGCGCGCGAAGGTTACGACCCGATCTACGGTGCGCGGCCGTTGCGCCGGGTAATCCAGAAAGAGATCCTCGACCCGCTCTCTATCAACATTCTGGAAGGCAAAGTCCGCGAAGGCCAGACCGTGAAAGTCGATTTCCAGAACGGCAATCTCGTGTTTCGCGAGAAATAGTTTAAAAGCCGGTGGCGGTGACGACTTCGCCGTCGCGAATGAGGACACTGCGCGTTTTGAGGGGCTGACCTGGAATTGCGGTATTGAAGATGACGAGGTAACCGTAACGATGCTGGCCTTTGTCCGCCGGCAGGTCGGCCGGTTTCGGCTCCGTTTGCCAGTCGATCTTTGCTGTCATCGGTCCCCAACCATTTTCGATCAGCCAAAACTCGACGATCTTTTTATAGTTGGCCGGGAACTCGCCGAATCTGGATTCCTGGGTGGCCGGTTTAGTTTCGGCGGGGGAAGGGGGCGGAGGCGATGCCGTGATCGCCGCGGGCGTTGCCACAGCTTTCTCTTCTTCGGAACCCTGGCTCGAACTGCTGGTTGCAGATGATTTTACGCTTTTCTCAAGTAAATCTGCGAGCCGCCACCCCGCCTTGTGCAATTCTTCCCGCACTACTTTCGCGGCCCATTGACGATACAGAAGATGATCCGCTTCCGGCTTTTCCGTCGCATCTCCGGCCGCGACCGTCTTGCCCTGATCGTCTTCGGGATGAACCGCCGTGAATTGAAGCCTCTCATGGGCTTGCCGGGCGATCGGCAAAATCTCGTCCGCCCAAACCTCCGCGTATTTATTAAGAGCGACATCCGCCGGCAGCCGCCAGTTCTTCGGCTCAGTTTGGGCCATCTCGCGAGCAATTCTTTGAATTGCGTCCGCCGTTTGGTTTTTTTGTTCCGCTTTGGGCAGAGCGGGATCGAGCGGCGGCAAAAGCGTGATCACCGAATCCATGTCCCAAAACCCGTGCAACTTCTTGTAACGGACGCCGCGATGTGGCGGGGCGTCGTCGGACAGATGCAAACGAACGCTGTTGCCACCTTCGTCTTCCAGGGTAGTGGTTTTGTCCGGGTCCGCTTCCTGACCGCCTTGATCGAAATAATCCGCGCCCACGTGCAACGGCTGGTGAATATCGCCCAGATAATGCGCCAGGAGAATGACCGCAACCGGCTTGGTGATCTTCCGTTCGTTGTTTTCCGGGATCTCTCCGCGGAGGACTTTGACGCAATATGGGATCATGTGAACGATGTCCCATTTCGTTCGACCAGCTTTGCCGTCGGCATATTTCTGCGGAGGAACTACCGGAACGTCCGTGTAGTGGAACCAATGGTGTGATGGAATTCCAGAGGCCGGATCCGGATTCGGAGGATTTGCTCGCCAAAAATCACGCAGCTGCTGGTCGATCTTCGGGTGATCGCGATAATGCGGGAACGCATTTTCATCGTCCGGTCCCTTTTTATCCCAGGCTTTGATTTCATCGGGGATGATGGATGCGCGAGACAGCGTCAGTCCGTCGAGCAACGCGGTGATCTGAGCACCGGCGGGCTTGTTCGCCAGTAAGTCATCAGCGATCGCGCCGACAATTTGGTGACCTTCCGGTCCGTAGGCACACAGGGGCGACGCAAGCGCGAAAATTATCAGGAGGGAACGGTGAAAAATTCTCAAATCAAAACGGAAGCGGAAATCTTCGCGTCAGGTGTCGTACTTTGTCACGAACTTTGTTTAACGCGGCGTCGTTGGTGCGATCCATCAACGCTTCCGAAAGCAAATCGGAAATCTCGAGCATTTCTTCTTCTTTCATTCCGCGCGTGGTCACGGCCGGTGTGCCGATGCGGACGCCGCCCGGTTTGAAAGGAGAACTGGTGTCGAACGGAATGGCGTTTTTGTTCACGGTGATGCCAGCTTTGTCCAAAGCTTCCTGCGCGTCTTTGCCGTTCATGTCTTTCGGTCGCAGATCGACCAGCATCAGGTGGTTATCGGTTCCGCCGGAGACAATGCGGAAACCGTGTTGGGCGATGCCCGCGGCCAGGGCCTTGGCATTGATTACCACCTGGCGTTGATAATCGCGAAAGGCCGGCTGGAGCGCTTCGTGAAAACAAACCGCTTTGGCTGCGATGACATGCATCAACGGCCCGCCCTGAACGCCGGGAAAGACGGTCGCGTCAATCTGCTTGGCAAACTCTTTCTGGCAGAGAACAATGCCACCGCGTGGACCGCGCAGGCTCTTATGAGTCGTCGTGGTCACAAACTGCGCGTGCGGAATCGGGCTGGGATGCTGACCGCCGGCCACCAGTCCCGAGATGTGTGCCATGTCCACGAACAAGAGCGCGCCAACCGAATCGGCAATTTGCCGCAAACGCGGGAAGTCGATGATGCGTGGATAAGCGGATGCCCCGGCCGTGATCATCGCGGGCCGAACTTCTTCAGCTTGTTTCTGCAACGCATCGTAATCGATCTGTTCCGTCTTCTCGCTTACGCCGTATGGCGAGACGTTGTAAAATTTTCCCGAAAAATTTGCCGGATGCCCATGGGTCAGATGTCCGCCATGAGCAAGATTCATCGCCAAAATTTTATCGCCCGGCTTCAGGACCGAGAAATAGACCGCCATGTTGGCTTGCGCGCCGCTGTGTGGCTGAACGTTCACATGTTCGGCGCCGAACAGCCGCAAGGCGCGGTCGATCGCAAGTTGTTCGACCGTGTCGACGTTCTCGCAACCGCCATACCAGCGCTTCTTCGGATAACCTTCGGCGTACTTATTCGTGAGGCAGGATCCCTGCGCCTCCATGACCGCGCGGCTGGTGAAATTCTCGGACGCGATCAGTTCGATATTTTCGCGTTGCCGCTTTTCCTCGGCCTGAATCGCGTCGAAGACTTCCGGGTCGACTTTGCGCAGACCAGGCGGTTCGGAATGACCTGGCGGATTCGAGGATGGTTCGCCGTGAAAAGGTGGATCGCTCATGAAGTAGGACGGATGGCCGGGACGAGAAGTGGGCGCCAGTTCGCTTTGTTCTACGAAGGCCAGCACACTCGGTAAAGCGTTTTTGATGGTGCGAGCGCATTCTTCATAAACGTTACGACCTAAGCCGATCGGATCGGGCACATCGCGCCAGACGGTCGCGCCCGGTTCCTCGAACTCGCGCAAGAGAAAGGTTTTTTCAATGCCATGCGGAAAGAGAAGGTGGATTGTTTCCAGATGGGCCCCGGTCATTGCGAAAATGTGCGTCGCGCGCTCGACCAGATCGGCGGTTAGCGGTTGGCTTCGTTGCTCGCTAATATCGACGCCCTGGTTTTCGCAGACCTCAACCGCATAGAGACTGGGGGGTTGTCCTTTGACCGCGTGGACACCGGCGGAGGCCACCTCGATGTCGTTCCGATGGCCGAGCAGGGATCGAAACAGGCCCTCGGCGATCGGGCTTCGGCAAATGTTACCGGTACAAACAAAGAGAACGTTTTTCACGGGTCGCGAGGCGCGAGCGGGCGCGAAAGCAAGGTAAGATTGAAGTAGATCAAGTCAATCTGGTGAAGCTCGCAGAGAAGATGGAAATAGTGGGACGCGACAGAGTGCGTGCCTCCAATTAGAATGCGCGGATGCGTTCGTTATGGAAACGCTTTCGTTATCGACTGGAGTGGTTAGGCATGCTCCTGGCCGCCAGGCTTATTCCTTTGCTCTCGCGGCGAACCTGTTTTCGATTCGCGTTATTTGCGGGAAGCTTGATCTCCATCCTTGACCGACGTGCCAGGGCGGTGGCGTTGGCCAATCTGGAAGCCGCGTTCGGAGACCAGTTATCTGAACCGGAACGACGGAAGATTGTCCGTGAATCGTTTCAGAATTTTGCGCGAAGCATGCTCGATCTGCTGTGGAGCCCGCGGATCAACCGCGAAAATTGGTCCAAGTATATCGAATTGGAGAATTTTGAAGAACTCGTTCGAGCGGCCGGGCCCGATCGAAGCGTAATGGTGGCTTGTTATCACTATAGTAACTTCGAATGGCTCAGCCTGGCCTGCGGTTATCTGGGTTTCGCCGGCACGATCATATCCCAGGAGTTCAAAAACTCGCTGCTGGATCCCATTTTCAAAAACTTGCGCGAACAGTCGGGTCACGAACTGGTTCCGCGAGAACGTGGGATCGTTCGGCTTTACAAAGCGCTTCGCCGGAAAGGACGGACGGCGTTGTTGGTCGATCTCACGGTCCCACCCACTCAAGGAGCAGTCGCCATCGATTGTCTTGATTTAAAAGCCAGCGTGACTTCTGCTCACGCCTGGCTGCAAAAACAGACCGGCGTTCCGATTGTGCCGGCCCACTGCGAACCGCTTCCTCAAGGCCGGTATCGCCTCGTTTTCCATTCCGCGATCAGCCGGGACAAAGAAATGAGCGATCGCCACATTGCTCAGGCTTGCTGGGATTCGTTCGAACCCTACCTGCGCAAAAATCCATCGCCGTGGCTGTGGATGTACAAGCATTGGCGTTACAAACCCACGCAGGCCGATCGGCCGTATCCATTTTACGCCCAGAGCTGGCGGAAGTTCGATAAGTTACTGGAAGAGAACGGCGGCGGCGCGAACCAGTGAATCACTCCGGTTGACAAACCACGCCGCTCATCCAATTACACTTATGCGCTCTTTGCCCCGTAATCTCCTTCTCGTTGGTGTAGCCATGCTGATGCTGACCGGTTGCGAAACAGGACGAATGCTCACCGGCGGATTTGGCGGTCCCTACCACGTCACGGCCTACAAACCGAACGATCCATCAAAGGTGCGCGTCCGAGTTTCGTTGTCGCAACAGAATGTTTACGTGATGGAAGGCGATCACTGCTTGATGGCGGTGGCGTGTTCCGTCGGACTGGCGAACAAACCTACGCCACGGGGCAGTTTCACGATTTATTCCAAGCAGGAACATAAACGCTCCGGTTCATACGGATTCAGCGTGAGCGGTAACAGCGTGACGCCGGCTACATCCGGCAGCGCTCACGGACGCTACGTGGGATATCCGATGGGTTATTGGTGCGAATTTGCGCCCGGTTACGGATTTCATCAGGGATATGTTCATCCCGTTCCGCGGACGCACGGTTGCATCCGGTTGAAGGGAGAGGCGGCCGCCAAGTTCTTTGCCTTGGTGCGAATCGGGACGCCGGTCAATATTGCTTCGTCGCAACCGGAAGACTCGACTGTGGGAAAGACTGTCCAGCGCGTGGACGATTCACACACGCCGGATCCCGATCCTCATATCATGATTAGCGATGCGGCATTCCAAAGCCCAAGCGGCCCGCTGCTCCAATAAAAGGTCCGACCGACCCGGCATCGTTCGCGTTGGCAAACTTGGCAAGTTAGGCGAGATTAGCGAACGCGGTTAGCGCCGCGTCGTTATGAGTACCAACCTGATTTCCAGCGGCACGACGGCCCGCGAGAAGATGAACCTGCGCACGCCCGACGTGATGGCGGCGGTGCAGGAACAGGTCGAAGCGCATTATCGAAGCGACATTGTCGATAAGATTCGGCGCGAAGGCGGCCTGATCACCGTCGGCAACACGACCGTCCGTCTGGCCAAGCAGTTTGGCTTTTGTTATGGCGTCGAACGCGCAATCGATTTGGCCTACGCGGCGCGCAAGGTTTTCAAGGATCGCCGTCTCTTTATTGTCGGCGAGATCATTCACAATCCCGAGGTCAATCATCAGATCGCGTCGTTAGGCATCAAAAATCTGACGGGAACGAATAAGCAGGCGGAAATTTCCGATCTCCAGCCGGAGGACATCGTTATTGTTCCGGCGTTCGGGACCGAGCTATCGATGCTGCAACAGATCAAGGAGCGCGGTTGCCAGATCGTGGACACGACCTGTGGCGACGTCATGAGTGTCTGGAAGCGGGTTCGCAAATATGCCAGCGAATCAGTCACCTCAATTATCCACGGCAAAGCCGAGCACGAAGAAACCAAAGCAACGAGCTCGCGAGCCTTGGGCGACGGTAATGGTCATTATTTGGTGGTTCTGACGCTGGCGGACACGGATTACGTTTGTCATTACATTCGCAACGGCGGGAACAAAGAAGAGTTCCTGGAGAAATTCCGGGGCGGTTATTCTCCAGGGTTCGATCCCGATGTGCATCTCAAAACGGTCGGCGTCGCGAATCAAACGACGATGTTGCGCGGCGAAACCGAGGAAGTTCAGCGAAGAGTTCGTCAGGCCATTGTCGACCGCGACAGCGAGGAAGTGGCGGCAAAAAATTTCCGTTTTTTTGATACGATTTGTGGCGCGACCCAGGAACGACAGGATGCGCTGCGCGAATTGTTAAACGAGACGATGGATTTGTTGCTGGTGGTCGGCGGATACAATAGCTCAAACACCTCGCATCTGGCGGAAATGGGCGAGGAGCGATTGCCGACCTATTTCGTGCTCAATGCTTCGCGTCTCGTTTCCCAGACGGAAATCAAACATTACGATCTCCATGAGAAGCGCGAAGTGGTTTCGCATTTCTGGCTGCCACCGGGCAAAGCCGTCATCGGCATCACGGCGGGTGCCTCCTGCCCAAACAACCTGATTGAAGAGACACTCATTCGGCTGTTTGAATTGCGCGGAATTCCCCGCGAGCAACTCGAGCTCGCCGCGTAGCGAAAGGACGCGCTTCGTCGATCGCTTATACAACGCGGCTCGACAGAGTCTCGCCCCACCAAATTTCTGTGGCGGCTACAACATTCCGCGTGATGCCGCAACTTTTGTGGTGGCAGCCGTGTCGGCTGCGGACCCGCCGGTTTTGAAATGCCGGCGCGCAGAAGCACGCCGCTCCTTGGTTTGCCGATTTCAGTTCGGCGTTTGACATCCCGCCGTGGCGGGACCGCTACAACTCGCCAACCGGCTCGACAGAGTCTCGCCCCACCGAATTTCTGTGGCGGCTACAACATTCCACGTAATGCCGCAACTTTTGTGGTGGCAGCCGTGTCGGCTGCGGACCCGCGTCGTCGATCGCTTATATAACGCGGCTCGACAGAGTCTCGCCCCTGTCCTTCAAGGAGCGGCGACTTTCCAGTCGCCGTTTTTGAAATGCCGGCGCGCAGAAGCACGCCGCTCCTTGGTTTGCCGATTTCAGTTCGGTGTTTGACACAAACACCGCTACAACTCGCCAACCGGCTCGACAGAGTCTCGCCCCACCGAATTTCTGTGGCGCGTTTCGCGCGGTGTTTTACGCGCTGACGGCGGAGCGCCCTCCGGTCCACACGCAAGCTGCATGTTTCATGCGAAGTACTAGCAGTATGGCACGCGCAATTTGGAAGGGCAGTATCAGTTTCGGCTTGGTCAATATTCCGATCGCCTTGTATCCGGCGACCCGTCGCGATGAGCTCAGATTTCGGCTTTTGCGAAAATCGGATTTGAGTCCGGTTAATTACAAACGCGTGGCGGAAAAGGACGGTAAAGAAGTTCCGTGGGAGCAGATCGTGAAGGGATACGAGTATGAGAAAGGCAAATATATCGTTTTGAAAGACGAAGATTTTCAACGTGTCGATCTGGAGGCGACACAGACGGTGGACATCCAGGATTTTGTCGAAGTGGAGGACATTGACCCGATGTATTTTTACAAACCGTATTACCTGGAGCCGCAAAAAGGAGGCGACAAAGCATACGCATTGCTGCGCGATTCACTGAAAGAGAGCAAGAAGGTTGGAATCGCCAAGGTGGTGATCAAAACGAGGCAATATTTAGCCGGGGTGAAACCGGACGCGGGCGCCCTGGTGCTCGAATTGATGCATTTTGCCGATGAATTGGCCGATCCGGAGAAATTGCATATCCCGAAGAAGACCGAAGTGGGCAAACGAGAAATGACGATGGCCAAATCGCTGATCGACAGCATGAGTGCCGAATGGAATCCCGAGAAATATAAAGACGATTACAAGGAAGCGTTAATGGACGTTATCGAAGACAAGGTCGAGCACGGCGGTGAAGCGATCGAACACAAACCGAAGAAGGCCGCGGCGCGGACTAAAGTAATCGATCTGGTCGAGGTGTTGAAAAAAAGCCTGGAACATGCCGAACGTCCGCATCGTGAAAAAAAAGCGAAGCACGTCACCAAATCTTCGCATCGGCACAAGAAGGCAGCCTAGTGCCACTGAATGGCTTCGCGAATGAGTGATCGAGCGATTTGACTTGGCGAAAGCCTCGCCCTCGGGCACCCTTCCCGGTTACTATGAACTTAGGTCGCTACGCGGATCCGGTTTACTGCATCACTCGTTTACTGGTTGGGCTGATGTTCGCCGAGCACGGCGGGCAAAAGATTTTCGGTTTTCCTCCAGGAGGCCATGGCATGCCCCCTGGACCGCTCGGTCCGCTGGGAGCATGGATCGAGCTAGTGTGCGGAATTCTTGTTGCGATCGGACTGTTGACTCGACTCGCTGCATTTATCGCCAGCGGCGAGATGGCAGTAGCTTACTTTATGATCCACGCCAAGATGGGATTTTTCCCGATCGTTAATCACGGAGAGCCGGCCGTCTTTTACTGCTGGTTCTTCTTTTTTGCGATCTTCTACGGACCGGGTCGATGGGCAGTTGATTCTTTAATCCGGAAAAATGCGCCGGCGGTGGCCACCCACTCGGCTTAGTTGCCGACGAGAGCGTAGTCAGGGCGCTGGAATCCTTCCGGCGATTTTCCTGATTCAAATCGAAAACGCATCACCGCCATGAAACAAATCATTCCCGTGTGCGCTCTTCTTCTGGTGGGCGGCGTCATTTTGGCTGAGGCGGTTAAAGATTTCGGAAGAGATCGGCTGAACAGCTCGCCGCGACACGCGGATTGGGTCGACCTGAAGTCTGGCGATCGCACGATCAAGGCCTTCGTTGTTTATCCCGAGCGGAAAGATAAAGCGCCGGTTGTCCTAGTCGTCAGCGAGATTTTTGGTCTAACCGATTGGGTGCGAAGTCTGTGCGATGAACTGGCTGAAAGCGGCGTCATCGCGATCGCGCCGGATCTTCACGGCGGGCAAAAATTCGAGGATCTCGACGCGGCGCGCAAGGCGACCTCGGCATTGCCTGCGCCACAGGTTAAATCGGATCTGGACGCGGCAGCGGATTATGCGTTAACGAAAATTCCAGCCGCCAACGGGACGATTGCGATCGGCGGATTCTGCTGGGGCGGGGGAGTGGCTTTCAACTACGCGAATCAAAACCCCAAACTGAAAGCCGCGTATTCGTTTTACGGTGTGGCGCCCGATTCTCCGGAGAAGGTCCAGAATATTGCGTGTCCCGTTTACGGTTTCTACGGGGAGAACGATGAGCGAGTGAACGCCACGATTGCCAAGGGGGAGGAATTGATGAAAGCGGCCGGGAAAAAATACGAACCGGTCATTTATAAAGGCGCCGGCCACGGTTTCATGCGTTCCGGCGAGCCTAACAACCCTGAGAAACGCGATCCGGACGTCAACGCTCGCAATCAGGCTTGGGAGCGGTGGAAGATTTTGCTAAAGCAATTGTGATTTCCAGCTCGGGCGACAAAATAATTTCGGCATTTCAGTTTTGCCGCATTTCAGCTTTTCTTGTCCGATGAAGTGGGAAGCGATCAACGCGATCTCGCAATTAGTCAGCTCGATTGCGGTCGTCGTCTCACTGCTCTATCTCGCTTTACAAGTTCACCGCAGCACGCGCATCGCGAAAATTGCCGCGCAAGATTCGGCCGCCACCGCCTTGCGCGACGTCACCAAACCATTCATGGAGGACGCCGAAGTGAGCCGGATCTGGGGAACGGGTCTGATTAACTTCAAACAACTTTCGCCTGCGGATCAAGCCAGGTTTTTCCATGCCGCTTACCAGTTTCTGAAAGCATTCGAGACAATTCATTTTCATTACGTCAACGGTTTGCTTGACCTGCAACTTTGGAATGGATGGCACGAACTTTTGCGTCACTACATCGTGACGCCCGGGCTGGGCGAATACTGGAGTAAACGTAAAAGTGTTTTCTCCGGACGCTTCGCGGAATTCGTCGATCATCTCCCGAAACCGACCGACCCCTTCACGGTCGGCTCATTGGTCGCGCAGTAAAAGCGCGGATTGACATTCCAGAACGCGTTTGATGCGCTGGGCGCATGCCGAAGATCTCACAGACGTCGGCGTTTAAGCTTTGTCAGGACGGTAGTTGCGACGATCCCAAGAATGCTGCCGCCGATGCGATCGAATGCAAGAAGAGCGACAAGTGCAAAGGAAACGGCTGTTACTGCCAGTTGTTTCAGCGCGACCAGGACGCGAAAGACGATGAGCCGTGGGATGTCACGCCGGTCGACGGGTCCGGGGAAGCAAAAAAGAAAGGTGGCTTTGTTTACACTTGCCTTTGCGTCTCGCCAATTTTGCCGAAGGACTACACTGTTTGTGATAACCCGCTTTGCAAATTAAGCGATTCGCAGGACGCTGGTCATCCTGCGGAAGTCGAGTGTACCGGAGATTGTAATGATCCGTGCAAATGCAGGTTGTTTGCCCTGAACGTAAAGCCGAAGAAGGCGGAGAAGAAAGCCGCGGTGAAGTGGGAGTTTGTGGCCGAACCTGGAATTAAAGTAAAGCGCGAGGGCGGCTATTATTATCGCTGCTTCTGTACGAAGTAGCCGCGGCCGACCATTAGTGGCCGAAGCGGCGATGCGGTCGGGAGTCTGACGGCGGAAGAAACCCCGAGCAACGGACACTGACGCACGAATCACTCGGGTCAATCTCATCGGCGAAGTGTCGCTCCCAGCTTTCCCGGGCGGCATTGCGCATGTGTCGGTAGCTATAATCCAACGCTTGCCGCAAGGCTTCGACGGCATCGAACCGCACCAGTCGCCGATCTGAAATAATGCACCGGCGACGCTCATTCATGCTGAAAGTTACCAGCAGGAAGCAAGCCGACCCGATTCGCCTAATTACGGAACTGATGCCGGCTATGGGAAAGGTTGCCGACCAGAGTGATTGCGCCGGCGCGGTAGATGTAACCGCGCAACTTTTGTGAGCTTCGTTTGCTGACAAAAATACCGCCATCGCGGCCGACCGCACCCCCGCCGATGTGTTCGGAAATTTTGCCCGGCAAGCGGTAGTAATAGCCAATCTTGTCTTCCGCATTCAGTTCGTAAGTTCCCGCCGGGAAATGCAACGTGGCTATTTGCGCACCGGTATTGAGCTCGATGAAGCGGGGGACCGCGATTCCCTCACCGGGAGGAATCACCCGGGGGTGGCTGCTGCCGGCGCACGAAAAAAGGATGCAGGCAGAAAGAAAAAGCAAAAAGGGTTTGAGACGTTGAGGTCCGAGCCGGACTGGCGGTATGGAGAGGTGGAGCACGCGGTTCACGACCCTCCTCACTTGTCACTCCTCACTTTCTTTACCGCTGTATCGTCATCCAGGAGGATCCATTCGATTACGGAAACCGGCAGACTTCCATTCTTGATCAAGTCATCGTGAAACTGCCCGAGCTTGAAATTGTCGCCTTGCCGATCTTTGTAGCGACCCAGCAGATTCATGATCTGCCATTTACCAACGATATAGCTGATTTTTTGAGTCGGACTTGAAGCGGCACCCGCCGCTTCGCCCGTGGCTGATTCCTTATCCAACCCGCCGCCCTCCATAAAATAGTTTACGGCTTGCTCGAAGTTCCATTTTCCGGTGTTCAGATTTACATCCACACCGATACGAGCGGCGCGATAGCGCGCCAGCCGCAAAACTTGCCCCTGACCGGGCGAGTTGTCGGGATAAAGACCCTCCCGCGCGAGCATTTCTTCGCCGTAGAGAGCCCAGCCTTCAACGAACACCGTGTCCTGATGTTGGCGGCGAATTTCGTCGGTCAGGTGGTTCGCGATCGACAATTGCAGGAAATGCCCCGGAATACCTTCATGCCCCAGAATCGGTCTCGGTTCTTCGATCGCTGCGCGAATATAAAAATTCTCGGACTTTGGATTGTAAGTCGGGATGAAATAGAAACCCGTCGGGTCTTTGTCGTAAACACCCGGTGGATTCATGAACCCGCCAGGGCTGGTTGGTTTGAATGCATCAGGCAACTGTTTGATCTGAAACGAACCGAGATAATCCGGCAGCGTCACCAAATGATGTTCTTTCAGGAAATTAATCATCTCGGCCTCGCGACTTTCGTAAGCTTTCAGAAACGATTCCTGGTCCTGTGGAACGTTTGCGCTTCGTGACGGATCCGGGTTAGCCAATTTAGGATCAGCCAGCTGCGCTTCGAGCGCGCGATACCTGCCGAGTTCCACTCGTCCGATCATTTCCACTTCGGCGGCATCGAGCGGAAGAAGAAGAACGTGTTTGAGATAATAGTTGTAGTTTGCCGTTCCCATCGGCGCGAATTCTTTCATCGCAGGCGCTCGTTTTTCCAACTCGTCGGCATAACTGTGAAGGGCGCTGAGCGCGTCGTCGCGGGCTTTTATCAAAGCCGCGTGTTCGTCAGGGGAGAGCCCAACGTCCAGCGTCATCAGGCTTTGATTCAGCAACGAATCGATTGATCTGGCCGATTCGATCGCGAACTGAGAATAGAGTTTGACCGGGTTTTGTAGATTACTCAGGCCTTGTTTGAGTAGCCCCGGCATTTGTTTCAAGCGGGCGGTTGCGGCCAACGCGCGATTTTGCGGCGTGTCGTATTCTTTTTTCAGCAGAGAAAAGATCGAGTTGGTGCATTCCTCCACGTAGGTGTCCGGATTTGTCTGTTCCGGCTTGAGCACGCGATTTTGAAAATCGACTCCTTCCAATTGCGATCGAAACAGAATGGCATCGATTCGATCGTCTTTCGTCCAGCCATCGGTTTTCATCGCTCGCACTTTGTCGAGTAAGGAGCGAACGTGTTGCGCGCGCTGGGCGATCTTTGCCGGTGAATAGTCGGTTAACTGTCTGTCCCAGGTGTGCAACCCGGCATCGCTGCTTGCGACCGGATAATTTTCGTTACGCCAGGCGTAG
Source organism: uncultured Verrucomicrobiae bacterium (assembly GCA_963846065.1). GTDB lineage: Bacteria > Verrucomicrobiota > Verrucomicrobiia > Chthoniobacterales > UBA10450 > DASPUI01. The sequence continues at coordinate 92,340 of CAWJUP010000017.1, forward strand.
TAATCGTCAGCCAGTTTGTGCAGCGCGGCTGCACCCATCAGGCTTTCGGCCGGTCTGGTCGTGATCAATGCCTTATTCGCCAGGTTTGTTGTCCTCGGGTTCGGCGTCGGCTGGGCCTGCGTGGAAATGACACCGATCAACAGCAGCGTGCAGCGAAACATTAATTTTGCTTTCACGCGACGAATCTTAATAGATGCTGCGCAATGACAAAGCTTAATCCGAAGATTCTCGGGTTGGTTGGGGGTGTCGGTCCGGAAAGCACGATCGATTACTATCGCTCGATTATTACGCTGTATCGCGAACGAGTCGGTAATGGCAACTACCCGGAGATCGTCATCAACAGTATTAATTTGAAGAAAGAAATTGAAATGGTTGAGCGAAACGAACTCGATCAATTGACAACCTATCTGGTCGATGAGGTGGAGCGGTTATGCAAAAGTGGCGCTGATTTCGGTCTGATCGCATCCAACACGCCTCATATAGTGTTCGACGAAGTGCGTGAACGATCCCCGCTTCCATTGATTAGTATCGTCGAGGCGGCCTGTGACGTAGCCAAAGCCCGCCACCTTCAGCGGGTCGGGATTTTTGGCACGACCTTCACCATGACAGGAACGTTTTATCCGAAAGTATTTTTGCGCGCCGGTATCGAACTCGTGCCACCCCGGCCGGATGAGCGCGCATTCATTCATGACAAGTACATGAACGAACTGGTGCAGGGGATTTTTAAGGACGAGACGCGCGTGGGGTTGCTGGCGATTGTCGATCGCATGAGAAAAGAAGATCGGATAGAAGCCGTGATCCTGGCCGGGACCGAGCTACCTTTGATCTTGCGCAACGAATCGCACAATGGAATACCGCTCCTCAATACGACTAAGATCCACGTCGAAGCGGCGGTTGATCGGATACTTAGGCCGGACTAACTGGGCGGTGAGGGTTTCGAACCCCCGACCCTCTCGGTGTAAACGAGACGCTCTACCACTGAGCTAACCGCCCATCAAAATAATGAAGGGTGACAAATGACCAGCGATGAAGGGAGAGTCAAGCCAGCGCGGCAATTTTGTTGCGCCTGATTCGAAAGCTGGCATGAGTGCACACGGTCAATAATGCCCGAGCGATACTACGATGATCTAAAAATCGGAGACCGGTTCGATTCCGAAAGCTTTCCGGTTACGGAGCGGGCCATCGTTGAGTTTGCCAGTCAATTTGATCCGCAACAATTTCACCTGGATGCGGAATTCGCGACGCGAACGATCTTTGAAGGTTTAACGGCCAGCGGTTGGCACACCGCGGCGATCAGCATGCGACTCTTTGTGCGAAGATTAGGATTTACCGATGGCGCAATTGGCCTGGGTGTGGATGAGATGCGCTGGCCGACGGCGGTCAGACCGGGCGATGTTCTACGTGTTGAAACAGAGATTCTCGATTTGCGTGGGTCCAAATCGAAGCCCGATTTTGGGATCGTTAGGCTACGCAACACCACGCGCAATCAAAAGAACGAGATCGTCCAGACGATGTTAGCCTCTGCCTTGGTGCGCAAACGCTCCAAGTAAGCTAGTAGGTTCACCTACACGAGAATAGAACAGATATAGTTAGGAAATAGCTTGCGCTAGCTCCATAGCTACACTATGGGGAACGGCCTATGGACTTATCGTTAGCAGCTTTGGAACGGGCAGTGGGAATTCGGCGCCAGATTGCGGCTTTAGAGAAACAACTGAATGGCTTATTCGGCGGCGCCGGCGGCGGAAAGAGCTCTCACCGCGACGGTAGTGGTGGGCGTCGGCATTTATCGGCATCGGCGCGCGCAAAAATCGCCGCGGCGGCAAGAGCACGTTGGGCACGCGAGCGAGCAGGTCGGGGAGGGGCGAAAGGAAAAGCGAAATCTTCGGCCCGTCGCGGGGGTGGATTGACGGCAGCTGGACGCAAAAAGTTGTCCGATATGATGAAGGCTCGTTGGGCGGCGCGCAGACGGGCCAAAAGAAAATAGCTCAGCGATTTAAGAGCTTCATCATTGCTTCCGGATAACGCGAACCGGCGAACGCGCCCAGGGGGACGACTTCGTCTATCTGCGCCAAATCCTCGCTCGTCAACGCGACGTTTAACGCGCCAATATTTTCCTGCAAATATTTGCGGCGCTTGGTCCCTGGAATTGGAACAATCGCATCACCTTGGGCCAAGACCCAGGCCAACGCGAGCTGTGCGGGTGTGCAACGCTTCTCTCGCGCGACTTCTTCCACTCGCCTGACCAGATCGAGATTACGCTGAAAATTTTCAGCCTGAAATCGCGGCGTGGTCCGACGGTAATCGTCTTCCGGCAAATCTCCCGGTTTCTGGATTTTTCCACTGAGAAATCCGCGACCGAGCGGGCTGTATGGAACAAACCCGATGCCCAGTTCGCGGCAAACCGCCATCACTTCAGTCTCCGGATCGCGCGTCCATAACGAGTATTCCGATTGCAGCGCGGTAATGGGATGGACCGCGTGCGCGCGGCGAATGTTGTCCGCGCTCGCCTCCGACAATCCGAGAAACCGGATCTTTCCCTGTCTGACTAAATCAGCCATTGCGCCGACGGTTTCTTCAATCGGCGTGTCCGGATCCACGCGATGCTGATAATAAAGGTCGATGCAATCGACTTGCAGCCGGCGAAGACTGCCCTCGCAAGACTCGCGGACGTAGTGCGGTTTGCCGTTGATGCCGCGAAACTCCGGTTTGGTCGGATCGCGCATAATTCCGAACTTGGTGGCGAGAACGATATCCTGGCGGTGTTCTTTGAGCGTTCGGCCTAACAGCTCCTCGTTGGTGTGCGGACCGTAAACATCCGCGGTATCAAAAAAATTAATCCCAAGCTCCAAGGCGCGATGCAAGGTGGCGACGGATTCCGTTTCGTCCCGGTCGCCGTAGAAATCGGACATCCCCATGCAGCCGAGTCCGATCGCGGAAACAAGCGGCCCACCACGTCCAAGTTTTCGTTGCTTCATCGGGTCTTTAAGTTTGGCCAATCCAGATTCGCGGGGCGACTTCTTCCCAGCGATGCCGAATCGACGCGAACTCCGGTTCGTCGAGCGGTCCCGCGTCGAGCAGCCGCGCGTTCGCTTCCCACCGCTCGGGTTTGGTGGTTCCGACAATCGCCGTGTGCACGCCCGGCACGCTCAGGGTAAAGCGAAGCGCAAGCGAGATTGATTTTTCCAAATCATATCCGCTCAGGAAATCGTAGTTTAACTTTCGCAGCCGCTCCCAATACTCGTGATGATACGAATTCATGGGTCGATGACCGGTCTTCCAGGCGACGTTCGCCAGCGGCCGTTTCGCGATGACCCCAATATTTTTCTTGCGGGCGAGAGGCAGGGTCAGCTCGATCGCTTCCTGGTCGGCAATGCTGACGGACGTTTGCAAAGTATCAAACGCGCCGGATTCCACCGCGTAACGTGCCGCGCGACTGTCTCCGCTGTAACCGATATACCGGATGTAACCCTTTTCCCGAGCGGTTTGCAGAGCGCTGATGGCTTCACCTTTGCCCAACTCGGATTCGGAACAGCTATGCAATTGCACGAGGTCGATGCGATCGGTCTGTAATCGTTGCAGACTCCGTTCGATACTTTCGAGAATCGATTTAGCGGACCAATTCGCTCCGCTCTCCATTCCGCGAGGATGCCCGCATTTCGTAAAGAGATAGAAATCATTTCGGCGATGTCCAATCGCTTTTCCGATTGCCTCCTCGCTGCCGCGATAACATTCAGCGGTATCGACCACGTTGAGGCCGGCATCGAGGGCGCTATTGAGGAGATCGCCGACCGTTTCGAGGGAAGTTGCTTCGTAGCCAATCTCGGATCCGCCGAAACCGAGGACGGAGACGTCCATATCGGTTTTTCCCAGGCGTCGTTTTTCCATGTTTCTTATTGCACGCTTTGTTGGAGCGGCGTCTGTGTCAAACGCCGAACCAAAAAAACAGGCGCCTGGCCCAAGCGCTTCTCCGACGCATGCGCGTCAAAATGATAACCGGGTCTTTCCGCTGCCGCGGGCGATGCGCCCGATGCGCTTTGCCCGTAGCATTTTGATGGCGCGTTTCGCGTTGTTTTCGGAAACAATCGCCACCATTCCGATGCCCATGTTGAAGACCTGATACATCTCCGTGCGATCGATTTTGCCTGTTTCCTCAAGCACCCGAAAAATATGCGGCGGCCGCCACAATTCCGTCTCGATCACAGCATCGCAATTTTTTGGCAGAACGCGCGGGATGTTGTCGATCAATCCACCACCGGTAATGTGAGCGAGCCCTTTCAGCATCGGGCGCGCCTTCGCCAGCAGCGGTTGATAATTTTTGTGCACGCGAAGGAGCTCGCTTCCGACTCGACTGGCCGATCCCGGAAGTCGCGAGCTCGTCTTCAATTTCATTTTCTCGAAAAGAATTTTGCGGGCCAGCGAGTAGCCATTGGTGTGCAATCCGTTTGACGGTAAACCCAGAATGGCATCGCCCGGCTTGATTTTGCTTCCATCGATCATTTGTTTGCGGTCAACCACTCCGACGATGCAACCGGCGACATCGTATTCGCCTTGACGATACATCCCCGGCATTTGCGCCGTTTCTCCGCCGATCAACGCACAGCCTGCGGCGCGACAGGCTCGTGAAAATCCGGAGAGCAACTGTTGAAAAACGCGCGGCTCCAGTTTTTCACATCCGATGTAGTCCAGGAAAAATAGAGGATGCGCACCAAGCACGGCGATGTCGTTGACACAATGATTGACCAGGTCCGCACCGACTGTGTTGTGCTGGCCCATCGCAAACGCGATTTTCAATTTCGTTCCGACGCCGTCGATGCTCGCGACCAGCACGGGGTCGCGCATTCCGGGAAAGCTGGCGCGAAACAATCCGCCAAATCCGCCGATCTTTCCGAGCACGCGAGGTCCGTGCGTTTGTCTAACGAACGACTGGATACGCGATTTCAGTCGATTGCCCAAATCGACATCCACGCCCGCGGCGGCATAGGCTTTTTTCTTCTCGTCCACAGATTTCACGGATTTTCGCAGACTGTTTCAGAATTCAATCTGGATTGAGCTGCGTAATCGGTGGATCACTTCAGATCCGTAAACAATCTCGGATGCTGTTCCTGCTCGGCCAGAGCCTTGGCGCGGTGCTCGCGCTTTTCCATAATGAATTTGTCGAGCGCGGGGTTGACGGGAAGGGGATATTCGCCGGTGAAACAGGCGAGACAGAATTCATTTCGCGGCCGGCCCGTGGCTCGCACCATTCCTTCGACGTCGAGATATCCCAGGCTGTCAACGCCCAGATATTTGGCGATCTCATCCATCGACATCTGATTTGCGATCAATTTTTGCGGATCGGGAAAATCGATCCCGTAATGGCAAGCGAACCGGTGCGGTGGGCAACTGACTCGCATGTGCACTTCTTTGGCGCCGGCCTCACGCAGATTGACCACGCGGGCGCGTGAAGTGGTGCCGCGGACAATTGAATCGTCCACGACAACCACCCGTTTTCCGGCCACCATTTCTTTGATCAGGTTCAGCTTCACCCGCACGTCGAAGTCGCGAATGAGCTGGCTCGGCTGTAGAAAGGTTCGGCCAATATAGTGATTGCGGACGAAAGCGTGCACGAATGGAATCTTCAGTTGTTCCGCGAAACCGAGTGCGGCGTAGTTTCCTGAATCCGGAACGGGAACGACAATGTCGGCCTGGACCGGAAATTTTCGCGCCAGCTCCCGGCCCATTTCCAACCGAACACGGCCGACATTCTTTCCGCCTATGATGCTGTCCGGGCGCGCGAAATACACATACTCGAACATGCAGAAGGCCGGCTGCTGTGGCTCGAACGGGAACTCCGACCGCATGCCGTTTTCGTCGATGATCAACACTTCGCCGGGCTCAATGTCGCGGATAAATTCCGCGTGGATCAGATCGAACGCGCAGGTTTCGGAGGCGAGAATGTAGGCGCCATCCAATTTGCCTAACGATAGCGGCCGCCAGCCGAAAGGATCGCGAACGGCAATCAGTTCGCGCTCGCTCATAATCAACAGGGAGAAGGCGCCTTCGATCTTGCGCAAGGCGGCCAGCACGTTGCCGCCGTTGTTCGACGGCTGCGCCAGCAAATGAAGAATAATCTCGCTATCCGCCGTCGTTTGAAAAATTGATCCGCGTCGTTCGAGCTCGTCTCGTAACACGTCGGCGTTAATGAGATTACCGTTATGGGCGATCGCCATCTGGCCGCGAACGCAATCGACCACGAACGGTTGCGCGTTTTTGATCGTGCTCGTGCCGGTGGTGGAATATCGGGTATGGCCGATCGCACGTGTGCCTTTCAACCGCTCGAGCGCATCTTGTCCGAACACCTGAGAAACCAATCCCATGTCCTTGTGCAGGAGAAATGAGCTCCCCGGGCCATTACTGGTGACGATGCCCGCGCTCTCCTGGCCGCGGTGCTGTAAGGCGAACAGACCATAATAAGTCAGGACCGCCGCGTTGGGATGCCCGAACACGCCAAAGAGTCCGCACTCGTGGTGCGGAAAGCAGGCAGCTTCGGTTGGCTCGCTCTGGTCCAGGGTCACACCCAATAATCCACAAATTCGATTCGCATTCAATCGCTGGTTACAAACGGACTGCCTGCCAGACGGTTGCTTGCATTTGGCTCTGGCACGGCGCGTCGCCGAAGCGCTCCGCCAGTTGTTTTCCAACAGCCGCGATAACTTTTTCCGGATCGACACCGCGGGCAACGAGTTCCGATCCGACCGGGTTTCCGCGAACCAAGCCGGTCGCAAAATCCCTGGCCGACCCGCTCCGGCACGGTTTGGTCTCCAAAAATGACTCGATTTTCGAAAATCCGGCCTGCTCCAACAGGGCGCGGATCACCGCTGCATCGTGAAAACCGAACGGCAGCTCGTAAAATTTCGGGGGATCATGATCGAAAAAACGACGCAATCGTCGTGTGCGCGACGTGAGCGGATAAGTTGGCGTCGAATGAATCCCAAACGTTAAAAAGAAAAACGCCGTCCCGGCGAAGGACGCGATGCACTTGGCGCAGCGCCGCCGCTTTATCCGGGACAAACATGATTCCAAACTGACAGACGACCGCGTCGAACGAATCGTCCTGGAACGGAAGGCTCGACGCATCGGCCTGCTCCCAGCGCACATTTTCAGTTTTTTGGAACTTTGGTCGCGCAAATTCGAACATGTCTTTGTTCAAGTCGGTCGCCACGATTTCAGTTGTGGCCGGCAGGGCGTCGCGCAAACGTCTTGTCACAATCCCGGTCCCGCACGCAATTTCGAGAACGGAACCTGGCTTCCGATGCTTCAGTCGATCAGCAATGTCCTCGGCATACGGCTGAAAAAAAACGGGACCGAGATACCGGTCGTAATTTTCCGGAATCGAACCTTGAAAGAGGACGTTCTGGTCGGGTGCCATTATAAGCTTGGAACTCGTTCAATCGATTTGTCGCCTTGAACTGCTCGCGCGATGGAATTCCACCAGTCGTCGTACAGATCCGCGATCGGCCAGGAAAAATTGTCGTCACCGACGCGGATACGAAGTTCATCTTTTCCAACCGTGCCGAGCCGGCCAAAGGAAACATCCGATTTGCGCAAAATCGTCATCGTTTTCTCAAGATTTTGCGGAACGACCGATATGATGATGCGCGACTGCGCTTCGTGGAAAAGTATTTCGGCGGCGGTGGCAGGCGTGTCGCCTGCGCTGCCGGCCCATTGATCAAGAACGACATTCGCCCCTGCCGGCTTTTGCGGATTGAAACACGATTCCGCCAACGCGACTGCAACTCCACCTTCGCTGCAATCGTGCGCGCTCTTGACCAGTCCGGCAGTAATCAAGTCGCGCACTGCGGTTTGAACTTTGATTTCGTGATCGAGATCCAATCGCGGAACGGGTCCGGCTTTTCGCCCGAAGCAGGTTTTCAGAAATCGCGATGCACCAAGGTTAAAGCGGTCGCCGACCGCGGCGCGTCGGCGTCGGTCACAGCCCCAACCAGCAGGATGATATCGCCGGCATCTTTAAACCATTGGGTGGTAATGTGCTCCGGTTTGTCGATGAGCCCGACCATGCCAATGGTCGGCGTCGGGTCGACCACGCCGGCCGGGCTCTCATTATATAAAGAGACATTTCCGCCGGTTACCGGCGTCCCAAACGCCCGGCAAGCCTCGGCCGCGCCTTCCACGGCCTCCCGCAGCTGCCAAAAATTCTCCGGCTTGTAAGGATTACCGAAATTCAGATTATCGGTCACCGCCAACGGTCGCGCTCCCGAACAAGCCAGGTTTCGTGCGGCTTCTGCCACGGCAATCTTTGCACCTTCGCGCGGATCGAGCGCGCAGTAGAGCGAGTTACAGTCGGTCGTCGCGGCCAGAATTTTGTCAGCGTATTTCACATGAAAAACCGCTGCATCCGAACCCGGCTTGACCACGGTTCCGGTCCGAACGGTGTGATCGTATTGGCGATAAACCCAGTTCTTCGAAGCAATGTTGGGGTCGCGCAGGAGTTGGGAAAGAGCTTTGTGATTGTCGATCCCCGGCGGTGACACGCGGGCCGCCTCTGCGGCTGAGACGGCCGCCTCGACCGCCGGTCGTTTCGCTTCCCGCGAGTACAATGGCGCTTCTTCGGCGAGCGGCTTGGCCGGAATTTCCGCGGCGATTGTTCCGTTGTTTCGGACGCGCATCATTCCGTCGTCGGTCACTCGCCCGATCTCCGCGCACGGTACATCCCACTTATCGAAAATTTCCCGGACGACATGTTCCTGACCGTGCTTGGCGATGATCAGCATTCGCTCCTGCGATTCGCTCAACAGGGTCTCGTAGGGAGTCATTCCCGGTTCGCGTTTCGGCACCTTGGCCAGGTCGATCTCGATACCGGTGCCACCGCGACTGGCCGTTTCGCACGTCGAACAGGTCAAACCGGCGGCGCCCAAGTCCTGGATGCCGGCAACGGCATCGCGCGCGAGCAATTCCAAACAAGCTTCCAACAAAAGTTTTTCTTTGAATGGATCGCCCACCTGAACGGCGGGCCGGTCCTTTTTCGATTCTTCCGTCAACTCACGTGAGGCAAAAGCGGCCCCGGCCAAGCCATCACGACCGGTTTCTGCGCCGACATAAAAAACCGGGTTCCCGACGCCGCGCGCCGCGCCGCGCGCGAGCTGCTCGTGACGCAGAACGCCAAGACAGAAAACATTGACCAGCGGATTGCCCTCGAAGCTTTCGTCGAAATAAATTTCACCGCCGATCGTTGGGATTCCGATGCAATTTCCGTAGTGAGCGATGCCGCTGACCACGCCGGTAAACAGTCGCCGGTTCGTCGCCAAATTCGGATTTCGAATTTTGGATTTCGAATTTTCGTCCGAGATCGGCCCGAATCGGAGCGAGTTGAGGCAAAATTCCGGTCGCGCACCCATGGTGAAAATGTCGCGAATGATTCCACCCACGCCGGTGGCCGCACCTTGGAACGGCTCGATCGCGCTGGGATGGTTGTGGCTCTCGATTTTGAAGGCAATCGCCCAGCCGTCACCGATATCAACGACGCCGGCATTCTCTTCTCCGGCTTTGACCAGAATATTGGGGCCACTGGTCGGAAATTTTTTCAATTCTTTGCGTGAGTTCTTGTAGGAGCAGTGCTCGCTCCACATCACGGAGAAGATTCCGAGCTCGGTAAAATTCGGTTCGCGGCCGAGGATTTTTTTAATTCGGTCGAATTCTTCCGGCGTCAGGCCGTGCTCCGCCACCAGTTCAGGCGTAATTTTTGGATCGTGGGTCGGTGGGGCGCTCGGCATCGACAGCGCACGTTAACTGGTCCTGTGCCCGGCTCAAGTCGCGAACACTCAATATTCGCCGAATAACCGGGGAAAAAGGGCGGTCTAACTTATAAACAGAAGGGAGTGAAGATGAAGCGACTCATTGTCACCATTGCTGGCGCCATATCCTTGCCGTTGCTGTGGCCCGCGAGCGCCGGCGCGTTTCCGGGTGAACGAATCCCGTACCGGGCGGCCCACTTTGCCCGAAAGGTCGTTTATAAAATCGACCAGCATGTGGTTCGTCCGACTCGGCATGCCGCCGTCCGACATCTGCCGGATTGATCACAACGATTTTTTTCTGCGCCTTTCGAATATTTGGCGCGCGAAATAAGTCGAACACTAAGCAACCAAGAAAGGAAACTATGAAAAGTATCTTACTAACAACCGTTTGTGCGCTGGCTGCACAATTTGCTTTCGCGCAAACGAGCACCACCACGACTGAAACCACCACGGCCCAGCCGGTCACGACGAGCGAGACCACTACCTCGACGACCTATACCGCCGGGACCATCGACAGCTACGACGCCGGTAAAACGGTCGTGGTCAAAGATGAACATGGCGGACCAGTTCGGTTCGCTCTGGGCACCGCTGCCCGGATCGTTGATGGCGCGGGCAAAATCGTCACCGCTCCGTTGCGGTCTGGTGACAAGGTGCGCGTTTATTACACCGGTAACGGTGACACTCGCACGGTGGAGCGCGTTGTCGTTGAACAATAAGTAGCGCGAAAATTAACTCGGGAGCCACGGGATTCGGCAGGATCCCGTGGCTTCGTTCGCGCATTCAATTTTTTGGGTCAAAAAAAAGAAAGGGAACCATGAAAAGGGTAATTATTGCAGTGGCGTGCGCTTTGACGGCGCCGTTGGTGATGGCGCAAACCACCACCGTCACACGTGAGACAGTCGTGCAGGAAATCACGCGGCTCGATTCGACGCATGTTTTAACGGTCAAGAGCGTGGCACCGGGCGAAAATATCTCCGTGCAAACCGCGCCCGAGACCAATCCGATTACGATCCGGCTCGACCACGCCGTGGCTTATGTGAATGGCGACGGCAAACCGATCGATCCAAGCTCGATCAATCCGGGATCGAAGGTCCGGTTGGAATTCTCCGGCCCGGGCGCGGATCGAATGGTCACTCGAGTGATCATGATCAATCCGAGATAAGATTTCCGGCAGACATCTTCGAAGCCGCAAGGTCTCATCGATCCTGCGGCTTTTGTTTTTGATTGAGCTGACCGAGATTAGCATCGTGGAGCTCAGCACGATCGCGAACATCGCAACGGCTCTGACGGTCATCACCGGAGTCGGGTTCGGATTGTTCGAGGCACATCGTTCCCGTCGCGCCCGGCAGGAACGAGCGGCCTATGCCGCAGTCCAGGCACTGTTATCGCCAGAGTGGATGAGATCCATGATCGCCGTGCACAATATTCCCGACAATTCGAAGGCGTGGGCGATTGAGGCTGATGCCAAGGTGCTTCATGCTGCGCACTCGGTTGGAGTGACGCTGGAAGGCATTGGGTATTCGGTTTACGCGCGAATTGTTCCGTTGCGGGTCGTGGCGGATCTCGTCGGCGGGACTGCTCGCCTGGCGTGGCGAAAGTTGCAGCCTTACATCGAAGAAGAACGCCGCCGGACTGGTTCCCAAAAAACGTTCGAATGGTTTCAATGGCTGGTGGTCCAGTTAGAGAAATATTCGCCGGGTAAGACAAACCTCGAGGTGGGAGCGCAAGAGGCTTATCGAAATTGGAAACCTTAGCCGCTGTTTGCGTTTGAGCTCTAAATCGCGGAAACTTTGTCCTTCATGGCCTTTGATCTGAAAGAGATTATCGCTTCGCGTTTGGGAGAAAACTACCAGCTGCATGAGAAGCATTTGAATCGGACGCTGGTCCAGGCTCAGCGCGTGATCGGTTTCGATAAAGTCTATGCCCGGGCCGAAGGCGCTTATCTCTATGACATGGATAACCAGCCGTATCTCGATTTTTTGAGCGGCTACTCGGTTTTCAATATCGGGCGCAACCATCCGACCGTGAAGCAGGCCATTCGCGACGTTCTCGATCTGGATCTTCCTAACATGGTGCAGATGGATTGTTCGCTGCTCAGCGGATTGCTGGCGGAAGCGGTCCTGAAGCGGACACCGCCGCATCTCGACGCGGTTTTCTTCTGCAATTCCGGCACCGAAGCCATGGAAGGCGCGATCAAATTTGCCCGGGCCGCGACCGGCCGCAAACGGATGCTTTCGTTAGCCAGCGCGTTTCACGGATTGAGCGTGGGTTCGCTTTCTTTGATGGGCTGCGAAAGTTTTACCGAAGGCTTCGGTCCGCTCATGGCAGGTTTCGAGAGGCGAGTGCCGCTGGATGATCTTGACGCGTTGGAGCGCGAGCTGAAATCGCGCGACGTGGCCGCGTTCGTCATCGAAACGGTTCAAGGCAAAGGATGCCAGACTTCGAAAACCGATTTTTTTGTCCGCGCGCAGGAGCTTTGCCGAAAATACGGAACCCTGCTGATCTCGGATGAAGTGCAGACCGGCCTGGGTCGGACCGGAAAAATGTTCGGCTTCGAGCATTGGAATCTCGAACCGGACATTATCACGCTGGCCAAAACTTTGAGCGGCGGTTACGTGCCCTGCGGCGCGATTGTGACCCGGCGCGAGATTTATCAAAAAACATTTTCACGCATGGATCGGTGTGTGGTTCACTCCACTACTTTCGGCCGGAACAATTTGGCCATGGCGTGCGGTCTGGCGGCGCTGGAAGTCATCGACAACGAAAAGTTAGTCGAACGCTCAGCCAGAATGGGCGCGCTGCTCGCAGAAAAGGTGGAGGCATTGAAAACGAAACACTCGTTTATCAAAGAAGTCCGCGGGAAAGGTTTGATGATCGGGATCGAGTTTCACGAGCCGAGTGAATTCAAACTCAAGATGGCCTGGAAACTTTTACATAAGATCGACAAGGTGCTATTTGCGCAAATGGTCGTGACTCAAATGCTGAGCAAACATCGCATTCTCACCCAGGTCGCGGGTCATGCGATGGATGTGATGAAAATTCTTCCGCCGTTAATCATTGGCGAAAAAGAAGTCGATCTGTTCGTGAACGCGCTCGACGACGTTCTCTCGGAATGCCGCAAGTTCCCCGGTCCGATGTGGGAGATCGGAAACAATTTCGTGAAAGCGGCGCTCGGCTCGCGCAAATCAGAAGCGAAGCCGGTGTCGGCCTAGCGGCCAGGATTTTCGTCCCGCCAGATTTGTCGTTGTCGATCTTTTGATCGAGGCATACGTTTCGATCGGAATAGCTGTCGGGTAGCCGCCTGATATTTGTCGGGAAGCTGCTATCCCTTTAAAGAATGGAGGATCTATTATGAGCACCGCCGTCGCGCAGGAGAAGACCACCAAGCTGAATCAGCTCGAGCAGCTGAAGAAATTTACCAAAGTTGTCGCCGATACCGCCAACTTTGAAGAATTTAAAAAATTCAAACCGCAAGATGCGACCACCAATCCGAGCCTGGTGTATGCCGCAACTCAAAAAGAGCAATACGGGCATTTGATCGAAGAGGTTTTGAAGGACCGAAAAAATTCGGGCCTCAGCGGTCAGGCGCAGATCGAAGATATTTGCGATCATCTTCTGGTCGAATTTGGGACCGACATTTTGCAGATTGTCCCGGGTCGTGTTTCGACCGAGACCGATGCACGATTGTCTTACGACGTGGAGGGTTCGATCAAAAAAGGGCGGCAATTGATCAAACTCTATGAAGATAGAAAGATCCCGCGGGAGCGCGTTTTGATTAAAATCGCGTCCACGTGGGAAGGATTGAAAGCCGCCGAGCAGCTGCAAAAGGAAGGGATCTTCTGCAATCTGACGCTGATGTTCTCGCTGCCGCAGGCGGTCCGCGCGGCCGAAGCAAAGGTTCAATTGATTTCACCGTTCGTCGGCCGGATTTACGACTGGTACAAGGCCCATGAGAAACGCGATTACAAAGGGCCGGAAGATCCGGGCGTGAAATCGGTGCAGGAGATTTACACGTATTACAAAAAATTCGGCATCCCGACCGAAGTGATGGGCGCGAGTTTCAGAAATACGGGTCAGATCCTGGAGCTGGCGGGTTGCGATTGCTTGACCATCAGTCCGGAGCTGATGGAGGAACTCGCCAAATCCGACGAACCGGTCGAGCGCAAGTTGGCGCCGGAAAAAGCGAAGTCGGCGCAGGTCGAGAAACTCGAACTGAATGAGAAGAAGTTCCGGTGGATGCTGAACGACAACGCGATGGCGTACGAAAAAACGGGCGAGGGCATTCGCAAATTCGCTGCTGATGTGGTGAAACTGGAAAAATTCATCGCTACGAAGATTTAATCTCTACGGAGGGCATTCAGGATTTTCCTGGTTTCTGAATTCCTGAGAGATTGTGTTTAACGTCGTTCTAGTCGAACCCGAGATTCCGCCGAATACGGGTAATATCGGCCGGCTCTGTTTGGCGACGGGATCGACCCTTCATTTGGTAAAGCCGCTTGGCTTTTCGATAGAAGATCGCCAGCTGAAGCGCGCAGGACTCGATTACTGGAAGGAAATCGATCTCAAAGTTTGGGATTCGTTTGGAGATTTGCGAGAGAGTAATCCGGCGGGTCGTTATTTTTTTCTGACCACGAAATCCCGGCGGCCTTACTTCGAGGCTGCCTTTCAACGGGGAGATTTTCTGGTCTTCGGTCGGGAAACGAAAGGTCTTCCGGAGAAGATGTTAGCCGACAATGCCAGTTCGTGCGTCACTATCCCGATGCAAGGCACGCGGAGTCTGAACCTGGCCACGGCCGTGGCCATCGTCTTGTTCGAAGCGGCACGGCAACAGAGCGTTAGGCCCGTTTAGGACCAGATACTTAACGTCATTGAATATTTACCGGGACGTCCCGGTCTAACTCTCATAGGGAACAACAGGGTAGATGGAGTTAAAAATATGAAACGAAGTATATATTCAATATGTATCGCAGTTCTGGGATTGTCGTTAGTGACGGTCCAAGGTGCGGAGGGTAATAAGAAGGCAGGCCGCGCCGCGCCTCGTTCGATGGGCAAATCGGCGAGCGTTCACCCGTCGGTTCGTAGTACGGGCGTGAGATCTTCGGGCAATTTCCATAGTTCGCCACAGATCACGGCGCGCTCAGTTCGGACGACCACACCGCGGCACATCACCGCGGTCAACCATAACAATCGAGTGGTAAACACTCGCCGCAATGTGGTAGTGAACCGAAACAGAAACGTGACGCTGAATCACCATCGCGTTTCCACGGATCGAAACATTGCCTCCACGCATAATCGAACCGTCGTGAACACGCGTAACCGAACCGTCGTGAACAACAACCGATTTGCAAATCGACGGGGCACGGTGGTAAATCGATGGACCGGCAGCCGGTTCGCCGGCCATAACTACGCCGCCTTCCGCGATTATCATCGTCAATGGCACGATCGTTCGTGGTGGAGAGGCCATTACAACCGCATCGTCTTTGTTGGCGGTGGATGGTACTTTTGGAACGCGGGTTACTGGTTCCCGGCTTGGGGTTACGACCCTTACTACAGTTATCCGTACGATGGACCAATCTACGGCTACAATGGTTTAGCGCCGGACCAGGTCGTCGTTGACGTGCAAACTCAACTGCAACGAGACGGATACTACAGCGGCCCGGTCGACGGTGTGTTGGGGCCGATGACGCGCTCCGCGATCGCCGCTTTCCAGGCAGACCATGACTTGGCGGTGACATCAGCCGTGGACGAGCCAACGCTGTCCACGCTTGGCATATCTTAGTTGGTTAAGGGTTCACAGCCGCGCGGTGGTCCGGGTCGGATTCATCGCGCGGCTTTTTGCTTGTCCAATCGCGATTCTCGCAGCAACAGTATCAGGCGTCCGGGGTTGGATCTGGCAGTAGGTTAGTAACTTCGGACTAAACAATCTTATGAAAAAATTCCTTATCCTCACATCCTGCGTCGCATTGGCCGCCTTGACCGTGGTCCATGCCGATGACAACAAGAAAAAGAAAGGCCAGGGCGGCGGCGGTGGTGGTGGTGGTGGTGGCGGCAGCCAGGGTCAACAGCAAAGAGTGGTCAAAGGCCAGGGCCACCCAAACGTCGGGCAGCATCTCAACCAGACCGGCCCGATCGTTCACTCGAACAAACTAACGACGTTCAAGAATACCAATCACGTCAACAAGACGGCGACCTTTAATAAGAACGTCAACGTGAATAAGAACCTGACGGTCAATAAGAACGTCACGCTCAATAAAAACGTCACCTTCAACAAGACGACGTTTAAAGGTCAACATTTCAACTTGGGAAATAAATGGAACTCGAAGATCACGCCGGTGAAGTTCCAGGGGAATTATCACATTCCGGGCAGCCAGAACTGGCACGGCCCGAAATACGTTGTTTTTCAAAACTATCACCCGATGTGGCATGATCACATCTGGTGGTCGAATCATTACTCAAACCACATCGTTTTCGTCTTCGGCTCGCCTTACTATTGGGATTCCGGTTATTATTACCCGGCCTGGGGTTATCAACCGGCTGCTTACTACGCTTATGATGGACCGATCTACGTGGGAGAGGCCCAAACCGATCCCGGTCAGGTCGTGGCGAACGTCCAAACCGCGTTGCAGCAACAGGGCTACTATCAGGGCGATGTCGATGGGATCCTTGGACCGCAAACTCGCGGTGCCTTGGCCGACTATCAGCAGGCCCAGGGACTGGAAGCGACCGGCGCAGTCGATGAGCCGACTTTAGAGGCTCTCGGTCTAGCTTAGTCAGGTTAATTTTGCCAAAGGCCGCCGCTGCAAATGCGGCGGCTTTTTGGTGTACCTCTTCGGGCATGACTGCGATCGCCAGCGTCGGCGCGAAGTGAAGAGAGTTTTGACACGGCTCCATCGCTCCATTACTCCATCATTCGGATGCAACTGGTCGGGCGCGATTTATCTCAATCGTTTCAAATGGGGCCGCGCCGGATCCACGTCCTGCGCGGAATTTCGATCGAAGTGGCCCGAGGAGAAACCGTTTTCATCTGCGGTGCTTCCGGCGCAGGCAAGACGACATTGCTTTACACTCTCGCGGGTTTGGAACGGCCGGAATCCGGGACCGTTGAATTTGAAGGCCGCAATCTTTACAGCGGGCGCTCGTCCACCCAGGCCCGATTTCGAAACGAAAAAATGGGCTTCGTTTTCCAAGGTTATTTTTTGCTACCCGAGCTGACGGCGCTCGAAAACGTCTCCCTGCCAGGAATGATCGGCGGCCGCACGCTCGTCAATCAGGCCAAAGAAAGTTTGAGTGCGGTCGGACTGGGGGACCGGATGCACCATCTACCCGCGGAATTGTCGGGAGGCGAACAACAACGAGTGGCGATCGCGCGCGCTCTCACCCACGACCCCGAAGTGATTTTTGCGGACGAACCCACCGGTAACCTCGATTCGCAAACCGGCAGCACGATTGTCGACCTTCTTCTCCGGCTGGCGCGCGATCGCGCGAAAACATTGTTGATCGTAACTCATGACGCCAACCTGGCCAAGCGGGGCGATCGCGAGTTGCATATCCGCGACGGTTCGTTGGAACGACGAGTCGGCTCGCGGGAGTGAAATTCATTTGAATTACAGTGGAATCGCGCAGAGATTTTCGCGTGCCTATGAAAACTGCGACGGATGAGCTGGTGATCGACGAACCCAAAAAGCAAACGTCAGTAAAGCCCGCGACCGAAAATAATGCGGGCGGAGTGAAGTCGGCGAAAGAATCGAAGATTTATATCGACGGAAAATTCCATTCGGAGGCGGACGCAAAAGTTTCCGTATTCGATCATGGCCTGCTTTATGGCGATGGGATTTTCGAAGGCATTCGGTTTTACAACAGCCGCGTCTTTCGTCTGGAAGAGCATCTCGAGCGTTTGTGGGACTCGGCCCGTTCCATTTGCCTGAAAATTCCAATGACGATGCCAGAGATGGAAGAAGCGCTGCTCGACACCATTCGTCAGAACGACATGCGCGAAGGTTACATTCGCCTGATCGTGACTCGCGGAGTGGGGAATCTTGGCCTGAACCCGGCACAATGTAAGCGCCCAACGGTGATCATCATCACGGCGCAGATCGCGTTGTATTCGGAAGCCGTTTACAAAAACGGACTGACCGCGGTGACGTGTGCGACCCGGCGGACTAATCCAGCCTCACTGAATCCGGCGGTCAAGTCGTTGAATTATCTGAACAACGTGATGGCACGGATCGAAGCGAATCTGGCCGGCGCGGACGAAGGACTGATGTTGAACGATGAGGGATTCGTGTCGGAGTGCACGGCGGACAATGTTTTCATCGTCAAACATGGCCAGATGTTTACTCCGCCGATTTCGGCCGGCGCCTTGCGCGGCATTACTCGATCGGTCGCGCTGGAGGTGGCGACCGAGCTTGGAATCAAGATTCACGAAACCAATATCACTCGTCACGACATCTTCGTCGCGGATGAGTGTTTCCTGACCGGAACGGCCGCGGAAGTGATTCCGGTGATTAAGGTGGACGGGCGGGAGATTGGGACCGGAAAGCCGGGACCGATCACGGCGCAGACGATTGCGCGGTTCCGTGAACTAACGAGGGAGAGTGGAACACCGATTTATCCCTGACCACGGCTTCTCCGGACCGGCGCGGAAGGTGCTCGAGGGGAGCGCGCTTGAATGTTTTTGGCGAAGCGAAGTCTAATTATATAGAGATGTTGTGCGACGTTTGTAAGTGCAATGACGCAACGGTATTCCTGACCCAGATTGTGGACGGCAAAATGCAGAAGGTGAACCTCTGTGACAGCTGTTCGAAAGAGAAGGGCGTTCAGGATCCTACCGGTTTTGCGCTGGCCGATTTGCTGCTCGGAATCGGCGCGGCCGAAGAAATCGAGAAGGGCGCGTCGACCCAAAAATGTCCGGTCTGCGGATATACCCATGCGGATTTTAAAAAGACCGGCCGGCTGGGCTGCAGCACTTGTTACGAAACCTTTGCCGACGGGCTCGGTTCATTACTCAAAGCCATGCACAAGGGGACCGAACACGTCGGAAAAATTCCCGAACGCGCTCAACGCGCGCTAAAATTGACTGATCGGATGAGGAGCCTGAGTGAAAATTTGAAACAGGC
Source organism: uncultured Verrucomicrobiae bacterium (assembly GCA_963846065.1). Classification (GTDB taxonomy): domain Bacteria; phylum Verrucomicrobiota; class Verrucomicrobiia; order Chthoniobacterales; family UBA10450; genus DASPUI01. The sequence goes on from CAWJUP010000017.1 coordinate 111,247, forward strand.
GGTGGCGGAGGAAAATTACGAAACGGCGGCATCGTTGCGCGATCAGATCAAACAACTGGAGGAGCAGATCTCGACCGAGAAATGAAGTTCGCCAACGTCATGTCGAATGGGGGCGAATGGCTGCGGGGCGAGGGACCTCATCATCAAATCGTCATCAGCAGCCGCGTGCGATTCGCCCGCAACTTGCGAAACCGCGCATTTCCCGGTTGGGCGAAAAAGGCGGAACGCACTTCGATTCTCGAACTGATCAAGCCGCGGGTCGAAGCGTTGCCCGAAATGCAGGATTCATTTTCGGAAATGCTCCAGGATCTTTCCGCGATGGAAAAACAAGTGCTCGTCGAACGCCATCTGATTAGTCGCGAGCATGCGGCGAAAACAGCGGGCAGCGCAGTCGTGATGAATCGGCGCCAGACGGTCAGCGTCATGATCAATGAAGAAGATCATTTGCGAATTCAATCGATCCGGTCCGGTCTGCAATTGCGGCAGGCGTTCAAGCTGGCCGACAAGATAGACACGGCGCTCGAGTCCGAGCTGGATTTCGCCTACGACGGTCGCCTGGGCTATTTGACGGCGTGCCCGACGAATGTGGGGACTGGGATGCGCGCGTCGGCCATGCTTCATCTGCCGGGGCTGGTCTTGAGCGAGCTGATTAATCAGGTGGTGCAGGCGGTCAGCAAGATTGGCCTCGCCGTCCGCGGTTTGTATGGCGAAGGCACGGAAGCAATGGGCAACCTGTTTCAGATCTCGAATCAGACCACGCTCGGCGAAAAGGAAGACGAGATCATCAGCCGCCTGACCAAGGTGATTGAAACATTGATTGAGAAAGAGCACAACGCTCGCCAGGTTTTGGCTGAACAAAAATCCAACACCCTGCTCGACCAAATCGGCCGGGCCTATGGAATTTTGACCAATGCCCATGCGATGACCTCGAAGGAAGCATTAAATCTGCTTTCCGTGATTAAGTTGGGGGTCGATCTCGGGGCGTTTTCGGAAGACAAACGCCTCCCAATCGATGAATTGTTCATCGATACCCAGCCGGCGCACTTGCAAAAAGGCTCACAACAAAAATTGAATGCGGAAGAACGCGATCATCTCCGTGCGGAAATTATACGCGATCGTTTGAAAAACTTCCCTAAACCTGATATTGGTAAAGTGGCAAGGCAATCTGGACAGGATCCTGCTGCGGAGCCGCTAACAGAATGAATAACTTCACCCCTCGAGCTCAGCAGGTCCTTCAGCTTGCCCGCAAGGAAGCGGATCGTTTCAACCACAATTACGTCGGCACAGAGCATTTGCTTCTTGGCCTGATTAAGCTGGGCCAGGGCGTCGCCGTGAATGTCCTTCAAAAAATGGGGCTCGATCTCGAAACCGTCCGGATGGAAGTGGAAAAACAGGTCGGCTCGGGACCGGAGACGAAGATTGTCGGAAACGTTCCCTACACACCACGCGTGAAAAAAGTTCTGGCCCTCGCCGGCAAGGAGGCAAAGGCGCTCAGTCACTCGTACGTCGGCACCGAACACATTTTGCTTGGACTGCTCAAGGAAGGCGAAGGCGTCGCCGCGCGCGTCCTGAAGAGCCTCGAAATAGATATCGAACGCACCAAGAACGAGATCCAGAAGGAACTCGATCCGAATTTTACTCCAACCGAATCTGATGAAGGCGCGGTGGAACCGACATCAAAGAAGGACGTGAAGACGCCAGCCCTCCGCGCGTTTGGTCGCGACCTGACCGAGCTGGCGAAAAAGTCCGAGCTCGATCCGGTGATCGGACGTCGGAACGAGATCGAGCGCGTCATTCAGGTTCTTTGCCGGCGAACCAAGAACAATCCGGTGCTGATCGGTGAAGCGGGTGTGGGCAAAACGGCGATCGCGGAAGGTTTGGCCCAGGAAATCGCCAACGGCAACGTGCCCGAACTTTTGCGCGACAAGCGCGTGATCACACTGGACCTGGCTTTGATGGTAGCGGGAACAAAGTATCGCGGGCAGTTCGAGGAACGAATCAAAGCCGTGATGGACGAGATTCGTCGTTCCAAGAACGTGATTTTGTTTATCGATGAGCTTCATACCATCGTCGGCGCCGGTTCGGCCGAAGGCGCGATGGATGCGTCGAATATCATCAAGCCCGCATTGAGTCGCGGTGAACTGCAATGCGTCGGTGCGACGACAATGAATGAGTATCGCAAGTACATCGAGAAAGACGCCGCCCTCGAGCGTCGATTCCAAACGGTCAAGGTCGATGCGCCAACGGTGGAAGAAGCCATTGAGATTTTGAAAGGGCTGCGGCCGAAATACGAGCAGCACCACAAAGCCAAGCTGACGGACGAAGCGCTCGAGACCGCGGTGAAATTTTCGGAACGCTATATCACGGGTAGATTTTTGCCCGACAAGGCGATCGACGTGATGGATGAAGCCGGCGCCCGGGCCCGGATCAATGCGATGACGCGTCCACCCGACGTCAAAGAGATCGAGAAAGAGATCGAGCAAATCCGGGTGGAAAAAGAAGGCGCGATCAAAGCGCAGGATTTTGAAAAGGCGGCTTCACTTCGGGACAAGGAAAAGCACGCGAAAGACAAGCTCGAAGCAATTTTGGCCAAGTGGCGGGAAGAACGGGAAGAGAAAGAAGTGCTCGTGACCGGCGACGACATGATGCACATCATTTCGAAAGTCACCGGCGTTCCTCTGCAAAGAATGGAACAGGCCGAGACCGAAAAGCTCCTGAAAATGGAAGAGGCGCTCAAAGGCAAGGTCATCGGCCAGGATGAAGCGGTCAGCGCGATTTCCAAAGCTCTTCGACGCAGCCGCGCGGATCTCAAGGATCCGCGTCGCCCGATTGGCTCGTTCATTTTCCTCGGTCCAACCGGTGTTGGGAAAACTTTTCTTGCCCAGCAATTGGCGGAATTCATGTTCGGCGATCGCGATGCCTTGATTCAGATCGACATGTCGGAGTACATGGAAAAATTTACCGCCTCGCGGCTGATTGGTTCGCCTCCGGGATATGTCGGCTATGAAGAGGGGGGTCAGCTTTCGGAAGCCGTCCGTCGGCGCCCCTATGCGGTCGTGCTTTTCGACGAAATCGAGAAAGCGCATCCGGATGTGATGCACTTGCTTCTGCAAATTCTCGAAGACGGCAAGATTACCGACTCGTTAGGCCGGAAGATCGATTTCCGGAACACGATCATTATCATGACGTCGAATGTCGGGGCGGAAACGCTGCGCAAACAGACCACCATGGGTTTTGGTGCGACCAAACCGGTCGGCGAACATGAGTACGACACCATGCGCGATCGTTTGCTGGAGGAAGCGAAAAAGACCTTCAAGCCGGAGTTCGTAAACCGACTGGATGACATCATTGTTTTCCATCAACTGACCAAGGCCGATTTGATGTATATCGTCGACCTCGAAGTCAACAAGGTGCTGGCCCGAGTGAAAGCGAAAGAAGTTCACGTCGAACTCGAAAACAGCGCGAAAGAATTTCTGATCGAGAAAGGGTTACGACCCGATGTATGGCGCCCGTCCGATGCGGCGCGCGGTCGAGAAATATTTGGAAGATCCGTTCGCGGAAGAATTGCTTCGGGGCAATGTCAAACCGGGCGACGTTGTCCATGTGGTCGCTGAGGAAAGTAAACTGGTCTTCAAAGCCGCCGAGCCGACGCCCGCCACGCACGCGAGTTAATCGACCTTTTCGATTGTTGGGTCGGGGCGATTTACCTAGCCTGGAGGAACATGTTCCCCAGCTTTAACTCGCGTCCGGAGAACAATGTCCGAATCCGGCCGAGGGCAGTTTCGTTATTGATCGCCATGCTGTGTTTGCTTTGCGGCTGCGCCGGGGTCCACGGATTGAAGAATTCTCCAACAACCTATTCGGTGAATTATCCATTCGAATATCGCGGACCGTTCCTGTCATCGGAAGAGACCAGTGAGATTGTGCAATTCGTCCAGACGATTGATGGCATCGATCATCATGTCTTGAGGATTAGCGTGGAATCACGTGGCCAGTTGGAGGTTCAGACTGGACCGAAGGCTGGAAACCCAAATGGAAATGTGATTCATCTGCGCAGAGGTGATGGAAAATGGACGGTGGTTGACATCTCGAAAGGAAGCGGCTTTTGAACACGCAGATTCAAGGGGGGACGATAACGGTGTGACCGAGGATGCATCCGATGCATTCGATCTCGCGCGATTTGTTCATGCGCAATCCGATTCCTACGCCGCCGCGGTTTCCGAGTTGGGCGCCGGTCAAAAGCGAAGCCACTGGATGTGGTTCATCTTTCCGCAGGTCGCTGGCCTTGGCTCGAGCGCGATGGCGCAGCGCTACGCCATCAGGTCGCGAACGGAAGCCGAAGCATATCTGGCTCATCCGGTATTGGGACCGCGTCTGGTTGAATGCGCTCAAGCACTCCTCAGGGTGGATAATCGATCAGCCGAATCGATCATGGGTCGCCCGGATTACCTCAAACTGCAATCGTCGATGTCCCTGTTTGTCTCCGTCTCGCCACCTGATTCGATTTTCCAACGCGTTTTGGAGAAGTACTACGCCGGCGCGAAAGACATGAAGACGGTTGCTTTTCTAAGGATGAAGGCGGGAGAATAAGGAATTGAGGATGAAGACCATTCGAACCTTTGCAAATCAGGCAGACGCAGCGGTGTGTTTATCTGCTTTGCAGGCGGGCGGATTCGCCCCGGTTCTACTTGATGAAGCTTCCAACGCCTGGAATTACTCCGGCCAGGCTGTGCCGATTCGGTTGCAGGTTCCCGATGAAGAGGCGGAGGAGGCTTCCGCGTTTCTAGCAAGCGCGAGCCCCGGGGATGAAGAGTCAACCGGTCAAGCCCGAGGATGAGCTTCGGCGTAGGCCTTCTTTAAACGTTCAACCGTGACGTGGGTATAAATCTGTGTCGTGGAAAGACTGGCGTGGCCTAACAAGGCTTGGACGCTGCGCAGATCGGCGCCGCGATCCAGCAAGTGAGTCGCAAAGCTGTGACGCAGTTTGTGCGGGCTAATCGCGATCGGAATCGAGGTATGGCGGAGATACCGCTTCAAGACCAGCCAGATCGACCGCGCGGAAATGCGGCGCCGCGATTTGTTAATGAATAGCGTGCCCGAATGGACGTTCGCCGCGGAGCGATATTTTTGAATCGCATCGAGCGCCGGCGCGCCAATCGGGCAGACACGTTCTTTGCGTCCTTTCCCGAAAACGCGAGCCGATTCGGTATAAAGATCGACATCGGCAACGTTAAGCGCGGCCAGTTCACTCAAGCGCAATCCGCTGGAATAGAAAAGCTCCATGATGGCGATGTCGCGGAGAGGCATCCACCTTGGAGCGGCGCGATACTTTTCAATTTTTAACGGCGCCGTCAAAAGTTCATCGATTTGTTGGCGAGTGAGAACAATCGGCAGCCGCTTTTCCACTTTGGGCAACCGGAGATCCGCCAACGGATCACGCGTCAGGTTTTTGCGAGCGCGAAGGAATTTATAAAAGCTTCGCAATGCGGAAAACTGCAAGCGCACATAGGAGCGGGCCTGGTCGCGTTTCATGATAACGAACAGGTAGTTGCGAAAGTCGTCGGTCGAACATTCTTTCCATGGTGTTCGATTGGTGAGGCGAAACGCCTCCAAAGCCTGGCGGTAGGCTTTGATTGTTCGGGGGGAGGAATTACGCTCGACTGAAAGAAAGCGAAGGAAATCGGCGGCCAGTGGATCCCTGGTCGGTCGGTGCGCCCGCAGGTCTTCCTTGTTTTTCAAATTAGAGACTCGAAGTCCGAAATCCGTAAAAATTCGAAATCCCAATATCTAAAGCCACCACCGCAGGCACCGAGCCATTTGAAATTTTGAATTTCGAGTTTGTTTCGAGCGTCGATATTCGAGTTTGGGATTTCTTATTCCGGTCTTTCAATGGTGTAGCGACCGACACCGGCCTGGACGGCGCCGTTGTATTGGCTTCTGAAAATCGGTGGCGGATTCGTGGAGATGACTTCGTAGCCCTTGAGCACGAACTCCGGATAAATGGTATTGCTGGCCGGCTCGTAAACGCGTTCGCCACTAAAATAGCCGTAGAGTTTGTACTCGTAATTGTTGTCGATTCCGAAATGCAACTGTTGACGATCGGGCGCCAGCTTCTGCTTTTCGTTCAACATGACGAGCACCGACTGGCTCCACGGTTGGCCGGGCTGACGGACGTAGCCCCAGAACTTGAAGTCCGGCTTGAAATAACGGCGGCCGATAAAATAGTCGCCGCGCGGTTCCGAGGAAATCTTTCGCGCCATATCCACTCTGGCCTGATGGATCCCCTCAGGCATCGTCTCACATCCCGCGACAAGCGCGAGAATGAGGCCCGAAATTACAAATCGCTTCGCGCTCTTCATTCGCATCGACTTCTACTCAACTAAGCCTCGTGTGCAAATCTCTGATTTTGTCATGCCGAGCATCGCCGGGCATCTTTCGCCAGCGGAACTGGTAACCAGAGATTTGTTTCCCATGGTCGAAATGAGACAAAGCGCTCGTCGCTAAATGCTTTGCATCCATTGTCCGCCTTCCTAAATTCGCAGGATGATCGAACTGGAAGTCTACGCTGCCGGGCTGCGTGATTTGAATAAGATCCTCGAGTTGGATCATCAGCTGGAGGCCATTCCCGGGTTGCGCTACAAGGTCGATCGCAATCACGATCTGGTTTACCTGGAACTGGACGAGCCGACCGTCACGTTCCGTGAGATTCGCGCGATTTTTCGCAAGCTCGGCCTGGATCCGAGATTTGTGGGAGCGATTCCGCCAGAGTTACGACCAAAAACGAAGACGCAGCCGCTTTCGGTCTAACGATCGTCACTTGATCAGGTGATGACACGCTTATTCGTCTTTTTCGGCCGGCCGTTAGTCCGGTTCTGGATCTATCTGGGCGAAGTGGTGTTGCTGGCCGGCGATACCTTCCGATCGCTTTTCAGTCACAAGTTGCGGTGGAAATTGTTCCTGATGCAGATTGTGGAGATCGGGTTGCTGTCGCAGCTGGTGGTCGTGATTACGGGTGGGTTCACCGGCGCGGTATTTTCTGCGCAGACATTTTTTCAGTTTAACAAACTGGGAATGGGTTCGGCCGTGGGGGCGGTGGTTTCGGTGGCGATTTGCCGCGAGCTCGGACCGGTTCTCACTGCTTTGATGGTGGCGGGCCGGGTTGGTGCTGCCATGTCGGCGGAGATCGGCACGATGAAGGTGACTGAGCAGATCGACGCCTTGCGGGCGTTGGCGGTTTACCCGACCGATTATCTGGTGGTGCCGCGCGCTCTGGCGATGATGGTTTCAATGCCGTTACTTGTGGCCGAATGCATCGCCGTTGGAATCGGTACCGGATATCTTGTGGCCATCTCCCTTTTGGAAGTGAATGGCACTTATTATATGGCGAACATGGTGCGTTGGACGCGCAGCCGCGACATCATCATGGGCCTGAGCAAGGCATTTTGTTTTGGTTTGTTGATCGTTTTTATCAGCTGTCATAAAGGACTGACCGCGCGGGAAGGTGCGGTCGGAGTGGGGCGTGCCACAACCGAAGCGGTGGTGAACGCTTCATTGGCGGTTCTGATCGCCAATTTCTTTCTCACCATGGCGCTCAACATCATTTATCCGGCGGGATACCAGTAGGAAAGTTGAGAGTTGATGGGGGAGAGTTGAGAGTTGGGTTCAACCTGAGCGTTACGTGCAGATCTCTGAGGCTCCCAATACTCAAACAACAGCTGTCAACTCATCGTCCATGATTGCGGTTCGCGGTCTAACCAAAAGCATCGGGAAACAACAGATTCTGCGCGGCGTTGATCTGGATGTTCAAACTGGCGAAACCCTCGCCATTATCGGACGAAGCGGAGGCGGCAAAAGCGTTCTGCTCAAACATCTGATCGGGTTAATGCAGCCCGATGCCGGCGAGGTTTGGGTCGATGGACAAAACATCATCGGAATGGACGAATGGGCGCTCGGAAAAATTCGCGAGAAAGTCGGCATCTTATTTCAAGGCGCAGCGTTGTTTGATTCGATGACCGTGGCGGAGAACATCGCATTTCCGCTGAAAGAGGCAGGCGAACGAAATCGCGGCACGATTCGGGAAAAAGTCCGTGAGATGCTCGAAGTGATGGAATTGCAAGGTCAGGAAGACAAGATGCCGGTGGCATTGAGCGGCGGCATGAAAAAACGCGTCGGTCTCGCGCGCGCGATCGTCCGCCGTCCATCGTGCGTGCTTTACGACGAACCGACTTCCGGGCTCGATCCGGTTGTTTCCGATTCGATTAATCGTCTCATCAAACGACTGAAAGAACGATATGGCGTCACCAGTATCGTGGTCACGCACGACATGAAAAGTGCGTTTGATGTGGGCGATCACGTTGCTTACCTGCACGGCGGCCGAATTTATTTTTATGGAACGCCGGCGGAGCTCCAGACTGCGACCGATCCGCTGTTGCAGGATTTTTTGATCGGGCGATCCAGCGAAGATGTGGAACTCGAAGGATGATGGCCGCGGCAGGTTCGGGGGACATCTACGAGGGGCGGTCTCGGCGGCCGGCGTTTGCATAGGGCGGCGACTGGAAAGTCGGCGTTCCTTGGAGGCTGATCGGGCTGCGAGCGCCAATTAATAGATGCCGTCTGGCGGGGACGGCCTACAATTCTCCAATGAATCGGCACGAACGGGGACTCGAATTCAAGGTCGGTATCTTTGTTTTTTTCGGCCTGGCCATGCTCGCTGCGCTGGTCGTTCAATTCGGCCGATTAGGCGAGGGATTTAAACATTATTATCCGGTCACGGTTCGGTTTTCAGACGCCAGTGGCTTGCTCAAAGGTTCCGACGTCTTGCTGGCCGGCGCGAAGATCGGAAAAGTTTCCGGCGGACCGCGAATGGTTCGCGAAGGAAACGGCGTAGATGTGCCGTTGAAGATTTACGATTACATCAAGGTCCCGACCGCGAGCAAGTTTTCGGTCGGCAGTTCGGGCCTGTTAGGCGATCGATTTGTGAACGTGACCATGCCTCCGGGCCAGCCGAAGGAATTTATTTCGGCAAACGCTTACATTCATGGGACACGCGAGACCGGAATGGACGACATCACCCGGGAAGGTGGCGCGTTGTTGGGCGATCTCCGCGGAGCGATCGCGAAGATTGACGCGGCCGTGACCCGTCTCGACCAGGATGCGTTATCACCGGAAAACATCCAAAACCTGAAAGCCAGCATGGAGCATTTGAGTGAAGCCACCGGTGCGCTGGCTCAGTCGTCCAAAAAACTCGACGACGTGATGGACAAGGCGGGCGCGACGATGGATTCGGCGAAAACTGCCGCGGACAGTCTTCAGGGCACCATTCTGGAAGCGCGTAAGGTGTTTCAAACGGCGACCCAAGGAAAGGGTTTGCTGGCCACTTTGCTGGTCAATCAGCAGATGTCAGAAGACCTTCGGGCGCTAATTGCCAATCTCCGAGCACACGGTGTGCTCTTCTACCGGGATACCGCTGCCAAAATGCAGGTTAACCCAGAGAAAACACCGTCCCGGACGACAGGCCACTGATGACCTCGAAGCTGACAATTAACCTTCTTCGATTTTTGTTCGTTACCTTTTGCGCGACGATTGGCGCGAATATTTCGTCAGCGACGGTTGATCGCATTTGGCCCGGTCTGGCCCTCGGCCTGGTCTTCGGATTGGCCATCGTTTTGATCGATCGCCTCCTCCAAGGAGTTTCGCTGCGCCTCTTCTCTTCGGCTACGTTCGGACTGCTCCTCGGTTTTATTTTTGCCAATCTCTTGATGGCTTCAGACGTCTTGCATTACGCGCCAGAAACCGTGCAATGGACCACGCGACTCATCGTCTATGCGGTTTTTGGTTATCTCGGAACGATGCTGGCGATGCGAAGCGGTCGCGATGAATTTTCGCTGATCATTCCCTACGTCCGCTTTGCGCGCGAGACGATGCAATATGAGCCGCTGGTGCTTGACACCAGCGTGATCATCGACGGCCGAGTGGCGGACTTGTGTCGTGCCGGTTTTTTGAGCCGATCCTTGGTGGTGCCGCGATTCGTCCTGGATGAGTTGCAAATTTTGGCGGACGCGCGCGACCCGATCAAACGCGAGCGTGGGCGTCGCGGTTTGGAGATTTTGAACGAGCTTCAGCGCACGCGCGATATTGAGCTAACGATTCACCAAAGTTCCGTGGGTGAGAGCAATGGAGAGTTAGCGGTTGATTCGCGCCTGGTTCGGGCGGCCAAGGTCTTGAAGGCGCGTCTGCTCACGAACGATCATGCCTTAACGCAGATCGCGCGGTTGCAGCAGGTGCCGACGTTGAATCTGGCCGACTTGGCGCGCGCGTTGAAGCCTAACGTGATGACCGGAGACGAAATCGAATTGAATCTCGTCCGGGAAGGACGCGAATCGCATCAGGCGGTTGGGTATCTGGCGGATGGGACCATGATTGTGGTAAATCATGCCCGCGCCCAGGTTGGGAAAATGTCGAAAGTCGTCATCTCCAGCGCCCTGCAAACTTCGGCCGGGCGGCTCATCTTTGCCGAGCTGAAGAATGGTGTGGGCGAGAACTAGCCGCGAATTGATTCCGATTAGAGCCCGACCGATTTGCGGACGCGTGACATGACGTGATCGGCCACTTCGTTGGCATGTTTGGCCCCGCGAGTCAGAACATCTTCGATGTAAGATTTGTCCCCCATGATCTCTTCCCGGCGTTTGCGCATCGGCGCAAAGTATTCCCACAGTTTTGCGAACAGATCCTTTTTGAAATCGCCGTAACCCGTCCCGCCTTTCTGAAATCGCTCCTGCATGCTTTCGGTTTCGGCTTTGGAAGCGAACAGGGAGTAGAGCTGAATGATCGTCGAGTTCGCCGGATCTTTCGGTGCCTCCACCGGTGTCGAATCGGTTACGATGCTCATGACGCGCTTTCGCGTTTCTTTTTCCTCGCCGAAAATATCAATGGTATTGCCGTAGCTTTTGCTCATTTTTTGGCCGTCGGTTCCCGGAACGACTTCGGTGGACGTTTGAATTCGAGGCTCCGGCAATTTCAGGGTTTGGCCGAAGGTCTCATTGATCTTGACCGCGAGATCGCGCGTGATTTCGATATGTTGCTTCTGATCTTTGCCGACCGGAACGAGGTCGCTGTCGTAAATCAAAATGTCGGCCGCCATCAATATTGGATAGCTGAAGAGGCCGACCGTGGCAGACAGGCCGCGGGCGAGCTTGTCCTTATAGGAATGAGCGCGTTCGAGGAGGCCCATCGGGGCGATGGTTGAAAGAATCCAGGCCAACTCGGTCACACGGATGACGTCTGATTGCCGAAAAAGTGTCGCGCGTTCAGGATCGAGGCCGCACGCTAAAAAATCAAGAGCGACCCGGTAGGAATTTTCCCGCAACACCTTCGGATCGCGAACGCTGGTGAGCGCGTGATAGTCGGCGATGAAATAGAATGTTTCGCCTTCGTTCTGCAAGGCGATCGCCTGGCGCATCATGCCGAAATAGTTGCCGATGTGGAGAATCCCTGTGGGTTGAATGCCGGAAAGAATGCGCATTTGTTGGTTCGAATCCCGAGGGGCGAATATTGAATGATGCTGCGAGCAAGTAAAATGAGGAAGCGTAGAGCGGCAGTGGACAACACTGCCGCCTTCGCCACAGTCAACGCAATGCTAATTAACGAGACCGCCCGGCGTTTCCGGTTCGTGTCTCTGATTTGCGCTTCGCTTTCGATTGTCCTCGGGGTGCTGACCCTCGCGGGATGGATCTCCGGTCTCGCCCTCCTCGCCAGTGTGCGCGCCAAATACATTCCAATGGCGCCAAGCACTGCGCTTTGTTTCGCCTTGATCGGCGCCGGCGTGTTCATTGTCGCAAGCGGTGCTTCCCGGACCTGGATTTCGCGCGCGGCCGCCACCATCGTACTTCTCGTTGCTCTGGCCAAACTGATTGAATTCGGTGGCGGCTTTCATTTCGGAATCGATTCCTGGTTTGTTCGCAATCCGCACATGTTTGGCTCGGTTCCGACCGGTCGAATGTCGCCCATCACCGCGCTCGACTTTGTTGTTGTTGCCGCAGGATTAGTCGCGCTCACCATCGTTCGAGCGCGAAGATGGGCCGGGCCGCTCGGGGTTTTGACGACCGCCGTCGGCGCCATCGTTCTAATTGGTTACTGGTATGGAACACCTTTGCTTTACGGTGGGACGATTATTCCAGTCGCATTCAGCACGGCTTTCGCATTTGTCTTTTCCGGCGTGGCCCTGATGAGCGCGACCGGAATTGAACAATGGCCGTTGCGCCTGTTTCACGATCGTTCCACCCGGGCGCTGCTTTTGCGCACGTTTGTCCCACTGGTGATCGCGGCGGCATTGGTGAACGGCTGGATCAGCACCACGCTGTTGCGGCATCTTCGAGCCAACCCGGCGGTGATCGCGGCATTTTGCGCGCTAGGTTTCATGGCACTGGTGGGCTGGATCATTTCTCAAGTCGCATTGGTCGTCGGCGGGCGGATCGATCGTGCCGAAGAAGAACGAAATGCCGCGCAAAAGGAATTGGTGGCGCTGAATTCGGAGCTGGAGACGCGAGTTCAGGAACGCACGCGTGAACTGCGCGACAAGAATCAACAAATGGCGGAAGAGCTGCGCATGGCTCGCGAACTTCAGCTCGCGCTGTTGCCGCAACAATTTCCGACCGTTCCGGCAAACGTAGCCACGGAAGATAGCGCACTGCGTTTTCTCAGTTTGTATTTTCCGACCGGCCAGGTGAGCGGCGATTTTTTCAGCGTGTTTGCCATCGGCGACCAGGCTGCGGGTGTTTTCATCTGTGACGTGATGGGTCATGGGGTGCGATCGGCGTTGATCACGAGCATGATTCGCGGATTGGTGGAAGAGCATGCGCGGGCCACGACCGATCCGGGTGAATTGCTGACCCGGGTGAATTACGCGTTGACTGCGATTTTGAAACAAGCGGCGACGACGATGTTTGCCACTTGTTTCTATCTGGTCGCGGACGTGGGAAAATCCGAGCTGCGATTCGCGAACGCCGGTCATCCATGCGCGCTTCACATTCGGAGCAGGGTCGGCGGCGGAAAAACTGCAGAACGGAAAAATTGGACCGGCGATGGGCATCCTTCCTTCGGCCAGCTACCAAACAACCGCTAAAACGATGGATCAAGGGGATCTGATCATGCTTTTCACTGACGGCCTGTTTGAAGTGGAAGGTCGTGGCGGAGAGATTTTCACGCAGGAACAGCTTTACGATACCGTGAACACACATATGACCTTGCCGCCGGAGCAATTTTTTGCGCACGTCCTCGATGATGTTCGAAAATTCTCCGACCACGGCTGCTTTGAGGACGACGTCTGCGTGGTGGGCGTGCAAGTCCAGCGGACCGATTAATACGAAAACGTTCTGGCCAACTTATTGCTTACCACTTAGATAACCCGCGTCATGGCCGATCATCATTCGAAACCAGTTTCTGTCGTTACCGGCGGCGCCGGGTTTCTTGGATCTCATCTGGTCGATCGACTTCTGCGCGAAGGCCACCGGGTCGTTGCCATCGATAATCTGATCACCGGCAATCCGGCCAACATCGCGCATCTTGCCGGAAATGAGGATTTTCGATTCATCAAACACAACGTTTCGAATTTCATTTTCCTGCCGGAGAACAAACTCGATTACGTTTTTCATTTCGCCTCGCCGGCCAGCCCGATTGATTACCTGGAGTTGCCCATCCCGACGTTGAAGGTGGGTGCTTTGGGAACGCACAACTCGTTGGGCCTGGCCAAAGACAAAAAGGCCAAGTTTCTCCTCGCCTCGACCTCGGAGTGTTACGGCGATCCGCTGGTGCATCCGCAAAAAGAGGATTATTGGGGCAACGTCAACCCGATCGGTCCTCGCGGAGTTTATGATGAAGCCAAACGTTTCGCTGAAGCGATGACGATGGCGTATCATCGATTTCACAAGCTCGACACGAAGATTGTGCGAATTTTTAACACCTATGGACCTCGCATGCGTTTGCGCGACGGCCGGGTGGTGCCGGCGTTTATTGGACAGGCATTGCACGGCGAAGCGCTGACCATTTTCGGTGATGGCTCGCAAACTCGTTCGTTTTGCTATGTCTCGGATCTGATCGACGGAATCTTCCGACTGGCGATGAGCGATTTTCACGAACCGGTGAACATTGGCAACCCGCGCGAGATGACGATCAAACAATTCGCGGAGGAGATCATTCGGATCACTGAAGCGAAATCAGGAATCGAGTACCGGCCATTGCCGGTAGATGATCCGAAGGTCCGCCAACCGGACATTAGCCGGGCAAAGAAGGTCCTGGGATGGGAACCGAAAGTGAATTTCGACGAGGGAATCAGGAAGACGATCGATTATTTTCGCCAAACACTGAAGGACTGAAACTTTGGTAAGCTTCGCTGGTTCAATGAGACACAGCAGGTATGCGTAAGTTTGCGACCGACGAAAATTCTACTGGCGCGCTGGCTCTTTCCGTAGTGAATTGCCAGGTGATGAGGCGAGGATTTATGGCGCTTCTCGGCCTGACTGCGGTCGCGGCCGCTCTCGCGACCGAACCGCCGACGGATGTTTCGTTCGATCAATTGAGCCGTTATCGGCCGGACCTGGTCAGGGCGGGCGATTCTCTCAGTCTGCTTCAATCACTGCCGATGCTTGTCTATTTAGACGCGCAATTTTTCCCGGCTTCTCCAGAGCTTGGGCCCGGGCCTGCCGGCGTTGACCAGGTTTTTCCGAGAGTCGTCGTGCACGGCTCCCAGAAAGGAAAGCTGAGCACCGGTCTGGTTGACGCGAAGGACACGACGAAGACCGTTCAAGCCATTCCACAGCATCCTCTTTATTATAGTGGTGAGGTGGGAACGTATGTGGGGCACGCCAGCGGGAAGGTGCATGGTGATGCTTTTGGCAGTTATCTCGAAAGCACTGTGGGCGACGATCACTTTCAAATTTCCGTGGGCGGATCCTACGATCAATTCAACGGGCGCGGACCGCGCCGCGGTTGGTGATGGCAATTGGACGTCGAGCGCCGGCCGGCTGATTTGGATCGCGCGAGAGTCGAGAACTCGAATTCGCCTAACGACATCGGCGCGGAAATTCTTTGTCCGGTCTGCGGCGCGATCGCCGTTTCGGAAAAGTGCAAAGTGATTTGTCACAGCGAACGCTGTCGGGGCCGAATCGTGATGAATTGCTCCGAGTTTTAGTTCGATCATTACGCGCCTGATTGAGTTGGGATTGTTTCTCGTTGCGGGCCGCTAAGCTCACTGGAAGCGGCCACTGAAAATTTCATCGTTTCCGCTGGAGTTCTCCCGTGGATTTGTGGAATTCTTGGCCATCTCCAATTCACCGCCGCCGATTGCCTGACCTCATGAAAACCATTGCCGCCGTATTTGCGATTTTGCTGACCCTTGGCTTCCAGAGTGAAGCCCAGACTCGGCCAACCGATTTTCAAATCACCAAAATCAACAAGAACTTAATTTCGACACCGCAGTTCACGTATAACGGCGCGGAACAATTTCAGACGAACCAGCAGCTGCGATGGCTGGAAGTGGAAGTTGAATTCACGGCTGGGCCGGAGTGGACCGACGAATTGACGTTTAAATATTACATTCTTTTTAATGGCAAATTGCTCACTGGCGAAGTGACGCATACGAACATTGCGGGTGGGCGAGGGAATCGTTCCGTGATGTACGTTTCTCCCAGGACGCTGGCACGTTTTTCGGATAATCGAGCGATTACCGCCAACATGTTTCAGAACATCGCGATCCAGATTGTGCAACAGGGCGCGGTGAAGGACGAGCTCAGTCTGACGCGCGCGCCGGCGCAATGGTTCACCACGATCCCGCAGGTGGCCGGGTTTGTTTTAAATAAGAACGAAACACCATTTGCTTCTCTTTATTGGGATCGCTACGAGCAAATCAAAGCCCCCGCCCGCTAAACGCTCGAGGCTCCAAACTCCAACGCCCAAGTTCGAAAGAAACTCCAAACTCGATGGTAGAAACAGAATATGCCGGCTTTGTCGAATTTGCGACCTGGCGTTGGCAAGGTGATTGGGATTTGGTGCCTGCGATTTGGGATTTCTAGTTCATGGCTACGCCCGCCCGCATCATCGCTCTGAATCTTGGCTCGCAAACGATCGGGTTGGCGGAATTTCGCGCCCAGCCCCAGGGCGGGTTGGTCCTGCAAAATTACCGGTTTCGCGAAATCCTGATCGATCCGGCGGGCGAGGGGATGCGACGTCCACAAATTACGGCCGCGATCCGCGAATTGATGGGCGAATTACAAATCAAACCGGCCAGCGTGAACTATGCGGTGCCGGCGCAATCGGTGTTCGCTCGCTTTGTTAAATTGCCGGCCGTCGAAGAAGAAAAGATCGAGAAAATTATCGCTTTCGAGGCGCAACAAAATGTCCCGTTCCCGATCGACGAAGTGGTGTGGGATTATCAACTCGTCGGTGGCGGCGCCGAGGAGCAGATTCAAGTCGTCCTCGTCGCGATCAAGTCGGATTTGCTGGATGAGATTAATGGCGGGGTCGAAGAAGCCGGGTTGCGCACCAGCGTGGTCGATGTCGCGACGATGGCCATCTATAATGCATTTCGTTACAACTACAGCGACCTATCCGGCTGCTCGCTGGTGGTCGATATCGGCGCACGCACGACCAATTTGTTATTTGTCGAGCCGGACAAGATTTTTTCGCGGAGCGTGCCAATTGGCGGGAGTTCAATTACGGCCGCGATCGCCAAAGATTTCAACGAACCGTTTTCCGCAGCGGAATTTCGTAAAAAGCGGGATGGCTTCGTCAGCCTGGGTGGCGCTTATGCCGAACCGGCCGATCCCGATATCGCGCGCGTCTCCAAGATTACCCGCGGCACGATGACGCGATTGCACGCTGAGTTGATGCGATCGATCAGCCATTATCGAGCGCAACAACAGGGAAGCGCGCCGCAGCGGGTGTTTCTTTGCGGCGGCGCTTCGAGCACGGCTTACATGCGAGAATTTTTCAACGAGAAATTACAACTCCCGATCGAGTTCTTTAACGCTTTGCGAAACGTCGCCGTGGCTGATTCCGCGCCGATGGCGGAAGTGGCACATTCCGGCCATTTGTTAGGCGAGCTGGTCGGTTTGGCCTTGCGCAGCGCGCACGCCTGCCCGATGGAGCTGAATCTTCGGCCCGCGGCGGTGGTGCGTCGTCAGGAACTGGAAAAGCGCCGCCCATTTTTTGTTCTCGCCGCAGCTTCCGTCGTGTTGGCGCTGCTCGGTTGGGGGTTCTACTACTGGCGCGGCGCGCACGTCGTCCAACGCAGGACCGAAGAATTGCAGGAACGCGTCAATGCACCGATGCGCGTGGCGGAAGGCAAGATCGATAAACTGCGAAAAGATGCGACTTCCCTTGATAGTCTCGCCACGCCGCTGATCACTGCGATCAATGATCGCTTTTTCTGGATCGAGCTCGTGGAAGAATTGAACGCGCGATTGCCGAAGGAAGACATTTGGATCACGCAACTGTTGCCGATGTCGAACGGCAAACCGATTGGGGCGGACGAAAAAGCGATTACGCCGCTGGCCGGGGCGCCGGCCGCGCCCACGCCGCCGCCGGCCGGGCCACGCCCCGGTCCGGCGCGGGCGGAGACGGGGCCGGCGATTGATGGAGTTTTTATTCGTGGGCTTTACCTGTTCAATCCGAAGCAGCAAGAGGTGGTGGTCGATTATTTCCGCAACCTCGTCGCCTCGCCCTTTTTCCATCTCGATCCGAATAATCAGTCGCGATACCTCAAGCCGAGTACGCCGAACAACACGGAGTGGGCGTTTTCCTACGAGCTGCGCCTCGATTTGAAGAAGCCAATGAAGTTGCCATGAATTGGTTCCGTGATAATCGCTGGCTGGGAACCTTCCTGATTGGGTTCGGGATCTGTCTCCTCGCGTCTTTATTTTTCCTGTTTAGCGCCAAAAGCGGATTTGAAGCGGCCACGAGCCAATTCAACGACGCGACCACCGAGCGAAATCGGCTGGAACATCTCAAGCCGTTTCCGAACGAAGCAAACTTTCAGCAAACCAAGCGCGATCTCGTCAGTTACGGAGAAGCGCTGAACAAGCTAAAAGAGGAGCTGAAAACGCAGGTGCTGGCGATGCCGGCGCTCGCTCCGAATGAATTTCAATCGCATCTGCGACAGGCGATGAATGAAGCGGCTGAGAAGGCTCGAGCAAACAAGGTCAAGCTGCCGGATAACTTCCAACTCGGTTTTGATGATTACACGGCATCGCTTCCGACGACAGCAGCCGCGCCTTTGCTGGGACAGGAGCTCGCCCAGATTGAACTTCTCATCAACATCCTCAGCGATGCTCGAATCGACGCGGTCACGGGTCTCAAGCGGACCCGCTTGCCGGAAGAAGGAGCAGCCCCGGCGGCAACGCCTGCACCCGGACATAAGCCGGGCTCAGCGCTGTCGGCGCCGAGAATGTTGGATCGGAGTACCATCGAGCTGGCCTTTACCTCTTCGCCTTCGGGTGCGCGACGCGTGTTGAATCAGATCGCCAGTGCCACTCAACAATTTTTCATCATTCGAACACTCCATGTCCGCAACGAACAGGAGAAAGGTCCGACGCGCGAGACCGGCTGCGGCGGCAGTGCCGCCGGCTGGTGCGGCTGCTGGAGCACCGGGCGCGACGCCAACTCCCGCGGGAGCAATCAAATTTATCGTCGGCAACGAACATGTCGAAGTCACCGCCCAAATCGACATCATCAGGTTCACCTATTGAACGACCAAATCAAAGATTGCGCGAACAACATTCTGGGGAGCGCGTGCGCCTCGCGTGCGACTTCCGGCGCCGCGCCGGAAGGAATTCATGGGGCAGCATAGCAAATTTTCTTATACTTGCCGCAATTCGTGGGATGGCGATGTGCGTAGATCCAAACGAGAATTATCCGTGGCTCTGCGACGCTGGGCATGGATTCGGCGAGGGCGCCAAATCCGGCACGCGAGGGCGCGTGCGCTACCCAAACCAACATCATCCGGTTCACCTATTAGAGAGCCATGGACTGGATCCGCGCAAACTATGATCGAACGTTGCTGATTGCCGCGGCGTTAATCTTGTTGTTTTCAGGGATTTCCATCTGGCGCAATGCCGCTGGATTGAGCGCCAATTTTCCCGTGACTCCGCCGGCGGCGGCGCAACGGAGCGCTCTGCCGCCCGGAAAAGCGGCGGAGTTACAGGCGAGCGTGGAGAAATTACATCAACCACCGCAGTGGACGTTCGCCGGAACCTCCGGTCTCTTCGTTCCGTCTCCTTATTTTATCGGGCCGAACGGTCAACCCGCGGCGGTGCGAACAACGATGCTTCATCCGCCCGTGCCTAACGAGTGGTTGCAACAATTCGGATTACCGATGCAGGACGCGGACGTGCTCGATCAGGATCCGGATGGTGACGGGTTTACCAATCTGGACGAATGGGCCGGCCATACCAATCCGACGGATGCGAAGTCGCATCCCGATTATCTGACGAAATTGAAGCTGAAATCGTTTACCCAGGAGCCGTTCCGGTTGGTCTTTTCGTCATGGGTGGGGGATACCTTTGCGATCAACACGATCGACCTGAAACAGCCGACGCAGTTTTTGAAAATAGGCGACATGATCCCGGGGACGCAGTTCAAAATCATGAAGTTCGAGGAGAAATATCAGCCCAATCAGTACGGCACAAATGTCGACGTGAGTGAACTGACGCTTCGTCACCAGGAGACGGGCGAGGAACTCAAGCTGATCAAGGAACAGGTCGCGATGTCGCCGGAATCGGTGGCGACGCTGGTCTACAACTGGCCGGCCGGATCGCCGTCCAGCGCAGTTTGAGGTGCGAAAAGATCAGGAATTTTCATTGAAACCTGAGGAGGAAATCAAGTATAAGCTCGTCGACGTTCAGCCGACCAAGGCCGTAATCGTGAACCTGCAAAAGCCTAACGAACGAATCGATATCGGTTTGCTCCCACCGTAAGTCCCGAATGAAATTATTACCTCGTGAAACCGCCGTGATCGCCTGCCTGACCGTTGGCTGCCTAACGAGCGTCGCGCAAACTGTTGATCGAATTGAAACGCGCGAAGTGCAGCGGCGCGAAGCGGCGGCCCCGCATGGCGAAGAAGCCTTCGCCGCCGGCAAAGTCGCGATGAGCGAAAAGAATTACAGCGTGGCGCACGAACAATTTCGGCTGGCGGTGATGAATTTGGCCGGACCCGGGCGGGAAGATGCCGTGAGCGGTTTTTGCGACAGTGGCGTGAAACTGGCCGAAGAAAACATTGCCGAAGGCAAATATGCCGAAGCCGAATCGATTGTGACCGAGATCATCGACGAACGATTCGATCCAAATTGCCGCCCGGCACTGGAGCTTTTGGCCCATTTGAAAACGCCCGGTTACTACAACCGCACCATGGGGCCGAAGTTTATCGAGAAGGTGGAGCAGGTGAAGCGATTGCTCACCGATGCGGACGGTTATTACAAATCCGGTCGCTACGATCTGGCGTTCAAAAAATATGAGCAGGTCCTGGCTTTGGACCCATACAACACCGCAGCCCGACGCGGCGAAGAGCAGCTGGACAATGTTAAGTACAAATACAACGAAGAAGCCTATAACGAGACACGCGCCCGGGCTCTTTGGCAGGTGGAAAAAGGATGGGAAGAACCGGTCCGTCAATATGGACAAAACGTCGGTCCGTTGGCGGAAGCATTTCAACGCGATGCCAGCGGCACCGCACGGATTTCCACCAAGCTGAACACCATCATCATCCCGCGGATCGAGTTTCGCGATGCCAGCATCCGCGAAGCGATCGATTTCCTGCGCCAACAAGCGGCTGCGAATGATACCTCGACCGACGGACGAAGAGGAGTCGATATCGTTCTGCGTCTGACTCCAATGGGCCAGGTGGCCGCTCCAGCAACGCCGGTAGAACCGTTACCACCCCCCGCGATTGCTCCGGCTGCCGGACCCGAAGCGGCACCCCCCGGCGGGCCAGCGCCTGGTGGGCCCGGTGCGCCGATTGCCGCAGCCACTCCCGTTGTTGCTCCTGCGGTCGTTGCGGCTCCAGCGATCAACCCGGCTAATGCGCGAATCACCATTACTCTCAATCAGATTCCGCTGGGCGAAGCGCTCCGCTACATCGCGAGCCAGGCCGGATTGAAAGTCAAAGTGGAGCCGTACGCGGTCTCGATTATTCCGTTGAGCGAGCAAAGTGCCGATTTGGTCACGAAAGAATATCGCGTGCCGCCAGGATTTATTAGCAGCACGGTGAACACCGGTGTTTCGTCTTTGTCACAAGGCGCCTACAAGACCGGCGGCACGGCTACCACTGGCACGGCAAAGGATACTCAGGAATCGACCGGCGGGCATCAACTGGTGAATCGGGAAGGCGCGCGCGAATTTCTTGAAAGCCAGGGTGTCCCGTTTCCGCCCGGAGCGAGCGCAAACTTTCTTCCGCAGAGCAGCCGGCTGATTGTGCGCAACACCGAAGACAATTTGGAGCTGGTGGATGCACTCGGTGGAACAGGCCAACGTCGCCGGGCCGAAGCAGGTCGAAATCGAATCGAAATTCATCGATATCGATCAGACAAATCTGAACGAGCTGGGGATGGATTGGCTGTTGGCGCCTTTCTATTTTCCTGGCGGGCACGTCGCCCTGAGCGGAGGGACGTCGGGTACTGGCGTGCCGACGGCGGCTGGGAACTTTCCATTCGTCACTTCTGGGGCGCCCGTCGGCATGAATTCGATAACCGCTGGGAACCGAAGCGGTGATTTTGCCATCAGTCAGAACGCAATTGACGCCTTGCTAGCCGGCACCACCGGACAGATGAACACTGCGCCGGGGATATTTGGAGTGGCTGGGAAAATCGGCAATGTCACTTTTCAATCGGTGTTGCGTGGATTGAATCAGAAGAAGGGCATCGATCTGCTCTCGGCACCAAGCGTTACGACCAAGAGCGGCCAGCGCGCGGTCATCGAAATTGTGCGTGAATTCCGTTATCCAACTCAGTTTCAGCCGCCGCAGATTCCGCAAAGCGTCGGCTCCAATTATGGCAGCAACGGCACAACCATTTTTAATCCAATCACCGGGGCCTTTAGCAGCCAGGGTGGAAGTCAATCCAGTTATCCTGTGACTCCCACGACTCCGACAGCTTTTGAGACGCGAAATACCGGCGTCACGCTTGAAGTCGAACCGGTCGTTGGTCCTGACGGGATTACAATTGATCTGAATCTCGTACCTCAGGTCGTCGAATTCGAAGGGTTCATTAATTACGGCAGCCCGATCCAGACATCGAGTACCAATTTATTGGGTCAGCCCGTCGTAAATGTTCTGACTCCGAATGTCATCAACCAGCCGATCTTTAGCACGCGGAAAGTGACAACCAGCGTCAGTGTTTGGGACGGCCAAACTGTTGTCCTTGGCGGATTAATGCGCGAAGACGTGCAAAAGGTTGAGGACCGGACGCCGATTATTGGGGACATTCCCATTCTCGGGCGGCTTTTCCGCACAAATGCCGACCAGCATATCAAACGTAATCTCATTATTTTCGTCACGGCGCGGATTGTGAATCCGGGCGGGCAGCCGGCCAACTCGAACGAAGAGGCCGAGGAACAGGAAACAGTTGTGCCGCCGACGTTGCCTGAGACTCCGATGTTCAAGAAGTAAAGGCGGAGACGCGCCGATCAATGCGCGATCGACTTTGTTGGCGTAGGGCTCGCTGCGATCGTCCTGAGATCGCTGACGCTACCGTCCGAAAACACGACCAGATTTCCATTTCCGTGAACATCAGCGGATTCGATGAACCACGGATATCGTGACCACCGATAGGGTGTGGTTGGTTTGTCATCAAAAGGCATGGGGATGTAGTCTAACCGAGCGTGTGTCGGATTCGAGAGGTCTGGATTTCCGAGCAAGGATTGAACGGTTGGACAAACCCAGGTTTGCTGCGTTGGGCCGAATGGTGCGAGAGCGGCAATCCATCCCTGGACGTAACTGAGATCATCCGAATCGGGATCGCCCACTGGGATTTGAGGCCAGCTTCCGTTTTGTTGGACAAAAAGATTGGCGGCAATATTCAGGCTCCGAAGATTTGCCGTACACTGCACACGCTGCGCCCGCGCCTTAAAAGTTGAAAAGACAGGAATCAAGATCACCGCCAGGATGCCGATAATTACGACGACGACCAGAATTTCCAGCAGCGTGTAACCCGTCCCGGCTGCTGCAGTGCGTCGGGACATCGTGCGTTGACCCCTTTACTGAGTCGCTTGCGCTTGTTTGAAGCCGCTTATTTTGTAAGTGACATCACCAGTGCCACTCGGATCATCGGCGGTATTGACGTAGGTCAGGAGTGCTTTGCCCTTGATTCGCGCCGACGCAGCAGACGTAACACTTGTATTAGGTACAATCTTTGCGGCGCTAAACTGCCCATTTGCGCTATATAGCTCGATAAGGGTAATAGTCGTGGTTCCGCTTGAAGTAGTCGTAACCGACGCAACATTTTCGGTAAACGTAGAGTTGAGGATAGCGGTCAACTTTGCCGAGTCAGGATCAGCAGAACCTTGGATAGTTCCAGAATAAAAAAATCCGTTCCGAAAAACGGCTGTGGTACCGTTGGCTAGACCGGTGTTCGGAACATTAAGTGTAAAAAGAGCAATCGAGTTATCTGCCACGGTCGGAATAAGCACGCCAGCAAAGGCTCCGGTTACCGTGACTTGCCCGCCTCCTCCCAAAAACCCGCCGGCGATTACAGAGCTTTGCGAAATCGTAAACACAACACACATCAGGCAACCGAGGAGGGTTTTCATTTCGCTGATATTTAAAGGGATGTCCCTCCGGTCGTCAATTGCAAACGGGGTTGTCGTCGATTGGCGTAGGAATTACCGGTGAAATTTCGAGCACACCAATTTTCCCGACGATGCAGGGTCGAACGGTCGGCTGCTTGAAAAAATCAGGAAAATCGAAAAATATGCGACCTAACCGAATGCGTCGCTTTTTAATCTTCGCAGCGCAATTGCTCCTCGGCTTCGCTGCGCTCCCGGCGGTTTCAGCTTATGAACCCACTCCGCCCCCAGTTGGCGCTCCCCTGCGACAGGAGACTTGGGAGATGCTTTCAGACAAAGAAATCAGCTACCTCGGCAGCAAGGCTCTCTCGATGAATCCGCGAGCCTGGTATCACGGGGAGACGGAGAATTTCATCATTCACTATCGAAATTTTAGCGATGCGTTGCAGATCGGGCGCGAGATTGAGTTCGACTTGTGGTTCGTGGCGAAGACGTTAGCGGCAGCCAAGGAGCAATACTCTCGCAAATCGCACGTGTTTGTTTTTGCCGACGACCGGGAGTGGCAGGAATTTGTCAAGCAGGCGGATTACCCGGAGAAATGGGCGCACAGCTTTGTCGATCACGGGGATCTGTTCTTAAATGTTCACGGGACCGGTCAAGGTTTTGAATCTCACACGCTGGCGCACGAGACAACGCACGCGGTGGTGGGACGAATTTATCGGAGCCGGGCATGGCCAATCTGGTTGAATGAAGGTTTTGCCGAATACATGGCCGATGCCTGTGGGGCAGTGCGACGCGGCCTGCAGCCTAACGCATATCCTCGGAATCTGCCGTTGGCGACGATGACACTCACGGAGTTAATCGCCACCTCGCGGTATCCCACTGATAGTGTCGATGTATCCCGATTTTATCAAAGCGCCACCAAGTTTGTCCGTTATCTCTTTCAGAAATACCCGGCCGAGCTGTTTCCGAAATTTGTTGAGCGCGTTCTCGATTCCGAACCGCCGGTCCTTGCCCTGGAGCAAGTATACGGAGACGAGTTTCGTGACGTTTCCGCATTCAACAAGCGCTTTCAGACTTTCATCCGCTAGGAATTAAATCGCTCTACGGTTGTCGACTCTGATTGCAATTGTTACAAAGTTGATCGGATGCCTGCGATTGGAATAACGGGAGGGATTTCGACCGGGAAATCGACGTTTTGCGAATGTCTCCGGGCGATTTTGCCTTCGGCGAAATTCTTTGATGCGGATCGCTCGGCGCGAGAAGTGGTTGAGCTGCCAGAGGTTAAAGAGGAACTTGCCCGCGAGTTCGGGAACAAAATCTTCACAGGTAAGGACTTGAACCGAGAGGCTCTTCGGGCGATAATCTTCGCAGACGCCGTCAAAAGGGCCGCGCTCGAGAAAATTCTCCACCCGCGAATTCGCCGGCTATGGAGTGCTGAAGCGGAAACGCATCGTCAATCTCCCGAATTTTTCTTCGCAGATATTCCTCTTCTTTATGAAACCAATGGACAACGCTTATGCGACCGAGTCGTCGTGGTCGCATGTTCTCCTCAAGTCCAACTGGAAAGCTTCATGCGGCGGAGTCGTCTCGATCGGGCGTCGGCGGAAAAGATGATCGCGTCGCAAATGCCATTGGAAGAAAAGGTCAGGCAAGCGGATCACGTTGTTTGGAATAATGCCGGGCGAGACATGCTCGGCCGTCAGGCCACGCGGCTGATTGATCTGTGGGGTCAGGAAAAATGGACAAAGAAATCATAGGGCAAGCTGTGGAGGCAGGCGTGTCGCCTGCGAAGCCTGAAGATGCAGCCGGTACGGCTGCCGCCACAGAACAAAAATGGACAAAGAAGTAACAGAGCAAGCTGTGGAGGCAGGTGTGTCACCTGCGAAGTCTGAAGATGCAGCCGTCACGGCTGCCGCCACAGAACAAGGTGCAGCCGATAGGCTGCCACCACAGAACAAGATGCGACCGCGGCTGCCGCCACAGAACAAGGTGCAGCCGATACGGCTGCCACCACAGAACAAGATGCAGCCGTCACGTCTGCCACCACAGAACAAGGTGCGACCGTCACGGCTGCCACCACAGAACAAGTCGCGACCGCCACGGCTGCTACGGCAATCCGCGAAAAGCCGCGCGATCTCGATTTGAGCGAGCTGCAAAGCATCTCAACGGAGGAGTTGACGACGATGGCGCGCGAATTGGGATTGCATTTGCATCCCGCGCGAACGCGTCATCACCACATTCTCGATCTCGTTCGGGCCGCGCTGGGTCGTGGAGCGAAAGTGACCACCTGCGGTTTTCTGGATCAGGTCGGCGATTCTTTTGCCGTTCTTCGTTCGCCCGAACTGAACTTTTTGTCCGTTCCCGAAGATGTTTGTGTCCCTCGATCTTACATTCAAAAGTTTCATCTCCGAACCGCCCATAAGATCTCGGGCACATTGCGGCTGCCGCGTGATCGCGAGCGAGGCCTGGTCCTCGATGAAGTGGTGACGATTGAAGATCAACCGGCCGATCAATGGACCGAGCCGCCCGATTTCGAAAAGTTAACGCCGCAATTTCCGCAAGGGCGAATCATGCTGGAAAATTCGAAGACGAATTCCACCAGCGCACGCGCGATTGATCTGTTAGCGCCGCTCGGTCGCGGTCAGCGCGGGTTGATCGTGGCGCCGCCTCGCGTGGGCAAGACCATTCTCTTAAAAGAAATCGCCAAGGCGATTCGCGCGAACCATCCGGAAATCGTTTTGATTTTGTTGTTGGTGGACGAACGACCGGAAGAAGTCACCGATCTGAAGCGCGAAATTGATTGTGAAATTTACCATTCGAACTTCGACGAGACGGTGCATCGGCATATCCAGGTGGCGGAGCTCACTCTCGAACGCGCCAAACGATTGATGGAATTAAAAAAAGATGTGGTGATTCTCCTCGACAGCCTGACGCGACTTTCCCGGGGCTATAATAATTTGCAGCCAAGCAAGGGCCGAATGATGTCGGGCGGCGTCGAAGCCAAGGCCTTGATCAAGCCGAAGAAATTTTTCGGTTCGGCGCGGAACGTGGAAGAAGGGGGAAGCCTGACGATTCTGGCCACCGCGCTGATTGAGACCGGCAGCCGAATGGACGAATTGATTTTCGAAGAATTCAAAGGCACCGGCAACATGGAGCTGCATCTCGATCGTTCATTGCAGGAGAAGCGGCTTTATCCGGCGATTCATGTGCTGCAATCTGCGACTCGAAGGGAAGAGTTGCTTTATCACCCCGACGAATGGGAACGGGTCCAGTTGTTGCGCAAAACAATGGCGGCGTTGCCTCCGATCGAAGCGATGGAAAAATTGATCGATAATCTTCAGGCGACCAAGACGAATGCCGAGTTATTGCTGGCTGGACTGAGATGATCCGTTCCGATTTCGTTCAGTGAAACTGATTTCGACGTCGACTCAGTTGGAGCATTTGATCGCGGCGATTGCGCCATGCCCTCGCGTCGCCATCGATACCGAAGCGGATAGTCTTCATTGCTACCGCGAAAAGTTGTGTCTGCTTCAGGTCAGCGTTCCCGACTACGACTTTGTCGTCGATCCGCTTTCAAAATTGGATCTCGCGCCGCTCCGTGAGATTTTGAAAGACAAGGAAATTGTTCTGCATGGTGCGGATTTTGATCTTCGCTTGTTGCGCCGCAGTATGGAATTCGTGCCGGAGCGTGTTTTCGATACCGTCATTGCGGCACGGTTGAGCGGGATTCGCGAGTTCAGTCTGGCGGCGCTGGTGAAGAGGTTTTACGATGTCGATCTGACCAAGGGATCTCAGAAGGCAAATTGGGCGCAGCGACCTTTGCCGCCGCGGATGATTGAATACGCGATTAACGACACGCATTATCTTCTCGGGCTGGCTGAAAAACTGGAAGGCGAATTGCGCCGCCGCGACCGTTTCGAATGGTTTCAGCAATCTTGTCAGCGCGCACTCGAACAAAGCCTGATTGATCGGGCCCGCGACGCGGATGAAGCCTGGCGGATCGCCGGAGCAGGTTTATTGCGCGGACGGGCTGCGGCAATCTTGCGCGAACTTTGGAACTGGCGCGAAAAAGAGGCCGAAGCGGCGGATCGTCCGCCCTTCCATATTTTGCAGAACAGCGAGCTCTTGTCGTCGGCGGCAAGTTTTGCCAAAGGCGATACGCCCGATTACAAACATTTCTCCGCCGCTCGTCGACGTAGTTTCCGACAGGCAGCCCAGCGAGCATCGGAGTTGCCCGAGGGTGAATGGCCGGTCCAACGCCGGCGGGGAGGGACGCGGCCGACTGCGGCTGTTTTGGCAAAAACAGAGGAGCTGAAGGCGCGTCGGGATCGAGCGGCTCAAAAACACGATTTGGAACCGAGTTTCATCGCTTCGCGCAATACCATCGAGGTCATTGCCGCCGACCAGAGCCGCGCCAATTCGGCACTCATTCCGTGGCAACGAGACCTCTTGGACATACAGGCGCAGGATAAAGGCTTGACGTAAAAAGTCGGTGGCCTCAAAACGGGCGTCCCAATCGTGGATATGAGCCCGGCAAAGCGACTCACGGGATACCTCGCACTGGTCTGTGCAGGTGTCGTCACTTGTCCTCAATTTACCAACGCTGGCTCGGCACCGTCTGCCACGGTGACGGGCTTGGTCGGGCACGTTCAGCTGATCTCGCCAGAGCACACGGTCCGACCCGCTGTCATAAATGATTCGGTCACTCCTGAGACGACGATTCAAACGGAAAATGAATCTCGACTGGAGCTGACGTTCGGCGACCAATCCATTGCTCGTTTCGGAGGCAATACGACTGCCAAACTGGACGAACATGGGCATAACGTGGACTTGCAAGAAGGCATCGGTCTTTTTCAGATCTTGTCCGGAAGTTCATACAAAGTGGATGCCGATCGTGTCGGCGTTTCGCTCTCCGGCGTGACCGGCGTATTCGAATATCACCCGAACATTTATAAGTTTGTCGTGCTTCACGGCACGGGCCGTCTTTATCGTCGCCATCGGGTAGCTGACTCGATGTTGGTCGAAGCCGGTCAAATGGTGTTTGGAAAACCGACGGCCGGCCTGAGTGAGCCGGTTGATTTTGAAATCCAGCCGTTTATCGCCACGTCTCGATTGATCACCGACTTTCGCCCGCTTGATGGCAAACGGTTGGCGGAAGCCAGCCGGCGTCAGGATTTCCAAAAATCGAAAAAGGTTCTGCTCGATACGAATCTTGTCATACATGGCGGCGGCAGTCTGGTCTCGGTCCAGCAGCGGCCGAAAAATGAAGAATCGGCCGCTCCGGCACCGGCTGAACTTCAACAATCAGCCGCTCAATCGAAAAATTAATGAGAGGGATGATTCAACCTTTCGAAATCGGGCTAGGCCGAGCGGCCATGATACTGGCAGTTCTGGCTCTCGCATCGAGTGCGACGGCGACAGCTCGCGGCGCACAGTTGAGTCCTGGTCATGTCACACAAATTTTTCAGGACGTCCGGTTGTTGCGACAAAATGCAGCCGCGCGTCCGGCCGCCGTTAATGACGTGCTCGAAATGGGAGCCGGCGTCAAAACTGGCGGGAATTCCCGCGCCGAATTGACCTTTATCGATCAAACGATCACCCGACTCGGCGCGAACACCGTTTTCACATTCGACGATTCAGCGCGCCAAATGAACCTGGGGCAGGGCGCGATCCTCTTGCAGGTTCCACCGGGGGGCGCGTCGGCCAAGATCAGGGCGGCGACCGCGACGGCTGCGATTACTGGTGGGACGGCGATGTTTGAATTCAATCCCGGTTTTCCGGTCAAGATGGTCGTGCTGGAAGGCGTTGGCCAGTTCTGTGAGAGCGCAGGCAATTGCCAAACTGTCCAGGCCGGCGAAATGATCGAGTTATTCCCGGATGGGAACACGCAAAAGGAGAAAGTCGATGTCAAAGCGATCCTGCAGACGGCCGGCTTGATCACTAATTTTCCGCCGCTCGCGAACCTGTATTTGATCTTGCAGAACATCGATCAAAACCAGGGAACGCCGCCGCCCGCACCTCCGACTAATCCCAGTGATCCGGTCGATCAAAAAACGGCGGCGACGCCATCGGCGCCGGTTGTCTCGTCCGATAAATTTGGTCCTCCTTCCACCATTGCGGGGAGTCCATACGTCATCGATTCGACCACGGTGATGCAAACCGACCCGACGATCACAACCAATGGTGTCACCGATTTTGGAAAGGTTTACCGCGGACCGAATACGGATGGTCCGTTTTCAAAATGGGCGTTTGGTTCGACCGACGCGTTCGACAGCGGGGTTGATCACCTTGTTAATGATTCCGGCGCGGTCTTCAAATTCAATTCCTTATCGCTTGCGGGTGATCCGACAATCAACACGGCTAATGGCGGTGAAACGAGCATGGCGCTGATCGGAGTTCTGAGCGTGATCAATGCCGCCGGGGGCGAGTTAACGTTTCCTGGGATGAAAGGCCTGCTCATCGCGACCGTCGCCGGTCCGATCGTTTTAAACAACGGCATCTGGTTCAACGTCCAGCAAGATTTGAATTTTTACGCGCGGGGCGCCGGCAGCGATTTGATGTTTGGCTCAGATGCGGTGGCTCCGGGTGAATTCAAATTGTTCGCCGGCCACGATATCGAAATCAGCAGCGTCATAACCGTGGGAAGATTCCACGCTTACGCGGGTGCGGATTACAGCACCGATGCCGGTTCGAATATCAGTGCGGGAAACATCAATATCACCGCAAACGACAATCTGAATTTCACGACGGCGAATTATGCGCTCCAAAAATCGATCGCCGATGGTGTCGGCCGGCCTCGGGCCTCCGAGCCAAGCGTGATTGATTCGCTGACGCTGACCGGTGGCAACGCAGTAAATATCGATACGACCGGAGACACCAGCGTATTCGGCGCTGTCGGGAATTCAGTGACCGTCCAGGCGCCGACGATTAATCTGACCGGAAATAAAACGATCCATTTTTCTCCGGGAGCCAGCGTCAGTTTTACCGCCGGCGCCGGCGGTATTCAGGGGTCGCCGGTTAGTCTGGCCGGGGACCAGAATGGGATCATCCTCTCCTCCGGCGGGGACATCCATATCGGGTCGGTGACGGATTATGATGGTGATACGGAAATCCTGGAGGGCTCCATCACTGCGCCTAACGGATCGCTTTTTGCCAATGCTGCGGTTAACACCGGAACGGTCTCGGTGGGCCACGACATCATGATTGGCGGAGCCTTGGACGCGCGCAGCATCAGCGCCGGAGGCTCGATGAACATCGATGATGGCATTCGGGCGGTCGGCGGATCAATTACCGCCGGGGGCGACATCTATACGGCCGCGACTCTGGAGTTGGATGTCGATGAGAACAATCACTTCGGCAATATCACCGCCGGTGGTAACATCACGGCCGGATTCATTTTCACGCCGGGCGATCCGACTACGGTTTCTTCCGGAGGAACGATCCGGGCCACCGAGGTCGTCACCGGCACGTTGCACGCCGATGCGGACATCTTCCTCGGCGATACGAATTTCAATGGCGGCAACGTGGTCGCCAACACCATCACCGCCGGCGGTACGATCACGTTAACAAATATCGACTCCGTTTCGCCTAACAACGGCGGCTTCTCCGGAAACGACGGAATCACGTTCAACGACTTTACCATGACGGCGGGTTCGATCGCGAGCGCCGGTCCCAGTTTTCCAATTGTTTCTTCCAATGGAGGGGACGCGAATCCGAATTTTGACGATTCTAATCCCGGGAACGGGGGAAGAATCACGATTAACGCCACGGCGAAGGGTCTCAGCGTTGGTAGCGGCGATAACCTTGGCGCCGTTCAGGCAAACGGTGGCGCTTTCAATTCGGCCGGCCCGTTTGGTGGCGGCAACGGAGGAACGATCGAGATCACCGCCAAGAACGATGTCATCGTCGATGTTTCACCGGTCGAAGGCCAATCCACGATTAGCGCCACCACGGGATTGGTGGCGGACGAATTAAGCCAATACGCCGGCGCCGGCGGGACCGTCAATATGACCTCGACCGCGGGCGCCATCACCGTGAATGGCTCGGTCCAAGTATCCTCGGACGACGCAGGTTCTCTCGTTGCGGGCGTGGATGGAATTCATGCAGCCTCCGGCTCGCCTGGTGTGGAAAGCGCCAGTGGCGGGAATATCGATTTGCAAAGTAATCTGACGACCGGGCCCGGAATCACGATCGCCCGCACCGGCCGACTCCTTTCCCTCCTGAGTCTCGATGCCTATAACGCCGGTGGTTCACCCGGCTCGATCATACTCTCCACCATGGGAGCGGATATCGTCATGAACGGGGTCGAGCGCGTTGATTTTGGAACCCTGACTGTCGATCAAAACGATCCCGCGAGTTCCACTCCGACAATCACGATCGACGGCGGCGCTGTGCAAGCAGCCACGTTCAATATCAACGGCAGCGGCGATGTCACGATCGGGCCTAACAACCTCACCGCGATCAATATTTTTGGCGGCACTTGGAATGTCTCACATGATATTACGCTCAACGCGGCCAATACGAGTTTCGCGTATTCTTTCTCGCTCAGCGCGACGGCGGGCGACGCGATTAACTTCACCGGGGGCAGCGCCAACTCTCCCGCGACTCTGGCCTTGTCACTTTCCGGCGACACCACCTTCACCGCCGGCGCGGGAGGAATCAACGCTCCATTTGTGGCGATCACAAATTCGGGGGCGAATCTCAATTTGATTTCTGGCGGAAGCATTACCGCGGCCTCGATCGTTTACCCTGGCAATGCGAGTGGAACGATTGCGGCGAACGGTGGTTCGCTCACGCTCACCGGAGATTTGACCAGCGGCAATGTCAGCGCCCTCCAAAACATTAGCGTGGGTGGCAACCTGATTGTGGGCAGCTTGACCGCCACGAACGGCACCATCACGGTCGGTGGTTCACTTGGCACGTTCGGCGCGACCAGCGCCGGCAGCGACATTTCAGCCGGAACCGTGGAGGTCAGTGCGGATGGCACCACCACGCCAGGAAATTTGACTGCCGGAGCGGGCGGGATTCATCCATTTGTCGTTATCCCGGGCGGTGCAACCCAGCAAAGTTTTATCACAGCGAATACGGTCATTTCGCCTAACGGAATCGATTTCAGTGGCAATCAATTTCACGGAATCGACGGGCATACGTCGGGCGGCTTGCTGACCGTCAACGCGACGTCGCTGACGTTCGATCCGGCGACTGGTGTCGGCATCGTGAATTTCAATGGCGCCGACGCGGGGGCCACGGATTTCAGCAATCAGGTTTTCACCACCGTGGGCGGAGACGGCGGACAATTTATCGTCAATGCCAGTGGCGACATTCATCTTACGGCGAATGCATCAATTACGGCCACGACCGGGTTGATTGATCCATCGTTGAACAACGTCGCTTCATCAGGCACTGGAGGAACGGTGGAATTGCACTCGGCCAACGGAACGGTGACCGTGGAGTCAATCATTCAGGTTTCATCGGCAGATCCGACGCCGAGTCCGGCTCCATTTCGTGGCAGCACGAACGGTGGAAACATCACCATCACCAGCGGCAAATCGACGGCTTCTGCCAACGATCCGGTGGTGGCCGTGAATCTGACCAACTCGGCCCAGCTGTTGTCTTTAATGGAACCGGGTGGAATCGGGGGAGCGATTGCGATTTCGGCGTCGGGAACGAACAGCGAGATTAACGTCGCCGGTGAAATTCAGGCGACGGGCGGTTTGATCGATATTGAGCATTCCGGCGACTTCGGGCAAATCACGTTAACGAATGCAACCTTGTTGGCTGATATTATTAAGATCGGGGTCTTCGGTTCGGATGGAAGACTCATCATCGGTGGCGGAATGTTGTCAGCTGACAGCGTGTTGAAACTCTACGCGCCAAACAGCAATGGCGTTCTGGAGTTTGTTTCGAACGTTACCCTGAGCGGTGGCACAGGTATTAATCTGGTCGCTACGAAAATCACGATTGATCCCGGAGTGCTGGTGAAGATCCAAGGTGCCGGTGGCGCCGCGAATATCTACACCGATAATCCAAATTATAACTTCACGCCGTCAGGTGGTTATACCGGACCAGCGGGCAATCCATCGAACGGCTCATTCCAAGGAAGCGGCAGCAACGGTGCGCATGATCCGCAACCACTCGCGGACGCTCCCGGCTTCGGAACCATTGCTGCAGCCCCAGCAGTTGCTTCCTCGACAAAATCTTCCAGCACCCCGGCCGGCGAAACATCGATCCACATGACGAGCTCAGGACAGTTGGTCTCTTTCCTTGCCCAGAAATCGTCCGGCCGCGCCGTGAACGCTTCGGCGCGGACACCGACCTCGAACCGGCGAATGTCGCGGCTTCACGCCAGCAAATTGGCTGCGCCGAATCGCACCCAGGCGCCGGGAACAACCGCAGCGCCGCCGCATTAACAACTTGACGATCGGAACCACTTGGATGACAAAATGCAGCCCGGAAACGAAGAGACGAATGTTGAACTTAAAAAAATTTACGTTGGCGACATTTTTCGCCCTGACGCTATTGCCGTTAGCGAAGGCGCAGACACCGATGAGCGATGTCGACCGCGCGCAGTGGATGCGTGAACAGGCTGGCGGACCGACTATTGACACCGGCAACACCGCTGGAGTCGAAAATGGCGAAGCGGTATCGACGCCTAACGATTCCGATATGGGCGTTCAGCAAATTCTGAAGCGGCAGTCGACGGCCTATCAGGCATTCACGATTTCGGCTGGCGCGCCGGTTTATTATACTTCCAATGCGCAGCTGATGAAGCATGGCTCGCGAGCGGATGTGATCGTCGCTCCGGTAGCAGCGATCTATTATGAGCCGAAAATTGCCGACAATCTTTACGCTTTCGCCGACGCGCGATATCAGCAGTTCTATTATGGCAATTTCCCGGACTTCGACTTTGCCAGCCTCGATTTGGAAGTCGGTCTCATCTACACCGTCCCGACGTTGCACGACCTGATCCTGCGTGGGGAATATGACTATAACCGGCTGAGCCAGTCCGATCGAATCGGCGACGAATTCTTCCAGAACCATTCGATCATTCTCAATGCCGAACTTCCATTTCAATTGAGTCGCGACGCGCGGGTATCGATTGGGACCGATGCGAATATCAGTGTCGCGGCCGATCACCAGGCTCCGCGGCGGAATGATTATGATGCCTACGCCGGTTATGGCGTATTTCTGACGCGCCAGTTCATCTTCAGCGCGACCGGACGGATTGTGGTCCGTGATTATTACGAAGGGAACCGGGTCGACGTCTGCCCGATTGCCTCGCTGACCGCAACCTATCGACTGACGCCCTGGTGGGATGTCAGCGTCATCGGGACGTTTGCACACAACAATTCCAACCACGATAATCTCGATTACGATGTGGCAAATCTTGGAGGCGCTATGGCGTTCGCCATCAAATTCTAAGGAGGTAGTCTGATGAGAAATATTCTCGGTTACAGTCTGGTCGTCGCTCTCGTTTCATGTGCGATTCATTTTGTGCTCGGGGCGGAACACAAGCAGGCGAAAGTGACGCAAAAGGTAAACGATGTTCGGTTGTTGGGGGCAAACATGGCGCCAAAGCCGGCGTCCGTGAATGACACCGTTCATGCCGGTGGCGCCGTGCGCACAGGCGGCGATTCCCGCGCGGAGTTAACCTTTCTCGATCAAACGATCGCACGACTCGGCGCAAATACTGTTTTCAATGTCGGTTCCGATCCGAAAACCTACGACCTGGGAAGCGGCGCGCTTTTACTGTATGCGCCGAAGGAAGCCGGTACCATTAAGATCAACACGTCGGTCGCGACGGCGGCCGTGAGCGGCTTCACCGCCATGATTGAGTTTCACAAAAACGGCTGGAGCAAATTCATCATGGTCGAAGGCGAGGGGACTTTTACCATTCACGGCCTGCACACGGACCCGTGTCACATTCGGGCGGGGCAAATTTTTATCATTCCGCCGCATCCCACGCGATGTCCCGAGGCGCACGATGTTGATGTGAAACAACTGGTAAAGACGGCGAAGCTGATCACCGATTTTCCGCCGTTGCCCAGTCTCGATCTCATTGTTCAAGTAGGTGATAATCAAGTACCGCCGCCCGGTGGTTTTATCGACCCGACGGGAATCGACACGACCGATCAGAGCACCGGCAACCATCCGCCACCGCCTCCGAAAAACACGCGTCCGCCTTGTTTTCCGAAGTGCGGCGAGTAAGGCTTGCGCCTTCGCTCGGTTCGGCGCGCCTGGAACATATCGACGCGCTGCGTGGGTTCGCGCTGTTTCTGATTCTGGTCATCAACGCCCGGATCTTTTCTCTCTTTGTATTTCTCGATCCGGACGTTCGCCAAATCCTGCCCACGGTCCACTGGGATGGTGTTATCGATCCGATCCTGACTTTCCTGGTCGAGCATAAGGCGATCGGTCTGTTCACCCTTCTTTTCGGGATCAGTTTCACGCTTCAATACCAGCGCACGACCGCCGCTGAGGCGGCGGCAGACGGCCAATTTGTTAGATTCTATGCTCGGCGGCTTCTTGTCTTGTTCGTAATAGGTTTGCTTCACAGCTTCTTCTGGTCGGGAGACGTTCTGCGTTGGTACGCCGTGATGGGTTCGTTTCTGTTAGCGAGCATTCGCATGCGATTGAGTGTGACCGCTTGCCTCGGGATCCTGCTCGCAGTGGTTCCATGGAGCGCTTTTTCTTCTGCGTCTTTTGCCTCAGCCTCCCCTCCAGTCGATCAAATGCTCAACTCGACCTTCGTTGCTTTCAGCCAGTCGAACTTTTTCACCATGGTGAAAGCCAATTTTGCCTATGAATGGTGGTTTCGGCGGATCGATTGGGCTTTTCCGATCGCCCTATGCGGTCGGTTTTTGATCGGGGTGGCGATCGGGCGTTCCCAACCCCTCCAGGCGCCGGAAGAATTCCGACGTTTTTGGATTAGCGTCGCCTCCCTTGCTTTGCCGTGCGGCCTCGCCCTGTCAGGCATCGGAAGTTATGCCGCGGATGCAATGCCGGAGCCTTTGGCAAGAACGCTTCGCAGTGGTGCTTCACTTTTGACTGCACTTGGGTATATGGCTGCCTTCATTTTGATCTTCCAAGTCGGGACCTTTCGACGCTGGCTCCGACCTCTAGTCGCGGTCGGACGAATGACGCTAACCAATTATCTTCTCCAAACATTTGCCGGCATCGTTGTTTTTTACGGAATCGGCTTCGGTATTGGTCCCCGTTTTGGCCTGGTTGGAGCGATGGCATTTGCGATTGCACTCTTCGCCATTCAAATCGCGTTCAGCCAGTGGTGGCTGACCCGTTTCGCGCAAGGGCCAGTCGAATGGATGTGGCGTTGTTTGACCTACGGCGCCGTCATTCCATTGCGAAAGGCCTGACTATCGTCAGTCGTTCGCCGGAATCGTCAATCGTTGTCCCGGTTTCAAATTGTCCGGGTCGTCAATTTTCTTCTCGTTCGCGTCGAGAATGTCCTGTCGTCTCTTCGACGTCTTGTAAAACTTCCGGGAAATCGAGGCGAGAGTGTCGCCTTTTTTCACCACGTAAGTCTGAGCGCCGCTTTTCTTTTCCGAATCCGACCGGTGCGCCGGGGTCTTTTCCGCCACCGTGGCATGTGCTTTGGGTGTTCGATCCTCGATTTGTTTGCGCAGGCTCAGATTTTCATTTCGCAACCGAGTCGCTTCCTGCCTGGTAATGATTGAGTCGCCTGACAAACTCGTGGCCAGCGTGATTTCGTCGCGCTTGATGAAGCCGCGGACGTCTTCGGCATGTTTGCCGGTCTCATTTAGAGTGAGGTACCGTTTGAAATGATGGAGCGCGTGCAGCGGATCGTTCATTTTGTCGTCGTAAAGCAAGGCCAGCTTGTAATGGATCTCCGCGGATTGGGGCGTGCCATCGAGCGCGGCTTCATAAAGGTTGACCGCCCAAAGATAATCGCCCTGCTCGGCCTTGGCGTCGGCTTCCTTGATTAACTGGGTGTTTCGAGGCGTGACCATTCGATCGCAGCCCCCGAAACAAAAGACGACGGACAGCGATAGCCCTAAAATGAAAAGCTTGTCAGTCAGTCGCGTCATGCCAACGTGAATACTCGTGAATGCGCAACGAGTTCAACTTTTTTTACGCCTCTCGCTTGTTCTTGCCGGCGGCTGTGTTGCTGATGCTTCGGATTCAAAGGTTTATCCCCTTAAATTTTCTGATGTCGACGGTAATCAGATTTCGACCAGCGACGGCCACATGACTGTTTTGGTGTTCGCGACCTCCGGTGACCTGAGCAAAGCGGAGACGGTCGGCGATCGGATTCCGGATTTCTGTCTCGGCAATGCCGCTCAATATCGGATGGTGACAGTGGTCGAAGCGAAAACGCACTCATCTCCAATCCAACACGCGTTTCAATTAGTCGCCCGCCATCGCCTGGATGCCGCGGCCAAACGCCTCCAGGTTCGCTATGACAATCACAAGATTGCCCGCACGGCGCGCCAGGATGTCTTCGCCACGATCGACTTCGGGGGCCCGATCGCCGCAAACTTTGCCGGTCAATCTGAGGCGGCGAATTTCCGCGTCGTCGTGCTGGGACCGACTGGTGAATTACGCCAGCAATGGAATGACGTCCCAACCACCGAGCAATTGGCCGGAGCGCTGAAGTAACTAATATCTCGGCACCGCCGGATCGATTTCTTCCGACCAGGCATCGATTCCGCCAGCCAGGTTGAAGACGTTTACAAATCCGCTCTTTTGTAAAAGCTCGACTGCTTTGGCGCTTCGCATCCCGCTATGGCAATGGACAATCGTTTGCCCGTTACGGGTGATTTCGTCGAGACGCTGCGATAGCTCGCCCAAAGGAATCAGTTTGGCGCCATCGATTCGCGCAATTTCATACTCGAACGGCTCCCGCACATCGACCAGCTCGACAGATTCGCCGGCGTCCAGCTTGCGCTTGAGTTCTTGAACGGAAATCTCCGGCACTTCATTTCGCATTCCGCAAAACTGCTCGTAGTCGATCGGCGCTAAAATGCTGGGATGTTCGCCGCAAACGGGACATTGCGGGTCGCGGCGCACATTGAACTGGCGAAAACTCATTTTAAGCGCATCAAAGTGCAAAATGCGTCCCACCAGCGAATCACCGATCTGCAAAATGAGTTTGATCGCTTCGATGGCTTGCAGCAGACCGATGACGCCGGGGAGAACGCCCAGCACGCCCGCTTCCGCGCAACTCGGAACCGTTCCCGGTGCCGGCGGCTCCGGGAACAAGCACCGGTAACAGGGCCCTCCAAGATGTGGCGCAAATACCGCCGTTTGCCCGTCGAAACGAAACACCGCCCCGTAGACATTTGGTTTTCTGGCAAAAACACAAACATCATTCGATAAATAGCGCGTCGGAAAATTGTCCGACCCGTCCACTACCACATCGTAGTTGGCCACAATGTCGACCGCATTGGCCGCTGAAAATCGACCTTCATGCAGGCAGACGTCGACATTTGGATTGGTGTCGTGCAGGCGGTCGCGCGCCGATTCCACTTTCTGACGCCCGACGTCTTTCGTGCCGTGGAGAATCTGCCGCTGCAGGTTGCTCAAATCGACTTGGTCGAAATCGACAATGCCGAGCGTGCCAACGCCGGCCGAGGCCAGGTAAAGGGCCGCCGGCGAACCGAGACCACCCGCACCAATACAAAGAACGCGGGCTGATTTGAGTTTGGCCTGCCCCTCCGCCCCGACTTCCGGCATGCTCAGGTGCCGCGAATACCGGATTTGTTCCTCGCTGGTCATTGAAGCCAATTTAGCACATCGACCGGCAGATTGAGGGTTCCGCCCGGCGTTATTTCGTCCGAACCAGGTCCCAGTTGACGCCGACGATCCGATCGTTCTCGAACGTTTTTAACGATTTAGGAAAAATCAGATAGCTCGCACCTTTCTTTTCCTTAAACCCGACCATCCCGAATTCCGTGCCGGTATCGCTTTTTAAAATCGTCATCACACGGTGATTTTTGATCGCCCCTTGAAGATGGCGATCCTGAGATGGTTTCTGCCAAAGGGTGTAGGGCGCCGGTGCGCCTGACTTTTCGAGGGCGTCAGCAAAGCGTTTGGTTTTTGTCTTGAGAAGCTTCAGAAGAGGTTGAGAAGGAGGTTGAGGAGTTGAGGAGTTGAGGAGTTGAGGAGTTGAGGAGTCTCTCTGAACTCTTCGACCTCTCAACAAAAAAAGCCCGCCAGAGAACTACGGCAGAGAGGATCGAACTTCCGTTGCTGCATTCCTGCCCTGGCGGGGTTCGCCCGTCCTCAATCCATAGCCCCTGACGGAGCGGCAACATCGTTGCAGCACAGACTCATCGCAATCATGAAATGGCGATTCGTTCGGGCCGTTGACAGTGCCGGGCGTTTCTGATTCGATCGGCACCCGTGAAGTGGTTACTTCTTCTTGTCTGCGCGGCGGCCTCGGTTTCTTGCACTACCTTGGTCACCCGCCGCGATCTTTACAGCCCGGAACCGGATCCCGGTTCGTGGGAGGCGAGGCGCCAATGGGCCAGTTCGAATACGACTACGGCGACGAACCACGACAACCGAATCCGAAATGCCGCCCCAGCCAGCGCCGCAATTTCGGTAACTATAACCGCGTTCTCCTGGAACGCGCTAAGTTGCCGCCGCCAAAATCACGCAAACGGCAGGTTCATTTTGATCCGTGCCTCGTCAGTCTTATGGACGCGTCCCATTTTGCTCAATTGCCTCTTTTTCTTCGCGTTTTTTGAGGAGAGCAGATGGCGTCGGGAAGCATGCGAGCGGAGCACTTTTCCGCTGGCGGTAATCTTAAACCGCTTGGCCACGGCCTTTTTGGTTTTGCTTCGTGCGATGGATTTCGGCATGAGGCGCGCAAGATAGCACAATTAACGATTTAGCGAATTAAAGATTTAGCGATCTGGGATTAATGGGCGAACGTACCTGTGACACCCTATAAACCGATCAAATCGCGCATGAATTCAATTCCCCGGGTCGTTATCGTCGGTTCCGGCTTTGGCGGTCTTGAAGCTGCCAAGAAGCTAATGGGCCAGCCGGTCCAGGTCACGATGATCGATCGGACGAATTATCATTTGTTCCAACCGCTGCTTTATCAGGTGGCGACTGCGGCACTTTCGCCGGCAGATATCGCGGCGCCGACGCGCGCCATTCTGAGCAAGTGCAGGAATATGGAGGTGATCCTCGCGGAAGTTGAGTCCGTGGATGTAGAGGCGAGAAAAGTGAAGATGGGTGATGGTGCCGAGGTTCCGTACGACTATCTGATTCTCGCGACCGGAGCGCGCCATTCCTATTTTGGTCATCCTGAGTGGGAGAAGCTGGCTCCCGGACTAAAAAGTCTGGAAGACGCCGTCGAGATTCGACGCCGAATTTTGATGGCGTTCGAATTCGCCGAGAGAACCCGGGACGAAGAGGCACGCAAAGCAGCCATGACATTCGTCATCGTGGGAGGCGGTCCAACCGGAGTCGAAATGGCGGGCGCGATCGCCGAAATTGCGCGTTACACGTTAGCGCGAGATTTTCGTCATATCGATCCTTCCCAGGCACGGATCATCTTGATCGAGGGCAGCCCTCACGTTCTCGGTTCGTTTCCGGCGGATCTACAGCTGAGCGCGCAGAAACAGCTTTCCGATCTCGGCGTCGAAGTGCGAACCGGCGTGCACGCGACGAATCTGACCGAGGAAGGTCTGCAGGCGGGCGACCAATTCATTCCCTGTCGGGTGAAAATTTGGGCCGCTGGGAACAACGCCTCATTCGTGGGACGGTCTCTCGGCGTTCCGACCGATCGTTCCGGACGCGTGGAAGTGAACAACGATCTCACCATTCCGAATCACCCGGAAGTTCAGGTCATTGGCGATCTGGCGAATTTTCCTTATCAAACCGGGCAGCCATTGCCGGGTGTCTCACCGGTCGCGATGCAACAAGGTCGCCACGCCGCGCGCAACATTTTGAACATGGCTGAGGGCCGTCCGGCGCAGAGGTTCTGGTATTTCGACAAAGGGAGCATGGCGACGATTGGCCGAAACAAAGCGGTCGCCGATCTTCGTTTTCTTCATCTGAGCGGTTTGCCGGCCTGGTTGGCCTGGCTGTTCATTCATGTCTTATTTTTGGTCGGTTTCCGTAACCGGCTGATCGTCCTCTTTCAATGGGCGTGGGCCTATTTGAGTTTTGACAAAGGCGCTCGTCTGATCACTCGCAATTTCCAATCGGAACAACGACCGCCGGCGTGATCGAGTGGCCGATAATCAGCGTTCGGAACTGCCAGCGCGCCGTCAAAGTCGACGCTGCGAAATTGGCCGAGTCGGCCAGGAAGGCGGTGCCATTCTGTTTGCGTTTGAAGCGCAGCCGGGAGACCGAACTGGCCCGTCTGCGGGAAATCGCCGTGTTACTTGTGTCGGACCGGCGGATGACGGAGTTACATCGCCAATTTCTGGGCAAAAATGGGCCGACCGATGTTTTGACGTTCCAACATGGCGAGATTGTGGTGAGTGTGGAAACGGCCATCGGCAATGCGCGCCGATTTAAAACTTCGGCCTCGCGAGAAGTGTTGCTCTACATCGTGCATGGGTTACTTCATCTGCACGGTTTTGACGACACGACGGCAGCGGAAGCGAAACGAATGGATGCGGCGCAAAACCGTATCATGAGTATGGTTTGCGGGGCAAAGGTGTGATAGCATTCTCTCACGAGCGCGCCGCCGTTAGGCGGTCTAACAAAGTGCAGGAAGGAGACGCTCAATGATAATCCGCGACGAAGTCACAACTCCGGGAACGATCGAAAGTCCCGTGCGAGAATCTGAAGCGAAAGGGGAAGAGGAACTCGATTTGCCGTGGCAAGTGGTCGTGCACAACGATCCCGTGAATCTGATGAGTTACGTCACCATGGTGTTCCAACGCGTCTTTGGGTTTCCGCGGGAGAAGGCCGAGCACCATATGTTGGAAGTGCATCAGAAAGGTCGATCCATCTTGTGGAGCGGAGTTCGGGAACGCGCTGAGTTTTACGTTGAACAACTTCACGGCTACCTGCTCCTCGCTACCCTGGAAAAGTGAACTGATATGGAGATTAGTCGGCGAGGCGAAGTGATCGAGATATCTGATCTCGACCCATTTCTGGCTGAGCTTCTACGACAAATTCCTGTCAGTGCTGCGACCGACGATTCCAAAGAGGCGCGCGAACGCATTTTCACCACGCCCGCGAAAGAAAAGACAATCTGCCAGGAATGGGAAATCTATGTGGAACCTGAGCTCCGCCGATTATTTGAAAGTTCCATCGAAACGATCGCGAGAGATCTGGAACAGCTCAATGGCAAGGAGAAGACCGTGCAGAATTGCACCTTGAAAATTCCGGCTCTGCACGCGGATGCCTGGCTGAACGGACTGAATCAGGCCCGCCTGGCGATTGCCGCGCGATACAAATTCACTGACGGCGAATTGGGCGATCAGTACCGATCACCGATCGGCTCGCGGCGTGACCTGAGTTTGTTTCAGGTAAATTTCTACGGTTTCCTGCAGGAATTTATTTTGCGCGAAATGGATGGTCCGGGCGGTCAGGGCGACTAGTGCTGCTCCTCTTTCCGCTGCTTCACCCGCGCCATCAGCCGATCCTTCAGGTCGGACGATGATTTTGCCGGTTTCAGACTCAAGGCGAAGGCTTCGTGTAAGGCGTAACATTCATTAATGAAATCTTCGCCCTTTATCCCGAATTCCTTACGGGCAGTTTCGAATTGCTCGAACTCGCCCGGTTCGAGCGCGCCGATCACGTAAAGCCGGGCCTGGTTCTCAAATTCTTCAAAGCTCATCTTTAAGCTCCTTGAGGGCGTCATAGATTTTTTTCAGGCCTAATTCAAGTCGGGTTTTTACAGTGCCCAAGGGGGTATTCGTGTTCGCGGCGATTTCGCGCTGGCTCATCCCATAAAAAAATGCCAGCTCAATCGTTTTCCTTTGGGCCTCGGGGAGGGAATCGAGCACCTTGGCCATCAGGACGCGGGTGTCACCGGATAGGACCTCGTTCTCGGTGACGTTTT
This sequence comes from uncultured Verrucomicrobiae bacterium, assembly GCA_963846065.1. GTDB lineage: Bacteria > Verrucomicrobiota > Verrucomicrobiia > Chthoniobacterales > UBA10450 > DASPUI01. The sequence goes on from CAWJUP010000017.1 coordinate 155,030, forward strand.
GCGGGCGAACGCCAGGTTGATGTTCGGTTTCACTTTGCAGCCGCTCCTCGGCCCGAAGATACGCCTGTTTTTTGCGCAGAGCGTCAATCGCTCGCCTCCGGGCCAGCGTGACCATCCATCCCAGAGGCTTACCTTTTTCCGCGGAGAAATTTTTCGCCTGGTTCCAGATCTCCATGAACACTTCCTGCAGCAAGTCGTCGCCCTCGGCATCGTTATGGACCACGCGCAGGATCAGCGCCTTCAGAATCCCGTTATAGCGGTCATACAGTTCGCCGAGCGCGTCGGAGTCCTCGGCCTGAATTCGCTGCATCAATTCCAGGTCGCTCGGTCCCGTCATTTCGGGCGCCCGAGGGAGGGCGGCGGGATCGGCGTCAGTTTCGGCGAATGTCTTCACGAGCGGCTACCAGGAGAATAAATGAGCGGCGGGATACAGCTTACCTGTTTCCGGTGGAAAGCGTCCACCGTTTTCGGGTCGGACGCCTCCTTTAAAATTTAATGCCTTGACCGCGCGATGCTTGCCCCCATACGCTCCGACCAGATGCCGACGATAGCGCGGACGCGCTGCAGTCTGGACGGGAGAAGGGGTGGCCAGGCCGGCTTCAAACTTCAACTTCAAAATAAAATCACAATGAAATCTGCTATCCCATTTATCGTTGCATTGAGTGCGGCCACCTCGCTGGCCTTAGCCCAGGAAGAATCGCCTTCGCCTGCGGCCGAAGAAAATCCTTCCGCGAATGTGGAGGAATCGCCAGCCATGACGGCTTCGCCGGAATCGACCCCTGCTGCGGCGGCGGCCGAGACCCCGGTCACGAAAAAGAAAGAGTCTGCGCCGGCGGCCAGCTCGACGACGGCGACCACCGCGAAGAAAGCAACTGCGACAACGGCGCAAAAGCCGGCTACCGCGGCTGCTAAACCCGGCAAGAAGATGAGCGTCGAAGCGACCTTGAAAGACAATGAGAACCGCTGGGAATCATCCTATGCGGCGCACGACGCATCGGTTGCGCAATCGCTGGTCGCGAATGATTTCAGCGGCGTCTACTGGGACGGCAAGATTATGAGCAAATCGGGTGTGCTCGGGCAGATTAAAAAGGACAAGGACACCTACAAAACAGCCACCAACGAAAAACTGTCAGTTCGCAGTTACGGACCTGACTGTTCCGTAGTCATCGGAACGGTTCACGAAAAAGGTACCGGCAAAGACGGCAAAGCGTTCGATCGCAGCTTCCGTTTTACCGATACGTGGGTGATGCGTAACGGCCAGTGGCAATGTGTTTCCAGTCACGTGATGAAACTCAAAGGCTAGGCCTTTTTTAGATTTTCGTTCTCGAGAGCGGCCACCACCCGGTGGCCGCTTTTATTTTGCATCTCCCAGCGAGCAGATCGGCTTGAATTCAAGCCGGTGATTGCGCGGGGCCGGTTGTGCATCAAAGTTGAGTCGAATGCCCGCGCCATCCTCCGAAACGGAAAACGACCCGCTCTGGTACAAGGATGCGGTCATCTACGAGCTGCACGTCAAAACCTTTCATGATAGCGACGGCGATGGCATCGGCGATTTTCGTGGGCTGATCGAAAAACTGGATTACCTGCAGGAACTCGGAATCACCGCGATCTGGTTGCTTCCCTTCTATCCGTCGCCGTTGCGCGACGACGGATACGACATCGCCGATTACTACGATGTCAATCCGAACTACGGAACGCTGGACGATTTTCGCGCGTTCCTGGATGCGGCACATCAGCGCGGATTGCGCGTCATCACCGAGTTGGTCATTAACCACACCTCAGACCAGAATCCGTGGTTTCAAAAGTCGCGGCGCGCGCCGGCCGGTTCTCCCGATCGGGACTTTTACGTCTGGAGTGATACACCGGAAAAATACGCGGATGCACGCATCATCTTTAAAGATTTCGAGACGTCGAATTGGACTTGGGATCCACTGGCCAAAGCCTATTACTGGCACCGGTTTTATTCGCACCAGCCGGATTTGAATTTCGACAATCCGGCCGTTCACGAAACCGTGGAGAAAGTCTGCGATTTCTGGCTCGACCTGGGCGTGGATGGCCTCCGTCTTGATGCCATCCCTTACCTTTATGAACGGGAAGGGACCAACTGCGAAAATTTGCCCGAGACACATGCGTATCTGAAAAAATTGCGGGCGCACGTCGAACGGAAATTTCCCGGACGAATGTTGCTCGCCGAAGCCAATCAATGGCCGGAAGACGCGGTCGCCTATTTCGGCACCGGCGACGAATCGCACATGAATTTCCATTTTCCGTTGATGCCGCGGATGTTTATGGCCCTGCAAATGGAGGATCGGTTTCCGATCATCGATATTCTGGAGCAGACGCCGCCGATTCCGGAGAACTGCCAGTGGGCGATGTTCCTTCGCAATCATGACGAGCTCACGCTTGAAATGGTGACGGATGAGGAGCGCGATTACATGTGGCGGGTTTACGCAAACGATCCGCATGCGCGAATTAATCTGGGTATCCGCCGGCGATTGGGGCCGTTACTGGCTAACAGCCGTCGCAAAATCGAGCTGCTGAATACCATGCTCTTCTCCATGCCGGGAACGCCGATTATTTATTACGGCGATGAAATCGGGATGGGGGACAACATTTACCTCGGTGATCGCAACGGCTGTCGCACACCGATGCAATGGAGCCCGGACCGGAACGCGGGATTTTCCAAAGCCAATCCGCAACAGCTGCATCTGCCGGTGATTATTGATCCGGAGTACCATTACGAGGCCATCAACGTCGAGAATCAGCAGAAAAATCTTTCGTCGTTGCTTTGGTGGATGCGTCGAGTCATTGCCATGCGTAAAAACCATCGTGCTTTTTCGCGAGGCACATTGGAATTTCTTTACCCGGACAATTCGAAGGTTCTGGCGTTTTTGAGGAGGTACGAAAACGAAACCGTTCTCGTTGCCGTAAATCTTTCCCGTTTCTCACAACCGGTCGAGCTGGATTTGTCGCGGTTCAGCGGCTGCAAACTGGTGGAACTGTTCAGTCGCAACCCGTTTCCCTCGATCCGTAAGTCGCGTTACGTCCTGACTCTCGGACCGCATTCGCATTACTGGTTTATCCTCCAACCAGCCAATGAGACTCGGCGCATCAGCAAAAAGCGGGTGGTTCCGACGCTAAACGCTGTCCCGGATTTGCAGCTTCTGGCTCGCAATGGCGCGCGTGGCCAACTCGAGAATGAAATCCTGCCCGAGTACATTCGAAGTTGCCGCTGGTTTGGGGCGAAAGCTCGCGCGATGCGAAATACGCGGTTACTCGAGCAATCGCCGATTTCCAATGGGGCCCTTCCCGCCGCACAATTTTGGTTCGTCGAGGTGGCCTATCTCGATTCGCCGAATGAAACCTATGCGCTGCCCGTCACGATTGTCTCTGGCGAAGTCGCTCATGCGATTTCACAATCCGCCCCGCATGCGGTGATTGCCCGTTTTAAAGGCGGAGAAAACTCCATATTGGTGGACGCAATTTGGGACAGCGCTTTTCGTGAAAAGCTGTTTCGATTGATGGTCGATCAGGAGAGGGCTCCCGGCAACAAGGGCAACCTGGTCGGCTGCGTCGCGCAAACCCTGACGGAAGTTTCCGGTGTTCCGTCGTCGCGCGTGATCAGCGCCGAGCAAAGCAACTCCTCGATGCTGTTCGATGACAAATTTTTCCTGAAATTGTACCGGCGGCTCGAAGATGGAATTAACCCGGACGTCGAAGTCACCCGGTTTTTGACCGAGCATGCGAAATTTCCGAATGTGCCGGCATTTGTCGGCGCAATCGAATATCGGCGGCCGAAATCCGAACCGGCGATTGTTTGTTTGTTGCAACAGGCGATCGCCAGCGAAAGCGATGGCTGGCGACTGACGCTGGATCACGTCGGCCGCTTTTATGAGCGCGTGCTCGAGAGGAAAGCAGATCTGCAAACGGAAGCGGCGCCAGAAGGCCCGCTGCTCGACGAACTCATCGGCGGTGTTTATCCCGAGAAAGTGAAGTTGATTGGCCAGCGGACGGGAGAGTTGCATCGCGCGCTGGCGTCGGCCCCGGGCAATCCGGCGTTTGCGGCGGAACCTTTCAACGCCATGGCCCAACGATCCGTCTTTCAATCGATGCGAGCGTCGGCCCGGCGAGTCCTATCGCTTCTCGACAAAAAGCATTCCGACCTGCCGGAAAGTTTTCGAGGCGAGGCCAAGGAAGTGCTCGATGCCGAACGCGAAATTCTTGCGCGGGAAAAGCGATTGCTCGATCGCAAAACAAACGCAGCCCGCATTCGCATTCACGGCGATTACCATCTCGGGCAGCTCCTCCATACCGGAAAAGATTTCATGATTCTGGATTTCGAAGGCGAACCGGCGCGACCGTTAAGCGAACGCAAATTGAAACGCTCGGCTTTGCGAGATGTTGCCGGAATGATGCGATCGTTTCAGTACGCGGCCTATAATGCGCTCTGGCAGCCTTCGATGCGCAAAGAGGACGTGCCGTTCCTCGAACATTGGGCGGATCTTTGGTATCGGCAGATGAACAGCGTGTTTCTCCAAAGTTATCTCGAAACAACCGCCGGTGCCGTGTTCGTTCCAAAAGATTCTGAGGACCTGCAGGTATTGCTCGAAGCGTACCTGCTCGACAAAGCGATTTACGAAGTCGGGTACGAACTGAACAACCGTCCGAGTTGGGCCATCATTCCGATTCGCGGCATTAAACACATCCTGCAGGCCACTTGAGTATGGTCATCGCGGCGTGATTCCTTCCGCGAGGTCGACATGAAATGGCTGCTTTACCTTGGTTGCGCCGAAGCTGAGTTCGGCGTTGTAGTCGCCTGCCGGCAACAAGCGTTTCGGATCATCGCCCCCGTATTCCACGCTCATGTCTTTGGTTGGTCGCAAATCCCAATTCAAACGCGTGAAACCGGGTGATCCCGGCGCTTTTAAGTTCGCCACCGGTTCTCCCGTCGATTTGGTGATCGAAATTTTGATTTCGTCGCCGGTAAAATCTTTTACCCAAACGGTCAGCAGCGCGCCTTCGGGCGGATTTTGCCCGCGATAAACACCTTTGCCGTTTTCGTCGATGAAGCCGGGCTGCAAGTACGCGCCGGTCACGGCGCGCACCGGGAAGAGATAGGCAGCTTTTGCTTGGACGTCTGGCGTGAGGTCCCGGAAAGGCGTGGAGTCATCGATCACCGCCAGGCTGCGACCATGCGTCGCGATCACCAGGTCGGAGGTGCGCGGATGAATTTGAATGTCATCGACCCGGACTGGAGGCACGTCTCCGATCCGAACCCAATGCGAACCCTGGTCGAACGACGCGAACAAGCCAAAATGAGTGCCAGTGTACAGAAGTTTCGTGTTTACCGGATCCTCGCGGATCACTTCTACCGGATCGTTAGGCGGGAGATCACCGGATACGGATTGCCACGTCTTGCCCAGGTCTGCTGTTCGGACAATCATGGGCCGATCATCGCCGGTCCGATAACCGTTTGCCGCAACATAAGCGACGTTGGGATCGTTCGGTGAAGCATGGATGCAAACGATCCACTGGCCCCGAATTGGCTCCGGCAAATTGTTGGTCAACTCCGTCCATTTTCCGCCATCATTTTCCGTGAGCCAGAGTCGGCCATCGTCCGTTCCGGCCCACAAAACACCCGCCCGCATCGGAGATTCGGCCAGCGAGAACACGGCCCCATAACTTTCCGCGCCACTTCCGGTGGCGTTCGTCTTTGCCGGATCGTTATGCGTCAGGTCCGGACTGATCATTGAATATTTTTCCATCCGGTCGGTTAGCTTGAAAACGTGATTTCCGCCGAGATAGATCGTTCCGGGATTGTGCTGGCTCATGATCATTGGCGAATTCCAGTTGAAACGATAAGCCGGCTGGCCTTCTGACGGTTGCGGGCGCAAACGCCGGATTTCTCCATTTTCCAGGTTGATGCGATGGACTTCGCCCTGCTGGCTCTCCGCGTAAAACGTATTGGGATCCTTTGGATCAAACAGGACATAAAAACCGTCGCCGCCAGCCAAGGCAGTCCAGTCGGAATTCCGAATCATCTCTTTGCTTTGCACCCCGCTGGGTCCAACCCAGTTTTCGTTGTCTTGCAATCCTCCGGCGATGCGGAAGTACGGTTTGGTGTCGTCCAGCGAGATGCGATAAAACTCTCCCCCGGGAAATTTGTTCAGATGATCCCAATTTTTGCCGCCGGCGAAACTTTGATAAAGACCGCCATCAGTGCCTAACAACAGGCGCAGGCAAATCGGCGGCTTTGGCGGCTTGTTCTTGTCTTCCGGTTTCTGCGGTTTCGGTGGAGGTGCGCTGTTTGGCTGAATCGCGAGCGCGTGGAGATCGGGATGAAGCTTTTCAGAGAGGTCTTCGCGAAAATTCTTTCCGCCGTCATCCGACACGAGCAAAGCGAACTCGAGAAGATAAACGCGTTTATCGTTCACCGGGTCGATTCGAATCTGGCTGAAATAGAATGGACGAGGATCGATTGCGCTCATCCGCGTCCATTTTTCGCCATTGTCCTCCGAACGAAAAACGCCGCCGCTCTTGCTTCGCAAATCGGTCAGGGTTCCGGTGCCGCCTTCGTAACTTTGCAAGACCGTCATCACGATCTTTGGATTACTGGCGCTGATCGCGAGCCCGATTCTACCGGTTTGATTTGGCAGTCCGCCGCTTAATTTTTTCCAGCTGGCACCGCCATTCGTGCTTTTGAAGATTCCTCCCACATCCTGTCCGCCAGTCGCTGCCGGTCCGGAAGTAAAGCTCCAGGGCGTGCGCTGTCTGGCGTAAAGCGCGGCGTAAACAATCTGGGAGTTACCCGGGTCAAGAACCACATCGCCGCAGCCCGTGCGCGCGTCGTTCGGCGCCGGAGCGGCAAGAACTTGTTTCCAATTCTTTCCGCCGTCGGTTGTTTTATAAAGACCGCGTTCCCCGCCGTCGGTCCACAGATTTCCCATGGCAGCGACATAGGCGACGTCCGGATTCTTGGGATCGACCACGATCCGTGCGATACACCGGCTGTCTTTTAGACCCACGTTTTGCCAATGCTCGCCTCCATCGGTGGTTCGATAAACCCCATCACCCCAGTCCGACGAATTGCGATCGTTTGCTTCGCCGGTTCCGACCCAAATGACGTCCGAATCGGACGGCGCAACGGCGATCGCACCAATTGAGAGGTCCGGCTGCTTATCAAAGAAGGGATCGAAGGTAATGCCGTTGTCGCTGGATTTGAAAATTCCGCCATGACCCAGCCCGACGTAAAAGATGAATGGATTTCGCGGATCGATGGCAATGTCGCTGACCCGTCCGCCCATGACCGCGGGTCCGATCGATCGAGCTTTCAAATTTTTAAAGAGAACGTCAGTCAGCTGAGTTGAACCCGGCGAAGGCGCTGGGGTGACCGATGAACTCAGCGCGGGAGTAGTCGGGGCGGCGGAAGGAGCAATGCCGGCGGCTGCGTCCGGGGATGAAGGTGGGGGTGTTTCTTCCTGTGCGAACGCAGACGATGCTGTAACCGCCATCAAAATCCAGAAAGGCAAGAAGCGTAGTTTCATACTCAATAAGAATATCGATTCTGGCTTGATTTGCGACGGTTGAAATGCACGTATTATCCAATCGGTATGACACAACTTTTAGAAGGAAAAACCGGCGTGGTTTTCGGTGTGGCAAACAAACGCAGCATTGCCTGGGCAATTGCCAAGGCGTGGGCGGCCGCGGGAGCGCGCTTGATTTTCAACTACCAGGGCGAGCGGTTAAAAGAAAACCTCGAAGAATTGGTGAGCGAATTCGGGGAAAAGACGCCGTTCTTTCCCTGCGATGTTTCCAATGACGCCGAGATCAAAGGTTTTTTCGAAAAAGTTCGCGGCGAGACGGACCGCGTTGATCTATTGCTGCATTCGGTGGCGTTTGCGCCGAAAGAGGCGCTGGAAGGCGACTTCCTGAGTACCTCACGCGAGGCCTTTCGGACCGCTCATGATATCAGCGCGTATTCGCTGGTGGCGCTTTCCCGCGAAGCGGCGCCGTTGATGACGAACGGTGGCAGCATTTTGGCAATGACCTATTACGGTTCGCAGAAAGTTGTCGCTCATTACAATGTCATGGGCGTGGCCAAGGCGAGTCTGGAGGCGAGCACGCGTTATCTGGCCTACGATTTGGGGCCGAAAAAGATCCGGGTGAATTGCATTTCGGCTGGCCCAGTCCAAACGCTGGCGGCACGTGGAATCAGCGGATTTTCGCAAATGTTGAAGCATTATCAGGAACGCGCCCCGCTCAAGCGCAGTTGCGAGCCGGCGGAGTTGGGAGCGACCGGCGTCTTCCTGGCAAGCGAAGGAGCGGCCTCGATTACCGGGCAGGTGATCTATGTCGATGGCGGCTATGAGATCATGGGGATGTAGCGTGATATTTTTTCCCTGATGATTGCCCGCATTTGGCATGGATGGACATCGCGTGAAAACGCCGCGGAGTACGAGCGCCTGTTGCGCGAAGAGGTTTTGCTGCAAATTGCAAAAAGTGCCATCCCGGGGTATCGCGGCGCCGAAATATTTATCTACGAAGTCGAGAATGACGAAGTGGAATTCATTACCTTATTGCGCTTCGAATCGCTCGAGGGAGTCAAGGTTTTCGCCGGTAAGGATTATGAGCAGCCGGTGATTCCGCCGGCGTGTAAGAAACTACTGAAACGTCACAGCGAGCGGTCGCGGCATTATCGGATCGTACCGATTAACTGAGCGGCGTTACGGCCGGGCCGGCGCGTGGCGTGCCGGACGAAACGGGGCGGAACGCTTGCCCTGCAACTGCTCTGCGAGGATGCTTGGTTGAATGAATCTCGGAGACGAGCTGCGGCGGTTGTTAGGCGATGACCTTGTCGCGGACGATCCAGAGACGCTCACATCACATAGCGGCGACAAATGGTTTGCCGCCGAGCTGCCTGAAGTCGTCGTTTTCCCCAATTCCACCGCCGATGTCGTGAATTTATTGCAATTCGCAGCGCGCGAAAAAATTCCGGTCACGCCTCGTGGCGCCGGCTTTGGTTACGTCGGCGGTTGTGTTCCGGCAAAACATGGGATCGCGCTTTCGCTGATCCGAATGAACCGGATCAAAGAAATCAATTTCGCTGATGCGGTAGCGATCGTTGAGCCGGGGGTGATCACGGGGGACCTGAAGGCGGCAGTCCGCGCCCAAAAATTGTTCTATCCGCCGGACCCGGCGAGCATGAAAGATTGCAGCATTGGCGGAAACATTGCCACCAATGCGGGCGGTCCACGCTGTTTGAAATATGGAGTTACGCGGCATTACGTGCTGGGTCTCGAAGTCGTTCTGGCCAATGGTGAAATTTTACGGACGGGTGGGCGTGTTCATAAAAACAAGACGGGCTTCGATTTAATCGGTTTGTTCGTCGGCTCGGAGGGAATGCTTGGAATCGTGACCGAGATCATTCTGCGTCTGCTTCCTCTGCCGCCCGCGCGCGCGAGTTTGTCGGCAGCGTTTGGGAAAATGTCGCAAGCCGCCGCCGCGGTTCAGGAGATTTTCGGAAATGGGTTTCTGCCTTCCTCACTCGAAATCGCGGATAGTTTTACTCTGGAAGCGGCCCGCAAAGACCTGGGCGCGGCAATTGTCCCGGCAGGAAACGCTCATTTGCTGATCGATCTCGATGGTCAGAAGGAAAGCGTACGCAGCGAGGCCGAAGCAATTCGAAAACTGCTGCGCAGCCAGAACCCGAATGCGCTCGAGCTCGCGAATGGCGAAGAGGCCTCGGAAAAGCTGTGGGCATTGCGTCGTCAGTTTAGCAACGCGCTCCGCGCGACCGGGTTGACCAAGTTGAATCAGGATGTCGTTGTCCCACGCAGCCACATAGTCGATTTGGTTGAGTTTGCCGAAAAGCTTTCGGCGCGCTCTGGATTTCCCATCGCGTGCTTCGGCCACGCCGGCGACGGCAACATCCACGTCAATATTATGGCGGACCGGTACAACCGTGATTCGGTGGTTCGTGAGAAGGTCGAAGAAGCTCTGGATGAGCTTTTTGCCCAAGTCCTGGCGTGGGGCGGGGTGATTACCGGAGAACACGGTGTGGGGTTGGCCAAGAAACGCTGGTGGCCGGGGGCGACGTCTGAGCCCGTTCGAGAACTCCATCGGCATTTGAAGCAAGCGCTCGATCCGCTGGGAATTTTGAACCCGGGAAAATTCATTTGACGAACGGCCCGGCCGGTCGAGATTCCCTTCTCTTTCCCGCAGGTTTATTCGCTTCGCATAGGCGCAGGACGCCTTTCAGAAACGAATGTAAGAATGAGACTTTGCGTCTCAATACCTGCTTCATAAAGCATGAAAACAGGACGTTTTACCTCAATTGTCGCGGTGTCCGTAATCGCCATTGCCTGGTCGAAAATTGCGGGGGCGGCGCCTGCCACCGGATCTGAGCCGGCGAATCCATTTTCGATCAGAAAAGTGGTCAGCTTGTTTTCGCTGGTGGCGACACCGGCACATTTGCGAACCACGACCGAATCCAACTCCGGCGGAAAGTATCCGTGGAAAGAACGCATTGTGACCACGGTCTTCTGGATTGGAGAATTGCCGACGGCGAACAATCCGGTTCCGAATCGTTCCAGCTCGTGGGACAAGGAGTGGGCTCGAGACTACGGCGGTTTTGATGATCCAAACCCGGCTCATCGCAGCGCGTACATCCCGGCAAAATTCACCCCGCGGCAAAATCCATTTTATTGCGCCCTGCCTTACAACGACAAAGCGTCCAATGGGCATCGGCCGGAAGCAGAGAAAATTATCCCCTGGTTTAATGAAGCTTATCAGGGTCCCGCGGTTTCCGTTTGCAAGGATCGCTGGGTGGAAATTCGAAAAGGAAGTCGGGCCGTCTACGCCCAATGGGAAGACGCCGGCCCATTCCGGACCGACCATTGGCAATACGTTTTCGGAAGCGAGCGGCCGAAGCCGAACTTGAACAGGGGCGCCGGTTTGGATGTTTCACCGGCAGTCAGAGATTACCTCGGTTTGCAGGAAACGGATGTGACGGATTGGAAATTTGTCGACTTCGCTGACGTGCCGCACGGTCCATGGGCAAAATACGGCGACAACAACACTTTCGTGATCAGCGAGCGCAAGAGTCAGGCGCCGGTTGTTTCGCGAGGGTTATTCGAGCGACTTACGCGCTAATTAGTGGCAATTCCAGTCCGCGGGGATTTGGAACAAACCGCGCGCGGACTTCATCTGCCGCGTGAGCTTCCGGACCTAACTGCTTTAGTGTGGCATTCGCGTCAAGACGTAGAAAAACGCCAGCAGCGCACCCATAATCACGATAAATAGAAAAACAAAACTCAGCGACCGGATCGTGCGGTAGCGTTCACGATCCCTCGTCCACTGAGCGCGGCTGTGTGCCAGCTGCGTTTTGATCAGTTCATCCAGGTCGTCCAGACTGGTGTCGGTTACTTCTGGCTTGCTTTGCGATGGAGAAATCACGCAAACATTTGCCGCAAATCACATGCCGAATCGCCGAAAACTCGTCGCTTATGTTGCACCGATGGTCGTTTTTGTGGTCCTGCTCTCCACGACCACGCTGCTGAAAAAGCTGGGCAATCAATTTTGGCTTCAGTCGCCGGAATACTGGATTTTCCCTCTGCAGACGGTGTTGTGTGGAGCTTTGCTGGCGTGGTTTGGGCGAGAATATGAGTTTCATCGCCCGGCGAATCTCGCTTTCGTCGTGGTGATTGCGGCCGCGGTCTTTTTGATCTGGATTTCGCCGCAGCAATTCTTCCGAGTCGCCCGGCGAACAAACGGATTTAATCCGGAGGTTTTCGGGAGCCAGCCGCCGGTTTACTGGCTGACGGTGGTTCTGCGGATGATTCGTCTGGTTGTCATTGTTCCGTTCGTGGAAGAAATCTTTTGGCGGGGCTTTTTACTGCGTTTTCTGATCGACGAAAACTTTGATCGCGTCCCGTTCGGAACATTCTCGTGGGGTTCGTTTATCGTCGTCGCAGCCTTGTTCGGTTTTTCGCATTCGCCGCAGGATTGGCCTGCTGCTTTGATCACGGGCGCTTGCTACAATTGGGTGGCGTATCGCAGCAAAAGCCTGATCTCGTGCGTGTTGACCCACGCCATCACCAACTTGCTTCTTGGAATCTGGATTCTACATACCAAGCAATGGGGCTTCTGGTAGGCTCTCACTAAAGCCGCATCGGCGCGGTTGTATCGAACCTTAACTCGCCTCCAGCCTGGCACCCGCAATGCTCTACAAAAGCGGGTGCACTCGACATTTTTCCAAAAAGTCATTATCTGCGCGGTGGCAGCGTTTCTTGCCGCCGCGTTGATCCAATGGGGAAAAGTGTTCGTTGAAGGGGCCGATGACGCTCTGAACAAGGGCTATCAACATCACGCCGTTTTGGGCGACCACTAATTCAGAGCCTGAAGTCGAATTCAGGGGGTCAGAGCTCGCAGGCAAGACTTGGGATCTGTCCCTTGTGATATCTGCCTTTTCGCGGCTTATTAGCACTGGCCATGAAGGTCGGTTTCGCCCAAATCAACACGACAGTGGGAGATTTGCGTGGCAACTTCGAAAAAATTCTCGCCGCCTATCAGCGCCTCTCCACTGCGGGTGCTGACCTGGTCATTACCCCGGAGCTCGCAATTACCGGATATCCGCCCCAGGACCTCGTCTTTAAGTCCCGCTTTGTTTCGGAAAATCTCGAACTTCTCGAACAACTGCATTCGCGGATTGGCCGCACCGCATTGGTCGTCGGATTTGTTGATCGAAATACCGGGCGCGGAAAGCCGTTTCACAATGCGGCTGCTTTGCTCGAACGAGGCCAGGCCATTCGCAAGACCTACAAGTCGCGCCTGCCGACATACGATGTTTTTGACGAAGATCGATATTTTGAACCAGCAGTGACGGTCGAGCCGTTCGCTGTCGGGGGAGTTCGGATCGGATTGACCATCTGCGAAGATATTTGGACAGACGAATATTTGCCGCGCGCATTTTACGACGTGGAGCCGACCAAGGTGCTCGTCGAAAAAGGAGCCGACCTGATTGTGAACCTCAGTGCCTCTCCGTTCGCTCTAGGTAAGTCAGCCACTCGCTATCAAATGATTCGAGAATTGTCGCGGAAGTTTGAGCGACCAATCTTTTACTGCAACGCGGTCGGCGGAAACGACCAGCTCGTTTTTGATGGCAACTCGGTGGCTTTCGATTCGCGTGGGGAATTGATCGGACAGTTGAGAGGATTTAGTGAAGACGAGCAGGTCGTCGACGGTCTAACGAGCAAACCGGTTGAGTTTGAAAAGCGGGACACTGCGGCAGAATTATTTGACGCCCTGTCGTTAGGCGTGCGCGACTATGCGACCAAGTGTAACTTCCGATCGGCTGTTCTCGGTCTAAGCGGCGGGGTCGATTCGGCTGTCGTTGCCGCCATTGCCGCTCACGCGCTCGGCCCGGAAAACGTGGTCGGCGTCTCCATGCCAAGCCAGTATTCGTCTCGCGGCAGTGTCGAAGATTCCAAGGCGCTGGCAAAAAATCTCGGGATCAAATTGCTGCACGTTCCGATCGCCGAACCGTTCGCGGTCTTCAAGGGGCAGTTTAAGGAGATCTTCGCTGGGTTGCCCGAGAATGAGACTGAGGAAAACATGCAACCGCGGCTCCGCGCGATGGTTTTGATGGCGCTCTCGAACAAGTTCGGCCATCTCGTTTTGTCTACGGGTAACAAAAGCGAGTTGTCGGTTGGGTATTGTACCATTTACGGCGATATGGCAGGTGGTCTGGCAGTTATCAGTGATGTTCCCAAGACAATGGTCTACGAATTATCGCGCTGGGTGAACCGGGAACACGAAATCATTCCGTGGGCGACGATCGAAAAACCTCCGAGCGCGGAGTTAAAGCCAAACCAGAAAGATCAAGACACCTTGCCGCCGTACCAGGTGCTCGACGAAATCCTCCGCCTTTACGTCGAGGAAAACTTGAGCGCGGGCGATATCATCAGTCGCGGCTTTGATGAAACGACCGTTCGTTGGGTGCAGCGGAGGGTGGATCTCAATGAATACAAACGAGAGCAGGCAGCTCCCGGTCTCAAGGTCACCAGCCGCGCCTTTGGCATTGGCCGCCGGATGCCGATCGCCCAGAAGTACGTCGGCTAAAATGCACCGTGCTGGAATCGAACCAGCAACCCAGTGATTAAGAGTCACTTGCTCTGCCAATTGAGCTAACGGTGCAACTTGCTTTTCCCCAGGTAAATGCTGCACAAGCATGTTCTTTCTTGCCGCCGATACTGGCGGCATAAATCGAAGCGCGATGTTGGCATGGACCCGTGAGGAGCCGAAAATTACTCATCCCCGTTCGGTGCACAATGCGTAAATTCCTCATGGGCGCACTCTATTTCCGGTGAGCCCCTGTTCACCGAGCCATGGGAAATGACGCCGCAGGCGAGTTCGGAGTTTCAATCCAAACGGTTCGATTGCTCTGCTTCGGATGTGCTCGACGGTCTGCTCAATCGAACCGGTCGCGAAGATCAGATCTGCATCAAAGTCTTTAATGTCATGCAGCGACTTTGATGTGATCAGCGCGAGACCGCTGCTCAGGGATTGTGAGAGGGCGTGGATTTCTTGCCACAATTCCCTACGGAATCCGGTATCTCATCTCGTGGGGGCGAGTTTTCTGGCTACGAAAAGCCCGAACGCCATTGCGCCCGTGGAATAAGCTTCTGTCAGTAACGGAAACGACTTTACGAATCGCCGGGTTGGAGCATCGGCAAAATAGATTAAGCACCTTAACGGTAAACGTTGCGCCATTCGGGTACAATACTTCCAAGTCGGTGCAACGTTTTTGGTAATATCTTTCGCCGTCTGAACTTCCAGGTTTGCCTGATGCATCCAGTCCGCATATTGGGTCAGCGTATCGAGACTTGCACTTAGCATCGCCCGGCCAATTGTCGCGACCAATTCCTGGTGGTTAGGGGGTGTTGCCTGCTCACCTCGAAGCCAGGCGCAGACCGCCAGAATGCCGCCCGGTCTGAGCGCGCGTGCACATCGCTCGAAGACACTCTTCTTATCAAGAAAGTGTTCACTGCTTTCCATAATCCAGATCACGTCCACGCTTTCTTGCTCCGGTCGCCAGACGTTCACGTCAGCCACGAGAAATCGAAGTTGTCTCGCCAAGCCTCTAGCCTTCGCTTTTTTGTTTGCCATCCGGGCTTGGACCGGGCTGATGGTAAGTCCAGTGACGCGGCAATCGTATTGCTTCGCCAACCAAAACGCCGAGCCGCCTAATCCGCATCCGATGTCCAAAACTTCGGCTCCCTGCGGGATTCCGGCCTCCGCGGCCAACTGTTCCATCAGTTTTACCTGCGCACGTTCAATAGATTCACCATTCTCCCAATACCCATGGTGAATGTGTTCGCCCCAGAGCAGTCGGTATAAAATCGACAACCGATCGTAATGTTTCTGGATTTCGTCGATGTCGACCTGAAATTGGGGCGACGAAATTATGTTTGGCTCGTCAGACATTTTTAAATCATTGCGCCGCTGAAGCCAGTCGATCCAGTTCGAGAGAGTACAATCCGTTGTCGGGAAAGCGTTCGTGCAGGCCGGTCAGAAGCTCGCGCGCTTTTTGAGGTTCGTTGTCTCGTAAGGCCGCTACCGCCAGCAGAAGCTTGGCGAACGGCTCGAGATAATAACCTTGAGCTGCCGTCTTCCGTAATTTTTCCAGACCAGTTTCTCGATCAACTTGAGAACCAGTTAGTCGAAGCAAAAACCGCAACGCAATTGGTTTCAGGCTAAGCAAATAATTCTCTACGCCGGGGCCGAGATAAGCATCGAATGCCGCTGGATCGGCCGCGAGCAGTCTTTCGGCGTAAACTCGGCCTGCTTTTGTATAGGACAACGCCTTGATCCCACGGCCGTCAACCAAGGCGACGTAATCTGCCCGGAGTCCATGAGTCAGCGTTTTTACAAAAAGCGCACGCGCATCGACGTCTGATTTTTGGAGCGCGCTATCCGCCAGGCGGTCGGCCTGACCGATCCGTTCGTAAAAGGAAGACTTCACTTTTGGGTCGGGGTCTAGCGTCTTCCGATTTTTAAAGCGGTCGTCATCGACAAAAAGTTCCGCTTCAAGCGATCCCAAGCGCGTCAGCTCGGAAAACAAATAGGCCGCGGCATCCGATGCGGGGCCGAGCGAATCTTCAGGGTGCCGGTGCTGCCATCCTTCCAGCTCCCAGTGCGCCTGGTCGAACTTTAGATCGTACATTTGCAACCAGGCAGAATAAACTTCGTCCGATTTGAGATCGGAAACATTCGCGAACGCCGTTCCGATCGAAGCGGCGAGAAGGAGAGCGGTGCTGAACATCGGGGGCATGGCAGTCACGTTTGGTAGGAGTAAACTCTACGCAAGTTGCGTTCGAATATTTTTGCAGGAAGCATTCGGGTCACGATGTGGCGCCCAGTTACGAAGATTGGGTTCTGCCACTGCCCGATGTATCCCATTAGGAGGGATCGCTGTTGAATGTGCTTGGTGCGATTGATGCGCCGCAATTGATATCGGCGCAATGCCTCGTGCAGGGACGTCTCGCTGTTTACGCTCTTGGCCAGGACAAGAGCATCTTCAAGAGCCATGCAGCCGCCTTGCCCAAGATTTGGAGTACACGGATGGGCTGCGTCTCCGAGTAGTGTCACTAATCCCTTCCCCCATTGCTTAAGCGGCGCGCAATCTCGCGCGCCGTTCTTTAAAATTTCATTTTCGGGGGTCGCCTCGAGAAAATCAGCGATCGGCTCGTGCCATCCGGCGAATAACCGTTGCAGTTCTTGTTTGCGTCCGTCCGGCGCGTCGAGATGATGCGGAGAAACATTGGCGGTCGCGTACCACGTGTATCTCCGGTGCCCGGTGTTGAGGATCCCAAATCGCATTCCTTTTCCCCACGATTCACTGTTGAACCCTGGATTAATTGCAGTGCCTTGGTATTGAGACAAACCGCGCCAAACCGTGTAACCCCGGTAAAGCGGGTCCGACGTTCCAAAGAGTTGCGCCCGGATCCGGGATCGAATGCCGTCAGCCCCGATAATTGCGTCATGCTCGACTTCCGGGGCGTTTTTAAAATAAAGGCGGACTTTGCAGTCCAATTCCTTCAAGTGTTCGAACTCGCACCCGAGGTGCAGACATTCGTTGGGCAACGCGCCTAACAAAATGGACAACAGATCGGCGCGGCGCATGCAAACCGCAGGAACTTCAAATTGTCCCAGCGCAATGTTCATCAAGATTTTGCCGGTCCTCTTCCGAACGAGAAAATGTGTGTTCGGACCACTGCGCGCTATGACCTGTTCGAGAAGGTTCAGTTCGCGCAAAACTCGCGTGGCATTCGGCCAAAGCATCATTCCCGCGCCGACTTCGCGCAGTTGCTCTGCTCGCTCGTAAACCGATACATCGATGCCGATGCGATGCAAAGCGACCGCTGCGGCAATTCCACCGATCCCTCCTCCGACAATCCCGATATTTCCGGCGCTCACGTGCTAATCTAAAGAACTAAATTGAAATATCGGGTTTTGACTTCCTCACAGCGTCAAGCACTGGGCCGGTTGAAGGCCGATCGTGGCCTGGAGTCGCATTCGCATGACCAACTCGTAACCTAGAAAGTTAAACGGAAGCTGAAGTCATCCTGAATTTTCATTCACCTTGGTGCCCTTGAGCAGAATAAATTCGTGAGCTTCAAATCACTTTGGACCTTCCTTCAACCAGGTTGGATAAAGAACATCCAATCGCCTGTCGGAGGCGCTGGACGGTCTCCCCACGAATGTTGAGCTCCCCGGCCTCTATTTTGCAAATCGTACGGACATTCAAGTCGGTTAGCCGCGCAAGCTTCTGCTGACTCATCGAACGCATCACTCGTTCGCGGCGAACATTCGCACCGAAGATTTTCAGCGCCGCCTCGCCTTCACCCCCACGAATTTGTGACAATGGCTCGTTTCTCCACGTATGCATGGCCAACCATTAACCGGTGAGGTTAAATGACGGCTGAAAAGACGATTAATTTTCTGTCAGTTTAGCCCTGCCAGGGAAACGACGTCTGGACGGAAGGTGTCGCCAATTTCGTTCAAAACAATTCGTTTGGAGTTTCGTCCAAAGCTTCAAACGGGTTTTTCCGAAACCACCATGTGTCACGCATTTGTCTCTTCACTCCCCGGAGTGCGCGCAAGCTGATCCGAACCGTTTGACTGCTTCGTAACAAGTGGCAGTTCGAAAGAGACGCAAAGTCCTGGTCCAGGCTCACGATTGTCGGCTCGAATGTTCCCTTGGTGGATTTCTATCACGCTTCGACAAATGGCGAGCCCCAGACCGGTCCCCTTGTCGTCGTGTGGAACATCCTCGCCAGTGGTGCGAACTCGCATGAAAGGTTCAAAGATTTCTTGCAAATTCACTCTGAGCAAACCGGGTCCAGTATCCTCGATGTTCACCTTCCAGCGTCCGTCATCTCGCCATGATGCAACCGTAATACGGCCCCCGGCTGGAGTGACGCGCAGCGCATTGGTTAGCAGATTGAAAAGTACTTGGCGAAGCAACGTAGCGTCAAACATGGCCGGCAAACTTTCATTTCGCGTGACCTCAAGGGAGATACCCTGATCCTCGCAAAGGATCTGGGCATCCTCGCGGAAATCTTGAATGAACTGAGCGGTATTCTGTGGCTTGAGGTTGGGACTGATTCCGCCGACGTCGGATTTGGCCAGGAAAAGGAGCTTCTCAATCACGGAACTTAATCGATTGATGCCCTCAAGTTGTTGCTGAACGACTTCCTGTTGATTCGCAGGCAAATCGCCGTGCAGGAGAAGCTTCTCAGATTGAAGCCGCATGACGGAAAGCGGCGTCTTCAATTCGTGCGACGCATCCCCAGCGAAACGCCACAGCCGGTTGAAGGAAACTTCCAAACGATCGAACATTCGATTAAGAAGGCGTGCCAACGCCGTAATCTCATCGTTGGCGTTATCCGTGGGGATGCGCGCGCTTAGATTATCCGCGTTGATGCGGTCGGCCGTTCGTTGGATGCGTTGAATGGGGTCCAGTGCCAGGCGACTTAAGCGGTGGCCGAAGATAATACTCAGGACCGCGGCAACTCCTGACACAACCAGGCCGGCTTGAAGATAATATTTGGAAAAATGCTCAATGTTGCGCAACGACGTTGCGATCTGCACGTTGAAGTCGCCTTCTGGGAATTGCCCAATTCGCACGCCTCCGAGCCTGGCGGTTGTCGCGGTCCAGTTAGTTTTGCCCGGCGGGTTCGCCTCAAAAACAGCGGTGCGCATGTTCGGGGATCGAAACAGCACCCTGTCATTTTTGCGCACCTGGAAAAAATAAAGCTGCGCGTCGATCTCCGCGTGCTCGGCCACTCGTCGCAGAAAATCCTCTTCCGCGATCTGCCCATTTTGGATTCCGACTCGGTCATGAATCTCTCGAAACTCGGCATTGTTGAGCAGATCGATTCCGTGAATCAGCTGGTTGCGCAGAAGCAAGTAGCCAATGATCAACGTGGAAATGACGGTGCCGATAACGACCAGCGCATAATAGTAAGTCAGACGCGACCCCAGGGATTTCATATCAGCTGGTAACCAATTCCGCGAAGCGTCTTGAACCATGGTTTATCTGCGGACGTCTCCAGCTTCTTGCGCAAACGGCCCATATAAACGTCAAGAAGATTGGTGTCCGCGTCGAAATAAGAATCCCAAACTTTCTCCGCAATCATCGTTCGGGAGAGGACCCGGCCAGGATTCTGCATGAACAGTTCGAGCAACGCGAACTCGCGAGCAGTCAATTCGATTGTTTGACCATGTCGTTCCACGGTCCGCGAAAGCAGATCGAGCTTTACGCCACGATGCTTAAATGCCGTAGCTTTTTTCCCGCCGTGACGACGTAGAAGCGAGCGAACGCGGGCCAGGAGTTCCTCAAAGCTAAACGGTTTTGCCAGGTAATCATCCGCCCCAAGGTTCAAGCCCGTGATTCGATCGCGGACAGCGTCGCGCGCGCTCAGAATCAGAACCGGTTGATCAAAGCCGGTACCGCGCCATTCGCGCAACAGATCCAGGCCGTCGCCGTCCGGCAGGCTGAGATCAAGGATCACCGCGTCAAACGGAGACTGTGTCAACGTGTCCTCAGCTTGTTTGCAAGACCGAACCCAGGTAGGGGAGTAGGCTGCCTGCTTCAGACCACGCTCAACAAAATGACCGACGCGCGGCTCGTCCTCCACGATTAGAATTTTCATCGCTTCACACAGGTAATGTGCAGTAGTTCCACGGTTCCCGCACGATAACAAGGGTGGGCGATGATTACGTTCCGCAAACCATTTTGATTATTCGGGATGTACGGTTTCGCCTTATGACAAATCTCTTCCCGTAATTGCAGTGGCAGACTCGCTTTGATCAGGGCATTGATTGTTCTCGTGCCAGGGCATGTCCGTTAAAACCAAGTCTGTGTCGAGGAAGCCAAGTTACCGGAATAAGCGTGTTCGGCGGTGGGCTTTCCATTTGTGGCGCGAAGCAATTCTGAAAAATTGGCAAGCGATCAAACCAGCATTGGCAAAGCCAAACCCAGCCGAATGGCGTGACACGCAAATAACCGCGGCGTGGCTGGGACATTCGACCGTCCTGATAAACTTTTTTGGGATTAATATTCTAACGGACCCGGTCCTCTTTCCGCGTATCGGAGTTCGGATTCCATTCTTGTTTACGATCGGTCCGCAACGTTTGACCGCGCCTGCGCTGACAGTTAACGAACTTCCAAGGATCGACATTGTCGTCCTGTCGCACGCGCATTTCGATCACCTCGATTGGCGAACGCTGAGCAGGTTCGATCGTGCAACCAAGGTAATAACGGCGCCGGAAACCCGTGATTTGTTGAACTGGACTCATTTATGTGACGTAACCGAACTGCGCTGGAAGGAACGCGAATCGATCCACACCAGTTCGGGCACGATCGACATCACTGCCGTGCCCGTGAAACATTGGGGCGCGCGAATGCAACACGACGATTATCGCGGCTACAATGCTTATCTGATCGAAAGAAATGATCGCCGGATTCTTTTCGGCGGCGATACGGCGTTCACGGAAACTTTTACCGAGCTGCGAGAGCGTGGTCCAATCGACTTAGCAATTTTTTCTATCGCCGCTTACGACCCTTGGATTCGATCGCATGCGAACCCTGAAGAAGCCGTTCAGATGGCAAACGATGCGGGCGCGCGGTTCATCATGCCGGTGCACCACCAAACGTTCCGTCTTAGCTTCGAACCGTTCCGCGAACCGATTGAGCGCTTCGAAGCCGCTCTTCGTGATCAACCTGAGCGCATCGCATTGCGAGAAATCGGAGAGACGTTCGTGGTGCCGCAGTAGTCACCGCTGCATTCAGTAAGTGGCTGGTGTGCGCTATCGAGGCCAACCTAGCGATACGGCCGTCGCAGTATTGCTTCGTTCAAGTTTGACCAATGCGGTCCTCGGGATTTTTCGATCAGCGGTTCACCGGCCACGGTTGAACGGAGCTCGAGCGGCACGAGTACGATCAGCACTTCTCTAACGAAAGGCGGCTCAGGTATGGTCGCGTTGTCCGGCCATTGACCGTCTCACGGGGTGGCCGTTCGCCAGACGATCAAATTCGCCAGCGGGGTTTCAGTTTCTGCGTTGCCTTCGGAGAAGGTGAAGCGATACGAGACTGCGGCGAGAACGCGAGTTCGAGCTGCTGAGGCCGGGTATAGATCGGCCGCCGTTTGAAAAAGTAGCGGATCCTGGATGGCATGTTCCTTTGAACATAACTCAAGGTTAACCAGTGTCCAGCGGAATGTGATCTGCCTGCGTCCCCCCTCGAACCGCTACTTGGAAAGAGCCCTTAGCTCGGCCCGGGCGTAATGATATTCGGTGTAATCTTTCTCGTTCGTCGCCATCGATTTGTTGAAGCTGCTTTCGGCTCCAACCTTATCGCCGGCGATGAGCTTTTTCATCCCGATATAGAACCACGCTTCGCACAATTGGCCTGCTTCCTTCTTCTTGTCGGGCGAGGCGGCAGCGGCGACCAAATCGTCTTCAGTGACTGTCCCGAGCAGGTAGTTGCCAACGGTGCCGAACCAGTCGGACTTATTCGGGCGTTGAGCCAAATATTGCCTGAGCGCCTGGCTGGCAGTCTCTTCCTGACCCGAGCGCGCGCGAATCAGCCAAACGTATAGATGCGCATAGTCCTGGCCTTCGGTCGAAATTTCAAACGAGCGCTCGTAATCTTTGAGGGAATTGTCCCATTGTCGCAGAGAATAGTAGACACTGGCCCGGTTACCGAACGTTGTGGTATCTTTTGGATCGAGCTCGATCGCACGATTGTAATCCTCCAAAGCTCCTTTGAAGTCGCCCTTAACTTCTCGGACCGCTCCGCGACTGTGGAAGGCGGCGGCGTTCTTCGGATCTAGTTTGATAGCCGGGTTGAGGTCGGCGAGCGCTCCTTCCAGATCTCCTTTGCTCTGTTTGGTCATGGCCCGATTGTAATACGCCACGGGATTCGCGCCGTTGAGTTCGATTGCCCGATTATAGTCAGCCAACGCGCCATCGAGATCGTGTTTTGCCCGCTTAATGTTGCCTCGGTCGTTGAAGGTCGCCGGATTCCTCGGGTTGAGCCGAATCGCCTGGTTGTAATCGTTCAATGCGCCGGCTAAATCGTGAATCGAGCTTCGGAACTGAGCTCGCCGCTCGTAGCCCTCCGGAGTACTGGGCTCATGTTCCACGGGGCGCTTTGCCGGCAATCGCGGACTGTTGCCGGCCGCTGCTTGCGGCAGCGGACTGTTCGCGCCGAGCAGAGCGGGCGAATTTTGCGCCACGGCTCCGGTATTGTGATCTGCCAGGGAAACGTTGAATTCGTCTTGCTTCGGCGCACCGACAGCCGGTGTTACCGAGGCGGGAATGGACGTGGAAGTCGTTTGATGCTCCGAAGGGTTCGGGCGAGGGACAGGCGTCGTTGCGGCAGGAAGTCCCGCCGGAGAGGGCGATGGACTCAGAGAAGCGAGCCTTGTCTCGGTCATTCTCTCCGGGGGCGTCGTTGGAGCGATTCCACTGGCTGGGTCAGGCTGCTTTTGTTCGAGAGATTTTGATGAAGGGACTTCGAGGTTCCCGGAGGTCAATCCGGCATTTGCGTTGGGCCGTTCAATCGCTGCACTTGCTTCGGTTTCTCTTGTCCCGTCGCTCACACTCTTGCTTTCTGCGATTTTCGGAGCCGCCGTCGGTACCGGTGCAGCCAGCTCGTCGATATGCGGAATCTTGTCGACCCTCGGCGTGGGCGCGGATGGAGGGGCTAGCTTGTGCGGGGCGACAACAGGCGGCTGGCCCTCCTTCTTTTCCTTGGCGAGGTTTCGATCGTAAGCGGCCGCGATGTTCCCTGGTTCTACTTCGGTCGGTGGCACGTATTCGGATTGCGACGGTGTCACAGCAGCTTTCCTCTGCGCCACGGAGCGATTTGGTTCGGCAGTAGTTAGACTTTGCGATGGAGCCGGTGCCGCAGGCTTCGTGGTAGCGGGCACTCCACTCGGCGCTTGCTCTGAGGATACAACTTGAGGCGAAGGCGATGGCTTGACCAAAGGAGCCACGTTGCGGGCAAACTTCGGGTCCAGCCGGCTCGCGTGCTCGAAGTCCAAGTTGGCCGCATCCGGTTTCCCCATCGCGGCAGCGATTTCGCCGCGAAGTTGATAGGCGGCAGCATCGTTTTTGTTGGCTTCAATCGCGTAATTGCAATCGTCGAGCGCTCCAGCGAGGTCCTTTTTCGCCAGTCGAATACTTGCCCGATTTCTTCGAGCCGGGGCGTATTTGTGATACAGCTTGATCGCGATGTCGTAATCCGCTTCTGCGCCATCAATATCCTTCATCCGTTGTTTGATGACTCCACGGTTTGTCCGGATTTCCCAGTTTCGCGGGTTGATTTGCAGCGCGCGATCGTAGTCCGCCAGAGCGCCATCCAGATCGCCCTTTTCCATCTTCACCAACCCGCGATTATTCAAGGCGAGAGCGTTTTGCGGATTCAGTTCTATCGCCCGCGTGTAGTCAGCAATCGCGCCCGCCCAATCCTTTTTGCTTTGGCGGGCAACTCCGCGATTTAGAAAATCATGATCGGTCGTTTGACCGACTGCAACGGATCCGAGTGCCGAGCAGCACGCGAGAAACAGAAAAACTCGGAGTTTGGTCGCTTTCGTTAACAAAACAAGAAGGCGGGTTGAGGAATTGGCAGGAAAAATTCCAGCCGCATCGGCATTTTGCAAACCCGTCTCAGCACGGACCGCCTAGGCCTGGGTATGCCGGGCAAAGTGCCGATCGACGCCTTTGGGTAAAAGTCGTTTGCGTCCGCGTTGACGCCGGCGGGCGAGAGTGGCGCGTCCGCCCTTAGTTTTCATCCGTGCTCGAAATCCGTGTTGGCGTTTGCGCGTTCTTTTGGAAGGTTGATAAGTGCGTTTCATAAGACCGAAAACTGATTTCGCCGCGTTTGGGGAGCGATTACAGTAGGAATGAGGTCGCGCTTGTCAATCTTGGCATTACTTCGCCCGGTCGATCTTCGCATTGTCAGGCGCGAACCTTTCTGACATAACAAGGCAATGGCCGAAAATGTAGCGATTGAGCCGGCGACGGAGGCAGATCTGGACGAGCTCTCAGAGATGCTGGGCGAGCTCTTCTCGCAGGAAAGCGATTTCCGGCCGGACAAGAATAGGCAATTGCACGGCCTTCGTCTGATTTTTGAACAACCGAGCCGTGGACGCGTGTTTGTCCTTCGTCGTGATGGCGTCATCGTGGGGATGATCAATCTACTGTTTACCATCAGCACGGCCGAAGGTGGATTTGTCGTTTTGCTGGAGGACCTCGTTGTTCATAAGGAATTTCAAGGACACGGCTACGGCGCGAAATTGCTCAATCACGCAATCGAGTTTGCCAAACAGAAAAACTTTCTCCGGATTACGTTGTTGACCGACCGGCCGGAAAACGTGGCTCAGGAGTTTTTCCGGCGACACGGTTTCGTCGAATCATCGATGATCCCGATGCGGTTATACATTGCGCCGGCAGCGGAACAATCGCCGTAAAAATGAAACGGACGAACAGCGCGTTCGTCGCCATCTTGTCAGCTCCTAGGGCAGAGCGCCTGTAGAAATCTGGTCGCTCAATCGTTTACGAAATTCCGCCCGGAATTCGATCTCATCGACCGCTTTCTGCACCTCTTTCGCGCTGGTCGGTGGCAAATTCGTTTTGGAAAACGCTTTCAGGTCGGCCGCGCGCGATTTTTCGGAAAAGAACGTGGACAGACTTGGGAAATAGGAGTTCGAACCCAGCGAATCGGCTTTAGCGAGCAATGCTTTGGAATTCGTCTTGGCAAATTGCCAGGCGAGTTCCGGATGGTCGCTGTAGCGCGCGACTTTTGCGACAAGGTAAAGTGCCCGACTGGTCGGCAGTTCATCGGTTAGCGCAATTTGAAGTGTTTTCTCGACGAGTTGCGGATCGCGCGCTGCCGCCATCGCGTCATAGTAATCCTGCTTTTCTTCAGTGCTGGTGGTTCTCAACCCGAGTTCGTGAAGCGTATTCCAGGTTGATTCGTCCGCGTAATGGCCCGCGACCCAGCAAACGGGGGCACGCAGATCTCCCGGGAGTGCGGCCGGATCGACCACATGTTTTTGGAACCGTGACCGGCAACCGTTTACCACATCGGCGTCGTCGAGTTGTCCAAGAATTTGGATGAGGCTCGCGCGTAAAATGGCCGGGCGCGGGCCTTCGTCCGGTCTCGGAGTCCAGCCCAGTTGTTCGAAGGTCGGCCGCAGGATGGACCGCGCATAGCCTTGAAAATCATCACGCGTGGGATCGCCGATTAACAGCCGGTCGATACTGTCGAATACATTGACGATTTGATTGCGCTCAGCCAGTTCCGGTTTGGGCGGCAGTTTGTTGACTAACGCGAAATAACTCTTCAGGGATAACCGTCCGGCATGGAGCATCGCCCAAACGTCGCCAGCGAGGTTGACCCGATCCGCGACGCTGAGTTGGGGCAGAGCCGCCATCAATAAATCCCACGAAGCGCGATCGTATTGAACCCGATAATTTCCTGTTCCTTGGGCGTTTAATTTCAGCACACGGTCTGTTGGAATCTGCTCGAGCTTGTCTGTTTTTCGCGACATCAGTCGCGATTCGGTTTTACCGCCGTCGACGAGGAAGTAGGTGAGCGGAATTTTCCATTGCAGTGCCGGAGCGTTTGGAAAATGGACGACAAAACGTTCCTGGCTGAGATCGACTGTATCGCCGTTGCGTTTGACTCGAACAATCGGAAGCCCGGGCTGCTCAGTCCAGGCGGCCGCGATATCGCCGACGGGTTGGCTGGATGAAGTGCTGAGCGCTTTCCAAAGATCGGCCGTGGTCGAATTGGAATATTTGTGATCGGCCATGTAACTTCGAATGCCGTTTCGAAATTTTTCTTCGCCCAGAAAATTCTCGAGCATGACCAGGAAGGCCTCGCCTTTTCGATAAGTCACGTCATCGAAGGCACTATTGGCTTCGGATTCCGTGCTGACCGTCTGTTGAATGGGGTGGGTGGTCGACCGCGCATCGCCTTCCATTTCGATTTCCCTGGAAATACCGGTGCGCCGGGTCGGATCGCGCGGATTCACTTTTGCCAGCCGGACTTCCCAGTCCGGGTTGAAATGCGCGCTGCATTTGCTGCCCATCCACGACGCGAAACCTTCGTTGAGCCAAAGATTGTCCCACCAGGCCATGGTCACGAGGTCACCGAACCACATATGGGCCACTTCATGAGCGATCACTTCATAAATCACCTGTTTCGTCGCGGCTGATGATCGGTCCGGATTATAGAGAAGCGCGCTTTCGAAATAAGTAATCCCGCCCCAGTTCTCCATCGCGCCCCCGAATCCGCCTGGAATCGCGATCTGGTCGAGCTTGGGCAGCGGATAGGGGACGCCGAAGTAGTCATTATAGTACTGCAGAATCTGCGCAGTGCTCTCGAGCGCGTATTGGCCCCATTTCGCTTTGCCTTTTGTTGTCACGACGCGGATGCGCGTTCCGGCGGCATCTGTTTCGATGGTTTCCAACTCGCCGGCGACGAACACATTCAGATAACTCGCCATTGGCGGAGTTTGTTTGAATCGAACCTCTTTCCCGCCATCAGCTTTAATTTCCGACTCCACTGGCATGTTGGAAACGGCCATCCAGGCCTCTGGAACGACGACTGTCAGTTGAAAACGCGCACGAAAACTGGGTTCGTCCCAGCACGGAAAAAAACGACGCGCATCTGTCGGCTCGAATTGAGTGGCCAGGGCGATCTTTTTCGCGCCGGTATTTTCTTCCTGGTAGCGCATGTAATAAAGGCCCTGACCCTGTTCATTGATCGTGCCCGAGAATTTCACCGAGAGGCGGTGCGGTCCCGCGGGCAGGGCGACCGACAAGGCGATCCGCAATAACTCTGTGTTCGAATCGAGTTTGATCGCAGCCGGAGCGATCGGTCCTTCATCCACGGTGACTCCGGTTATCTTTAGATCCGCTGCATTGAGGACGAGCTCGCGGACGGCTGTTCGGGCTTCGAACTTCACCGTCTCGCTCCCTTCGAACGTCCTCGCCTCGATATTCGGAACAATTCGAACTGCGTATTCGGTCGGCCGAACCTGTTTGGGCAGCTTCCCGGGAGTGGCAATAAAATCGAAAGGTTTTTCCGCCATCATGCTGCTTGCGCCAATTGTTACGAAACCAACAACGGAAAGCAGACGCATCTGCGCACTAGATCAGAAGGTGCAAATCCGCGCAATCGCGACCGTGAGATTACGGGAGTAAATCCCGAACCTTGCGGCGAAATCGATTCCATGCGTCAGCCAAATCGTTTTTTGACCGATGGGTCCGGTGTGGGCTCGCCGTATGAGTTGCGTGCGTGTCTTCCTCGGCGATCAGAACGAGGAGCAGCTGGCTATTTCCCACCAGCGGGCCTTTGATGACCAGCGGACTTTGTTTGCTGAGCTTCGTGTTCGCTTCGAGCAGGAGACCCTTTTCTTTGTACAATTTCAGGTCGAGTGCGTAACCGGTATCGCTTTCGCCCTGCGCATCGACGTGGAGGGAAAAGTATTTGCTGACCGCCAGCCAATCCTCATCTCCCGTTTGCAACGTTTTCCGAGATTGGCCAATCACTTGAAATTGATTGTAACCGAAAAGCTCTTTCAGCGTTTGTTCAATCTCGCTGAGCTCGTGTGGAATTGGGGCCGGCTTCTCCACATTTTCCGCGATCACCAATCCGCTCCAAACCGTCTCGGCGCCTCGGACCGACACCACTCCCGCACCTATCATCAACGCGCACAATACGGTGACGATAAAAATGCGGGTTCCCATGGATTACTTCGATGCGTATTCGGATGGCAGTTGTTTCAACCCTTCTACCCAAACAACCGTGACTTTATCCTTCTTGGCTTCGAGCACCGTCGTGGTCGCGTACGGATTCGCCGTCGGATCCACCTGAGTATTGACGATCTGCGTCAAATAATCGGATGGAGCCTGAATCGGTTCGTTAGTCACGAAGAACGTAAATACGCCGAAAATAAGCAGAGCGGTGGCACCGACCCAGGCGAGTCTCGGAATGCTCCACCAGCCCGACCGCTGAGGAGCTCCGCCATGCGCAGTTTCGCGGGCAATCGCCTCCCGAATCTGGTGGCTGAAAAATTCCTCGTTCGGCAAAACAGGCGCGCTCAGATTTTCTTTAAGGAAAGCCCCGAGCTTGTGCGCTTCGTTTTTCTCGACGTCGGCAGTTGATTTGTCGCCTAACGACGCTTCGAAGCTGGCCAGCTCTTTGCCGGTCAACATCCCGTCGACCCAAGCCGTCCATTTTTCTTCAAACGTTTTCATATACATCTCTCAATAGGTTCTGGAGTTTCTTCCGGGCATAAAATAGGCGCGACATCACGGTACCGATCGAGCAGCCGAGAGCCTCCGCGATTTCGTGATATTGCATCTCTTCAATTTCTTTCATCAAAATGACTGCGCGATGATCGGGCGACAGTTGCTCAATCGCACTGTCGATGCGCGCTCGCACTTCCGCGCGTTCCAATCCTGCGTGGGGCAAGGGATCGGCTTTCGGCAGTGTTTTCGAAGCCGGATCGACCTGCTTCAGTTGAATCGAATCATCGAATTCCGTGCCGCCACCGCGAATCTGCTTCTTCCGCAGCCAATCGATGGTGACGTTCATCACGATCCGGTAAAGCCAGGTATAGAACGATGATTTTCCGCGAAAGCGCTTAATCGATCGCCACGCCTTGAGGAAGCTATCCTGAGCAAGATCCCAGGCATCCTGCTCGTTATGGACCATGTTATAAATCATCGCAAAAATCCGGGTTCGGTAGCGGGTGACAAGCTCGTCAAATGCGTCAGCGCGACCGGCTTGGCATTGCCTCACCAGTTCTAGTTCTGACACATCGGCCTGAGCCGGAGTCGCTTCCGTTTGCATATTTTGACGGAATCGACGGCAATTTCATTCAACTCCGATAACCTTCGGAGCCGAATCGTTTTCGCCATTCGCCGCGGTATTCCCCCATGAGCGTGATAATGCCGTCACGGACTTGGAAAAGTCGTTGCTGGAGAACAGCATGCTGAGCGGCGGCCACTAATTTTTCGGACAACAAACGGGCGGCAGCCTCGATCGAGACCGTAATGGCTTTGAGCGCCCTTTTCAGATAGGCAATGGTCATTCCCAGCTCATCCACATCGTCGTCGCTGAGGGCGGCGGCCAGTTTCGCGCTGGCCAAGGCTGCGTGAGTGGCCAGCTTGACTGCCGTCGGCTCGTTCTGCAACGAGGGATATTGGTCAAATAATTTGTCGATCCACACCGTGAGGGCGAAAGCCGCCCGATAAAGAGTATGCTCCTCAAAAGTGTCGGCGGCGGCGCGGTCGGCCGGCTCTTCTTCATCCTCGCCGCGCCAGCTATCATCCATCAACGCGTCGACTTCCTCGCTCCAATCCTTTTCGCCGACCACATCCGACCAGCCCATTTCGCGCGCGATGATTTCGTCGCGCCGCGGATCGTCCAAATATTTTTCCAGCAGCTCCATGTATTTTTCCGTTTTCTGGTCCTGCTGCTGTAAAAACCTTTCCCAATCGTACTCATCCCAAGTCCGATCAGGTTCGCGCTCGAATTCCGGCATGCTTTGACTAAACGCCACTTCGTTGGCTGCGCAAAAGGAAATGTAGACCTTCATGAACGGTTGGATCGGCTTTGTCGGAGGGCGCGATTTCGCCGTGTTTCCGCCTATGGGAACGCGTCGGCAGCCGGGGCGGCGACAACAAAAAATTGTCATCGCGGGTCGCGACAAAGTTCGCGTTTTGTTTGCAAGCGCAATTGCCCGCACGCGGCGTCGATGTCGTGACCTTTTTCGCGCCGTAACGTGGCCGGGACATCGTGTTCGCGGAGGATCGAAAGAAACTTTTCCTGGCGATCCACCGACGGCCGCGACCAAGCCAAACCGAGAACGGTGTTGTAAGGAATCAAGTTCACTTTGGCTTTGAGATGACGAGCCTGTTTGGCCAGCAAGTGTGCCTGATCTTCCGAATCATTCACGTCGGCGATCAAAATGTATTCAAACGTCAGGCGCTGTTTCTTATGGCGAACATAAAAATCGCATGCCGCAAAGAGCGTTTCGAGATTGTAGCGGCGATTCACCGGCATGATTTGGCCCCGGACTTCGTCGGTTGCGCCGTGCAACGATATGGCGAGGCGAATCTGCAATGGTTGTTCTGCCAACTGGCGGATTTGCGGCGCCAATCCGCTGGTGGAAACGGTGATATGTCGGGCGCCGATTCCAAGCCCCCACGGCGCGTTGATGATTTCAATGGCGCGCAACAGATTGTCGAGATTTGCCAACGGCTCGCCCATCCCCATGAAAACGACATTGTCGATTTTTTCGCCGGTCTCACGTTCGATGATAATGAGTTGGTCGACAATCTCGTTAGGCTGAAGGTTGCGCGAAAATCCTTCCAGGCCGCTGGCGCAAAATTTGCAACCATAGGCACAGCCGACCTGAGTCGAAACGCAAATCGTCCGCCGATCCGATGGCGATCCGTAGAGCGCGGGTGACGCGGGGATCAGCACCGATTCAACCAGGTTATCATCGGACAAACGAAAGAGAAATTTGCGAGTCGTATCGCGCGATCCAAGCGTGCGGACAGTTTCCAGATTCGAAAAAGTGAACTGATCCGCGAGTTCGTCACGCAGCGCTCGCGGCAGATCAGTCATTTCATCGAAAGAATTGACTCGCTTCTGATACAGCCAATCGGCGATCTGGCCCGCGCGGTAGGAGGGTTCGTTTCGGACAGCGAACCGGTTTTGCAGCTCATTGAGATTGAGCGATTTAATATCGGGGCGTGTCGGCTTCGCCATCGGGCAGCTTACGGGTTGCCGTGGAAGCCTTCAACCGGCCTAAAATTGCTGGAGAATCCCAAAACCGTAGTTAAATTGCGGGCGTGATTTTCCGATTGATTGCGGCGGCGTCGATGGTGGTGCTGATGGCGCTTTTGAGTTCGTGTGGGACGACTGACTCGGCCGGTTCCAGCAGCGACAGCCAGCAGCAGCCGGCGACCTCCGGGGTGCCGGGCGAAAAGGTGGTCAACGACAATCAGGTGATGCCAAGCGCCACCAGCGGAATGCCCGGCGCCAGCATCGGTTGGTAGAAACTTGTCGGCGGCGATGCAAAATTCGCGCGCGCCGCTGAGTCTCGGTTGGGAAGCCGCTCGGGCGAACGCCGTGCCGGCTCTGATTATTCAGGCGATCATGCTCGGCTTATTGATTGCCTTCTACGCCAGCGCCGATGTGGCGCATTGGTTTGATCGCGTGGCGGATTTCAAGCGAGTGCACGGGATGACCTTCGTTGTGGTCGCCGCGATTTTTGCCGGAGCGATCATTCCGGAGATTTTTCTCGTCCTATTTTTTCAGCGTGGCCGTCTGAATCGCAGAAATTTCCTTAATCTTGTCTATACCATTCCGGTTTGGGGATTGGACGGGGTGCTGGTTGATCTATTATATCGGGGTGAGGCTGCCTTAGTGGGTGATGTGGCCACGATTCCGGCGGTTGTGGCCAAGATTTGTCTCGATCAATTCGGCTACAATGTATTTTTCGCCGCGCCCTTTGAGGTTTTGACCTACGAATGGAAAAATAACGGCATTTCGCTGCAGCCCGCGCGCGACCTCTTCACCTGGGCGCATTATCGCGATAAAATTATTCCAACACTGGTGGCGACCTGGGTCGTATGGATCCCGCTGATGGCGATCATTTATTCGCTGCCGTTGGCGCTACAATTTCCGCTGTTCGCTTTGGCGCTTTCGTTCTGGGTGCTGCTGCTGACTTACATGACCAACCGGTTCGCGGGGGATATTGAGGCCGACCGGCCGATTGCGTTGGCCACGACAGGGTAGGGGAGATTGACCTCAATCGCCCGCGGCGGTTCGGTGAACCGCCCCTATCTCAGAAAATATTGAAGTGCTTCGTGAACACCGGCGCCGTGTTCTTTCGCCGCAACATATCCGCCAGCATGCTCCACCGCGTCTTTGACCTCAGGGATCGCATTCGATGGACAAGCGGGCAGAGCCGCCGCTTTGCCGTCCAACATCGAGATATCGTTGTGATGATCTCCGGCCGCGAAAATTTGTTCACGCGGGACCGAAAGCAATCGAGCCAGCTCCGAAAGCGCCGCGCCCTTGTGATAATCGGCGTGGCAAAAGCGCAAATAAACGGTGTTCCGTTGAAAATTAAATTTCGGGTGTTTTTGGCGCGCGCGATCGATGAACTGGGTGATCCGCTCCATCTCCTCATCACTGGCCGCGACGAGTCCCTCCAGATTTCCTTCGGAATGATAAATCAAGCGGGCTTTGGTCTGCTGCGTTACGAAATCGACGACCTCAGCGAGAATGGCCTGGGTGGAAGTGAAAAGCTCGGCATGGTCTTGCGCGCAACGCGCGTTCCAATCTCCAAACGCTTCCCACTTTTCGCCGTTTGATCCCGGCCGAAAAACTTCCCGCTCGCTTGTCAAAATGAAGTCAGGCCGAATGGGAACTCCAAAATTCGTCAGTCCATTTTCGAGAAGATCGACCGTTCGGCCGGTGTTGATGGCCCAGACCGACCCGGATCTTTGGAGATCGCGGATCAATTGCATGCACTTCTGATCCATCATCGGCTGGCTGACGTGGGATATGAGCGTGCCGTCGAAGTCGGTACTGAGAAGTTTGATGTTCACTTACAACTTACATTGATTGGATTGCGAGCCGGAGCAAGAGTAAGAGTGAAGCGACAATGAAATCGGCCTACGAATTAGCAATGGAGCGGCTGCAAAAGGACCAGCCGACCGTTTCATTAAACGACGATCAGAAAAAGCAGTTGGCCGATATAGATTCCCAATTCAAAGCGAAAATCGCCGAACGCGAACTGTTCCTGCAAGGTGAACTTCAGAAAGCGGCCACCGCGGGCAAATTCGAAGAGATAGAAGCGCTCCAAAAACAGCTGGCCAGTGAGATTCGGCGGCTGAACGAAGATTGCGAATCAAAGAAGAATAAATTGCGGGCCGGGTTTATCCCCAAATGAGTGGTAGGCCAGCGCATCGCTGGCCGGCCTCCGAAATGGCCAGGCGGAGCGCCCGGCCTACAACGCCGCCTCGGATGCGGCGGTGACGTTCTGGCGTTTCCCGCTCTTGGGATAATCGGGCAGGTTTGGGTCGAGAAACCCGAGCATGTGCGCGTGGCTGATGGTTCGAACGCCTTCCTGTTTTTGCAGCTCTTCGATGCTCTGACGGAACTGTTCCATTTTGGTCCAGTGAACTTTCGGCCGGAAATGATGTTCCGCGTGATAACCGTTGTAGAAGAACAACCAATTGTAAATTTTTCCGTAGCTGCTCACGCCCCAGGCAATCGGTTTATCGGGATTGCCGCCGTAATGCCGGAAATATCCGTTCAAATAGCTGAAGCAATGGCCGAGATAGAAAAACGGCAGGAAGAACAGCATGTACCGCCAGTTGATGAAATGGATGGGCTTGGTCGGAACGATAATCGCCATGGTGAGCAGGAGAGCGATGAACACCCCGAGCTCGATGTTGCCCCAGCGCAACTCCACTTTGCCGCGTTTGGCGAGTTCCCGTTTGATAACCGCCGGATTGTCCCGGAAGAAGCTGAGAAAGATATAGCCCCACGGATTTTCAGGTTCACCGTCATGGCCGTGTTTGTAGATCGAGATCCAATCGATCGTTTCGCCTTTTTCGTCCGGTCGATCGGCGTTGCCCTTGTGATGCTGCATGTGAACGACGTCGTAATAGGTCTGTGAAAAACAGCAGGCCACGGATTCGACGACGCCGAAGAGACGGTTCAGCAAGTTTGATCGGAAGAACGGATTATGAATGAAGTTGTGTGACACGCCGTTAATGTTGGCGTTGATCATCAACGAATAAATGAAGCCCAGGCAGAGCATGATCCACAGGGGCGTGTAGGGGAACAAAAAGTACATGGCCACGAAGTAGGCTAAATGAAACAGCCCGGCGAAGGTGGGCAGAATATCCCAGCGGGTGTGCGCGAATATTTTGGAGTCCGTGGTGGGACGTTCAATCGGTAAGACGTCGGAGCTGGTCATGCGGGGAGCTACTTTCCCAGAGTATAACCGATTGGCAAATCCGCGCCAGAAAAGTTCATCATCGACTGATTCTGGGATTGCTTCCTCGAACCATGCAAGATAGGTAGGCGGTCGGCTCGGACGACAAAGAATTTCCCGCGCCAGTCACGCCATGTTCGCGCATCAGCCAGAAATGAAAGTATTTAGCGGGTCTGCTAACCCAGATCTTGCCGAGCGTATCTGCAAATACATCGGTATTCCGTTAGGCGCCGCCACCATCAGTTCGTTTCCGGATGGCGAGACCTACGTGAGAATCGAAGAAAACGTGCGCGGCCGCGATGTTTTCCTGATTCAGCCCACTTCGCCGCCGTCGAACGAGCACTTGATGGAACTGCTCATCATGGTCGATGCCGCGCGCCGCGCCAGCGCGGATCGAATCACCGCGGTCATCCCATTTTTCGGTTACGCGCGACAGGATCGCAAAGATAAACCGCGGGTGCCGATTACGGCCAAGCTGATTGCGAATCTATTGCACGCCGCTGGGGTGAACCGTGTCTTAACGATGGATCTGCACGCGCAACAGGTGCAGGGGTTTTTCGATATTCCGGTCGATCACCTCTACTCGATGCCGGTGTTGATCAAATACCTGCGGAAGAAGCTCAAGCGGAAAACGGTGGTGGTGTCGCCGGATCTTGGCGGGTTGAAGATGGCCTCGGCTTACGCCCAGGCACTCGGCGCCGGATTAGCGATTGTGGCAAAACAGCGCAAGAGCGCGACCGAAACCGAAGCGCTTTATGTCATTGGAGAGGTGGAAGACGCTGATGTGCTCCTGGTGGATGACCTGACCGAGACCGCCGGGACGCTGTGCTCGGCCACGGAGACCTTGAAAGCTAAGGGGGCCCTGGACGTGTATGCGGCCGTGTCACATGCCGTGCTGGTCGATATCGCAATTCCACGATTGCAAAAGTCTAAAATTAAGGAACTAGTAACGACCAACAGCACGCCGGTGCGTAAGGTCGAAGGGTTTTCGATCAAAGTGCAAGATGTCTCCGAGTTGCTCGGGGAAGGCATGAAACGGATCCATAACGACGAATCGGTGTCGTCGCTGTTCAACATCGAGAAAGAAAATGGCAAAACAGGTTAAACTTAAAGCTGAACCACGGAGCGAGACCGGCCGGGCCGCCGCTCGCCGGCTGAAATTGCGCGGCGCCATCCCGGCTGTCATTTATGGTGCGGAATTAAAGCCCCAACCGCTTCAGGTCTCGGCCCGGGATATCAACGTCATGTTGAGCCATGCATCCGGCGAAAACATTTTGGTCGAACTGGAAATTCCAGGCGAAAAAGCGAATCGGACCGCGCTAATCCAGGAGATTCAACACTCGCCGCTCGGGAATGACATTTTGCATATCGACTTTCACGCCATTTCAATGGACGAAGCCATTCAAGCTGTCGTTCCGTTGGAACCAAGCGGGACGGCGAATGGGGTGAAGAATTTTGGTGGCCTGCTTGAACAAAATTTACGGACGCTGGCGATTGAGTGTTTGCCGAAGGATTTGCCGGATCGGATTACGGTAGACGTGAGCGCGTTGAACATCGGCGATTCGATTC
Source organism: uncultured Verrucomicrobiae bacterium (assembly GCA_963846065.1). Lineage (GTDB taxonomy): Bacteria > Verrucomicrobiota > Verrucomicrobiia > Chthoniobacterales > UBA10450 > DASPUI01. Next base: position 191,209 of record CAWJUP010000017.1, read on the forward strand.
ACGCCCGCGATATTCAACTCCCGGCCGGCGTGAAACTGAAAGTGCAGCCTGATCTCACGGCATTCTCGGTTCTCGAACCTGCGGTGGAAGAGGTAGCAGTGCCAGTGGCAGCAGAGGGCGCAGCCGCGGGCCCGGAAGTTATTACCGAGAAGAAACCGGCCGAAGGCGAGGCCGGAGCGGCACCGGCAGCCGGCGGGAAGGAAGCGGCCGCCAAGGGCGCGGCTCCGAAAGAGGCCAAGAAGTAATTTTGATTTCGGACTGCGGATCGCGGATTGCGGACTGAGCCGCCGTGGAATCGACACGGCCGCAGATTCGTCTTATCGGCGGGCTTGGGAATCCCGAACCCGAATACGCCGGCACACGCCACAACATTGGCTTTGTCGCGGTCGATCAACTTGCCGCCCAACTCGGAGCGACTTGGGAAAAATCGAAGTGGGAGGCTTTAATTGCCAAAGCCGGGGACGTTTTGCTGGTGAAACCGACGAGCTTTATGAATCACAGCGGCTATCCACTGCACGCGGTCGCGCAATTCTATAAAATTTCTGCAGCGGGAACGCTGATCGTCCTTGATGATTTTGCACTACCGCTGGGACGGATTCGAATTCGCCTGGAAGGCGGAACGGGTGGGCATAACGGTTTGGAATCGATCATTGTTCAATTTGGAACGGACAAGATTCCGCGGCTGCGGATTGGAATCGGGGCCGCCCCGCAACGAAGCGCGGTTGATCACGTCCTCGGTCGATTTTTTGAGGAAGAGCGGCCGCTGGTAAAATCCGGGGTGGAGCGCGCGGTGGAAGCGGTGAAATGCGCGATTGACAAAGGGCTGGTTTCCGCGATGAACACTTTCAACTCCGACATGGCCGGAGAGGACAAAACCAATAAACCATCATGAAGAATCGTTACGAAGCGTTGATCGTGCTCAACGCACAAGGCAAAGAAGATAGCGTTCACGACATCGTGGATCGCCTGGAATCCGAATTTCAAAAAGAAGGCGTTGAAATCGAGCAGGTGCAGAAAATGGACAAACGCCCGTTTTCATATGCGGCAGGCCCGCTCGACGCCGGATTTTATGTGAACTTCGTTTTTCGCGCTGATTCGCAGTTAATCACGAAGTTGCGCTCCAAATTCAAACTCGATCCCGAGGTGTACCGGCAACATTACCAGCGACTGGCCGAGAAGACGGAACAGAAAGAGAAAGCGGAAAAGGGCGGGAAAAAGTTGGCGGCTGCGAAGTAAATTCGGTACAACCCCAGAATGGCTAGTTTTAACAAAGTTATTCTCCTCGGAAACCTCACGCGCGACCCCGAAGTTCGATACACGCCGAAAGGCAGCGCCGTTTGCGACCTCGGCCTGGCTGTCAATCGGCAATACACTCTCGAAAGCGGGGAAAAACGTGAGGAAGTCACTTACGTCGATGTCGTTTTATGGTCGCGCTTGGCGGAAATTGCCGGCGAATATCTGAAAAAGGGCCGCCCGGTATTCATCGAGGGCCGTTTGCAAATGGATAGCTGGGACGACAAACAGACGGGGCAAAAGCGGACAAAACTTCGGGTTATCGGCGAAACGATGCAGTTGTTAGGCAGTCGCCCGAGCGGTGGCGCTGGCAACGGCGGCGACGAATCGTCGAGAGCGGCGAAAGCCTCGCCCCCACCCAAGCCGGCGGCAGCAGCAGCAGCCGAGCCGGACGACGACGAAATCCCCTTTTAGTGGCGGAACGCGTTGTCCTCAACGCGTTGGTTACGGAATGCGGCTACGCCGCCTAAGTGACATCGGTCCGAACCGGACTGGCAGATTTAGAGAAGCCGAGCCACCTAATATATGAATTCCACGGAAGCGTGCATCGTTCTAAATATGCTGCCCACGGTTGGGCCGGTGCGCCTGCGCAAACTGTTGGCCGTTCTTGAGCAACCGGAACGCGTGCTGACGGCAAAACGGACTGAGCTGCGCCGCGTCGAAGGGATCGGCGCCGAGGTGGCGGATCAGATTTCCAGCTGGGAGTCGATCGTCGATCTCCAGGCTGAGTTGAAACGAGTACGCGAATTTGGCGCAACGGTAATCACTCAGTGGTCCGATTCGTATCCAAAGTCGCTGCGCGAAATCCATGCGCCGCCGATCGTGCTTTATGTTTGGGGTGAAATTCGGGAACGCGATCATCATGCCATCGCCGTGATCGGAGCCAGGCGGACGACGCATTACGGTGCGGAATCGGCCAAGAAACTCGCCTATCAGCTTGCTTACGCGGGATTAACGGTGACCAGCGGCCTCGCCCGCGGGATCGATACCGCCGCCCATCAAGGCGCTCTGGCTGCGAAGGGGCGGACGATTGCGATCATCGGTTCGGGGCTAATGAATCTTTATCCGCCCGAGAATTGCGCCCTGGCCGAAAAAATTTTCAGCGGAAATGGCGCTGTGGTGTCGGAGTTCTCGATGGAAGTGGAGCCTGATCGGCAAACATTCCCGATGCGCAACCGGATCATTTCCGGCTGGAGTCACGGGATCCTCGTGGTCGAAGCCGGTCTAAACAGCGGAGCATTGATCACCGCGGCCCAGGCCTTGGAACAGGGGCGGTCGGTTTATGCGATTCCGGGCCATATTAACGCTCCCAGCGCAATGGGTTCGAACCGTTTGATTCAACAGGGAGCAAAGCTGGTCATGGATGCGAGCGATATTCTGGATGATCTCCAAGTGCTGTTGCCGGAGACAAAACCATCTCCGCAGGCGGCCGTTCGGCCTCTTCCGGTGCTGTCCGACGACGAGCGAAAAGTGTATGAGGCAATCGATTCAGCCGAGACGCCAATCGACCGGATCGCGACGAAATGCGATTTGCCAAGTTCCACGGTCTCTTCTACTCTCCTCCGCCTTGAGCTAAAGCGGCTCGTTAAGCAGCTGCCCGGTAAATATTTCGTAAAGCTGGGTTAAGCTCGTCCGCGATCTGCTTTAAGCCCTCAAAATGCCTAAATCCCTGATTATCGCCGAGAAACCCAGCGTCGCAGCCGACCTGGCCCGCGCCCTCGGTGGCTTCAAGAAGCACGATGACTATTATGAGGGCGACGACGCCTTGATCTCATCGGCAGTCGGGCATTTGGTCGAGCTGGCATTGCCAGCCGAATTGGACGTCAAGCGCGGCAAATGGAGCTTCGCCAATCTTCCGATCATCCCGGTTGAGTTCGACTTGCGGCCGATCGAAAAAACGAAGCCACGTTTCAACGTCCTCAAGAAGCTGATGAAACGTGACGACGTCGATTCATTGATCAATGCCTGTGATGCGGGCCGGGAGGGCGAGCTGATTTTCCGTTATCTGGTCAAGGCGGCAAAGATCAACAAGCCGATCAAGCGACTTTGGCTGCAGTCAATGACCAAGGATGCGATTCGAGAAGCTTTTGATCATCTCCGCTCGAATGAGGAAATGATTCCGCTGGCCCAAGCCGCAGCGTGCCGGTCGGAGAGCGACTGGCTGATCGGGATCAACGGCACGCGGGCGATGACGGCATTTAACAATAAGACCGGCGGTTTTCAGCTGACACCGGTCGGCCGGGTGCAGACGCCGACTCTGGCGATTTTGACCGAACGCGAGGAAAAGATTCATCAATTCAAGGCGCGACAGTATTTCGAGGTCTTCGGAGATTTCGAAGTGGCGGCCGGGCAATACCGGGGCCGCTGGTTTCGTGAAGACTTCAGCAAGAATGGCGACGAGGACGCACGAGCGGAGCGCATTTGGGACCGGACCGCCGCCGATGAGATCAAATCCCGCTGCATCGGTAAAACGGGCATTGCCACCGAGGAAAGAAAGCCGACGACGCAGGCGCCGCCGTTGCTCTACGACCTGACGAGCCTGCAGCGCGACGCGAACGGTCGTGGATTCAGCGCGAAACGAACATTGCAAATTGCGCAGCAGCTTTACGAGCGGTTCAAAGTGATCACCTATCCGCGAACCGATTCGCGTTACCTGCCGGAGGATTACATCCCAACGGTGAAAGCGACGTTGAGTAAGATAGAAAATCCGCATGCGCGCAAAGCTCTCGAAAGTGGCTGGGTGAAAGCATCGAAGCGCATTTTCAACAACGCGAAAATTTCCGATCACTTTGCCATCATTCCAACCGGCACGGCGCCCCATGGACTCGATGACGTGCAGCAAAAGGTTTACGACATGATCGTGCGGCGCTTCATCAGCGTCTTCTTCCCGGCGGCACAGTTTGAAGTGACGACTCGGATTACGCGTGTGGACAAGGACGCGTTCAAAACCGACGGCAAGATTGTCAAAGATCCGGGATGGCTGGCCGTTTATGGTCGCGAGGCCGCCGGCGGTGGCGATAACGAACAATCACTGGTGCCGATTACGCCTGACGAACCGGCAAAAGTCATCGATATCGATGTCACTGAGAGCGAAACCAAACCACCGGCCAGGTTCAACGAAGCCACGCTGCTTTCGGCCATGGAAGGCGCCGGAAAAATGATCGAGGACGAGGAATTGCGCGAAGCGATGCGCGAAAAGGGCCTGGGCACGCCGGCGACGCGCGCGCAGATCATCGAAGGCCTGATTCACGACGGGTATGTGAATCGTCAGGGACGCGATTTGATTGCAACGGCCAAAGGCATGGCACTCATCACCCTTTTGCGAGGAATTGATGTGGCGGAACTTTCTTCGGCGGAAATGACGGGTGAATGGGAATCCAAGCTCAAGCGGATGGCCAAGGGCGAAATGGAACGCGACGAATTCATGGCTCACATTCGCGAGTTCACTCGCGAGATCGTCGAGAAAGCCAAGAACTTCGAAGGCGACAGCGTGACTGGACAATTTGAAACCCTAAGCGTGAAGTGCCCGAAGTGCGGTGGTGGTCCGTTTGATGAGGATTATCGCACTTTCAAATGCCGGACCTGCGGTTTGATGATCTGGAAGACAATGGCCGGTCGGTTGTTCGAACGATCCGAGGTGGAAAAACTGCTGACCGAACGAAAAATCGAGGGCCTGGAGGGTTTTCGCAGTAAAATGGGTCGTAAATTTAATGCCACCGTTAAGCTCGACGACGAATTTAAACAGGTCTTTGATTTCGGTGAAGGCGCTCATGATGCGCCGGTGACCATTACCGACAAGCATCAAGCGATTGGTCTATGCCCGGTTTGCCACAAAGGGCAGGTGTATGTGCTTGAACGCGCTTATGCGTGCCAAAACGCAGTCGCATCGCCGAAAACATGCACCTTCCGGGTCAGCAAAACGATTTTGCATCGCGAGATTCCCTTGGAGCAGGTGCAAAAATTAATGACCACCGGCAAGACGGATCTCCTGCCGAAATTTGTTTCGAAAAAGGGCCGCCCATTTTCGGCTCATTTGAAATTGGAAAATGGCAAAATCGGCTTCGAGTTCGCCGCGAAAAAGCCGCGTGAGAAGAAGGCTGCGGCTAAAACCGAACTGGCGGCGTAGCCCGATCAACTTCTTCGACAAAACGCGAAGTCGTTATTTCAAAGCACCGTTGATCGAGTCGATCAACTTTCTCCACTGACCGCGTTCCTCTTCGGAGAGATCATATCCCTTATGCTCGCGGGTCCACCGGACGAACGTTTTCGCCAGGCGATACTTGGAGAAATCGGCGATCTGACCTTTGAACAGATCGACGATCGAGCGTCCGCGATCGTTAGCCGCTCCGCCGATATCCCAGCCGAGCTCAGTCCGGGCAATCTGGACCAGCGTGTCGCGGAGTAAATCTTCCACCGCCGGTCGCTCGAGCGGCCCGTTGTAAGCGTCCTTGGTCCGCAGAACCGATTTGTTGCCGAGCGTATTAATGAGGCGCTCTTGATTCGCAGCCTGGTCGGGCGACATCTCGGAATCCAGCAGCGCAGCGACCTTCAATTTGTGGGCGTGCAAGATGGTGGCGAAGTAAACGACTTTACCGATGCCGCTAGCGGGAAACAGAGAGATCTTGTCGCTGAGATCGATAATATTGGATTCGCGAAGCAATTGGGCCACGGCATCGACGTACCAATAATCGGTCAGGCTCTCGAGAACCAGGCTACGTTGTTGCCCAAATAAACTCTGGGCCAAATCGTAACCAAGCGCTTCCTGCAATGGCAACAGGGCGACCGGATCTTGGGCCGTGATATTGGTATTCACTTTTGTCCCGACCGTTCGATCGGTCATTTCCACGACGCGAACGAGGCTGAGCTCATCGGGCCCGACCAGGAATGGCGAATGAGTGGTGTAAAGCGTCTGATTGAGTTCCGCGAGACGGGAGATCGTCCGGCGAAACTCCCGCTGTTTGAGGGCGTGCAGGCTCAAGCCCGGTTCATCAAGCAGAAGAACCGCGTTTTTGTAATTGTTTGCGCTTTCCGCGAAAAAAACCACGAAGAAGGAGACCAGCCATTGAAATCCGTCGGAACGCTGGTCGAGTTCGATCTCGACGCCGACATCGTCCTCAACGATGACCTTGAGATATTGGCCGTCGACGACAATGCGCAGGCGCTCCGCTTCATCCCTTTTTGCGTCGGGCATCCAGGTCGCGCGCAGTTCGTCGGTCAGTCGGACGCTGGCGGCATTGAGTTGATAGGATCTGCGATCGAGCTGATCGCGAAAAGCTTGCAGCGCATTGGCGTCGCCCAGAGCCGGTTCGTCTGTTTTTCCGAGATCGGAAAGTTCGCGCGCGCTAAAGCCGAGGAGTTTCAGCAGACATCGATTGCCGTAATCGTAGTAGTCGTCATCGATCAGGTTTCGCTCCATTCGCGTGGCCAGATGTTCCAGATGAATCAGAGGCCGAACACGGAAGAAGTCGCGGAAGCGAATGAAAAGCGGCAGCCGCCGGCTGAGCGTCCACAGGGCCATCGCCCGGGCGTCATTTCTTTCGATGCTCTTGATGATCTCGTCATAACGCTTTTCCTCGGTCTCATTTCCCTCTTCAATATTGGGAAAGACTTTTTCGATCGCGGTCTTCAGCGAGCGGGCCGGTGGCCCGACCAAGTCGTATTCGTCCTTCCATTCCTGCGAGACCGCAATGATCCCCGTGCTCGGAGGATCGGCGGGCGACATTCCTTCCGGCGGAGTCGGCGCACGACTGTCGATGTGCGCGCAAAGCCGGACCAGATCTTTTTTGATGTCGCCGAACTTCACGACGGCCGGTCCGCCAATCAGGTCCTGCCAGGAAGAGTTATCGAGCCTTCGACCAAAGGCGTACTCGCAATCGTGAAATTCCGCAGGCAATTTTTCTTTGTCCTCGGAATCGAGGCCGAAGCGCGCGTCCACGACGGTGACATCACCTGGCAAAACTTTGCCGCTCAGGATGTCATCGGTACTCGGACCGGGGATAATCCCGCAAAGGATCGAATCCTCGCGTCCCGATGGGTGGGTTGATTCGCTGAATGGCTTCGAGCAACGCAGTCTTGCCGGCCTCGTTAGGCCCAATCAAAATCGTCTTACCCTTCTCAATATCGAACCAGCCGCTATCGCGAATGCTGCGATACTTGGTCACCCGAACCTTTTTCAAGAACATCGCTCGACCTCCGTGTTAATGCTGCGCCGATCACTAATTCCGGCGGTCATTTGAGCATATTTCACGTAGCGCCAGGTAGGAAGGAGAAAACGATCCGAGACGGAAATTTAACTATCAGCGCTCTACTGGCTTGACGACGACTTATCCAGATGGACGTCGTGAAGCCGCGCTTGGGCAAGAGCGTTCGCTGCCTGATCCGGATGACCGGCCTTGGCCTCGAGTTCACTCAATAGTTTCCAGCTATCCGCGCGATACGATTGGGTGCCGAGGAGGTTGATCAGCTCGGTGATGGCGGCCGACCGGTCACCGCTCTCATCCAACACCTGGATGTAGCGCTTCTCGATCGACCAATTCGGCATGCCGCTGCGGGCCGCCAGCCGCAAACGAAGCAGGTCGACCTTTTTATTCTCCTTATTTTCGAGGATCGCGAGCAGCTCGTTCGCCTGAGCATCGACCAATTCCATTTTGCTCGCGCGGGTGAGAAGTTGGCGCGCCAGTTTGAAATCATTCTGTTTCAAAGCCAACGCGCCCAGATTCAAAATGGCGAGCGGCTGGTCCGGCTTCTTTTGCAGAGCATCGTGAAAGTGAATCACGGCATCTTCGAATTGGCCTTGGTTCATCTCGAGAACGCCGAGGTTAATCAACATTCGAGCCGAGTCGCCGCCATGGGCGATGGTGTTTTCGACAAACGTCCGCTCGTCCTTCCAATCGAAACAGCGAAGGAATGTGCGAGTGCCGAGAAAAAATAACCAGATCAGCAGCATCCCGGCAGCCGCAATCCTGATGGGCGCTCTGCCGGATTGGGTCTGAAAAAAATAGGAGATCTCGATGGCGGCGGCCAAAAAGAAAAAGGCGCTCGGCACATAAATCCAGTGCTCGGCCACGGTCGCGTTCAAGGCGACGATTCCACTGATCGGCACATAGGCGATGAGCGCGAGCAGCAGACAGGCGAAAACGGCGGGTTTGGACCGTTTGGAACGCCACATCCAGTAAAAAAAAGCTGCAAGCAAAACGATTCCCAGGAGTGTCTGCAGCTCGCGTAACGATGCCATCGTCAGGCTGGTTGGACTCAATCCATGAGGCTGCGTTTCGACGTCACGGTCCATATGCAAATTAATCGGGAGAACAAGCAGTCCGGCATACTCCGCCACCGCCCGGGCGACGATGATCGGTCTAACGAGTGGCGGCACCGGTGAACTCAGCTGGGGCGGGGGATAATGCTCGGCGCCCGTGCGCAGGCTGAAATAAGCGACGCAAGCGACGGCAATCACACCGGCTGCTTTCGCGACTTCGGCCCAGCTTCTTTGCAACAACAACAAGCCGAGAATAATCGCGGGAAAAACCAGCCCGAGCTCCTTGCTCAGCAAGCTTAGCGTCAGGGCCATGAATGCCGCAACCAGCCAGGCGACTCTCGGGATCCCGCGGGACTTGGTTTGTCGAAGGACGAAATAACACGCGAGGAACCCAAAGGTGGCGCAGAGAGGATCGGCCCGGCCGGAAATGTAGACGACGGCGGCGGTCTGGACAGGATGAATAGCCCAGATCAATGCCGCCGTGAAAGCGATGAACCGGCTTCGCGGTGGTTCAATCTCGAAGCGGAGCAACAGCTGCTCGGCAAACAGCAGGAGTGCCACCGCGGCTGCCGCCTGCCAGATTACACTCATCACGTGGTAGCCGGCCGGGCGAAAAGCGAACAGGGCGTAATCCGCCATGTAACTCAAACGCTGCAATGGCCGGTAAAAGTTCGACGGCGTCGCGTCAATAAACAGAAAGTGATTGAAGCTTTCGGGAATCGCTCGCCAGCTACGGATCAGGGGGTCTCGCAATATCAAAGCGGTGTCGTCCCAAACGAAGTCGTTGCCAGAGGCCGGGGCGTAACCAATTAGTACGGCTGCAACAATTATCAGGATGGCGATGATTTTTTTCACGACGAGTGCCGCAGAATCAATAAAGTGCGCGTCTGCTTTTGAAAATGTTTATGTCGATCCTTCGATTCGGTTTACGCAACGCGCGACGTGTTGCGTTTTGCGGCATGTTGCTTGGGTTGATCAGCAGCGCACATGCCGAGGGCGTGCCGGCTAACTGCAGGCAGCTTCTCCTTGGCCTGTCTCCGGACTGGAATTCGATGCGCGGGACCCTGCAAATGTTCGAACGGAGCGAGGGTGGCGATTGGAAGCCAGTTTCCGAGAAGTTCCCAGTGCTTTTCGGGAAAAGTGGCCTGGCCTGGGGAATCGGGCTGGCCGGTCAGAATGAGGCGGGTCTCCACAAAAAGGAACGGGATGGGCGAGCACCGGCCGGAGTCTTCAAAATCGGCGATGTTTTCGGTTACGATGCAAAATTGCCGTCCGGGGGCGATTATCCTTATCATCAGGTGACCGAAGCTGACATCTGGAGTGATGATCCGCGGTCGCCCAACTACAACAGGCACGTCGTCATTGACCCCAAAAATCCACCGGACAGCTATAGCCACGAAAAAATGAAGTCGGGCGATTTTGCCTACCATTGGCTGGTCGATATCCGGCATAACTCCGATCCGCCGGTCCCGGGCGCGGGGAGTGCGATCTTCTTTCACATTCGTCGTGGAATCAACCACCCAACAACGGGTTGTACGACGATGGCTGAGGACAACCTGGTGAAGATTGTCCGCTGGCTTCGGACCTCGCAAAATCCCTGCTATGCGCTGCTGCCGGAAGCCGAATATGAAAAAAAATTGAAGTCTTGGAATTTACCCCCGTCAAAAGAAAACAAGAAATGAGTCAACGCTTCGTTGATTCCAGTTGTCTTATCGCTTACCAGTTAGGCAAATCACATGCGAAAACGGCCAAATCCAGAATCAGAATCTAACATCCGGCGCATCGACACGAAGGCGCGGGCAAAGAAACAAACGCACGGGTTCCAGGTGCATTTTCTTCGCGGAAGAAATGCAGTGACAAAGATGTTCAGCGACTCGGTTTACGGCGGCAAAGAAGCTGCCCGCCGGGCTGCGCGAGCTTTTCGCAATAAGGCGATGGGTCGGGCAGGGAAGAGCAAGCCGAAACCACGGCGGAAGCGGCACTAAGAGCCACTTTGTTTTAGAAAAGCCCACCAGCATTCGACGAAGCCCGGGGCAAAGTCTCGTGGTCTGGCTGCGATCCAGCCGGTAACGACCTCCGCCGGAAAGTAGGCGCCCATTTCAATCTCCTCCCGATTGAGGTGGAACTCGCCTTCGTGGATTGCTCTGTACAGTTGAATAAATTCGTACCCGGTGTGGTCTGTCGCCGATAGCCTGCATACTCTTGTCAGCTCGACCTCGATCCCGAGCTCTTCGCGCAACTCGCGTTTTGCGGCCTCATCGTAGCCTTCACTCGCGTCCACGTGGCCAGCCGCACTCGAATCCCAGACCAACGGGTGACGGTCTTTCCAGCGTGACCGTTTTTGAAGGTAGATCTGCCCGTTTTTACTAAAAATAAGGATGTGGACCGCCCGGTGGAGCAAGTTATTCCCATGCACTTCACCCCGCGGGGCGTCCCTCAAAAAATGGTCCTTCTCATCGACCACCGGAAAGCGCTCAGCATCAGATTTTCGGCGGTCCGGAACAGCCATTGGCCTGACATAATTCGTTAACTCGGTCCATTGCGGCAGGGAGAGGTTTTCGGCGCGCACCTGGGTGTCGAGGTGAAGTGCGGAGGCGGCTTGCCGCCAGTCGCTGATGTATTCGGCCAGTAGTTTTCCCAATTGCTTGCGACGTTGCGAAAAGCCGCGGCGGACCAAACGCACGAACAGATCAAAGTCGCACCCGGGAATGGAAGCTTCATCGCGCGGGCGAATCGAAATGATTGCCGAATCGACGTCGGGGGAAGGAATGAAAACAGCCGCCGGAACTTTCCGCAGATACTTAATGTGGTAATGAAATTGCAGCTGCAGCGTCAGTGCCCCGTAATTTTTTGTCGACGGAACCGCGCAAAGACGTTCCGCCATTTCCTTCTGTAACATCAAAATTACGAGGGAAAATGGGGTTGGATAGGCCAAATACTTCAACAGGAGCTGACTGGCAATATTGTAGGGAAGATTACCGAGCAACTTCGCTCGCGGCTGGCAAAAGAGTTCGCGCGGGTCGAAGTCGAGAGCATCGCCGTGGATCACTCGCAGGTGCTTGCCCGGAAATTTTTCGGATACAAAAGCGGCCAGCCGCGCATCTTTTTCAATCGCGAGCACGGGCGAGCCTTTGTCTAAAATTACAGCTGTTAGAGCTCCGAGACCCGGGCCGATTTCCAGAACATAATCTTGAGCGCTGAGTTCGGCTTGTTCCACAATCCACTTCGCCAGGTTCGGATCGTGCAAAAAATTTTGCCCGAGCGTTTTGACTGGCGAGACGCGGATCGCGCGCAGTGTTTCACGAACGCCCGAGGTCTTCGCGGAAGACTCGATCACTGGACGATTGACGGCGTGTGCGACGTCATTTGTTCACAAAAAAGCTGTGAACAACGTGCTGGGGATCCGGTTTGTTATTCACAAGTTATTCAGACCGCCGCCGGCATCGCCTCGAAAGGTCAGGTTCGGACCGTTCTCTTGCGCTTTGGCTCGCCCGGGACCGGCAATTCGGCCCGGTTTTTCTTCCTTTTCGAGATCAGATAGGTCCGGCGAGCTTCCTTGAGTGAAACTCCTTCCAAAAAGAACGCCGTGGCCGCCCGCCCGATGGCATAGGTGCCCGCGCCGGCTACGATCCCGCAGATGACGTTGCCCCAGCCGGGCAGGAATTTCAGCATCGCGCGCGCCCCCTCGCGAAGAAGCATGCCTGCTCCAACGTTCGCGCCGATGGCACCGATGAACTCCGTCGCCGCTCGAAGGCTTCGTTCGCGGCCGCTCAAATACATGATGCCGGACACCATGACGAGTTGCAGCGTCGTCAGGATGGGCAGGTCCGCCAAGGGGATGGGTTGCGCGCCGATTGCCGTGCAAATCGCACTGGTGGATTTGACCAAAATTTGAGCGACCTCGCGTTGTGACTGGCGGTCGTGCGAGATCCGGATCATTTCGATTCGTGCTTGATTCGGCAAATGGCGAGACAGAGACGCCAGGAATGTTTTCCTTGGCTCCTGGCCCGGACGAACTTCAACGATCTCGAGGAGTTGATCCTCTTTAATCACTTCCCTCAGCCGTTCGACTAATCCATTCGTGGGTGAGCCCTTGGATGATTTGGCCTTTTCGGGGACAAAAATGGCGCCAAGAACTTTTGTCGCGGCATGGCCGTTCCAATCCAGGCATGCCGCCAGGTTTTCCAGTTCACTTTTTCGACCGCGCGGACTTTCGCCGGCTTCATCAATGAACAGAACAACGTCTGCGGGCTCCTGTTTGAGCTCGGCTCGGATATCTGAGGCAACCGAATCGACCGCCCCGCGCGCATCGAGAATCGACATGGCGCCATGACCGCCAATGTTCAGCGCCTGCCATCGGAAGATTGCATTTGAAACCCCGCCTTCTGACGCTCCGAACAGTGCGGTAACAATTTCAGCAGCCGGCCTCTGATGCGATCCCGCCAGGAGAAATCGCGGCGATCGCTGTTGCAGAAAGAGCTCCTTCATTGGAACGAGCTCTTGCAGGATCGGCTTTTGAATCGACGCCGGGAGTTTCGACAGCAATCCTTCAAGGCGCTCGACAATGTGAAGTAACATCGACTGGTTCATGCCTGTGGCAGCGTTAAATCGCTAAATCGTTAATCGTGAATCGCCAAACCGGGAGACATTCATACCGTCGTTTTGTTCGAAAAGCACGTCCGACAATTTGCGGTTTTGAAAACCGTATCCGTGCGGCTATAAGCATTTATGGAGTTAAACATTGAAGCTCTGTCTCGCGCTGCGACCGAGGCGCGCGGTTTGGCAATGGACGCCGTGCAAGCGTCGAAATCGGGTCACCTTGGACTTCCGTTGGGCTGCGCCGAAATGGCCGCCGTTCTGTTCGGCCACTCGCTTCGTTACAACCCGGACAAGCCGCGCTGGATCAATCGTGACTACTTCGTTCTCTCCGCCGGTCACGGCAGCATGCTGCTTTACGCCTGGTTGCACATGAGCGGTTACGATCTTCCCATGTCGGAAATCAAACGTTTCCGGCAGCTGCATTCGAAAACGCCCGGACACCCGGAATTTTTTGAAACGCCGGGAGTCGAATGCACCACCGGGCCGCTGGGACAAGGCGTCGGCAACTCGGTCGGGATTGCGGTGGCGATGAAAATGGCGGCGGCCCGATTCAACACCTCCGAGCATAGGATTTTCGATCAACATGTGATCTGTCTCGCGGGCGATGGTTGCATGCAAGAAGGCGTCGCCTCGGAAGCGAGCGCGTTCGCCGGACATTATGGTCTCGATAATTTGATCATCATCTACGATTCGAACGGCGTCACGCTGGATGCGCCGGCGAAAGAAACCGAAAGCGAAGATACCGGGGAACGTTTCAAGGCCTACGGCTTCGATGTTCAGGAAATCGATGGTCAGGATATGCGGGCATTTTTGGACGCGTTCAATATTGCCAGGCAGCGCAACAATGGGAAACCGCAGTTCATTATCGCCCATACGCTGATTGGCAAAGGAATACCGGAAGTCGCTGGAACTTACAAAGCGCACGGTGAGGCCGGCGCGAAATTCGTCGACGCGGATCGCAAGGCACTGGGATTGCCGGACGAGCATTATTACGTCTCGAAAGAGACCTACGCCTATTTTGCCGAGCACAAAAAACAGTTGCTGGCCGATTACGATCGCTGGGAAAAAACTTACAACGATTGGCGAACAAAAAATGCGGATAAGGCGAAGATGCTTGAAGACGGCATTGAGCGAAAAGTTCCGACCAATCTTCTCGGAAAGATTCCGGAGTTTCCAAAGGATGCGAAGCTGGCCACGCGTAAAGCCGGCTCGGAAGCGTTGCAGCCGATCGCAAAGGAGATGCCATTGTTGATCGGTGGGAGCGCCGACCTCTACGGATCGACTCTGAATTACATCGACGGCGGGGGTGACTTCACCTCCGAAACGCCGGCCGGCCGTAATATTCGTTTCGGGATTCGCGAACACGGCATGTGCGCAATCATGAATGGAATTTCCTATCACGGGATTTTTCGCGCGTCGGGGGCCACGTTTTTGGTCTTCACGGATTATTGCCGCGCACCGATTCGGCTCTCGGCTCTGTCCAAGCTGCCGAACACTTACATTTTCACTCACGATTCGATTGGTGTGGGTGAGGATGGCCCGACCCATGAGCCGGTCGAAACTGTCAGTAGCGTTCGGGTCATGCCGCAGATCGACGTGATTCGACCGGCCGATCCCGAGGAAACGGCCGGCGCGTTCGTCGCCGCGATGGAACACATCGACGGTCCGACGTTCCTCGCACTCACTCGGCAGACTGTGCCGATGCTGAATGAAATTGACGTGAAGACGCGCCGTGAAGGTGTCTTTCTGGGCGGTTACATTGCCAAAAAGGAGACCGGGAAGCTCAAGTTGATCATCATGTCATGCGGAAGCGAGCTCCAGCATGCCCTCGCGGCGGCGAAAGAACTCGGTGATGGAGTGCGCGTGGTTTCCATGCCGTGTTTTAAAAGATTCGACCGGCAATCGGCCGAGTACCGCGAACAGGTTCTGCCTAACGGCTGTCGAAAACGTGTGGCCATTGAAGCGGGTGTGCCCGATGTCTGGTATCAATATGTCGGGCTCGACGGCAAAATCATCGGCCTCCATCGCTTCGGTCTGAGCGCTCCCGGCGATCAGGTGATGAAGGAATTCGGCATCGACGCACAGCATGTCATCGAGGCGGCGAAATCGCTATTGTAGTTCGGAGAACGTTGACGGTTTTCGTGCCGGAAAGCGTGAACGCCGGGTAGGTAAATCGCTACCACAGCCCAGTTACGTTAACCGGGGATCGGTCGCGGATTTCGATATGAAACGAACGCTCCATTGCGCCCATATCATTGTCGTTGTCATGGCCGTGACGTGGCTGCTTCGAGACAACGCGTCCTCCCAAAATGCACCCTGGGCTTGGACGCCGGCGAACCGTGATTGGAACACGCCCGCTAACTGGATGCCACGCCGTTAGTGGTGGCGTGCGAATCGGTTTCTAGGGCGCTTCGTCGCGCTCAAATTGCGCGGTTTTGTCTATTAGGCGTCACTTAGTATTTTCCCTAGACATCCCTGAGCCAAGTCCGCAGAGTCGCTTCCGAAAAATGAAGATTTTACCGAAGTGGACTAGCGGAATCCTTATCCTGACCGCCTTTGTTAGTCCAAGCTTCGCTCAACTCTATTGGTCGGGCGCTGGGCTCAATCCCGCGACGGCGGGTAGCGGGACATGGGACAATGCCAACATGCAATGGAGCAGTACTTTTCCCGGTTACACCCCCGCGGTCTGGGACAGCAATATTGCCAACTTCAACGGCACCGCCGGCGGCACGGTTACGATTAATCCGGGCATCACGGTCGACGTCAGCGTCATGAATTTCGGGGTGAATGCCGGAGCGTTTACGGTAAACAATCTCCATGGCCTCACCGTGAATGGCGGCGGCATCACGAATAATTCCGCCAGTATTCAGTCGATCGCGAACAGCGGCTTAACGCAGTTCTTGAACAGCGCGACGGCCGCAAACGCAAACATCACCAACAGCCAACCCTTCAGCGAAACGGACTTCGAGAACAGCGCGACGGCCGCAAACGCAAACATCATCAACAGCGGCGTCCGCAGTATCACGCGGTTCTTGGACAGCGCCACGGCCGCAAACGCCATTATCACCAACAGCGGCACCGGCAGCTTAACGCAGTTCATAAGCAGCGCGACGGCCGCAAACGCAAACATCACCAATAGCGGCAGCAACAGCGGCACGGACATCTTCAACAGCGCGACGGCCGCAAACTCCATTATCACCAACAGCGGTGGCAACAGCTTCACGGTGTTTGGCGACAGCGCGACTGCGGCGAACGCCATTATCACCAACAGCGGTGGCAACAGCGGCACGGCGTTCACCCTTACGTCGACCGCCGGCAACGCCACCATCACCAACAGCGGTGGCAACAGCGAAACCTCTTTCAGCGACGGCTCGAGCGGCGACAGCGTGACTCTGATCAACGCTAACCCCAGCGCGTTTATCGACATCTCGCTGTTGACAACTACTGGCACGACGGTGGGATCAATCGCCGGTAACGGTTTTCTCAATCTCGGCGGCAAGAACCTCACAGTCGAAACCAATAACACGAGTACCGACTTTCTCCGGCGTGATTCAAGATGGGCGTTTCGGCACCGGCGGCTCGATCACCAAGGTTGGAACCGGCGCGCTCACGCTATCGGGGGCGAATACTTTTACTGGTGGAACAAATATTCAGGACGGCACGTTGATCGTAAACGATCTGAACGCTCTCGGGACCGGAGACGTGACGCTGAGTGACGGCACGTTGCGAACTCTGGAAGGCACGCCGCGAACCTACGTCGTAGGTAATAATTACACGCAGCACAATGGCACCGTTCTTTTCCAAGTCGGTGGATTGACTGCAGGCACCCACGATTTGATGCAGGTCGGCAACGCAGCGTTCCTCCCAACGGATTTCGCCGGCAGCACCGGGACTCTATTTGTTCATCGAATAAACAATTTCTCGCCGACACGGGGCGCTACGGTGCAAATCATCACGGCAACTAATTTCGTCGACGGACGCTGGGCCAACCAGCCTAACAGCTCGGTGGCGCCAAATGATTTCCCAGGTTTGCTCCAGCCGTTCGTGATTTACAATCCGGCGAACGTCACGCTCGATTTCGAGCTGACGAGTTCGTTCTCGTCGCTTGCGCTGACGCGCAACCAGACCTCCGTGGCCAACAATATTGATAATATCATTAACGACCCGCGTGCCGCCGACCTGATTGCCTTTCTCGGCAGCGAACCGATGGCAAATCTTCCACACGATTATGATTTGATTGCGCCGGAAGAGTTGGCGTCGATTTACGAAATGGGTTTTTCGCAGGCCGTGGTGACGAACATGAACCTGATGCACCGGATGGATGATATTCACTCCGGTTCGACCGGTTATTCCGGTCCGGTGGTGGAAATTCCTACCGGCAAAGATGAAGCGCCGATTTCGGATAAAAACGTCGTGACTAAAAATGTCGCGCCGGCCTTCGTACCTTGTCCCGAGAATCGCTGGGGAATTTTCGCCGTCGGTTCGGGTGATTTTGTGAATGTCGGTAACGATGACGACAATGCCCGCGGCTACGCTCTCGACAACGGCAGCATGCTGGTCGGGGTGGATTATCGGCTTGGCAATCATTTCGCCATCGGTGTCGACGGCGAATACGTTAACAATATCGCGGAACTGGTGGGCAAGGCCGTGATATGCCGATCGCGGCCAAGCTGACGCTTCGACCGTTTACGATTTCATTTTCTCGGCAGCAATCTGTGGTTGGACCTGGCCGGCAATGGCGGCTGGAACAGTTACGACATTAAACGCATCGGATTGCAGGATGAAGTGGTCCGGGGCAGTACTGACGGCCCAGAATGGAACGGAATGCTCGCCTACGGAGGCGACTGGAACTTTGGTCAGCTAACCTTCGGGACTTGGTCCACGTTGCAATACACAGATGTGCAGTTCAATGGCTTCACCGATCATGGATCGTTGGCGCCGTTGGAATATCCCGACCAGGACGAAGATTCATTCCGGAGCACCAGCGGCGTTCGCGCAAGTTACACCATGAAGTACGGAGCTTGCGGGTTTATCCGGCCGGAAGTGCGAGCGGCCTGGCAACATGAGTACGGCGACCAGGCTTATCCGATCGATTCGCGCCTGTCTTCCGGCGCGGGAGATCTTTTTAGAGTGTGGGGGCCGACGGTGGGACGTGATGCCGCCTTGATTGACGCCGGCGTGACCTGGCAATTTAACGCCCGGTTGGCCGCATCGGCCTTTTACGATGGCGTGATTGGTCGCGACAACTACGCCAGCCACGCCGTCAGCGGCGGGGTGCGGGTCGGTTTCTAGAACGCTTCGTCGGGCTAGGGCGTTCCTAAAGCGAATTCTGATTCTGGGTAGAACGCGTGCTGGCGATGGCATCTTGCCACCGCGAGCTTTGCTCTGACTCGAATCATTTAAGTTTTCCTGAAACAAGATCGTTTCGGCAGGATGCCGAAACCAACACGCCGGAGGCGTGTGCTCCCCAGACTTCCGGGTTCGCGCGACCAATCTAGAACGCTTCGTCTGGTTCGGTCACGTTCCGCGCGCGATCTTCGAACCGGGTGAATTCTTTCAGGAAGGTGAGGGGAATCTCACCCACGGGTCCGTTGCGTTGCTTGGCGATGATCAATTCCGCTTCACCGGCTTTCTCGGCCTTGGCTTCTTCGTCTTCCTCGTAAACTTCCGGCCTAACGAGTAACCCGACCAGGTCAGCGTCCTGTTCGATCGATCCGGATTCGCGCAAGTCGCTCAAGCGCGGCTTCCCCCCGGTCCGTTGCTCGGGTTGACGATTCAACTGGGCCGCAACGATTACCGGGATTTTCAATTCCTTGGCCAAACCTTTCAGGCCGGCCGAAATTTCTGAAATTTCGAGCTGCCGATTATCTTGCGCGCGACGCGATGTCGATCGCAGCAGCTGGAGATAATCAATAATGATCAGCTGAATGTCTTGTTGCGCTTTCAGCCGGCGCGCTTTCGCCCGAAGCTCGAGGACGCTTAAGCTCGCTGTGTCATCGATAAAAATCTTCGCCTCGGCCAGCTTCGAAGCGGCCGCGGTCAGGCTTGGAAAATCGCGTTCGCCGAGAAAACCGTCACGGACCTTTTGCAAATTCACACGAGCACGCGAGCAAAGAAGTCGCTGCACCAGCTGTTGGCTGCTCATTTCCAAACTGAACACGCCGACCGGTAGCTTTTCATTGATTGCCACATGTTCGGCGATGTTCATGGCGAGCGCTGTTTTTCCCATGCTCGGCCGTGCCGCAATCACAATCATTTCCGATGGATGCAATCCGCTCGTCATCCGATCCAACTCGATAAAGCCGGTCGAGATTCCGGTAATCCCGCCCTTTCGCTCGTAAAGTTTTTCGATCGCCTCGATTGCCTCCATGACCTGGTCCTTCATGGACAGCATCTGGCCTTTGAATCGATCTTCGCCGACGGCGAAGATCTTTTGCTCGACCTCATCGAGCAGTTCGTTCACTTCATCCTGCTCTTCGTAGGCTCGGCGCACGCTTTCCGTCGAAGCCGCGATGATCTGGCGTAGGATGTATTTGTCGCGAACAATGCCGAGGTAATACCCGACATTTGCCGCGGTCGGGACAAACGTGAACAAGCTGGTCACGAATGGGGCGCCCCCAATCGTCTCCAGCACATTTCGATCGCGCAGAACTTGCGTAAACGTAATCAGATCGATCGCCTGACCGGCGTTCCAGAGCTCAACCAGGATATTGTAAACAGTCTGGTGTGCCGGCACGTAAAAGTATTCGGCGGTGATCTTCTCGACTACTTCCGCGATCGCATCGCGCGGAGAGATCAGCATGGAGCCGAGCACACCTTGCTCGGCCTCGACGCTATGCGGCGGCGTCCGGTGAATATCCTGCGCAGAACCTGTGGGCGAATTGGGAAAATCTTTTCCTTCGCGCCGCGCCGCTGAACCTCGGCCAGCACCGTTCCCGGCTGTCTTACGAGGCTCTCCACCAATCCCGGAGGATGGTTGAGTCGCCATTTACTTTGTCTTTTTTCGGAAAAACGAACGCTTCCGGTCGCCCGGCTCGTCTTCGGCAGGTTGAGCTTCGGTCGCGCGGTCGCGCGGCTCCTCGGTTGATTTTACATCAAATCGGAATTGAGCGGTTACGTCGTGATGCAACTTGATCGGGACCTCATGTTCACCGGTATTCTTGATCGGATGTTCCAGCACAATTTTGTGACGGTCGATATCCAAACCG
The DNA here is from genome assembly GCA_963846065.1 of uncultured Verrucomicrobiae bacterium. GTDB lineage: Bacteria > Verrucomicrobiota > Verrucomicrobiia > Chthoniobacterales > UBA10450 > DASPUI01. The sequence continues at coordinate 211,564 of CAWJUP010000017.1, forward strand.
AGCTCGTTCTTCATCCGATTCACAATGTCCTGGGCGGTGATCGAACCAAAGGCCTTTCCGGCTTCACCCGTGGCCAACGTGAATACCAGGTGCGCTTTGCCGATCTTCCGTGCGGTTTCCTCGGCGTCGTTCAGTTCGCGCGCTTCACGTTCGGCGCGCTTCTTCTTTAATGTGTCGAGCTGATGGAGAGCAGCCGGCGTGACTTCATAAGCTTTGCCGCGTGGCAGCAAAAAGTTGCGGGCAAATCCGCGACGGACTTTCACCACGTCGGCTTCCGCGCCCAATCCGGGCACGTTTTCGGTCAATATCACTTCAGTTGAGGGCATTGGATTCTTTGGTTAAACCGCGCGAAAAAATCTGCAACGGCGTGCGCGGGGTCACGAGTATAGAACCGGCCGGCACACTGTCAACGCGCCGGCGAAAGTATTTGCGGGAAGGCTGACCATTTGCCGGGCCGGCAAAATTTCACAATTAAGTTCTTTCCAACCTCGCGAAGCGTCGCATATAACTGCGGCGTCCCAATGAACATCTGGCGCGGAATTCTTTTCGCGGGTGTCTTGCTGCTGGGGTGCGGCGTTGTTCCATCGTATGCCCAATTGAGTTATAGCGTCGCTGACCTGGGAACTCTAGGTGGCAATACCAGTACCGCGGCGGCCATTGGCGGGCAGGGTATGAACGCAGCGGGAATGATCGTTGGATCATCCACGACAAAAGATAACTCCGAGCATGCGTTCCTTTTCGCGAATGGACAAATGTTTGATTTGAATTCGTTGTGCGATCTTTCACAAAGCGACTTCAAGGTTCTCAGCACAGCGCGCGCGATCAACGATTCATGCATCATTATCGGTGACGGGATCACTAACAACGGCGACAAGCACGCGTTCATGCTGACGCCGCTTTCGACGGATGGTGGTCGCTGGTCTTACCGTTGTTGTGAATGGGTTTGGATCCAGGAAGGCGGTGGCTGGTGGTGGGAAGAAGGCTGCGGTTGTTATAAATGGCACGGACCGCCCGGACCCCACCCGCCGTGTCCGCCGCGGCCGCCGGCCTGTTGGTGGTTCATTCCTTGCCCCCCGCCGTGCCCTCGGCCGACACCGACACCTCCGCCGGAATGCTGGTGCTGTCTGAATGGCCAAATCATCCAAACGACGCCGGCCGAATGTCGCGATCGAGACGGTCAATGCTATCCGACCAAAGAAGAAGCAGTGCGACACTGTCGCGATTTATGCTGGTGCTGTTTCGACGGTCGAATCGCTCTGATTAACACCGCCGAGTGCAAGGAGCATGGCGGACAATGTTACGGATCGAAAGAGGAGGCTCTGCGACATTGCGGCGAACTCTGCTGGTGTTGTTTCAATGGCCAGGTCATGCAATTGCCGGTGGCAGATTGTCGCGAACGCGGCGGCCAATGTTATCCATCAAGAGAAGAAGCCGAGCGCCGCTGCCGGGAAAGTTGTTGGTGCTGCCTCGATGGACGCGTGATTCAAACCACGTCCGGAGATTGCCGGCAACGAGGTGGTCAGTGCTACGGTTCGAGAGAAGAGGCGGACCGACGTTGTGGCGGGAGCAGACCCACACCCACACCGGGGCAAACTCCGCCGGTCACTCTCGTTCCTCGCCCCACACCCACGCCGCGGCATGGCCGTTTACCTCACGGCAGAAATTCGCCAACACCGAAACCGATAATTGGCAGGCCGGTGGAAAGTCGATCAAATCCAACAGATTCAAATCGCGGATCGACCAATCGAATTCGGAGAAAACCGACACCGACTCCGCCGATGATCCGCTGAACAGCGGCCGCGACGCCCGTGCGTCAGACCATTCCAAGCTTCATTCGTCCGGCTTCGCTGATCATGTTTTGATTCCAAGGCGGATCCCAAACGAGTTGGACCTCCGCTTCATCGATTCCGTCGATCGACAAAATTTTCGATTGGGCATCGTGGGCAATCGCCGGCCCCATCCCGCATCCGGGAGCAGTCAGCGTCATTTTGACTTCGACTCGGGTCCCGCCATCATCTTTTTTCATCAACCGACAATCGTAAACCAGACCGAGGTCGACAATGTTGACCGGAATTTCCGGATCGAAGCACTGACGTAACTGATTCCAGACATCCTCCTCGGAAACCGTGCCGTTGGTTTGGGTCGCGGTCTGTCCCGGCGCGGTCGGCTGCCTTTCAATTCCGAGCGCATCCAGATCCTTGTCAGCGATGCGCGACAAGCCATACGGTGTCGCAATCGTGTAGCTGCCGCCCAGCGTTTGTGTGATGACGCCCTGAGTCCCTTTCTCGAGCGTTAATTTGCGTCCGCTCGGGATCTCGACCGCTTCCACATCACGGCTCAGCGCGAATTCAGTATTTTCGTGCATGTCACTAAGTTAGACGCGCTGCCTCCACCTGCAACATGGAGTGTGCGGTTGTTCCCGTTCAACACTGGGTTGCTCATGGAAGCAGGATCGGCTAAAGCACTTTCCTCAATGCATTCCACTGATCCTGAATTGATTGGATTGCCGGCCGGTTTGAACCGTCAGGACGCGGCCGCCCAATTCGCGAAGCTTCAGCAGAAGCTCGTGCCCCTTTGGAAACTGATTGAATCGTTCAATCAGGAGGAACAGACCATCGTGGTGGTCCCTTCGATGACGGTAGAAATGTCCGCCACAGGATTTCAGGTCCAGGGATACGAAGAGCGATTTTTGTTTTTGCTTTTGCTGCTCGCCCAACCACAAGCCCGGATGATCTACGTCACCTCGCAGGCGATTCATCCGAGCACGATCGAGTATTATCTCAGCTTGCTGCCGGCCGTGATTCCGAGTCACGCCTTGCGCCGTCTCACTTTGCTCTCGCCTTACGACGATTCCTCGCGTCCGCTTAGCTTGAAACTTCTCGAGCGCCCGCGCCTGCTCGAGCGAATTCAATCGCAGATCGCCGACAAAAATCGGGCCCATCTCGTTTGTTACAACACCACTTTCCTGGAACGGAACCTGGCGTTGCGTCTGGGAATTCCTCTCTACGGCGCCGATCCCAAACATTTTGAATTCGGAACTAAAACGGGATGCCGGCAATTATTTGCCCGGGCTGGAATCGATTATCCGTTGGGTGTCGAAAATCTCAAAAGCATCGACGATGTCGTTGCCGCGCTGGTCCGCATGCGCACGGAGCGTCCGACGATGACAAAGGCGATCGTCAAGCTGAATGAAGGCGTCTCGGGTGAGGGGAATGCCAGCGTCGATTTGTCGGGTCTTTCGGAAGCAACGATTGACGCAATTTTCGAGCGGGTTCGCAACATGCGATTCGAACTCGAGGGCGTCAGCTTCGATGATTACGCTTCGAAATTTGCGGCTCGCGGCGGCGTGGTCGAGGAGAGAGTGGGCGTTGGTGCGAGAGAAGTTCGAAGTCCAAGCGTGCAGTTACGCATCACCCCGTTAGGCAAAGTGGAACTGTTATCCACGCACGACCAAATGTTAGGCGGCCCCAGTGGACAAAGCTATCTCGGCTGTATCTTTCCCGCGGATCCGGCTTATGCGATCACGATCACGCGCGACGCAGCCAAGGTCGGCGACCTTCTGCGCGATGCGGGAGTGATCGGTCGATTCGCGATTGATTTCGTGGTCGCCCGCGATGGCGATTCGGACAAATGGAATACCTACGCGATTGAGATCAACCTGCGAAAAGGTGGAACAACCCATCCATTTCTCACCTTGCAATTCTTGACCGGCGGAACTTACGAATCCGAGTCCGCGACATTTATCGCGTCGAACGGTCACAAGAAATTCTTGATCGCAAGCGACCATGTGGAATCGCCGCGCTACCGAGGGTTCACCCCGGATGATCTTTTCGATCTGGTCGTCCGACGAGGTTTGCATTTTGGCCAGGTCCGGCAAACCGGAATTGTTTTTCACATGCTCAGCGCGCTGGGCAGTGTCGGGCGAGTTGGAGTGACTGCGGTTGGAAATTCGCCCGAGGAAGCGCAATCCATTTTTGAAAAGACGCGCCAGATCCTGGATGAAGAAGCGCGCTTCGACGATTCGGAATCGCCGTCTTAATCCATGACGAGCAACATCCGCGGGCTTCACCACGTCACTGCGATCGCCAGCGATCCGCAGCGCAATCTGGATTTTTACGTCGGCTTGCTCGGGCTGCGCTTCGTGAAACGGACGGTCAACTTCGACGATCCGGGAACGTATCATTTTTATTTTGGGGATAATCGCGGCACGCCGGGAACGATCATGACGTTTTTTCCGTGGCCGCGTGCGCGGCGCGGCACTCGCGGTACCGGCCAGGTGGAAGCCACCGCTTTCGCCATTTCACCCGATTCCGTCGGCTTTTGGTTGGAACGTCTCAAACAGCAACAGGTAGCGGCCGAGAAAATTTCGCGGTTCGGGAAAGAAGGAATTCGTTTTCTCGATCCCGACGGTCTTCTGCTCGAATTGATTGCGGCGGACGCTGCTCCCATGGTCGAGCTGTGGCCGGATAGTCCAATACCACCCGAGCATGCGCTGCGCGGGTTTCACAGCGTTTCAGCTGCGCTGGAAGGCTACGAGGGGACTGCGCGCCTGCTGACCGATATTTTTGGTTATCGGCTGATCGAAGAATCCGGAAATCGCTTTCGCTTTGGATCGGCTGATGAGAAGGCGCCGGGACGGCTGATCGATGTTTTGTGCATGCCCGACGCGGCATTTGGGAATGTCGCGGCCGGTTCGGTTCATCACATTGCGTTTCGAGCGAAGGATGATGCGGAGCAACTCACGTGGCGTGAAAAACTTTTCCATTTTGGTTTGAACGCGACCCCGGTGATCGATCGGACGTATTTTCACTCCATCTATTTTCGTGAGCCGGGTGGAATCCTGTTCGAGATTGCCACTGAGCCGCCGGGATTTACGCTCGATGAGAAACTGGAAGAGCTTGGAACACACCTGGAAATCCCATCGTGGATGGAATCAACCCGTGGGCAGATTGAACAAGCTTTGCCGCCCATCCAGTTAAAGGTGTAACCGTGTCGCCGGATTTCGTTCATGAATGGGTTCCGGGCGGATCGGGGCGCACACTCCTGCTGTTGCATGGAACTGGCGGCAATGAACGCGATCTTTTGCCGTTAGGCCGTGAGCTCGATCCCGATGCAGCGTTGTTGAGTCCACGTGGGAAAGTTTTGGAAAACGGACGGCCGCGGTTTTTCCGCCGATTAGCGGAAGGGGTATTCGATTTGGAAGATCTGAAGCAGCGTGCGCATAAGTTGGCAGATTTTATCGTTTGGGCGGCGAAACATTACGAATTCGATCAGAATCAGCTAGTTGCAGCCGGCTATTCGAACGGCGCCAACATCGCCGCAGCCATTTTGTTGCTGCGCCCTGAAATCCTCCGAACAGCGATCTTGTTCCGCGCGATGGTCCCGTTGATTCCCGAAATGTCACCAAATCTTGAATCCGTCCGGGTTTGGATCGGCGCAGGCGCCTTTGATCAGATCATTCCCCCGTCGCAAACCAAAGAACTCGCCGAGCTGTTACAAAATAGTGGTGCGGATGTGACCATCCGCTTCTTTCAAGCCGGGCATGAACTGACCTCTGACGACGTCTCGGCTGCTCGCGAATGGCTGGCGTAGCTACGTCGCAACTTTTGTGGTGGCAGCCGTGTCGGCTGCGGACCAGGCGCCGACAACGCGGCACCTTCCAGTCCGCGATCTGTCGCTGCCGAACGACTACAGCTTTGCCGGATCTTCCAGCAATTCGATTACCCGTTTGAGCAAGCGTCCAGCGCCCCCGCCGTCGAGGCTGCGATGATCGAAGCTCAAAGTCATTTGCGCTTCCGTTCGCGGCACGAATTCGTTTTTCGATTCGTCCCAGACCGGCAATTTTTTTCCGACGCCGAGACCAAGAATCATGGTTTGGTCGGGCAGGGGAATGGGCGTGCCCCAATCGAGTCCGAAGGTGCCGAAATTCGATACGGAAGCGATTCCACCCGCAGTCATCTCACTCGTTAGACGGCGACGCCGCGCGAGATCGACGAGTTCCTGATATTTCGTGGCCAGGTCAGCGAGAGAGGTTTTGTCGGCATTGCGGATGACCGGCACCATGATGCCTTCGCCGGCTTCCACGGCGAGGCCGATATCGATCGATTGCGATCCAATTGCGCGCCCGCCAATTAAGCGCGCCGCGGCATTTGGTTGTTCGGCAATGGCGAGCGCCAGTGCGCGTAACGCGTAGAGCGCAGGACCTGGTTTCGGATCGCGTCCTTTCCGATCCTGTAATACGGGATCGAGACAAACCGCAACGCCGACCGTCGCCAGCGGTCGTGTCCAACTTCTGCGCATCGCATCCGCAACGCCGGTTCGAATGGCGCTTGGTTTTTCGGCGGGCTGCGATTCGATCGAGCTGAGAAAGTTTTCGAGATCTTTGATCGTTAACCGTCCGGCCGTTCCAGTGCCGGCGATCCCGGCGAGATCGGCTCGCGTCAACTGGAGCTCGGCCATGCGCGCGCGGACCCGCGGCGATAGATATCCCGCGCCTTTCGCACTCGCGGGCACCGGCAGGCCGCCGCGACCCACTTCACTGCTCGTGGCGATTTTCGGAAGTTCCACTTCGTCGACTTGGAAATGTGAACCGCTGCCGTTGCCGGTCCCATCTGGTGTTTCTTCCTGGCGGCCCGGGATTTCTTCCGCCACCTGCCCTTGGGGCTGTTCCGGCGAGCGTTTTTGAAATCGCGCGGCGTCCGCTTCGCTCGCTTCGATGTAGCCAAGAATTGCGCCGACTGGATACGTTCCTTTGACCTCGGCGTCGATCTTGGCGATTTCGCCAGGGCACGGCGTGGTGACACCCATGACCGCTTTGTCAGTTTCAACCTCGATGATTTCCTGATCGGCCGAAACTTTGTCGCCCGGTTTTACTTTGATGGAAACGATTGTCGCCTCGGCCATCGATTCGCCGAGCTGCGGCATGGTGATTGGAATTTGAGACATGGAGGAGTTGAGGAGTTGAGGAGTTGAGAAGTTGAGAAGTTGAGAAGTTGAGGAGTTAATCCTGGAGGATTTGGCGTGCTTTTACGGCGATGCTTTTTCGATTGGGGCGGTGTTCGCTCCAGAGATTGGGATGATAAGGAATGGGCGTGTCTTTGGCGTTGATCCGCCCCGGTGCCGCATCGAGCAGATGAAAACCTTGAGTGGTGACTCGGGCGATCACTTCGGCCGTGACGCCGCCCCAGGGAAACGCTTCACCGACGGCGAGCAAACGTCCAGTGCGCGCGACCGACGCCAGCACCGTCTCAGTATCGAGCGGCTTGACCGTGCGCAGGTCCACCACTTCGACTTCGAATCCGTCCTTCTGCAATTCATTTGCCACCGCCAGGGATTCATGAACCATCGCGCTGTAGGTCACGATGGTGAGATCCCGGCCCGGCCTAACGATCCGAGCCTGGCCAATGGGAAAGCTCTCTTTCGGCAACGCATCGGCTTTGAGGTGATAATAAAGATATTTATGCTCGCAGTAGAGCACCGGATCATTGATCTCCACCGCATCGATTAACATCGTGTAAGCGTCCTCCACCGTGGCCGGCGTCATCACCACTACACCCGGATAGTGCGAGTAAAGTCCTTCCATGCTCTGGCTGTGAAACGGACCGCTTCCTTTCGTTCCGCCCGAAGGTAGTCGCACCGTAATCGGTATCGGAATATTTGTGCGGTAGTAATGCGTGCCCGCGTTGTTCAGGATTTGATTGAGCGCGACGCTTGAAAAATCGGCGAACTGCATTTCCACGATCGGTCGCATCCCTTCCAGCGCCGCCCCAATGGCCGTGCCGACCATCGCATCTTCACTGATCGGCGTGTTTAGAACACGTCCCGGAAATTTTTCCGCGAGCCCTTTGGTCGCCTTGAATGCCCCGCCAAACTTTCCGGCGATGTCCTGTCCGTAGATGAAAACACGCGGATCGTCCCGCAGCAATTTTGTCTGCGCTTCGCGAATCGCTTCCAGGTACGTCACAGCCATAGGGACAGTGACGAGCGCGGAGTGGCGAGGGACGAGAAATTAACCAGAACATTCCAAAGCATGTTCGAAGTGATGCAGAACGTGGCTTTCTTTCGAATTTGGATCATTTGGATTTGTTTAAAGCTTCGATACTCGGATTTCGAATTTAGGTGAGCGCCGGTTTGTCGAGCAGTGTGGTAGTCGACAGTGCCCGCCAATCTTCTTCCCGAGGATGCGGCGCCTCTTCTTGTTGCGCTGTCGCAACCGCCTCGTCGACCTGTTTGGCGATTTCCGCGCGCATCTGTTGCAACGCGTCACGATCCAGCAATCCGCGATCAAGGATGAATTTTTCGGTGCGCGCGACAGGGTCCTGCGCAAACGGCTGACCCTTCATGTCCGGCGGCACATAGCTGGCGTCGTCATGTTCGCCGTGACCGGCCAGGCGCAAAACCTCGGCAACGATCAACTGCGGCGGGCGGCCGGCCCGCGCTCGCTTGACCGCGGCCTCGATGACCTCGAGGCACTGGTTCAGATCGGTTCCGTCGATGGTATGTCCTTCGTAACCGTACCCGACGGCGCGATCGACCAGGTTCGCGCACGCGAATTCGCGTTCGTTAGGCGTCGAATAAGCCCAATGATTATTGGTGGCGACGACTACCAACGGCACCTGCTCGACCGCGGCGATGTTCAATCCTTCATGGGTCGCACCGGTCTGCATTCCGCCTTCGCCGATCGTGGTCAGACCAACGAATTCCTTTTCGCCCTTCATTCGTTTGGCCATCAATTTGCCGACCATCACCGGAATCATCGCCCCGAGATGACTGATCATGGCCAATTGGTTTTCGGCCGGGCGGCCACGATGAATATTGCCGTCACGGCCGCGCATCGGGCCTTTGACCGAACCGAGGTAGGTTCGGACGACATCCAGCAACGGTTCGCCGAACGCGGAACGGCCGGCCTGATCGCGAATCAGCGGGCCGAAAACGTCCCCCTTTTGTAGAAACATCCCGCAAGCGGCACTGACTGCTTCCTGGCCGCGGCCAAGATAGACACCGCCGACAATCATTCCGCCGCGATAAAGGCTGGCCAGTTTCTCTTCGAGTATCCGCGCGGTGAGCATCCAGCGAAACGCTTCAACGTATCGCTCGTGGATCTTTGTTTCTTTCCCGACCGGCTCTGCCGACGCGGTCTTTTTCGATTTCTTGCCGCGCTGTGCCGTTTGAAGCATGCGCAATTTTACGCAAGAACGTCAGTCGCGCGCAAAATTTTTTTAACTGCGATTCGGGCGCCAAAGATTGGAGGGACGCCTCCGTGTGATTGCCATTTTCGAGACGCGGCCGGGGCCGCCGTCCGAGCTAACGGGCGGCGTGAGTGGCCTTGTGTTCGCCGTTCCCGTTCTCAACCATGGAAAATTGTCGTTGAGTCGGGACAGCCGCGGCGGGCGGGGACGATTGTTCGGCAATGGGCGGCGCGCTTAGCTTCATACCAACCAGTTTGCTCACGCCGCGCTCTTCCATCGTCACCCCGTAAAGCACGTTCGCCTTGGCAATCGTTCGCTTGTTGTGGGTGATGATAATGAACTGGCTCTGACCCGTGAACCGATCGAGCATTCGCAAAAATCGGTTGATGTTGCTCTCGTCCAAAGGCGCATCCATCTCGTCGAGAACGCAGAATGGACTCGGGCGAACCATGTAAATCGAGAACAACAGGGCGACCGCTGTCATTGCGCGCTCGCCACCGCTCAAGAGCGATATGCTCTGCAACTGTTTCCCCGGCGGTTTGGCCACAATTTCGATTCCGCAGTTGAGCGGATCGTTTTCATCCATCAACGAAAGATCCGCCCGGCCGCCGCCGAACAGTTCGGTAAACATCTCGCGGAAATTCGCCCGAACCTGCGCAAAGGTTTCGCCAAACAGTTTTTTGGTGGTCGAGTTGATTCGGGCGATGACGTCGAGCAGTTCGCGCCGCGAATTCGTCAGATCGGTATTTTGCGTCTCCAGGAATTTGTGACGTTCCTCGAGCTCATCATATTCCTGCACGGCATCGAGATTGACCGGGCCCATGTTATCGAGCTGGCGGGTCAATTCCGTAATCAAGTTTTGCAAATCTTCATCGGCAAGATCCGGTGCCGGGTCTTTTTCCATGCGCTTGAGTTGGACCTGAAGAGTCTTCGCAAAGGCCGGCTGATCGGCCGCGAACCCGCGAATATCGATGTGATATCTTCGCTCGATGTTTTCCGCGACGTTCTCGATCTGCATCTGCAGCTGAGACTCGCGCACCTGCATCTGGCCGCGTTGATCCTGCGATTCGCTCAGCGAATTACGCAGCTGTCGCAAATCGGTTTCGCACTGATTGATCTCCGCCACAAAGGTTCCGCGGTTCTCGGCGATCTTTCCGGCAGCGGCCTCTGCTTCCTTAGCGCGGACACGTTGTTGCTCAATCGCGGCATTCGATTGTTCGGATTCGATCTTCTGGCGCTCAATTCTTTGCTCGTAGCTGGCAATGTCTGCCTGGCGCGACGAAATCAGTTCGTTCAATTCCGCTTCGCGCGCGGCCATGGGCGCTCGTTGGGCCACGAAGCCTTCCTGGCGTTGATGTTCGGTCGCGATCGCCAGACGAACTTCGTTTATTCTTTCAGTCAGCCCGGCCTCTTCTTTCGCGGCGGCCTCTTGGCCGCCTTCGGTGGCAGATTCTTTGGCCTGGTGCGTCGCAAGGTCGGCCCGCGCATCGCGCAGTTCTTTTTCCAATTCAGCAATCGTTTGGTCCGCCGCGGTGATTTGTTGCTCGAGAATTCCCTTTTCCGATTGAAGAGCGTCCACCTTGTGCGCGAGATCATCCTGTTCCTGCTCGCGCAAGGCGATCCGCTCCGCCGCAGTGGAATGTGAAATTTGGGCGTGCTGATGATGCTCACGCGATTGATTGACCTGGTCCGCCGTGGCTAAGACCGCGGTCTCGGCCGCCCGGCGTTGTTCCGTCACGGCCGCGTGGTGATCCACCAATCCGGCGACCTCTTTTTCCAGGTCCCCAATTTCGGCTTTGCGCTGCAGAAGCGAATCCGATTTCACGGTCGCGCTTCCGCCAAAAACGACGCCTTCGGCAGAAATGAATTCACCGCTCAACGTCGCAACCGCCAGGGAAGGATCGGCTTTCTTGCAGGCGAGCGCGCCGTCGAGTCTGGAGAAAATCACGACACCATCCAGGAGATGGCGAATGAGCGGTTCGAGCTGTCGGGGGGCGACAACTTTATCGACGGCCCAGGCAATGGCGTGGTTCGGCAAAACTTTCCGAACGGAATGTTGAAAGCTCGAGCTGAGTTGTAGGACGAAAAGCGCTGTCCGGCCGAGCTTCCTGCGAGTCAATTGATCGACAATCTCCGCCGCCGCGTCCGCATTGTTCAAGATGATCGCGTGCAAATGACGCCCGAGCGCGGCTTCGATCGCTGGAATGAATTTCGGTTCGACATCCAGTTGCGAAACCAGCGCACCGACAACGGACTCACGATAACGTGAATCCACATCCGTCAGCACGGCCTGCGATCCTTCGCTTAATCCGCGCCCTTCCAGGTTCAACTGACGCAAAACTTCGAGACGCGATTTCTTTTCCGCGATGGTGCGATCGAGTTCCGCCAACTTTTTGTCCGATTCGACCAGATGTTCCCTCTTCTGGCCGAGTTCTTTCTCGGCGGTTTGCGAATGGAGAAGAAGTTCGGCGATTTGCTGCTGTTCGGTCACGATCGCCGAGCGGGCCGCGGCGATTTGCTGCTCGACCCTGGTCCGTGCCTCAGAAGTTTGCTGGATTTGAGCAGCGAGTCCGTCGATCCGGGTAATCGTCGCGTCGCGCCGGGCGATGGCGCCGGTCAATTCCTCATTCAGAGTGGCGATGCGACTTTCGAGTTTCGCCGTCGCGATCTGCAATTCCTTCGCTTCCCGTTCCAACGTCTCGCGTTTGGATCGGATATCCGAAAGCGCAGCGGTCAGTTGCTTGAGTTCACCTTCGCGTGTGCCGAGCGTGGTGCGGCTCTTTTCGATCGATGAATCGGCTTCGCGCATCCGTTCGGCTTGTTCGGCCAACCGTGTTTCCGCGGCGGCGATCTCATCCTGCGCGCGTGAAATCAGTTCGCGAAATTCTTCGCTGCGCTGCCGGTTAAATTCGATTCGGTGCTGGTGGGTGGCGATTTCGCTCTGCCATCGCTGCACTTCACCGCGCATCTCCGCAATCTGGAAATCGATCTGATCCAGAGCACGCCGTTGCTCCGCAATCGCGGCTTCGGCGGCTTCGATCCCGGCGCGGGATTCATCTTCAGCGCTGGACGAGCGCGCGATTTCCGAGCGGCAACTGCGCAGCTCGCTTTCCAGCGCATCGAGTTGTTTGCGAGAATGATGCGTATCCAAAACGCGTAAATCCGCATGCAGGGCCTGGTAACGCCGCGCCTTGCCAGCCTGGCGTTGCAGTGAACCGATCTGCCGCTTCACTTCCTTAATGACGTCACCGATCCGGAGCAGATTCGCTTCAGTCGCCTCGAGTTTGCGCAGCGCTTCGCGTTTTTGGCCTTTGTACCTAGTAATACCCGCAGCTTCTTCAAATACCGCGCGACGATCTTCCGGTCGCGAACTTAAGAGCATATCGATCTTGCCCTGTTCCATCATGGAATAGGCCGAACGAGCCACCCCGGTATCGGCAAACAGATTTTGGATATCCCGTAAACGGCACACGGTCTTGTTCAGGAGATATTCGGAATTGCCGTCGCGATAAATTCGTCGGGTCACGCGAACGTCGTGCCAATCGACCCCGAGTTCGCCCCCGCAATCGCTAAAGGTGAGCGAAACTTCGGCCAAGCCGACCGGTTTGCGTGAATCCGTGCCATTAAAAATGACGTCGGCCATTTCTCCGCCGCGCAGCGACTTGGCGGATTGTTCACCGAGCACCCATTTGATGGCGTCGAGGACGTTGGATTTGCCGCAGCCGTTAGGCCCGACAATGGAGGTCACGCCTTCGTGAAAATTGAGAATCGTTTTGTCGGCAAACGATTTAAAGCCGAACAGTTCGAGCGATTGTAGATGCATTTTGGGGCTGAAGCGCGGGCTCGAACGCTAAATATAGTCACCCTCGCTCGGATACAAGCTTAAAATCACACAATTTGCGGTGGGTGAAGCGGCGTCGACCACCACATTTGGTAGTTGGTCGCAGCCGACACGGCTGCCTCCACACTAACCAAAATGTTCTGCCACTTCGTGTCCTTCGTCGTGAATCCGGTCTTAACCCGCAGCCGACACGGCTGCCTCCACAATAGCCAAAATGTGTTCCGCCACTTCGTGTCCCTTCGTGGTGGATCGGGTCTTAGTCGCAGCCGACACGGCTGCCTCCACAATAGCCAAAATCTTTTGCACTTCGTGTCCTTCGTGCGCTTCGTGGTGGACCGGGTCTTAGTCGCAGCCGATACGGCTGCCTTCACAATAGCCAAAATGTTTTGCACCTTCGTGCCCTTCGTGCGCTTCGTGGTGGATCGGGTCTTAGTCGCAGCCGACACCGCTGCCTCCACAATAGCCGGAACTATTCGTGATTCGACATTTGTCATCCATCATTCTAAGAATCCACTCATGCGCGCCAGTTTTCTTGAAGATTTCTATACGTTTCTGCGTTTTCCCAGCGTTTCAACCGACGATAATTACTCCGAAAAAGTCGCGGAGTGCGCTAATTGGCTCGTAGGAAAGCTGTCCAGCATTGGATTGGAAGCGAAACTGGTTCCCACGCCGGGCCACCCGGTGGTTTGGGCCAAAAACAAACATCAGCCGGGTCGCCGCACGGTGTTGATCTATGGCCACTACGATGTTCAGCCGCCCGATCCGCTCGAGCTCTGGGATTCGCCGCCGTTCGAGCCGGTCGTAAAAGACGGTTATGTTTTTGCCCGCGGCTCGACCGATAACAAAGGCCAGATTCTCGCTCACATTCTCGGCGTTCAGGAAGCGCTCGAAAAATCGAACGATCTTCCGGTGAATCTTCATTTCGTGATTGAAGGCGAAGAAGAAATTGGCAGCGGTAATCTGGGCAATTTCCTGCGAACAAACCGCGAGGCGCTGAAATGCGACGTGGTGGTAGTTTCCGATACCGGTATGCTCGCGCCTGGAATTCCGACGATCAGTTACGGTTTGCGCGGCGTCGTCGGCCTGGAATTAAAAGTGACCGGACCGAAGATCGATCTTCATTCGGGAATTTACGGCGGCGCGGTGGCGAATCCGTTGGCGGCGATGGCGCGTTTACTTGCCAGTCTGCACGATCGCGACGGGCGCGTGGCCATTCCTGGTTTTTACGATGAGGTCGAAGCGATGAAGGACTGGGAGAAAGAAATGTGGAGCAAGCTCCCGGTCGATGGCGACAAGCTGGTGCTGGCCGAAAGCGGTGCCCCGGAACTTTTCGGGGAAAAAGGATACAGCACTTTGGAAAGAATTTGGGTCCGCCCGACGGCCGAGGTGAATGGCATGGGCGGAGGATATCAGGGGCAAGGGACGAAAACGGTGTTGCCCAGCCATGCGATGGCCAAGCTCACGTTTCGCCTGGTGCCGAAGCAAAACGGAGATCGCGTGGTCGAGCTCGCCGAACAGCATTTGCGAAAAAATCTGCCGCCGGGCGTTACTTTGGAACTGACCAAGGGTCATCACGGTCCGTGGTACTTCACCGATCCGAACAGCAAATTTGGTCAGGCGGCCCAGCGCGCCTTGCGCAAGACATTCAATCACGACGTCGCGCTGATTCGCGAAGGCGGGAGTATTCCGATCACGGCGGATTTCCGAAATATTCTCGGTGTTGAAACATTATTGATCGGGCTGGCGCTGCCCAATTGCCGGGCTCATTCACCGAACGAGAATTTCCCGCTGGAGAATCTGGACGCTGGCATTCGCATGAATCAAGCTGTGTTGAGCGAACTGGCCGGCTGATTTGTTACCTCCGAATCATGAAATTACGCAACGTCATCGTCCTCGGTTTGGTGCTCAGCCTGGCGGTGGCGGCCAGCCAGGTGCGTGGACAAGCCGAAGAGGATAATTCGTTAGGCGCGAGATTGAAGCGCGTTTTTGCCAGGCACACACCGACTCCGACTCCGACGCCAAAAAAGAAGAAGGTGCGGAAAAAATCGTCGCCTTCTCCGACGGGTTCGCCGACGGCGACGCCCGCCGATGCGGGCGAGACATCCTCGCCGGCAACGACCACCTCACCGGAATCGACCGCCGAAGAAACCCCGGCGATGGAGGTAGAAGAACCGTCCGCCACGGCATCGCCCGAGAAGCGCGAATCTCACACTGGCCAGACACAAACTTTCGAACCGGTTCGGCCAATCGCTCCGCCGCCGGGATCTCGACGATCGAAGGCGGAGACTTCTCCCGCGCAAGAGAACGCTCCGGAAACGCCGGCGCCCGCCTCCGGCGCGCCATCCAGGAAATCCGGGGCGACTGCGACGATTGCGGCTTCTGATGTGACCGACTACGACAATTATCCGACCGAGGTCCGAAAAATCATTGATTCGGGATTGGAGCTGACCACGAAGAAAATGAGCTACAAATATAACTCCGCGGATCCGGCCAAAGGCGGAATGGATTCGTCGGGTTTTATTTATTACGTGCTCTCGCAAGCTGGAATTAAGGATGTGCCGCGTGATGCGCGCGACCAGTATGTCTGGGTTCGGAAAGCGGGAAATTTTCAGGCGGTCCTTTCCCAAAAAGACGACACCTTCGAACTCGACGCGTTAAAACCGGGCGATTTGTTGTTTTGGGCGAGTACTTCCGGAAGCAGCGGCGAACCTGATGTGACGCAAACGATGATTTATATCGGGCGCGAAAAGGGAACGAATCAGCGGGTGATGATCGGGGCCAGCGACGGTCGCAATTTCAAGGGGCAACAACGAAACGGTGTCAGCGCTTTTGAATTCAAAGTCGGGCGCGTGAAAAATCCGAAAAGTGACGAGCCCGGTCCGACGTTTGTGGGTTACGCAAAAATTCCCGGCCTGGCCGCCGACTAATTACTGTCGTCGTCGCCTAACGAGGGCGATTCTTTCGGCGGGACGGATCTCAAATCTTCGCCCGGTATCGAATGGATCGACGGCCGCGCTGGACGGGGCTTTTCGCGCTGCCGCTTCGCGAACGTAACTGCGACCAGAAAAACCATGACGACAATGACAACGCGTTGTTCGGTTTTGGTCAGTGCGAAAACGGTCGACCATTTCATCTCGCGTAAGTAATCGGGTCATCCACGCCGGCCTCTCGAAAGCCTTTCAACCGAAGCTGACATGAATCGCATCTTCCGCAGGCGCTTCCATCGGGCCGGGGATCGTAACAGCTCCGTGTCAGCGCCAGATCCACTCCGAGATTGAGAGCTTGGCGGACAATGTCTGCCTTGCTCATTTCGATCAGGGGCGCATGAATCCGAAAACGGACGCCTTCGGCTGCTGCCGCTTTTGTCCCGGCGTTCGCCAATTTTTCAAATAGCGCGATGAACTCCGGCCGGCAATCCGGATAACCGCTGTAATCGATCGCATTGGCTCCGATGAAAATGTGCGCGGCGGGAATTGTTTCCGCCCAGGCCAAAGCGTGAGCGAGGAAAATCGTATTGCGCGCAGGCACATACGTGATCGGGATTCCGCCATCGAGGCCGGTGCGATCTTTGGGGACATCGATTGCATCAGTGAGAGCGGACCCACGGAAAAGCGAATGATCCAGTTTAACCACTTGATGATCGCGCGCCCCTAACGATCCGGCAATTCGTCGAGCCGCTTCCAGTTCAATCCTGTGGCGCTGTCCGTAATCAAACGACAGCGCAAACGTCTCGTAACCTTCATCTTTGGCGATCGCCAAAGTGGTGGTGGAATCGAGACCGCCACTCAATAAGACGACGGCGCGTTTCATCGACGGTTAGGATCTAAAATCCGAATATCGAATTTGCCGGCGCGTTTTGTTGGATGTTGGGCGGTGATTGTCAGCGCGATTCCGCCGCGGGCAGAGAATTGCGCTGCGACCGTGGCCGATCGCGGATGGCATGCTTTGACGAAGTCGTCGAGAATACGGTTGGTCACCGCTTCGTTGAACGCGCGCACATTCCGATAAGAGGCGAGATAGAATTTGAGCGATTTGGTTTCGACGCACTCGCGATCAGGCACGTACTCAATCTGGATCCGCGCAAAATCGGCCTGACCGGTGATGGGACAGAGCGAAGTGAAATCGTCCGTTTCAAACCGGATCGAGTAATCGCGCCGGGACGGGTTGGGAAATTTTTCCAAACGAGCTTCATCCGGCGATGCGGGAATTCGGGCTTCGCTCCGGCCAAGCAAGGTGAGCTGCGATTTCTTCGGCATGAAGCAATTAAAAGCGTGCGGGGGGATGCGTTCAAGCAGCGATGCTGGCGGCCCGGTCAGCTGAACTCGCTTGAAACGATTACGGAAAGATGAAGGTTCTGACGTTTGAGCACCGATTTCGCCAGTCCGAATCCCGAATCGACCAAGAGCGGCGACAGCTTGATCGATATCGTCGCGCACGATCCGAAGATCGATCAAGTCGTACTCATCATGAAACAGGATGAACCCTGGACCGGGGAGAATGACCAGCTGTTCCATCTCCAGGAACGTTTCAATACCTACGCTTCGTTCCTGCTCGATGGCGAACTGTCTGAATCGCATCCCGATCTGGCCGGAAAAAGTGCACGGATCGAACTGCGCTGCGCGCATATACCCGAGAATCGAACGATCGACCTGTTAGGCCAGATTCGCGATCAACTGGCGCTCCAGGAAATCGATGTCCAAGTCGTTGTCCGTGGAGGCGCCTTGTAGCCACGGCGCGATTTTTGAAACGGGACGTCCCGACAGACCATGCCCGTTGTGGTGGCAGCCGTGTCGGCTGCGGACCCGCATCGTTACTTATATAACCGGCTCGACAGAGTCTCGCGCCTGTCCCTCAAGGAGCGGCGACTTTCCAGTCGCCGTTTTTGAAATGCCGGCGCGCAGAAGCACTCCGCTCCTTGGTTTCCCGATATTTTCAGTTCGGCGTCTGACACAAACACCGCTACCACTCGCCAACCGGCTCGCCAAAGTCTCGCCCCATCAAATTTCTGTGGCAGCTACAACATTTGCGCGTAACGCCGCAACTTTTGTGGTGGCAGCCGTGTCGGCTGCGGACCAGGCGCCGTTACTTATATAACCGGCCGACAGACTCTCGCGCCTGTCCCTCAAGGAGCGGCGACTTTCCAGTCGCCGTTTTGAAATGCCGGCGCGCAGAAGCACGCCGCTCCTTGGTTTGCCGATATTTTCAGTTCGGCGTTTGACACAAACACCGCTACAACTCGCCAACCCGCTCGACAGAGTCTCGCCCCATCAAATTTCTGTGGCAGCTACAACATTCGCACGTAACGCCGCAACTTTTGTGGTGGCAGCCGTGTCGGCTGCGGACCAGGGTCATCGATCACTTATATGACCCGCTCGACAGAGTCTCGCCCCACCAATTTCAATATTTCAGAAACGAGACGATTGGGGTTGGCTCAAGTTTCTTGCGCCCATTCAAAAACTCCAGCTCGATGAGAAAAATCGCAGTGACCAGTTCACCCCCCACTTTGCGGATCAGAGTGGCGGCCGACGCCGAGGTGCCGCCGGTTGCGAGAAGATCATCGATTAAGACAATTTGTTCCCCGGGCGTGATCGCGTCGATGTGTAATTCCATTTCCGCTTCGCCGTACTCGAGCGAGTATTTCGCGCTTTCCGTTTTGTAGGGCAGACGTCCTTTCTTGCGCAGCGGGATGAAACCAATTCCAAGCTCGTAGGCCACCGCTGAGCCAAAAAGAAATCCGCGGGCGTCGATCCCGACTATTTTATCAATTTTCTTCCCGCGACATTCTTCGAGAAAGAGATCGACCGAATCGCGATACATCCGGCCGTCTTTCAAAATCGGCGTGATATCCTTGAAAACGATTCCTTTCCTGGGGAAATCCGGTACATCCCGCACGCCTGCCCGCAATCCGTCGATCTTATCGGAAGCCATCGGCGCGAAGGCTAGCGACGGCATTGGCAAAGGTCAATGCGTGTCGAATTGCCAAGCCCTGCGGGCGATCCTAAATTGCTCGCTTCGTGGATCGAAACTTACTGATCATTTCGACTTTTTGTTTCCTGGCGGCCGTAGTCCGCACGGCAGGGCTGGTGGCGGCCAGGAAACTGCACGCCGGGCGATTCAACTTTTTCGCGATCGGCGTGGGATTTCTTCTCCAAAGCGCTTTTTTATCGATTCGCGGCCATGCTATCGGGCGCTGTCCATTAACCAACCTCTTCGAGGTCTTCGCCTTTCTCGCCTGGTCGGTTGCGCTGATCTATCTCCTGGTCGGTCCGGTTTATCGGCTTTCGTTAATGGGCGCGTTCACGGCTCCGCTGGTGGTCTTGTTGCAAGGCTTTGCCTTGATTGCGCCGATTGACATTCGGCATCCCGGCCAGATGCCGGCGAATCCCTGGCTGGAGTTTCATGCGTCAGTCTCCATCATCGCCTACGGCGCGTTCGCTCTCGCTTGCATCGCCGGGGTGATGTACCTGGTCCAGGAGCGACAGCTAAAAACCCGGCATCTCGGTTCGATCTTTTACTTTTTGCCGCCGCTATCGGATCTCTTCGGCGCGATCACCCGACTGCTTTGGTGGGGATTCGCGCTTTATACCATTGGACTCGTGAGCGGATTTTTCGTTGGTCAACCATTGCCGATCGGCCAGGTGATTTGCGCGATCGCGGTGTGGCTGCTTTACGCGGCGATTTTACAGGGGCGATATCTTCGCCGGCTGGCACCGAAATGGGTGGCTGCGCTTTGCATTATTGGGTTCAGCGCAGCGCTCACCTTACTTTGGGGCATCACGTTCACCGCTCAGATGCCTCGCCCATGAATATTTTTTGCGTCGGCTTAAGCCATCATCAAACCGACGTTGAGACGCGCGAGCTGTTCGCGGGTCACGACGAAACCAGCTGCGTTTTGCGAGAAGCCGGCTGCTCGGAAGCATTGTTGCTCACGACCTGCAATCGCGTCGAAGTTTATGGAGCTTCCAGCACGCGAATCTCCACCGATCAAATCGCTCGCTGTTTGAGTCGCGATTCCGCGGAGCCACATCGATACGCGCCGCCATTTTATCGCTACGAAGACGAAAAATGCGCCCAACATCTTTTTCGCGTCGCGTCCGGCTTGGATTCGATGGTGGTGGGTGAAACTGAAATTCTTGGCCAGGCGAAGAAAGCTTACGAACTGGCGCGAACCAATGGAGCCGCCGGACCGTACTTGCACCGGCTATTTCAGCGCGCCTTTCGCGTCGCCAAGCAGGTCCGGACCCATACCGAAATCACCCGGGGCTCAGTCTCGGTCGGGTCGATCGCGGTAGATTTAGCGGAAAAGATTTTCGGTGATCTGAACAAATGCAAGGTCCTGTTAGTCGGCGCGGGCGAGGCCAGCGAGCGGACGGCGCGCGCTTTGACTTCACGTGGTGTGACCGATTTGCGGCTGACCAACCGCTCGACCGATCGCGCGGAAAATTTGGCGCAATTCGTCGCCGCGCAGACGATTCCGTTCGATCATTGGTTGGAGCAATGCCGCGAGATCGACATTGTGATTACCTCGACTTCGTCGGAGCAACCTTTGCTGACCCGGCAAAATCTCGAGCCGATTTTGCGCGAGCGAATCGATCGCCCGCTTTTCATTATCGACATCGCAGTCCCGCGCGACGTGGAAGCCGGTGTGAACGATCTCCAGGGCGTCTATCTATATGATATTGATTCGCTCCAATCCATCGCCGACCAATCTCTCGCGCTTCGCCGGCAACAAATCGTCGTGGCGGAGGAAATTATTACCGGGCACGTAGCCGAATTTTCCAAATTGGTTGCCGGTGGAGTAGCAGCCCCTCCCGACGGCGAGCATCCCATTGGTGGCAAAGCGGCGTCACAATCGTTGTAAGACATTGCCGTAACCAACGGAGCAGCCTCGCAAGTGGCCGCAGTCCTGCGCTTGATCTTACTCTTGCTCATGATCGATGTTGCCGGGCCGAATGGATCAGGATCAAGAGCATGAGTATGAGCAAGGTTGAAACGGAGGCGAGCGCCGCGCCCGCCCGATAACGCAGGAAACCGCGCAACAATTTTCGTGATTAAGAAATTAAATATTGGAACCCGGGGCAGTGAGCTGGCTCTTGCCCAAACTCGCCTGGTGACCGGGCGGTTGAAGGCGCGGCAGCCGGAAATCGAGATCGAGATAAAAATCATCAAGACCCGCGGGGACGATCGAGCGGTGGAACCGATCGATTTGCGGGCCGGACGAAAAGGCTTGTTCACCGGCGAAATCGAACGGGCGTTGATTGATGGTGAGATCGACATCGCGGTGCACAGCGCCAAGGATCTGCCGAGCAATCTCACTCCGGGAACGGCGATCGCAGCCGTCCTGCCGCGCGCCGCCGTCGCCGATGTGCTTATTATTAAGAAGCACCGGCCGGAAACTGACGGGTTAAGCCAGTCGAGTTTGGATTCCCTTCCGCGAGGCTCCGTTGTTGCGACGGGGAGTGTGCGGCGGCAACGCCAGTTGAGCTGGCAAAGACGGGATCTGCAGGTGGTGGACTTGCGAGGAAACGTCCCGACGCGTCTGCGGAAATTGCAACAGAGTGACTGGAAGGGTGTCGTGTTGGCCAAAGCCGGCCTGGAGCGTCTCGGCATTGATTGCCAAACGAACAGTTTTACGTTCGAGGAAAACAGCTTTTCCATTATGTCGCTGGCGCCGGAGATTTTCTTACCTGCGGGAGGCCAGGGCGTGATCGCTATTCAATCACGCGCAAACGAATCCAATTCGCTTCTCCGCGAGGCCGATGATCTCGTTACGCATAGTTGTTTGCGAGCTGAACGAGAATTTTTGCGGCTGCTGGATGCCGACTGCAACCAGCCCGTCGGCGTCCTGGCGACAATCGACCAGGACTTAATAAAGATTCGCGCGCAAATTTTTGATGACGGCAAACCGGAACCGCGAGTCGCGATGGTTGAAGGAAATCGGAATAGTCCGGAGAAATTAGCAGGCGAATTGTTCGAAAAACTAAAGGGATGAAACGCCAGACCGAACCGACACCAAAGCGACGCCGTCCGCGCCGGACGGGTGAGGGTCTCCGGTCGGATTTTTGGATAAGATTATGAGCACGAGTGCGAGCAAAACGGGCAAAGTTTATCTGGTGGGAGCGGGGCCGGGAGATCTTGGCCTGGCAACCTTACGCGCCAAAGAATGCATCGAACGCGCGGATGTGATTATTTACGATTCGCTGGCCAACCCCGAGATGCTGGGATGGGCTCGCGCGGAGGTAGAGAGCATCGATGCCGGGAAACGCGCCGGAAAACACACGCTCACCCAGGACGAAATCAACGCCTTGTTAATTGATCGAGCCCGCTCGGGAAAACAGGTCGTCAGGCTAAAAGGTGGCGACCCGTTCGTGTTTGGTCGCGGAGCCGAAGAAGCCGAGGCCGTGGTGGCGGCGGGATTCGAATTTGAAGTCGTTCCCGGCGTCAGCTCAGCCATTGCCGGCCCGGCCTACGCCGGAATCCCGGTCACGAGTCGCGCCGAAAATTCTCACGTGACGTTCTTCACGGGTCACGAAGATCCGGGCAAAGAGAAGAGCGCGATTGATTACGCGGCGCTGGCCAGGTTGGGCGGTACCCAGATCATGTTGATGGGTGTCGAGCGCCTGGAAGCGATCGCCCGTGAGATGTTAGCGAACGGTGCCCGGCCTGATTTGCCGGTCGCGCTGGTTCGTTGGGCTACGACCGGCCGCCAACAAACGATCGTCGGCACGCTCGAAAATATTGCCCAACGCGCGGTGGCAGCGGGATTTGAACCGCCGGCCGTTGCCATTTTTGGCGAAGTTGTTTCGTTACGAAAAGATCTGAACTGGTTTGAACGGCGGCCGCTTTCCGGAAAACGAATTGTTGTCACGCGCACGCGCAAACAAGCCGGCGCATTGAGCAGCCAATTGCGGGCGCTCGGTGCGGATATTTTGGAAATCCCCACCATCCGCATTGCTCCGCCAACGGAGCTGCGCGAATTTGCCGAGCTGGTTCAGGACGCGCACCAGTATGACTGGATCATTTTCACCAGTCCGAACGGAGTCGAAGCGTTCTTCGACATTTTCTACAAGCTTTACGACGATGCCCGCGAAATCGGCGCCGCTAAAATTGCCGCAATCGGCCCGGCCACGGCGCAAAGAGTGAAGGATTTTCACCTGCATGTGGACCTTCAGCCGGAGGAGTTTGTGGCGGAAGCGGTCGTCCGCGAATTTCAGAAGCAGGGTGGGGTAGAGAACCTTCGAATTCTGCTGGCCCGGGCGGAAAAGGCGCGGGACGTGCTTCCGAAGGAATTGTCGAGGCTGGGAGGCATTGTGGATGAGGCATTTGCATATCGTACGGAACCCGAAACTGGAGATGTGACCGGGTCGCGCCGTCGTTTTCTTGAAGAAGGCGCCGATCTCATCACGTTTACCAGCTCCTCCACGGTGGAAAATTTTCTCGCGCTCGGGCTGACTTGGCCAAAGAACATGCAGGTCGCGAGCATTGGCCCGATCACTTCGAAAACGGTTCGTGACAACGGGCTGAAGGTCGACGTCGAGGCCAAACGACACGACATCCCGGGCTTGGTCGAAGCCATACGGAATTTTTACTGATGAGTGGCATCAACAAACCGGTGCCGGTGCCGCAGGCGGATGAGTTTGCCGCAGTGATGCAGCAGCTGAGCGCCGAAGCCGCCAAATCGGTGGGACCAGCGCCGTACGCAAATGGCGCGTGGGGGGCCGAGGAAAGATCGGCTCCTGATATCGAAAATTTGCTGAAAACTTTCGAACAATCGGTCATGGGAAAACTGGATTCGATTTCCCAACCATCGGCCGAGCTGACCAAACGGTTTGAAAAGATTGAGGAGCAACTGGCCGCGTTGAGAAGCACCGACAACGTCACCCAGCAGCTATTCGATTCGCTTCACGCGGAGTTGCGCAAATATCGCGACAATTTTTTGCACGAATCTCTGCAAAAGCCTTTCATCCACGATCTGGTCATTCTTTATGATGATCTAAACAGCTTGTCATCGCAGTTGCGAACCGCTGCCGACGATAAAGGCGGGAAGCGCGGCCACATTGCCCAATGGCGCGATAATCTGGACAATGCGGTCCATTCGTTAGTCGAAATCCTCCATCGTTTCGAAGTGCATGAGATTGAACCGAAAGAATTTGTCGATCGCTCGTTTCACAAGGTGATCAGTTACGAACCGGCAGATTTTGCGGAAGAAGATGGCCGAGTCATGATGCGAGTCCGGCGCGGATTCGTCTGGCGCGGTAAAGTCGTTCGGCCGGAAGAAGTGATCGCGAAACGCTTCGGTTGATCTTTCCGGGAAGACCTCGGGTATCGTTGCTGGCATATTTTCCGCTCTGGACGGCGGCGTGAGTATCGACTCCCGCGCCGCTCTTGGTCAGAACAGAGCCCGCCTTTCGCCTAACGCCTGGATCATTGCGGCCGCGCTTTTTGCAGCGGCTCTAAAGATTTATTGCGCGGCTACGACCTACGGTTCTTGCGATGTCACCATTCACGCCCGTTTCGGACAAGTCGTTGATTCGATGGGCCTCGATGAAATGTACCGGCTGGATCGCCATTTTAACCATCCGCCGTTCACCGGGCAGCTCTTCGGTCTGATTTATCATTTGTCCGCCTGGTTCACACCGCCCCCGCCGCACACTGTTCCGCGCTCATTTCCGTTCTTGCTCCGGTTGCCATGCATCATCGCGGACTTTTTGGCGGTGCTGCTGTTGTTGCGTTTTCGGACAAAACTCCGAACCCCTCCCGCTTGGGCGATCGTGCTGTTCGCGCTGAGCCCGGTTAATTTCATGGTCAGCGGGTTTCACGGAAATGTTGATCCGCTCATGGTTTGTCTCGTGTTGGTGGCCACCTACTTTTGCATTGAGGAGCATTCGATACTGAGCGCGATTTTTCTGGCGCTCGCCTGTGCCATCAAAATCATTCCGCTCCTTTTGGTCCCGGTATTCTGTTTCTGGTGGTTTGGCCGCGGTCGGCAGCCCGGCCTGCGCTTTGCCCTGACCTTTGGGCCGTCGTGCCTCGCAGTGTGGTCTCCTGCGCTCATCGGATCTGCCAGTTACTTCCTGAACAACGTGCTGGGATATTACAGCTTTCCCGGCGGGTGGGGGATCACCTATTGGTTCACCACCATTCGCGATGCTCTGGGGTACGACGTCAGCCCGCCAGCACTCAATCGCTTTTCACCGTTACTGGTCCTTTTGAAAATGATTGTGATCGTTGCAAGTGTGACTCTCGCCTGGTTTCGGCGCGGTCAATCGGGAAAAGGATTTCTCGTGACTTTAGCGCTTGTCTGGACGGCTTTTGGGATTTTTGCTCCGGGGTTCGTTCCCTATTATCTGGTTTGGCTGGCCCCGTTTATTCTTTTCTATTCGGCCAACTGGTATGTTGTGTTCACCATTGCCACCAGCATTTACCTGTTCGCCTATTACAATACGATGTCGCACGGTATCATCCCATGGAACGCGTCCGATCCGACCGTAGGTCCAGCCTGGAATAATTGGGGAATCTTGCCGTGGTTCGTTCTTGTGGGTATCGGCGGTTCGGCGGCGGTCGGAGCGCTTGACCGGAGACTTTCACTCCAGACCATGCAGGCAAAGCCTGTCTAAGGGGTTGGCGTCGGTTGGCGTTACGGGACGATCTATTCGGGATAAAGCCATTTTCGCGGTTCTGTCATGGCCAAATGTCATTCGCGGTAACGCGATTTCGGTGGTTTAGTATTCTGCTAAATCATTCAATCACTTACTCGCCAAATCGTTAACTGATTCAATGGATCGCATTGTTGGCATTGAGACGGAGTACGGGTGCCTCGTCGGAAATGACGAGCTGAGAAGCAATTCCGAAATCTGGCCGGTCCGGGTTAAAAACTATCTCTTTCAAAAAGCGCGGGTCGGAACGATCGACCTGCATTATCGCGACTACGAAGAACCGCCAGGCAACGGCGGTTTCTTGCTCAATGGCGGACGTTTGTATCTCGACATGGGCCACATCGAGTACGCGTCGCCGGAATGCCTTCATCTGCACGATCTCGTCACTTTCGACGTCGCCGGCGACGAGCTGCTGCGGATTGCGCTGACCGCGCTCGAAGCCAACGGCCGCGTCTCATTTATTAAGAACAACGTCGATCATCACACCGGCGCGACATTCGGCTGCCATGAGAATTATTTGATGAAGCGCGAAGCGCAATTCACCCCGGCTGTTCTCGGAACCTTGCTGGCGTTCCTGGCGACCCGGCAAATTTTTACCGGCGCGGGTCGAGTGGGGCAGGCGAATCCGCTGGCGTTCGATTTTGAGCCGCCGCAGCAGGAGATTCCGGTGCAATTTCAGCTCAGTCAGCGCGCCGATCACATCGTGAACGACATCTATCAATGGGTGCAGTTCAATCGCGCCATTATCAACGCGCGTGACGAGCCGTTGGCTGATTATCGAAAATATCGACGGCTGCATTTGCTCATTGGCGATTCCAACATGAGTCCGTTTGCCACCGCGCTGAAAATTGGAACGACGGCGTGCGTCCTCTCGTTATTGGAAGATCGCCAGCTGCCGCGCAATCTGGTTTTGAACGATGCGGTCCGCAGCACGCGCGACATCTCACGCGATCCGACCGGCGAATGGCTGGTCGATTTGGAAAATGGTCAAAACATCGGTGCTCTCGATGTGCAGTGGCAATTTCACGATCTGGCCCGGAAACATCTGGCCGGGCGCGACGCCGAGACCGACTGGTTATTGGAAAGTTGGAGCTTCGTTTTGGAAGCGCTCGAGCAAAATCAGGAGACGCTCATTGGCGGGGTCGATTGGATCACGAAAAAATGGCTGCTCGAGGAATTCATGGCCGCCGAAGGCGTGGATTGGAACGATCCGTGGTTGCTCAGCCTGGATCTGGAATATCACAACATTGATAACGGCTTGTTTTTCAGCGTCACGCCCGGAAAACGAATCGGCGAATGGAACAACAGTATCCGGCCAGGCGAAGCCCTCCGTGTCGCTCCGGCTAATACCCGCGCATCCGGTCGCGCCAAAGCGGTCGCTTATTTTCAGGAACGACAATATCCCTACGTGATCAACTGGGATTCAATCGCCCACGACAGTCGCGATTTTCTGGTCATGGGAGATCCGTTTCAGACTTACCACGAGGAAGTGGAAAGCTTTCTCGCCAAACCACGTACGATTAATCCGAACGATCTCGACGAGTAGCACGAGAACGGTGATCGAACGTTTCGCTGTCAGATCCCATCTGAGTTATGAAGCGTGTGACCACGCGTGGAGGAGATGAAAATGAAAAATAGAACGGCAGGTTTTGCTGTTTCGGCCACGATCTTGTTTCTTGCGGTTACCGCGTTTGGTCAGGGGTACGATACTGAATCGCCGCGTTTGATCGTGACCCGGACTTCCCATCATTACCATCACCGTTACGATAACGGCCCGGCCCGACTGGTTATTCATCGAATCCCGAACTTGGGCGCGAACGTGATCGTCGATTTGTGGATCGATGGCGTCGCTGCGGGACCGATTGGTTATGGTCATCGTTACACCGCGGAAATTCCTGCCGGTCGACATGTCTTGTCGTTGCTGCCGACACCGGCGCCGACATGGCACACCTCGACCGAGATCCCGGTCGATCTGCAAAGCGGTGGGACGTATCATTTTACCGCGCGGCCTGATCATTCCGGCCATGTGACCTTGAGTGGCGGCGGCTCGCTTTAAGAATACGACGGAGCCTGTCGCTCCAGACGCGCGAAACGCGCTCAGAAATTCGGTGGGGCGAGACTCTATCGAGCCGGTCGGCGAGTTGTAGCGGTCCCGCCACTGCGGGATATCAAACGCCGAACTTAAAATATCCGGAAACCAAGGAGCGACGTGCTTCTGCGCGCCGGCATTTCAAAAACGGCCACTGGAAAGTCGCCGCTCCTAGAGGGATAGGCGCGGGACTCGTCGAGCCGGTCATATAAGTGATCGATGACCCTGGTCCGCAGCCGACACGGCTGCCATCACAAAGGTGCGGCGTTACCTGCGAATGTTGTAGCCGCCACAGAAATTTGGTGGAGCGAGACTCTGTCGAGCCGAATGCGCTGAGAAATTTGGTTGGGCCTTCGCGCTCTTCGTGGTGCCAAATTCCCGCGACGTCAGGCGCAACGTTTTATGAATTCCTTCGTGCTCTTCGTGGTGACGAATTCCCGCGCCATCAGGCACAGCTTCACACTTACCTGAAGCTTGCGCAGATTTCGACGGGATTACTGATGAATTTTAACGTCAGCAAAATGCAGAATGGCATCAAGCGTTTCGTCTGATGAATTCCTTCGTGCTCTTCGTGTCCTTCGTGGTGCCAAATTCCGCCTCAATCCAACGGACTCTTCACCCCAATTCCCGGCTTGTTTAGCACATGCGTGTAGATCATTGTCGTTGCCACGTCTTTGTGGCCTAACAACTCCTGCACGGTGCGGATATCGTAACCGTTTTCGATCAGATGCGTCGCGAACGAATGCCGAAAGGTGTGGCAACTGGCTGGCTTATTGATTCCCGCTTCTCGAATCGCCTGCTCCACAGCCCGCTGTAGTATGCGCTCGTCGATGTGGTGCCGGTGCTCCCAAGTCCGGCTGGTCATCGGGTCTGTTGCAATGGTGCGGCGCGAAGTCGGGAAGAGGTATTGCCAGCCAAGTTCTTTGGCAGCATTCGGGTATTTTCGAGCGAGCGCGAACGGCAGATTCACTTCTCCGGCACCTGCGCTCAAATCTTCGCGGTGAAGTTCTGCGACTTTCGCGATCTGTTTTTGCAACGCTTCAACAAGAAACACCGGCACCATCGTGCGACGATCGCGACCACCTTTGCCTTCACGCACCGTGATTTGCAGATAGCCAAGATCGATATCTTTTATCCCGTGAGATATCTCCGCAATCTCGTTTTGATGTACCGTTTACCCCATGCCGACTTTAAGTATTTCTCCCGTTGAGCGGCATCACTCTCGTTCAAGCAGCCTTCCCAATAAACCAACTCTAACGGTACTCGTCGTTTGGTTGACAAAACCCGACGATCGTTGTGCAAATTCACTCGGCCCGGCAAATCTCGGGTTAATCCAACATAAAAATGATAATCAACCAGGGAATGAAGGACATAGACGTAGCAGTAGCGCGTCATTCTTAAGAGACTAAGTAGTGGCAGCGTATCTCACGGGATGAACGCGCAGCCGAACGCATTCCATCACGCGCAATCCGCTTACGTAAAGAAGGTGACCCATGAGACGAGGTGTTCCGGTCAACCGGGAGAGCACCGCGCGGGCTTCGTCTTGAGTGAAGACCACCGGTACTTTCTTTGGCCGCTTTGATCTGACGATGTCATCAATCCACGGCAACTTCTCTTTAAGCACCTCCTGATACAGAAACAACAGTGCCGAAAAAGCCTGATTTTGTGTCGACGCCGCAACATTCATTTCGGTTGCCAAGTGGCGCAGAAAAGCCTTCACTTCTTCTGCACCCATTTCCTGAGGGTGCCGAACCCCATGGAACCGAATGTAACGTTTGATCCAATCGACGTAGGCTGTTTCGGTGTGGGGACTGTAGCGGTTTGTGCGCAGCGTCTGCCGAACGCGATCGAGCAATTTTGGCGCTCTTTTGTCGGAAGTGGGGGAAGTTTGCATCTTGCCGCCTTTTTAGCCGCTCTTGCCTCTATAGGGCAAGATATATGCGACAAATTGCCGTATAATTCTCGTTAGACCGAAACGGCTGCGTGGCATCGACACTCATCACACACAGAAATTTGTTCGCATTCTGGGGGGAGCAGGTGGTAATCTTTGTGTCCTTCAACATCCTCCCAGTTTTTTGATGAGTGTCTTTCGGTTCTCCACACCTCGTGCGCGCATAACGCATAATCGCTTTCGCGACATGGTGCTGTTTCGGCCTAACCACTCGATGAAGCCAACCGTCCAACCGATGCGCGACCAACTTTCCTGGCAAATTAAATTCCTTTCATCGCAGTTTTGCCTCGCCGCCAGCGTTGGCTTATCTATTTCTCGTTAGACCTCATGCTGCGTGTAGCGATCATCTCCCTCATCTGGGCAGCAGTGTTCGTAGTGCTGATCTATTTCGCAAGACGGGCATGGCTGCGAATTCTTGGCAATTCTCGCCCTTATTGTCGCGCTGCCGCTCACGCTGCTGTGGTCGTCGTGCTTCCACGAGGCCCATATGAGAATGCGTGCACGCTCTATCGAGGCGCAGTTGGAGAGCTATCGCACCTTGCACGGCAAGTATCCGGTTTCGTTGGCAGGCTTGGGCATTCAGGAAGTCAATGGCCCGATTTACTACGACCGAGACTTCGATTCACCGTTCGTCTATCATTTATGGTTCGGTCTCGATCCGCATTTCGGCATGACCTACGATTCGGGCACCAAAAAATGGCAATACGATCCATGAGGTCTAACCAGTCGATCAAGCGAATCGCCACCGATTAGAAATCCACTTTCCATGACTACGCACGTTCCCTCGAATCAGCTTCGCTCTTTATGGCGATCCGCTTATCTTTTTCTCGTTAGGCGCGAATGCTCAACCGTAACCGATGGCGTATTCCGACGTTGCTCGAAGAACAGGTACGAGCAAGGGACAAGGCTTGCGTGTATTGTCGCGTCGAGATGCTTCAGAGCGCCCCGCGAGGCAGCCCACGTAAAACGGTGGCAACGTGGGAGCACATCATTAATGATGCCACGATTATTACACAGAAAACATTGCGCTTTGTTGCTCAGGATGTAACTCAAGTAAAGGACAAGAATGTTTCTTGCTGATTGGCTTCAGTCGCGATATTGCCTGAGCCGCGGGATAAACGAAGAGACCGTGGCAGAAGTCGTCAAAGACGCATTGCGCGTGGCGCGAATCG
>CAWJUP010000018.1:0-207341 GCA_963846065.1 uncultured Verrucomicrobiae bacterium
TTGAGTGCCGCGCTTACGACTTTGACCGAAAGATTTGCTGTCCGGGCGGTTTTCTTCGCAGCGACGATTGAGTCGCGATAGGTGAGAATGTCCCTCGGCGTTAAGTGTGTTAACCCGAGGTTTGCGCGCGATCCGAGAGACTTAACGAAGTCGCGAATCACCTGACGGTAGCGATCCATCGTCTTGCCTGCTCGAACACGCTGTTTCATTTCGAGCCAATGCGTCATCCAATCGTCGATTTTGTAGCTATGCAATGCGCTCGCCCGTAGTCCGTTCGAGAATTTCGCTGATGATTCTTTTCGCTGCTAATTCAGTGAGCGTGCCGTTCTTCGCATGATTTTCCGCGCGCTCAATGCCGAGACAGACTTCCCAAGCCTCCGCACGTTTGTCAGCCGGGGTTTTCGTTGAGCCGTCTTTGCGCTTTTCTCCTTTGAACGGTTTGATTGTGATCTTCGTTGATTTCTTCAGCCGTTGGCCTGATGCAGCTTCTGTAACAGCAAAACCAATACGGTGACTGCTCTCGTTTCCAAAGTGAAGCCATGATGACTGAGAACATAGTGAGAACATTCGTCTTTTTCAATGATCGTTCTCAGTTGTCGTTTTCATCTGGGTAAAATGGATAGCTTCACCAATGGTGAATCTATTCGCGGGTTCGATTCCCGCCCCCGCCTCAACAAGCGTTCGGCGCGGAATAGCTCAATGACATCACACCGGTCGCAGCGAGTCCGGAGCGGCCAACGCGGTTAGACTTGAGTCACTTTCACTTCGCCCACGCCAGTTGGTTTCCGGAGAATTCGCTTGAGATCGAAAGCAGCGGTGATGGTGCGCAATCCCGAGCCGAGGACGACCACGGCAAAAGTTGCGCTGGCGTAAAGGTGATGCAGCCAGTGCAACAGGATTCCTCCAAGACAAAATACACTACCGAGCCGGCGATTGAATAACCGGTAAAGGTCGCGGTTGAGAGTGAGAAGAAGACCGATCGGCAACAGGGTGGCCAGATATAATTCGGGAAATCGAACTGTCGGCAATCAACAGGCCGGAGAAGAGCCATGCTGCGATTGCGCTGAATCGATGGCGATAACCCAGATTCAATTCGTCTGGTAACGAACCGGTTCGCAGAACCAGCCGGGTCCATGGCACAGCTCGATGCGCTACGTCAGTCCGAACCATTTGCCAAAACCCCCATCGTTTTTGATGAATGCCCTGGACGTCGGGACAGAGCAAAATGCGATGTTCAAGGGCGCGAAGTCGCAGACCCAACTCCACATCCTCCAAAAACAAATGCGACTCATCGAATCCTCCCACACTGCTGAACACATCCCGCCGAATCGCGCCGCATCCGGCCCAGAAAGTCGACGCCTCGGCGCGACTATGTCGGTGAACATGATGATGTAGAAGATTTCGGTAAGTGGAGACAAAGCTCTGGTCGATCGGTTTGTCATCGTAGGCGCCGAAGAGCGCACTCAAACCGGCGTCTCCGAGGAATTGTCGCTCGATTCGACCGAGCGCATCAGGGTGAACGATAACGTCCGAATCTACGAAAACCAGAATGTCGCTGGAACTGAGTTCTGCTCCGCGATTTCGCGCCCCGGCCGGGCCGTGAGCGGGACCGCTCAGTCGGACAACGTTTGCCCCGAACGCCAGCGCGATTTCGACGGAATCATCCGTCGAGCAATCGTCCACGACCACAATTTGCTCGGCTTTTCTGGACGAATTCGTCAGGGCGACGAGACATTGTCGAAGATGTTCGCTCCGGTCCCGAACCGGCACGATGATGCTCATGGTTAGAGCCGCGTTAATCGGGTCGGGCCGCATGACGACAGCTCATATCTTGATCGCACATGCCAGTCAATGTGGTTCGACGTTACGCAGTTCTTCGTTCGAAACGAATCGCACCCGGTCGTACTCGTATTGCAACAGGAAATCGGCCGAGCGCCCGGTGCCAAAGATGTAACCGACGGCCTGGCCGGCTCCATCGCACAACAGATCGATGAAAACAACGAGCCAAACGAGGGCGGCGGCCGGTCCTTTTTCAATGCGAATCCTGTGCCGTAGCAGGCGGCTAAGTCGAACAAGCGGAATCAGAGGCGCCGCCAAAAAATAGATCGCGCGCTTAGCTATCGGCCAATCCGCGGCGCGCCTCGCGGCATAGTTGCGACCATATTGGAACGCCACGCGTAACAACACATCGAGGTGCGTGAAGTTGAGATGGGTAATCACCGCCTGTGGTTCGAAATACAAACGAAATCCGGTGCGGCTTAATTTTTCGTGGAAGACGGATTCGGCTTCCAGTTCCGCGGCCAATTTTTCGCCGGTTCCAAGTAGAATCGATTTTTTATAACTGCTGTTGTGCCCGGGCAGCACCGTCGCTTCGCCTCCCGGTCTGGCCGCGATCCACGGCCCATAACTTACCAGAAAATCGCCCCAACTTACCGCCGTCCGCGGATTTGCATTGCGCAAGGCCGGCCCGACCACATCGCAGCCCTCGAGATGACGTTTTAGCAAATGGTCGGCCCAGTCCGGCTCAGGAAAGGCATGATCCTCCGCGAAAGCGACAATATCAGCCGATGCAGCGGCGACTCCGATCGCGTTCGCCTCATTGATGGGCAGCGGTTTGCCCGCAGCAACCAATTTGATATTCGAGAAACCTCGTTGCGCATCTTCAGGTAAGCCGAATTCAGTCAGTGATGGAGCGACGAGTATGATTTCAATCTTATCCGCGATGGTTTGGCGGCGCAGATAGTCAATGGTCCTTTTGACGTTCGAGAACTGAGCACTGCTGGCCAGAACGACGGAAAATTCCGGCTTAGTTGTCGTCTCGGTTTGCATCGTGCAAAATTTTTATGGGAGCAACACCGTCCTTGAAGGTAGCGAGATTCGTCCGTTTGCCCCGGATGGCGTCAGCCAACGCCTGCCACTGGCGACGGTAAGACAAGGCATACTCGCCACCCGCGCATAGTGCCGGCAGGCGCGACGCAACTCGAAAGGGCGCGAACATTTTCCGTAGCTGCGCTCCCGGTCCATGCTCCGATCGACCCAGACACGAAAGAGCAAAGCTGGTTGCGTCGTAGAGCGAAAAGCAAAGCGACGCTTTTGTTCCGATAATCCGAAAATCGTTCACCGCGCTGTTGCTATATGAGAACGAAGACGAGATCAGCGTGTTTTTCGACGTGCGCACCACCAACATCGCGGAACTGGACAGCGACTTCGATTCGGCCACCGTGATTGTCCCACCGATTACGTTTTCCTGGAGAAGAAAAGGACAGGCATCGAGGTGATGAACCCCAATGTCCAGTGTCACTCCGATCGGACTTGGACTGTTCGGGGTCGACCACGTCGTAATGATCTGCCGCACGTTCCCGAGCTCGCCTGCCTCGATTAATTCGCGCGCTCGTTGAATGAATCGGTGAAATCGAAGATTAAACCCGACCACGGCAACCGTTCCGGCGGCGTCGGCAGCTGCTTGCATTCTTCGCGCCTCGTCCACCGACATCGCCAGCGGTTTTTCGACCAGCACGTGTTTACCTGCGACCAAAGCATGCAGTGTGAGATCGCAATGAGCATCTGGCGGAGTGCAGATCGCGACCGCCTCTACTTTGCTGTCATCGATCAGTTCTTCGCCAGTTCGGAAAATTTTGGCGCGGGCAAGGTCTCCGACTTTCTCGGCGTGGGCTGGATTGATATCCGCCACGGCTGTGATCCGTATCGCGGGGACCGACCGCAGCGCTGGCAGATGCAGCTGTTGCGTGACGCGGCCGCATCCGATGATTCCAAGAGTAACAACGCTCATTGCTTGCAGGCGAATCTCTTATCCGGCAAAGGAAGGTCAGGCAATGCCAATGCTAAATTCGCTTCCCGAACAACAGCCGTTGTTTTCGATTGTTATCGCCACCCGGAATAGACCGGAACTGCTGGCAAACTGCCTGGAACATCTGGCCGCAATCGATTTTCCGCGCGAGAAATTCGAGGTCATCGTTGTCGATGACGGAAGCGACCTGCCCCTGGACCAGGTGTGCGGGCGATTTCACGGTCGTATCGATGTGCAATATCTCCGTGTTCCAAAAAATGGAGTGGCTGCGGCCCGGAATCGTGGAGTGGCGATCAGCCGCGGCGATTTCATTGCATTTACAGATGACGATGTGGCGGTGGATCCCGGTTGGTTATCGGGCCTGGAGGCGCGCCTAACGAACGATCGCAACGCAATGGTCGGCGGCAAAGTGATCAACGCTCTGACTTCGAATATTTATTCGACCACCGCTCAGCTGATCGTGGATGCGGTCTACGCTTATTATAATCGAAATGGACGGGCGCGCTTTTTCGCCTGCAATAATTTGGCATTTGCACGCGAACGATTTCTGGAGCTCGGTGGATTGGTCGAACCCTGGCCCCTGGCCGCATCCGAGGATCGTGTCTTCTGTCGAAAGTGGCGCGGCCGCCACTGGTCGCTGATTTTCGCGCCTGACGCAGTCGCTCGTCATTTCCATGAGCTCAATCTGTTCTCGTTTTTGGAAATGTATTTTCGTTATGGGCGAGGGGCCTGTCTTTATCATCATCAGTCGGATGGGAGCGAGGATGAGGATACGGTCGTTCCGAAATGGGAATTTTATCGTGAATGCTTGCGTGGCGCGTTCCGTGGCCGGTTGTTAACAGACGCCATTGAAATTACCCTGCTCATGGTCCTGTGGCAGTGTGCCAATTTCGCCGGCTACGTTTTCGAGCGCTTTAGATTAACGAAAATGTTTGGTTAACGATCACTCATTTGGCCTAACGAGTTCGTTTATCCCGGTCGCGAGGGACGCCGAAAAACTGCGGATGTTTCCAATCCCAGACGCGTTCCTCGCTGTAGTCGACGTTGGTCGGATGCATGTTCCAGCGAATCGTATCTCCCCAGATCGCACCAAGCCCATTCAGAACAGTGCCAATGACAATGAGCAAACCGGCGACAGCCCACTCCATTGTTTCACTCGTTTTGCTGGTTGGATGTCGTCGACCAAATTTCAATCGCGCTTCAATGGCCAGGATCGTAACCAATGCCAGCCACGGCGCGATGTCGGTGGTCAATCGCGGACCGTAACAATGTCCGCCGCGCCAGCCGAACCAGGCTCCGAGCAAAATAATATGCGCGCCGATGGCGGCCAGGGCCAGGATAGCGAGTCTTGGTCGTAGGAAAGATCGGCATCGAATCAACAGATATCCGACAAATAAAATCCACGGCAGAAAAACCAGCCACCCGCGCGATGGACTGATCAATGTTCCAGCCAGCGCAACCAGAAAAGATTCTGAAGAATGAAAGGTGGTCGGCGAATAAATCGATGGAACGAGCGAACCGAAGCACAGGTAGGAGTAAATCATGAAAGCGGTCAGCCAAAAACCACCAGTGATAACGAGCATCGCGGCATCTCGCCCGCGCCGGAGGATGACAAACGTGGTGATTATCAGGATGGACGGGAAAAAAGCCGGCCGGATGAAGTAGAGCCAGGAAAGGCAGGCGCCAAGGAGGACGGGATGCAACCGTCCTTTCCCGATTTCCGTGCGCACGACCAAATAGATCGCCACGGCCAAAAAGAGAATGCCCAAGGTATGACTCCAGACCGCGCGCGAGGCCGTGCTCCAGACCTGGGTAGACAGGCCGGATACAATACTGACCAACAAACTCCATCGAACTGAAAGAAGAAGGCGACTCGTGAGGAAAATGATCGCGACAAATGCGGCGCAGACGGCGGACGCAATGACCTTTTGCATGGCGGCTTCACGCGGAAGGTCGTAATTCCCGTTCTGGTCAATTGTGGAAACGCCGAAAGCGTTGGCGATTGCTACGAACGGGGCGCACAGAACGACGCTCCCGATCGGAAATCGGTAATAGTAACGCGAGCCGATCGGCACGATCTGGTAAAGCGCCGGGTTTTGTGACTTCAGCCTCGCGAATGTTTCGGCATCCAGACTGATGGCGTGCTGCCAAACCAGGCGTTCGCTGAAGAGCAACTCGTACTTAGAATCGAACAAGGTGTAAACAGGGGAGACATAAAAAACGGAAAACATCGCCAAAAACAGGCAGACGATCGTTATCGGTCGGGAGGTATCGGCTCGAGATTGCGGTAAGTTATCTGCGGTTGAGTGCGTCGCTGCGGCCATAACCAGACCGGAAACAGATCACAATCGGCCGCCGGAGCGAAGAAAAACGACCCGGGGGCGCATTTTCCTCGCCTTCCGCAACTCACCAGACCAATCGCACTTTTCTATATATAGAGAGAGGCATTTCGAACGTCGGCGGCTGGACGGTCAGAGGTTGAACCTACTCGCGGTTCGATTTCCGCGCCGCATCAACTCAAGTCATGGCTGTTTTGCGGGAAGCGGTTTCTGACTCTTAATAATATCCGCTTCCGGAGTCAGCTTGGTTGTCTTTCCGCTGAAGATCACTCGATTTGGTTTCTCAGCGAGAGTGTCGACGAGTGCTTTCGCGTGGGTCGTAACCACTTTCAGATTCAGCAAAATAACGTGGAGCTCACGCATTTGCTCCTGAAGCGATTTGTCGGTGGTGCCGACGAACGTGTCGGCGGTGCCGAGAAAGGTTCCAGCCTGGCTTTCAATCTTGCTTAACCGGTCGACCGCATTTTGAAGCGTATCGACATCGGATTTTGCCGAATCCACCAGCGGTCCCAGTTTCGGCATGAAATTTCCCAAATCGGTTTTCAAATCCGTCACTGTCAGATTTAGCGTGTCGATCAGCTTGTTCGCGTTATCAAAAAGCGGGCCGGCGGCGGCCGTAATCTCATCAATTCCGTAAGCCGGATGTCCTTCGATCGATGAATTGTTGCCGAGCGTTTTTCCGCCGGGCGTGCCGGCGGAAAGAGCGACAAATTTTGGCGCGAGCAAGGTGTCCGCGCCGAGAGTCGCGATCACATCCGCCGGTAACGGCGGAATGCCATCTTCCAGACTGACCGTCACGATGACGGCATCTTTCTTGTTCGGCGACGACTGGCGCTCGGCCGCGCTGAGATGTCGCATCGCGATCACGCGTCCTGCGGGCGCGCCGGCGTAGCGCACTTCGGAGTTCACTTTGATGCCGGTCACGTCCTGGTATTTGATCTGCAGTGTGCGCGTCGGTTTCTTCACCTGGTAGCCGGAAAGCGCGATGGTGAGGGCGGCCAGCAAAACAACGCTGCACGCGATGACCGAGAGAGCGACCAGATAATCTGACAGATTTTTTTTCATGCCGTTTTGTGATGAAAGCGGAATCGCGCGCCCAGAAAAGGCCGCGGTTTCACATGTTGATGATGTTCGTGCTCTTCCTGAGAAAGATTGAGCGGGACGGGGCCGTCGGCCTGCCCGTGAATGAATTGTTGGACTTCGGGATTGGGGCTGTTCCGAATCTCGTCCGGCGTGCCTTGCGCGACAATCGAGCCGTGGCCAAGCATGATCATGCGAGTCGCGATTCGAAAGGCGCTGGTCATGTCGTGAGTGACCACGACCGCAGTCATGTGTTCTCCCTGGGTCAACTTAAGCGTCAATTGATCAACCACCGCAGTCATGATTGGATCCAGCCCGGAAGTGGGTTCGTCGCTGAAAAGGAGCTCCGGATCGAGGGCCAGCGCCCGGGCGAGGCCGACCCGCTTTTTCATTCCACCGCTGATTTCGGCCGGCTTCAGATCTTCAAATCCGCGCAGCCCGACCATTTCCAATTTTTTCTTCACGACGTCATCGATCTCGTCCGGAGACATTTGAGTATGTTGCCACAGCGGAAGCGCGACGTTTTCTCCGACGGTTAACGAAGCGAGCAGAGCGCCGGATTGAAAAAGCATTCCAAATCGGCGCCGAATCCGCGCGATTTCCCGCTCATTCATTTGCGTGATCTCTTCGCCGAAAATCTTGACCGAACCTGAAGTCGGATGCATCGAACCGATAATGTGACGGAGCAGGGTGCTTTTGCCGCAGCCGCTGCCGCCCATGATGACGAGCGTTTCGCCGCGCTGAATCGTAAACGAAACATCGTTGATTACGGCGCGGTCTCCGAACTCGCGATGAAGATTGGTGACTTCGATGACTGAATCGTTAGGCATAACCATCACCCTCCAAAAAAGAAGATTCCGGTCAGTATCGCGTTGGTCACAAGCATGGCGAGCAGAGCTTTGACGACCGAATCTGTTGTGGCCTGGCCCACTCCTTCCGCGCCGCCATCGACATGAAGTCCGGCATTGCAGGCAATGGTGATGACGATCCAGGCGAAGACAACGCTCTTGATCATCCCGGAATACAAATCCCAGGCTGTGGCACTTTGCAAAGCGCGCAAGACGTAACCGGCGGTATTAAAATTGAGGGCGAGGCGGCAAACGGCCCAGCCGCCGAATACGCCGACGTAATTTCCCATGATGGTCAGGGCGGGCAGCATCACCAGCATGGCGAGAAAACGCGGCACCACCAAATATTGAATCGGGTTGATCGCCATCACTTCCAGCGCTTCGATCTCCTCCGACACTTTCATCGTTCCAAGTTCGGCCGCGACCGCGGAACCGCTTCGCCCAATGACAATGACAGCGATGAGAACCGGGCCCATCTCCCGCAATAACGTCACCATCACCAGAGTCCGGAACATAGATTTCCGCACCGAGTTGTTGCAGGGAGTGCGCTGCCTGCATCGCCAGAGTCACTCCGACGCTGAATGCTGTCAGTGCCACCATTGGCGCCGCCCTCACCCCGATAAAGACCATCTGCCGAAAAATCGCGGAGATTTTTGGGAATTGTCCGGTAAAAGGCGCGACTAAAACCCAGTAAAGCAAGCTGGCATTAAGCTTAAAATAGTTCTTCAAAGTGTCGCGCGTGTCAGAATGACAACCCGCGCGTGATGGCGGAAGCCGAAAATCAGAGTTCGGATTCGTTCGCCGAAGCGGAATCACCCGAGACCGCCTGTGCGCCCGCTCTGGTCAGGCCAGGCAGATTCAGATCAGGCCGCGCTTGCGAAAGTCGCCCAGGTTTCCGCCGGCCGAGCGTTCGATCATATCGATGGTGAACTTGAGCAAACAAACTTCCCAGGCGTCGTCCACCCCGCGAATGACCGCGCTCAACGGTTCGTCCTTGTCCTGGGCTTCCGCCTTGGTCCGTGCCACCACGACTTCGATCGGGTCGCGGAAGGTCCGTTCGTGCACATCGCTCTTGCGGAATTGGAAACCGTAACGCAATACCGCAACGCTTTGCAGGCGCTCGCGTAACTGCTCGATGTAGCTATGCGCTTTTTCGCCAAATCCGTCGAGTAACAGGCGGCTGAAATGATCCGGGGTCAAAATCTGCGGTCGGTCGGCATGAATTTGCCCATTCCGCACACGGACTTCATTGACGCGATCCATCAACTCAGAGACGAGATAGAAATGAAAACTGGTCGAGCCAAAGGTCGCGATCTTTTGGTCGGGAGCGACAATGACCTCGGTATTTTCAATTGCGTATTCGAAATTCTCTTTGTTCATCACTTCGGCTGGTTCCACGTGCAACCGACAGCCCGCCTTGTCAAATGATCCACCCCCCGCCGGCTGCCAATGCTTTCGGCGTTGGCCTCATCCATTACTAAAACTATTGACCTAAAAGTTAAGTCGGTAGCTGGAGCCGGCGCCAGACGTGAGCGTGCTCAGGCCGGGGTTTCGCAAACGGCATTCTCCACGGCATCCCGCACGCGGGTGGAGCGCCAGCGGGTGAGTGCGTCATAGGTGAAAATGACGAGCGCGACCCAGATCAAACTGAAGGTGATCAGATGCGCGCGGGTGAATCGTTCGTGATAAAGGAAAACGCCGAGGAAAAACGAA
Organism: uncultured Verrucomicrobiae bacterium; assembly: GCA_963846065.1. GTDB lineage: Bacteria > Verrucomicrobiota > Verrucomicrobiia > Chthoniobacterales > UBA10450 > DASPUI01. The sequence goes on from CAWJUP010000018.1 coordinate 9,789, forward strand.
CCGGTCGGTGACAGATACTGCAGGAAGCCTAAGGTCGTTAGGCGTAAATGCCTGGCGGCGTATCCAAACCAGAAGAGCGGCACGGCCGTCACCACTCCGGTGGAGAGAAGCACGAGCGTGAGGAATGAGCCATTGCTGACAAATTCGAGCCGTCCGCGAGCCTGCCACATCACCAAAAAGAAAATGGCGACAGGCAGTAATAAGATGGTTTCAACAAAGAGACCGGGGACGGAGGCGGTGCCGGATTGTTTCCGAAGCAATCCATAAAAACCAAACGACACGCAGAGCGCGAGTGCGATCCAGGGAAACTGTCCGTAACCGATGGTCAGATAAACCACCGCGGCCGCAGCCAGACTGACGGACAGTAATTGGAGACGCGTCAGGCGTTCGCGCAAAAAAATGGCGCCAAACAGAATGTTTACGAGTGGCGTCATGAAGTAGCCGAGACTCGTTTCAATGACGTGACCGATATTGACCGCGTAAATAAAGAAGAACCAATTGATTGCGATGGCCGTTCCGCTGCTCAGACAAAACCAGGTGGCCCGGCGCGATCGCAGAGTCGACTTCACTTCCGGCCAACGGTGTTGCCAGGTCAAAAGGCCAATCAGAAACACGCTCGTCCACACAAAGCGGTGAGCGAGAATTTGAGACGCGGGAATAGTTCGCAGGAGTTTCCAGTAAACCGGGATCAATCCCCAGGTGGTGAACGCGGCAATCCCAGCGATGAGCGGCAGGTTATCGTACGGTTTGACCGGCGGATCTGTGTTCACAATTGCCATTGTGATGCAGTCGCATCACCAAAGCAGCAAACCCAGAGAAGGAAAGCGCAGAACCCGGCCGGGGCGACGTCCCGGCTATGGCGCGGCCACGGATGGGCTGGGACTGGCCGCTGCCATCGTATCCTTAAACAGCGGAACGAATTCGCTGTAACCTTCCCTCGAAAGTTTTTCCGCCGGAATGAATCGAAGCGCGCCGGATTCCAAAACATAACGTTCCCCCGTCGGCGTGGTCGGATCAGCGAACCAGTGCCCCAGATGCGCATCGCTCTTCTTCGCACGAATTTCGATGCGCTTCATATCGAAGGAATCGTCTTCTTTGGAAATTAAACGGTTTTTATCGATCGGCTTGACAAACGTCGGCTTTCCGTTTCCGGCATCGTATTTGTCGATAGAGGTGAACAACGGTTCGCCACTGATCACGTCGACATAAATACCCGCTCGCTTGTTTTCCCAATATTCGTTTCGGAATGCGGTTTCCGTTTTGTTCTGCCGGACAACTGCGAACTGGTCCTCCGTCAGCGTGCGCCGAATTTCCGCCTCGGTCGGCAAAGGCTTGTTCGGGTCGTAGGTCTTGTTCTTCGCCTTTTGCGCCTGGATGTGGCTGTAGAAGAAAACACCGGCCCCCACGGCAAGCACCGCCACCGCGCCGAGGATGACACTATAATACCCGGCGGGACTATGTTCGATGCGTCCTCCTACTTCCATAGGACGTCGATGTTAATGCTTCTTTTCGAAAAGAGGCAAGTACTGGCCGTAGCCTTCTTCCTTTAATTTTTCGACGGGGATAAATCGAAGCGCGGCGGAATTGATGCAATACCGCAGGTGATTGGGACCCGGTCCGTCGTCGAAAACGTGACCCAAATGGGAATCGCTCTTCTCGGAGCGGACTTCCGTTCGATCCATGCCATGCGTCCGATCGGATTTCTCGGACACGCTATCCTTTTCGATCGGCTTGGTGAAACTGGGCCACCCGCTGCCGCTATCGAATTTATCGAGCGAGGTGAAAAGGGCTTCGCCGCTGACCACGTCGACATAAATGCCGGCCCGATGGTTGTCCCAGTATTCGTTTTGGAATGGCGGCTCGGTGCCGCACATCTGGGTCACGTGGAATTGCTCGGGTGTTAGTTTCTTACGCAAATCCGCATCGTTCGTTTTTGTCTGCTGGTCGTTTTTGGGTTGTGGAGTTGTCATAGTGGTGGTGGTTGTCGCCGGCACCGTGGCATCATCTTTCTTTTGCGCGCCGGCGCGATTGAGGAAAATCGAAACGCCGAGCAAGGCCACGAGAACGAACGCGCACAGGATCATCATTCCGCGCGACGTTTTCTGCGGGCGTTTGGGGAACTGGATCATATCAAAAGTTTAGCCACGAATGGACGCGAATAAACCCTAATCATCAGACCGTAATCGATCCGAATTGTTGAATCGCCCGACCATTAAATCGACCAAATCGTCAATGCCTTTAGCCGTCCCGCCCCGCTTCCGGAACGCGGATATACGGTCTGAAAATAATCAGGCCAACCGGCGCGATCGACGCGGCCAGGGCAAAGATCAGCCACAAGGTAGCCGGGCGACGCGGGCCGTGTTCAGGACAAAAGGCAGCGAGTAACCAGCCACCGGAGCCGACCAACAATTTGCCCACTAAAAAAGGCAGATAGGCGAGGGAACCATAAGAAGCTTCCTGGCCTTTTGGCGCGATCGCGGCGGCATATTCATAGACACGAGGAGAATAGAAGGCCTCACCGATCGAGAAGATCGTCAGGTAAATCGCCGACATAATATAGTACGGATGAATTTCACCGCTGAGGCGCAGATAGCCATGCCCCAGCCATTGGCCAATCGGGCCATTCGCCGCGGGAACGAACCAATCCGTCGGCAATGACATGATAAACACACTGGTCGCGCAAATGATGCTGCCGATGATCACCATGCGATAGGAGGTAATTTTTTGGGTGAGCGCACCGACCAGCGGTGCGAGAAAGATGATGATCCAGGAATTGATTGCCGAAATTTTTCCAACCGGCGCGTGCAAGCCCATCACACGATCGCCGAATTTTGGAAAGATGTAATCCATTTGCAGAAAAATCGCTTTGAGAAAACCGATTAAGAGGAAGAAAAACAGCAATCGATAAAATCCGGATTGTTGCATGAGCCGATGAAAAAGACCGAGCGTCTCGTGAGCGCTTTGTCGCACGGTTCGGAAAGCGTTTTGCAACACGTTTCCTGACGTTTTGGGCGACCGGCTTGTTTCGGGGCGTGCTTCGCCGCTGCGTCGTAAAAAATAAATGGCGGGAAACAATAGGAGTTCAAAAAAGAGACTGATGCAGAATAATTGTTGGTGAGACGACGGCGCGAAACTGCCGAGCTGAAAATGCCAGTCGAGCGAGCGAATGAAATCGAAGATGTACCCGGCGGCCAGGTATCCGATGTTCATAATCGCGTAGATGATGGAGAAGGAAATGGATCGTTGCGCGGTGGTGGAATAAACGCGGGTCGCGGCGAGCAAGACAGGGGTGCCGAGCGCTTCGCCGACGGCGAGCGGAAGAACTCCACACGCGAGCGCAATCGCGGGAGTGGTCGTGAAGATCATCACACTCCGCGCGACCGTGCAAATGGCGACACCGAGGAAGAATGTGCGCTTCAAGCCAAGGGCATCAGTCAACGAGCCGGCCAAAAGCGTAAACACCGTCATGGCCGGGGCCCAAACCCATCCGACCAGAGCCACCGAAGCTTGATCGCTGAACCCGAGATCCTTCGACAACCATAGCACCAGCGTTTTGTTGGTGATGGAGTAGGCCGTGTAGATCAGAAACTTGATCAGAAAGGTCAGCCACAGCTCGCGACGTGCGCTCTTGAGCACGGTAAACTTCGAGAAAAATCCACCCCGCCCCGATGGCGGTACCGGCGGAACAATTTCCCCGGCGGGGACGACTTTGGTTAGTTCAGCCACAAATTTCGCCGAGAGATAAGCAATTATCTCGCCGGGTCAATCGATGTTAGCACAAATCCGAATTCCTTCCGGTCAAACCGGGTCGTCGAAATTCGGTGACATCACCGCGGAACCCGCTGCAAAACAGAGTTGAGAGGATTTCGGGGAAAGGTCAAAATGCCCATGCACCGTCTTATGGCAAAGAGCAGAAAAAACTCGAAAGTTGATCGGTTTTTTGAGAAGGCCACGAAATGGCAGGATGAGATGGAGAAGTTAAGATCGATTCTTCTCGAATGTCCGGTGACTGAGGAATTGAAATGGGAAAAGCCATGTTACACGTTTCAGGAACACAACGTGGCGATTATCCAGGGATTTAAAGAATACTGCGCGCTGCTGTTTCCAAAAGGTGTCTTATTGAAAGACCCGAAGGAAATTTTGGTTCAACAAACTGAGAACGTGCAAGCCGCGCGTCAGCTTCGGTTCACGAGCGCGCAGGAAATTGTTCGACTGAAATCCGTGGTGAAAGCGTATGTCAAAGAAGCTGTTGCCATCGAGAAGGCGGGTTTGGAGGTGACTTACAAGGAGACTTCTGAATTCAAAATGTCGCCAGAGCTGCGCGAGAGAATGGTGGAAAGCCCGGCTTTTGAGAGGGCGTTTAGAGCACTCACGCCAGGCCGACAACGAGGTTATCTCCTTTATTTTTCCGCGGCCAAACAATCCAAAACACGCGAGTCGCGAATTGAAAAATGCGTCCCGAAGATTTTCAAAGGCAAAGGACTCCAAGATTAGGAGTTAAACGGAAATGCCGGCCCAGAGCAAAAAACCGAAATCTGCGAGGTTCAGTTCCGTAAATGATTATTTAAGGTCGCAGGATCCAGTGAAGGCCAGGACGCTTCAGGTCCGTGCTCGATTTTATTCTCGCCGAATTTCCGGAACTGGAATCCAAGATTTCCTGGAACGTGCCGCAAATCCATCGCCACGGTAAATACGTGTTTGGTCTGGCTGCTTTTAAAAATCATTTGAGCCTGGCGCCGTGGAGCCCTCGCATCATGAAAGACTTTCGCGCGAGGCTCGCGGGTTTTGTTGGCGGCACCCATTCTTTCCAGGTTCCGGTGGATTGGGAGATGGACAGGAAATTACTGACCGATTTGGTAGCGGCGAGACTGACCGAATTGGACTAGAAATTCATGAACCAGATCGATCGGAAGTCGCGAGCACAGGAATCGGAGGCCAAAGTGCCGGCCGATCTGGGCAACGCGCTGGCGACTGACGCGAAAGCGAAAACTCAATGGAAAGGTCTGACCCCAATCGCGCGACGGGATTTTATCAGTTGGATTGAGTCAGCCAAGCAAGCCGGGACGCGTAAACGTCGAATCGAAAAAGCCTGCTCGATGCTGGAGGCGGGCAAACGTCGTCCGTGTTGTTATTCGATTGTCTCCTTCGATCTTTTCACGGCTCTCGCCGCCAACGCCAAGGCAAAGGCTCGGTGGAGCGGTCTCACCTCGATTGAGCGCAGAGATTTTATCAGTTGGATGGATTCCGCAAAGCAACGAAACGCGCACCGCCGCCGCATCGAGAAGGCGTGTTCGATGCTGGCCGCGGGGAAGCGGCATCCTTAAAAATATTTATGAAAGAAGTCGCCAAACGTTCGCTTCTTCGATGGGTCCACATCGTCTTCGGACTCGTTCCGATATTGGGTTACATTTATAGCCCGATTGACAAGGTTTCAGACTACGCCCTACCGACTCGATACATTTTCGTTCCGATTCTTCTGCTGACGGGATATTGGATGTATTCCGGTGGGTTGTTCGCCATCGTCGCGGTGGCGCTGTGGCTCGGGGCGGTTCGGTTCTCCGGCTACGGCGCAGCCCTTCTGAGTCAGATCGCGCTAATCGTGGTCTGGAAAATTTGGTTGGCCACTCGAGCGCGTTCGAACAAGTCTTCCATTACGCCAGCAGCTTCATAAGAGTTGCGTGACGTATTCTTCGCGATCGAACTCCGCGAAGTCGTCAATTTTCTCGCCGGTGCCGATAAAGCGCGTCGGAATTGCAAGTTCGTTTTGAATAGCGACGATAATCCCGCCTTTGCCGCTGCCATCGAGTTTCGTCACGATCAGGCCGGTCAACCCCAACGCCTGATGAAACTCACGCGCTTGGGCGAGCGCGTTTCCACCGGTCGTCGCATCAACGACGAGTAAAATTTCATTCGGCGCTTCGCGGTCGAGTTTGGCAATACTTCGTTTAATTTTTTCCAACTCAGCCATGAGATTGGCTTTGGTGTGGAGTCGGCCCGCGGTGTCGCACAACAAAAAATCGGCCTGTTTCTTGACCGCTGATTGGTAGGCATCATAGCAAAGCGCCGCCGGATCCGCGCCGTACTGGCCACGAACCATGTCGATGGCCAGTCGCTCCGCCCAAATTTCCAGTTGCTCGATTGCCGCTGCCCGAAATGTGTCGGCCGCCGCCAACAGGACTTGATTTTGCTTCAAATAATTTGCCAGCTTCGCCGTCGAGGTGGTCTTTCCCGTTCCATTCACGCCCACGACGAGAACGACCGCCGGCTTTCCCGAAATCTTTGTAATCGGTTTTGTTTTCGCCGGCAGCGCTTTCAAAATTTCTTCGCGCGCGACCTTGATGACATCGCGGATACCAAGCAGCGACCAGGCTTCGCGTTCCTGCAGTCGATTCAAAATCTGCATCGTCATCGACACGCCGAGATCCGCGCGAATCAGCGCCGCTTCGAGCTCATCCCAATCGACCGGTCTATTGGCGAATGTTTGCGCGAGTGTTTCGAGGAATTTCATTTTGATGCCGCTGAAGCGTTGAAGCGGTCAATCCCCGCCCTGCGAAAGGTGACGCTGGAACGATCCAACCGTTTAACGGGTTACGATGCCTTTTTCGCCGGCTCGCGCGCGGGTCGATCCAGATCTTTTCGAATGCGATCGAGAATTCCGTTCACGAATTTTCCAGACTCGGTGCCGCCGAAGGTTTTGGCCAACTCGATGGCTTCGTTAATCGAGACGACCGGCGGAATGTCGTCGCGGTAGAGCATTTCGTAAATAGCTAGTCGTAGAACATTTCGATCGACCGCTGAAATACGGTTGAGATTATAGTTCTCGCAGTAGCGGCGGATGTGCTCGTCGATCTCCGACAAATGAGCCATCATCCCTTCGATCAGTGGTTGGGCGAACTCCCGGACATTCGGTTTGCTTGGGCAGAATTCCCAAAAGTCTTCAAGTTTTTCCGGCGCCTCGTGAAGATCCCGCCAAAAGTGATACTGAACCGCAGCTTCGCGCGCTTTGCGTCGTTTCCCCATAAACGTTTAGGAAGCTTTCACCGCCGACATCGATTCCGAAATGGCAACCGCAGTCCGGGCCGCTTCGGTTCCGCGGTTGATCTTTTTTTCCAGACAACGTTCACGCGCCTGCCGGTCGCTGTTCAGGCTCAGCACCACGTTGATGATGGGGATGCCTTGTTTCAGGGCGATCTGTTGCAAGGCCTGGGTCACGGAAGAGGCGAGATTCTTGGCGTGATCGGTTTGGCCCTTCAAAATCACGCCGACGGCAATGATCGCATTTGCATGGTTTTTCCGGGCGAGCTCCTGAACGAGGACGGGGATTTCAAATGCGCCGGGGACACGATGGAGCGAAACCGACGCGTTCGGAGCGATCGCAGCAAACTCGGCCCGGGCATGCTGGATTAAGCCATCAACGTAGCGAGCGTTGAACTCGCTGGCGACGATCGCGAATCGAAGTCGACGCTGCGAGGCACGCGGTTTGGGTATTGATGAATTCTTCGACATGCGACCGGGCTAATGAAACACAGACGTCGAGCAGTTGAAAGTGAGACACGAAGCCGCCCCGACTGCCTATTATCCCGATTACTCCGACGCCGGGCGCGAGACAGCGATTCCGGCGAGGAGGAAAATCATTGCGGCCGAGAACAAGCAATACTTGCAAAAGGCGTGGAGCAGAAAGGCCTGCACAAAAAGCAACCAGAGCGTGCTCAAAAACATGAGACCGACGACCACGGCAAAGAAGAAACGACCGCGCGGATAACCGAACGCCGCAAAAATTGCGCAGCTAAATGCGGTGTAATAGGCAAGCGCGCCGAATGCTGCGACTGGAAAACTACCGATCCGGGCATATTTGCTCCCGAGCACTTCCATACAACTTCCGGAGCCGCCGCATACGACGGTCTCCCCGACCATGTGACTGACCGTGAGATACGTCGCCTCGGTTAAGCCAACCAGTGCGATCACGGCAGCAACGACGTAAAAAATAATTTCGGCACGCGAACGCGGCTCGGCCTGCGGCTTCGATTTTCTTCTACCCATTATATTAAGAGGATGGACGTTTGAGCGCCGCCTCGATCTCTTCGTGCAACGCGGTTGGATTGAGCCGTTTCGGGTCCACTTCCTGTTTGTTGATAAAAACGGTGGGCGTATTTTTCACGCCTAACGAAGTGCCTTGCCGCTGATCGGCTGAGACACGGTCACGAACTCCATCACTGGCCATGTCGATTCTGAATTTCTTGGCGTCGAGCCCGATGTAAGAAGCGTAGGCATTGAAAAGCGCATCGACATCGGCCGAGTTCGCCCAGACCTCCTGGTCTTTGTAGAGCATATCGTGCATCTCCCAGAACTTGCCTTGCAATCCGGCGGCTTCCGCGGCCCACGCCGCCTCGCGTGAATGTTTATGAGTTGGAAGCGGGAAATTGTGGAAGGTGAAGCGAACCTTGGAAGAGAACTCATGCTGCAGTTGGTTCAGCGGTTCCGAGAGCCGGCCACAGGGCGGGCATTCAAAATCGCCGAACTCGACCATGCTGACCGGCGCATTAGCCGGACCGAGCACATGGTCGCCCGAACCGCCGCCATCCTCTTTCATGGTGAGTTGGGCGGGACGTTTTGCGCGATAAAGCAGTGTGCCGCCGGTCAGGGTGGCGATCCCCACTGCAATCACGATGATAAATGGAAGAACTCGTTTCATGACGAATGAAGGTTCGATTTATAGCCTATTTCGGTAACGGAAGCGAGTCGCAAAAGCCGTCAGGCGGGTCCCAAAAAGAGCCGGTTGAAGCGGCATGGTGGTGTCAGCCGCGTCGGCAGTGTTCGGCGGCCGGCGGCACGCTGCGGCCCCGGTTTACAACAAATGTCCGAGCTTCGTCTTCTTGGTCTCGAGATATTTTGCGTTGTGCGGGTTCGCTTCGACGCGAATCGGCACCTGTTCGACCATTTCGAGCCCGTATCCTTCCAGACCGACGACCTTCTTCGGATTATTGGTGAGAAAACGAAACTGGCGCACGCCGAGATCGAACAAAATTTGCGCGCCCAAACCGTAATCACGGAGATCGGGCGGCAACCCGAGTTTGACATTCGCCTCGACTGTATCGAGCCCTTCTTCCTGCAATTTGTAGGCATGAATCTTGGCGGCTAATCCAATACCCCGGCCTTCCTGTCGCATGTAAATCAGGACGCCGTTTCCTTCCTCGGAAATCTGGCGAAGCGCCGCATGGAGTTGATTTCCGCAATCGCATCGTCGCGAACCGAACACATCTCCAGTCAGACATTCGCTGTGGACTCGCACTAACGTCGGCTTGTTCTGTTCGATCTTTCCTTTCACCAGCGCGAGATGATGCATTCCGTCGACGATCGATCGATAGAGGTGCAAATCGAAGTCGCCGTAATCAGTCGGCAGTTTTACGACTTGTTCCAGCTCGACCAGTTTTTCGCGTTTACGCCGGTACGCGATCAAACTTTGGATCGTGCAGATGCGCAATCCGTGTTTCTTGCAGAATTCCATCAGCTCCGGCAACCGCGCCATCGTTCCGTCGTCGTGGAGAATTTCACAGAGCACGCCGGCCGGCTGCAGATTTCCCATGCGGGCCAGATCAACCGCCGCTTCGGTGTGTCCCGCTCGTCGCAACACGCCGCCTTCCTTGGCGCGCAACGGAAAAACGTGTCCAGGTTGGCTCAAATCTTCCGGAGTCGGCTTCGGGCTCGCGATCGCCAGGATCGTGGTTGCGCGGTCGTAAGCGCTGATACCCGTCGTTACCCCACGCGCGGCATCGACCGAGACGGTGAAATCGGTTCGCTGAACCTCGCGATTTTGCGCCACCATGCGCTGCAATCCCAACTGTTCGGCGCGTTCGTTTGTAATTGGGGCACAAATCAGTCCCCGCCCAAACTTGGTCATGAAGTTGATCGCGTCGGGCGTGACCTTTTCCGCCGCCATGACGAGATCTCCTTCGTTCTCGCGATCGGCGTCGTCCGTCACGACCACAATCCGACCCTTGGCGATATCGCTGATGACATCGTCAATCGAGTCGAATCGAAACGTTTCGTCTGTCTTTGGAATCACGTCGTGGAATGAACAATCTAACCACGAATGGACACGAATAAACATGAAGTGTTGCATGGCGGAAGGGGGGAATCCTCAGGTGGAGCGAGACTCAACCGGGCCGGTTGGCGAGTCGTAGCGGTGTTTCTGTCAAACGCCGAACTGAAAATATCGAGAAACCAAGGAGCGGCGTGCTTCTGCGCGCCGGCATTTCAAAAACGGCGACTGGAAAGTCGCCGCTCCTTGAGGGGCCGGGGCGAGACTCGGTCGAGCCGACCGCACCGTGGCATTTTCAAAATTGAAAATACGCGACGCAAAATCAACAAGTCCTGACGCTGATCTGGGCCAAAATCGCCCTGGTTAGGCAAGTTTCCCCAGGCAGATTGCGCGAAGTCGTCGGACGGGCTGCTGGCTAGGCCTTGTGGCACGGAAGGTTCTATACAAAAATGGTGCGGGTTCTGATTGCCGATGACGAAAAAGGGACGGCTGTGCCGTTGGCCGATATGGTTCGCGCCTGCAACCATGAGGTCATCGGAGTGGTAGGCTCCGGACTCGAGGCCATCCAGACGTTTTCGCGTCTTCGGCCCGACCTTGTCTTAATGGATTACTCGATGCCGAAGCTAAATGGCGCCACAGCCTGCCGTAACATTCTCGCTAAGTATCCGGGGCGCACGCGTCGTTCTCCTGACCGGGCCAAGGGGTGAATGCTCGATCGATTCCGGCGCGCTTTCCATTTTGTCAAAGCCGCTGTCGTTCGACCAGGTGCGCGTCACGCTCGATGGAATTTCGAAAGAAGTGATCCAATCTCAGGAGATACCGGTGCTGCCGAGTTATTTTTGGAATCCGGTCGATCGTCAGGTGGCCTGACCACCGCGCTGGATTGTAGAGGCGCTCGCCGCGGCGAGCGCCTGTTTAACTGGTTCGGCGTTTGATATCCCGCAGTGGCGGGATGGGTGTTGTAGCACGACGCTCTGTCGCCGTGCTCTGGTGGGAACGCGCCCCGACATAGCGGGGCGGCAGTGACTTCGCGACAGCGATGCAGGCGTGGGCGGGGCGGCTAGAACATTCCATCTTGAAATGCCGGCGCGCTGGAGCACGCCGCTCCTTGGTTCTGCCTCAACTCCTCAACCGCTCAACTTCTTTGCGGCCTTTGTGTGAGACCTTCGTTGGAGCCAACGAAAATTCGGAACCCCGAATACCGAAATCCGAAACAATTTGAATCCTCAAATTCTCAAGCCGCACGCGCCGGGCCGTGCCGTATGCGTAATCGGAATTGCCTCACACAGAGTCCACCAAGGACACAAAGTAGAGTTCTTGGTTCTGCCTTCGTGACCGTTGCGACCGTGGTGTGAGGCAGTCGTTTGGTATCCGGCGCGCTGGAGCACGCCGCTCCTTGGTTTCCCGATATTTTCAGTCGCCGTTTGACACAAACACCGCTACGACTCGCCGACCGGCTCGACAGAGTCTCGCCCCACCAGATTTCTGAGCGCCGTCGCGCATTGGAGGGACACACGCCGCCGTGTCCGAAGTGCTTCGCGACACCGATGCAGCCGTGGGCGGGGACCGCTGAAGCAAAATTTTCGTGAATTTTCCCTAACGACTTTGGTAAATGTCAGGTAAAAGATGACATTTGAGATGAGTCTTCGTGGCCATAAACCGCCGAACCCCAGCCGGGCGCAAATCAAGCCGCAGGTCGATCACGTCCTGAATTCCGCCCGTATCCAGGCGGGCAATCCCGCATTACCGGAACCGATCGATAACGATCTGGATCTCAGCGACGATTTGCTCTTCGGGCCGGAAACGAAGGAGGGACTGGCGATTTCTTACACCAAGATCACTCTTCAGTATCAAGGTGGCCAGCCGGTCGCGATCGCTGATGCGGGCAACTGCGACACGGTTGGAGACGCGGTGAGTCTGGTCCACAAACGTGCCTGCGGAAAATGAAACCGCTTTTTCCGAAATCTGCGCGCGGTCTTCGATTCGTCGCATTCGTTCTTTTCACGGCTGGGAATGCCTCTTCGTTAGTCGGGCAGACAATGGCGGCGGATCAGGGGGAGCTGGAACGGTTGCGCACGGAAAATCAACAGCTTCGTGTTCGGTTAGAGGAAGCGGAAGCGAAACTGAAAGCAGTTCCGGCGACTCCGACACCAACGTGGCCAAGCTGGTGCCTTCTCCAGTTCCTTCCAGGTGAAGATCACGCGGAGCAATTGGTATCGCAGAGACTGTTGAATCAAATGTATCTGCGGAAAACGGTTTTCAGCGAAGAAGTTCTCAATCCGGCCAATAACTCAAGGCCGGCACAGTTTACCTTCGAACATTCCGGTAACGGCTCCGATCATTATGCGATTGATACTGGCGTGGCCGTCGAGTTGGATAAGTATCCCATCGTCCTGTCCGGCGCCCAAATCGTTCCCGGCATCGGTGTCGATTATCATCGAAACAGCTCATCCGATTCGGCGAAGAATCTACTCCAGGCCGGTGCGCTCGCAGATTCATTCCTGGGGGATCCGGCGCAGGGCAATTTTTTCGCGAACGTAAAAGGGAACATCACTTTCAAAGATGACGAAAAAAAGGATGTGAAGTCGGTCGCTGGAGGATGGGACTTTCTGCCGGTCGAGAAGAGGATTTTTCGAATTGATGACTGGCATGACTTCGGCGTGCTGCGATGGCGATGGCAGCCCTTTGCCGGATTACGTGGGGCGGTGAGCGGCGATGTTCCGGATGGCGTGAACAATGGGCATCAACTCCTCGCTCGCTATGGACTGGAGAGTGACGTTTTCCCGCTCTACTCGTTCGCTAATCTGAAAGAAAGTGTCGAAACGACTTTGAATCTGACGGCGTGGTCGGACATTTCATCTTCGGGTGTTTATCGAAGCAAATCCTGGCGAGGTTATCTCGACTTCGAGCTGAACTATTGGTTCTATGGCGGACCGAACAGAAAGAAAAATCGAACCAGCCTGGGGTTCGGGCTTGGCTATGAAAAAGGCGATGACCCGGATTCGGATCAGGCTGACGTCGATCTACTGACCCTTTCACTGAAAGCGAAGTTCTAACCTCCAACTTCTCAACCTTCAACTTCTTCTCAACCTCTCAACCTCTCTAGAATGGCTACCAAAAAGAAGCGGGCTAAGACAATTCGGGTAACGACTCGTTCCCAGAAATGGTATGGCTGGTTACCCGATCTCCCGGATTATCGTGATTATTTCTACAGCGCAATCGAGCCGAAGCTGCCGAAGTTGCCGCCGAGCGTGGATCTTCGCGCGCAATGTTCGCCGGTTGAAGATCAGGGCCAGCTCGGAAGCTGCACGGCGAATGCGCTGATCGGTGCGGTTGAATTTTTGGAAATCAAAGACCGCGTATCATTCGTCGATCTCAGCCGGCTTTTCGTCTACTACAACGAACGAGTCATTGAAGGCACGGTGAAAGAGGATAGCGGGGCGTTCTTGCGCGACGGAATCAAATCATTGGCCAAACAAGGGGTTTGCCCGGAGGCGGAATGGCCTTATAAGATTTCCGATTTCGCGACGAAACCGGCTGCGAAATGTTACAAGGACGCGGCCAAACATCAGATCACGTCTTATCACCGCATCATCAATGTGGATGAGATGCGGACATGTTTGGCGGAAGGTTTTCCGTTCGTGTTCGGCTTCACCGTTTACGATTCATTTGAATCCGCCCAGGTGGCGCGCACTGGAATTGTTAACATGCCGGCAAAAACCGAGCACGTGGTCGGCGGGCATGCCGTGGTCGCGGTCGGCTACAATGATTCGCAAAAACGGTTCTGGGCGCGCAATTCGTGGGGAATCGATTGGGGCCAGCAAGGTTATTTCACCATTCCGTATCACTATTTGGATCCAGCCAGCAGTCTCGCTGACGACTTCTGGACGATCCGAACCTCCGAAGAAGGCTGAGGAGAGGTTGAGAGGTTGAGAGGAAGTTGAGGGGTTGAGAAGAGGTTGAGGAGGTTGAGAAGAGGTTGAGAGGTTGAGAAGATGTTGAGGAGTTGAGAAGAAGCTTGCGCTCCCGTTCGCGGTCACTCAGCTTGTTCTCGTTAGGTCTAAAATCACACTTTCGAACCTTTTCCCTTAACTAACCTCGACGAAAAACATCACATGAACGACACAGCTCGCCTTAAATACCTGCGCATCGCCCTCGTTGCCGTGGGCATCATTTTCATCGCCGGCATTTACCTGCTCATGATGGTCTGGCCGTCGGGCTGGAGGTGGCACACCGGCCATTCGGACTACCCGTTGATGATTGTGGGCATTTACGCCACACTGGGCGTATTCCTTCTGTGGGCAGCTCGCAATCCCCTCGAACACCTGAGTCTCATCTGGTTCACCGTCTGGTCCAGCGTGGTGCACGGCGGCATCATGGCATTCCAGTCATTTGAGGCGCCCGAGAATCATGGCCACTTGTTGGGCGACGTCTCAGCATTGTTTTTTGTCGCGATCCTTCTGGCCTTACTCACACCGCGCAGGCATGCACTGGGGGAGAAGTTGAGACGTTGAGACGTTGAGACGTTGAGAGGTTGAGAGGTTGAGAGGTTGAGAAGAGGTTGAGCGGTTGGGAAGAAGTTGAGGAGTTGAGGAGAAGTTGAGGAGTTGAGGAGAAGTTGAGAGGTTGCGTTGTTGAGATGAAAACTTGCGCTCCCATCAGCGGTCGCGCAGCTTTTGTCTCGTAAGGTGTATGACCTCACTGCGTCTCGCCATGATAGTATTCTTCGCGGCGTCTGTTCAGGCGCAGTCCCTCGATGTTCCACCGACCGCCGCGGAGCTGCGCGAGATGATCGATCCCGCTTGTGTGAGGTCCGCAAAGCGCATTGGCATGGACTACCAAGGTGCCGCTGAGCGGGCGATTCGCCGGGAGCCCGCTGGGCTCGCAGAGTTATTTTGCTACAGAGATGACTCGGACGGTGAAGCAGGCGAAGGGCACGATGCCCTCATTCGCGGTCTGTTGCAGCGATGGGGCGACAAACGATTCGCTCATGTGCTCCGCGCGCAGAAGCTCCGTATCCGCGAGGCCGTCATTGGAAATCTCGCGCTCTCGCCTGAAGACCAACGCAAGTTTCCGCTCACATATGCCTTAGGATCCCATTGAGAAGAAGTTGAGAGGAAGTTGAGGAGTTGAGCTGTTGAGGAGTTGAGAAGAAGTTGAGAGGTTGAGTTGTTGAGAGAAAAACTTTAGCTCCCGTCAGCGGTCGCTCATTCCATCTCGTTAGGAGCTGATCGCGGTGTCATTGTCTTGACGCGCAGGCGCTCAGCAGAGACACTGTCGAAATGCTTTTGACCGCCGTTTTGGTTCCATCGGAGGAAGGCGGGTTTGTGGCGCTAAATCCCGAGACGGGTTCTACGACCCAGGGAGAGAGCGTCCCAGAAGCCCTCGCCAACCTTCGCGAAGCCACCGAGCTATATCTCGAAGAGTTTCCTCTCCGGAGCTCCGGGCAGCCCCTGGTTACGACGTTCGAAGTCGCTTCAGGACGTGCCTAAGCTTCCGCGAGTCTCCGGCGCTGAGGCATCCGCGCGTTGGAACGACTCGGCTTTGCCGTCGTGCGCCAACGCGGCAGTCATATAGTTATGCGGCGCGGAGCAATTGGATGCGTTGTTCCCAATCATCGCGAACTCAAGACTGGCACTTTGGCCGGCGTTCTACGCCAGACCGGTGTTTCCGCTGAGGAGTTCATTTCTGCGCAATAACACGTCAAGCATCCGACCAGCCGACGAGCTAGTGAACTTTCACATACTTGCAGATACTTTTTAATGGCTGGTTTGCTTTCATCACGAGTTTGCCTCCATACTAGTGGTCGCAGCTTATCTTTCCCGTTAGGCTGCGTGATCGCTTCTAACTACGAGCAATATGATGAATGAGAAACCGTCCGATAGCAGGTCGCTTTATGATTACTCCGACAAAAGTATTTCGCAGGCAGGATATGCCGCGATTGCCTATGCCATCGTCAGTTTGTTCAGCGGGCTGCTCGCTTGGATCCAATACCTCTTGTATCACCGCCCCCGGAAAAACGGGCTGGCTCGATCATGGTTATTCTTCTCAGCAATGGCTTGAGCACACGCCGTCAATCACGACTGTCGCCGTGTCGTTCAGTGTCATTATTGCCGCCGTATCGGGTGTGTCTCGCCTGGGGGATTTTCCGGCGTCGCCGTGCAGCTATCGTCGCGATGATCGTCTTTGTGATTTGCTCTCAGCTTTACACCTGGTTCGTGGCGCGTTCCATTGCGGGCACGCTGCTGACAATCGTTGTGACCGCTTTCCTATTTCGCGGGGCTCGCCGGATGTTTCAGGACCAGGCAGAGGCGAACAGCGGCGCCGCGTAAACGAGAAGGTTGGTCGACGTCCTTGTGACGGGCAGTCTGATTTTTTGGGAGTGCTTCCGCCGGCAAAAGTCTTCGGACCGTTTGCCAATCAGCTGCGATCGGGAATTGATCTGGCGGTCTTTGACTACTGTTTTGTAAACACCGCGGTCGCGACGTTGCTTTGGTTCAAACCATTCGCTACCGCGATGGCCTTGACGGTCGTGGTCTCGGAAAGCGTGAAGTAGGTGGTGTATTTAGTCGAACTCGTAGTCGGAGTGCTTCCGTTAGTCGTGTAGTAGATCGTGGCTCCGGACGTCGAACAAGTCAGTTGCACTGACAAAGTCTTGCTGAACCTCTCGCTCCCGGGGTGAACCACTGGAGTCGCTGCGGTCAGGGTAGGTGTCGCGGTGGGAGTCGGCGTTGGGGTAGGCGTGGGTGTCGGAGTAGGGGTAGCGGTAGGTGTTGGCGTCACCGTCGGAGTAGGAGTTGCGGTTGGAGTGGCAGTCGGGGTGGGGGACGCTGTTGGAGTTGGCGTAGCCGTCGGGGTAGCAGGGGGTGTCGGCGTGGGGGTGGCGGTCGGAGTGGCAGTTGGAGTTGGAGTAGGAGTTGGAGTTGGAGTAGGAGTTGGAGTTGGAGTTGGGGATGAACCACCATCGGAAGGACCGTAGACGGCCAGAATGTTTCCAGCGGGAACGACCAGCAGTCCATCGCCGGCTCCTAAACCCGTCATCAAAGTCGCGTTCTGTCCATCCGGTGAGGGAATCGGCGCACCTACCTGCGTGTTCCAGGTTAGATTGCCGTGGAGATCGAGACCGTAGAGCATACCGGAACCGCTACCTATGTAGATAGTTTGATTGACGACTAATGGAGTTGAAGTAAGCGCCCCGTCGCCGGCAAAGGTCCACTGGCTTTGACCGCTTGGGAGATCTATCCCCTGTAGCATTCCGCTTTTCAAATAGATACCAAGGTTATCCACGAAGGCTGGCGCATGATCGCAGGCGAAGGTTCCGACTGGTGTTCCTGTCCCAGCATCGAAAACGGTATTCTGGTACAAGATGCTCCGGACATATAGGTTTCCGAGATGGTAAACAGGTGTCATCCCGGTGCCACAACTGTCTCCCACCGAAAAATGCCACGAAAGGCGGCCCGTTGAAGATGCAAAGGCGTATGCGTCAGGACAGTCTGTCGAAACGAACACGGACTGGGAGGCCACCACCGGCGAGCAACGACTGGTAGCCCCGCCGGATCCTCCCCACAACACGCTTCCGTCGGTCTCATTGATCGCGAAGAGTCCGTATTCTTCGTCAACGATGAAAACTATTCCTCGGCTCGCCGTCGGCGGTGACATAACGAAGGACGATCGAAGATTAACACTCCATAATTGGGTTCCGGTTGCTATATCAAAGGACTGCACCAGGCCATCCTCATTCACCACGAACACTTTGCCGTTGTCGTAGGCAGCATTGGCGAAATCGTAGCTACCCGGAATACTCGCGGACCAGACTTGCTGACCGGTATTTTCATCGAACGCCGCGACCGATTTGGCAAAACTTGAAGTCGCGGTCGTAACGACGACCATTCCTTGGGCGATAACAGGATAGGAAATCGACTTCACACCAGCCGAAGAGAAGTCGTGCACCCATTTCAAAGTCAATGGGGGTGCAAGCGGACTGAGAGAATCGTTTCCGTCATGGTAGGCATTATTCTGCCAGGCAACGGATTGGTCCGGAGGCACGATCGGAGTGGGAGTGGCCACTGGCGTGGGTGCGGGAGTCGGCGTGGGAGTTATCACCGGAATCGGAGTGGGGGTCGGAGTCGGACTTGGCGTCGCAGTTGGTGCGATGGTCGGCGTCGGCGTTGGGGTCGAGCTGCCGGACCCGAATATCGCAGTGACTATTCCACTCGGGTTGTAGCTGACTTCGAAAGCGCGCGCTTTGACCGTGGTCGAGCTGGAAATTGTAAAGTAGGAAACGTATTTGGCAGAGCTTTGTGTCGGGGTGCTGCCATCCAGGGTATAATAAATTGTTGCTCCAGGAGTGGCGCAGGTTATCTGGACACTTTCTTTTTTCGAAACCGGGCCTCCATTCGGATGAATGACCGGCGTCGCAATCGTCGGAACCGAGTTGGGGTTTTGTGTAGTGACCGAAATCACGTTTGAGTTCAGACTGGTGCTTGTGTTGTTCGCCGCACGAAGTCGGTAGTAGAACGTGGTATTCGGGCTGACCGGCGATAGCACATAATTCGTCCCCGAAACGGAGCGATCTTGAAAACCGTTAAGATAATTTGCAAAACCACTGTCGGTTGACACATCCAGTCGATAATCGTTAGCCCACGGGACGGTTTGCCAGTTCGCCGTGAAACTATTTGTGGTCACACTCGTTGCTACGGCGGCCGTAGGCGGACCATATGCAACCGCTAAATCATATCCGATAACATCGAGGTTAATTCCTTCGGGTGACGTGGTGGTCACGTCTGAGTATTGGCCTGGACAGGCAAACGCATTTTGAACATACGGATTCGCTTGCGGGCAGGTTGTGCTCAACCAGTCGCCCAGGTCACCGTTCGGGTTTTGATTGAAGCCAACAATATCGGTGTTCCCACCATCGATCGAAAAATAGCGCGAACCGTTTAGGCTGATATTTCTAACCGCCGGAGCCGACCAGCTGAAAAGGTCCTGCGGCCGAATATTGCTCCCACCTATATTAAGATAGGATCCCAGCCCGAGGATCTCGTCCATCTCATGCTGGATCGCCTGTAGAGCATCATAACTAACATTATTCGTAGGACGGATGAACTGAAATGCCTGGCTCGCGTTCAGCGTCACGATGCCATCATATGGTCCGTAGTTTCCGACGGAACCATCCGCAAACATTGCGGGTTCTGTTCCGAATGTTAACGCTCGTCCATTGGCACTGGAGGGGAACATATAAGTTGAAAGCGGCTGCGAGGGCAGCGATGCGACTGCGCTCAGGTCGTTCGCCGTCTTCAAATCGTTTGTTAACGCGGAAAAAAATGATGCGGAAGGGATCTCATAAATCACAAAGTCGCTCAGCGCGAGAAGTCCCGACCCCAGCGCAGCTCCGTTGGGCGCCGTCGTGCTGTATCTGAAAAGAATCCAGACCGTGATCGGGTCCGTGTATAACGCTTCGAAATTTTCAACGATCTGGTTGATCGCGATTTCAATTGCGATGGCATTGGGGTCGTTCGTGATCGAACTGTCGAACGTAGCGATAATTCGAAAAGGAGATCCTGAGGTGATCGTCCCGTTCAAATTGTTTTGTGGTGCAAATATCGGCCGGATGGATGCGCCCAAATGGTCCGGTGGCTCGACTGAATGGGGCTGGCTGAAAGGGGCGTAGGTAACATGCGTAGCATGCAACGGCTGGCTGCTCACCGTTTGTATCTTTTCGGCAGAGACTGGGAGAGCCGCTTGCGAACCGGTGAGGAGCAGTGTGGTAATGGCGCCGCAAGCGAAAATCGCAAGACGCACGGGATGCAAGCCGGCGCTTTGGTTCATCTCGAGATGAAACCGGAGAAGTGGCGCAAACCGGTTAGGAAATAGCTTGGGAGGATACCTGACATTTCTGGGAGAAAACCACTGATATCAACGCCGCTTTTTTAGCGTCCCCGGCAAGAAATGCAAGGCAAATGAACGCGAATTGATACGCAACACACAATTCGCGGTGCGCCAAGCAATTAGAATTCAGGCTCTGCAAGCAGCTCGAAAAAACGTGCGTTCGTTAATCAAGCTCGATCGCTTTTTCGAGCAGCGCACTCGCGACGTGAAATGACCGTTCATCGCGCGCGTGCACCGAAAGCAACGGCTCGTCGAGCTCAACTGTTTCGCCGATCTTTTTAATCCCGGAAAAACCAACCGCGAAGTCGATCACGTCGTCGGCGGTGCTGCGACCGGCGCCGAGCAGGACCGCAGCGCGTCCAATTAATTCCGCATCCATTTTTCTAACTGTGCCCGATTTTTTCGCCGGCCAGGGCCGAACAATTGGCGCGGGATGCAGAGCTATCATCTTTTCGAGCGCAGTGGCGTCGCCATCCTGCGCATAAACCAACGCGACAAACTTTTTCCACGCGCTGCCGTCCTGTAATCGCTTTTCCAGAGTCGCTCGCGGTGTTTTGGAAACTTTCTCAGCGAGATCGAGGATCAGTTTGACGAGATCGGCCGGCCCACTGCCTTGTAAAATTTCGACACCCTCAGCGACTTCGAGCGCGTTACCGACCGCGCGTCCCAGTGGCTCATCCATCGGACTGAGTAAATGCGACATCTTCACGCCCATCCGTTCGCCGACGTCAGTCATCGACGTCGCAAGCTGTTGCGCTTCTTCCTTGGTCTTCATGAACGCGCCGCGGCCGAATTTCACGTCAAGCACGAGTTGATCGAGCTTCTCCGCGAGTTTTTTGCTCATGATGCTGGCAACGATCAGAGCTTGCGACGGAACCGTGCCGGTCACATCTCGCAACGCGTAAAGCTTTTTGTCCGCCGGACAAATATCCGGCGTCTGGCCGATCATGAAGAGGCCGATCTTGTCGAGTTGTTTGAGCGCGCGTTTCTCGTCAATGTTCACGTTGAACCCGGGAATGCTTTCCAACTTGTCGAGCGTGCCACCGGTGATGCCAAGGCCGCGACCGGAAATCATCGGCACCCAGACCTCGTCGCACGCGAGCAAGGGCGCGAGCACGAGCGAAACCTTATCGCCCACACCACCCGTCGAATGTTTGTCGATTTTCGGCGGCGAATCCTTCGGATACTTGAACACGCGGCCGCTGTTCATCATCGCTTCGGTCAGATGCTGCGTCTCGGCCGCGGTCATGCCGCGAAAGAATACCGCCATAGCCCAGGCGCTCATTTGGTAATCCGGAATTTGCTCGCGCGTAAATGCGTCGATCAAATACTCGATCTCGGCCGAACTCAGCTCCAGGCCGTCACGCTTTTTTTCGATGAGCGTCGGGACGTGCATCTGCATGGCGAAGATAGCAGCAGGCGGCGGGCCGATTTAGTCGGAGAAATGGAGCATTGGAGAAAGAAATGCTGGTGTCTGCATGGCCATCACTCCACATCCCAGATCGGTCAGAGGCCGATCGGATGCCAGGCGGTTTTAAGTTCCACGGTGTCGAGAATCCAATAAGGATTTTCCGCCGCGCGATTCCGCCACGCGTTCGGCTCCAAATCGCGTCGAGCATAGCGTTTTACGTTCAAATCGCCGCCCCGCTGTAGTTCGCGGCCAATTTCTGCGTCGCCGCTGGCATCGACAATGGCGTTCACGTCCATGTGACTGGCGATATGCGGCGCCAGTTCGGCCCGATCGCCGGCCAGCACGTTGACGACACCACCGGGCAGGTCGCTGGTGGCGACAATTTCGGAGAAGGTGAGTGCGGCCAGCGGCTTGGTAGTCGAAGCAACAACGATGGCGCAATTTCCGCTCAAAATCACCGGCGCGATGAGCGAAACCAGAGCGAGCAAGGGCGGTTCATCGGGGCAAACGATCGCCACCACTCCGGTCGGTTCGGGAAATGTGAAATTGAAGTGCGAACTCGCCACCGGGTTCACCGTGCTAAAGATCTGGCCGAACTTATCGGTCCAGCCCGCATAGTGGACGAGGCGGTCTATCGACTGCGTGACTTCCGCGGCCGAATTCGACGCGCCGTTCGTGCGCGCGATTTCGTTTTGCAATTCTCCGCGCCGCGTCTCGAGCATCTCGGCGGCACGATACAGAATCTGTCCTCGCAAATAGGCGCTTTGCTTCGACCAACCGGGAAAGGCGCCACGGGCGGCGACCACCGCGTCACGGAAATCTTTTTTTGAGGCGCGGCAAAAGTTTGCGAGCAGGCTTTTTCCCGTCCCGACAGCCGGCATGACCCGTCCGTTTTCGCCACGGACAAACTTGCCTCCGATATATAGTTTGTAGGTCTTTAAGACCGGCAACCGGGATGATTTGGGCTTCGGCACGACGTGAGGATTGCGTAAACCGCGAAAAAAGAAAATGCTAAACGCGGAATGATGGAAAAAGCCGATAAGATCTTTGTTGCGGGACATCGGGGAATGGTCGGGAGCGCTCTGCTCCGGCGGCTGGAGGCGGAGGGGTTCCGGAACATCGTGACGCGGACCCGAGCGGAGCTCGATTTGTCGAACACCGATGCCGTCTCAAAATTTCTGGCCGCGGAAAAGCCCGCCGTCGTCGTCCTGGCGGCCGCAAAGGTTGGGGGAATCAAGGCCAACAACGACGCCCCGGTCGAATTTTTGATCGAAAATGTTCGGATTCAAAACAACGTCATCAATGCCGCTCATGAAAATGGCGTGGGCAAACTATTGTTTCTTGGAAGTTCCTGCATTTATCCGAAGCACGCGCCTCAACCGATTCCGGAAAGTGCCTTGTTGACCGGAGCGCTGGAGCCGACTAACGAGGCCTACGCGATTGCCAAAATCACCGGGATCAAATTGTGCCAGGCCTTCGCGCGCGAGTACCAGGACAATTTTATTTCTCCGATGCCTTCGAACCTTTATGGGCCTAACGACGACTTTAGTCTGGAAAAATCTCACGTGCTCGCGGCCTTGCTGCGCAAGGCGCACGACGCGAAGACCAGCCGTGCCAGCGAATTGGTGGTCTGGGGTTCGGGTACTCCAAGGCGGGAATTTCTACACGTCGACGATCTGGCCGAGGCGTGTTTGTTTTTGCTCGAGCGCTACGATTCCCCGGAAATCATCAACGTCGGTTCGGGCGAGGATTTAACCATCCGCGAGCTGGCCGAGTTGATTTGCGAAGTGGTCGGCTTTGACGGGGAGTTGACCTGGGACAAAACCAAGCCGGACGGCACTCCGCGAAAATTGCTCGATGTGACGAAGCTTTCCAGATTGGGTTGGCGGCCAAAGATTTCGCTTAGAGATGGCATCACTCGGACCTACGATTGGTTTTTGAAGAATGTGACTCAATGAAAAAAGTCCGCGTCGGAGTCGTCGGTGTCGGTCACATCGGAAGCAACCATGCCCGATTGTATTCTGAAATTGGCACGTCCGATTTGGCGGCGGTCTATGATGCGGATTTCGCGCGCGCCAAGGCTGTAGCCGAAAAATATGGCGCGACTGCAGCGAAATCGTTGGAGGAATTTGCCGAGTTCGTTGACGCCGCATCGGTCGCGACGCCCACCAGCACGCATTACCAGGTCGCGTTGCCTTTGCTCCGGCGCGGCAAACATTTGCTGATCGAAAAGCCAATCACTGAAAATACCGCGCACGCGAGCGAGTTGGCGGATCTGGCGGTGCAGAGCGGGCTGATTTTACAGGTGGGTCATGTCGAGCGTTTCAATCCGGTGTTAAGCGCATTGGAATCGCGGTTGTCTCACCCGCGATTTATCGAAGCTCACCGTCTTTCGCCGTATCCTGACCGCAGTACCGATATCGGTGTCGTGCTCGATCTGATGATCCACGATTTGGAAATCGTTTTGCATTTGGTGCGGTCGCGGGTGCAGAACATCGACGCGGTGGGTGTGCCGGTGCTCAGTCGCGGCGAGGACATTGCCAATGCCCGATTGCGTTTCGAAAACGGTTGCGTCGCGAATATCACTTCGAGCCGGATCAGTCCCGAGCGGATGCGAAAAATCCGCGTTTTTCAGGAAGACGCTTATCTCTCGCTCGATTACGAGCGGCAAGCCGGTGAGATTTATCGACGCCAGAGCGGGAAGATCACGCGCGACAAGGTCGAAATTGAGCATGGCGAACCGTTGCGGCGCGAGCTCACTTCATTCATCGACTGCGCCGTGACTGGCCGGCAACCGCGCGTTTCCGGCCACCAAGCCGCGGCGGCGCTCGAACTGGCGGTCGAGATTACCAAGCGCATTTTCGCGAGTGTCTAAGACGATTTATCTCGTCGAATGTCCCTGTCCCTGTGGTGGCAGGCGTGTCGCCTGCGCCACAGGTGAAATCGCAGGCGACACGCCTGCCCCCACAGTTGAACTCGCAGTCGGTACGACTGCCGCCACAATGGAATTCGCAGTCGGCACGACTGCCGCCACAATGGAATTCGCGGTCGGCACGACTGCCGCCACAGTTGATTTCGCAGCCGGCACGGCTGCCACCACAGTTGAATGAAAACGATTTACTTCGTCGCGGGCGAAGCCAGTGCCGATAACCACGGCGCTGCACTGATGCGCGCGCTGCGGATGTTGGATCCGAACTTGCGTTTCATTGGCCGCGGCGGACCGAAGATGAAAGCGGTTGCCGGCGATCAGTTTCAAGACTGGATCGATCAAGCCGGCGTTCTCGGTTTGTGGGAGGTGATCAAGCAATACGGTTATTTTCGGAAACAATTTCATCAGGCACTTGGTGAGATTGAAATGAATAAACCCGATGCCGTCCTATTGATCGATTATCCCGGGTTCAATCTACGATTGGCGCGAGCGCTGAAAGAACGATCGCTCGCCCGAAAAATTATTTACTACATCAGTCCCCAAGTCTGGGCGTGGAACCGCGGCCGGATCAAAAAAATGGCGCAGTGGATCGATCTTATGCTCTGCATTTTTCCATTCGAAGCGTATCTCTATAATCAATCAGGTTTGCGCACGATTTTTGTGGGTCACCCGATGATCGAGCGTTTGCGCGCGGAAAAAGTTTCGATCGAGCGGGATCAGAAGCTGATCGGCCTTTTTCCGGGCAGCCGATCGCGCGAAGTCAAAAAGATCATGCCGATCCTGATCGAAGCGGCCCGCGAACTCGTTAGGCGAGATCCGGGCATTCGCTTCGAGGTCGCGGCTGCTTCACCCGAGATCGCCCGTGAAATCGAACGTGCGGTCAATTCGGCGTCACCAGAACTGGACGGGTTTAACCGGTCAAGTTTTCCGATCAAAGTGGGCGAGACAAACCGGATCATGCAACGCGCTTTTGCCGGAATGGTGGCTTCCGGAAGCGCCACGCTGGAGGCGGCGTATTTTCGGCTTCCCTTCGTTCTCGTTTACAAGGTTTCGTGGATCACTTATTTCGTCGGCCGGCTGGTGGTGAAGGTGAATTACCTCGGCATGCCGAATGTCCTGGCCAATCGCGAAGTGGTTCCCGAATTCATTCAACACGAAGCAAAACCGAAGAAGATTGCCGCCACGGTTCAGCGATTGATCGACGACCAGACCGCGCGGCGAGAGATGATTTCCAGTTTCGATGCAATTATCGACTCGTTAGGTCAAGGCGGGGCGAGTGAAAAAGCGGCGGCCGTTATCATGGATGCGTTGCCTTAGCTCAAAATGACACGGAACTGGCTCGCAAATACGGCAACGATCTGGGTCTTCATCGTCATGGGAACGATTCTGCTGATCGGCACGAATCTTCCGTGGCAATTGGACGATTACGATCAGGCCAAGCAGGCCTACACCTCGTTCGAGATGGTGAAGGAAGGTCATTGGCTTTATCAACACACGCCCCACGAACGCATCGCAACGAAGCCGCCTTTGGTTGGCTGGACTTCGGCGGCGATGTATTTAGTCACCCGCTCGTGGGCGATCGCCTGGCGATTGCCTTCCCTGTTGGCCGCGATCGCCTTAGCGTTTTTGCTGTTCCGGGCCGGCAACGTCTACGGTCAGGCGGGAGGAGTTTTCGCCACCGGTGCGTTCGTTTTTAATCTTCTGACGCCGCGTCTCGCGACCTTGGTTCGGACCGATATGCCGCTGGCGCTGGCAATTTCAGCAATCGGAATTTTGATCTGGAACAAGCTGCGTTTACGCGAGCCATGGAATCAGCGGGATCGTTGGATCCTTTTTGGACTGTTAACCGGGGCGATGCTGATCAAAGGTCCGATTGTCTACGCATTTTTGCTGCCGGGTTTGGTGGTCATGGCGATTCGGGAACGCCGGAACGTTCCGCCACAAAATGCGGCGATCACAGATCGCCACGCCCGAATGCCTTTTTGGCCGTGGATTGTATCGCTCGGCGTTTTTCTTTTGTGGGTCATTTGCGGCTCCAAATTCGTCCCGGGATTTTATGACCAGGTTGTTGTTCGCGAATTTCTGGGGCGATTCGGTGAAACAGTTCATCGACCGCAACCTTTCTTTTTTTATTTGCCGCATCTGCTTCCACAAATTTTTCCCGTGGAGCATCTTGATGATTGGCCTGGTCGTCCTGAATTGTCGTGTCGGTGATGAGAGTTGGAGAATTACGTTCCTGGAGAGCGTTTCCGGACGATGTCGCCGGAAACGTGGTGGCTAATTTGCTGGAGCCTCGGTGGATTAATCGTGATGTCGCTCATTCCGTCGAAGCGGGTCGATCGGATTTTTCCAGTGATTCCACCGCTCTGTTTGCTCATGGCCGCGCAGCTTGGTTATGTTTTGCCTAACGAACGAATCGGGCAACGCGTCCGGAAGTGGGGCGAGGCGGCAATTTTGGTTGTCGGTATTGTTCACCGCCGGCTACAGCGGATTGAAGGTTTATATGGGATATCGCGATCATCGTGATGCGCTGGTCAGATTTGGACGCGAGGTCAGACAACAGGTGTCGGAACGACATTGGCGCTATGAGGTCGTCGAATCGAATGATGAAGGATTGCTTCTTTATTTGGATCAAACGCATTTTGTCCGGCCGGAGGCCGCGGCAACGGATCTCTTCGAGCTGAGGACGGTCGACGCTCTGGTGGTGGGATATGACGATCCTCGCTGGCGGAACGCACATCCCCAATTTCCGAACGCCATTGCGGTGGTGACCTGCAGCAAAGAGGGACCTGCCCCCAAGTATTGCCTGATCACGCGCGAGTGAAATTGATTGCGACGGTCAGAGACCGCCGCTACAAGACTGCTCGATGGAATTTCCGAAACGCGAGCTCGAGACCCTGTGGGCGCCTTGGCGAGTCGAGTATTTCGAGGAGAAACCGAATTCAAAATTTCTCGAGGAAGCGGCGCGGGCGAGCGATGACTCGGCGCACCTGGTGGTCACGCGCCGGAAGACGGCGTTTCTCATGATGAATCGCTATCCTTACGCAGTGGGTCATCTGATGGCCGTGCCCTATCGGAAAACCAGCGAACTGGACTCGTTAGGCGAAAACGAAGTGATCGATCTGTGGAACCTGGTCACACACGCCCAGAAGCTGCTTCGCACTGTGGCGGGGGCGCAGGGTTTCAATGTGGGTATCAACCTGGGTGAATGCGCCGGCGCCGGGGTGGTGGATCACTTGCACATTCACATTGTTCCCCGATGGAGCGGCGACACGAATTTCATGCCGATCATGGCCGGAACACGCACCCTTTCCGAAGGTCTGCAAAATTTGTATTCCAAGCTGATCGAGGCGAGCTCAAACGAATTTCTCGTAATGGCCATCGCACTACGCTCTTATATGAACGGCTGGGTCGAACCACCGCCTCCCAAGTCGATGGGCTGCTTCGCCAAAGGCTGCCTCATTCTCGCCGTGTTCGCGGCGTTTTTGGGGGTGGCTTGCGTGGCCGGAATCTATTGGGGGTATCGCCATCACTCGGCCATCGTTCGCTCGATTTACTGGTTATCCAAGGCGCATGCCGTCTCGGACGCGCCCAGGACCATTCCGCCGCACGAAACGACTAACGAAAAAATTCAGAGTGCATTGGAAAAGTGGAATAATTTCAATGTGGCCGCCCGATCCGGTCAGGCCGCGGAGGTGGAATTGAGCGCGGATGATATCAACGATTTGATTGCTTCCGATCCCGAGGTGCGCGGGAAAATGTTTGTCTCGATCGATGGCAATGAGCTGCGTCTGCAGACCAGCGTGCCGATGGGCGAATTCGCCCGAACGTCGCATTATTACCTGACCGCGGACGTGATCGTAAAATCGGAGGGCGAGCAATCGCCCGTTAGCCCGCATCTGAACAGCATCACCATCAACGGCGAACAGCTTCCGGCCGATGTCTTTGACTGGAAATATCGTTCCCGCCGTTTGGGGGATTATTTGGCCGACAACGATGACCCGTGGAAGCGAACCATGTTCGAGATCCGCGACGGCAAAGTCATTCTGCGGACGAGCGCCGAGCGGTTAAGTGATTAGTTATCGGTGTTCGGTTATTCGGAATCCGTTTCAGCGCTCCAAATCACAATAACCATTCATGCTAACGCGGCTGCGCATCAGGGCTGCATGATTTCGCGCGCGAAAACATTGAGCTGCCCATCCTCCTGCTTTTTCACTTCAGTGATTTCCAGCGGACGGGCTTCGTCGCGATTCACTACCGAGCCCTGGGCCGGCGGATTATAGCCGGCTGGAAATTCCACGATAATACGCGTGGATGGACCACCGAAATGCAACACGCTGTCGGCCAGTTTGCCACGGGGACGCAAGACCGCTCGATTCGCATCCGAAAAGTTCACCACGAACTGGCCTTTGAGATAAATTCTTTCGCCAGCCGTTCCGCGGTCGGCCACGTCGCGCAGATCCGAGGTCGTGATCAGCCGGCCCAGCGGCATTCGACTTGGTGGATAGGTTTTCCAACTTCCACCGCCGGCGGTTGAAGCGAGAGTACCGGTGGAATCGGAGTCCTGAACCGGAAGAGCGCGCACCGGTGATTGCTCCGGGCGGGCCATGGCAATTTCCGGGACAGATGCGGCTGGAGCAGCGGATGGTTCCGCCAGTTTTGTCTCAGCCGGTGGTGGCTTGTTCGCCGCTACGGGTGGAACTTGCGACGTTTCGGCGGCCTTTGCCGCAACAGCGCTCGGCGCAGGTTTCGGCGTCGGTTTTTGATTCTTAGCCAATTTGATTGGTTTTCCTTTCGCCCCTTTCCCTTGAGCGATGACAGGCGTTTCCACCACCACCGGTTTGGCCGATTCGACATGGACGAGCTGATTTTCAGGTGGAGGCGGCGTCCCGCTCGGCGTGAACCCAGGAATCGGGACTCCGGCGGTGGGGGCGGATTGGCGCCGATTGGCAAAATGCATTTCGGCGCGCAATCGGGCCTGCTCCTTAAACAACGGCCAGCCCGCTTCGAGGTTTAAGCTGAGCGGCGGTTCCAGACTAAACGTCCCGTTGCCGTGCAAAACGGTGTATTCGCCGTAGAGCAGCGGGACGACGGTGATGAGGATTCGACCATCGTTCAATCGCTCGACATGAATGATCGCGGACAAATCGTGGGTCCGCTCCAATTTGATTTCCAAACCGGGAGTCAGCGTTTGTTGCATCAACGGCACAGTTTGCGGTTCGGCCGGGTAAAGGTGTTCCATCAACAACTGGCCGTTGTCCACCGCACTTGTTAGGGCAATCATGCCCGACGTGAAAATGTCGTTCGACCCCAGCTCTCGCGCTTCCATGATCACGAACCGTCCCGTGACGTAGGGAACGAGACCGCGGACCTGCTGAAAATTCCGAATGTAATTTCTCGCCAATTCGCCGTTCGTTTTCGCGAGTTCGGCCGAGCCCATCGCGTTGTAACGTTCGAGCAATTGTTTGCTATTCAGAAATTCGCCGGCGGGCGCGGCCGTGAGTTCGAACCGCCGCGGCTGTTCGATTTTGTGCAGTTTTTGCAGGATCCGATAACTGTCCGGCCGCTCGGGTTGGTTAAAGATGTAAAAACTGCCGAGCCAGGCCATCAACGCGAGGCCGGTCAGGAGAAGGATGGCCAGGGTCCAGCCAAAGTAATTGACCCGCCGCCGGACCGGGCGGTTGTACGACGGTTCTTCGAATCGGTAAAGGCCGTAGTCCATTCAACCAGCAATGGAAAGCGATCGCGCGTTCACGGTCCGAGCGGGACGGGCTTTTCCTGCACGGGTTCGAACGATGTCCCGCAACCACAAGTCCGCGCAGCGTTCGGATTCACGATCTGAAATCCAGCGGCGGTCAAGCCGTCCTGATAATCGAGCGTCGCGCCACTCAAGTAAGGCGCGCTATCGTTATCGATGAAAAACTTGACGCCTTCGCTCTCAATAATCTCGTCACTTGTCCTTGGTGCATCGAGCGTCATTTCGTAATTCAGGCCGGAGCATCCGCCTTTTCCGATCTGCAAACGCAAGCCTTTGCCGCTGCTGCCAGGCTGATTTTGGAGGAGAGTGCGCAGATGACGCACCGCGTTCTGGGTGACGTGAATCATGGAGAATTCAAGCTACGAACCCGCCGTCTCAAGTCAACCAGGGCTGCTGACGTTGAGATGTTGAGAAGAGGTTGAGGGGTTGAGGGGAAGTTGAGAAGAAAAGTTGAGGAGTTGAGGGGAGGTTGAGAGGTTGAGGGGAAGTTGAGAGGTTGAGAAGAGGTTGAGATGTTGAGGAGAAGTTGAGGAGACGACGAGTTCCGGTCTTGAGCCGATGGGGCGTTGCCATCAAACTGACGTGATGCACAAAACTTACTGTTACCCCTTTGAACGACTACGTGTTTGGCAAAGCGCGCGCGAACTAGCGAAGGCTGTGTACCTTCTCACGGCGCGGTTCCCTCAACGTGAACTTTACGGACTTACCAGCCAGTGTAATCGAGCGGCAGTTTCTATAGCGGCTAATTTGGCTGAAGGAAGTGCTCGAACGAGCCGCAAGGACCAGGCGCATTTCTCGGAAATCGCATACAGCTCACTGACGGAACTGGCATGTTTGCTCATCACTTTCCGCGACTCGGACTAATTTCATCCGTGAAACGGAGCAGAAATCGGTGAGAGCGCAGATCGAAGCGGTATTTCGCTGCAAATTAACGCGTTACATCGCAGTCAACGCGGGCGAATAACCGAAGTACTGCCTCTCAACTCCGCAACTCTCCTCAACCTCTCAACAACTCAACTTCTTCTCAACTTCTAACCCTCAACTTCTCAACATGTCCAAGATCCGCCTTCTCTCCGAGACCGTCGCCAGTCAGGTGGCCGCGGGAGAGGTGATCGAACGGCCGGCCTCGGTCGTGAAGGAACTGGTGGAGAACAGCATTGACGCTGGCGCGCGCAAGATTGATGTCCTGATTCGTCGCGGTGGCGTTTCCTTTATTCGCGTCATCGATGACGGGTCGGGGATGGATCGCGATGATGCGCTCCTTTCCCTGGAACGTCATGCCACCAGCAAAATCCGGTCGGCCGACGATCTGGCCGCGGTCGCGACGCTCGGATTTCGCGGCGAAGCGCTGCCCAGCATCGCCAGTGTCGCGCGATTTCGCCTAACGACTCGCGAATCGAAGGGAATCGCCGGGACCGAGATTATCGTGAACGGCGGCAAAATCGACGTGGTTCGCGATGCGGGCGAAGCGCCGGGAACGCAGATCGAGGTGCGCTCGCTCTTTTATAATCTGCCGGCCCGCCGCAAATTTCTCCGTTCCGAAAATACCGAAACACGCAACATCGAACATCAATTGCACCTTCAGGCCATCGGCCACCCTGATATCGCTTTCACTTTCGCGCGCGACGACAAGATTATTTTTCAATTGCCGGTTGCGGCGGATCTCAAACAGCGGATTCGCGATTTATACGGCGCCGAATTGCTCGATCAATTGCTGGAGATTGATGGATCGAATGCCACGACGCCGATTCGAGTCAACCTCCGCGGATTGATCGGGCCAGCCGGCCTAACGAGGCAAAGCAGTTCGCAACAGCTCGTTTTTGTGAATGGTCGGGCGATCGACAGCCCGGTGGTCAGCCGCGCCTTGCGCGAAGGGTATCATACCGCCTTGATGAAAGGGCAATATCCCGTGACGTTTCTGTTCGTCGATCTCGATCCCGGTGACGTCGATGTGAACGTTCATCCGGCTAAACGGGAAGTGCGTTTTCGCGATCCCAACACGGTGCGCGAAGCGATCGTGCGAACGATTCATCAAACACTCGAGCGCGCCCGTGGGGAATGGCAGGAGAAATTTCGCGCGCCCGTTGCCATCGCCGGGGTCGTCGATCCCGGGCCGGGATCGCTCCCTGCGCAAAGTCATTCGTTGACCGCTCCAACCGCGCCGGTCTTTCAGGCAGCACCGGCAAACCTGGTCTTGCGATCCGAAATTGTTGCGACCCAGCCGGTCGAACACGACCTGCCCGGAGTTGCTGGGCAGGGGAATCGCGCGCCGGCAGCAATGCACCATTCAGCCACCGAATCGGTTTCCCTGCAAAGCCCTGACCACCAGAGCCAATTTCAAATCATCGGTGTTTTAAATCAGCTTTATATCTTAATGGAAAACGCGGGCGGCCTGGTCCTGGTCGATCAGCATGCTGCGCACGAACGTATTTTGTTTGAAGAGCTGCGACGCCGGATGGAGCAACAAGGCGTTCCGTCCCAGCGGTTGCTCATGTCGCACACGTTCGATCTGCCGCCGCGTGATGCCGATTGGGTGGAACAGAACATGGCGACCTTGCAAAAAATGGGAATCGGCATTGAAGCATTCGGTCCGAACACTTTTCGAATCGACAGTCTGCCGCAGTTTTTGAATGTGACCGATCCCGCGCAATTCATGCGCACGGTCATCGACGATTTGAAAAGTGCGAGCCGAACCAGTTCGCCGTTGCGGTTAGGCGAAGATATGATTGCCACGACAGTTTGCCGGCATGCCGTGAAAGCGAACGACCCATTGCGCTATCCCGAAATCGAAAAGCTGATTCAGGATTTGCTCGCCTGCGAGCTTCCCTATTGCTGCCCGCACGGCCGCCCCACCATGATCCAGATTTCACACAGCGAGTTGGAGAAGAAATTCGGCCGGAAGGTGTAATCCTTCTTCGACGGCCGTTTGACCTTGGCGCTTCATCGTGACGAAACGGCGGATGGCGCCCTTCGGCGGCCAATTGGTATGGGAAGTATGCTAAAGTTGATCCCCTAAATGGAAATTGAACGCGTTAACGTTCTGGGGATCGGGATCAGCGTGTTGGACCAGGCGCGCGCCCGCGAATTTCTATTCGATGCCGCGCGAAATGGCGTTCGTGGCTACGTCACGGTAACTGGTGTTCACGGAGTCAATGAAGCGCAGCGCGATCATCAGTTACGCGATATTTTCAATCGCGCGTTACTTGTTACTCCCGATGGGATGCCGATGGTGTGGATGGGACGGCTCCAAGGCCATGCCTCCATTCGACGGGTCTACGGGCCGGATTTAATGCTCAATCTGTGCGAGGCCTCCGTCCGCGAAGGGTTTTCCCATTTCTTTTACGGCGGAAATCCGGGAGTCGCTGAAGAACTGAAGCGCAATTTCGAGGCAAAGTTTCCCGGGATCAGGATCGTTGGAACTTACACTCCGCCATTTCGGGATTTGAACGAAGAGGAAGTCGATCAGCTTCAAACGCTCGTGCGGGAAGCGAAACCCGATTTTTTCTGGGTTGGTCTGAGCACCCCGAAACAGGAGCGCTTCATGGCGAAGTACATCTCGGTTTTGCCCGAGGCCAAGATTTTTCTTGGGGTGGGGGCGGCGTTCGATTTCTTTACTGGTCGAGTGAAACAGGCGCCGCGCTGGATGATGCGTTCCGGCTTGGAATGGCTTTTCCGGTTATGCCAGGAGCCACGTCGATTGTTCAAGCGTTACGCGATTAACATCCCGTTGTTCGTGATCCGGGCGATCAAGCAGCTGCTCTGCAAACGGCTCGGCGTTGGGCAAAGGCTAACCACCAATCGACACGAATAAACACGAAGGATTCGGCTCTGGTTAACGTCCATTTGTTCCAATTCGTGATTGTTCTTCTTTAAGTGCCGACTTCGTGGTATCTGCGTAACCAACGGCAAAGCCCGAAAAGCGGTTGCGAGAGTGATCGGCCTCGGGCACGGTAACAGCTCTTTCCCAAAACACGCTTTTGTGAGAACATGTCATCGCGGCAGAGGCTGCCGCTTCTCTTCCCCACGCTCGGAAAATTAAAAAAATGGGCTCAGAAAAAATCTTGGTTGGCGGGGCCGGTGGCTTCATCGGCGGACATTTGGTGGCGGATTTGATTCGCCAGGGGAAAACGGTTCGCGCCGTAGACGTTAAGCCACTGGACGAATGGTTTCAGCGTTTCCCCGAAGTGGAGAGCCTCCAGCTCGACCTGCGTGAGATCGATAATTGTGAGCGCGCGGTCGACGGAATTAATCAGGTTTACAATCTGGCGGCGGACATGGGCGGGATGGGGTTTATCGAGAACAACAAGGCGCTCTGCATGTTGAGCGTGCTGGTAAACACCCATTTGCTGATGGCGGCAAAAGATGCCGGGATCGATCGTTTTTTCTATTCGTCTTCGGCGTGCGTTTATGCAGCGGACAAGCAAACAGATCCGAATGTGACCGCGTTGAAGGAAGCCGATGCGTATCCGGCCATGCCGGAGGACGGTTATGGCTGGGAAAAACTATTTAGCGAGCGGATGTGCCGGCATTTCCGGGAAGATTTTGGCCTAACCACCCGAGTAGCCCGTTACCACAACGTGTATGGAACATACGGCACCTACGACGGGGGCCGCGAAAAAGCCCCGGCCGCGATCTGTCGCAAAGTGATTACGGCGAAACTGTCCGGAAACCACGAGATCGAAATTTGGGGCGACGGCAAACAGACCCGCAGTTTCCAATGGATCGATGATTGCGTGAAGGGCACCCAGATGATCATGAACGGCGACTTTGTCGAACCGTTGAACCTGGGCAGCAGCGAATTGGTTTCGATCAACGAGCTGGTCGATATCGTGGAAGATATCGCGGGGATTAAACTGAAGCGCAGTTACAATTTATCGGCGCCGAAAGGCGTCAATGGACGTAATAGCGACAACACGCTCATTAAAAAAGTGTTTAAGTGGGAACCTTCTACTCGTTTGCGCGACGGACTCGAGCGCACCTATGCATGGATCTATGATCAGATGGCGCCACGTTTTGCTACTTCGTCGGCAAAGCTAGCTGCGGTTTAGCTATTGTGATTCCGGGGGCTGAAACGGAAAACGTCCAGGTACGGGCAGGCGCGACCGATGCATCCGCGATCGGCGTTCCTCAGGAACCGTTTGCTGGCAATCCGCTTGCACTTTTCTTATTACTGACGATCGCGGCGACGCTGCTCGCCTTCTTCGGATTCGTGAAGCTGTACGCCGGCGAGTCCATTATGGTTTGGGCTTGGAAACATTGGCTCCCGAATCTGAACCAGGAATACGGAAAGCTCGTGATTCCAATTTCGCTCGGCTTGGTTTGGTATCACCGGAAAGATCTTTCGGCTGCGATTAAGCAAGGATCTAACTGGGGTCTGTTCTTTCTTGGTGGTGGGATCGTTGTCTTCTTGCTCGGCATTCGATGTGTCGAGCCGCGGATCACCATGTTGTCGTTGCCACCGATTTTGTTTGGTGTTGTCTTGTTTGTGTGGGGTTGGCGAGTGGCCAGGATCCTGATGTTCCCGATTGGTTTTCTGTGGTTCATGATTCCCGTCGGTGCTCTGCAACAGGCGAGCTTTCGGCTTCAGTTTCTGATTACGGGCGCGATGCAGAAACTCTCGCCGCTCATCGGGGTGAAACTCATCGCCATTGGGACTACTTTGGCTCCGGTAAATCAATCGTGGCAGGGCTTTGATATTGCCGAAGGATGCAGCGGGATCCGGTCGTTGGTCGCGATCATTATGTTGACGGCGATTTACGCGCATCTGTGCGAAAAAACGATTTGGAAAAAAGTAGTCCTTCTCGGGTGTTCGATTGTGTTTGCGATCATCGCCAACATCGGCCGCGTATTTACCATTATTCTCATTGCCCGGCTCGGTTATCCGAAATTCGCCGGCGGATTTTATCACGATTATATCTCAACGTATTTGATCTCATTCCCATTTGCGCTGGGGTCGATGCTGGTCTGCCATAAGCTACTCAATCTTGGTTCGCGGAATGTGGATACCGGCTCTTCACGAGAAGAGGTAACCGCATGATCAAACGCCTGGTTTTTCTGCAACTGGTGTTACTGACCGGATTGGGCTCCGCGTACTTTGTCCCGAACCGACGGAAAAATGCAGCCGATCGGAGTCAATATGGAGCTGCCCGATTCGATCGGGCAATGGTACGGAATTGCACAAAAGCCGAGTAAGGCGGAGCTGGAGCAACTAGCGGCGGATACTTCATTCGCTCGCCGTGTCTACACCAACGCTTTCGGCGACAGCATTATGGCATCGATCGTTCTGGCGGGTGAAGATCCAGACAACAGCTTGCATCGGCCTGAACGATGTTTACCTGCGCAAGGTTGGACGATTTTGGATTCGAAAGTTGTCACAATCGATGACCCGGATCTCCCGAATAACTCGTTGGAAGTCACTCGCCTCCAAAACCAGCAAAAGATCCAGGACGAGAAGGGAAACATTCAGACCATTTATAATCTGAATTATTACTGGTTCGTTGGATACACACCAGACGCCATCAGCGATCGATCGAGCGGTTATCGATATTCAGGATCGCCTAATGAAGGGTTACAATCAGCGATGGGCTTACGTCACAGTTGCGTCAACGGTAACGCAGGGAATTACGGCATTCGGTCGGTCCGAAGCTGAGACTGATGACATGATTCAGAAGTTTATTCGCGAGCTGTTTCCAGCCATTACTCTCGATCGCGGTCAAACTCTTGCCAGCAGCTCCACCGTTTTGGGCACCCATAGGTGAGACCTAAGTTGTTGGTGGTCGAGCTTTGGGGGATCGGCGACCTCACCTTTGCGACCGCGTTAATTCGCAAGGTGACAGACACCTACGACGTTTATCTACTCGGCAAACCTCACGCGGCGCAACTACTTGGTCCTGGATTCCCGCAAGTGCGATTCATCGAATTCGATGCTCCCTGGACGGTCTTCCGCAACAAGTATCAGCTCTGGAAATGGCCGTGGTCCAAAATCATTGCCCTCTTCCGGGAATTGAGAGGTCTTAGGTTTGATGTTGCCGTTTCAGTTCGTCCTGATCCGCGTGATCATCTGTTAATGCTGTTAGCAGGCGCGAAAAAGCGTTTTGGTTTCAGAGCAAGACATAGTCGCGGTTTATTAACTGATACGATTTCACCGCCGGGATCTCCGCGGCATCGTGTTCAGGATTGGGAAGAGCTGGCAGCGCATCTTGGTTGCGCCGGAGCCGCTGGTCCAAGTTTATCTTCTTCGCAAAACTCCACCGAAGTGCCTGCGCATAACGAAGACACGTTGATTGTCCTTCATGCCGGCGCGCGGATCGCCACGAGACGATGGCCTCAAAAGTATTTTGCCTCGGTGATCGAACGAATGCGCGACCAGTTCCAATTCAGACTGATTTTGGTGCCCGATCCGGATGGATACGGTTTAGGTCTGGCTGAGTTAGCTGACGAAGTCCGATCAGATCTATCCTTACCCGACTTGGTAAGTCTTTTAAAGACGGCCGATTTGCTGATCTGTAATGACAGCGGCCCGATGCATATTGCGGCGACGGTCGGCACCCCAACCATTTCGTTTTTCGGACCTACCGATCCAAGGGTTTTTCGGCCATGGGGCGAACATCATAAGATCGTCGAAGGTGAAATTTGCGTTTACCGGCCCTGTTTTGACTATTGCCGCTTTCCGGAACCGTACATGCTTGACACGGTTGGTGCCGGAGGCAGCGTGGCCCGCTGTTAGCGAGCATTTAGCGCAACTAGCAAGGCAAGGTGTTCTGCCGATGGTTCGGAGGCGATGAGTTCGGAGATCTACTGCCTCCCGAACTACTATGTTGGCCACTTGTAACCAACTTTGGACCCGCGCAGGGTCGTGCGATGATCGGGAGAGTGCGGAGTATAGATAGCAATTTTGAGGTTCCGAGGCCAGTAAGCTCCGGCGAATGCTTTGCGCAGACGGTGTTCTAGAACAAGGAACTGCTTGAACAGCGTCGTCGAGCGATTGATCGCCGCACGTCGCGAGCGCTCAAGGCGAGCGACCGTGTCGGCGCTACGGTTTTGTCCGGTAAATGTAAAGACGGCAAGCGGCTGGCGAATCACTGCCATTTTCGATCCATGTAGTAGAAGCCTTTCCACCCAAACGGCATCACCGACTCTTTCCATTGCGGATCGAAAACAATCCCGCCTCAATCAACCGACGACGGAAGAACATTCCGCAACTGAGTGTATTTAGATGAGAGGCTCGAATGTGTCGGACCCGAGGTAAAATGGCGCGACGATAGGAAATCGGCTGTGCCCGCTCATCGATCAACACGACATCGCTGAAGAGAACGTCTGTATCGGGATAATCTTCGAAGTATGTCGCTACGTGGCCGAGTGCTCCGGGAAGATATTGTTCATCACAATTCAGGTAGGCGCAGATGTCACCCTTGGCTTTAGACAGGCCGCGATTGACAGCGTCGTACATCCCGTCGTCCTTTTCCATAAACAATAGCGGCTGATAGTTGCTATTCCTTCGTTTTGTCGTCTCCGTCTGGAAAAAAGATTCGATCCCAGGTGTGCCTGCATCCTGAACGATATGTTCGACAGGAACGGTTTGGTCCGCGACAGACGCCATCGCCAATTTCAACCAGTCCAGTTGCTTAAAACTCGGAGTGACGATCGAGATCACGCTCAATGAATGTAATTAGGAGCGAACGAGCGCGACTTCCGGGGCGATCATTCTGCGCTTTGCTTCTGTGACTGGCCGGGCGGATTCGGTCACGAGGTTGCGCAAACGCAAAAACACGCTCGCCCCAACGAGTTGCTGCGCGACAAACATCCCTGCCGTTTGCGCACTCAGCCAATAACAAATGATTGAAGCTGCGATCCCCAGGGCAACAAACCAAAGGGCCGTGTTACCCGGGACATGTGAATTGAAGCGGAGGCGGAAAACACGGATCAGCAATCCTAGATTCCAGATGACAAAAAATACGGTTCCAATAATGCCGAAACTATCCAGGCAAGAGTAGAGTCCGTTGTGAATATTTCCGACGGCAACCATCATCCGTTCTTCGTCTAACTGACTTGGATAGCGGGTCGACTCAGCCCAGTCACTTGAGAAGCCAAAACCTCGCCCGATCAGCGGATGCAACGGGAAATAATCATGCAACCAAATTCCCCAGACTTCCGCGCGCCACTCATTAGAGTTCGCCGCATCTCTGGCCATGTCCGCGTCCCAAGTGCCAGGAATAAAAGTGAGGCTCCGCTGAACTGCTCGCGGGAGGGATACTACATCGGTATTGACGAACGAAAGCCCGAAGAGGAAAGCGGCGGCGATAGGGATGAGAAATAAGACCTTGAACTTAAGATCCCGTATCCCAGCGACGACGGTTATGGCAAGGGCATTAATTAGAGTAGTTCTGAAACTGGAAAACAGTGTGACTAAGTATCCGACACCTACGCCGAGTAAGCGATTCAAATTAGAGGGATGTAAAATAAAGCGCATCGATCCAGAAGCGAGAATGATAGTGACCAAGAAAACACCGAAATTACCAACGGCACCTAATCGAGCGGTCTCCCCACTTTCGCCCGAAACTATTTCTTCGATCCCGGTTCGCGATACGCCTGAGTAGAATGGGTAGATCACGTAAATCGAATGAGGAAAGATTGTCGTGATAAGAGTGATGACCAGATCAAAACTGGCCACAGCCAAAATGAAATAGGGGAGCTTCTTCCACACCATCAGCCGAATTGGGACCGTTTGAATTACAAAATATGCGGCCTAGGCCACGTACAGATTGACATAGTTTCGGCCGCCCCAGGTCGTTGATCCAAGAAAGCGCATTCCGAACCGATCATTAGCGCGTGTAAGGTTATGATCGCCATAAAGCCGCAAATCATGATCCGATCGAATGCCGGCCCGACGCTGAGCCGGGTACGTCTCATGACCATGTCGTCGGCGAGAAATTTCGCTACTCCGAGTCCCATTAAAATTTGAAATGGGGTAAATGATCCTCGTAGCACGGGAAAGGTTCCGGCAAGCGAGGCCGATGCGATCGTGATCAGCCAGAAGTATTCGCCGGTGAAGAGAAAAAGCCACATGCCGAAAAGGCACGCGGCGACAAGAGCAACGGTCTGTAATTCGAGTCGCCAATTTCGGTGCCCGACGCCAAAGCTGCCGCAAACCCAACTAATCCGGCGATGAGGGTCTTTGTCTGCCCCGCTAAAACTCGATTACTCATGTCCCACTGCCTGAGGTCAGAATGTTTCGATATAGCCGATTCAACTCATTCCAAGCCTTCTGGCGTGAAAAGTCGTGTCGTGTCACGCGTGCTAGTTCGTTTTTCGAGCGCCATTCTGCCACGGCTTCGTCGAAAATGCACAATCGAGTGTATTGGTCAGGCTATCAGGATTCGAATTCTCGGCCAGCGAGCCAAAGGCGTATTTTCGAATGTATTCTCCCGGCCCCGAGTTGTCGTAACACACTGGCCATAGTCCCATTGTTAGCGCTTCTTTCAGCGCTGTTGGTCCGGAATCGATCCGGGAGGGAAGCAGAAGCACGGAGGCGCTTTGCATCAGGCCAACAAGACCGTCTACGCTTACGTTGCGCCGGTGGTCGATGCGATCAGTCAACCTGACGCTTTCTATTAGTTGGCGCATCTGCTGCTCGTCACGAGGGGTTCCGTTGCCGACGACCTTCAGCAGCCAATCGGTCGGCGCAGCTCGCGAGAACGCCCGCAAAGCATCGAAGATACCTTTGCTATCTCGAATCGTTCCTATGAACAGCGCCACCGGCTTTGTGCCGTTCGACGGATTCGCATCCAGAAATTGCTGCCGAAGTGGCTGTTCGATTATGAAATGTTGCGCTGGGGAGAGAGCAGGGCAGTCGTTTAACGGCAAAATTGCCTTCCCCTACGACAAAGCGGGCCTTCCTCAGTGTCAGCCATTCGGTAAACCGACGATGGAGGTGCGATCCGTTCGTGGGGAATATCGGTGTTCGGCCGCCGTGAGTCCTTGGATACCGATGACGTGGCGCTTCGGAGAAAGCCGACGCGCAGCCATACCAAATGAATCTCCGTTCCTCGGCCATGAACGATGTCGAGGCTCATTCGGTGAAAAAGACCCCGAAAATCCTGTATCGGGCTGAAAACAGAGCAAAGCGCGACCGCGGCGCGGCAAGGTACCGGGTGGAAGGTGGCGCCGTTGAATCGAAATGATTTTCGTTGTGATCCACCAGGCCCAAACAACTGATATGCAGTTCAATTTCCGGAGGAGGCGGCAGATGGGCGACAATCCATGCGGCGTCATCTTATACTGCGTGATCGACGCGATCGAGCGCCTGCGCTGAAACGGTAACGGCAATTGCGAGATCCACATGATGCGCATCGTCTTATGCATCAGCTAGAGCCATGAACTGTTGAAAAAGCGTGTTACGCATGTTTGCAGCATCGAACCGCTCTCGGGCAGCGCGCAGGATCTCCTGCTTGTAGCGGCGGTAAGGATTTGTTTCGGCCAGCTCTGCCTGAAGATATTGATCAGAATCTGGAATCGAGTTGTCGTCTAACACCATGCCAACTCTATAACGCCGACCAAAATGGATGATGGTGGAGTCATGATGCCCGACGCTGATAATCGGAAGCCCGGCCGCCAGATAACGAACCGTCTTGGAGGGAAGGCTATACCGATTGTAAAGTGGATGGTCATCGTTGATGTCCATGACCGAGACGCCCCAGTGACACATCCGGAGCAGTTTCTCAAACTCGCTTTCCGGAAGGTTACCGTGTTCGACCATCCAATCGGACTCAAACCAGCTTCTGGAACGATATTGGTGAGAGCCGAATAGGTGAAGCTCGATTCGTTTCGGTAAAGACGTGCGAATACGAGATAAAGATTTCGTAAACGCAGCAAAGTCGACTCGGCAATGAGTGTTCCTGCATGGGCAATTCTAATTACGTCGCTTAGCGGCGGGTCAACACTCCAGGGATTCAAACTCATCAGGTTCAACACCAGCGTTAAAGATGTAATTCGCCCTTTGACCGGTTCTTTGTTTTAAATCAACATTCATCTCGTCTGAGATGACGTCGCGTGACTGGGCGTTTTGGTAAATGCACTCGAGGCCCTGAGCTAATTGAGCGGTCCTCTTTCGGCTCAGAGAATCTTGCTGATGGTGGGCTGGATAATCGTGGACCGTTACATGATACGATTGATCGATCTGAGGGAGGACGTTTGCTAAGGGCAGTGTGGACCATTGATGAGGGATGGTCCAAATGGCATCAGGTCGTGACGCTTCGATCGCTTGGCGCAAACTTCTTGCCGCGTGTTGGCCCCACAAATTCTCAAGTAGGAACGCCTTGGTCCTGACCAGTCTGAATTGTGGATACAATTTTGCGGGAATCGTTGCGGAATATCGGCCCGCGGGATGTAACGCCCTCGTTTCATTTCCGCCGGTTGCTTTGAGGCAACCCCACCACGCCAGTTTTTCAATCGGCCAGTCTTTTAACATTTGACGAACGACGGCGGGTCCGCCTCCCGGGGCATCCGGCGAAAACTCCGTAGCTACCAGTAACTTTGGGAATGTTTCGCTCACACAGCTACTCCGCTACGCGGCGATAAACCTCGACGGTTTCCTCCGCGCATTTTTCCCAGCTGAATAATTTCCGACGCTGAAGACCGAGCTCACGGAGTCGGTTCAGCTTACCCGGACTCGCCAGGGTCTCTTCTAAGACCTTCCGAATGTCGGCTTCATGTTCGCCGTTGAAATAGGCCGCAGCGTTGTCGGCAATTTCCGGAATGGACGCTGATCGCGAACATATTACCGGGCAGCCTTGTCCCATCGCCTCCAGAATGGGAAGACCGAAGCCTTCGGTACAACGACGGATAAACCAAAGCCGATGCCTCCCGGTAGTAGCCGGCTAACTTGTGATCGTCTCCCGAAACTTGAGAAACCTTGGATTCGACATTCAGTGTTTTTAACAACTGCGATTCCTTTTCGGAAAATTGTCCGCCACCAAATGCAAGAATTCGGAAATTTTGTTTTAGGGACGAAGACGACGCGTAAGCCTGGACCAGGCGATTGAAATTTTTGTAGTAGTTGCGCATTCCAACGAACAACAGATACGGCGGTTCTTCAAGTGGCGTCTGCGGCTCGTTCAGACCTTGCGGAAGCGAATCGGCCAGATAAATGACCGTGATCTTTTCCGGAGCAACTCCAAAAAGACGAACGATGTCCTGTTTGGTCACCTGGGAAATGGCGATGATGTGTTGGGCTCTTTTGCAGTTGGCCCGCTTTTGATCATGCGGGACCGATGTCGGCAGTTCCGGAAATAACTGCTCGATCATGTCGAGCACAGTGAGCACGACCGGATGAGACGACGGATACTTCGAACCGGTGTAGTAGGTCTGGTGGATGACCGCGCCCGGGTGCCGTTTGGCGACAAATTTAAAAAGGGATTGATTAAGCTGGAGCCGGCGTGGTCCGAGCAGTGGCCCAAGTCGCGGCAGGTAAACGCCATTGGTTCGCGCGACTTTTCTTAAATAGCTGTTTTTGTGCAGCCCGGCGACGACCTGGGGAGAACAGTCGGACCGATCCACGCGTTTGATTAATTCAACGAAGTACCGGCTGACACCGCCAACCTTTTGTAGCGAAAAGATATCAGGAGTGTAGAGGACGCGCGTCATCGGATAAGCATGGAATCGTGGTCGCGACGTTCACATCAGGCTCTTTTCCATGACTAAGTTGTCATTCGCGCTGTCCGTCGCGATCATATGAAATCCAGCGCGTTCATACAGTTTCTTGGCGCGGATATTTTCGGGATGAACCTTCAAAAGCAGTTTGGTCATACCATTTTGCCGGCAAAAGGCTTCAGCGTGAGCCAGAGTCAATTGACCGAGACCACTGCTGCGGAATTCGTAACCGATGAATACGCCGTACATCGGATCGGCATATCCCTGGTCTAGGCCGCGCAGCATGTAGAAGCCGGCCAGAACCGAGGGATGGTTCTTGGGCAGGCCGAGGCCAAAGAACTGATCGCTTTGCGCCTTTGATAAAATCGCGCGGATAGAGTCGCAGTCATAACTGAACGGGTGGAAGTATTTCGTGTAATCGTTTGGCGCAGAGAGGAGTAACTTGCTGACTGCGGCCGCGTCGTTCGGCACCAGTCCGCGAAAAACAACATCAATCATCGCTTGGGATCAAAGCCGAGCAAGATGTCGCAGACGTATTTAATCTCCGCGGCGGAGAGATCGGGATAACTGGGAAGGTTGATGCCACGATAGGCGAGATCTTCCGCGATTGGGCAGTTCGCTTTTAGAGTGCGATACATTGGCATGGTGTGAGCCGGATAAAACAAAGGTCGCGTTTCGACG
Organism: uncultured Verrucomicrobiae bacterium; assembly: GCA_963846065.1. GTDB lineage: Bacteria > Verrucomicrobiota > Verrucomicrobiia > Chthoniobacterales > UBA10450 > DASPUI01. The sequence continues at coordinate 54,142 of CAWJUP010000018.1, forward strand.
CCATTTTCCAGCAGAATGGCCCGTAACGGATCGCGTCTTTCCTTATTTGGTAACAGAAGAGAGACCATCCAGTATGAGTGCCGCATACCAGAGACTTCCGGGTGCATCTCATAGATGCTGTTGGATAAGTGTTTTCGGTATTCATCCGCGACGGCGCGTTTGCGAGCGATGATTTCTTCAACGCGCTCGAGTTGGGCGGTTCCGATGGCGGCACAAATGTTCGTCATCCGATAGTTGTATCCCAGGATGTCGTGCCAATATTCACGATCTTTGGCCAGTCCCTGGCCTTTTAAATGCCTAACAAGCTGGTCGAGTTTGTCGCTCTGGGTCGTAACCATGCCACCTTCGCCAGTGGTCAGGGTCTTGTTCCCATAGAAACTATAGGTGGCGATGTCCCCAAAGTTACCCACATGCCGATTGCCGACGCGGCTTCCAAGCGCTTCGGCGCAATCTTCGACGAGATAAACATTGGCATCGTCCGCGATCTTTCGCAGCGCAACCAGGTCGCAAGGATGTCCGTACAAATGAACGCAAAGGATTGCTTTAGTTCGGCGTGTGATTTTTTTCCTGACATCTTCGGGATCGATTTGCCATGTCTCCCGCACCGAATCGACAAACACGGGAGTGGCGCCGGTGTAGGCGATCGCGTTGACCGAAGCAATATAAGTGAGGGTTGGAACAATTACTTCGTCGCCCGTTTTGATTCCAAGCGCAGCCAGAGCGAGATGAAGCGCCACTGTGCCATTGCAGACCGAGGCCGCGTGTTGCGCGCCGGTGTACTGTTCAAAATCTCTTTCGAAGCGCGTGACAAATTCGCCCTTCGATGAAATCCAGGACGAGTCGAGGCACTGAGCAACGTATTGCCCCTCCTTCCCCGACAGGTTCGGCTGGTAGACTGGAATGGTTATCTGGTGCATCTAGGCCGGTTTCCCTTGAGCGGCGCGCTCGAAAATTGCCACGTAATCGTTCGCGACATCGTCCCAGCTCGGGCGCGGAACTGTCATCGCGTGTTCGGTGGCAGTTTTCAAGGATTGATAATTTCCAAACAGGTATTCCAGGCCAGCAACAATTGATGATGGGCTATCGGGATCAAACCAAGTCACGGCCGCGTCTCGTCCGCCAACATGCTCGCGCATCACCGGAATGTCGGAACAAACTACGGGAACTCCGGCCGTCAGTGCTTCTTCAACCGGGAAACTGCCACCACCTTCGGCCAGTGACGGCATAATCAGCGCTCGCGCCCGCGAAATCAGCACGCTCAACATCGCGTCGCTGACGTATCCCAACGCAAAAAAATCTTTTCCTTCCTTCAATCCCAATCTTCTGATCAGTCCCCGCAGACGCGTGATTTGCTGGTTCCCGCCATTGTCGGTGACATCGTCCCTCAACAAGTCGGTCCCTTCGCCGACAAGAACAAGCGGGAAGGAGGATCGATTTGGCCAGCGGCTAAAACCGATCAGCAAATTCGAGTGATTCTTATGAACGTTGAGGTTCGCCGGATAAATCAGGAAGCTCGACCACGGAATGTTTTTCGGGGGCTCGGGTTCGGCCTTTTTGGCATCTGGGTGGGGCGAGATGGCGTGTCGAACGATGCAAATATTTTTCGTCTCCGGAAACAATCGTTCCAGTCGCTGTCGCATCGATTCTGACGAGACGACGCAGATAGATTGTTCGAGCCAGCGTCGCGTCTCGTTTGTGACCTCTTGAGTCTCATCCGCGCCAAGAATTTCTGGAAACTCAATTGCGGTGACGTCCTGGATGGTGGCAATAGTCGGCAGGGGAGATTTAACAAAACGCTCGTGCTGTGCCCAGAAGACGTAGAGGACGTCAAAATCTCTGGCGTGCTTATTCAGCGTATTTGTCAGGCGGGCACGGGTGCGTTGTTTCACCCGGCGGATCAAACTCGCGCGCAACCTGGGCACGCCGCTCAGGGCGGTCCACTTTCGGGATGGCGGTGACGGCGCTGGAAAAATCTGTACCCGGAATTTGACCGGGCAAAAACCGAGAATCGATCAACCGCCTTTGATGGAAGCACCAATCCGACCTGAGCAATCCGCGGGTTCCTCAAAAAAGACTGCACCAGCTGCCAGAGGAGGCGGTCGCCGCCACCAAGGCTTAAGGTTGGGCTCCAGATGAGAACCTTCACACGTGTTAGACGATCCGATTCACCACCCCGAATTTCGCGCCGAGCGAAAGAGTCCCGCTAGCCAAAGCGAGGTGGGTCTGAAGCAATTTGCGATGATTCGCGTTCCGATAAATCAGCCATTCGCTTTCCGTGGCAAGATTAGTCCAACCCGCGTCACCAATCTGGCGAGCGATCTCGGTGAAGGTAGTGGGGCTGTAAAAGGCAACGTGCTGGCCTGATTGAGGCGCGAGATAAGTCCAATTGGCGTCATGCAGCCTGGGCTTAAACTGTTCCGTCGTAACAAACATCAATCCGTTCTCAGGATTTAAAATGCTCGCGATTTGCGCGATTTCGCGGGCCGGTTCACGAAAGTGTTCGAACACTTCGCTGGCCAGGACGAAATCGAAAGGACCGGCCTGGCAAACCGCTTCCCAATCGCGGAGAAATCGGTCGGGCGCGAATGACGGCTGAGAGAACAAATCATAGGCGTAAGCATCCCAGCCTAACCGATACTGCATAAAGCCAACGCAAAATCCCGAGCCAGCTCCCAAGTCCAGCGCGCGAACGGGCCGGTCGGTTCTTCGCGCTAGCCGGAGGCGAGCCATCTGCCAGAGTCTCTCGGCGATGCACCATTGCCGCCAGGCCGCTCCGACATCGTGGCGCGTGCCTTCGGAGTAAACCTGGTTGAGAACCTCGGGTGCGGCCGCGTCCAGATGGCGAGACTGCAGCAGTTCGCACTTTTCGCACTGGAGATAGTTGGCTTCGAACCGACCATCTAATAAAGAGCGAGAAAATTTGAGGAACGTCGGACTCCCGCACAACTTGCAAACCGGTTCCGTGAATCGGTCAGCCGCGCTGATATCAGGCGCCATCGCGAGGTCCTATCGCCCAATGTTGAAAAGGTGAAATGACAGTATTTCGCTCTTCGAGATGCCCGCTCTCGGGTATGGTATGTGTAATCGAAAACGTCATGACATTGTCGAGCAAGACGTAAACAGGGCCGCCCGGCTCATCAATTCCTACCGACAAGGAATAAAGGCCGGGATTGAACAAATTGGCGGGAAGACGGCATTCGACCGTGTAGATTCCGCCTTCACCTTTGGCAAGCGGCCGTCCGGCATCCCAGTCGGTTGTCTCGAGCGCGATGACATCGTCTTTGATCGAGCGAATTCTGACAACGAATCTCAAACCCGATTTCGGCTCGAGCTGGGTGACGTCGAGCTTGATCGTGATCGGATCGAGCTGGTTGAACAATGCTCCCTGATCACGATCACCGCTGCTCAATCGGACCTGACCGATATTGACCAGAGATTTTTCGCGTTGCCAGCTGGTGGCGGCCGACATGGAAAGCAATTCGGCGGAATATTGCGTCACTTCTGCAGCGGCATCTCCGATGGAACGGACCCGGCCTCCTTCCAACCAGATCGCTCGCTGACAAAGATTGCTGATCGCGGTCATGTTGTGACTGACAAAAAGCACTGTTCGACCGCCTCGACTGACATCACGCATTTTGCCCAGACATTTTTTCTGGAAAGCCGCGTCGCCGACCGCAAGCACTTCATCAATTATGAGGATCTCGGGATCCAGATGAGCGGCCACGGCAAAGGCGAGACGGACATACATGCCGCTGGAATAACGTTTGACCGGCGTGTCTAGAAACTTCTCCACCTCCGCAAAAGCGACAATCTCATCGAATTGTCGTCGAATTTCGGACCGGCTCATTCCGAGAATCGCGCCGTTAAGAAAAATATTCTCCCGTCCGGTCAGCTCCTGGTGAAATCCAGTGCCGACTTCGAGCAAGGACCCAACGCGGCCGTAGACTTTAGCACGCCCTGAAGTTGGATCGGTAATGCGGGAAAGGATCTTGAGCAGGGTGCTCTTGCCCGCGCCATTCCGTCCGATAATTCCGACGACCTCACCTTCACGCACGTCGAAGGACAAATCGCGTATTGCCCAGAACTCTTCCGATGTCGGGCCGCCGTTCCGACTGAAGCGCGACAACAAAAGAGAAGGAAGCGCGATCAAATCTTCGCGGAGCGTTCGGTAGTTACCGCGGGTCGCAGCCCGGTGGCTGATGCGGTAGGCCTTACTTAAGTTCTCAACTGAAATGGCCGTTTCAGACATTCCTAGATAACATCAGCGAATTCTGGTTCGGTCCGTCAAAAGAAAGAACCGCCGCTGAGAAACGCGAAAAGCGAAGTGGCGATGGTGACCCAAAACATGATGGGATTCAACGAACTGTGACCCGTGACGGACCATCGGAAACCTTCAATAAAACCGACCGCTGGATTCAACGCATACCAGGTTCGCCATTGGAGCGGGACAAGACTCGCCGGATAAACCCCGGGCTGGCGTAAAGCCAGATCTGAATCAAAAAGGGGACGGGTACATGAAGTCGCGATATTTCACGCTCAGCGCCGAAAACCAAAGCGATGTTCCGGTGGCGGTGAGAATGGCGAGAAAGAGAAAACCCGGCAATGCCAGCAAGCGCAAGGTGAGCGGCGTGTGATAGACGAACATCAGAATCACCAGAATCACGATCATGACCGCGACATCGATCAAAACAGCCAGCGCATGAGCAAGCGGAATGAGAACTCGCGGAAAATAAATTTTAGAAACCAATTGCGAATTTGTTACCAAGCTGTTGCTAGCGCGTTGTAACGCCTGTGAGAAATAGGTCCACGCCGTGAGACCGCAAAATACGAAAAGGAGATAAGGCTGACCTTCGCTCGGCATTTTTGCTAACCGGCCGAAAATGGTGGCGAAAATTGCTGCCGCGATGAGTGGCTGAAGAACTACCCAAACAATTCCGAGAGCCGTTTGTCTATAACGGAGACGGATATGGCGCTCAATTTAAGATCATCAAGAGATCGCGATATCCCCACAATTCTGGGAGATCGAGCATGGCCCATCCACTACGTCGCCTAATGATCAAAGCCGGCCGACGAGAAGTCGTTTTCCCGGCAAGAGGTAGGGGATCGCTGACGATGGCAGACATTCGAGTTCGCGGAGAGGGTTGCAAATTATGGTTTCGAGTGGGAAAGCAAACAGAGGCGGGCTGGGGCTCGGTAAAGCAAAAAGCGTGAAACCGCGATTAGCGAAAGTAGTCGATCAGGTGCGCACGGAAGCTGCTTTTATGGTAATTATGGAAAATAATACCCCATGGCGGATAACCGGACCTTTTCCGCTCGGCGTTCTATTTGCGTTTGTGGGTGCCATTCTTGTTTCCGTTTCTACCTCTCAGGCCGGAACTAAAAGCGCACTTACGCGCTCCGTCACGGTCTCGTCCTCTAGTCAACCATTCCTCAAGGCGGTTCGGCTATCTACACCGTCTCGATTTCCAAGGCGAACGGCAACCAAGCAACCTCTGTTTATTATTCGATGACTGGAACCGCCACTCTTGGGACCAGTTACAATCTAAAGACCGGATCGTCTGGCAAAGTAACGATCAAAGCCGGCGCCTCGTCAGCACAGGTGACGCTAACGGCGACGAAGACGAACAGTAAATCCACACTTCAAGCGGCAATAAACCTGAAGACCGGTTCTGGCTATTCGGTTGGCAGCCCGAGCAGCGCTTCTGTCGCCATTAACGGTGCGACTCCGACCCCAACACCAACGCCAACCCCGCAGCCAACACCGTCACCGACGGTCACTCCTACTGCGACGCCGAGTGCCACCCCGTTACCCACGGCAACTCCAATGCCTTCGCCGACAGCTGTTCCAAGTGCCACGCCAACTCCGACCGCGACGGCCACACCTGCACCGACGGCAACGCCCGACCCATCGGCCATTCCTGCTGCGACGCCAGCTTCGAGCCCGACTCAACAGATATGGCTTGCCCTACGCACCGACGGCTTGCCGGGCTCAGGAACGCAAGTCGATCCATTTGATGCCAGCACCGCCTCAAAATTCGATCAGATTCTATTCAACTATCGTTATGCCTTGAATCTGTATGTCCATTTGATGGGCGCGGGCCCTTTCCAAACGGACGTGCGCCACGCCTGGTTTGTGCAGCCAGGTTGGATTCTCTCTGGCGATGGGATTGATATCACCACTTTGCAGTTGGTGGGCAATGTGAGCGGAATGCATTACACGGTTCTGGCTATTTCATCGAATTCTAATGTCACTACTGACAACGTCACGATCGAAAACCTGACGGTGGATTGCAATTGGCTGGAATTATCGCTTACCGCTGATGCTGGTCTGAATGGCGAGAAGAACATTACTACCGGGGCCGTCGCGCTGTGGGGCAATAATAACCTGATTGACCACGTTCGATCCATTAACACGTACGGTTCGTGGGCGAACGGAATGGAGCAATTTGCAATTCTGTTGGGTGGGCCGCGCTCCGCTAATGGAACCAATAACGTGATGCAATTTTGCCGCGCGGAACAGCCGCAAGGAAACTACGGCAATCCGTTTGCTCTGGCGGGCTGGGTCAACACGGCCCCGCATTACTTGATCACCAATTCGAAAGTGGTGGGGTGTAATGCAGTCGGAAACAACGATGGTGGCAATACCGGATTCACTAGTGGCGGGGTGAACCTCGCCAATCTCCAAGACTGCGTCGTCGACAGCAATACGTTCATCGATTGCTATGGCGCGGCTTACATCGACACGGGATCGCTCGATGGCCTGCAGGTGACGAACAACACCGTGGTGCGCGGTTGGTGCGGCGTGGGTTTAGATTCGACGGTCTATCCGAAGCAGAACGTTACAATTTCCGGGAATAATATTTCAGTTCAAAATCGCGTAACCGGCGGCGGCAGCTATGGCATTTTCGCCGGTTATGCCACTACTACAAACCTGACGGTTACGAACAATGTGATTTTATTCGACCCGACTGGTAAGGGGATGTCGCAGTTTTGGGGTATTAGCGCGTCATTGCTAAACAACGCGACGATCACCAATAACACGGTTCCGCTTGCGACCGGCGGAGCCTGGAATAGTGCGACCGGTACCGGAATCACGCTCTCGAACAACTTGCAGCCGAACGGCCAGGCCGTTCCCGGTTTGTAATTCTTTTCCGCAAACTCCAGCGGCCACCGTCAATCTGCCGCTATTGGCGATCCGAGTTATCTCGGCTTTACTGGAATCTTTCCATGTTCCGGTAATGAGTTTTGAGAGAATTAGGCGAGTGCTCGGATGTTCTGCCATTTTTTTTTGCGTCACGTTGCCGCCGACGACGCGGGCACAACTGACTTTGGCCGGAGCCGAGGTTTGGTTCGCGGTTCGAACCGACGGCAAAGTCGGTTCGGGCAAACGGTTGGACCCGTACGATGGTGGCAATGTCGTAAACTTCGATCGCAAGATGGCGTTGGTTGAGCCAAACACCATCATCCATTTTGGACGCGGAACATTTCACACCGACTGCGCTCACCAATGGACAGTAAAGGATGGGTGGCACGTCCTGGGCAGTGGTATCGAGCGCACGACCATTCAGATGGTTGGGACTCTCGGCCGGCGTGCGGCGGTGAGGCGCAACTCTTCAGCGGTGTTTACAATCGAAATGTGAACGATTTCGTCGTCAGCGATCTTACCCTCGACTGCAATTGGAGCGACCTGGCAAACTCCGCGGCGGCGGGAAGCCCGGTCCGGGATTTTACTGCGGCGGAAGATGTGTCGAACAGCGCCATCATTCATTCGGTAAATGGCAAGTTTACGGAGTTGGATGTGGGACGCTGCATCATCGGAGCGGGAATTCCCCCGAATGCGTGGATTGGAAAAATCGACGGGCCCGAAACGGTCGAGGTATCCTCATCGGCCATTTCGAATGAGCCGGCGTTGGTGGCGGTGAAAAAGGGATCGACAGTGAAGATTTCGGAAAAGAATTGCAAAGTGACCGCGTCGTACCTCTACGGAGCAAGCAACTGCAAATTCCAAAATATTCGCGCGATTCATGGATACGGAAGTCTCGCGAACCAACAGGAATGCTTTGCCATCGGTTTCGCCTCCTCCGGCCTGAGCGACGCGACGGGCAATGTGATCTCGCACTGCATCGTTGAAAATTGGTTCGGCAATTATGCCAATCCGTTCGCCCTCGCCGGATTTCGGGGTTCGCCTTCTTTTCCCGGTGTCGTTAGATGGATGGCGAATTCGAGGGTTGAATATTGTACCGCCATCGGCAGGCCCGGGATCATTGGATATCCCCAGCCGGGTTCAACCACGCCATTTTCCTCCGGTGGGGTAAATCTCGCTGACGTGAAAGACTGCGTGATCACTCACAATCAATTCCTAGACTGTCAAAGTATTGCTTATCAGGACACGGGCGGATTCGAGAACGTCGAAATCTCCGACAACACTCTGGTCAACGGATTTCAGGGAATCGTGTTTCGAATCGATCCGAGCAGTTTCCCGGGCGCGGTCTTCCGGCATCCGAAAATTATGCGAAATCGCATCGGAATTCAACGCCGATACACACATGGCGCCAATTACGGAATCATTATCGCAAATGATTGTGATCCGATTATTGAAAACAACACTATTACTTATGACCGGAAGGGCCCTGGTGGAGACGTCTTTTGGCCGATAACGATTGCCGGGAAAGGCGGAACAATCGTTAATAATATAATTGATGGCGCGGAATATGTTCGGGTAGGGGATGGTGGAACCGCTAACGGCGCGCCTGATTAGCGATATAAGATCTCGAATAATCGAACCTCGACTGGAGCTGAGATCGCGGGGTTGAAAGACACACTCGAAGAAAACGCTGAAAAACTGAAACGCTGAAACGCTGAAACACTGAAACGCTGATGCCTGAAAAGACCGCACTGATTACAGGGATAACAGGGCAGGATGGTTCCTATCTAACCGAGTTGCTGTTGGAAAAGGGCTACGCCGTTCACGGAATTGTTCGACGGACGAGCAATTTGCTCCGATCGCGGATTGAGCATTTGCGGCTGGATCCGAAGATCTACGACCAGAAATTGTTTCTGCATTACGGCGATCTGTCGGACGGGACGACGTTGCGCCGCATTTTTCGCGATGTGCAGCCGAGCGAAGTTTATCATCTCGCCGGCCAAAGCCACGTCGGTCTGAGTTTCGAAATTCCGGAATCAACCTGCGAAGAAGCCGGCATGGCGACGCTCCGATTATTGGAGATCGTGCGCGATCAATCGCAGCCGGTGAAATTTTATCACGCCTCGAGCTCGGAGATTTTCGGCAACGCCACCGAGTCGCCGCAAACCGAGGAGACGCCAATGCGACCAGCCAGCCCGTACGGTTGTGCCAAAGCTTTCGCCACCCAACTCGCGCGGGTTTATCGGCAATCCTACGGTTTGTTCGTGTGCAACGGCATTCTCTACAATCACGAATCGCCACGTCGCGGCGAAAATTTCGTGACGCGCAAGATTGTTCGCGCGGCCGCCCGGATTTCGCGTGGATTGGATCACTCGTTAACGCTTGGGAATCTCGAGAGCCGGCGCGACTGGGGATATGCGCCGGACTACGTGCAGGCGATGTGGTTGATGCTGCAACACAAAAATCCCGACGATTATATCGTCGCGACCGGGCAGGATCATTCCGTGCGCGATTTCGTGGAAGCGGCGTTCAACGTCGTCAATTTGCCATGGCAGAAATACGTAAAGCACGATCCCTCTTTCGATCGGCCAACTGAACCCTCCCGGCTGGTCGGTAACGCGGATAAGATCCGCAAACGCCTCAATTGGAAACCGACTCGCAATTTCGAACAGCTCGTTCGGGAAATGGTCAGCGAAGAGGTTGAGAAGAAGTTGAGGAGTTGAGGAGTGAGAAGTTGAGAAGAGGTTGAGGAGTTGAGGGGCTGAAGAAGAAGTTGAGTGGTTGAGGAGAGGTTGAGGAGCCGAAGAAGTTGAGGAGAAGTTGAGGGGTTGAGAAGTTGAGAAGCAACGAAGAGGTTGAGTTGTTGAGCGGTTGAGGAGTTGAGAAGTTGGAGCGGTTGAGGGGAGCTGAGAAAAGAGGGTCGGCTCGAGGTCGCTGTGTCTGCTCACAGCTGCCTAACACGATAAAAACGCTGGATCTGATCAGACGGCGAATCGGTCAGAGTCGTTAGTCCGCTGCAACTGCTGGTGTAATCCGAAATCGGCGACCAGGTCGTGTCGTTCAGATTCGTTTTATATTCCAATCGGTAGGTATCGTTTTTCACGGCCGGGAAAACAATCGAGACGTCATTTCCGCTTCGGACGATGGATTGAATTTGGAATGTCGTCGTAGTGGGTCCGGTAAACAGCAATTGCTCGAGATGGATCGGAATGGCGTTCCATCCGGTGTTGCATCCGTTCTGATACCGATAATTAAATACCGTGTTCCCGGCCGAGTTGAGGCCAATCAAGATCGGGGCGCCGCCGCCACGCTGGCGTAATCGATTAGAAAGTTGAGGGGCGCATCCTCGTAGATGCTGCCGCAAAAATTCGCGTACAACGATTCACCGTTTGGGTAGTTCCAAACTTCAGTGGCGACGCGGTTGACCAGATCCAGCTGATATTTTCGCGGCGCGCTGTAGGAACGGCTGGCCCCGGCGGGCGTGTGGTCGAGACTGGCAGTGCCGTTATCGAACAAGAGGAGATGATCGTCGCTGGTAATCGACACGGCGTGCTGGCCGATTGGCGGCAGCGTATTCGTTCCGAGGGTAAGGGCGTACTGACGCAACGACGCGAACTGATGCCATTGCTTGGTCGAGTCGCCGAGAATCCACCGGATCGCCCCCGTGTCGTAATCGAGGGCGATCACGAAATTTTCCCGGCTCGATACGATCAATGAATTGTCGCTCGCCCGATAAGTCGCCGAGTTATTATGAAACCAATCGTTAGGCGCGGGTTGAACAAATTGATTCGGGTCATCTCCACCCGCGACCATCGCATCGCTGATAATTTCGGCCAGATCCCAGCTTCTGATCACGTTGCCCGATGCCGGATTGATTTCGAGAATCACCGACTCGGTCCAGGCGGTCGTGTTCACGGCGACAAGAATCCCGTCCCGGCCGGGATCGTAATTGTGATGTGCGGTCGAGGTGACACCGATACCGCTGTAGTCTTGGAGAAACGTGTTCGTTCCATCCAAGTCCATTCGCGTAATGCCAGTTGGCTCGGATGAACCTGACGGAGGAGAAGCCAGATAGATTTGTTTTTGAAAGAAGATTGATGAGAACGCCTGGAAATTGGCCGTGCCAATCCAGCGCACCGCGCCATCCGTATCGACAATGACCGGCGATGAACTGCCGTTGCAGTTGGCTTTGACCATCATGTAGTCGTAACTCAGGCTGGTATCGTTAGTCCGTGCCTGGGTTATGGTGGGATTGGCGTAACTGCACGGATTATTGAATGCTTCCGCCGGAACCACCACCGGCGTTTGTTCGGTCGACTCGTCGGTGAAACAGGACGTTAGCGTGACATTATTCGAGTAGCTCGCGTACAAACCGAACACGGGAACCGTGATGGCGCCGGTTTGAACGTCAAAGTATCCGCGGCTTTGCAGATAATCTGCGGTGTAAGTGCCCGAGATGGGGCGTGTGACCGAGCCAGGTTTCGGGGCAATCGTGAAAGTGATGCTTTTCACCGCGTTGGGCGCGTTCGTCGTCAATTGCAGATTCACAATGAACGGCGTCGGCCCGGCGTTTTGGCCAACGACCGTAATCGTCGGCGATTGCACAACTGGTGATGCCGAGTGAGATGCGTCCGGAGCACGATCCGCGAACAGAAAAGCGGCGAGACTGAGTAAGGCGACGGCGAAAGACTTCATAGCGTTTACGCTGATATCGCGGCTCCAACTTTTGACAGTTCGGGGGAAACGTCGGTTACAGGGAGGTTGAGGAGTTGAGGGGAGGTTGAGGGGTTGAGAAGAGGTTGAGGAGTTGAGGGGAGGTTGAGGAGTTGAGAAGAGGGTTGAGGGGAAGTTGAGGAGATGGGGAGCAGTTGAGGGGTTGAGAAGAAGTTGAGTAGTTGAGAAGAGCCCGGTTCTCAACCACTCAACTTCTCAACGCCTCAACTCTGCTCAACTTCTTCGGGCTCCTCAACGTCTCAACGTCTCAACTGCTCAACCTCTTCGGGCTTCAACCCCTCAACCTTTCAACGTTTCTCACTTCCCCTCAATCTCAACTGCTCAACGCCTCAACAACTCAACCTCTTCGGGCTTCAACCCCTCAACCTTTCAACGTTTCTCAACTTCCCCCTCAACAACTCAACGCCTCAACAACTCAACTTCTTCTCAACCTCTTCTGAGGATTCAAGTTTACCTTCGTCGCTGCCTCGCTAGTTTGCGGCGGTGAAAAAAATCGAGGCCGTCGTCAAGCCATTCAAAACCGAAGCCGTGCGCGATGCATTGGCGGAAATCGGTGTCGAAGGGATGACCATCAGCGAGGTGAAGGGTTTCGGGCGGCAGAAAGGGCACACCGAGATTTACCGCGGAAGCGAGTATACGGTGGATTTCCTGCCTAAAGTGAAGTTCGAGATTGTGGTGACGGACGAGCGCGCCCAGCGCGCGGTCGAAGCGATTGTGAAATCAGCTAAGACGGGGAAGATCGGCGATGGGAAAGTTTTTGTATCGGAGGTCGAACAAGCGGTTCGGATTCGAACGGACGAACGTGGCGGTGAGGCGCTGTGAAGAAGTTGAGAGTTGAGAGTTGAGGGTTGAGAGCAAAGGGCGGAAGGCAAAGAGCGGAGAGCAAAGAGCAAAGAGCAAAGAACGCTTAACGCAGAAATGATCACGCACTTTTACTTGAAAGTTGGGTGTTGGACGTTGAGCGTTCGGCGTTTGCTCTGACTTATGAATGATTTTCTACTGTCGGTTTTGCTCGGAATCGTTGAAGGGCTGACAGAATTCCTGCCGGTCAGCTCGACCGCGCATTTGCGAATTACCGAAGCGCTTTTGCACCTCGATCTCCAGGACGCGTTCTGGAAAATGTATACGATCGTGATCCAGCTCGGCGCGATCCTGGCTTTGCCCGTCTATTTCTGGAATCGCATCCTGAAATTCATCAGCACGTTTCCGAGAGGCGAACGGGGCGATCGCAATCTCATCACCCATCCGCTTAGCCTGACGATTATCGCCTTCGTCGTCACGGCGCTGCCGAGTTGGGCATTAACCAAAGTGATCGGCAAGAATTTGGAGAGCCTTTGGATCATGATCAGCGCCCTGTTTATTGGCGGTATCGTCATGTGGATCGTCGATGCGACTTTCACGCGTCCGCGCGTCACGCATATGGAAGAAATGAGCTTGCCGCAGGCAATCTGGATCGGCGCGTGTCAAATTTTGTCGGCGGTCTTTCCCGGAACGTCGCGTTCGATGAGCACGATCGCTGCCGGCCAGATCGCCGGAATGTCACGTCCGGCCGCGCTCGAGTTTTCTTTTTTCCTGTCGATGCCGACGATGGTGGTGGCGACGCTCTACGATTTTTACAAGACGGTAAGGCCGGGCCACCACGTGACGGCCGATGAAGCAATCGCGCCGTTGACGGTAAACGGTCACCAATGGGTCGTGCTGGCGATCGGTTTCGTGATTTCTTTCATTGTCGCGTTGATGGTGGTTGCATGGTTCATGCAATGGGTGCGATCGCGTGGATTTGCGCCGTTTGCGATTTACCGAATCCTCCTGGCGATTGTCTTAGCGATCCTGCTCATGCGTGGTTTGATTTAAAAAGTGGAAACGAACGAGACCATTCTGCCGGATCTTCAAAGCTGTGTTTTGTGCGAAGACGTCCGTTGTGAATTTAACGGGATGCAGACGTTGGTCGGCGTGTTGAATGTCGTGGCCGCGCCGGGTTTGCCGATCAATTATTTACGGCTGTGCGTTTGGTCGCGGTGGTGCGGCGGTTCGGGAAAGTTCCGGCAAAGAGTGCGGCTGGTGGGGGTGGACGAACAAAACGTTCTCGCGCAGGCCGAGGTCCAATTTGAATTGAGGGAAATGGAAGGGCATGCCACCAATGTTCACTATTTTGGCGGCGTCCAGTTTCAGCAATTCGGGGTCCATCATATCGAGATCTATCTGGACAAGGAATTACGGCTGCGGTTTCCGGTGCCGGTGGTGAAGATCCCATCCAAAGCCTAGCGGCTTTGGCGGGAGTTGAGAGCTGAGAGCTGAGAGCTGAGAGCTGAGAGCCATCATATCGCGATCTCTCTGGACGAGGGTATTCAACCACGAATGGACACGAAAAGATCACAGAACGATCCTGGTGATCCGAAGAAATTGCCTAGCCCGGTTTATGGTCGGTAATGGTGAAAGGCTCAAGGGTTTCAATGGTGAACGGACACGAATGGCGACGAGTCGAGAACGAAATTTCAACCACGAATGGACACGAAGTGACACGAATCACAGAATGATTCGTTCCCATTCGAGTTTACGCTTTTTAAAATTCAGGATCAGTCCTACCCGGAGTTTAGTGATCCGAAGATAATTGAGCATCAATCCGCGCTCATGATCGGTTACGGCGTCGATCACCTTGGTGTCTATAACGATCGCGTCAAAGGCAATCAGGTCCGGGATAAACACACCGATGTGGTGACCTTTGTAGCGAATGTCGAATGGAGGTTGCTGTCGAAACGGGATGCTTTGCAGGCGGAACTCAACCACGAGGGCATTTTCATAAGGTTTCTCGACAATTCCGTGGCCGATGGTGAAGATCCCATCCAAAGCCTAGCGGCTTGGGTGGGAGTTGAGAGCTGAGAGTTGATGGTTGAGAGACGGCGACGGGGCAGGCCCTACAAAGGCGCAAAAATCACCCCGGGCTGTGAATAACTGCTTGTCAGGGCGCCCCTTCCTTGGTTAAAACGGGCGCTCGCGATGCGGAGGACAGTTTTCGCTGGAACATTTTTGTGTCTCGCGCTCCTGGGTAATTTGCCCGCGCAGGAGGTCGAGATCATGCGTGAAGCTGCGGTGATTAAGGAAACCGCCGTTTCATCGGACGAGTATGTCGAGGCCGAGGCGAGTGGGGACGAGAACGCGACCCCGCCGGTTGAGAAAAAGACGCCTCCAACCGCGGAATCTTCTCTGGTGACGAAACCGAGACCCGGTTCGGCCATCCCAGCGATTTCCACAAAACCAGCGACGACCGTCGCCACGGCGAAAACCGCGGTGGCGCCAGTGACCAAACCGGCTGTCGCGCCAAAGGCTCCGCCGCCGAAACTGAGTGTCGATGAGATGCGGCGTGCCGGCGAGATCGCGGCCGAACGTTTGAAAAAAGAGGCGACAGAAACCGTCGCGGCTGCGCCAGTAAAGCCGGCGATGCCGCTGCTGAAACCGATGGAGCGAACGGTGCGCGAACCTGAGCCGCGCCCGCAATTCACAAATTTCTCCGGGCAAACGGCGTTTATTCGTTTAGCCGATGGATTTGATTTTCCAGTCGGGAAGCCGGACGCCAAAGGCTATTATCGCGCACGCGGTTTTCGCTCGAACGGTCACCTGGGCGAGGATTGGGATGGGGTGGGTGGCGGCGACACTGATTTGGGCGATCCCATTTATTGCATTGGCGATGGGGTGGTCGTGTTCGCGCGGGATTGTCACATGGGCTGGGGGAATGTGATCATTGTTCGACACGCCTATCACGAAGGCGGCATGACTCACAATGTCGATTCATTGTATGGCCATCTCCAAAAAATCATGGTGCGCCCCGGCCAAAAGGTCAGACGCGGCGAGCAGATCGCGACGTTAGGCAACGCCCATGGCCTTTACGATGCGCATCTGCATCTCGAAATCCGCAAGAATATCGAGATTGGCATGAGCCGGACGAAGTTTGCGCAGGATTACAGCAACTACTTCGATCCGTCACAGTTCATCCTGACGCATCGTCATCTGCAGGGCGGTTCAAGTTATCGCGTGGCGATGAACACGTTCGCGCACGACGCTCGCATCCCGTGGGATAAGCTGAAGAATTATTCGCATCCGCATACCGGCGGTGGAACCAGCGAATCATCCGTCGCGCTGAAAAAGGCGCTGGCGTCGCAAAGCGGTCAATAACGAGCGCGCGGCCCGCTCGAGCGGTCGAGCATTGGCCGGGCAAAGCTCGCGTGAACTGTTATCGGGTACTGGTTATTCGGACGGCCCGTAAATAACCAATACCGAATAACGCGTTCGCATCACGCCCTCCAGAAAAGCAGGACCAATATGATGACGAGAAGCAGTCCGCCGCCTGGATAATATCCGTAGCCACCGCCAGTCCCCCAATACGGCATGATCGGGAGCGATCCAAGCAACAGCAGGATGAGGATAATCAGTAGGATTGTACGCATACTGACCTTACGCGCGGCGGCGCCAAAGTGGATGTAACCTTTTGGGGCTGAGTGAGCCGCTCCAGGTATGGTGATTGGGTTGAGCGGCGGCAGGTCGAATGATGATTTTGAATGAGCGGCGCTGATTGAAAATCATTTGCAGCCGGCCTCGGTTTTTCTATTGTTCGACGGCAAGTCCCAAATGTGTCCTGCCTGGATGCGTTTTTTTGCCTAACCAATGGCGAACACAATTTTAATCGGCGCTCAATGGGGCGATGAAGGAAAAGGCAAAATCATCGATGTTCTGACCTCGGAGGCCGACATTATTGTTCGTAGCCAGGGTGGGAACAATGCCGGTCATACCGTCATTCACGATGGTGTGACATATGTTCTGCACCTGATTCCGTCCGGGATTCTGCGACGGGGCAAAGTGTGCGTCATTGGCAATGGCGTGGTGGTCGACCCGGTGGCGTTGTTGGGAGAGCTCGAAAATCTGGCGCGCCTGGGTGTGAAGGTCGACCAGAACAATCTGCTGGTCAGCGATTGCGCGCACCTGGTGCTTCCGTATCACCGGTCTTTGGATGAACAACGCGAGCTCCGGCAGGGCCGCGGAAAAATTGGAACAACCAAACGAGGAATCGGCCCCGCTTATGCGGACAAAGCGTCGCGGACGGGATTACGGATGTCCGATTTGATGCAGCCGATTTTATTCTCGAAAAAGCTGCAGGCAAAAATCCGCGAAAACAACGCCATCCTCCAGGCCCTGGGGGCGAAGCCGATTAATTATCGTGAAGTGAATGAAGAGTATCTCCGGGCCGGGAAAAAGTTGAGGAAGTTCGTTACCAACACGGTGTTGTATTTGCATCGGGCGTTGCAAAGCGGGAAGGAAGTTTTGTTCGAAGGCGCGCAAGGCACTTTTCTCGATATCGATCACGGGACTTACCCGTATGTGACGTCTTCGAATACGACGGCCGGCGGCGCGTGCACCGGGACCGGTGTTCCACCTCATCGCATGGATCGGGTGGTCGGAGTGATGAAAGCTTATACGACTCGTGTCGGCGAAGGCGCGTTGCCGTCGGAAGATCTAAAGCTTGCCGAAATGTTGCACCAGCTTGGGCGCGAATTTGGGGCCACGACCGGGCGGGCCCGGCGATGCGGTTGGTTTGATGCGGTGGCGACTCGTTATGCGACGATGATTAACGGAATAGATGAGTTGGCGATTACGAATTTGGACGGTCTCGATTCGGTCGATCCGATTCGGATTTGTGTCGGCTATCGGTTAAACGGCAAGCGATTGGAAGTACCGCCCAGCGATGCGACCCAACTGGATAATTGCGAGCCTATCTATGAAAAGATGCCGGGCTGGAAACAGCCGACCAGTTCGGCCAAGAAATTTTCGCAATTGCCGGGCCCGGCGAAGAATTATGTGAAGCGTCTGGCTGAGTTGACCGGAGCGAAGCTATCGATTGTGAGCGTGGGCGCGACCCGCGCGGAAACAATTTTTCTTTAGCGATGTCCGCCGGCAAGACAGTTCCGCGTCACATCGCCATCATCATGGATGGCAATGGGCGGTGGGCAAAATTGCGGGGTCTGCCCCGGATCAAGGGTCACGAAGAAGGCGCCAAGGCTGCTCGCCAGTGCGTGGAAGGCTGCGCGGAACTCAAAATTGAATACCTGACGCTCTACGCGTTTTCCGCCGAAAACTGGCAGCGACCCAAGACGGAAGTCATCGCTCTGATGAAGTTGCTCGAGAGATTTTTGAAGGAGAAGACGCCGGAACTGCTGGAAAAAAATGTCCGGCTGCAAGCAATCGGACGATTGACCGATTTGCCCGGGGTTTGCCAACAACAACTTCACCGATCGATCGAGGCGACAGCCAACAACACCGGCGTCACCTTGGTCCTGGCGCTGAGTTACGGCGGGCGTTTGGAAATTATCGATGGAATCAAAAGTTTGCTCCGGGCCGTTGAGCTTGGGCATATCGACAAGGCGATGATTGACGTGGAGATGTTCAGCAAACATCTCTACACGCGATATTATCCCGACCCGGACTTGCTGATTCGCACGTCAGGTGAAATGCGATTATCGAATTTTCTGCTTTGGCAAACTTCTTACACCGAGATGTACGTCACGCCGAAGTTATGGCCGGATTTCACGAAGAAAGATTTGACCGCGGCAGTCGAAGAATTCGGACGGCGTCAGCGCCGTTACGGTGGGCTCGAATAACGGCGACTCAGTTACACGAACGCCTCGGCCACTGAATCGGCCAGAAATTTTCCCCGGCGAGTGAGAACGACGTGACCGTTTTGCCGCCGGAGCAGACCCAGTTCGACAAATTCGTCCGTGGCGGTGGCAAATGATTGCAGGAGTTTTGCGTCCACGCCTTCTCGCGTGCGCAGCCCGAGAGCGATTCTTTCCGCGTCTTTCACTGTTGTGGATAATTCTTCCACCGAACCAATCGGTGATTGATCCGTGAATAAATGGTCGGTGTATTCGCGATAGTTGCACACGTTTTGAATTCGTCGGAACCCGATGGTTGAAAACGCGCTCGGGCCGATACCGGCATAGTCTTCGCCGGCCCAGTAGGCGCGATTGTGAACCGACTCAAAGCCAGGTCGCGCATAGTTGGAGATTTCGTAATGCTGATAACCCGCGGCCTCCAGGGTCGACATGGTCATTTCAAAAAATTCGGCGTCGATGTCGGGGTCGGACCGGAATTCGCCGCGCGAATGGCGCAGAAAAAAATCGGTATCTTCCTCGTAGGTTAAACAGTAGGTCGAGATGTGCTCAGGGCTGAGCTCAATCGTTTGTTCGAGGCTGTCCCGCCATTGTGCGATCGTTTGTTGAGGCAACGAGAACATCAGATCGATGTTGATATTGGAGAACCCGGCGCCGCGCAGAATGCGAAATGATTCTTTCGCCTGTTTGGCATCGTGCTCGCGACCGAGAAGCTGAAGCAGGGAGTTATCCCACGATTGAACGCCCAGGCTGATTCGATTGATTCCCAATTGGTGGAGCAATTCAGCTTTGCCGGCCGAGACGCTGCCCGGGTTTGCTTCAACGCTCCACTCTTTCAAATTTTGCAGGTCGAGTCGTTCGGAGAATCCCCCGAGCAGAGATTTCAGCTGAGCGGTGGTGAGCGCGGTGGGAGTTCCGCCGCCAAAATAAATCGTAGATGGAGCAAGATTTCGATGTTGATCCAATTCGCGCAACAGCGCCTGGCAGAATCGGTCAGTCTGCGAACGATCGAGCAAATCTTTATAGAAAGCGCAATACGGGCAAATCCGCGCGCAAAATGGGATATGGACATAAATATGCCGGACATCGTCTGTTAGGCGCGCCGTGGCCATATTCGGCTCTTTCGCGATAGAGTCACTGGCATTTATTGTCATGTCGGGCAGAGTCGACCTTAGCGTAATGCGTCTGTTTATCTCTATGCGTTTTTTGAATGGATTGAACTCATTCGTCTCCCGACTCACTCCTTGGGTTGTCCATGTCGCTCGGGTCCCGCAGGACTGCATTTCTCGATTTCGCTCGGAATGATCAGAAACGTCATTCTCAGCGTTATTTTGCTTTGCGCGATTTCGAGCGGCCTTGGTCAGACGCCACCGGCGTTGCCATCGCTTCGCCATCGGCCCCGGCTCTGGCTCCGCCACGATCTTCCACTGTTTACGTCGCGCACAATTCCGACGCGATCGAGGATTACGAACCGAATTCCCGGGTCATCCACGGCATGGTCGATCGCCTGGTCATGGCGGTCACAGGGGAGCGGGATGTGACGAAGGCCTGGATGTCGCTGGTTGGGCCAAAAGACAAGGTCGGGATCAAGATTTCCGCCGAGGGCGGAGAACTGTTCACCACTCATTGGGATGTGGTGAAAGCGATCATTGACGGCCTGACTGCGGCAGGACATTCGCGCGATAATATTATTGTTTGGGACCGCACGATCACCGGGGCAAAGGAAGCCGGTTACAAAAGCAATGCGGGCGCCTATCAACTTCGATCGATTGCACCGCGCGACGGTTACGACCCGAAGGCGGTTTTCTCCGCCCCCGTCCTGGGACAATTGATTTGGGGTGATCTTGAATTTCAAAAAGAAAAGGGATTGGAAGGATTGTCGGGCGACACGGAGAACACCAGTAACGTCAGTCATTTCGCCAAGATCCTCTCGACCGAGGTGACGAAAATCATCAACGTCCCGGTTATGAGTGACAGCCGGAACAATGGAATCGCGGGATGCCTCTACAACGTGACGATTCCGAACCTCGATAACTGGCGGCGATTCAGTCAGGGAACGGGCTTTGGGGCCGAGAGCATTGCCGAGATTTACGCTAATCCGCTGATTGCGAAGAAGGTCGTTTTGAACCTGATGGACGGATTAATTGCGGTCTACGCGGGCGGTCCGCAGTCGCAGCCTAACTATTCCGTCCACCATGCCACGCTTTATGCCAGCAAAGATCCAGTCGCGATCGACACAATCGCGCTGAAGAAGGTGGAAGAATGGCGGACACACGCCGACTTTCCGCCCACGGCCAGGATGGCGGAATACGTGAAGTACGCCGGGGAGATTGGACTGGGCAATTCGCAAACGGATCGGATTCAAATTAAAAACGTCGACCGCTGAGTTCGTGAAATATTCGTGAACACAAACGATTCGTTACACGGGCCGATCTTACGGAACGTTTCGCGGTCATTTTATCTTTCAATTCGACTGCTTCCGAAAAAGCTTCGCCGTCCGGTTGGTCTGGCGTATTTGCTCGCGCGAGCGACAGACACGGTAGCTGACACGACTGGTGTTACCGTCCCGATTCGGACCGGGACGCTGGCCACTCTGGCGGCGGTCATCCAAGGACAAGAATCCGGCGACAAGCTATCCGATCTCATTGGATCGTTTGCCCCGCGGCAAACCAACCGCTCCGAGCAAACATTGATCGAATCTTTGCCGCAGTGTCTGGAAGAACTGGAGAACGTCGATCCCGCCGATCGCCAGGACATCCGAGTGGTTCTGAGCAAGATCACCAAAGGCCAAAGCCTGGACGTGGAGCGATTTGGTGATTCAACCCAACCCCAAGCTTTCGCGACCGCGCGCGATCTTCACGAATACACCTATTTGGTGGCTGGGTGCGTCGGAGAATTTTGGACACGCCTTTGCTTCCGTCATTTGCCGAATTTTTCCGCGAGGTCGGAAGCGGAAATGTCGGAGCTCGGGCGCCGCTATGGCAGCGGACTGCAGTTGATCAATATTTTACGGGACGCTCATACCGATCTTCGGGCCGGCCGCTGTTATTTTCCGGCGGAGGAGTTACACGAAATCGGTCTCGAACCCGGCGATATCCTGATTGAGCCGGGTCGTCTCGAATTCGTTTTCGATCAGTGGCGCGAAGAGGCGCAGCGTGGCCTGACGGCGGGAATGAACTACGTGCATGCGATCCAGCCTCGAAGAGTCCGTGGTGCGACGGCGTTGCCGGCGCTGATTGGAGCGCGTACACTTGCCTTGTTGCATGCCGCCGGTCCCGGCGTTTTGCAGCGAAGTATCAAAGTTCCGCGAGCCGAGGTTCGGGGGATGTTGTGGCGGGTCGCCGTGACCCTCGCTTCAAAAGAGGAGCTGAACCGAATGTTTCTCGCGGCAGTGGAATAATCGTCTTACAAAAAATAGTTCTGCTGCTTTTCGCTGATCGGTTTTTCCAGGCGTTCCAACACTTGGAGCATGTCTTCCCAAACCTTGCGTTTTTCCGACGGCGCCTGATTGCGGAGCAGATATGCCGGGTGATACGTAATCATCAGTGGGGTATCGTGAAACGAGTGCCAACGACCGCGGAGGTCGCGCATGGTTCCCCGAGTTCCAAGCAGCCCTTCCACCGCGACCGCGCCGAGTGCGACGAGCACCTTGGGCTGAATCAGGTCGATTTGCTCGAGCAAGAATGGCCGGCATGTCTCCATTTCGATGGGCGTGGGCGCGCGATTCCCAAAGGAACCAGCGGGCATGTCCGGCCGGCATTTCAACACGTTCGCGATGTAAACGTCTTCCCGGTCAAATCCCATCGCGCGGATGATTTTGGTTAACAATTGACCGGCCCGTCCGACAAACGGTTCGCCTTGTGCATCTTCATCGGCGCCGGGCGCTTCCCCGACGAACATCAATTCGGCATTTGGGTTTCCGACTCCGAAAACGGTTTGAGTTCGCGTGCAAGCCAGGTGCTCGCATTTTCTGCAGGAGCGAACGCGTTCGTTGATGGCGGCGAGCGATCCGCTCTGGTCGCCGGGCATCTCAGTCGTGCCGGGTATCTCCGTCGCGCCGGGTGGTTCGTGGCCAAGTCGATCGAGGACAAATTTCGAGGCCCGGGGTTGCCGTTCGCTTGATTCACGGATCTTCTGAAGGGCGTCGATCACGAAATCCAAAGCTGGCTGCTGCATTGCGATCGATGGTGTAAAAATTTCGGCAGTCGTGCAATTTCTTTCGGTGAAGAACGGCAAACATGAGTATTAGACTGAGCGATTACGATTATCCGTTGCCAGAGGCGTTGATCGCGAAACGTCCACCTCGGGAGCGAGATGCATCCCGCATGATGGTCTTGCATCGGAAGACCCAGCAAATTGAGCACCGTAGTTTTCGCGATCTGCCCAATTTTCTGCAGCCGGGCGACTTGCTGGTGTTAAATGACACGCGCGTGGTGCCGGCCCGCCTGTTTTCAGACGACGGCGCGATCGAGTTTTTGTTTTTGGAGAAACTCCGGCCCGGGCGGTGGAAATGTTTACTCAAACCCGGCCGTAAAATGCGACTCGGCGCGACCACGAGCATCGATGGCGCCGAGGTGCGGGTGGATGAGGTTTTGCCGAATGGCGAAAGGATCGTCGTTTTCCATAGTGACGTCGACGTCTACGCCATGGGAGCGATGCCGATACCGCCGTATATGGATCGTCTGAGCGACGCCGAAGACGAAGAGCGTTATCAAACCGTTTTCGCGCATTCCATCGGAGCGGTTGCCGCACCGACGGCTGGGCTGCATTTCACGAATGCGATGCTGGGCCGGTTGCCGCACACATTTGTCACTTTACACGTGGGGCCGGGAACTTTCCGGCCGGTCAAGTCCGAAAATGTGATCGAACACAAAATGCACGCGGAAAAGTTCTTTATTTCGCGTGACGCCGCGGACAAAATCAATCAAGCAGATCGAATCGTTGCGGTGGGCACGACGACAGTGCGGACACTGGAATCTATCTCGCAGAAAATTCACGGCTCAAACCGGTCAGGTTCGCGAGAGTCGATCGACGAACAAAGCGGCGAGACCGATATTTTTATTTATCCGGGATTCGAGTTTCGGATGGTTGATGCCCTGCTAACGAATTTCCATTTGCCCAAGTCGACCTTGTTAATGCTGGTCAGCGCGTTTGCGGGCCGGGAATTCATACTGAACGCGTACGCGGAAGCGATTCGAGAGAAGTATCGATTTTACAGCTACGGAGATTGCATGTTGATCCTGTGATCTTTCGCCTCAGCCGAATCCAAATTCCGCACCCGAACATTTAGAGGAAGAAGAAAGAAAGATTTCTTCGTATCCATCGCCGCCGATTCGTGGTTAAAAGAATTTGTATGAGCGAAGTTGATCAGCCGCGCGGTGAACTGGTGATTCAAACGATTGCGATGCCGCGCGATACGAACCCCAGTGGCGATATTTTCGGTGGTTGGCTGATGTCGCAAATGGATCTGGGGAGCAGCATTCTCGCAGCGAAAACGGCCAAGGCGCGCGTCGTTACGGTGGCGATGGAAGGAATGTCGTTTCTGCAACCGGTCCGGGTCGGCGATCGCGTGGCCTGTTACGGAACCGTGGACAAAGTCGGACGTACTTCCATGCGCATCCCGGTCGAGGTCTGGGTGACCCGTTATCGAACTGGCGAACAGGTGAAAGTGACGCACGGCGTCTTTCACTACGTTGCGCTAGGCGACGATGGGCGCCCGATTCCGGTGAAAAGAGACTGAATTTACGGAGCCGGGGAATCCGGCATCGTGACCGGACCGCCCAGGTTATAAACCGAACCCGAACTTGAGGCTGGTTTGGAGTCGGTGAGCGGCTCCGGATTTTTCGTCTGTTTCGCCCTTTTGCGGGCAGCCTTTTGCGCCTTGGCTATTTGCTTTTGTCGCTCACGGATGTGCTTGTTGAGGTAATGCCGATAGGCCGCTTCGCGACGTCCTTGAGCAGAAGTATAAGAGCAGCTCGAAAGGCCGAGACCGAGCAACAAACCGATGGCAACGAGACGGGCAATTTTGTGGGGCATGCACTCGATAGAGCACAAGCCATGCGAGCACCAGTCAGCCTCCGGCTATAAGAGTGACCGAACGCAGTTCAGAGCCCGCAGATAAATCTGGTGCTGACCGCCTCGCATCAGTTCATCACTCAACAAACTCACGGCGTCATTGGCCTGCGCCGGCAACATCTGAGGCACCGGTTTTTCGTTGCGGCCACTTCGACTCACCTCCAGAAGGTCGCCACATCTGGCCGGCGTCACGACGAATTCCGTTTCACTGGAGCTCAGGGTGATTTTGCCGATCGGCGGACCGGCGACCTGATGAAGTTCAACGTCAATCTTACGATTGTTTGCATCAACCAACCGACAACTCCCGTTGTGGGCCGGCTCGTTGACTCGCCAGTTTAGCTGCGCTCCCAGCCATCCGACCAACAAAATTGCGGTCGACTTAAAACCGGGCGCATAGTCGATCTCCAGTTTGTGCATTTCGGCAAAATGATGATGTGAAGCCGGATGATCGAAGAATTGGGCGACGGCGAGACGATGTTTATCCAGGCGCGTCCAATTCAAATCGCAAAGGATGATGCGTTGTTTCGCCTCGGCCTGGGCAGTTTCAACGAGTCGGAATTGGGCATTGAAATTTTTCCAACCGCTGCTGTCGTAAATGAATCGATCCACCCAGGTCCAAAGTTGCGGATCCATCGGGTCGTGAAGTTCGCTCTGCCACCAGAGATAAAATGGCAGGTCGGAATCCAGGTGAGAAAAAACGATGCTGGTCAGCAGGTTTACGCACGAACCTTGAAGCCGAAACGAAAGTTGCTCGGAACAGACCTGCTGCTTCCCCGAATGACTGACATGGCAGTGCGCATTGATCCACGATTCGACCCCATTGTCCGTTGCATCTCGCTCTGCGCTAATAACCAATGCGCGACAGGCGTGATTTTCAGCGATGGCCGCAATGATTTGCGTGTTTTTCTCGAGCGAGCCCGGTTCTTCGCTATAAACCGCAAGATTAATCAGTGATGCGCGGGTCAATGCGCCTTCGCCTTGCTGCCAAAGTTTCTTTAGCTCGCCCGGCAAACTTCCGATGGCGACTTGTTGGCCTAACGAAAACTGCGGCGCGGATTCAGGCATGTCACAATCTCCTCCAAGTGCGGCCGTCTTTGGCCAGAAGTTCGTCCGCTTCGTCGGGTCCCCACGATCCGGATGGATAAAAATAAAGGGGTGGTGCGTCCTTCCGACTCCACGCTTCCTCAATCGGGTCGACGAATGCCCACGCTTCCTCCACTTCGTCGTGCCGCGCGAATAAGGTCGCGTCGCCGCTCATCGCATCGAGCAGCAAGCGTTCGTAAGCCTCCGGGCTCGCCTTTCCAAATGATGTTCCATAATGGAAATCCATTTTCACCGGCTCAATGCGCAAGCTCGTTCCCGGAACTTTCGCCTGCATCCGGAGCGAAATGCCTTCATCCGGCTGGATCCGAATCACCAGAACATTTTGATCGAGAGTGATCGCTTCCTTATTAAACAGAACTGCCGGCGCTTTCTTGAAATGAACGGAGATTTCGGTGCCCGATTTCGGGAGGCGCTTGCCGACTCGCATGTAAATTGGCACATCGGCCCAACGCCAGTCGTCGATCCGCAATTTCAGGGCGACGAATGTTTCGATGTTTGACTGGGGATCGACCTTTTCTTCCTGCCGGTAAGCGGGGACGGCCTCGCCATTGATGGCACCGGCAGAATATTGCGCGCGGACAACATTCTTGGCGATGGCCGTCATTCGCCGAAGCGAGCGGACGACCTTTACTTTCTCGTCGCGAATGCTGTTGGCGCCGAGATCGGTCGGCGGTTCCATCGTGACCAGGCAGAGCAATTGTAGAAGATGGTTTTGGACCATGTCTCGAAGTGCGCCGGAGGTCTCATAGTACCCGCCTCGAGTTTCAACCCCGAGGGTCTCGGCGGCCGTGATCTGCACGTGATCGATATAGCGGGTGTTCCAAAGTGGTTCGAAAATCGCGTTCGCGAAGCGCAGAACCAAAATGTTTTGCGCCGTTTCTTTTCCAAGAAAGTGATCAATCCGATAGGTCTGGTCTTCGGCGAAAGAAGTGTGGACCAAACGATTGAGTTCCCGGGCGGAGGCGAGATCGGTCCCAAACGGTTTTTCGATAATGACGCGAGCCCAACTCCCTTCGCCGGCCTGATTCAAGTCCGCTTTTTTGAGATTTTGCAAAATCGGCTCGTACTGCTCCGGGCCGACCGCAAAATAAAACAATCGGTTGCCACGGGTGCCGCGTTCCTTGTCCGTTTGCTGGAGCAGTTCGTTTAATTTGCCGAAAGCACTTTCGTCGGTGAAATCGCCCTGCACATAAAAGATCGATTGCGCGAACGTCTTCCAGATCTCATCGCGCACGGGCTGCCGTGAAAATTTCCGGGTCGCTTCCTCCATCTCGGTTCGAAAAGCGTCATTTGTCTTTGGCCGCCGGGCGAAACCGATCACGGTCACGGTCGGTGGCAATTCGCCATCGGCGGCGAGATTGTAGAGCGCGGGAAGGAGTTTGCGATGAGCCAAGTCACCGGTCGCGCCAAAAATCACCAGGCTGCACGGTTGAGGCACGGCCCGATTGGAAAGACCTTCCCGTAACGGATTTGCCTGAGTCTGCTCGGTCAGATGGTTCATCTCATCTCAATTTACGCAACTTCTTGGAAGTGAGTAACGCGAAATCGAGTTGGATAAGACGGGAAGCCAAGGAGCGGCGTGCTCAGCGCGCCGGTATTTCAAAAACGGCGACCGAAAGTCCCCGCTTCTTGATAGACAGGCGCTCGTCGCGGCGAGCGGCTCTACAACCCCGATCTCCGATTGATCGACACCGATGCCAGAACCGTGATGATGGTGACGAGCCCGCACATCTTGGCGAACAATTCACCATGCCGCGCGTAAAACGTGAGTTGCCGTTGCGGAGAAATATCGATCACGCCCGTCAGCACCCCTTCGGTAAACGTGCTGCCATTGTCGTCGCGCAAAACTTCAGTGACGCGACCGAATTGGTCGATCAAGCAGGTCACGCCGGTATTGGCGGCGCGGACCATCGGGCGATGCAGTTCGGCACAACGAAACAAGGCGTTCGCGACATGCTGCCGGGAGCCGGCGGACTGCAAGAACCAGGCATCGTTCGTGACGTCGACGAGAAAGTCGGCGCCGTTAACGACGAAATGCCGGACCAGATCTCCGACGGTATCTTCAAAACAAATCAGCGGCGCGAACCGGATGTCTTCGTTCGTCAGGCGAAATGTCGTGTATTTGCTGCCGGGCGTGAAATCGCCCGGAACCCACGTCCCGGCGATAGTGGCAAATAACGGAAACGATTTTCGCGCGGGAATATATTCACCAAAAGGCACGAGATGAATTTTGCGATAGACCTGCATCCGTTCGCCACTGTCGGAAACCATCACCGCCGCGTTGTAATCATGCTCGCCTTCGAAATCGAGCGTCCCGAGGAGAAGATCGGTTTTGGTCTCGGCGCAAAATCGCCTAACGAATGCGGAGCTGGCGCTGTTCAGGTCGGGCACGGGATCGGGCATGGAACTCTCTGGCCAGACGAGCAAATCCGGCGGCGCGCTGGTCTTGACGGTTAAGTCGCTGAGCCGGGAAAATTTGTCGAAAATTTGCGCGGTAAATTGGGGATCGAATTTCTGCAGCTGCGGAATGTTGGCCTGAACCGCGGCCACCCGGATCGATTTGGCGGGGGCGGCATTTTGGGCCTTGTGCAACCCGAACGCGAAAATTGCGACGAGCGCAATCATGGTCAGCGTCAGATCGAAATGCAGCGCCATCTTGCGCGCCTTGGTTTCGGAGAAGAGCCGAATCGAGACGGCCAGAATGATGATGTTAACAAAAACGACCGCGAAAGAGACGCCAACGACGCCGGTGAATTCGGCGAATTGAATGAGCGGCCAGTGGCGATAAAGCGCGACGCCGAGTCCGTTCCACCCGAATCCACTAAACAGCCAGCCGCGGATCCACTCCATGGTGGCCCACGCCGCGGCGGCTAGGAAAGCGAGGATTAGATTTCGAATCGAGCTGACAAAACTTGCCGGCTTGAGGTGTCCGATGAACCAGGCCCAGAAGGCAAAATAGAGTGCCAGGTAAAGGGAGAGCAGGAACGATAACGAGTGAAGAAAAATATTTTGATAAAGATCTCCGAGCGCGCCGAGCCAGCTAAAACCAGCGGTAAAAAAAGCGATCCCGGCGACGTAACCCAGAAGCAAATTGCGCCACCATCGCCGTCGATGGTTTGCTCCGGAGAACCAAACTGCGACGAGCAAGGGGATGAGAGCAATCCAGCAAAGCCAGCTCTGATTGAACGGCGGAAAACAACCCGCGCAAAGGAGGCCGCTGCCAATTGCCGCCAGCCAGGGCCACGCGCGCAGAGCGGTCATCCGCGACGCCGGCGGCGTTGTTCGTGATCGCGACGGCGTCCGGGTTGAATCGCATCGCGCAAATCGCGCGCGTAGGACGAATTCACACGAAAGAGGGACCGTTCCACATCTTCCATGGTTCGAACGTTCACCTTATCCGCCAGCACATAGCCGAGCGTAATCAGTCCGTCGAGCTCGTCCAGGAATTCGGCCGGCTCGAGTTCGCCCATTTTTTCGAGGAGTAATCTTCCAGACATGCTGGAACCGCTCAAACCGATCGCTTTCAGTAAACTGATTTCGCCCCCGCTCAGGTTGATGTCGCGCGCCATGATCGACTGTCTATTTGCTCAAACGCCGGTCAACATCCTTTTGCAACCACTTCGAAACATCTTCCAGCCGCTGATCGATCTTCACTTTGATTGCTTGGAGCTCTTCCGGTGAAAATTTTCCGTTCTCCGGCCGGCGCTGACCAAACAGGTAATATTTGATCTTCGGCTCTGTTCCCGAACCACGGATGGCAATCTTCATGTGATCTTCCAGCTGGAAGATCGACATTTGCTGTTTCGGAATCACGTCTCCCTCGACGTCGCGGATCGTTTGTTTTTCGAAATCGGTAATATTTACCACTTTGGAACCGGCGATTTCCGATGGTGGCGTTTCGGCATATGATTTCAGCAGGCTCGCGATCTTGTCCGCCCCCTCCGCGCCTTCAAAATACACGGACGTACTTTTTTCCGAGAAGTAGCCGAACGTGGCGAAAATTTCATTCAGCAGCTGGTCAACCGTTTGGTTTTGAGATTTCGCGTAGGCGGCCATTTCGCAAAACATGATCGCGCCGGCGTTGCCATCCTTGTCGCGCACGAAATCCGCGCCGCTGTATCCATAACTCTCTTCGGTCCCGAAAACGTAAAGTGAAGAATATTTCAACCGCACGTCGCGCGATTCTTCTTCCGACATCTGCCGATAATTCTTGCGAATTTCGGCCGGTAGCGCGCGCTCATACTTCTCGAGCTTTTCGGCGATGTATTTGAATCCGGTCAATGTCTCGATGAATCGGACTCCAAATTTTTCCGCGATCGCCTTTTGCAAATCGGTGGTGACGAAAGTCGAAATGACCACGGCGCGCGAGGCGTTTTCCCGATTCAGGATGCCGAGCTCGAACAATTTCTTGAGGCGATAATATTCCAGCAACGAGCCAATTTGATTTCCGGTGATCAATTTCATTTCACCCGTGGCGGTTCGAACGGCTACGCCTAACCGATCGCAATCCGGATCCGTCGCGGTGACCAGATCGGCATTCGTTCTTCTGGCGAGCTCGATGGCCAGGGTGAGCGCCTCGGCATTTTCAGGATTGGGCGATTTCACGGTGGAGAAACGGGGATCGAATTTTTCCTGTTCCGGCACCATTTCGAAATTGAAACCGAGCCGCTGGAGCATGGGTTTGGCGGTGATCGAACCGGTGCCATGCAATGGCGTAAACACGATCCTTAAAGATTTGGCGGAACGCACCGCTTCCGGATCAAGCACCAGCGTCTCCAAGCGTTTCATATAGATCTCATCAATATCGTGGCCGAGGATTGTCACCGAGCCTTGCTGATCTTTCGGGAGCGGCTTGTAATTTTCGCTCTCAATCGCGTTCACCTCGGCGATGATTCCGCTGGCGTGCGGTTCCACCACCTGTCCGCCGTCGGCGAAATACACTTTGTAGCCGTTGTCGTGGGGCGGGTTGTGGCTGGCGGTGATCACGACCCCCGCCATGGCGTTGAGCTGACGGACGGCGAAAGATAATTCCGGAGTGGAGCGGGGACCGTCGAAGACAAATGCATCGCAACCGTTTTCCGCAGCCACTTTCGCGGCCAGATTGGTGAACGCTTTGGAAAAAAATCGTGTGTCATGGGCGATCACGATTCTCGGTTTGCCTGCGGGCGCGCTGAGGGTCCGAGCCGGACTGGCATTCGGCAAAGACGGGTCAACCGGGTGGCCCTGGCACCATTTCCGAACGTAGGCGACAAGTCCCCGCGTGGCGCGGTTCACATTTGCGAAATTCATCGCATTCGTGCCGACGCATGGAAATTCCGGCCTATCGTTAGGCGCGGCATGACCACGCTCGGCGGGAGTCACGATTCGTCCAATCGTTCGGCCGCGCAGCCCACCCGTGCCGAACGCGAGCGTCTTGTAAAATCGGTCGTTCAGCTCCGTCCATTCGCCGCCGCCGATCAACTCGTCGACGACCTGGACGTAGCGATTGGATTGCGAACCGGAGAGGAGAAGTCGGATGTTTTTGGCGGCGGCGGCCAGTAAATGATTATCCGCTAACGCTCGATCGATCTTGCTCCCAATTTCCTGCACTGGAGCAACTTTCCGACGGACGCGCTCTTTGCAAGCCGCAACCTGAAAAGATCGCCCCAGTCTATTTACACGCGCCCGGAACCGGAATCACCAGTTTGCCATCTTTCTCAGCGACAAAGCTGGTACTGGTGCTGCTCGAACTGCCGTTCGCGTCTTTTTGCTCAACGTGCATGACCAGTTTTTTCGTCGGCGGAATCGTCATACACAATTTCCCGGTCGGACCCTCCTGGGGTTCCGCTGATTTTTTCACTTCGTCCGGCGTGAGAGAGACCAGTTCGATGCTGGAAATTTTGGAGCCGGCCTGGCCGTTCATCATCATTTTGTAGAATTCGAGCGCGGTCGAATCAGAACCGGTGGTGTAAAGAAATGATTCCAGAGTTTTAGTATCTTTGGATTCGAACGCGGTCTGATATCTATCGGTGAACGTTTTGTCCTGATCGGAACCAGCGCGCGACGTGATCGGGCTGACGGAGATGAGACAGATGACAGAGAGGAGTGTTTTCATAAGCGAAGTGAGCGATAACCCGTTGCCGGGTTTTGGTTTGACGGTTTATCGGTTGAAGGCGTTGAGGTAATCGGGAACTCACCACTGCGACAAGCCTATTTCGTTCACCGGACGAGAAAATTCGTTGCCGATCGTGACGGCGCAGGCTAAGTCCAGATCGATCCCAATTCTTCGCGCATGAACATCCACGAATACCAGGCGAAAGAGTTGTTGGACAAGTTTGGGGTGGCGACGACGCACGGGAAAGTTGCCTCGACTCCGGAAGAAGCGGAAACGATCGCGCGGGGATTAGGTGACGTAGAGATTGTCGTCAAAGCGCAAATTCACGCCGGGGGCCGGGGAAAAGGAACGTTCATCAACGGATTCAAAGGCGGAGTGCATGTCGTAAAATCGGCAGCCGAAGCGCGTGAAGTTGCGGGCAAAATGCTTGGTCAAACTTTGGTGACGCATCAGACCGGCCCGCACGGACGCGTGGTGAATAAAGTGCTGGTGGCGGAATCCGCCGATATCGCGCGGGAAGTTTACTTCGCGATTCTCCTCGATCGCGCGACCGCCGCTCCCCTCATCGTAGCCAGCACGGAAGGCGGCGTGGAAATCGAAGCGGTGGCGGCGAAGTCACCGGAAAAGATCATGCGTGAGCCGGTCAACGCGCTGGCGGGTTTGCAACCATTTCAAACCCGTAAACTGGCGAAGCAACTCCACTTCGAACCTTCGCAGAGCAAAGGCGCGGCGAAACTTTTCGACGGTCTTTATCGAACGTTTATCGGCTGCGATTGTTCGATGGTCGAAATCAATCCGTTAGTCGTGACCAAAAAGGGCGAGGTCCTCGCGCTCGATGCCAAATTCAATTTCGATGACAACGCGCTCTATCGTCATCCGGAGATTGCCGCCATGCGCGATACGACTGAGGAGGATTCACGTGAGGTCGAAGCGTCCAAGCACGGCCTCAATTACATCGGACTCGATGGAAACATCGCCTGTTTGGTCAACGGCGCCGGACTGGCCATGGCGACGATGGACATCATCAAATTCTACGGCGGTCATCCCGCCAATTTTCTCGACATCGGCGGCGGTGCGACGGAAGAACAGGTCACCGAAGCGTTCAAGATTCTGATCTTTGACAAAAATGTTCAAGCGATCCTGGTGAATATTTTTGGCGGGATCATGAAGGTCGATGTCGTCGCACAAGGAATCATCAATGCCGCGAAAACGTTGAAACTGACCGTGCCGGTGGTTGTTAGGCTGGAGGGAACGAACGTGGACAAAGGCAAGCAACTCCTGAAAGAGAGCGGTTTGTCTCTGATCGCGGCGGACGATTTGGGTGATGCGGCGGAGAAAGTTGTCCAAGCCGCCGCCGCGGCGGCAAATCCCAAATCCCAAAAACCAAATCACAAGGAAGATTTAAAACCCAAATAAGAGAACCGATGGAAAAGCCCCCCAGGCGCGAATTTGAAGATCGAACATTTGTAAAGACCTTGCCTAAAACAATCAGTAACGTCGAAGACGTACGGCAGCTGGTGCGAGCGACGGGTTCCGTTGCGGCGAATTGGATTGAGGCCGATGAAGCACTCAGTAAGAAGGATTTCCTGATGCGGGTGAAAATTTGTCGTAAAGAAGCTAAAGAGAGCCGTTTGTTTCTGCGCTTGATCGATTCTGGATTAGCTCGGGAAACCATGGACGATTGCTCTCGTTTGGCTGCAGAGGCCCGCGAATTGGTGCTGATTTTTTCGTCCATTATCGCGAAGAGTGAAAAATCATGAGGTTGTTTAGACCTTTGGTTTTTGGATTTTTGCCTGGGATTTGGAGCCTGGGATTTGTGATTTAGCCTTTTATCTTTAACAAATTGAGGAGTCACCCATGATCAAAGAAGTCGCTTTTGTGGCCATCGCGGTCTCGGACAAAGATCGCGCGAAAAAGTTTTATCAGGAAATTCTCGAACTCAAACCCGCGCGTGAGCAGATGGAAGGCGCGTGGATCGAGTACGATTTTGGAGATACGACGATTGGCGTTGGCTGTCATCCGGCCTGGCAACCCTCGCGCGATGGAACAACCGTCGCCTTTGAAGTCGACGATATCGACCAGGCCTACGCGAAGTTAAAAGAGCGTGGCGTAGAATTCGATATGGAGAAAACCGAGACGCCGGTTTGCTGGATGGCGCAATTTCGCGATCCGGATGGCAATAAACTTGTCATTCACAAACGGAAAGGATGAACCTTTGAGAATCACTCAGGAATTAAGGAAAGCAGGAAGTTCGACCCCGCCGGCGCTCACCAAGAAAAGCAGTTGGTTGCAGCGTTGCGCTGCTGGCCGCTTTCCTAAGATATGTCTGTCCTAGTTGGTAAGAATACGCGGCTTGTCGTTCAGGGAATCACTGGCAGCGCCGGTGGTTTTCACACGCGCCAGTGCATGGAATACGGAACCGACGTTGTCGCGGGCGTCACACCGGGCAAAGGCGGCCAGTTGTTTGATGGCAAAGTGCCAGTATTCGACACCGTCTGGGAAGCGAAACAGAAAACCGATTGCAACGTGTCGATGGTGTTTGTCCCCGCCGCCGCGGCGGCCGATTCTGTGTTAGAAGCGGTCGACGCCGATCTCGATCTGGTTGTTTGCATCACCGAAGGGATCCCGGTGATGAATATGATGCGCGTGAAAGCGCAGATGCGCGGCAAACGCACGCGATTGATCGGACCAAATTGTCCGGGAATCATCACGCCGGGCGCGTGCAAGATCGGCATTATGCCGGGTTACATTCACAAGCCTGGAAGCGTCGGCGTGATTTCGCGATCCGGAACGCTGACCTACGAAGCGGTCTGGCAACTGACCTCGCGCGGGTATGGTCAGACGACTTGTATCGGCATCGGCGGCGATCCGATCGGCGGATTATCTCATCTCGATTGTGTCAAGCTGTTCAATGAAGACGAAGATACCGAGTCAATGATTTTGATCGGAGAAATCGGCGGCTCGGCCGAAGAAGAGGCCGCGGCCTGGCTCAAAGATCATTGTCGAAAGCCGGTGGCGGCGTTTATCGCGGGAATGACGGCTCCGCCCGGCCGAAGAATGGGACATGCCGGAGCGATCGTCTCTGGCGGCAAAGGAACGGCGGCCGGAAAAATCGAAGCGCTGAAAGCGGCGGGCATCGCCGTGGCCGACACACCGGCCACAATGGCCGACACGCTGATTGCTCGCTTAAAGAGCTGAGCTCGTCGGGCGAAGTCTCGCTCGTCCATGTCGTCGTTTCACTCTGCCGCGGATGATCTCCGTTCTCGTCGGGGGGTCTCCCGAACACAAAATTCAACGTCACCAAAAGTCGCGTGGGAGGTCGTCCCGGAAAATGATCATGGCCGCGCCATGCTGGATGATGTGAACGCGGCCGTCTCGACGGATGAAATGATTCTCGGCTAATTCGCGCCACCCGTGGATTTCCGAGTTCTCCTTCGTTTCGGAGAGGTCGTAGGCATCAAAAATAGCTTTCTTTTCTGCGGCGGTGATTGGTTTGCCGTCGCTTTTCTCGGTCTCGAGTTTTTGTGTTTTACCGTTGAGAAAGAGCGCTGCTGTTTTCCAACCGCGCTGTTCGAAGTGGTAGCGATCGTATTTGATCCCGGCGACAATTCCGCTGTCGTGGCTCGACGCCTGACCCAGAGTCGCAACGATTTCATCGTAGGACGCATTGAGTAATCCTGAATCGGCAAATACGCGGGTAGACCACAAGATCATACCAATGGCCAGCGCGATGAGATTGCCCGGTCTATGCACGGCTTATTGCGCCTGCCCACAGGGCAAATGCGCGGCTTTCCAGTCCATGGCCATTCGGATTCGTGCGCGTCCGCTCGGGTGGTCGAAGAAGATAAACTCTTCGACTGGACCGGGATTGAGTTTGCGATATTGACCGAGCTTCAACGCGACCATGGCTGCGCCGTCCGGTTCGCGGCAAGTGTTGATGCCAAATGCATCCGCTTCGCGTTCCGTCACCCGGATGGCGGTATTCGTCAGGGGCGTGATGAGGAATGCATAGGTCGAAAAAATCAGAACGAGAAGAGGAAGCGATGCGGGATCGGCGATTCCGCGAATCTGCCAGCGATCGCTCCAGGTTTGCTGTGCGCGATCGAAGGCGACTCGACAGAGCATGAACCCGATCAACGCGAATACTCCGAAGTAATAGGTCAGCTTGGCGCCATGATTGAGGATATAATGTCCCATTTCGTGAGCCATGACCTCGCGGATTTCCGGCAAGGTGCAGCGTTTGATCAGATTGTCGTTCAGGGCAATGCGCGTGGTCCCGAGCAAACCGGCGACGTTGGCGCTGACCCGCGTGGTCTGACGAGAGGCATCGAACACGAAAACTTTATCGACCGGGATTTCGTTGGCTCGCGCCATCGTGAGAATCGGGTCGCGAATGTTTGGGTCCTGCAGGGGAGTGTATTTGTTAAAGAGGGGTTCAACGAAAACCGGGAAGATAAAGTTGGCCAACATGAACAGAACAATGACCACGATCGTTCCCCAAATTGTCCAAGCTCGCGGCACGCGACGGAACACGGCATAGAGAACAATCAAGGCGATCGTGCCAAAGATCAGAGTGACGACGAAGCCTTTGATTTCGTCGCCGAACCACGGCCCGAAGGTTTGCGTGGCCATGCCGTAGTGATGTTCGCGATAAAATAATTGATAATATTCGAGCGGAAAACCGATGACGAAGGTGATGGTGAA
The DNA here is from genome assembly GCA_963846065.1 of uncultured Verrucomicrobiae bacterium. Classification (GTDB taxonomy): domain Bacteria; phylum Verrucomicrobiota; class Verrucomicrobiia; order Chthoniobacterales; family UBA10450; genus DASPUI01. Next base: position 90,656 of record CAWJUP010000018.1, read on the forward strand.
GAATGGAATGGCATAGAGAATGACGCGCAGCGCCTGAGATCGCGTGCGTCGTTCTGCGAAATCGCGCAGACGCGCTGAAATTTTCGATTGGAGCAGAAAGATAGAGATCGCGACGGCTAAGAGAAAGTTCCAGAGGAGCAGCCAGTATCCGCCTTCAAAGTAGGCATCGGATTTTGCGCGTTCGTTAGGCGGAACCGTATCGAGCCAGGCGCGTGTGGCCGCTGCCGGATCAAACGGCTGGTTTGGCTGAAAAGTCGCCGCCATAGGCAGCGGGGATGAACTCACGACCTGCGCGCGCAGGGGAGCAATGGCAGAACAGCACACGAGACACACGAGAAGGAATCGCTTCGTCATTGCCGGTGGTTAATCGAAATGTGGCCTCTTTCTCAAGCCAAAGAATCGGACGCGATCCTCTTTCCGTGACCTCGGGTTCTCTCAGAGCCGGGAGGCTCGGGCGATAAATCTTCTGATGAGAGCTCGGAACACAGACTCGTTGTCCGCGGGAAAGAGTGTAAGGTGGATTCCACCCTGTTTTGGCCGATGAAACGACTTTCAATTTTCATCTTGCTGCTCGGCGTTGTCTCGAGCTTTGCCGCCGAGCCGACGGCGACGAAATGGAAGGTCGACAGAATTCAGCGCGAAGCGCTCATTTTTCCTCCGACCAAGTCGAACCGGAAAGCGCCGGTCATTTTTGCGTTTCACGGACACGGCGGGAATATGCATTTCGCGGCGCGTGGAATGGCCTTCCAGAATTTCTGGCCAGAAGCGATCGTTGTTTACCCGCAAGGTTTGCCGACGGCATCAATCCGCCACCGGGAACGGAAACTTGAGCCCGGCTGGCAGCGTGATCCCGGCGCGCTCGGCGATCGGGATCTCAAATTGGTCGACGCGATCCTCCATACCTTGCACGATCAATATTCGATCGACGATCGGCGAATTTACGCGACCGGCTTTTCCAATGGCGGATTTTTCACCTATCTGCTTTGGGCCGAGCGCGCAGATGTATTTGCCGCCTTCGCGCCGGGCGGTTCCACCATTTTGCCGACGGTTCATCCCACGCAGCCGCGGCCGATTTTTCACTACGGCGGCGAGAACGACCGGCTGATTCCGATTCAACGTCAGCGTCAGGCGATCGATTTTGCGCGAAATTTAGACGGGTGCTCCGCTTCGCCTTCGTCATGTGGTGAGAATTGCTTGCAATATTCATCCAGGAAACACGCGCCGGTAGAGACGTACCTTCATCCGTTCGGCCATATTTATCCGCCGCCGGTCAGCGCTGAGATCGTGAAGTTTTTCCAGGAACACCCACGTAGCTGAATCCCGGACTGGACGATTGTTGGGCGGAAGCGCACAATGACGGAATGAAAACGCTTGCGTTGCTGATTTGTGTTTTGCTAATGAGCACCGCAACCCACACCCGCGCGGAAAATCCGGCCCCGGATGCTTCGTTATGCGGCCTGTATCCGACAAACTACAAAGACATCGTGATGAAATGGCTGGAAACGCAACTGCTCGATGCCAACACCGCGCGAATCGACTGGGACGCAGGCGAGCCGAAGCCGGCTGACCTTGGCAAAAACGGGCAGCATCTTTACGGTTGGATCATCTATTTCAAGGTGAACGCTCGAAATCGGTTCGGCGCCTTCACCGGAAAACAACAACACGGCGCACTCATCCGGGACGGTGCGATCGTTCAAGGGCTTGGATTCGGTTACCAATGAAAAGAAACACTCATCGACATCAACAATCGGGTCAGGGAATCGTCATCCTCATCGTGCTAGTCGTCGTCGTCGGCGGCGGACTTTTTTATCTCTCATCGAATAAGCAATCGATGGACAAAGAGGGGCGCGCTTTTGGCCGCAATACGCTCAACAACATTATTGTGAATTACGACGTCAATGCTCTCGGAAATAATCTCAGCCCGGAGGCGAAGCTCCAGCTTCCGCCATCGGAGCAAAACGCGTTGATCAATCAGTTACGGACGCTGGGTCAACCGGTCCAGGGATTCAAGATCGATGAAGAGATGAACTGGGAAGGGGCCTGGGTCTTCAAGTTCTTCGAGCCGCACGGGACTTTCACCGCCCACCTGAATTATCCGGCGGGACCGGCCACGCTGGGAATCGACGTGAATCATCCGGTCGGTAGATGGCAGATTACCAACCTGACTGCGCAGTTTCCGTCGTCGGCTCGTTAGGCGGATAAGCGGTCGAACGAGTCGAGACAGATTTGCGACCACGTTTCGAGCGAGTCTCGACGCGTCCGCAATTCGTCGGGCGCAAGAAACGCGAGGTTGGTAATCATGGCTTCGCGTTTTTCGACTTTTGCTTGGCGCAATTTGAAGACGTGAACGATCCCGAGATGGACGCGGCCCACTTCGGTGGTGTCGTCGTTTAGCAGCGCCACGATGCGGTCTTGGAATGGGCTGTCGATTTTGACCTCTTCGCTGACCTCGCGTTCGACCCCGGCCCGGTAAGCGGCTTCGTCGAGAGCAAACAACGATTCATCGCTCTCGTTCATGTGTCCGCCGATGCCGATCGACCCTTTGGCGACCAAGCGTTGTTCGCCCGCTTTTTTGCCGCGCACATAATGCAGCAGCTTGCCCTCGGAGGCGATCAAGACATAGGGAATGATCTGTTTATGGGTCGGATCGTTCTCCGCTTTGGAGCGAGGCAGGAAAAAATTGTTCCCGCGAGACAGGATGGCCTTCAGATATCGGTCAGGTTCGAAATTCAGACCGTGAAAATTGCCGAGTTGATCGAACAATTCGCGCTTAATCACGAGAACATTTTCTTCGGGCGTATTCATCTAATGGAGAGTCGCGTGGTCGAGGCGCCCATGCCAAGCGTCGGTTTATCTGAATTTCGGCGTTTGCCACCCCGCAATGCGGGACAGCTACAGGTCGAGCCATTGCTGCTGGTCAGCTGCGTTCGCATCAGAACGAATAGCTGATTCCAGCCTGAGGTCCGAGGAGATTCAAGCTCGGATTGGGATCGGTCTGTCCGCCGTTCGAAAGGTGTTGATACAGAACCCCGGCGTCGATCTTCCAGTGCTGGTCGAGTTGATAAGAAATGCCGATGGCGCCGAGGATATTGAACGTGAAATCCTGTCCCTGCGATCCACGCATGTCGGGATGACTGTCAATATCGCCAAGGCCGAGACCAAAAAAGAGGTAAGGCGAGAAATGGCTGTTCGGCCTGACGAAATTATACCGATCGCCAAAATTCACTCCGAGATACCGGCTTTCCACTCCCCGGACGATGGGCTCGAACAATCCGGTTAAGCAAAATTGATTGTATCCGCGAGACCAGATGTCCTCGCTGACCGTGCCCCAGCGAACCCTTCCGATGAGAAATTCCGGTCCGATCTCATAACTGTCGGGATTTCCGAAAACTCCGAGCAAGTAGCCCGACTGAAAGGCGATGTCGAATCGCGGAGGATCGAGTGGTTCGACAACGCTGTTCGAAGGCGAGGGACCGCTGAAAGCCGTTGCCGCGAGAACGATCAACCCGGCAAATAATCCCAGCATTCTCATGCCGGGCGAACGCTACAACACGGATTTGCGGTTACAAGCTATCGCTGCAGAACCGAGCTAAATCGTCGGGTAATCCGCTCTCCCAGTTTCCAACGCCATTGATTGCCAGTTTTGCCGAATGTAAGGCGTGACGCGGCAGGAGTAATTGGCTTTCCAGGGTGCTTGTCCAGCCCGTCTCGATGAACTCCAAATAGAGTTTGTCGTTAGGCCCGTAGATTTTATCGCCGACCACGGGATATCCTAACGAACTGAGATGAACGCGAATCTGATGGGTGCGGCCGGTCAAAGGAATTGCGCGGACGACCGCGAAACGTCCTTCCGCTGTCGTCAGCTTCTTTGCCGCCGATCGCGGTCGACGACTGCGGCTGACACAGGAGTGCGTTCGAAACGTTGTTCGACGCGAAATTCGGTTTGGGCCCGCGCGCCTTTCTCGTGAATGCCTTGTTTGAGCCAGATCGCAGACAGGTGATGTTTGCCGAGGCGATCCAAAGGCGCGTCGACCAGATTCGTCTCCCAATCCGGCCAACCCCAGATAACCGCCAGATATTCCTTGGCGATGAGGCGTTCCTGCATCAACAGGCCAAATTTTCGCGCCGCGCTCGAATTTTTTGCCACCAATACGAGCCCGCTGGTTTCGCGGTCGAGCCGATTGATGATCGAGACCTGACCCGCGTTTACGAGCTCATACGCGAGCAGTTTGCGGAGCTCCGTCAGCAACGTGGGCTGCTCCGTAGGCTTGGTCGGATGAGTGAGCAGAAAAGCCGGCTTATCGACGATGAGATAATCGTTCGTCTCGGCGATGATTCGGATTTCAGGCGTGGAACCGATGGAGTAATGGAGTTTTGATTGAGGTGTTTTCAACGGTTGATTCATCGCGCGGCCCGCGGGGTCAAAATCTTCCCTGCTTGACCTCGCTCGGAAAACCGCTTTACCTAAACCCCCACTCGAATCGCCTTGGACCTCAAAGACATCAAAAACATCATCGATCTGATGAAGGAGAACGACCTCTCGGTCTTCGAACTCGAGAAGGACGGATTCAAGCTGAAATTGCAGAAGGGGGCTACCGAGCTGCCGAATATGATCACGCCGATTGCGCTGGCACCGGCACTTGGGGGGACCGGGGCATCGCAGTCTGCGGCGGAACTGGCAGCGGGAGCGCAGGCAGCGGGGGCCGAAGGCGGCGGAGCAGGCCTCCGGGATATTGCTTCTCCCATGGTCGGCACGTTTTATCGCTCGCCTTCGCCCGACGCACCGGCTTTTGTCGAAATCGGCAAGGAGGTTAGCGAAGATACCGTGGTAGGTATTATTGAGGCCATGAAGGTGATGAACGAGATCAAGGCGGAAACCAGCGGAGTCATTGCGCAAATCATCGCCGAGAACGGGAAACCGGTGCAGTTCGGCCAGGCCCTGTTCAAAGTTCGTTAGTTGAGAGCTGAGAGAGTCTCAACTGATGTTTGAAAAAGTTCTTATTGCTAACCGTGGAGAAATTGCTCTGCGGGTGATTCGGGCCTGCAAGGAACTCGATATCCGGACAGTGGCAGTTTATTCCGACGTGGATGTCGATTCGCTTCATGTGCAACTGGCGGACGAAGCGATTTGTATTGGAGCAGCGCCGAGCTCAGAAAGTTATTTGAAAATCGATCGGATCATGAGCGCGGCGGAACTCGGTGACGTCGATGCGATTCATCCCGGCTACGGTTTTCTCGCCGAAAACGCGCACTTCGCCGAAGTCTGCGAGAGCTGCCACATCAAATTCATCGGTCCCTCGGCGCGAGCGATGCAAATGATGGGCGATAAGAACAGCGCGCGCGCCTGTGCGCGTAAGGCCGGCGTGCCGATCACCCCGGGGAGTGATGGCATCGTTGCTGACGAAAAAGAGGCGGTAAAGATCGCTAAAAAAATCGGATTCCCGGTGATCATCAAAGCGGTGGCCGGCGGCGGCGGCCGGGGAATGCGTATTGCCCACAACGAGCCGAGCCTTGAATCCGGTTATTTTGCCGCTCGCATGGAAGCGGAAAAGGCCTTCGGCAACGGCGATGTTTACATGGAGAAATTCGTCCAAAATCCGCACCACATTGAATTTCAAATTGTGGCCGATAGTCATGGTCACATCATTCATCTCGGCGAACGCGATTGCTCGATTCAGCGCCGGAACCAGAAGGTGATTGAGGAATGTCCGTCGCCGCTGATGACGCCGAGTTTGCGAAAGAAGATGGGGAGTGCCGCCATCAAATTGGCCAAATCAGTTGGCTATGAGAATGCCGGCACCATGGAATTTCTGGTCGACCGGGATCATCATTTTTATTTCATGGAAATGAACACCCGGATTCAAGTCGAGCATACGATTACCGAGGAAGTTTACGGGTGCGATCTGGTGAAAGAGCAGATCCGGATTGCCGCCGGTGAAAAACTTTCGCCGCATGTGGCCAATGCCGAACCGCGCTCGCACGCCATCCAATGTCGCATTAACGCCGAAGATCCTTCCAAAGGTTTCCAACCATCCCCTGGTCGCATTGCATTTTATTATTCACCGGGCGGTCGCGGCGTTCGGGTGGATTCACACGCTTACTCTGGCTACGTCGTCCCGCCTTATTACGATTCGCTCATTTCGAAGCTGGTTACGGTCGGCGCCACGCGAGAAAACGCGATTAACCGCATGCGCCGGGCGCTCGACGAATATTTTATCGGCGGAATCAAAACGACGGTTCCATTCCATGCCGCAATCATGCGCAACGCGGAATTCCGCGAGGGCAAATACGACACCGGCTTTGTCGAACGATTGATGTCCTCAGACACATTCGAGCTGGCGCATTCACCGGCGCGGCAATTGCACGAATAGTTTGTAGCCACAGCGCTATGCCGCCGTGATTGTATGACCGGCGCGTCCCGACATAGCGGGGCTGCTCCAACCATCACGGACCGACAAAGTGAAACCCGAGTTACAAGCCGCGCGCCTCTACGGAATCCTCGACCTGGGCTATGTCGATATGGCCGAGGCGCCCCGCATTGCCGAATCGATGATCACGGGCGGCGTTGATTTGATTCAGCTCCGCGGAAAACGTCAAAGTGTCGATGAGCTCGGTGCGCTGGCGGCAGATTTGTTCGGCCGAACCTCGGCAGCGCAAATTCCGTTGATCGTGAACGATCATGCGGAAATCGCCGCGCGTGTTCCGGTCGCAGGTGTCCATTTGGGGCAGGACGACGTGGCCATCGCGCACGCGCGGAAAAGGGCGGGACGCAATCTGCTGGTCGGAAAATCAACCCATAGTTTTGAGCAAGCTGTCTCGGCGCAGAGTGAAGGGGCGGACTACATTGGCTTTGGTCCGCTCTTTGCCACTCCCACCAAACCGGACTACCGGCCAATCGGGCTATCCGGCATCAAACGCATTCATCACGGAGTCTCCTTGCCGATTTTCTGCATCGGCGGGATCAAGCTCGAGAATCTCGCCCAGGTGATCGCCGCGGGCGCTCAACGCATCGTGATTGTCTCGGGAATCTTGCAGGCCCGTGACATTTCGCGTTACTGCCAGGAAGCAAAGCGATTGCTCTTGGAAATCGAACATCAACCATCAAACATCTGACAGTTTCATGTCTGTTCTCATCGTCGGTTCCATAGCTCTCGATACCGTCAAAACGCCCGTTGAAGAACGCGCCGATTTGTTAGGCGGATCGGCTTCTTACGCAGCATTGTCGGCGAGTTTCTTTTCCCCGGTCAAATTGGTCGGCGTGGTCGGCAGCGACTTTCCCGAATCAGAGTTCGAGTTTTGGAGACAACACCAGATTGAAGCGACCGGTGTTCAACGCGTCCCCGGGAAAACATTCCGCTGGTCCGGCGAGTACGCCTGGGACATGAACACCCGCGAGACGCGCTCCGTCGCGCTCAACGTTTTCGAAAATTTCGAACCAAAACTGCCTCCATCCTACCGCAACAGCCATTTTGTATTGCTCGCGAATATTGCACCGTCGTTGCAGGCGCATGTGCTCGATCAAATGGAGAAGCCGCATTTTGTCGCGGCCGACACGATGGATTTGTGGATCCAAACCACACGCAAAGATCTCGATGCGCTTCTTCCGCGCGTGGATCTGCTGATTCTGAACGACAGCGAAGCCCGCGAAATGACCAAGGAAACGAGTCTGATCAAAGCCGGCCGTCGCATTCGGGAAATGGGACCGCATTATGTCGCGATCAAAAAAGGCGAGCACGGCGCATTATTATTTGGCGATAACGAATTTTTCAGCTGTGGGGCGTATCCGTTGGAAGACATTCACGATCCAACCGGAGCCGGGGACACTTTTGCCGGCGCAATTGCCGGCTATTTGGCGGGATCGGTCAGCAAAGTCAGCTTTTCGGATCTGCGCAAAGCAATGATTTACGGAAGCGTTCTGGCCAGCTTCTGCGTCGAATCATTCAGTCTGGAACGCCTGCGCACGTTAACGATGAATGAAATCACGGAGCGTTACGAAGTGTTCAAGCTGATGAGCCAGTTTGAAGCGTCAGGCTAGGGATCGTTCAGTTTTGTGGGGGCCACCCGGGGGATGCGCGAATCGGTTAATCCGATCGGAGTTAATTCGTGGCCGACGCGGGCAGGGGGTAGACCGCGTCCATGTACTTCACATTGACGGTCTGTGGATTTCGCGCGACGACGGGCAATTTTGTTCCGGGTTGAAGGATGGTGGTGCCGTACGGAACCTTGATCTCGATTGGTCGTGTCACCACTACGAATTCTTGCGGTGCAGGTGTCGAGGCGCTTGGGCCAGGCGGCGGTTTATTTGGCTCGGCGTTCGCCACCGACATCGCGACATTTCGATTTGCGCTGTTATTGTTCGCCGCGATCGTTCCGCCACCTTCCGGGATGGTAACGATGCAGGTCACCGGCAAATGATCTGACGCCTTGGTCCGGATAATTTGAGGAGCGCTGACGTTCGCGTTTCGCGCCAAAACATAGTCGAAGGTCGTGTCCGGATAACCGTGGCCACCGGGATGGGTCACGCGCATGGCCGGGGCGAGATCTTGCATGCAACTGGTAAACCCGCCTTTGGTCAGTTGTTCGATACTGTCGTCATCCGCGAACTCTTCTCCGTTCGTGTTGAAGTCCCCGGCCACAACAATTGATTTCACGGCCGGCAGTTTTTCTTCGATCACTTCGTGCACGTGACTCAGTAACTGCTTCATCGCGATTTCGCGTTTACGCACGTTCTTGCCGCGTTCGACGGCTTTGTCGCCGCGCATGATGAGATTACTTTTCAGGTGGACCGAATAAATGCCGAGATCGGCTCCTTTGATTTTGAACCAGGCGAACGCGAATCCACGCGGAGGGTCGACGCCTTCCATGGATTTCCATTTTTCCGCCCAGGCAGCCTGGGCCGGTTCCTTCGCCAAAATGGCTACCTGTTGTTTGCCAATGCCCCCGCCTTCCTTGAAAGCAGAACAAATGGCGACCTGATATTTATGCGGCTCGATGGCGTCGCCCAAGCGAGCGCAGGTATCGTAATCCTTCATTTCCTGAAGAAGAATGATGTCGGGATTTAGCGGCCGCAGAACGTCGGCCGCTTCGTTGATCCGTTGTTGCTGATGTTCGAGGGATGTTTCGGCGGGTTTACCATTTGGAAACCAGTCCAGGTTCCAGGTGGTGACACGGACATCGGTGGCAAAGAGGCGACTAGCGCCGAAAAACAGGGCGAGCAACATCGCGATCAGACGCGAAAAGCGTTGAACGGCGTGTGGACATGGATTGTTCGCAGAGCGGTCGGCTTCGGTCATCGGATGATCAGCATGGATCGTCCGTCGATTGCAGCTGATTGTCCAGCGATCGCCAACATTGGTTAGCAATCGACCACAATGGTTTTTCGAACCGTTTTGACGAGGCGGCCGAGATTTTCTCCAACTCGACTTGCCCTCATGTTTTTCACCCGAAAACCTTGCCGGTTTGAGCCCGTATAGCTCTGTAGCATGTATTGGTTTGATCGTCGGTTTGGCGAGCTGCCGGATGATGAGTTCGCCGCGAGAACAAAGGCCATTGTCGCTGGCCTCAATGCAAACGCAGCGAGTCAGCCTTCTATTTCGACCGTGGAGGTGATCTCTGCGGCTCTTCGCGATTTCCGCAAGGCTCTGGCCGTAGCTGAGGGAACAAGCGAGCGTGAGTCGAGAATCCGAACCAGCCGTTCCATTTTAGAATGGTTGCTGGAAAAATTGGTGTGGAATTCCCATGTCGGGGGCAACGCCGGCAAAGCGCGACCGGCCAAGAGGGATTTCAGCATACAACGGAATGGCTGCGGACCCATTCCCGTCGGCGCGCCGGCGAAAGTCCGAATCAAACCAACCGGTGTCAGCGGACAAGTACACGTTCTTTGTGCTTCGGTCCAACGCGCCAAAGCGTATCAGGTTCAGTTTGCCGACAGTCCGATCGATTCACCATGGTCTGATGGCGGGACATTTGGCAGCACGCGCCGGATGATGGTTGGCAAATTGGTCCGGGCAAAAGACTATTGGTTTCGAATTCGAGCGATTGGAGCGGCCGGACCGGGTGATTGGAGCGAAACCGCGACAATCCTGGTCTCTTAGCGCCATGTCGGTCACGTCACCGTCGGTGGAGATCGTGCAATGACTGGGCGGATCGTTAGGCTACTGTTTCTTTTCTTATCCGTCACCGTGCCGGATTTGGACGGGGAAGAGAGATGGAGGACGCTCTTCAATTGCCATTATCTGACGAAGCGCGCGAATGATGGAGACAGTTTCCATGTCCGCGTTGGAGACCGGGAGTACATCTTTCGCTTGTATTTTGTGGATGCACCGGAAACCGATTCCGAATTTCGCGAACGGGTCGCGGAGCAAGCCAGATATTTTGGGGCGAGTGCCGCCCAAATTGTGACGGTTGGCCATCTGGCAAAGACATTTACGCGGGAAAAACTGATCAAGCCTTTTGTCGTCCGAACGAGATGGGAAGATGCGATGGGACGAAGTCGTGCGCAGCGCTTTTACGCGATCGTGCAGACCGCGACCGGTGATCTCGGTGAGGAACTGGTGGAAAATGGTTTGGCGCGGATTCACGGGATTCATGCGGAACCGGAGGGAAGAGCGGCTGCGCATGAGGAATGGCAGAAACTCAAAGCGCTCGAGCGAAAAGCAAAACGCGAGAAAGCCGGCGGCTGGGGTGCAACGGAAGGTCGTGGCACGACGCGCCGCCAAAAACAGCGAAGGAAAAAACGCGCCCGTGAAGATTCGAACTTCAAACCTTCTGATCCGTAGTCAGCAACGCTCCCTAGGCAAAATCAGCCTTCCCTCGTAAAATGATACGCCGATGAACGTGCAAAAACGCATGAATGCGTGAATTTGCTTGTTTTAGGGGCAATAAGGGCAATAATCAGCTGAAGGATTTCCACTATGCCACGACGCCTCACTCTCCAACCGAGCGAAACCGGACTGGTTAAATGGCCCTGGCGCGTAAATCTGCCGGCGAACATCAGCACGACCGGGAGGCGCGAGAGGCGCTTCTTTGAAACCAAACGCGAGGCGGAGACGTTTTGTCAGCAACAGCGGACCCGCCTGCAGAATTTCGGCCGTAATTCATCAACGCTCACGCCGGGGCAATTGGAGGAAGCGGCCATGGCGTTCGATCGTTTGCGGCCCGTTGGAGTCTCGCTAAATACGGTGGTCACCGATTTCATTGCGCGACATAAGGCGCGAGAAAAAAGCGTCACCTTCAAACAGCTTTTCGACGCCTTCACGTTATCGAAGAAGAATCGTTCGGAAGCATATCTCCGCGGCCTCAAGTACACGCTCCCGAGGTTTTCCGGTCTGCATGACCGAATTGTCGCAGATCTCTTGCCGCTAGATGTTGAAGCGGAAATGGAGGGAATGACGCCGGCGGTCCGTAACGCTTTTCTGCGAAATCTGCGGGCCGTCTTTAACTTTGGCGTGAAGCGCAGTTGGCTTGAAGAGAACCCGATCACGAAACTCGACTTCGAGGATCTGAAACCCGGCGAAGTCGTCACTCTCACGCCGGCCGAAGCGGAAAAGCTGACCAAAGCCGCGGCGACTGACAACGATTTGCTGCCTTATCACGCCCTCGGGTTATTTGCGGGAATTCGACCGCTGGAATTGCAGCGGCTTGAGTGGCGCCACATCGATTTGATTGAACGCCACATCGAAATCATTCCCGACGTGTCCAAGACCGGCCGGCGGCGAATCATCGACATCGAACCGAATCTGAAGGCTTGGTTGAATCATTACATTTCGAATGGAGGAAGCACGGCGGGACTCGTGACGCCGCTAACGAATCTGCGAACGAACCTCCGCGTCATTCGAGAAAACGCCGGTCTGAAGGAATGGACGCAAGATGTGATGCGACACAGCTACGCGTCGTACTGGCTCGCAAAGCATGGCGACATAAACAAACTCACGCTTCAAATGGGACACGAAAGCGCGGACATGCTGTGGAAGCACTACAACCGAGCGAGCAAGAAAAAGGATGCTGCCGCGTTCTGGAAGATTGCGCCGCCAAAGTCGGTCAAGCGCGGGAAGATCGTTTCGATTTCCGCTGCTTAGCGGTCTCTCGCTTCGCGGCATTCAGAATAATAGTTATATCACTCTCGACGTGTTCCGCTGCGACCATCGCGGGGTCAGTACTTTGGCCAGGAACAAACGGTCGGGTCTTAACTCCGAATTCCTCTGCGATGGACTCCAAAGCTCGGCTGATTTTGTAATAAGCGATGGATGCATCGCCGGTTCGCTGCGCAGTTCGTAGAATTGAACGCAGCAAGCCGTAAAAAACGAGACCGCCTAGAGCGATCGCCGCCGTCTCGTATGGTTTTGGTTTGAGCTTGTCTGATCGCCACCGGACAAAAGTCTCGTGTGTGTAAGCCTTGCTCGATTGATCAACCGGTTGCGCTGTGGGGTCGGCATTTAACAGCCATGCCGCTGAGATGCCGGTCTCGTGAGCAATCCGTTTCGCGAGGGCGGGACTAATCTTCTGGCCGCCGAATTCCGGCGTTTGCTCGATCTTTTGAATGTAAACTCGCGAGCAGCCAACCAGAGACGCAAGATCCTGTTGATACATTGGTTTTCCGGGATCGGCACAGATAGCTCGGAGAACGGCGACCGGATGACGCATTGGCGAGGGCTTCATAAACAATACATATACGCAATGAATATATTGAAGTAAAGCGCCGTCCGCGCAAATATGCGGCTGTGAACGAAGAAGAACGACTCCTAACAAAAACCGAGTTGGCGAATCGACTCGGCCTTAAGCCGCGCGGAATTGATTGCCTAATGTCGGACGGTCGAATCCCAGCAATCAAAATCTCGCGACGGTGCGTGCGGTTTTCATGGCAGAGGGTCCGTGAAGCTCTGGACAAACTCGAAGCAAAGGCGGTGGCCTGAAGATTCCCGTTGACGGGAAAGAAAAAAGAATGGCTCGCGAGCGCAATTTTTCGAAGACCGCGCCAGCGAGCCAAAAGGAATTCGAATGGATGATACCGAACCTAACGAACAAGGCAACTTCTACTCGCCGTACAAGAAATTTATCGGCGCGGTTGTGCCCAATTGGCTGATGCGCAGAACCGACGTTTCTCACGGAGCGAAACTGTGCTTTGCGCGACTCGCTCAATTCGCTGGAAAGAATGACTGCGCTTTCCCTGGTCAACAGACGTTGGCCGATGAGCTGGCCGTAAGCGTCGCGTCAATTAAGGCTTATCTGCGCGAACTCTACGACTTGGGGATCATAACTTCGCGACGGATGGGCAATGGCGAATTCAGCGCGTACTTTTTCATCAATGTGCCCGGCGTAGTTCAGTTTCGGTCTGACGGTGAGAAAAATAGCCGACTGATAGGAACTGACGGTGAGGATTCTAGCCGTCAGCGTCGTTCAGACGTTCAGAATTCTAGCCGTCTTGTCGGCCAAAATTCTATCCGACCTAATAGAGAAGAGAATCAGAACGAGAGTCAGTACCAGAATCACAAGAGAATCGAAGAAAGAGAAACAAGGTCAGCAACAGAAATTGAAGATGATGAAATTCCATTCTGAACCGATGACAACGATCGCAGCTGCACAACGTCAGATTGACGGATTGATTCGCGTAGTTAATGCCGATTTGGGCGGACGCGGAATATTGCTGGTCAGCAGAGCGGACCTTTTGCTTTCGGCTGTCAAACATGCTCGACAGGAAATGCGACTCTGCGAGCAAGTCACGCCGCCCGATTACTTCACTCCACGTTGGAAGCAACAGAGCGACGAGCTGGCGAAATTGGAAGTGCGACTTAGCCGCATCATCCGTGGAACAAGAATTCCCGACGATCACGAGGCAGAAAGTCCGCAACAAATCCCACACCATGAATCCTAACGACCAAGAATCGCGATTTATCTCCTCGGACAAGGTCACGCAGCCCGGAAACTTTTCAGACGAGCAACTCGATGCAATGCAGCCGTTTTTTAGCAAATACCTTCGACGCTTGGAAGAGCTCCTCGACGAGCTCAAAGCCAAAGCGATCGAAAACCCACTCGACAGCGCACTATCAAACATTCGAGGAAGCATGAAGCAGGAAGAAGTGTTGATTTCCCAATGGCGAGAGCGGCTGAACAAGTACGATCAAGACTGGGCTCGCGAGGTCGAGAAAATCCTCGTGCTCTTGGAAGATCGGTACCGAAAAGCAAGTGACGCAATTGTATCCGCGAAGCTCACCCGCGAGGGCGACGAATGGAAGCAGTGACCCACCGCGATCCCACTCCGACAACGCGCGGACCAATCACGCGACTCGTTAGGCGTAAGAGGGTGCGGCCAAGAGTAACGTTAGTTTCCCCGTGGAGGTCCCACAACCCGCAGGTTCCGACGGGCCTTCAATTTCTAGTCAGAGCAAAAAGCTGAATGCTCCACCACCACTTATGAAAGACCCTAACGACAACGGAATGTACAGTATCAACCGATTAGCAGAGCTAACCGGCCGAGATCGGCGCACAATAAAAAAACACTTGGAAGGCGCACGGCCCGTGGCGACCGAGAACGGAGTGAAATATTACCGGCTAAGCGCGGTGGCCGGTTTAGACCCCGCGCGGAAAAGCGCTTACAAATCGCCGCCGACGGACAAGGACGCTCATTGGCTGAAGGATTTGCTGATGGCTGGTTTGAATGCCTCGCTCGAACTAGAGGACTTTTTCATCATGATCCAAGACTATGCGGGCCGCTTAAAAAAGATTGCTGAAGAGGATTCCGCGCATCGGGAAATGGTTGAGGCTGACTTGAACACGGAAGGCGAGATCTACGGGAAGCCCGTCGGCGAATTACTCTTCTTCGGTCCGTTCGGTGGAAAGAAAAAGCTTGGCAGGGAAGTGTTGGACTTGTGGATCAGGTTTAACAACATCCAGCAGGCGTTACTGGACGTTGATTTAACTCTCAATGTTACCGGATTGTTTAACACAGAAGTAGGCCGGCAGCTGAAGCATGCGGCCATGCAAAACCGGACCGAGAAAAGCCGCTCGCGTTTTCCGGTTGCCGGCAGGATCGTTCAATCAGGTTTGGACGGCGACCATTCTCAGGATTGAGAATTTCTCACTTGCGCGAATGGCTTCGTTCTGTCACACTGCTTTCAGCAATCAGAACCACCAGTCCCTAAAAAGACCTGACCTGGTTGCGAGCAAAGAGTCTCCAGATCGCAGTTGCCTAACGAACAACCTGCGGCGGCGTGAGAGGAAAGCGACCCGAATTCCTTCGGGAAGTCAGCTAACCACTCAATGAAGAATAGATCAATCGAGACGCGACAGTACCCGAAACGTCAGGCTTTTTCCCGGCGCAGGGAACCGCCAGGCTTCGCTCGACGAAGAGAACCGAACCGTCCGCGACGTGTCAGTCTCGTCGGATGAACCCTATGAGCAGTGGTATGGGGACGAAATTCTTCTCCACGGTCCGAACAACGTTGACCTGTCACGAATTCAACAAAACGCCGCGCCTCTCCTCAGGAATCACGACCCAAACCAATTTCTCGGCAAAGTCGCCAATCCGCGGCTAAAAGACGGCAAGCTCTACGTCGACCTCAAATTTTCTCAAAGCGAAGACGCGATGCGCACGCTCGCCGATTTGCGGGACGGCTTAGCGACCGAAATGTCCATCGGATATCAAGTCAACAAATACGAAGTCGACGAAGAGCGCGAAACATACACGGCAACGAGCTGGCAAATTTACGAGATAAGTACCGTAAGCGTGCCCGCAGATTTTAGCGTCGGAGTAGGTCGATCAGCGCAACCAGTTTTAACCACAAGACAAATGAATACAACCACCACAGACCCTAACGAAACCAAGCCTAACCAACGAACTGCCAGCCAAGAACGTGAGCGCATAAACGCAATCCGATCCGCCGCTAAATTGCCGACCGTCCGCCGATTTGTTTCGGAGTCAGACGTCGAAAGAGCGATTAACGAGGATTGGAGCAAGAAGGCATTCCAAGAATTCGTTCTTCAAGCCATCGGAAACAGTCCCGAAAGCATCGTCACCGCCAGCGACGATCCCCACAACGGGAACAGAGACCGGACATTGGGCGAAATGATCGTCAATCATCCGGAGGCACGACGATTCCTGAGTGGCGCCGGCCAACGCAATGCTTCCTTCGAACTGAAAGGCGTTCGCGCGATCCGGCAGCTCCAGCGTCGGGCCAGCTTCATGGTAGGGACCGACAGCGTAGGTCCGGCCGTCCAGCGATTGCCTAATATCCAAGGCGTTGCTTTGGAACATTTGGTCGTGGCCGATTTGCTCGCTCAAGCCGTGACTGATGCCGGCGTCGTCCTGTATCCGCGGGAAAATTCATGGGTCACGCAAGCGGGCTTTGTTGCAGAGATGACCCTCAAGCCGACGCAGGTATTCGACCTTCAACCGGCTAGCGCAGCGGTGAAGAAAATCGCCGCAATCGCGAAGGTCAGCGACGAACTTTTCCAAGACACACCGGGCGCAGTCAGCTACATCAACACACGTCTCCTTTTCTCGGTTCAAAAGAGCGAAGACAACGCACTTCTTAACGGAAGCGGCGTAGGTGCTGAGATCCAAGGAATTCGGACGACCGCCGGCCTGCAAACCTTGGCAGTTTCGACAACCGCTCTCGACGCAATTCGTTCGGCAATCGCCCAGGTGGAAGTGACAACTGACTTCCACGTAAGCGGGATTGTGGTGCATCCGCAGAATTGGTCGAACATCGAGCTCCTGAAAGACTCGAACAACCGCTATCTCGTGGCGCCGGGTCCTAATCCCCGACGAGTTTGGAATTCCCAAAGCGGTGCAGAGTCTGTGGGGTAAGCCGGTCGTCATCTCGAAGTCGATCCCGGTTGGGACAGCGCTTGTGGGCGCGTTCGACGCGGCGGCGCAGCTTTTTAGGCGCCAAGGTTTGGTCATTCAAATGACAAATTCTGATGTCGACGACTTCCGGCGAAATTTAATTTGCATCCGTGCTGAAGAAAGGCTTGCCCTCGCGGTCTATCAAGGAGCGGCCTTTTGCGAAATCACAGGCTTGCCCTAACGAATGTCTGTCCCATCAATGGGAGAGAAAGCGGCAAGGCGTAATTTCCTTGCGCCTCTCGCATTTGTTCGTGCTCGGCCGAACGCCGCGAAAGCCGAGCGCCCTTTTATGACGCAAGAGCGCCCCTAACGAATGCCCGCTGAATTACGTGGTCGAATCTCGATCGATGACAGTCAGGCTAACGCGGCCTTGCGTCGGTTCGAGCAGAATTCCAAAACAGTCGCAGGTCGAGTAGGCTCGCACTTTGAACAAATCTTCCGACGACCGCCATCCGGCGAACGACGGGCGGAGCAGTTCTTCAGTGGCGTTGGTGGTGGCCTAACCGGAGCTACAAGCGGACCGAACGCGATCATTGGGATGCTCGGTGGCCTCGGACGCGGTATCGGGCTCGGTGCCGGCGCCGCAGTCGGAATCGGAGCGATCGCGGAAACTTTGGTTCGGGTTCGCGATGAGGAACAAAAGACCAAAGAAAAATCGAAGGAGCTCGATCTTGAACTTCGACACGTTACTCATGCGATCGATTGGGAAGTTGCAGCTGATGGGGCGGAGAAAATTGGTGAGAGTTTGCGAGCAGCACAGAAAAATGCTCGGCATCTGCGGGATGAGATGGGGCAATTCTCTTTTACTCGTCATCCCTTTTTCAGCGTCGGAAAAGAAATCGGCAGCGGGTTAGGGATTGCGCATTCGGTCGAGGAACGACGCGACAAAAAAGAAGAAGAGATTGCGAAGAACGCTTCGAAACAGGTCAAAGCGCGAAGAGAGATCACCGAGAGTTTAAAGGGCGAACTGGCTATCATTAATGCTGAGATTCGAGGAAGCGAGGCCGCCGCCAATTGGGAGAAACGCCGGCTCGAATATCAAAAGGAATTGCGTGACCTTCGAAGGCGTGGAGCTACGCCACAAGATATTGGCCTGATTTCTCAACGTTATCTGACAGAAAAAGGCGGCTTCTTTGAACAACGCACAGAAGAGCGCAATGCATCCGGCATTAGGCAGTCTGCACTTTATCGGGCGAATCCGTCATCCGGCCTGGCTCAGCCTCAACAGGACATCGGAGAATTACGGGATCGTATGAAAGAGATTCGGCGTCAACAGGTGAGCCCGA
This sequence comes from uncultured Verrucomicrobiae bacterium, assembly GCA_963846065.1. Classification (GTDB taxonomy): domain Bacteria; phylum Verrucomicrobiota; class Verrucomicrobiia; order Chthoniobacterales; family UBA10450; genus DASPUI01. Next base: position 108,785 of record CAWJUP010000018.1, read on the forward strand.
ACATCAATGATGAGCAACGCCGGAAGCTTGAGGAAGAACGACTCGACGTACAAAACAAGATAGACAACGCGACACTAGAAGCTGCGGGAATGAGTCCACGCGAACGCCAGGAGCAACAATTAGCGGCGCAACGTCGAAAGGTAGCGGCGGATCAACTGAAAAAAAATAAGGGTCTCATCAACGTTCGTAGAGATATGTCAGGAAACGTGATTGGCGGAACAGATCCATTCACGATGCAGAAGGTGGATTTACCGCCTGGAGAAAGCGCAGGTCACGGAATGGCCTGGGAACTAGCTAAGCACATGGAGTCGCCTGGGCAGATGATGGGGTTTCAAGGCAGCGACGAATTCAACAGGTTTTTTCATCCGCAAATTGGCGGCGGAATGGGGCCGACTGAGCCACCGAAGGAAGAAAACGACAAAGACACAGACCTTGGCAACGTTGCCGACAAGCTCGACGACATTTCTGGCAAAATTGACAAATATTGGGGCGGAAATTAGACGGCAGCTCGCTCTCGCTCCTCAGCCCGTATTTTTCGCATCAAGGCTCGCTCAAGCATATTGCCGAGGGACCGATGTTGCACCCGAGCGAGGTCACGGAGACAATCCAGCATCGTTTTCGGAATCTCGATGGTCGTCCAATAACGGCCGCGGCCTTTTGTGCCTTTTCTGACGTAGATCTTCACCGGGATCATTTCCTCAGCTTCACTGACCGTTTTCGTTTTCATGTCGCCAGAAAGCACCCCGAATTGAGCGCGTAAAGAAGAGATTTTCGGGCGAAAACGGTTGAGACAGAGGTGGAATTGAAGGTGCTCTCGCGTCGCCGCTGTAAGGCGAAACGCGGGTTGAGACCGGCCAAAAACGTTCAGGCGAACGGCTGAAATTGAGACATGGGAGACGTGTAAATTTTTATTTTTTTGGCGGCTTGCCGGGGCCGGGGTCAGTTCTTTTTAAGAAACTGCCGACACCGCGATACCAATTCGAAGCGGAACTCTTTGAAGCCAATCTTGCGTAACTCAGGGTGAAGATAGCATGCGAGATCGTACGCATTCGCAGCATCGCGGTTGAAGTCCTGTTCAGCGATTGCGCATTGCTCGCTTAACGGATCCAAGGCGTGAGCGAATCTGTCGTAAAGACACGCGAGCCGAGCTAAATCATCGCCAGAGACGAGCTGCTCTATCGAAGATGCATCTCCTGGAGTCGGCGGCATTTGTTGCGGAGGTCAAGCACTCGGTCGTAAAACACGTCTGCCCCGCAATACGGATGCCTTGAATGGAGATCATGCAGCCTCTTCGAGAAAACGTCGCAGATGTTTGTCATTGTTTCCCACCAACTCGCGACATTTTCCATCGAGTCTTCTTTTTTCACGCAGAGAACGACGGTTCGATAGACGTTCAGTAACTCCAATTCCAGTGCGCGTGCTTCCTCATTGAATGGCGCGCATAGATTCTCGGGGATGCGCTGTAGCCGCTTCGCGCTTTCGGTCAGCGTCATTTCGGAGAGTTGCACGACGTCTTGCTGATCCAAGCACGCGCTCATAGTTTGGTGTTAAAGCAGGGGCTGCGCCGCGTGTCGATGACAATCATCACCGTAGAGGTTATCACGGGTACTCCCTTTTTGCTCGATTTACTCGCATCCGGCTACTTCACCCATTGAAAGCCTTTCGCGCTCAATAGCGAGGCGTATAGGAGCGGGAAAGGGCAATATAAAGGCAATACGGATTCTTTGGATCGGCCTTTCCTGTTCATTTTTAGCTATAGCGCGCCCGTGAAGATTCGAACTTCAAACCTTCTGATCCGTAGTCAGATGCTCTATCCAGTTGAGCTACGGGCGCCGAGAGCCACCTAATTTGCGGAGGAAGGGCGGAGCGTCAACTCCGACCAGATCTTTGCCGAAGTTGCCGGAGATCGGATTCGACCCGCCTCCGCGCATCTGCTGACGACATTCATGTTGGACGTTGAGCGGTGGGCATTTTCCTGTTGTATACGACCGTGACCATTTTCCTTGGGTGTGGGTTTGCCGCAAAATATGTCGCCGGCGGCGGAAATTTTTCGGTTCCTCTCCAGTGGATGCTTGGTTTGCGCCGACTGAAACACGACGCGATTTGGTTGGAGATCCTGCCGCCAGGCAAAAATCCGCAGGAGGATCGCGGCAAAATCGCGAATTTTCGCCGGCAACTGCAAGAATATGGGCTGGGTACCCGCTATTGCCTTTTGCATCAGGCGCGGCCCAATGACGCCCATATTCTGGGAGAACTCGATTGCATCGGAATTTCGAAGCGGGAACTGCTGGCTCGCCTTGGTGGTCCAAACATTTTGCTCAATCTGAGTTACTCCGTCCACCCGCCGCTCTTGCTTCAGTTTGAGCGGCGAATCTTTTGCGATCTGGACCCGAGCGAAATCTTTTACTGGATGACGAAGGTGGACCTGGGGCAATCGACGCATCACGAATTTTGGAGCATCGGTCTGAATGCGAACGGAGACGATTGCCGGCTGCCGCAAACCGACCCGCGAATTCAGTGGAAGACCTTTTATCCGCTGGTCGACACGAAATTAATCGGGAAGCGCGCGCGTCCGTGGTCGAGAAAGTTTACGACGATTGGCCAGTGGTACTGGGACGGCGCGGTCGAAGTGGACGGAGATTTTCCCGATTTGTCGAAAAAGACAGCTTTTGAAAAATATCTCGATTTGCCGAAGCGGGTGGCCGATGCCGAATTTGAATTGGCCATGAATATCGGCGCGGATGATCTCGAAAAGGCGCGGTTGAGCGATCGCGGTTGGAAAGTTGTTGATCCTCATGCTGTCGCGCGAACGCCGAAGATGTATCGGAGATATGTTGCCGGCGCTCTGGGTGAATTCACCGCAATCAAAGGTGTTGATGTGGCCTGGCGCACCGGTTGGTTGAGCGATCGGGCGGCTGCGTTTCTGGCTATGGGACGTCCGGTGATTACTGAGGACACCGGCGCGGAGAAATATCTGCCGCCGGAGAGCGGTTTTCATTTCGTGGGCGACCTGGACCAAGCGGCGGTCTCAATCCGTCAAGTCATGGCGGATTGGCCAGGACAATCGAAACGATCGCGGGAATGTGCGGTGGACGTTTTCGATTCTGCCAAAAATCTGCGGAAAATACTTGGAAGTTAGCCAATTGGGCCGAATTGATTTTCCGCATTGCAAAAGCAATTTCGGATGTTACTCGTTCCAGACGCTATGGCGGACTTGATCAAAACGGCGGACCTGAAAGACCGGATGAAGAAGATCCCGGAGTGGGAACTTGAAAAAAAGCATATCGAGCGAACCTTCGAGTTCGATGACTTCGCCGATACGATCGATTTTGTGAATGCGATTGCTGAGGTCGCGGACGAGGAGGAGCATCATCCCGACATCGATATTCGCTACAACAAGGTCCGTCTCGTCCTCTCGACCCACAGCAAAGGCGGTTTGACCGAACTGGATTTCAGTCTCGCCGAACGAATTGATACGCTGTCAGAGTAGGCCACGTGGCGGGTGACAGATCCGGACGCGTGAATGTTCGAGCCTGGATGGCAACGCTGGGAGTCATCGTGGCGATAGTCGTCGTCTGGACGATTATCGATTACCGCAATCAGCCGCCTCCACCGCCGAATCAGATCGTCGTTCCCGTCCCTGCGCCGAGCCCGTGATGGGTTTAATGGCGCCGAGGCCGGCCGCGAACGTTCGTTCGACTGGCGGCCCGATAGCGGTGTAGTTATGAGCGACCTTCATCGGCATCGATAAAGGCAAACATCGTTTCAATCTCGGACCGGCCGGCCATGTTCGCTTCGCTTTTGCGCCGGGCGAGAGTTTCAGAGATCTCATCGTTCCAACCGCGTTTCCGCATAAAGTCGTTCCAGACAAAGATCTCGCGCTGGGTAGGTTGCCGCCCATTTTCAAAACACCATTGCAAGAGTTCGTCGTCGGAACCGCCCTGTTTTAAGCGTTGCACCAGCTGGGGATAGTCGACGTGCAGAAGCATTGCACATTCAGCGTCGAAACCTTTACCGAGGTTGGCCTGATATTCGGCCGGCAATTCTCCTTCCGCGTTCGCGCGAATCTTATCGATCATTCGTCCGAAATAAACGATGCCACCGACCTTGGCGGACGGGCTACGCATGGGAAAGTTGCTCACTCGATGGAGTTTGCGTTGTTCGATTTGCCTTTTCAAGGCGGCACTTAAAAAATGACATTCGGGCGCGTCGAGGAGCCCGCATGCTGCGGAAAAATTGCCGGTTCGACCGGCACGAAAACTGCACTGGGACAAAGCCGGATCCGACAGGGGGATTCGTGTTTTTCTGGTAATGGCAACTCGCAAGGCAATCGGGATCGATTTGGGCACCACGTTTTCCGCCGTGGCTCACATAGACGACTATGGCAAGCCGCAGATTATTCCGAACGGCGAGAGTGAGCGAATCACGCCCTCGGTCATTCTTTTTGATGCCACCAACGTGATCGTCGGCTCCCAGGCGAAACACAGCGCCGTCGCGGAGCCGGAGAAAATCGTGGATTTCGTGAAGCGTGAAATGGGCAAGCCCAAGGACCAGTTTCACCGTGAACTGAACGGTAAAGTCTATTCGGCGGAAGAGCTGTCGGCGCTGATTGTGAAAAAGCTCAAGGGTGACGCTGAGAAATACCTCGACCAACCGGTGACGGATGTAGTCATCACGGTGCCGGCTTATTTCAACGACGCCGAACGAACCGCGACGATTACCGCGGGTCAGCTCGCCGGATTAAATGTTCTGCAGATTGTGAACGAGCCAACGGCGGCAGCGCTCGCCTACGGCCTGGACAAGCTGGATGAGGATCAAACCGTTTTCGTGTTCGACCTTGGCGGCGGCACATTCGACGTCACCATCATGCGAATTCAAGACCACAGAATCGAAATGCTCGCGACGAACGGCGACCATCGATTGGGCGGCAAGGATTGGGATGACGTGATCGTCAACCGCATTGCGGACGAATTTGATCGAGTCCATGGCGAGACGCCACTCCTCGACCTTCACAGTTATCAGGACCTTCAGAACCGTGCTTTGGCGGCGAAGATCCAGCTTTCAACCCGGCCGCGGACGGTGGTGGTTCACCATCATAACGGAAAGAGCGTGAAGGTTGAATTCACGCGCAAGGAATTTGAAAAAGACACGCGTCACCTAGTGGAAAAGTGCAAAACGATCTGCGAGATGGTGATGCAGGAGGCCAATATGAAGTGGGACCAGATTAACAAGGTCCTGCTCGTTGGTGGCATGACACGAATGCCAATGATTCGCGAGATGATTGGGAAACTTTCGTCCGTTCCATTGAGCGATCATGTCAATCCGGATGAAGCGGTGGCGGTCGGCGCGGCGATTCAAGGTGTCCTGTCGTTATTGAACGAGGAATCCGTTTCGGGTGAGAAGATCGTCGATGAGCACACGCGCAAACAATTTTCATCGCTCGACGGTAGCCTGATTCAGGTCACCGATATCACCTCGCACACGCTTGGGGTGGTTTTGTGGGATGAACGCCAACTCCACGAATATGTGTTTCCGATGATCCGGAAAATGACGGCCATTCCTGCGGTGATGAAAAATTCCTTTGGGACGGCCAACGCCAACATGCAGCGCGCGGTGGTCAAGGTTGTGGAAGGAGAAAGTAGTATTCCGGGGGAGTGCACTCCGCTCGGCACCTGTGACGTGCAGCTTCCACCGTTTTTGCCGAAAGGTTCGCCGGTCGAATTGACCTACAAATATAATGCGAACCAGGTTCTGGAAGTTTCGGTCGAGGCCGCCGGGAATCGTTCCAAAGTTTCCATCGATCGCAATACTGGGTTGGCGCCGGAAGAAATTCAGGACGCAACCTCCAGCCTGGAAGAGTTGAACGTTAGTTAGCATGGCGAAATGCGACATCAGCTTTCCCCTTCCTCTGCCAGACGATCCTCGAAAATGGGGTGGGTGGAGTAATTTCAATTCACCCGATTACTACGAGCGTCTTTGTCTTGATCCACACGCTAATCCGAGCAACGAGCTGATCGAAGAACACTGCCGCGAATTGTTGCGGTGGTGGCAAAAAAAACTTCCGCTGAAAAATCAGCCGAGCAATCCGCTGACGCAGCTGCTTCGGTCAGGGCTGGACGATTCCTCACGTTGTCTGACAGAAGCCAGGGTTGAACTTCTGGATCCGGAACGACGGCGATCGATCGATGAACAGTTGGCTGTGCAAAAGCATGACGCGGCGATGGCTGAGTTTCGGAAGTACTTTCGATTCGCTACGTCGAGTGGATTGCTCAGCGAGCAGGAAGAGAAAAATTTGAAGCATTTCGGCAACGCTCAGGGTTTGAGCGACAGCCAAATTGATACGTTGATCGAAGAAGGACTGAAGGAGCGAGGGGTAGAACGGTGGAAGGCCCCGCCGCCGCCGCCGTCGGCACCGGTTGCGGTGGTCGCGCCAAACGGAGCGTCAGCGACTCCGCAGGATGAATTTTTGAAACTATTGCGTCTCAGTGATCTCGATACCTCGACGATGAGTGACGATCAGCGCGACACTTTCATCGATATGGCCGAGAACCTCGGCCTGGATCCTGGTGAAGCGGAAGACCTGGTCGACATTTTTTTAGAGGAAGCGGACGAAAAGGGATTGGCAGAGGTGTCTGCCACGACCACTCCGAAAGTGGAAGGGATGGCTCACTCGGCGGCCAAGCCGCCTGAGAAAGCGGCTTCGGCCGGACCGAAACTCGAAATCAATCCTGAAGCGGAGCGAGTGCAGTTTTCGAATTTCGACAGCTCACTCGGCGGCCAGATGTTCTTCATTCCATCAGGGCGATTTGTGATGGGTTCGGATGCGCCGGACTCGCTACCGAACGAGCGGCCAATCACCCGAGTGTTGGTGAGTCGTTTTTACATCGCGCGACATCTCATTACCAATGACCAATACGAGCAATATGATCCCTCGCATAAAACCAGGCGTGCCCCGGGGGCGACGGATCGTCATCCGGCGATTTATGTCAGCAGCCAGGACGCGATGAAGTTTTGCCAATGGTTGAGTGCGCGAGAACGAAAGAAATACCGGTTACCGACCGAAGCGGAATGGGAGTATGCGGCCAAGGGCGTAGAAGGCCGGAAGTATCCATGGGGCAGTTATGAGGGCCGGGGCAACCTGGCCAATTTCGCGGACAAAAACACGGTGTTTGCCTGGAGCGATCGCGAGATCGATTGCGGATATGCCGAGACTTCGCCGGTGGGAGCGTTTCCGCTCGGAGCAAGTCCATTTGGCATCGAAGACATGGCCGGCAACGTTTGGGAATGGTGTCTGGACTATTACGAAGGTTATCGCGGGGGCGAGAGACGGAACCCGCGCGGCCCAGCCAGCGGTAGCAAACGCGTTTACCGGGGCGGCAGTTGGAAATCGCGCTTCAGCAGTTTACGAACGACCACGCGAGGGTCGAACATCCCGAGCTTTTCCTGCAACGACGTCGGATTCCGTGTCGTATGCGAATGCGACTGAGACAATTTCAGCCACAGATTTCAAGCTGCGGACGTTCGCGTATGCACCTCACCTCTTGAAGGGCGGCAAATAGATCGCAATCTGCAATTTGCGACCTGAAATCCTGCAATCGCCTTACGGATTGAAGCGAAACTTCGTCCGGGCGCGTTTGGCGTTGTTCTTGGCTTTCCGGCGAATCCTTTGATTTGGCGTTTCGAACGCACGCAGGCGCCGCACCTCTTCAAGAACACCCTCAGCATCGAGTTTATTCTTGAGGCGCTTGAGCGCGCGATCTACCGGTTCACCTTTTCGAACAATCACTTCTGGCATCGATAATCAACTCCTAGCAGGAGCCGAGCCTAAACCGGACGCCGGACGACGTCAAATCGGTCCAAATTAGCTCGAGGAAGTAGCTGGTTTTGCCGCCGAGGTGCCCTGCATGACCTCGCGTCGCAGCGAGCTGGTGCTGCCGCCGCTGCGGGCTCGTGTCCACCAGAGCACGATCGGAGAAGCGATGAAGATTGAGGAGTAAGTGCCTACGATTACGCCAATTAGGAACGAAAATGCAAAATCATTCAAAACCGGGCCACCAAAGAAATACAGGGCGAGCACCGTGAGCAACACCGTGCCGCCGGTGAGAATGGTTCGAGACAGGGTATCGTTGATCGAGTGGTTCATAACGTCGGCCACCGACCCCGAAAGGCGGTCACGCAAACCGCTCCGGATACGGTCAAAGACGACGATTTTATCGTTAATCGAATAGCCGGCGATGGTCAGGACCGCGGCGACCATAATTAACGAAAGCTCGCGTCCGCTCAGCGCAAAGATGCCGAGAGTGATGATCAAATCGTGGGCCAAGGCAACGAGCGAGCCGACCGCGAATGAGGTTCCGAACCGCATGCTTACGTAGACGAAGATCCCGACCAGTCCCAAGGCTAAGGCGAGGGCGCTCTTGCTCGCCAATTCTCGTCCCACTAGCGCGCCGACGTGGTCGGTCTGCTCGAATTTCAAGCCGACGTTGGGAAGGGTTTCATTCAGTCGCGCGCGAATCTTGTCGGCGTTACCGGCATCGGATCGGATACTAATCAGGTCGCGGTTAGCGACGCGCTCCGATTGAATCATGCTGTTTTGAAATGGCGTGTTGGCGAGAGCTCCGCGGACCTGGTCCGGGCTGAGCTTTTGATTAGCCGACAAAACCATCAAATCGCCGCCTCGAAAATCGGCGCCGAGGTTACGGTCGCCTCGATACACCAGCACACCGATACTCAGAGCCACCAGCAGGGCGGACACGGTGATAAATTTTCGGGCATGACCGAGGAAATCGAAACCACTCGAGCGAATGAGATGGAGCATCGAGACGCTCTTCAACAGCTTCATGGCGAAAGCCCACGAAAAACAGGTATAGGTCACCAGCAGCGAGGAGAACATCGAAGCGACAATGCCGATCGTGAGCGTGAGCGCGAAACCTTTCACCGGGCCGCTGGCAAGCCAGAACAAAATCACGGCGGTTAGAAATTGCGTCACGTGCGCATCAAAGATTGCGCTGAACGCCTTTTGGTAAGACGTGTCGATCGCCATTCGGAGGGATTTACCTTCTTTCAGTTCGTCTCGGAGACGCTCGTAAATCAGAACGTTTGCGTCGACGGCAATACCAAGGCTGAGGATCAGACCGGCGATACCAGGAAGCGTCAGCACACTGTTAAACAGGCCCAGCGCGCCAACCACCATGATGCAGTTGATCAGCAACGCGACGTCCGCGATCAACCCGACCACCCGGTAGTAGATCACCATGAAGACCACGACGAGGGCGAAGCCGGCGATGCCCGCATAGATTCCGCTCTTGATCGAATCGCTGCCGAGACTGGCTGAGACCTGGCGTTCCTCCTCAATTTTCACCGGAGTTTGCAAAGGATTTTCAAGAACGCTGGAAAGGCCGCGCGCCTCCTGCTCAGTGAAGTGACCGGTGATCACGGCGTCGCCACCGTAAATCGCATCGCGAATGACCGGTGCCGATTGAATCACTCCGTCGAGAACAATGGCGAATCGATGTCCTTTGTTTGCTTCGGTGATTTCACCAAATTTTTTCGCGCCTTCGCTGTCGAACTTCAGCTGAACGGTCCAACCTTCGTTGCCGTAATAAGCGTGGGATTCAGTCACGCGTTCCCCGCCGAGGTCGGCCTTCTTTTTCACCAGCAGTCGCTCTTCCTTCGGCTTCTCTCCGCCCTCCGAGCGCATGGTGTAACTTTCAATGCGGTAATCGGGCGGGATCACTTGCTGACCCGCGTCGATCTGTTTCAAACGCTCACCGTTATCCGGATAGACCATTCGAAACTCGAGCTTGGCCACTTTCGACAGCTGATCGCGCGCTTCTTGAATCTTTGTCGCATCGAGTCCCGGAATCTGGACCAGAATCCGGTCCGTGCCCTGCGGGGTGATGATCGGCTCGCTGACACCAAATTGATCGACCCGTTTACGAATCGCTTCGATGGCCTGTTCGACCATGAACTTGCTGATCGTGCGCTTCGAGCCGTCGGGGTTCGTCGGCGGATCGAGACGAATCAAAAACGAGGTGCCACCTTGAAGATCGAGACCGAGGTGGATCTTGCCCGGTCGAATGACCGTTCCATCGGCGCGTTTTTGGTCGAAGGGAGGGTAGGTCGACGAAATACAGAACGCAGTGATCGCGACGGCGAGCACAGTGCCTAAAATTCGGCGGAGACGATCGCTGTCGGTGGCGAAGTACCAACCGAACAAAATCAAAACGCCAAGGCCTGCGAAAAAGGTTAGAGCAGGAGTCATCGCGGCAGTTGAGGCGTTGAGGAATTGCGGAGTTGAGCGATCACGTGGGTCTCGGTTTTGACATTCATCTCAACTTTTCAGCGTCTCAAATGGTCAACCTTCGTGGTTTTGACATTCATCTCAACCTCTTAACCTCTCAACGTCTCAACCTTCTTTTAGAACGTTCGTCACGGCCGATTTTTCCATCTCGATCTTCACGTTATCGGCAACTTTCAACATGATCGTCGTCTCTTTTACATTTGCGATCAAACCGTGAATGCCGGCATTAGTGACGACATGGTCGCCGGTTTTCAAAGCGGAAACCAGCCGTTGCTGCTCCTGTTGCCGCTTCTTCTGCGGGCGAATCATGAGGAAATACATCATGACGCAGATCAGCACTAACGGGATGAGCATGGGGCCACCGAAACCACCCGGGCCGGGGGCGGCGGGAGCTTGTGCTTGAGCTAAGAAAAAGAATGACATTTCAGGATTAAAGCGGATTTCGCCACGAAGGGGTCCGCCGCGGCGAATCGGAGCTTAAACGGGAACGCGCTTCCCGCAATGAGGATTTCTATGGTAGAGGCGCTCGCCGCGGCGCGTCTGTCTCAGAAGTTCGGCGTTTGATATCCCGCAGTCGCGGGACCGCGCTCACTCGCTAGCAGATCGACGACTCTGTGTCCCGCGCCTTGTAATTCGATACAAATTTCCGTCGAAACTCGGCGAACCCGCCGTGCTCAATCTTTTCTCGCGCTTGTCGCATCAATTCTAAATAGAAATGCAGGTTGTGAAGCGTGATTAGACGCAACCCGAGAATTTCTTCACTCTTAATTAGATGGCGGATGTAGCCCCGGGTGAATTGCCGGCATGCCGCACAGGCGCAGCCTTCTTCAATTGGACGCTTGTCCATGGCGAATCCCGCGTTCTTCAAATTCACTGTCCCGATCGAAGTAAAGGCGGTTCCGTTCCTGGCCAACCGAGTGGGCAAGACGCAGTCAAACATGTCGACACCGCGCGCGATCATCTCGAGTAGTTGCGGAGGAGTTCCCAATCCCATCGCGTATCTTGGTTTATCGGCCGGCAAAAAGGGTTCGCTCGATTCAATCGCCCGGAACATTTCTTCTTCCGGTTCGCCAACGCTGACTCCGCCGATCGCATAGCCATCAAAGCCAATGGCCACAATCGCCTCCGCGGCTTCCCGCCGCAGATCGGCAAAGGTCGCGCCTTGGACGATCCCGAAGAGAAGTTGAGAGTTGAGAGTTGAGAGTTGAGAGCTACAGCCGTCTGTCGTTGATGAGAGAAGTTGAGAGTTGAGGGGTGAGAGTTGAGAGCTGCCGGCGTCTCCTGTTGATGGTTGGGTGTTGCGCGTTGGGTGTTGAGCGTTTTCTATTCGCCATTTTTTGCAGCGCTTCGCCCAACGCGTAGTCATCTCCAAACTTTTCACTGCGTAATCGCGCTGGCATGGCCAGGGCGGACACTCATCGAGAACCATCGCGATGTCGCTGCCCAGGACGGCTTGGATTTCCATGGCAATCTCCGGTGAAATAAAAGCCGGCGTGCCGTCGACGTGATTTTGAAAGGCGACGCCGTCCTCGGTGATCCTGCGCAATTTCGCCAAAGAAAAAATTTGATAACCGCCGCTATCGGTCAGGATCGGGCCATCCCAGTTCATGAACGGGTGCAGACCGCCAAAGTGTTTGATCACATTCAATCCCGGCCTAACGAATAGATGATAAGTATTGCCGAGAATGATCTGGGCGTGGAGTTCGTGCAGTTCCTGCGGGGTGACGGCTTTGACGGATCCCTGTGTTCCCACGGGCATGAATACCGGCGTTTCAATTACGCCATGTGCGGTGGTGAGCCGCCCCCGCCGAGCTTTTGTTTTTCCGTCCGGGGATAGAAGTTCGAACACGTCGAGACTGTAGGGGGAACTGTCTGCTTCCCCACAAAAAAATTGAAGTAGGCGATCAGTTCACGGCTTCGGCAAAGGGATCCGCGCGAATCTGCGCAATCGCCGAAAGTGGCAAATTTAGTCGGAAAAAATCTTTGCGGGCGGTGATTTTGTATCTATATTCGCCGCTCACCGCATCAGGCGCGTGACAAATAAGTTACGCATCTGGGCGGGTTTTTTGTCGCCGGAAACTCAACCCTCGGGCGGCGCTTTGTTTTAAAATGCCGACGATTAATCAGCTGATTCGGAAAGGACGCCGGAAGGTGTCGGTGAAGTCGAAATCACCGGCCCTGGCCAATTGTCCTCAACGCCGCGGCGTGTGCGTGCAAGTGATGACGCGGACGCCGAAGAAGCCGAATTCCGCCCTGCGCAAAGTGGCGAAGGTGCGACTGACCAACGGCCAGGAAGTGATCGCATACATTCCGGGCGAGGGACACAATTTGCAGGAGCACTCGATCGTGCTGGTTCGCGGCGGCCGAGTGAAAGATTTACCGGGTGTGCGCTATCACATTGTGCGTGGCACGCTCGATTCGCTGGGAGTGGATGGACGCCGGCGCGGTCGCTCGAAATATGGAGCGAAGCGCCCGAAAGCTGGCGCAGCTGCCGCAGGCGGCAAAGGAGCGGCGGCCAAGTAGAAACTGAATGCTGAGAATCGACGATGTCCCGACGAAAAAGAGTTTACAAAAAGGAAGAGCGCGTCGACTCCCGCTACGGGAGCCCGGCGGTCGCGCGTTTGATCAGCACGGTGATGAAGCGCGGCAAGAAATCGCTGGCCGAGCGCATCGTCTATACGGCGATTGATAAATCGCGCGAAGGGTCCGACTCGGTCGATCCGTTAGAAGTTCTGAACAAGGCGCTGGAAAACGTTCGTCCACGTTTGGAGGTCAAGTCGCGTCGCGTCGGCGGTGCAACCTATCAGGTACCGATGGAAGTCGCGCCCGCCCGGCAAGTCTCGCTGGCCATGCGCTGGATCGTGCAATACGCCGATACCCGCAAAGGAATGCCGATGGCCGAAGCCCTGGCCCACGAGATCAAAGACGCGGCTAACGGACAGGGGAACGCAATTAAGAAGCGCGAAGACACTCACAAAATGGCGCAAGCAAACCGCGCGTTTGCGCACTTCCGTTGGTAAAAGATCATGGCCACCGCGACCGCAGAGAAAAAACCAGCCGCAGCGAAGAACCCCAATTCGCCGAATCGGAAGTTTCCGCTCGAGCGAACGCGTAACATCGGAATTGCCGCGCACATCGATGCGGGCAAAACAACTATTACTGAGCGGGTGCTGTTTTACACCGGCATGATCCACAAGATGGGGGAGGTGCATGAAGGCACCACCGTCACCGACTGGATGGAGCAGGAGCGCGAGCGCGGGATTACGATTACTTCGGCGGCGACGACCTGCAGCTGGTCGCAGAAAAAAGAAGAAGGCGTTTACAAAATTTTCGAAGGCGTGAAGCAGCGGATCAACATCATCGATACGCCGGGGCACGTCGACTTCACCGCGGAAGTGGAGCGTTCGCTTCGCGTTCTCGACGGTGCGATTGCCGTTTTTGACGGTGTGGCCGGTGTGCAGCCGCAGTCGGAAACGGTTTGGCGTCAGGCGACCAAGTATCAGGTCCCCCGGCTGGCCTTTATTAATAAGATGGATCGCGTCGGCGCCGATTTTGCCATGTCGGTCGACAGCATCCACAAGAAACTGGGCGCGAATGCGTGGCCGGTGTTGTTGCCGCTCGGCCGAGAAGATCAGCTCCGCGGCCAGCTCGACGTCATTAATAAGAAGGCAGTCATTTACTCGAACGACGATCAATTCGGCTCGACTTACGAAGTCACCGAAATCCCGCAGGACCAGGTTGCGGCAGTCGAGAAGGCTTACAACGATTTGGTCGAACAGATTTCGAACATTGACGATCAACTCGCGGAGATGGTCCTCGAGGAGAAATCGATTACGCCCGAGATATTAAAAGCGGGAATTCGTCGGCAAACGATTGCCAACAAATTCGTGCCGGTCATCGGGGGCTCAGCTCTGAAGAACATCGGCATTCAATATCTGGTCGATGCCGTGGTCGATTATCTGCCGAGCCCGCTCGACATTCCGCCGGCGAAAGGCCAGAACCCGGACACGAACGAACCGATGGAAGCCATTACGGACGACAGTGGGACGTTTTGTTCGATTGCCTTCAAACTTTGGAGCGACCCGTTTGTTGGTAAACTCGTTTTCTTCCGCGTTTATTCCGGCATGCTGAGCAAAGGCGACACCGTTTACAATCCGCGCACGAACAAGCGTGAGCGGATTTCGCGTCTGATTCAGATCCAGGCCGACAAACGGGAAGACATCGAGACCTGCTACTCCGGTGATATCGCCGCCATCGTCGGCATTAAGAACATCACCACCGGCGACACGCTTTGTGACGAGGATCACCCGATCCTGTTGGAGCCGCCATCATTCCCCGATCCCGTTATTTCCATGGCGATCGAGCCGAAAACGAAACTCGATCAGGAAAAGATGGCGATGGCACTGCAACGCCTCGCCGAAGAAGACCCGACGTTCCGCGTTTTCACCCACGAAGATACCGGTCAGACGATTATCGCCGGGATGGGCGAATTGCATTTGGAAATCATTCGCGACCGCATGTTCCGCGAATTCAAAGTCGACGCGAACGCGGGCAAACCGCAAATCGCCTATCGCGAAACGATCACCGGCAACGCCCACGGCGTCGGCAAGTTGATCAAACAATCTGGTGGTCGTGGTCAATACGGTCACGTGGAAGTGGATCTTCGCCCGGCCGAGCGCGGCAAAGGGCTGGTCGTCGAAAACAAGATCGTCGGCGGCGTTATTCCGCGCGAATACATTCCGGCGGTTAAGAAGGGTATTGAAGAAGCGGTCCTCGACGGCGTTCTCGGCGGTTATCCGGTGGTGGACGTGGAATGCGATATCGTTTTCGGAAGTTTCCACGAAGTCGATTCGAACGAGTTGGCGTTTAAGATGGCCGCGATTTTCGCCATGAAAGACGGCTTCCGCTCGGGCAAACCAATTCTGCTCGAGCCCATCATGAAACTCGAAAACATCACTCCGGAAGAATATCAGGGAGACATTTGCGGCGACTTGAGCCGCCGGCGCGGAAGTATTCAGAGCATCGAGTCGCGCGGCAACATGGTAATTATTCACGCGCTGGTGCCGCTGGCGGAATTGTTCGGTTACGCCACCGCGATCCGTTCGTTATCGAAGGGCCGATCGAGCTATTCGATGGAACCGGCAAGCTTCGAACCGGTGCCGGCGAACCTCGTTTCGGGCATCCTCGATCAAAAGGAGGGCAAATGACCGACGGCCAACGCATTCGCATTCGACTCAAAGCATTCGATCATCGCATGCTCGACCAATCTGCGGTCGAGATTGTGGAAACAGCAAAGAGAACCGGCGCGCGCGTAGCCGGTCCAATTCCGCTGCCGACATTGATTGAAAAATTTACCGTGAACCGATCACCGCACGTCGATAAAAAGTCGATGGAACAGTTCGAGATCCGCACTCATAAACGATTGCTGGATATCATCGAGCCGACGGCCAAAACCGTGGATGAGCTGAAGAAGCTGAATCTGCCGGCCGGCGTGGATATCACGATTAAGATTTAGCCGCTTGAGACTTTTAAGAGATCGACACCATGAGAATCGGGTTACTTGGACAAAAAATCGGCATGACCAGCGTCTACGACGCCAATGGCCGGCTCCATCCGGTGACCGTGATTGCGGCCGGCGATAATGTGCTGGTTCGCCGCCTAACGAACGACAGTGACGGTTACTCGGCCGTGCAGGTCGCGTTCGGCCCGCAAAAAGAATCGCGTTTGAACAAGGCGGACATCGGCAATTTCAAAAAGGCCGGCGTCGAACCGAAGAAATTTGTTCGGGAATTCCGGCTGACCGCCGATTTGCCGGACGGCGAAGCGAATCTGGCCGTGACCCAGTTTCAGCCTGGAGATTTTGTCGACGTGATCGGACGCTCGAAGGGCAAAGGTTTCCAAGGCGTCATGAAGAAACATAATTTCGCCGGACAAGGCGCCGCCCATGGTTCTAAAACCCATCGTCGCAACGGTGCGGTCGGCAATCGTTCCACGCCGGGCCGTATTTGGAAGAACATGGGAATGCCCGGTCATCTCGGCGATGAGCGAGTCACCGTGCAGAACCTTCAGGTGATGCAGGTTCGAGAAGCGGACAAGGTTATTTTGATCAGCGGTGCGGTGCCGGGTTGCAATGGCAGCTATGTCGTCGTTCGGCCGGCGATCAAAAATCCGGGCGCGCGAGTATCGGCTCACCAGGAGCATGCCAAGGCAGACGCCGCGTCCCATTCGAAGAAGCCGAAGAAGCCCGGGGAAATACTGGCAGAACAAGCGGCCGTGAAGAAGGCAGCTGAACAAAAGAAATGAGCGCGAAAGTTTTAACGAAAGCGGCCGCCAAAGAAGCGAAAATCGAGATCATCGAAGATGGTCGCGGTTCCCAGGCTGTTCACGATGTGGTGACCGCGATGCGCGCGGCGCGTCGTTCCGGAACGGCCAACACCAAGACGAAGGCGGAAGTGGATTTGTCTGGCGCCAAACCGTGGCGGCAAAAAGGAACAGGTCGTGCCCGGGCCGGTTATGCTTCATCGCCGATCTGGCGTGGTGGGGGTGTCGTTTTCGGGCCGAAGCCGCGTGATTATTCGAAGAAAGTTTCCAAGTCGGTCAAACGGCTGGCCCTGCACAAGGTGTTGAGCGAGCGAATCAAGGCGGGCGACGTTTTAACAATCGACAAGTTCGCCGTTTCGGAAATTAAGACGAAAGCGTTTGTCGATCTGGTCCGGAAACAGACTGACGCCACCAAAGTGTTGATCGTTTCCGATTCGTTTGATGACAAGACCTACAAGTCGGCGCGGAATGTGAAGCCGGTCCGGTTAACGACCGCGACGGAGGTCAACACCGAGCAGTTGCTCGCGTTTCAAAAGATCCTGGTCACACCGGCGGCCTTGGAAAAACTTTCTCAGCGGTTGAACGGCTCCGAGGCGACGACCAAACCCTCGCGGAAAACGAAAGCGAGTGAATAAGAAATGAAAGACGCTTTTGACGTAATCGAAACCGCCTCGCTCACGGAGAAGTCATCCATTCTGACTGAAAAGCAGAACAAGTATGTCTTTCGCGTTCGTCCGAACGCAAACAAAATCGAAATCAAGCAAGCCGTTGAGCGACTGTTTCAAAAGAAAGTGGCCGACGTGAATACGTGTAATTACGCCGGCAAACAAAAGCGCGTGCGCGGCCCCCTTGGCCGGCGCTCGCACTGGAAGAAAGCGATCGTGACCCTGGCCGAAGGCGAGAAAATCGACCTCGTTTAATTATGGCGCTGAAAAAATACAGACCGCTTACTCCCGTTCAGCGTTTTAAGCAGACCCCTGCCTTTGACGAGATCACGAAGTGGACGCCGGCAAAACGCCTGATCGAGCCGAAGAAAAGGTCCGGTGGCCGCAATAACTACGGTCGGTTGACCTCGCGTCACATTGGCGGTGGTCACAAGCAGCATTATCGCAAGGTCGATTTCAAACGCCGCAAACACGGGGTGGTGGCTGAAGTGGTCGGCGTCGAATACGATCCGAATCGTTCGGCGCGTATCGCGCTGATTAAATACACCGACGGCGAGCAGAGCTACATTCTGGCTCCGAACGGACTGCAGGTCGGGGCCAAAGTTTCGGCGGGTCAGGAGGCGCCACCGGAAATTGGTAATGCTCTCCCGCTCCGCGCCATCCCGCTCGGAACAAACATTCATAATATTGAACTGAGTCCCGGCCGCGGTGGACAGGTTGCGCGCAGCGCCGGGCAGCAAGCGACGTTGAACAACCTCGAAGGCGGATACGCTTTGGTGAAACTTCCGTCCGGCGAGATTCGCCGAATTCACGAAAATTGTTTCGCGACGATCGGACAGGTCGGAAACGTGGATCACATGAACGTGGCCAGCGGAAAGGCCGGCCGGACCCGTTGGCAGGGGCGCCGCCCGCACGTTCGTGGTATGGTGATGAACCCGATCGATCACCCGATGGGCGGTGGACAAGGTAAGTCCAAAGGCGGTGGCGGCCGGCATCATCCGGTCAGTCCATGGGGCCAATTGGCCAAAGGATTTAAGACTCGCGCCAAGCGCAAGCCAAGCGACCGATTCATCCTTGAGCGCCGCAACGCGAAGAAGAAAGGTTGATTTTTATGGGAAGATCGTTAAAGAAAGGACCCTTCGTCGAATCGCATCTCCTGGAGAAGATCGATAAGATGAATGCGTCGGGCGCGAAAAAGGCGATTAAAACCTGGTCGCGACGCTCGATGGTCACGCCGGATTTTGTGGGCCACACGTTTTTGGTGCACAACGGAAAGATATTTCATTCCGTCTTCGTTACCGAAAATATGGTGGGTCATAAGCTCGGCGAGTTTTCGCCGACGCGCGTGTTCAAGAAACACGGTTCGCACACGGCGAAGGTGACGAAATAATTTTAGATTGAAAATTGCAGATGGCAGATGGCGGCGATCGCGGCAGAAGCAGCGGTGGCTGAAATTTGCGACCTTAAACCTGCAATTCGCAATTGGAGTTTGCGCGCAAGCGCAAGGGAATAGTTCTTTGTCAGAAACCAAAGTAGAAAACGCGGAAAACAAAGTGACCGCGGAGATGCTGCTCGCGCAGAATGATGAACTGCGTCGGCAACTGTCGATTCAACAGGAATCGGTCCAAACCTTGACCACGAGCCTGGCGGAATCGAATGCCGAAGCGGAATTGTTCCGCCGGAAGTTTTCCGATCTGGAACTGCGGATGGAAGCCCTCGGGCTGGAATCCGCGGACAAGGATCGGGCAAAACTGGAGCAACGATTGCTGGCGGCGGTGAGCGATTTGCGGATTGCGGAAAAAGCGCGTGATGAATTTCGCGATCAAATGCTGCGAAGCGACGAGGCGATGTTGCGATATTTGAAAACATCCCAAGGTGGCGATGCGCAGGCGCGGATGGACGTGGAAACGCAGATGCGCGTGGCTAACGAGTTGGCGGGTCGAGAGGCGAATGCTACGGCCGAGGATGAAGCGACCCTGATGAACGCAAGTGTCGTCAGCGTGAAAGATGAATGGTCTTTGGTAGTGGGAAACATTGGCGAGAAGCAGGGGGTCAAGATTGGAATGCCTCTGCGGGTTCTCCGAGGAGATAAACGGATCGCGTCCTTACGCGTGGTCGATGTGCGGCAGCGGATTTGTGGTGCGGTGATTCAAGAAATGGTTTCGGAAAGAGATAAAGTGAGAGTGGGCGATCGACTCCAGGTCGACGTTCACGCAGATGCAAATTTAAAATAATGGAAGTTAGATCGATATATAAATATGCGCGGATTTCGCCGTTTAAGGTGCGCGAAGTCACGCGTGAAATTCAGGGACTGCCGGTTTCGGCGGCGCTGGATCTCCTCGCTTTTACGCCCAAGAAGGCGGCCTTTCTCATCGGCAAAACTCTGAAGAGCGCCGTGGCCAATGCCGAGAACAACGCCAATTTGAAAGTGGACGGTCTGGTGGTGAAAGAAGCGGTCGTTGGCGAAGGACCGACCTTGCGACGCATCATGGCCCGTGCCCGTGGCAGCGCCAGTCGGATTTTGAAGCGGACCAGTCATATTCGGATCGTTCTGACTGACGAGATTCCGATCGAAACTCGCGAAACCAAGAGGGCGAAGCGAAAGGAACAGGAGAAGGCGGCGAAGAAAGAAGGATCATCGGAAGCGGCGGCGGAAAAGAAACCGAAAACGAGAAAGAAAAAGGCCGCGGCCAAGAAATAGATTTTTATGGGACAAAAAGTTAATCCAATCGGCTTTCGACTCGGCGTGAATCGCGACTGGCGCTCACGCTGGTATGCGTCGCCGCAGGAGTTGCCGCAGTTTTTGCACAGCGATTTGGAGATTCGCAGTTACGTGAAGAAGAAGCTGCAATTTGCCGCGGTCGCGAAAATCGTGATCGAGCGGGCCTGGAATTCCATTCGGGTGACGATTCATACGGCGCGTCCCGGCATCGTTATTGGACGCAAAGGCGCCGAGATCGAGAAGATGACCGAAGAGATTTCGAAGATGGCGCAAGGCAAGCAGATCAAGATCGACATCCAGGAAATTAAAACACCTGAGCTCGACGCCCAGTTGGTGGCCGAAAACGTGGCCTTGCAAATTGAGCGCCGTATCGCTTATCGCCGCGCCATGAAAAAAGCGGTCCAGGTGGCGATGGATTTCGGCGCGGAAGGGATCAAGCTGCGCTGCTCCGGCCGGTTGAATGGCGCGGAAATCTCGCGATCGGAATGGTATCGCGAAGGAAAAATCCCACTGCATACGTTGCGGACGCCGATCGATTACGGATTTGCCGAAGCGAACACAGTCTACGGAAAGATCGGCGTGAAATGCTGGATCTGCCGCAAACAGGAAGTGCCACCGCAAAGCCAGGGCGCAGCCGCATCGACGCCTGAACCGCAGTCCGCTTCCGCCTAGGAGAATTTATGCCGTTAATGCCGAAACGAGTGAAGTATCGCAAGACCCAGCGGGGGAGCCGCAAGGGGACTGCCTCGCGCAATTTGCGAATCGATTTCGGCGAATTCGGTTTGCAAACGCTGGAGCGGGCGTGGATCACGAACACCCAAATTGAGGCCGCGCGGGTGGCGTTGACCCGCAACATGAAACGAAAAGGCAAACTCTGGATCCGAATTTTCCCGGACAAATCAGTGACCTCGCGTCCGCCGGAAACCCGAATGGGTAAAGGTAAAGGACAACCGGAATTCTGGGTGGCGACGGTCAAACCCGGAAATATTTTGTTTGAGCTGGATGGCGTGCCGGAATCGGTTGCGCGCGATTCGCTCAGATTGGCAGCGGACAAGTTGCCGGTCCGGACGAAGTTTATCAGCCGCCACCATATTGCAGCGGCCTAACGAAGATGAAAATCAAAGAAATTTTTGAAATGACGACGCCCGAGTTGCTGACCAAGCGACGCGATCTGCGGCAGGAACGTTTGCATTTGCGATTACAACAACAGAGCGGACAGCTCGAGCAGCCGAGCCGCCTGCGATTACTGCGGCGCGACGTCGCGCGCATCGAGACGGTTTTGTCGAAGCGGGAGAAGGAAGGGAAAGCCGAAAAAGCGGCGAAATAGTCTATGGCAGAACAAATTTCTCAGCCCTCAACCCCGGCGGCGGCGGCGAATGCCCGCGCGTCCCGCAAGACGCGCGTCGGCGAAGTCATTTCGGACGGCATGGATAAAACCATCGTGGTCCGGACCATCACGCGCGTGCCCCATCCAAAATTTGGAAAGATCGTGAAGCAGATGCGGAAATTTTATGCGCACGATGAAGAGAACAAGGCCAAGACCGGCGATCGCGTCCGGATCATGGAGACTCGCCCTTTGAGCAAACTGAAACGCTGGCGCCTGGTCGAGGTGCTGCAGAAATAACGATTTATGGTCCAGATCCGATCCAGATTAGATGTGGCAGACAACACCGGCGCGCGCATGGCGACGATGATTGGCGTGATCGGCAAGCGTACGCTTTACGCCGGTATCGGAGACGTCATCACCGCGAACGTCAAGGAGGCCAGTGCGACGGGCACGGTCAAGAAGGGCGAAGTGGTTCGTGCGGTTCTGGTCCGGACGAAACAACCGATTCGCCGGGAAGATGGTTCGCTCCTGCGGTTCGACAACAATGCCATCGTGATCATCGACAAGGATCTCAATCCGCGCGGCACGCGCATTTTCGGACCGGTCGCGCGCGAACTGCGTGAGCGTAATTTCATGAAGATCGTCTCCCTCGCGCCTGAAGTTTTATGAACAGGTTCAAGTTCCACGTCAAAAAAGGCGACAACGTCGAGGTGATCTCGGGGAACTTCCGCAGTTCGTCCGGAAAAGTTCTGGAGGTGCTTCCACGAAAGCAACAGGTATTGATCGAAGGCGTGCGGATGATCAAAAAGCATCTGCGCAAATCCCAGGACAATCCGCAGGGCAAAATTGCCGAGCGCGAAGGTCCGATCCATGTCTCGAATGTGAAATTGCTGGATCACGAAGCAAAAGGCGACCAGAAGACCCCCAAGAAATCGGCCAAGAAGCCTGAGAAGAAGGCGGCGTAATGGAAAACGAATTTTATCGTCACTATAAAGATCGCGTGATGCCCGCGTTGCGGGAGCGGCACGGTTACAAAAACGTGCACCAGATCCCGAAGGTCGAGAAAGTGGTAGTCAACACATCGGTTGGATCGCACGACGATTTGAAGCAGGCGCTCGACGAAGCCAAGTCCGAGTTGTCCTTGATTACCGGTCAGCATCCGGTTGAGACGCGCGCCAAAAAGAGCATCGCTAATTTCAAACTTCGCAAAGACCAGCGAATCGGAGCCAAGGTCACTTTGCGTGGCCAGCAGATGTACGAGTTTCTGGAGCGATTGATCAAAGCGGCTTTGCCGCGTATTCGCGACTTTCGTGGCGTTTCGCCCCGCAGTTTTGATGGCCAGGGCAATTACACGCTCGGTATTTCCGACCAGTCGATTTTTCCGGAGGTTGAGCTCGATAAAATCAAGCGCAACATCGGTTTTGATGTTACTATCGTCACCACCGCGCGAACGGACGAAGAAGCCAAATCGCTCTTGAGCGAAATGGGGATGCCGTTTTCCGATCGCGCGAAAAAGCCGGCTGCGCAGGCCGCCTGAATTTCATGAGGACCGTTACAGATCCAATTGCTGACCTTTTGGCCCGGGTGCGAAACGGCGCGCGAGCCCAAAAGATGGACGTTTTCGTGCCTTACTCGAAGATCAAGGCGGAGGTGATCCGTATTTTGAAGGATGAAGGTTACATCGCCGATTACGCCATGGACACGAGCGCAGCCCATCCCCGCATCAAGATCACGAATAAGCTGGTTGATCGCACCTCCGCGATTACCGGACTGCGTCGGGTGAGCCGGCCTGGACTGCGCCGTTATGTCGGGGCTGACGAAATTCCGCGAGTGCTTGGTGGAATGGGCACGGCAATTTTATCCACTTCGCGAGGAGTCATGTCGGGCCGCGAAGCAAAGAGACAAAAGTTAGGCGGCGAATTGCTGGCTTACATTTGGTAGGAAATTTTTATGTCGCGAGTTGGAAATAAACCGGTCGATATCCCGGACAAGGTTAAAGTGAACGTCGGTAGCGACGGCGCGGTTTCAGTGGAGGGCCCGAAAGGGAAGCTGAGCTGGCAATTGCCGCATGATATTTCAGCCAAGGTCGACAATAACAAGCTCTCGCTGGCCCGGGGAGCGGAGACCCGCGGAGTCAAGGCGTTGCATGGGCTGTCTCGCGCGTTGATTCACAACATGGTTCAAGGCGTGAGCGAAGGGTTCACCAAGCAGCTCGAAATCGAGGGCGTCGGTTTCAAGGCGGCGGTCCAAGGGGAGAACTTGAACTTGAGCCTTGGGTTTTCTCATCCGATTTCGTTTCCGATTCCGAAAGACATCAAGATCACGGTGACCGATAACACCAAGCTGATGATCCAGGGAATTGATAAGAAAGTCGTCGGTCAGGTTGCTGCGGATATTCGCCGCTACTACCCGCCCGAACCGTATAAAGGCAAAGGCGTGCGCTATGCCGGCGAGCAGATTCGCCGCAAGGAAGGCAAGACGGTCCAATAATATGGCGAACTTCAATCGCAAAGCCGCGTTGCGGCGCGTTCATCAGAGAATTCGGAAGAAAGTCAGTGGCACTTCAGAGCGCCCTCGATTGGCGGTTCATTTTTCCGGCAAGCATGTCTATGCCCAGGTCATTGACGACGACGCTTCGAAAACGCTCGCCGCGGCGTCGACCGCCGAGAAGTCGTTAGGCAAAAAAGACAAGGCAGCGGCAAATTGTGCCAGCGCCCAGATCATCGGCAAAACGATTGCCGAGCGGGCCCGGGCCAAGAAGGTGGAGAGTGTCGTATTCGACCGTGGTGGATTCGTTTATCACGGGAAAGTCAAAGCTTTGGCGGATGCGGCGCGTGAAGGTGGATTGAAATTTTAATCATGGCGGAACCTAACAGACAGAGACGACAAGATAGGAACACGGACAAAACGCCCGCGCAAAGGGGCGACACCACCGAGAAAGTCGTGTTCATCAATCGCTGCGCCAAAGTCGTGAAAGGCGGCCGCCGTTTCAGCTTTAGCGCGCTGATCGTGGCCGGAGACCACGACGGCAGCGTCGGCATCGGCTTCGGAAAAGCGAACGAAGTTTCGGAGGCCATTCGAAAAGCCTCCGACGCGGCGAAGAAGTCGATGGAAAAGGTTTCATTGCACGAAAACACCATTCCGCATGAGGCGATTGGTGAATTTGGCGGCGGACGCGTTTTGTTGCGACCGGCGTCGCCCGGAACCGGTGTGATTGCCGGGGGCGGTGTGCGCGCGGTGGTCGAAGCTGCGGGGATCCGTGACGTTCTCGCCAAGTCGTTAGGCTCGAGCAATCATGCCAACGTGGTGAAAGCGACGCTGGCCGCATTAAAATCGCTCCGGCGGCGCGAGGACATTTTAAAATTGCGCGGAATCAAGCGCGGCGATGGAAAGGTCACTCATGATGCGACTGCATAATTTGCAGCCGAGGCCTGGTGCCCGGCATCGCGTGAAACGTCTCGGCTGCGGCGAAAGCTCCGGCCACGGGAAGACCAGCGGCAAGGGTCACAAAGGCCAGAAGGCGCGTTCCGGTGGAAGCATTCGTCTGGGATTTGAAGGCGGCCAGATGCCCCTAATCCGACGCTTGCCCAAGCGCGGATTCAACAACGCGGCATTTCGCAAAAACTACGCCATCTTGAATCTGGGCGATTTAAACGAGTTCAAGGCCGGAACCGCGGTTAACGAGCAGTCGTTGCGAGCCGCCAAGCTCATCCGTGGCAATGTTCATGGAATTAAGCTGCTGGGTGACGGCGAACTCAAACACGCGCTCAGCATCGAAGTCGACAAAGTGAGCGAATCCGCCCGCGCCAAGATCGATAAAGCGGGTGGGAGCGTAACGATTCGCGCTCGCCGTCAGGCTGGCGCCGAAGAAAAAACAAACGGAGCGGAGGCCGCCGAGGAGCACGTGGAAAAGCGAACTCCGGCAAAAAAGACATCTGTAAAACGTTCACGCACTGCGGCGAAGAAGAAATCTTCGAAGAAGTAGCGCGATCTTTCCCGGCTGATGGTTTCGGCGTTTCTCAACACGATCAAGATTCCGGAGCTGCGGCGCCGGATTCTCTTCACGCTGGCGGTTATCGTTATCGTGCGGCTCGGCGCCGCGATTACGACTCCCGGAGTGAATCAGGCAGTGTTGCAGGAGTGGTTCCGGACCACGGCCGATAAACAGGGCGGGGTGGCCGCTTTGTTTAATCTCTTTAGCGGAGGCGCCCTGGAAAACTGCGCCATTTTTTCGTTAGGCATTATGCCTTACATCAGCGCATCGATCATGATGCAGCTGCTGACCGCGGTAATTCCGCAGCTGGGGCGATTAGCACGTGAAGACGGCGGCCGTCAGAAAATCATGCAGTACACACGATTCATGACCGTGGTGCTTTGCATTTTTCAAGGCTATCTGATCGCGCTTTCATTCCAGCATCCGGAGTCGTATCGCACGATTCTGGGCGGCATCACGGATACAATTCGCAATCTGGGAATCCCTCTGGTGGAAGACCCGGGATGGACGTTCCGGATCATCACCGTCATCTCGCTCACTACGGGAACGCTGTTCCTGATGTGGCTGGGCGATCAAATTACCGAGCGCGGAATCGGCAACGGTATTTCCCTCATCATCACGGTCGGCATCGTTGCGCGGTTGCCGGCCGCTCTGGCTCAAGCCTGGAAGACGTTCGTCCCGAGCGGCGGTGGGACGCAGGTCAATCCAATGATCCTGGTTCTGATGGTGTTCTTTTTAATGATTGTGATTGCCGGTGTCATCGCCATCACGCAGGCGCAGCGAAAAATTACCGTGCAGTACGCCAAACGCGTGGTCGGTCGAAAACAATATGGCGGCAACGTTCAGTACATGCCGTTGAAAGTGAACTATTCGGGCGTGATGCCGATCATCTTTGCCTGGGCACTTTTATTGTTTCCCACCACAATTGTCGGATTTGCTTTCAAGAATAGTCCCACCGCGGCACGGGTGGCGGCCGCACTCAACAGCGGCTGGCCGCACTACGTTATTCTGGCGGCGTTGATTTTCTTTTTCAGTTATTTCTGGGTTGCGACCCAGTTTCAGCCGTCTCAAATCGCGGACGATCTCAAGAAATATGGCGGATATATTCCCGGGGTTCGTCCGGGCAAGCCGACGGCCGATTTCCTCGACTTTACGATGACGCGGCTGACCTTTGCCGGGGCAATTTTCCTCACCATTATCGCCATCCTGCCGAGTTTGCTGAGTCAGTCACTGCAAGTGCCGCAAATCACAGCTCAGTTTTTTGGTGGAACCAGCCTGTTGATCATCGTCGGCGTGATGCTCGACACCATGCGTCAGGTTGAGACGCATCTCATTCAGCGTCATTACGACGGATTCTTGCGGAAGGGGCGGTTGCGCGGTCGCGCTGATTATGGCGGACGAGCTTCGGGCGGTGACGCCATTCAGGGAGGCACACTCGTCTGGCTTTATGTGGCGATTGCCGTTCTGGTCATCGGCGGCGTAGCGATAGCCTTGGTCCAGAAGTGAAACGGCGACTGGTCTTGCTAGGTGCGCCCGGTTCCGGCAAAGGAACCCAGGCTGAGCTGATCACGCGCCAATTTAGCATCCCGGTGACATCGCCGGGAGCGATTTTACGGCGCGAAAAAGACCTCGGCACGCCATTGGGAATCGATACGGCGGAGATGACGCAGCGAGGAGAGCTCGTGCCGGACAAGATCATCGTTGGCTTGATCGAGGATTGGCTTCGTCTTCACGGCAGCCATGGATTTGTGTTTGATGGATTTCCACGAACTTTGCCGCAAGCCGAGAGCCTCCTGTCGATTTTAAGTCGTCTACATACCGGACTCGACCTGGCGATCTGGCTGGAAGTGAACGAAGAAACCGTGCGGGATCGGATATCCGGCCGTTTGCAATGCCGCAGCTGTGGATTCACCACCAGCCTGAACAGCGCCAAGTTCGCCGAACGCTCGATTTGCCCCTATTGCGACGGACCGCTCGTTCGTCGGACGGACGATGATCCGGAAGTGTTGCAGGCGCGTTTACGCGAATTCAACACCAAGACTCAACCGCTCGCGGATTTTTATCAGAAAACGTCCATCCTCTGTCGCATTGATGGAAACCGCGATCGCGAAACGGTCTTTGCCGATATTTCCCGTCTCATCGAGGACAAGTGATGAGTACGAAGCAGAATGCTAAGACCGCTAAGGAGATCGACCAGATGCGGCATGCGTGTCGGAGTGCGAGCGATATTCTCGATCGGGTGGCGGAATTGATCCGCCCGGGATTGACCACTAAGGAAGTCGATGAGGCGGCTGCCGACTTCATGAACGATGCGGGCGTGAAAAGCGCATTTCTGGGTTATCGCCTGGGGCATCGGGTGTTTCCGGGAAACATCTGCATTTCTCTGAACGACGAGGTGGTGCATGGAATCGGCAGCGCGCGTCGAATTCAGTACGGCGACATTGTGAAGCTGGATATTGGAGTGGTCGCGGACGGGTGGATCGGAGACAACGCAACCACGGTGGCGGTCGGTGCCGTGGACCAACGGGTTGATCTGCTCCTGCGGACTACTGAAAACGCTTTAGCGAAGGCAATTTCGGTTGCCTATGAGGGGGCACGTGTTGGGGACATTTCTGCGGAAGTTGAAGACGAGGCCCGGCGCAATGGATTTTCGGTCGTTCGCGAGTTTGTCGGGCATGGTGTTGGGAGAAAAATGCATGAGGAGCCGCAGATCCCGAACTATGGCAAGCGCGGTAGTGGGCCGAAGCTGAAGGCCGGGATGACCCTGGCGATTGAGCCCATGGTGAATATGGGCGTTTCCGACGTTCGGCTGCTGGAGGACGGCTGGACAGTACGGACGGCGGATGGGGCTCCATCGGCGCATTTTGAACATACCGTTTTAATTACCCACGAGGAACCAGAA
Organism: uncultured Verrucomicrobiae bacterium; assembly: GCA_963846065.1. GTDB lineage: Bacteria > Verrucomicrobiota > Verrucomicrobiia > Chthoniobacterales > UBA10450 > DASPUI01. The sequence continues at coordinate 137,019 of CAWJUP010000018.1, forward strand.
ATCCTGACATGGCGCGCAAAGACGCAATTGAAGTAGAAGGCAAAGTGATCGAGCTGCTACCGAATACGATGTTTCGGGTCGAGCTGCCCAACGGTCACCGGGTTTTGGCCCATATTTCCGGGAAAATGCGTCTCCACTTCATTCGTATCTTGCCAGGAGACAAAGTTATGCTAGAGGTTTCCCCCTACGATTTGTCGAAAGGGCGGATCACTTTCCGCCATAAATGAGGACAACGCGGGCGATCGGCGCCGCGTTTTTCGTTTGAATCGACAATCACCTACCTTTATGAAAGTACGACCATCAGTAAAAAGATTGTGTGAGTCTTGCAAGATTGTGAAGCGCAAGAACGTCGTGCGCGTCATTTGCAAGAACCCGCGTCATAAACAGCGTCAGGGTTGATCTTGATTAACAAATTAGCGATTTAAGGATTTAACAGATGCCCAGATTACTCGGAGTTGAGATTCCCGCCGATAAGCGCATTGAAGCGTCGCTGACGTACATCTACGGAATCGGTTTTGCCACCTCGCGTCGCATTCTCGAGCAGACCAATATCGATCCCAATACGCGAGCGAAGAATCTATCCCCCCAGCAGATTAACGAAATCATCCACGCGATTACGAATAACAAGATCAAGATCGAAGGCGACCTTCGACGCGATATTCAGGGTAATTTGAAACGATTGCAGGCGATCAATTCGTATCGCGGCGTGCGTCACCGTCGGGGGTTGCCGGTTCGCGGCCAGCGCACATCGACGAATGCGAGGACGCGAAAAGGACCGCGTAAGACGGTCGGCGTGATTCGAAATCCGGAGGCGAAAGCAGGTAAGGTCTAATTCCAATGGCTGAAGAGAAGAAATCAAAAGCGAAAGAGAAAGAGGCAAAGCCCGAAGCAGCGCCGGAAAAGGTGGAAGCCGCGGCCGAACCGAAGGCTGCGGCCGCGCCGGCGGCCGAGGTCAAGGCGGAAGCGAAGCCAGAAGCGAAACCGGAGGCCAAAAAGGCGAAATCTTCCAAGGCAGAGACCGCGGCAGAAGCGCCCCGCGAAAATCTTTCGCTCGATCCAGACGACATCGAGAAGCCGAAAATTGTTAAAGCGAAAGGCAGCAAGAATGTTCACTCCGGCATCGCGCACGTGCTGGCGACGTTCAATAATACCATTGTCACCATCACCGACATGACCGGCAACGTGATCGGATGGTCGAGTGCGGGCAAAGTTGGTTTCAAAGGTTCGCGCAAGAGCACCGCTTATGCAGCACAAATGGTGGCTCAGGACGCATCGCGCCAGGCCATGGGGCACGGACTGAAAGAAGTGCAGGTTTTGGTAAAGGGTCCGGGAGCTGGCCGCGAATCCGCAGTTCGCGCGCTGCAGGCAATCGGGCTCGATCTCACCGTGATCCGCGATGTGACGCCGGTGCCCCACAACGGTTGCCGTCCGCCCAAACAACGCCGCGTTTGATACTCTCAACCCTCAACTAACGACTCTCCACTTTCATGGGACGATACACTGGACCGAAAACGAAAATCAGCCGCCGTTATGGCGTGCAGATCTTTGGACCTTCCAAATCGCTGGAACGCAAGAATTACCCACCGGGCCAGCACGGTCCTAAGGGTTCGCGACGGAAACAGTCTGATTACGCAATCGCCCTCGGCGAGAAGCAAAAGCTCCGTTATCAATATGGTCTGATGGAGCGGCAGTTCCGTCGGATTTTCGAAAGCGCTCTGCGCAAGCGTGGTGTGACCGGGGAAACGCTGCTACAGCTTCTCGAAACACGCCTCGATAACGTGATTTATCGTCTCGGTTTTGCCAATACGCGAAACGGCGCGCGGCAACTTGTTTCGCATGGTCACGTCCAGGTCAACAACCGCGGCGTGAATGTCGCGTCTTACAATGTGAAAGCCGGCGATGAAATCGCGATCAAAGAAAAGCCAAAGTCGCGTCAGCTGGCCGCTCGCAACTTGGAACTCACGCAGATTGTTCCGGTTCCGGACTGGTTGACAGTTGATCGCGACGGTTTCAAAGGCAAAGTCGCGCACATTCCGTCGCGCGAAGAAATGCAACCCATCGTCAACGAGCAGTTGATCGTGGAATTGTATTCTCGATAAGCTCGAGCGCTTTATCGTAACTGCGGCGTTGAAGAAAATGCGCCAGACGCGCATCGACTGGATCCGGAAGAGATGCCTCCAGTTGATCGATCTCGGCAGAGATAGTCGCTAAACGCGCGATGTGCTTCTCCTGATCGCGACGACTTTCTTCGTCGGCGATGATCGCCCGGCGCCGGCGAAGGGCCACGGCCAGATTCGCGAGCGCCGAATTCATTCGTGTTCATTCGCTTCGATTCGTGATTAAATCAACCGCCGTGGCTGCGGAGCCGAAAAGAATTCTGGTGGTAGACGATGAGGTCGCGTTGCTGAGGATCGTACGCGAAGCCCTGAGCATGTCGTTGCGCTGCGAAATCGATACTTCGCCCAAACCCGAATATGGTTTTGAACTGGCCTTGAAGAAAAATTACGACCTGTTTGTCTTCGACTTCCAAATGCCGATGATCGACGGCGCTATGCTGTTTTTTCTGATCGGGAAGGTTTACAACAACATGAATCCCGCCCGAATCGTGCCGCCATTGGTGCTCGTCTCCGGAAAAGCGGAAGAAGAGCGAGCTCAGGAACTGCTGAAAGAACCCGGCGTGGCCGGATTAATTTCAAAACCGGTATCGATCAGCCGATTGATCGACAAAATCCGCTCCTGCGTGCCAGGAATCGAGATGATCGAATAAGTTCGCCTTAGCTTTCCGACTGCAACTGCCGTCGGGCCTCAATCCAGTCCGCACTGGCATCGCCCGGCAAATCCAATCGCCTTCGGCGTTCTGAAATGAAGTAGGCGCGAAGCCGAATATCCTCATCAGACGGTTGAGCCGGAGAGGTCGGTCCGGCAGTTCCTTTGCTGCGCGACGCCGTCTTTTTCGCCGGCTTCTTGGCGCCGGCCCTTTTCGATTTTGGTGGTGGGGCCGCGGCCGTTTCGGCTGCGACTGCGTCTGTGTTCTTTTTCTTTGGCACAATCAGTGACGGTTGAGAGCTAATCGAAATACGAAAGGCGCTCGGATTGGCAAGTGATTTTTAGTGATGGCCGCCGGTCGAACTTCCAATAAACTGTATGCATGCGGCATTTTGTCTTTCGCTGGTTGGTGACTGCGTTTGCGGTTTTCGTGGCTGCTCCAATTGTGGGCATCCACTATAGCGGGCTCGGCTGTCTTCTCGGCGCTGCGCTCCTGCTCGGCATCATTAACGCGTTTGTTCGGCCGATCCTTCTCTTTCTCAGCTTTCCCTTGATCCTGGTTACGTTGGGCTTGTTCATTTTAATTATTAACGCGCTGATGCTGAAGTTTGTCAGCGAAATCGTTCCCTGCTTCGTCGTCCAGGGATTCGGCACCGCCTTCGTCGGTGCGATCATTATTTCTTTCGTGAGTTGGCTGCTCAGCGCATTTTTTCGAGGAAGCGATGGCAAGGTGCATGTGCTCACCCACCACACTCAAATCAAGCAAGTGCGCGGGCGCGTGATCGATCCGGACCGGAAGTAGAATCGGATGCCGGACGACTCAGCCGACGGGCGTGTTCAAGTAAAGATCTGCGGGATTACAAACGAACGAGACGCGCTGGCGGCGATCGCATGCGGCGCCGACGCTTTGGGCTTCAATCTGTATCCTCGCAGTCCGCGTTATCTCGATGTCAAACTCTCATCCGACTGGTTAACGACCCTGCCGTCATCGATCTGCAAAATCGCCGTGCTGGTAAATCCGACGATGGAAGAGGCACGAGCGACGGCCGGGCTTGCGTTCTTTGATCGCCTCCAATTACACGGCGACGAGTCCTCGGAGTTTTGCCAACGCCTGGCGCAACAAGGGATTGAGTTCGCGAAGGCGATTCCGGTAGGGGGCAACCAAGTACTTGGCGATTTTTCCGATTTTCATACGCGACGGGTGGTTCTGGACTCAGTTTCTGAGGGCCAGTTTGGCGGAACCGGCCGCATATTTCCGTGGAGACTGGCTCGCCAATTCATCGACAAGCATCCTCATTTTCGCGTGATGTTGGCCGGCGGATTGAATCCCGCAAATGTGGCGCGAGCGGTTCACGAAGTTCGACCTTTTGGGGTAGACGTCACGACCGGGGTGGAACGTTCAAAGGGAATTAAAGATCAGGCGCTGATGCGTGCGTTCATCGAAGCAGTCCGCTCGCCTCATTCGTAAGGAAAGCGCGGCGGCGGTCGGGAGGTGCCCGGATCAGCGGCGAGGGGCGGAAGGGGAAATCACGAGTGCTGGTCTGCTTCCTGCTTTTATCCGATCCGCAATATTCCACATCCGGTATAAATATGGTTACTCCACACAAAGCCTTGGCCTGCGCGGTCGCTATTTCACTGACCGTGATTGCCTCGGTTCACCCACAGGCGACAGCGTCGAGCCCCGTGGCAGCCGCTAGCGCCGTTCCTCAACCCAAAGACAATTCCGCGCCACTGCTGGTCCAGGCGAATGTGCCTGCCGCCGCCCCCGCGCCGGCGACAAAAGCGGCTCCGGCAACGCCTCCCGGGCCGGAGTTAACCGAACAAGACGCGGCCATCGAAAACGGTGGAGTGGGCGTTCGTGAATTTCAAGGCGACGAAGTCGGACAGGTTTTGCGACTTCTTGCCCGCCAGGCAAAAGTAAACATGGTTGTGAGCGAAGCCGTGACTGGAACAGTCACGATGCGGTTGGAGGATGTGACCGCGCTGCAAGCCATCTCGATCATCGTCAAGGCCAAGGGCCTGTTCATGGATAAGATCGAGAATGTCTACTATATCAAGACCGGCGCCGAGCGTACCGCTGAGCCGACTGAAGCCGACAGTTATCAATTTAGTTACGCCCGGGCCAAAGACATTGCGCCGTTAGTGGCTTCGCAATTAGCGAGCAAAGATGCGCCGCAAATCGACGAGCGCACCAACACACTGTTTTTCAAGGAGACCAGAAGCAATATCGACAACATCCGGAAGATGTTGATCCAGATCGATAAACCAACACGCCAGGTCATGATCGAAGCGCGTTTGGTGGAAGTTAGCGCTGATCCAGTTCAGGCTTACGGAATCAATTGGGCGGGCACGGTTGGCAACGCCGCCAGTCCGAAGGTATTCAGTTACGGCGGGTATAACGGCACCACGGCGCCGGTTGGAGGCAATGTTCCCACCAACGGTCTGGCCCTCGGAAACCAAAGCAACGGTAATTTCTTCGGTAACTTCAACCAACTCGCCGGCGTCCCTCAGAGTATGTTCGCTATTCTTTCGATCCCGCAGATGTCCGCGACTCTGACGGCATTGAACGAAGATAGCGACGCCGAGTTCCTGGCCAATCCACGGGTGGTTACAGCCGATAATCAGCAGGCCAAAATCGAAGTCACTCGTAACCAACCGATCCCACAGTTAAATTTCAACGAACAAACAGCCACTGCGGTGTTTGGCGGTTTCCAGGATAAACTCTACGGCAACAAACTCGTCGTCCGGCCTTCGATCAACAAAGATAATTTCATCACCCTCTCGGTGAAGCCGGAGATCAGTAACAAGGTGTCGGATTTCGACTTCAGTTTCCAAGGCGCCGACATCAAGAGCCCAATTATCGACACCCGAACACTCGACTCCAATGTGCTGATCAAGAGTGGCGATACTCTGGCGATCGGCGGCTTGTTATCCGACCAGGTCAGTAAGGCGCGCACGAAGGTGCCGGTTTTGGGTGACATTCCTGTGCTCGGGTACGCATTTCAAAGCCACGATAACGAACGCCACAAACGAAATCTGCTGGTGTTTGTTACGCCAACGATTCTCGATCAGCGCTATGGAACCGGTTTAGAAGACCAGGTGAACGGCATTCATCACGTGGGCGAAGAGTACGCCGATCCGAACGGCTGGCGCAATAACGCCAAAGGAGCGGTTCGCCTGGTTCCGACGCCGCAACGCCCGTTGGCTGCTGATTACGCGATGCCGGGTGCGCCTCCGCCGCCGGATGAAGGAACTCAGGTTCAATTCAAAAGCTCAGCAAAGGACCGGGATTTCTAGAATTTTCCCAGATGTGGGGTTGAGAGGGGGCGGCGTTCCGAAAGGGCGCCGCCCTCTTGGCTTATTGGTCCAGATAGTCCTTCAATCGTTCACGCAACTCGGTGCGAGCACGAAACAGGATGCTTTTCACCGCCGGCACAGAGAGATCCAGCACCTCGCCAATTTCTTCATAACTCAGGTCCTGGTACCGGCGCAAAATCACCGCCATCCTTTGTTTTTCGGGAAGAGCTTGAATCGCTTGCTCAATTTTCTCCTGTAGTTCCGCTTCGAGAAGGGACTCAGCCGGCCCTTGGGTGGTCCGATCCGCCAATGGAATTTCTTCGGTTTGAGCCTCCGGCTGAATCGGAACATGCGAGTGTCTTTTGGTCCGTCGCATTTCATTGAACACGAGGTTGCGCGTAATCTTGAGCAGCCAGGTCGTGAATTTGGCGGTCGGAACGTATCGCGGCGCGCTTTTCCACACCCGGACAAATACCTGCTGAGCGATATCCTCCACGTCGGAACTGCCCCCCAACATTCGGCCGACCGTTCCCAATACCAGCGCCTGGTGTCGCTTGATCAGCTCTTCGAGCGCATCGGTCTCGCCCCGGCCAATCCGGCTCATCAACTGGACGTCTCGAGCATCCTCATCCACGGCCGGTTCCGGCTTAAAGTCATCCGCCATTTTATTGATAGACGATCAACCGGCTTAACGATTTAACGGTTTAGCAATTTAACGCGGTGACGGCCATTTCCCTAGTTGCGTGTGGTGAAACGACTGTGCATGATACAGAGTAGTTTCCAGCCTCGGCTGCGAATGAATTATACACTGATTCCACGACAACTTAGACGGATCGCAGAGAAAATCGAGGCACGCGACCGCGTGACAGATGGCGAAGCGCTCGAGCTGTATCGATGCAACGATCTCAACGCGTTAGGCATAATGGCCAGCGCGGTGCGCGAGCGAAAGAACGGTAATTTCGCCAGTTATATCCACAACCGGTACATTAACTATTCCAATATCTGTATTCTTTCGTGTCAGTTTTGCGCCTTCGCCGCGAAGAAGCGCGACGCCCATGCGTTTGAATATGCCATTGACGAGATTATCGGGGTCGTCGCCGAGGCTTTGCCACTGGGGATCACAGAAGTGCACATGGTTGGTGGATTGCATCCCAGCCTGAAGAAAGAGTGGTACCTCGAACTGCTCCAGCGGCTTCGGGCCTTGGATCGAAATCTTCACATCAAGGCGTTTACCGCCATCGAAGTTCGGCATCTGGCCCACCGTATTTTCCATCTCCCCATTCGCGATACCCTCGAACTATTGCGGAGTAACGGTTTGGGGTCCATCACCGGCGGCGGTGCGGAAATTTTCGATCCGGCGATTCGCGATCAGATTTGTCGCGGGAAAGAGACGGCCGAAGAATGGCTCGATGTCCATCGGACGTGGCACGGGATGGGGGGCCGTAGCACCTGCACCATGTTGTACGGCCATATCGAAACGCTCGAACAACGAGTCGATCATTTGCGTCAACTTCGCCAACTTCAGGATGAAACCGGTGGCTTTACTGGTTTTGTGCCATTCGCCTTTGAACCGCAAACGACCATTCTGTCGCACATCAAGGCAGCATCGGCGGTCGAGCAGCTGCGCAACCTGGCAGTGAGCCGTATTTACCTGGATAACGTCGATCACATTACGGCGTATTGGGTGAGCATGGGCTTGCCACTCGCCCAGGTTGCCCTCAGCTACGGTGTGGATGATTTGCACGGTACGATTTTGGAAGAGAAAATCTTTCACATGGCTGGAGCGACGACCCCGCAACAGCAAACTGTCGCCGCATTGGAACACGCGATTCGAGAGGCGGGACGAGAACCGATTCAACGCGATAGCCATTATCGCCATCTCACTTCAGGATCCACCATCGCTGCTACGGAACGCGAGCTGGCCTGCGCATAAATGAGCGGGCTTGAGCGCCCGGCCGGCCGGGGCACTCCGCGAATTGGCAGCGTAAAGTATCTCAATGCCCGGCCATTGGTCTTCGGGTGGCCCGACAAGCTCGTTTTCGATCATCCCTCAGTTCTTTGTCCCGCACTCGCACGCGGTGATCTCGATGTCGCCCTGGTTTCGAGTTTCGAATTTCTGCGCAATCCCATTTACAGAATCGTAGATGACCTTGCCATCGGGTCGGACGGTCCGGTCTACAGCGTCATCGTTGCTCACTCGGCGAAGATTTCAGATCTCACCGAAATCGAACTGGATCCTGCCGCCGAGACCTCGGTCAACTTGTTGCGCTGTTTGCTGGGAGAACTCGGGTTGAGACCGGAAATCATCCCGCCAACCAACTCGCCTTTGAATCGAGCGACCGGCCGGTTGCTCATTGGCGATCAGGCGATCGACTTTCGACAACGCGACAAAAGCGGGTTGAAATTTTGGGATCTTGGCGAGCAATGGAAGAAATTGACGGGACTTCCGTTCGTGTATGCGCTCTGGCTCGTTAGGCCGGAAGTGAAAAACGCAGACAAGATCGCCCACGCTCTGCGCCAACTACGTGACGGCAATCTCGCCAACGTGGATCGATTCATCGCCGATCAAGCGGAGCCGGAGTTTTGCCGTCGTTATTTCCGCGATCATTTGCGATTTCATTTCGGCAATGAGGAAAAGCAAGGGCTGCGCCGGTTCCATGACTTGTCGGTTAAGCACGGACTCATCGAGCGCCGGGATTTCAAGCTCGACCCTGTTTAAAGAAGTCGAAGACCTAAATGCCCGCTGATTTCAGAAGGTTGGCCAGCACTTTTCCGGAATCGAAGATCTCCGAGGCGATTTCGCGCGCGGCGCGGGAATGTTTGGAATATTCAGCGTTGATCGATTTCACAGCCTCGGCAATTTCGCCTAACGACTTAAAGGCCACCAGTCCCCGGTCGCCGCCATAAAGCCGGGTAAATCCGGTTTCTTGAGTAATGACCGGACGTCCGGCGGCGAGATAACACGCGCTTCGATCGCTGAACCAGCCGGTGTTCAGGCGGACGTATTGGTCTTTCGCGACGGTATATTCGCCTTTCGAGTCGCGGATGTAATCGCGGTAAAGCCAGTAATCGATACTCAGATCGTGGGGAGTTCGCAGCCGCCATCCGTTGCGCTCAAATTTTTCCCGGGTCGGCGCGTCTTTCATATTCGTCGCCAGTTCGAATGTTTCTCCGGACCTCTTGGGAGCCTGCACGAATCGAAGAAACTCGCGGGATTTGCTCCACAGATATTTGCGGCCTCGCCAGGTGATATCTTTCAGGCCGCTGGTCGACCAGTTTGCGATCGAGGTAAAAACCGCGGCTCCGGGAGGGAGGCGATTTGTTTTCCAAAGATCGATCACGACTGGCTGCCTCGTTGGAAACCATTTGAATCCGTGCAACGGAACGGGGAAGCGCCTGGTCCCAACGTTTTCACCAAAAGTAAACAAGGCGTGATGTCGCTTCAGATAGCCGATCGCCGGCTGATTCTTTTTGTCGATCTTGATTTGCTCCACGCCCGGGTCGCTTTCGACATACAGGATGCGATTGCTTTTCAGCAAATCGTCATTGAACTCCTGCGTTCCACAAACATTCAAAATCGCGTCCGCTTCGGTATAGAGCTGCCGGATTCGAGTGAAAGGTAATCCGACAGTTGGATTGTCTTTGAGAAAACGGGCGCAAAAACCCCAGCGATCTTGAAAATCAAACTCGTTGGCCAGCCGGACGAACAGCTTGGCCGCGTAATCGAATTGCTCGTTTACCTCGAAAGTGACCGGGTTGTAAGGTAATCGAGCTGAGTCTTCGATATAGTAAACGTCGTGCCCGAGCTTTTTCAGGCCGACAATGTAATGGAGGTGCTGCCAAATGACCCCGGCAATCGGGATCGAGCCCATGAAGCCCATCACCACGATTCTCTTTTTCTTCACGATGAAAGAGGAAACGTCGAACGACCAACATCCAGCGCCAAGCATCCAACTGCCGTAATTGAGCGTTGAGCGTTGAGGGTTGGCTGTTGAGTGTTGAAGGGAGTCATTGGTCGAACCGCTTAATGACCACGGCGGGATTACCGGCGACCACGACATTGGGTTCAACCGTTTTCGTCACTACCGATCCCGCGGCGACGACTGAATTGTCGCCAATGGTCACGCCTTTCAGGATGGTGGCGTTCATCCCGATCCACACGTTGTCGCAAATTTTCACCGGCGCGGTTTTCAGCTTGGGGCGCGGAGGCCGACCTTCGAAGAACGGAGCAAGCGCTCGGGCATCGATCAAGCGCTGCGCGGGTTCGAGCGGATGGAAATCCGAATCGGCAATTCCCACATTCCACGAGATGAGGCAGTATGAACCGATCTCGATCTTTTCCTCGGTCATTATCAGGGCGCCGTTGAGCAACGTAAAATCGCCTACCGAGCAGGTCCCGTTTGGGCCGACCGCAAAAGAGCACCCGGCGTACACCGAGCAATGTTGGCCGAGTTTCACAGCGCCCGACCGGCGGTTCCGAAGAAAGCGAAAGACTTGGGCGGTCTCGCAATAAAATCCTTCGCCGAATTCTACGTTCGGCGGAATTGGCTCGGTCCACCAATCGTGTTCGACGCGTCGATCTGGAAGAATGTTGCTCATTTTAAAATTTTCCTGACGCATAAAGTTTTGCGTAAGCACCGCCCTGCGCGACCAATTCTGGACCCCGACCCTGCTCGACTACCCGGCCGTGTTCCAGCACAACAATGTGATCGACATCGTGAATCGTGGCCAGCCGGTGCGTCACAATCAGAGTCGTTCGTCCGCGCATCAGTTCCTTCATTGTTTCCATTATGGCCGCCTCGGTCGCGGGATCGAGCGCCGAGGTGGGTTCATCGAGTAAAAGAATTGGCGCATTTTTCAGGAACGCGCGGGCAATACCGATTCGTTGGCGTTGGCCGACACTGAGATGGCCACCGCGTTCGCCGACCAGACTATTGTAGCCGTCCGAAAGCGTGCGGATGAACCCATCAGCCTGCGCCCGGCGAGCGGCATTGATAATCTCGTCCTCAGTGGCATCGGGTCGTCCGTAGGCAATGTTTTCTCGGACGGTGGTAGAAAACAGCAGCGTATCCTGGAGAACGATCCCAATCTGGGCACGCAGCGATTTCTTCTTGATTTGTCGCAGGTCGCGTCCGTCCACCGTGATTGTGCCCGAAGTCGGGTCGTAAAAGCGCGGCACCAGACTGAGAAGCGTGCTTTTGCCGGCCCCGGTGCCGCCGACGAGCGCGATGATTTGGTTTGGCTCAATCTTGAGATCGACGTCGTGAAGAATTTCGCGCTCGTCCTTGTAGCTAAAGGAAACCTGTTGAAGTTGAATGGCGCCTTTCGTTTCCGAAATCTCGACAGCGCCCGGCGCATCGGCGACATCGTCGGGTCGGTCGAGCACTTCGAAGCAGCGCCTGGCTCCGGCCGTGGCTCCTTCCATCGCCCAAGCGGTGTAGGTGAGCTGTTCCAATGGACCGTAGAGCATCAAAATGTAAGCGCTGAAAACCAGCAGTGACCCCAACGTTAATGTTCCGGCCAGGACGTGCATCGTTCCCAGGTAATACATCGCCGCGGTGCTGATCAGCATCAGCGTGCTGATCACGAGCGCGCTGTTCATGTTGGTTAGGGTGAGCTGAAGATTGGCTCGCAAGCTTTGCGCCGCCTGGGACCGAAACTGATGCACCTCCCAATCTTCCCGACCAAACGCGTGGACCATTCGAATGGAACTCAAACCTTCCTGCGCTTGCACGAGAACCGCGCTTTCGACTTCCTGAATCGAGGTCGACTGCCGGCGAATGCGGCTGGCGAAAAAATAGATCGTGATCAAAAGAAATGGAATGATGACCAGCGAAAGCAAGCTCAGCTGCCAATCCATTCGCCACATGATCGCAAAAGTGCTGACCAATGTGATCACGGTTCCGAAAATGTTGGTGAAGCCACGATTGAAAATCGTCTGAACCGATTGCGAATCGTAAGCCACGCGAAAAGTGGAATCGGCCGACCGGCGGGCGTCGTGATATTTCAGCGAGAGCCGTTGGAGATGAGAATAAAGGTCAGTCCGTATTTTCAGGAGCGCTTCGAGTCCGATCTTCACGAAAATGTAAGTGGTCACCCAGCTCAACAGACCCCAGATCACTTGAATGACGATCAAGGCCAGGCACAAAACGGCGACCCAGCCCGCGACGGAAAGATGCGGCGACTCGATTCCGAACAAATTGGCGGCGTAATCCTCGAGTTTTTGGTTCGAAGCCTTAAAGCCGGGAATGATTTGATCGACGATGATCTTGAACGGCCATGGTTTAAGAAGGTTCAAAGCAATTCCGGCGAACGAGAGAAGAAGTCCCAGCACCGTATGCGGCAGAAACGGGCGGTAATAACTCAGAACGCGGCGGTAGATCGACATCTGGAAGGCGGATTTCAGATTGCGGAATGCAGATTTTAGATTGAACTAACGAGGATTTATTCAGGCTAAGTTCGAAATCCGAAATTCGCATGCATCATCTTTTGGAAGTTTGGTTCAGCTGGGTTTTAAATGGCGGTTATATCGGCATTATCGTGCTCATGGCAATGGCGAGTTCGCCCTTGCCGGTCCCCGCTGAAGTCGTTATCCCGCCGGCCGCGTTCCTGGCGGCCCAGGGGCGGTTTAGTCTCGCCGGCGTCGTTTTGGCAGGCACGCTGGGCTCGTATTTGGGCGCCACCGCAGTCTACTGGGTTTCCCGCTGGATTGGCCGGCCATTGGTTCTGAAGTTCGGCCGATTTGTCTTGCTGACACCGAAAAAGCTCGAGAATGCGGAGCGCTGGCTGAGCGAATATGAGGCCGGCGGGGTGTTTTTTGCCCGAATCCTGCCAATCGTCCGGCATTTGATCTCTATCCCGGCTGGCGTCGTGCGGATGAACTTTCTGGTTTTCACGCTAACCACGCTGGCGGGATCGGCGGTGACCTGCCTTCTCTTGGCCTACATCGGTCGTCAGGCTTATCATGTTGCCCCGGGGTTACTAAACGACCCAGAAGCCCTCGTCCACTTCGTTAAGTCTCAGTTTCACTGGATCTTATTGATCGTAGTGGTGTTCGCGGTCCTATATTTCGTCGCCCACTGGTTGATGCACCGCCCGCGTCGGGGTAACGTCTAATTGGCTTCTTGGTAGCGTGTTACAAAAACGGACACAAGTGTCATGTTTTCGGGACGGATCGGCTCAAAATGCGTCCAAATGGCGTGGGAACGCGACCTTTCTACCACAGGGAACAACTAAATTTGAACAAAATGGCCTGGCAACTGCTCTAAGAAGTCGTGATGAAGAAACATAGCCTGATTCTCAAGCGTCAGAAACTCTCACTCGGCGATCTTATTTTCGCGGTGGGTTCTTGCACCAAGAACAGCAAGGAAACAGTTGCGGCCGTGGCCGATCTTCTGGGCAGCGGCAAGGTTCGCGTTCAAAGCAACGGTCAGCTCCTGCGCGCTAGAGTTTGCTAAGTTAGATCAACTTCGATTTTTGAATCGCTCCGGTGGATTGTCCCCCGGAGCGATTTTCTTTTTTAGCCAAAACGTTTTTGACTTTCGCGCCGGCTCTTATCTTCTTTCTGCGTGATTGATCGTTACTCACGTCCGCAGATGAGCCGAATCTGGTCGGACGATCGGAAATTCGAGATCTGGCTCGAGATTGAAGTTTTGGCCGTCGAAGAAATGGCGGCGCTGGGGCAAGTCCCGAAGGAAGACGCGGCTGAAATCCGAAAGCGCGCACGATTTTCGATTCCGGAAATCCTGGAGATTGAAAAACGGACGAATCACGACGTCATCGCGTTTCTGGAGAACGTGGCTGCCTCCGTTGGGCCTGCTGCGCGTTGGATTCACCAGGGCCTGACTTCTTCGGACATTCTCGACACCACGCTGGCCGTACAGTTGACCGAATCGACGGCGCTGATTGCGGATGGTCTGAAGCAACTTCGCACCGTGGTCGGGAAACAAGCTCGTCATTATAAAATGACGCCGATGATTGGACGCAGTCATGGCGTTCACGCGGAGCCCATTACTTTCGGATTGAAGCTCGCGTTGATGTATGACGAGTTCGACCGGGCGGAGGAGAGATTGGCGCAAACGCGGGAGCGGATTCGTGTCGGAAAACTGAGCGGTGCGGTGGGAACCCATGCCTATCTCGATCCACAAATCGAAAGTGCGGTTTGCCAAAAGTTGGGGTTGAAACCGGCTACGTTATCGACACAGATCGTTCAACGAGATCGTCACGCTGAATTCATGACCACGCTCGCGGTGATTGCCTCCAGCATCGATCGTTGGGCTACCGAATTCCGCCATCTTCAGCGCACGGAGGTCCTGGAAGTTGAAGAATATTTCGGGGAAGGCCAGAAGGGTAGTTCGGCGATGCCGCACAAACGAAACCCGATCACGGGTGAACGATTGAGTGGTTTGGCCCGGATCATTCGCGGAAACGCGTTGGTCGCCCTCGAGAACGTTGCTTTGTGGCACGAACGCGATATCAGCCATTCGAGTGCGGAGCGCATTATCCTGCCCGACTCGTGCATCCTAATGGATTACATGCTTGCCACGTTGTCGAAGCTGGTCGAGCGGTTGCAGGTTTATCCGGAGCGGATGCGCGAGAACCTCGAGCGGAGCAAAGGATTGTATTTTAGTCAGTCGATTCTACTGGCTCTCACGCGCGCAGGTCTGGAGCGCAAAACAGCCTACGAAGCGGTCCAACGAGCGGCCATGAAAACCTGGAAAGGCGGGGGGACTTTTGCCGACAACGTGAAATCGGAGCCTGAAATCGCCGGCAAACTTTCATCCACGGAAATTGATCGGCTCTGTTCGCTCGATGTTCATTTCCAATACGTCGACCAGACGTTCAAAGCGCTCGGCTTGGAATAGCCGGTCAACCTATACCGCGGGCTTCAGAAGTAATTCGGCAATCCGGCCGGCAGAGTCGAGCCTGATGTCGCTCGGCTGAAATAACGCGCCTGTTTTGTCCGTTGCCTTGGGATCGAGCGTTACCCGAACCGTGTTGGTCGGCCACTTCAGAATCAGCTGGGCAACCTGAAAAGTCGGCGAAAGTTGCACGGATCCAAGCTCGAGCTGAGCGACCAGCTCAATGGTCATGGGGGTCGTGCCCGACGGCGTGAGTTGAACGCGCGCACGTGCGTGATCGGGAATTAACGCCACTCCGCCAATTTCGAAAGCCGTCCGGACATGCGCCGGTTGCAGACGCTGAGTCGTCGCGACCACGCGCACACTGTGAATTCGACCGTCCGAATTGATTTCTGCCGGGCCAAGCTGAAAGGCTGTTTCTGGCGGAATGGCTCCTCTCGCCGCTGCCGAAGCAAGGTGGAGCGAAACAATCAGCGAGGAAGGCTTGGCACGAATAGCCCCCATTTGCAGCTGCGGAGTTAACTGCATCGAAATCACTTCCAAAAACAACCCGAGCACGGCTTGATTGCCGTCGGCAATTGAACCGACCATCTGAGCTGAAGCGAGCGCAGGTTGAACAATTGGTTTAGCGATTGGCGGCTCGACAACCTCCACCCGCTCCAAGACTGGCGGCGCGGCGATCACTGGTGGGGCCGAGCTAATTATCGGCGGCGGAGAAATCACTGGCTCAGGTTGAATTTCAAATTGCCGGCGTTGCACCGACGGCGGCGGTTCGATCGGTGGCGCATCGACTACGGTCGGTTGGATCGGTGGTGGGTTTTGCGCCGGAGTTTCCTCGCTCCGCCGCTTTGCCGGTGAAATGCGTCGATTTTTTTTCGGACCGGCGGCCAATGTTTTCCCCACCAGCTGCACGAGGGCGTCCGATAAAAATGGCTTTTCGATCGTTGCGACGATGTTTTCAAACCGTTCTGCGGTCGCGCCCATTTCCGCGACGTGACCGGACATCATCAGGATCGGGACGCGCGCGGTTTGTTCGTTCTCGAGTAGCCGCCTGGCAACTTCATCGCCATTGATATCCGGAAGGCTGTAATCGAGCAGCACCAAGTCCGGCATTATTTGAGCAACCTGCGTGACTCCATCGATGCCACTGAGGACCGTAGTAATTTGCAGCTCGGGATTTGCCGTTGCCAAAACGTCTTCGACAAAAATCAGCAGCATTTCGGTATCGTCGATAACCACGATCTTTTCCCCCTTTTTGGGTTTGGCCGGTGGCGGCGATTCTTCAGCAGGCGAGACACGCGGTGGAGCTGGCGGCTTCGCTTGTTGCAGGATCTCGGCGGCGATACTCGCCCACTCAGTTTGCAGCGTGCGCGCCGGCATGGAGGTCGCTTTGGCATCGGCGAAGTGGGTTTTGCTCCAACCAAAGATTTCGCGCAACGCTTCCGGTCCAATCTTGTGACTCGTTTCCGCGTGAGAGACGTGGCCGCCGGCGATATAAATTTTGCCAGCGCGTCCATCATCGCCACGAGCGTCGAGAACCACGCTCCCGCCCGCGGCGCAGTGAAGGAGAACCATATCGACGGTGCCGAGTCCGCGCAGACTGCCACGGGCATGCGCCGATTGACTCCATGGCCCGAGAACTGCCTGGACGGCGGCCCCAAACACCGGCAATTCGAACGGTTTACTCACGAATTGCAGAGCGCCGGCCGAGCCGCGTTCGGTAGCAACTTGGGCGGGAATGCCGGCTCCAATCACCAGCGCACGCGCATCGGGAAGCTCCATGCGCAAGGTCTGCAAAAATCCGGAAATTCCCGCCCACGGAGGATCGACATCGAGAATGAGGACCTCAGGCCGGTTCTCCAGGGCAAGTTGTTCGGCTTCACCCAGCGAGCGTGCGCGCAAAACCCGCCGGCCGGGCGCAAATTTTTTCAGGGCAGAACCGAAGGCAGCGGCCAAGGCGTCGTATTCTTCAAGGAGAAGAATGCTGCCTTTAGTACCCTCGGAAGATTGTTGAGAAGAAAGCACGTCCGTTCCGGCCCGAAATTTCGAGCGTAAAATAAGCACCCAGCACGGTCAATGTTACCCATTGCAAGATATATGCCTGCTCGGATTGTTGTTAAGCGGAAGAGACCCGCACTATTCGTAGCGCAGGGCCTCGATCGGGTCGAGCGAGGCGGCCCGGTATGCCGGGTAAAGACCAAAACCGATCCCGATTGCCGAACAAACCACCAAACCGGCGAGGGCCCAGCCGTATGGGAAAATCAGATCCACTTTGAGCCACGCCGCTAGAAGATCGCCGACAATAATGCCGAAGATTATTCCCAAGACCCCGCCGGCTTCGGAAATAAACACGGCCTCGGTCAGGAATTGCCGCAAAATGTCCCGGCTGCGCGCGCCGATCGATTTCCGGACGCCGATTTCCTTGGTCCGCTCGGTCACGCTGACCAGCATAATGTTCATAATCCCGATCCCGGCCGCCACCAGGGCGATAAGACTGATAACAAACGCGCCAATTCGGATCACGCCCGCGACCGAAACGAATGCACTCTTCAGCGAATCGTTCGAGTAGATCTCGAAATCGTTTTCTTGGTTGGCGCGAAGTCCGCGCGCGATTCGCATCGCCCCGATCCCTTTATCAAACGTGGAATTGTACGTTTGCGTGGAAGGCGCCTGGGTCGCAATGTTTACCGTGCGTTTGGCTGATCCGAAATCCTCGAAAAAGCGGGTGATCGGCATGATGCAGAGATTGTCCTGGCTTTGGCCGAACGCGGTCCCTTTTTCGGTCAGGACGCCGATGATCGTATAGGTGTGCCCGCTCATTCGAATGACTTTGCCGATTGGCGATTCGTGAGGAAACAGGCGGTTCTCGATCATTTTTCCGACCACGATGACGGCCCGGGCCAGATCGACGTCCTCGTTATTCAGATTCCGGCCGTATCCAAGAGTGTAGGCATTGGCGGTAAGAAAACTGCCATTGGAGCCGACAACGAGAAGGCTCGGCGTTGTTTTGACGCCATTGTAAACGGCCTGGCCTTTCACTTCGTAGCCGAAACATTTCAGGCAAATCTCGCGCGCGCTTCCTTCCATCAGCCGTTGATAATGGAGTGCCTGCTGAAAGGTGATGTTGCGCCGGTTCAGATATTTTTTCTTCACGTCGCCGCCTGCGCTCATGCTTGCCGGATATTTGGCGAATTGAAAAATGTTTGAGCCGAGAAAACTGATTCCGTTCTCAATCGAATTTTGCAACGCCCCGATTGCGGTCATGACCGAGATCACGGAGAAAACGCCGATCGCGATCCCAATCATGGTCAGGCCGGAGCGCAACTTGTTCACCCCCAGCGAACCCAGCGCCATGGTGATGATTTCTTTAAAACGCATTGAAATAGCTTTTTATTTTACCGCAGAGGACGCAGAGGACGCAGAGGACGCAGAGGACGCAGAGGACGCAGAGATCAATCACAGTTGAATCTCCTCGACGAAATTGAGGACGCGCCGTCGGATCCCATGTTTTAGGAGTTCCACGTTAAAGTTGATGAGCAATTCAATCTTCCAACCGCCAAGCTTGAGGTAACTCAACAGTTGAGCGTCGTGGATCGAAAGCAACGAATCGATTGCCTTGATCTCAACAAGAACCGAATCCTCGACAACGAGATCGGCTCGGTAGCCACAATCCAATTTTACTCCCTTGTATTCCACGGGGATTGCGATCTGGCGTTCAAACCCAATTCCGCGAATGCTTAACTCCCGACATAAACACATTTCATAGGTCGATTCGAGCAAACCCGCCCCAGCGCACGATGAACGTCCATCGCCGATGCGATAATCCCTTCAGTTATTTTGTTCGACCCTTCCGAAGCTCCGCGTCCTCCGCGACCTCTGCGGTTAAATTGATTATCATTCATACCTCAGCGCGGTCACGGGATCCAACCGCGAGGCCGACCAGGCCGGCGCAAATCCCGAAACCAAGCCGGTCAGTACTGAAACAATCATGCTGGCAATGACGAGTCCGAACGAAAACTGAATGGGAAATGATGGGAACGCCTTGCCTATCGCGAAACAGAGCAGGTACGCGAAAACCAGCCCAATCAGTCCACCGAGCAGACAAAGCGCAGTCGATTCAATCAAAAACTGCAACAAAATCGTCCGCCGTCGCGCCCCCAACGCTTTGCGCGTCCCGATTTCTTTCGTCCGTTCTTTCACGCTGACGAAAGTGATATTCATAATGCCAATCGCACCGACGAAGAGCGACAGTCCGGTGATGAAGAGCCCGGCGACGGCGATCGTATTCTTAACCGGATCGAGAGTGCTTTTGAAGGCCTGCTGTTCGTTGATCGAGAAATCTTCTTTTTTTTCCGGTGGCAATCCCCGCACTCGCCGCATGATTCCGGTCAGCTCGTCCTTCGCTTCCAAAAGATTCTTTTTGTCTTTTACTTTGACGCGCACGTCCGACTCGGTTGAGGAGGAGGCGCCCGGACGCACATCCGAGGCGCTTTTGGAACTGAAATATTTATTAAACGACGCCAACGGGATTGCCACCATCGAATCCCAGCTAAACAATCCGAGGAATGTTCCCTGCCGCGCGTTGACGCCGATCACTTTAAAATTTTGTCCGTTGATCAGCACGGTTTTGCCAATTGGGCTCTCGGAAGGAAAAAGCGCGTCGGCCACATCGTACCCGACCACCACCACCTGGGCGCCTTCGCGTGATTCAATTTCATTGAAGAAACGGCCTTCTTTGCAATCGATGGTCGATGTCAGTGTGAAATCCGCAGTCGTGCCCAGCGTGAAAACACCGTCTACTTCGTTGCCTTGATACTTGACCGCCCGCATCAGGCTGGACGTCGGCACCGCCACAATCAG
The DNA here is from genome assembly GCA_963846065.1 of uncultured Verrucomicrobiae bacterium. Classification (GTDB taxonomy): domain Bacteria; phylum Verrucomicrobiota; class Verrucomicrobiia; order Chthoniobacterales; family UBA10450; genus DASPUI01. Next base: position 156,803 of record CAWJUP010000018.1, read on the forward strand.
GTTCGAATTCGGCGTGGCTGCGATGATGCGATTAATCTTGTCCGCATATTCGGTCTCGATCCTTTTCCGGTCCCGGTAATTCCACCAATCGTCGACCGGTTTCCATGGCCATTGCGTGACGTAAAGAACGTCATCGCCGAGCACGGACATGCTTTGGTCGAACCCAGTCGAGATTCCGCTGATCGCTGTGCCCATCAATGTGACTGCGACGATTCCGATAATTACACCGAGCGCGGTGAGAGTGGATCGGGTCATGTTTGAGCGCATCTGCGCCGCGGCGATTTTCCAGCTTTCCTCGAGTTCGTAGAGAAAACGCTTCATCCGATCACATCAGTGCGGGCGGTCGCCGGACCAAAGGAACTTCATTTCCTTCCCACGGTGCCCGAAAAATCTTGTCGTCGTCGCCCCACGAATATCGAAACGCGACGAATCGATGCAGCGAAGGAACATAAACTTCGCCAAGGGCGTAGTAGGAGATAATGCCGTCGCCGATTTCTTTCTCGACGCGACTAACGCGAATGGCTTGCCCGCTCGGAATGTGGAATTCCGCGCTCTTTGCTGACATCAGCACTCTGTTACTATCTGGCGGCATTTTCGAAGGCAGGTCTTCAAGAATGGCCGTTTCCCGAAATCTGGGTATGGCTTCGTGTTCCTGCCAATGAAACAAAAATGTTTCACGCTTCGTCACCAGCTGAGCCCCAACCGCGCCGTTAAATATTTTTTTGTGGCTGATATCGACGGTGCCGAAGCATCCGGTCAGCAGCGAAATCAACGCGCCGACTAACGAGAAACGTCTTCCCATGGCGATCTAAGTTGCTGCGATCGCGTTATCCAGTTCCGGAATGAATCCCATGTGGTCCATCTCGATCAGGCCATCGCGGAGATGAATAGTGCGCCTCGCGTGCCTGGCAATGTCACGCTCATGCGTAACCAAAATGATGGTATTTCCACGCTGATAAAGATGCTCCAACAGCGCCATGATCTCGTCTCCGGTTTTGGAATCGAGATTGCCGGTGGGTTCGTCCGCCAGAATGATCGAAGGATTGTTGACCAAGGCACGCGCGATGGCGACCCGCTGACGCTGTCCACCTGACAACTCGTTAGGCTTATGATTGATGCGGTCGCCCAAACCGACATCGATCAACGCCTGCGCCGCGCGATCCCTGCGAATCTCGGAGTTGAGGCCGGCATAGATCAACGGCAGCTCCACGTTGCGTAAAGCATTCGCGCGTGGCAGCAGATTGAACGTTTGAAAGACGAAACCGATCTCCCGATTACGAATCGCCGCGAGCTCGTCGTCATCCATGTCTTTCACGTTCCGGCCATTGAACTCATAACGGCCGGAACTGGGCGTATCGAGACAACCGAGCATGTTCATCAGTGTGGACTTGCCGCTGCCGCTCGGACCCATGATCGCGAGATATTCGTTCCGATGAATTTGCAGCGTCACACCGCGCAACGCGTGCACGGTTTCTTCGCCCATCACGTAGTCTTTCGTGATGTTCTCAATATCGATGACGATCGGCTCGCCGAGCCGATCGCCAGTGACTAGTGATGAGTGACTAGTGATGAGTCACCCCCGTGCCGCCAACTTGCGGCGTAGAACGTTGAGCATCTTTCGCAGCTCGCTTATCAAAGAAAAACCTGCTTCAGATGAAGCATCATCACTCAAACCCAATTCGATGCTAAGGATTAACTGAGTGTCCAGTTCTGCAACCGATCCCTCTGCGTGCGAGATGAATTGGATAAACTCGCCAGTGGTGTGCCGGGCTTGCCCCTCAGCGATGTTGGATGGAATTGAAACAGCAGCGCGCCGCCTTTGTGCGACAAGCCCGAACTTTTCAGCCGCTGGAAACGTCTGCGTTAGCCGATATACGATCTTTGCTAGCGCGATGCCTTTCTGCCAAACAACCAGATCTTTATAACTGCGGGGGGTGTTATTCATGCGGAGTATTGTCATAGAATTCTCGTCACTCGTCACCCACCACTCGTCACTTATTTAACCGCTTCCTTGTCGTAGGTGACTTTGGCGCCGTCTTTCAGTTTCCGACTGATCGCGCTGTAGCTGCCTGAAATCACTTCGTCCCCGGGCTGCAGGCCGCTCTTGATCTCGATGTAGGTGTCATCCGAAATCCCTGTCGTCACTTTTACGGATTGCGTTTTGCCACCCTTTTTCAGGAACACCACTTTCGAAAGTTTTTCGCGTTCTTCCTTCTGGGCCGCCTTTTCCTGTTTCTCGTTGACGTAGTCGGCGTTGTTATCGCCTTTGTCCCCCGCGGTCGCCTTCAGTTTGCGCTTTTCGATTTCTTCCGGACTCAAATTGCTCTCTCCGGTGCGAATGGTCACGCTCTGAAGCGGCACAGCCACCGCGTCTTTCACCACGTTTGTTTCGATGTCAGCGGTACAGCTCAACCCCGGGCGGAGCAACAAGCCCTCGGCGTCGAGGTTGATTTTGACTTCAAAATTCGTGACCTCCTCCTGCGTGCCGGTGCCAGTGGTCTTTCCGGTGTTGGCAATTTGCGCAACAGTTCCTTTGAAACTGCGGTCGCCGTAGGCATCGATTTTCACGTTCGCCTTATCCCCGACCTTGACATTGACCACGTCGTTCTCATTCACATCAACGACAGCTTGCATATGGCTGAGATCGGCCACGCGCATGACTTCTGTTCCCGCGAACTGGTTCGTTGCGACGACCCGTTCGCCCAGCTTGCTGTTGAGCAGCGTCACCCGGCCATCGATGGGTGAGTAAATCGTTGTCTTGGAAAGTTGATCGCGAGCCTGGCTGGACGTCGCCTCCGCCATTTCGATTTGATGGACCGAACTCTCGTGGGTGTTTTTCGCCACATCGTATGCTGCCTGGGCGGCATTGTATTCCTGCACGGAAATCGTTTTCTTGCCGTACATTTCTTCAGCCCTTTTCAAGTCCTGTTCAGCCTTCACCATCGTTGCCTTTTGCTGAAGATTGGTCGCCTTGGCTGCGCTGATGCCTGCTTCCTGTTGCTCGAGCAGCGCCTTATAAGAATCGGGCTTAATCTTTACCAGCAAATCGCCTTTCTTGATCACCATTCCATCCTCAACCGGCAACTCGATGATTTCGCCCGCGACCTCGGGAGAGATTTTCACCTCCGTCTCCGGCTGAACTTTTCCGGTCGCGGAGACTGTTTGCACAATCGTCTTGCGGACCGCTTTTTCAGTCGTGACCGGAATCGGCTTTTCCCGCTTCGAATTGATGATCGATATGATGATCAGCAATATGATCACGCCAATGGATCCGAGAATAAGCTGACGTTTTCGGCTGGAACGGCGCTTTTTCGCGGGCTGCGACACGGCCACAGGAGGGGCGCTGGCGGTTTGATGCATAGGGGCGTCAGAGAGTGACTTCAGAGCGTCAGACAATATCCTATTTTGAGACGTAGAAAAGCAGAGGTATGTATCGGCATCCTCAATGAGATGCCACCATGGCAGCGTTTGGATTCAACTACTTAGACGCCGCTCGAACCCGGATTTGTTTGATCGCCCAGGCGGCGTGTTCCGCGATCAGGGGCTCGGGATCGGTGGCGATTTTTTCCAATGCCGGCAGATCGTCGGTCGTTCCGACATTCCCTAGCGCCACGCACACATTGCGAAGAAATCCGCGTCGTTTGATTCGCTTGATTGGCGAGCTGCGAAAGAGATTGCGAAATTCCGGCTCGGTTAGGCGCAAATAATTGCGAAGGCCAAAATTGGCCGTGGCCGGTTTTGTTGAGAATGCTACGTCGCGTGATGCCTGCGCGAAACGGTTCCATGGACACGCCTCGAGACAATCGTCACAGCCGAAAATCCGATCGCCGATCAGCGGCCGGAGCTCGGTCGGAATCGAACCTTTCAATTCGATTGTGAGATAGGAAATACAGCGGCGCGCATCCAGGCGGTGCGGTTCGGTGATCGCCCCGGTTGGGCAGGCATCGATGCAGCGAGTGCATTTTCCGCAACGATCTCGAGCCGGCGCATCCGCCGGGAGATCGAGTGTGGTCAGAATTTCGGCCAGGAAAAACCATGTTCCCAATTGTTGGTTGATCAACATCGTGCTTTTACCATGCCAGCCGGTCCCGGCTTTCGCAGCGTGATCCCGCTCCAAAATCGGGCCGGTATCGACATAGCATTTCTGGACGCCCCCGGATTCGCGCAAAAATTCATCAAGTGTTTTCAGCTTTGTCGCGAGAACATCGTGGTAATCATCGCCCCACGCGTAGCGAGCGATTCGGCCAGTTCTGTTTGAAGATCGAGCTTCGGTGCCTTGGAAATAATTCATCGCCAGAACAACGATGGAATGCGCGCCAGGCAGAATCTTTTGCGGGTCAGCTCTCTTTTCCGCGCCTCGCGCCAGATAAGCCATCTCTCCGGCCGCGCCGTCATCGAACCACTGGTTAAATTCCGCCAAATGATCTGGTGAATCGCACCGAACGACCCGGCACACGTCGAATCCGATCTTTTGCGCCAACGCCACCAGTTTCGTTTTTAGCGGCGTCGTCACGGCACGAGATGGTCCAACTCCTTCAGAATCGCATCCGCCACCTCTTCATGGGTCGAGTGCGTGGTGTCGATCCGGATATCTGCCCCGGCGCTGTACGCGACCTTTCGCGTGGCCAGCAAAGAGCGAAATTTTTCCCGAGGATTTGCAGTTTTTAGCAAAGGCCGATCCGGCTTACGGGTTGCTCGTTCGAACAAAACTTCTTCGTCGGCATCGAGCCAAACGATGATTCCGAGCCGTTTTAACAAATCCAGATTCTCGGTTCGCAGGATGGTTCCGCCGCCGGTGACCACGATCGTCGGCCGGTCTGGGGTCACCTCGCGTAAAACATCGGTTTCAGCGTCCCGAAATTTCGCTTCGCCGTATTCGGCAAAAAATTCAGGAATCGACATGGCGAATTTAGTCGAGATTAACTCGTCGGTGTCGATGCAGGCCAATCCTGTGCGTCGCTCGAGAAACCCGCCGACCGAAGATTTGCCTGCGCCCATGAAGCCGATGAGCACGATCGATTTAGGCGAATGCACGCTGAACTATGCCACAGCTGCCTTGTCATTCGAGCGCAGGCCAGGAACTTTTGCTTGCCGGCTGACTCAATAGCGGCCCCCATTGGGAAAGCCGAAGCTCGGAAAAGGCGCTTGGCACAGGCACCTCTTCAACGCTAAGCGTTTCATCTAACAAGGACGCAAATGGCTGTTCAACTTTCAAAGATTGTCCAATATCTGGATAAGCTTCTGCGCATTCGCGAGATTGGTGACTGGGATAATGCGTTAAACGGACTACAGATTGAAAACTCCGGCCGGGTCGCGAAGATCGGCGCCGCGGTGGATGCATCGACACGCGCTTTGCAGGAAGCGGCCAAACGAAAGATTGATCTGCTCGTGGTGCATCACGGCATATTTTGGTCCGGGCTGCGACCAATTACTGGGATTCAGCATCGCCAACTCAGATTCGCCTTTGAGAACGACATCGCGCTCTACAGCGCCCACTTACCGCTGGATCTGCATCCGCGCGTCGGGAACAATGCGCTCCTGGCAAAGTCGATCGGCTTCCGATCCGTCACCAAATTTTTCGAGGAGAAAGGCGAACGGATTGGACTGAGGGCGCACGCGTCGATCCCGCGCGATCAACTGCTTCGGCGTTTGGAGAATTCGTTAGGCAGCAAGGTCAAAGCGTTCCGGTTCGGCCCGCAAACCGCGAAGGCCATTGGGATCATTACCGGAGGCGCCGGCGCCGAGATTTACCGCGTGGCGGAAGAGGGGATTGACACATTTATCACCGGCGAAGCTCCTCATTGGGCGGCGATTGCTGCGGAAGAGTTAAAGATCAATCTTTTCCTGGGCGGCCACTACGCGACCGAGACGTTTGGGGTCAAAGCCCTGGCCGATCGCTTGTCCAAGCAGTTTGAAATGCCGTGGGAATTTATCGATCTGCCGACCGGGCTATGATCCGAGATTACTTTTTCGCGCGGGCGACTTTCTTTTGCAGATCTTTGGCCCGGGCCAGATCGGCGTTCGCCGCCTGAACGTTGCCGGCAAGACTTTCCTCGTGCGCTGCTTGCATCCACGCTCCGATGGAAGTGGGAGCGACGGACGTCGCCCTTCTGGCAAATTCCAAACTGTCCCGTTTCTGGCCCAGTTTTTCCGCGCAAATACTGCAGCCGATCCAGCCGACATCCGCTTGAGGAAGAAGCCGCGTCACCCGCTGAAAGCTCGCCAATGCCGCGTCGAATCTGTTCTGGGCAATATTTGTAACTCCCATTCCAACGTATGCCGGTGGAAAATCCGAACGAATGGAAATCGCCGCTTGGTAGGCGTCCATCGCTTCCTTGGAATTGCGGAAAGAAAAAGCCAGGAAACCGTGCATCATCTGCGAGCCAAGACTTTTGGGATATTTTTTGGCGAGACGTCTGGATAGATCGAGCGCGACCCCGTAGTTATGCGCCTTCAGTGCCGGCTGGATCCTCTTGGCTAACGGGTCACTGATCGCCGGATCGACGAACTTTTGCGGCGGAGGCAGCTTGTTGATTAGTCGATCGATTGCTTCATCCGCGGCGGGCGCGGAACAAATCGTCAGGGCGATCAAAAAACAGATTCCGGGGACTCGATTCATTCCTGCATTTAACGCATCGCAGTTTCACTTCCAGCGGAAAAAGTCGAAAGGCTTGCCGCATTGCTCATCGCCTGCTACGTCAAATCATGTCAAAGCGGTTGGCCATCTTTCCGGCAGCTATCGTCCTGCTGCTGTTCTGGCCTAACGCCTCGCACGCGGCGACGTTCGTCTGGAAAGTGATTGGCCGAAACAATCAGGCCGTGTATATCGGCGGTTCCTGGCACGCCTTGGGCAAGGCAGACTATCCTCTTCCGGCGCCGTTTACTCGAGCTTTGGACGCCTCGAGCAAACTGGCACTTGAGGTCGATCCGCGAGAAATGCGCGCAGCGGACCAAAGTCTTTCCAAAGCTGCGACCTACCCAAAGGGTGACAATCTCCGTAATCACGTCGACCCGCGCACCTATAGTTATATTAAGCATTTCTTCGGTTTGATGAACGTTCCTGAAGAAAAAGTGGTCCGATATCGGCCGTGGTTTATTGCGCTGATGCTTCAGTCACCCAATCAGGGCGCCATCTCGACCAGCCTGGGAGTCGAACAATTCCTGAGCGATCGCGCGCGCGCGCAGTCAAAATCCATTGTTGGACTCGAATCCGCGCGTGAACACGCCAACGTTTTTGTCGGCTTAACGGACCGTGAAAGCGAAGCATTGCTGCTCTTGACGTTTATTCCAACAGATACCGCCAGTTCCTCGCGTTCGGATCTGATGCGCGCATGGCGCAATGGAAACACGGATGTGGTGTGGCACGCGATTCACGACGGTTTTCGCGATTTTCCTTCGTTAGGTGTGCGAATCTTGGAAGCAAGAAACCGAAACTGGATCCCGAAGATCGAAGGCTATTTAAGCAGCGGCCAAACGTATTTTGTCGTCGTCGGAGCCGCGCACATGGGCGGTCCAAACGGTGTTCTGGCTTTACTTCGAGCGCGCGGCTACAAAATCGAACAACTGTGAGTCGTTAGGCTTCGTTCATGAAATCAGGCCGAGAAGTCCCAGCGGGACTGGAACCAGATCGATCCGGAGCAGTGACCGGCAAACGAATTAGCACCCGCGCGACCGGTGTGGTGGGCATTGCCGTTTTGTCGAGTCGCATTCTCGGACTGATCAGAGAACAGGTTTTCGCCGCGCTCTTCGGGGCCGGTCGAAACCTCGACATCTTCACCATCGCCTTTCGCGTTCCAAATCTGTTGCGCGATCTCTTTGCCGAAGGCGCGCTCTCGACCGCGTTCGTCACCACTTTTTCAAAAAAAATCGCCACCGAGGGCGATCAATCCGCCTGGAAGCTGGCGAACAAGGTGGCGACGTTGACGACCGTTTTCATGAGCAGCGTAACGATCGTGGGGATCATTTTTTCACGGCAACTCATTGCGGGAGTAGCCGGCGGGTTCGACGCAAACGATCAGGCGATGACCACACTTCTCACCCAGATCATGTGGCCGTTCATTCTGCTGGTCTCCCTGGCGGCGCTGGTCATGGGAATGTTGAACGCGAAAGACAGGTTTGGCACTCCGGCGATCGCGTCGACGTTTTTCAATATCGGATCGATTATCGCGGGTGTTTCGTTAGGCTGGTGGTTCGATCCTCATTTTGGCCGCCGGGCTCTGTTGGGTCTGTCCATCGGAACACTGGTCGGTGGCGCTCTGCAATTTCTGGTGCAGACGCCTTCGCTTTGGAAACTGGGTTACCGTTTCCGGTTTGACTTCAGGTGGCGCGACGAAGGAGTCCGGACGGTCCTGGGCCTGATGGGGCCCGCGGTCATCGCCGCCAGCGCGGTCCAGGTGAACGTGCTGGTCAACAGTTCGTTCGCTTCCTATTTGGAGAAGGGATCCGTGATCTGGCTTTCAATTGCTTTCCGTCTCATGCAATTGCCACTCGGTATTTTTGGCGTGGCCATCAGCACCGTGACGTTGCCGCTGGTTTCGCGGGCCGCTGCCGCAAACGATCTCAATGGCTTTCGCTCCGCCCTCTCACACGCGATGCGCTTGGTCATGTTGCTGACTGTTCCGTCAGCGCTCGGATTGTTTCTTTTGGCCGAGCCAATCATTCGCGTCATCTATCAACATGGGCACGTCACGGCCTATTCTGTTCAGCAAATTGCCGGTGCGCTTCGCTTTTATGCCATCGGCCTGGCTGGATATTCAGCGGTCAAGATTCTCGCGCCGGCGTTCTACGCCCTCGACAAAAGATATCTGCCCATGTTGATCAGTTTCCTCTCGATCGGAACGAATCTTATTCTGAATTGGATTTTTACGTTCAACCTCGGGCTGGGTCATCGCGGGCTCGCGCTCTCCACCAGCCTCGTCGCCATCATCAATTTTCTGCTTCTCTACGGAATGATGCGTCATTACGCCCAACGCCTGGAAAGTCGGGCCATGCTTTCACTGCTTCTCCGGATTGCCATAGCCGGCCTGCTGCTCGCCGGGGTTTGCTGGGTGGCAAATCATTTTTTCTTCGATCATGCCTTGCGACTTTGGCAGGAAATTATCTGTCTGGGCCTAACGATCACCGTCGCGGCGGCGGTATTTTTTAGCGCGGCTTTCGTGCTCGGCGTGGTCGAAGTCCGCGAAGTCTTAGAGCTGGCGAAGCGCAAACTCGTTTAAATGAACGCCTGGCCAGTGATTTTGCGGCTGGCGCCGCGATCACCTGAGCCCCTGGTCCAGGTCTTCGATGAGATCGTCCGCATTTTCGAGTCCGATTGAAATCCGGAGGAGGGACTCGGGAGAAGTGGTGCCGGGACCTTCAATCGAAGCTCTATGCTCGATGAGGCTTTCGACTCCGCCGAGACTGGTTGCGCGAGTGAAAATTTTCGTTCGGGCGGCGACGTTCATGGCCGCATCCCGGCCGGCTTTCACTTCAAACGAAAGCATTCCGCCAAACATCGACATCTGTTTCCGCGCGATCTCGTGGCCGGGATGCGCTTTTAAACCGGGATAATGCACGCGCTCGACTTTTGGATGTCCGGAGAGAAAGTCCGCGACCATGGCCGCGTTTCCCGAGTGGGCTCGCATTCTCCAGGGCAACGTGTGCATTCCGCGAAGTATCAGCCAGCAATCAAAAGGTGAGGGAACGGCGCCGCCTTCATATTGAATGCTACGGATTCGGCGGAAGAAATCGGTATCGCTTTTCGCTACGACAATTCCCCCCAACACATCGCAATGACCGCCAAAATATTTCGTGGTCGAATGCATGACCAGATCGGCCCCCAAATCGAGTGGTCGCTGCAGGACTGGCGCCCAGGTGTTGTCACAGACACAGACCGCATCAACCTCATGGACGATGTTCGCGACTGCCGCCAGGTCGACAATTTTCAGCAGCGGGTTCGAAGGCGTTTCGACCCAGGCCAGTTTGGTTTCCTGACGGAGCGCCTTTTTGACGGCGTCGAGGTGACTCATGTCGACGAAATCAGCTTTCAGCCCCCAGCGCAGGAAAATTTCCCGCAGGAGCCTGCTTGTTCCGTAATAGGCGTCCACATGGGCCAGAACGTGGTCGCCGGGCGAGAGCGACTGTAAAATTGACATGGTTGCGCCGGAGCCTGAAGCAAAAGCGGCGGCAGCGGCACCCCCTTCCAGGGCGCTGACCCCTTGCTCGAGCGAACGTCGATTGGGATTGTCGTTGCGCGTGTACATGAAACCGTGCGGGTAGCTGCCTTCGACATCGCGTTCGAACGTCGTCGACAGGTGAATGGGCGCAGAGACCGCCCCGGTCCCGGGATCGATCGAGCGGCCCGCATGCACGGCCAGGGTTTCAATTTTCATGACTAACGAGACTACAATCTTGGCCGTGAATGTCGATGTTGGCCGCCTCTCGCGGACTGGAAAGGTACGTCTTTTCGATTGACGGTTTCGCGCGCGCAGCCGAAATAGCAGGTCTGCATTTTCGCCCGAGCAGGGAATGATTTGAGACCATGACGATTTACCACGACGAAGTGTTCAAAATGGCGTGTGATCAATTTCAGATCATCGCCGATTACCTCAACATCGACAAAAACGATCGCGAATGGGCGACTTATCCCAAACGGGCAATTGCGGTTACTCTGCCGGTGCACATGGACGATGGGAGCACGAAGGCCTTTCAAGGCTATCGGGTTCAGCATCACATTGCTCTTGGTCCAACCAAAGGTGGGACCCGCTTCGCCCCGAATTTGTCGATGGGCGAAACGGCTGCGCTGGCCATGTGGATGAGTTGGAAGTGCGCGCTGGCCAATTTGCCATATGGCGGCGCCAAAGGCGGGGTCGCGGTCGACCCAACAAAATTATCTTTGACCGAGTTGGAATCAGTATCTCGCCGTTACATGCAGGAAATGATTCCGTTCGTCGGTCCGCATACCGACATCATGGGCCCGGACATGGGCACAAATGAACAGATCATGGCCTGGTTCATGGACACGTATTCGGTCTATCAAGGCTTCGCCGTGAATGAAATTGTGACCGGCAAACCGGTCTCGGTTGGCGGAACGGAAGGCCGAAGAGAAGCGACCGGGCGCGGGGTGGTTTATCTGGTCGAACGGGCGATGAACATGCTGAAAATGGACCCGGAAAAGTGCACCGCGATTGTGCAGGGATTCGGGAACGTCGGTGCAGTCGCGGCTCTCTCGTTAGCCCTGAAAACGGGGGTCAAAATTGTCGGAATCAGCGACGCGTATACGGCGATTTACAATCCCAAGGGAATCGATGTCAAAGCGGCGGAGCAACATGTCCTGAAAAAGGGTAATCTCCGATCGTTTGACCAGGGCGATAAGGTAGACCCGAATGAATTACTGACTCTGCCGTGCGATATTCTCGCCCCGTGCGCGGTGGATCGGGTTATCAACGAGAAAAACGCGGGACAAATCAAATGCCGAATCCTGGCCGAAGGCGCGAACGGCCCAACCACGCCGGCGGCGGATCGGATTTTGGATCAGCGTTGGGACGAAGTGTTTGTCATCCCTGATATTCTTTGTAACGCCGGCGGCGTGATCGTTTCCTACTTTGAGTGGGTGCAAGGCCTCCAGGCCTTCATGTGGACGGAGACCGAGGTGACGGACAAACTATTCCGAATTCTTGAGCATTCGTTCACGCAAGTGATACGGCGGGCAAAAGCGCACAAGATTTCGCACCGGACGGCGGCGATGGCGACGGGAGTCGAAAGGGTGATTAAGGCCAAGCAGGCGCGCGGATTATTCCCGTAAGACCGGTTCCGTTGGCGATCTAAAATCGGCCGGTTGAGTACGCAAAAAACCGCACTGCAGTTTGAACTACAGTGCGGCTTTCTATTGCTATCCCTACTAAATTAGTGGTTGCCTGCGCCGAGGTCGCTCGAACCGAGGTTGCCTGCGCCCTGATTGCTCGCACCGAGGTTGCCGGCGCCTTGGTTGCTGGCACCGAGGTTACCAGCGCCTTGGAAATGAGGGTTGCCGCCTTTGGCGTCTTTGGTTGGTTTCAAATCGCGGACTTTATTCTTCTTATTGTTTGGTTTTTTCATGTGGTGGTTGTTGAGTTGATTGTTTCAATTAAAAAAATGAGCCGCACTGCAGAGCGAACCACAGTGCGGCTCTGTTGCTATCCGAATTAGTGGTTGCCTGCGCCGAGGTCGCTGGAACCGAGGTTGCCTGCGCCCTGATTGCTCGCCCCAAGGTTTCCCGCGCCTTGATTGCTCGCACCGAGATTGCCAGCGCCGAGGAAATGCGGGTTGCCGCCTTTGGCGTCTTTAGTTGGTTTCAGGTCACGAACTTTGATGTTTTTCTTTGTCTTCTTAGCCATGGTATTTGTTTCTTTCAGTTGTTTTGGATTATTGTTTCGTTGGATCACTGATACCGAACAACCATTGACGCCCGCCGGGGACGCTTTTTCTTGAAAGGTCATCTAGGCGGATCATCGCACGATTGCCTTTGTTTGGCTGTCTCGCCGGCAGGCGCACTTTTTTGTTCCTCGGTATACTCACGGTTCAGATCATTAACACCATCCGTGCCACTATTTTTTGCGGCCGGAGTTTGTGTCGCTGTACCAGCTGATTGCGAGTCACTTACAAAATGTCGATTTACAAGTTGCGTAAGATCGATCGGCAGAAAACGGCCTTCATTCTATGCCGCCCTCGGCCTCGTTTCGTCTGTCACAGTGCTCTATTTCTGGGCCGGCGTTTTCAAATGGCGCGCCAGGGTTGCACGTGAGATGCCGAGCAGTTTGGCCGTGCGTCTTTGATTGCGATTCGCTCGCTCGTAAACGAACCGGACATGGCGGTGAACCGCTCCCGCTAACGAAAGATCCACGTCGTTGTGATTTAAATGATGATCATTCGTCGAGACAACGGTCGTGACAGGCTGACTGTGGTCGGCTGATGCCGGCTGACCATCCAGGTCCGGAGGGAAAACGACGTGATCCGGCAGAATGGCTTTTCCATCACAAAACAGCGCCATGGTTCGGACCGTATGACTGAGTTCCCGCAAATTTCCCGGCCACGGATGGTGAAGTAACTTTTCCATCGCCACCGGATGAATCTCGGTGATCGATTTGCCTTCTTTGACCGACGCAATTTCCAATTCGGCTGCAATTAATGCCGGCAATTCTTCCAAACGCTGGCGGAGCGGGGGAATGAGGAGAGTCAAACCATTCAACCGTTGATACAAGTCTTCGCGAAACTTTCCCTGCCTGACCCGTTCCCGGAGCGAACAATTTGACGCGCAAACGATGCGAACGTTCGCGCGCTGCATGCGTTCGGAGCCCAGCCGCTCGAAATCTCCGTATTCCAGCACGCGCAGGATCTTGACCTGCGCGAGCGCGCTCATTTCGGAAATTTCGTCGAGAAACAATGTGCCGCCATCGGCCAGCTCGAACTTTCCTTTGACGCTTTGCTGAGCACCGGTGAATGCGCCGCGCTCGTGTCCGAATAGTTGGCTCTCCAGCAGGGTATCGCTCATCGCCGACGCATTGAACGAGATGAACGGCTTGGTCGCGCGCGCAGATGAGTTATGAATCGCGTGAGCGAGCAAGGTTTTGCCGGTTCCGGTTTCGCCTAGCAATACCACTGGCACGTCCGAGGTCGCCGCCAGGCGAGCCAGGCGAAGGCATCGAGACATGGAATCGTTGCTGGTGGTAATGTCTTCCACCTTCAAACTCGAGATCGGCTGCTGCATAGAGCTATTGTCTCAGGTTCTCGCGCAGCTGGTGAAGCGGTTCGAGGACGTATTCAATAGGAGCGCGTTTTCCCACCACAATGTGGGCGTCCCCGCGCATTCCCACGCGCAACGGCAGCGGTTTGCCGTGCGGCCGGGGGATGTCCGTGCGATCGAGCGAGGCCAGGGCCACGAAATGGGAGCCTTCCGGCGTCGAAACGGTCGACGGACTAATCCAATCAAGTTTACCGGCGACCGCGCCGTATCGTTGGTAGGGATAAGCCTCGAAAAAATACCTGACCTTTTGGGCGACAGCCAGTTTGGCCAGACTGGCTTCATTGATAACCATTCGAGCGCGTGGCTCCGCATTTTCGGGAGACAACTGGCAAAGCACCTGGCCTTTTTGCACGACGCTGCCGACACTTCCCTGGTCCAAAGAGGTCACCACTCCGTCATACGGGCTTCGGACGGTGAACATATCGTCCTGAGCATTTTCCAGCTCGGCTTTCATCGCGGCGATTTGCACTTTTAATTTTTCAATCTCGGCGACCTGTTCACCTCGCTGGCGTTTGTGTTCGGTATCCATTCGCTCGCGATCAAAATTGACCTGCTGCAATGTTTTCTGCGCGACACTCAAATCCTTTTCCGATCCGGCGAGGTCGAGTTTCATTCGGATCAAATCCGTTTCCGAAAAACCGCCTTCGGCCGCGAGTTTTTCCATGCGCTCGTAAAGATCGCGACTGGTCTTGGCGTGGTTCTCGCGAAAGCTCACTTCGGTTTTCGCCTGTTCCACCTCGGACGCTTTAATGCGGGCCTGTGATTTATAAGCCGCATCGCCTTGGACAAGGCTGGTCTCTTTAGTCTTCAGGTCTTCCGTCGAATTGCGGAACTGGGTGTTGAGTCCGCGAATTTCATCCGAGCGCAGCACAAACAGTTCGTCTCCTTTTTTGACGCTCGCTCCTTCGGTCACGGCCACGTGGCTGATGATCGCCTGATGGGGAGATTGAATCGGGTCGGCCCCCGTCGCAGGGACCAATATAAACTGGCAGTGGACCGTATCCGGGAGCTCGAAAACGATGGATGAAACGAAAGCGAGAAAAAGAAAGCCTAACAACATCCAGGCAACGAACCGAATGATCCACGGGGGCGGGTCTTGCGGGAGAATTTCCGATTCTGCATCGATGGAAACGCTTCGCGTGGACAAGCTCATGAATCAGATCCCCAGCTGCTGGCTTGAGAGATAATAATATAAACCGCGCTGGGCCATCAGCTCGTCATGGGTCCCGACTTCGGCCACGCTGCCTTTTTCCAAAACCACGATGGCGTGGGCCTCGCGAATTGTGCTCAGTCGATGCGCGATGACAATGGTCGTTCGTCCGGCCATTAACCGGCCGAGATTATCCTGAATCGCGCGTTCGGATTCAGTATCGAGAGCGCTGGTCGCTTCATCGAAAATCAGGACCGGCGGGTTGTTGTAGATGGCACGCGCAATCGCGACGCGCTGTTTTTGTCCGCCGGACAACGATAATCCGGACTCGCCGATCTTGGTCTCGTAGCCGAGCGGCAATCGCATGATAAAATCGTGCGCCGCGGCGGCCTGCGCGGCCGCGAAAACGCGGTCGAGATCCGGCTCCGGATCTCCAAAAGCGATGTTTCGGGCGATGCTTTCGTTAAACATATGGTTTTCCTGCAAAACCATTCCGATATGGCGGCGAACATCTCGGTAATTGAGAGTGCGGAGGTCGATATTGTCGAAGAAGATGGCGCCATCAGTGGGCTCGAGTAGTCCCGCGATCAATTTGATCAGCGTCGTTTTTCCGCAACCACTACGACCGACAAAGGCCACCATTCGTCCCGGCGCGATGTCGAGATTGACGTTCGTCAGGATATTCGGCGCTTCCGGGCCACCGTATTTAAAACTCACGCCGTGCAACTGAACCCGGCCTTCCAAACTATGGACCGGGACAAGACGCGAACGGTCGTGGCCTTGCTCCGGTTCGTGCTCGAAAATGTCGTTAAGCCGATTGAGCAGCACCGATGCGAGCTGCATGTTGTCCCAAACTCCGAGCGTTTTCAGAATTCCGCCGTAAGCCATCGCCGTCAGCGAGCTAAAGGCCACGAAGCCACCGACGCTGAGATGACCATGAATGACCTGGGTCGCTCCGACCCAAAGAAAAAGTGCGGTGGAAAGAAGTCCGATGGTTTGCAACACGCTGTCGTAGGACATCACGATGAAGCTTGAGCGAAACAGTTTGTTCGAGACGGACAGAAATTCGTTAAGCATCGCGTCGCGAAACGACCCTTCGGCCGCGGCCGCCTTCACCGCTTCGATTCCTTTAATGGCGTCGATCTGGTGAGAGCTGTATCTGCCCTGACTCTCTTCGACGCCGGCGAAAAGAGGCCGCAAGACTTTCACCGAAAAAATCATCAGACCAACGTAGAGCGGCGTGGTCGCCAAAAACGTCAGCATCAGGAACATGCTGTAAATCGACATCAAGGCGAGCGCGCCGACGAGATAGACCATCGCAAGCAGCGCGCCGATTCCTTGTTGGACCACGAATTGCCGAACCTGCCGCGCGCCATCGAGCCGCCGTTGAATGTCACCCGTTCGCCGGCTGGTGAAGTAACTCATCGGCAGCGCCAGTAATTTGCGGCTCAAGAAATCGAGGACCGCTGTGTCCAAGCGCACCGCAGCGAAGGCCAGGAGATACTGCTGCGCCAGAGAGCAGCCTTGGACAAAAATGACGGCAACCAGCATGCCAAGCAAAATGGTTCGAAGCAGTCCGAGATCATTCTCGACAATCACTTTGTCGACGACCATTTGGGTGAAAACCGGAAACATCAGCTGGAGCACGCTGACCGCGACGGCCAGTCCGAGAACCTGCAAGAGCGTTGTTTTGAAACGCGCCAGAAAAGGCAGGATCCATCCGATCGCGGCTTTGCTTTCCGGCGCCTGCTCAAAGGCCGGCGTGTAATCAAATAACGCGGCGTAACCGGTCCAGTTCGTTTCAAACTCGCGTCGTGAGATCTTGCGAATTCCTCTTCCCGGATCTGCCACCCGGACAAATTGTTCGTTGACGTCGAACAAGACGATCCAGTGATTACCTTCCCAGTGGACGATCGCTGGCAGCGGCATGCTCGGCAGATTGCGCAGTGAGACTTTGAGCGCGCGAGCAGCGAGCCCGAGCTCATTCGCGGCGCGACACAGAGCTTTCAAGCTGGTGCCATCAGTCGCCGTGTGACAAAGCTGGCGAATGCGAGCGAGACTGACTTTGCGACCAAAGCTTCGGCAAATCATACCGAGACTCGCTGCTCCGCAGTCCATCTCGTCGATTTGCTGAACGTGTTCGATCTTCCGGATCTTCCTGGCGCGTTTCCGGAAAAATCCCTTCTCGTCTGCGAACGGATCTTCTTCACCGTCCGCGACCGTGGGTTGCTCGCCATCGAGCTGGACTTTGTTATGCGTGGCCGCTTCGGCCGGCAACATTTCGGAAGTGAAATCCAGCGGAATACGAGCTTCGGTTTTCGCTTGGTAGATGGCGAGACGTTCGCCTAACAACTTATCGAACTCCGGAAAGCGGGATCGCAAATCCAGCACGGCCTGAGGATCGAGCGCGAGCAATTGGCAATCAGTAAATGCCTGCACCGACGCGGCCCGAGGCGAACCATTCAGGATGGAAAGTTCACCAAAGAAATCGCCTTCACGGTAAAACGCGAGATTCTTGTTGCTGCCGTTTGCGCCAATAAACGCGCGCGCGCGTCCCTTCTCGACCACATACATCGGCCCGGCCGCTTCCCCTTCGCGAATGATTAAATCGCCTTTGGCGACATTGATCGGCATCAACCGGTCAATCACGCTGCGCAACGCGGTCGCGGGCAGGCGACCGAAATTACTGAATTGATAAAGAAAACTTTGCAGTGCGCGATTTCGACCGGTCAGCTCGATGTATTGCCGCATGTCCGGCACCTGCCCGAGGAGTTGGAGAAAATCGTTGCGATCGATTCGCACAACATCGACCGCAGTCGAGCAGCGAACATTCGCGTTACGCGTCCCACCGTCGAGCAACGCCGCTTCGCCGAAGCTGTCACCCGGCTTGAGAACGGCGAGGGGAATTTCTTCGCCATCCTCTTTAATCTTTAACGCGCGCGCGCGGCCTCTCGTGACAATGTAAAACGAATCGGCGGGATCGCCCTGCTTCACGATGATATCGCCGAACTCGAAATTTTCTTCCTGAAGCAACGGCTCCAGTGCGCCGAAATGTTCGTCGGAAAGAAACTTGAATGCGGAGGAACGCCGCAAGAGATCAAGGTCCTGCGCTTTCATGGGTCTTGAGTGCTGTTGACGAACGGAAAGCTGACGTGTTTGCTGGCGAGCTCTGCAAAATGGCGGTCCAGCGCGCGATCTTCGAGGCGGGTTCGAATCGCCGGATCATCGAGTTGGGGCTCGAGTCGGTGGATGACCCGGCAGACTTCAAAGCCATCGCCATGCGGAATCGGCTCCATCAGCTGCCCGTTGGTGATACCGATAAATCTTTGCTGCCTCTCCGGGTCCAGGTCCTCCAACAAAAACTCATTCCGGCGATATGGATAACGCCCTTCGTTCGCCACTTCTTCCATCGACATTCCGTCTTCGCGGATGCAGAAAAGCGCTTCCTTCGCTGCGTCGGCCGATTCAACTTGGAGCACTTCGGTCTCAAATTTAGTCAACGGGAGCCGAAGTGAACTTAATTCTCGTGAGTGCGTCTGCGGATTGATGACCATATCGCGTCGTTTGCGAAATGCCGCCTCCATGGCCACTTGCCGGCTGAACCATTCCTCGTCACGCCCCAACCCCTCCAGGACCGTCCCCATCTGCTCACTTCCGATTCGTTCGGAGAAGTTTTGCTTTTCGGTCGTTAACAGCTCCGGAGGAATTTCATCCGCCGCACACATCGCCGCGAGACGCCAGCTCAACCGCGTTGTCAGTTGAGTCAGTTGATCGGAGAGGATGAGGTCGATCGT
This sequence comes from uncultured Verrucomicrobiae bacterium, assembly GCA_963846065.1. GTDB lineage: Bacteria > Verrucomicrobiota > Verrucomicrobiia > Chthoniobacterales > UBA10450 > DASPUI01. The sequence continues at coordinate 175,506 of CAWJUP010000018.1, forward strand.
GAAAGTATTCCGCAAATCCGATGGAGCAGAAAAGTAATCGACGGTTTCTGCGGTCGCAGCGACTTCCTTGGAATTACCCCAGCAAAAGCGATCGAAATATTCGCTGAAATCGTCCAACGTGAGGCCTCGGGCGCCGAGCCATTGCTCGGTCTCGTCGGCAGTAATCAGATCATGCTGATATCGGAACGCTTCGACCGCGGCATCAAAAATGGCATCATCCAGCTCTAAATCGAGGTCCGCGGCACGCTCGGATGCGGCCATCCGACTCAGAAAAGCCTGCCAGGGTTCGCTCAACTCGCCGCGAACAAAAGCCGAATCGATCGTCTCCCGGGCAGTGTATTCTCGATCCTGGCACCGGCAGACAACCACGTCTCCTGGCGAAACCGACTCGATGTTAGCCATCAACCCCTTGTTTTTAGCTGGTGGCGATAAAAAGTCGAGACATCATCGGCCTAATTTTTAGGCCACCCCACCGACACCGCGGGTTGACGAAAGGCCTGGTTCCGGACTCAATGAACCATGGGTATCGCCCGGTCACTGCGCGCTTTGCTGGAACACTCCATCGATTACGCCGGAATGTTCCCCCCTTGCAGCCTGAACCTCGATCCGGCCGTCGGGAATCAGGCTCAGTACACCCGTTCCAACGAAAATTGGATGTTGGCAGCGTTTGTCTTGCCCGTGGACAAATTCGAGGATGTCCGGTCACTGCTTACCAATTTTGAAAAATCGCGGCCATTTCGGGTGTCCGTTCTCGGTCCGAAAACGGCGGATGCGACTGGGTTTGCCAGAACGATCAATCAAATCGCGGCGTCCATCCGCTCATTTGCCGGTCACGAAGCCGTTTCCATTGAGCAGTTGGAGATTTACCTGCCGGAGCAGGTTCAACTCGATGGATTAATCGAAGCTCGATCGATTCTCGGCAATCTCCCCGCATTTTTCGAGGCACCGATTGACCGGGCGGAACAAACCATCGGGTGGATCCGGGAAGTAAACGAGACCTCGAAGGCCGTCTCCGGCTTCAAATTGCGCACTGGCGGAGTGACAGCAGACGCGTTTCCGACATCGGATCAGATCGCTGGAGTTTTGGTTACTGCGGCGCGTGAGCAGGCTCCGATCAAGTTCACCGCTGGGCTTCATCATCCCATTCGGCAGTTTCGCGACGAAGTGAACGCAAAGATGTACGGTTTTTTGAATGTTTTGGGCGCCGCGATTCTTTGTTCCCGGCACAATTGGGACGAAAAAGAAACCATGGCAATGCTGGATGACGAGGATCCAAAATCATTTTCGTTCAATGACGATGTGTTCAGCTGGCGAGAATGGAGCGCCGAGGTCAGATCGATCAAAGATCAACGGAAACGCGTCTGTTCGTTCGGAAGCTGCAGTTTCGATGAGCCGCGAGAGGATTTGCGTGCGCTGGGATTGTTGTAGCCAGGCTTGAAAGCGCGGATGGAGTCCTTTGGTCAGGTCGAGCGGAGTCGAGACATCTCTTGCTGTTTTCAGAGCGAACTGAGAGATTCTTCGACTTCGTTCGGAAAGGCAAAATGCTCTCTCACGGTGTTTGATCCCATGTGGTAGTTCCTAATCATGCCATGCCATTGAAATCCTTTATCGACATTCCTTCCGACTCGCATTTTCCACTCGAAAATTTGCCATTTGGTGTTTTCAAAACGAAAGACGGCAACCCCCGCATTGGTGTGGCTCTTGGTCAGTTGGTGGTTGATCTGCCGGTGCTGCACGAGGCCGGGCTCTTGCCAGGTCTTGCGGCCGAGACCACCGCGGCTTTGCACCGGGATGCGCTGAATGATTTCTTTGCCGTTGGACGTTCCGAGTGGAGCAAAACGAGACAACTTCTGGAGCGATTGCTGTCCGCCGACGAGCCGGTTTTGCGCGATCAATCCGATTTACGCGCGCGCGTCTTTCATCGGCAATCGGATGTGACCATGCAATTGCCGGCGCGAATCGGCGACTACACTGATTTTTACGCTTCTTATTACCACGCTCACAATGTCGGCACGATGTTGCGCGGTCCGGAAAACGCGTTGATGCCGAACTGGAAATGGCTGCCCGTAGCCTATCATGGCCGTGCCAGTTCCGTGGTCGTGAGCGGGACAAATGTTCGACGGCCCGAAGGGCAAACGAAAACGCCCGATGCTCCGGCTCCGTCGTTCGGTCCGAGCAAGAGTCTCGACTACGAACTGGAAACAGCACTTTTTGTTGGCCCCGGTAACTCGTTAGGCGAATCCATCCCGATCGACCGGGCGGTGGATCACATTTTCGGATTGGTTTTGATGAACGACTGGAGTGCGCGAGATATTCAGACCTGGGAATACCAGCCGCTCGGTCCATTTTTGGCCAAAAATTTTTCGACCAGCATATCGCCGTGGGTGGTTAGTCTCGAAGCCTTGCAGCCGTTTCGGAAACCGCTTCCCGCACAGGATCCCGCGCCGCTTCCTTATTTGCGCCTAACGAATGATTTTACGTTCGATATTCAGCTCGAGGCGACTTTGCGCACGGCGAAAATGAAGGAACCGTTTCGCATTGCTGCGACAAACTTCCGGAATCTTTACTGGAGCGTCTCACAACAGCTCGCTCATCACACCGTTGGCGGATGCAATTTGAAACCGGGCGATTTGCTGGCGAGCGGCACGATCAGCGGCCCCGATGAGGAAGCACGCGGTTGTTTGCTGGAGCGGACATGGCGTGGCTCAAAACCGATTCAATTGCCTGACGGCGAGTCGCGGAAATGGCTCGAGGATGGTGACACCTTGACCATTCGAGGCTGGTGCCAGGGCGACGGTTACCGCGTTGGTTTCGGAGAAGTAACCGGAACGATTATTCCAGCGTGACCTACTGCCGGGTGAACACCGCAGTCGCGGTGGCGCTGGCCACTCCGTTGGCGAAGGCTTTCGCTTTTACCGTGGTCGTGCTCGAGATCGTGAAGTAACTCGCATATTTCGTCGAACTCGTCGTCGGGTCGCTGCCATTCGTGGTGTAGTAAATCGTGGCGCCCGAGGTCGTGCAGGTCAGTTGCACCGATATGGTCTTAGAGAAACTTCCTCCATTCGGGTGAATGACCGGAGTGGCAACCGTCGTAGCGGGAGTCGGTGTCGGCGTGGGGGTAGCGGTCGGAGTGGGAGTTGGCGTTGGTGTGGGAGTCGGAATTGGTGTCGCGGTCGGCGTTGGCGTAGGCGTAGGTGTAGGTGTCGCGGTGGGAGTCGGCGTGGGTGTGATAGTCGGAGTCGGCGTCACCGTTGGTGTCGGTGTAGCAGTTGGAGTTGCTGTCGGGGTCGGTGTGGCAGTTGGAGTTGCTGTCGGTGTCGGTGTGGCAGTTGGAGTTGCTGTCGGTGTCGGAATGGGTGTGGCTGTAGGAGTTGGCGTGGGTCTCGGTGTCGCGGTGGGTGTCGGCGTCGCGCCTCCTTTTGAGAAAAAGGCAGAAGCGGTCGCGCTCGCATTATAACCGGTCTCAAACGCCTTCGCTTTCACCGTAGCCGAGCTCGAGAGGGTAAAATAAGACGTATATTTGGTCGAACTTGTCGTGGGATCGACTCCGTTCGTTGTGTAGTAGATCGTCGCGCCCGACGTTGCACACGTGAGCTGAACCGACACGGTCTTAGTGAAGCTTGCTCCATTCGGATGGATCACCGGAGTTGCCACGGTCGGAGTTGAACCCGGCGTCGCGGTTGGCGTCGGCGTCGGAGTTGGAGTTGGTGCGACAGTCGGAGTTGGTGTGGCTGTCGGCGTCGGCGTCGGCCCAGAACTCGTCGCCCCGGCCAAATCATTGATCAAATTGCTCCCCGCAGGCGTTCCTAATCCGACGCAAAGATCGTATCCGGTAACCGCCGAGAATTTCCCGTTGCTCCTATTAGTAACGTTATTTCCAGTCGTGATGTCATGGAATCTCGAAGTATAATTCACGCTTTTCGCAATCTGATAGATTGCCGGATTAATAAACCCGACAGAACCCAAGCCGTTCAGCGACGCCTGCTGATTCACTAAGGCGGTAAAACCAGCCCAAAGGGGCGCTGCACAACTCGTTCCGCCGAAAGATCCGGACGAACCGTTGTCGTATTTCACGTAAACATTGTCCGCGGTCAGAGCCACGTCCGGGAGATTACGAAACGACGTCGAACCCTGGTTCGTCGTCATGCTCAGTCCCTGCTGCCAGGCCGGAATCGAATACACCGTGCTAATACCGCCGCCGCTACCGGTGTAACTGCCGTGGTACAGTCCCCAATTCCACGTTGTTTCCGATGACCATGCACCGGAACCGGCCGCAGTAGTGAGAGTGGTGCCTCCCACTTCAACAACGTTTGTGCTGTCGGACGGAAACGGAATACTTCCCGTGTAGGCGTCGTCGTCACCCGTTGCATTGAAGAAGGTTTGTCCCTGCGCTGCCATCTGCTGGAAAATTTGCTCGGCGGTGGAGTCCGCACCGCCGCCGCCCCACGAACAGCTCAATTGCTTGGCCGCGTTATCCGTGGCCATCTTGTTCAGGATCGTGTCCCACGAACTGGGATTCGGCGCTTCGTAAACAATCACTTTCGAGAGTCCCGGCGCCATCGAGATCGCCATTTCGATATCAAGGGCAACTTCGGAATTGCCCGAACCAACCGAACCGTTGTAACCACTCACTGCTACATTTTGGAGCGGGACGGGCGAGAGCCCGGCCTGCTGCTCGTACGAGGTGATGTCATTGGAATAATAGCCGTCAAACTCAAGCAGTCCCACTACCTGGCCAGATCCGGTCAACGAAACGCCGGGAACATAAGCAGTGCGAAAATCACTGCCCATAAAAGTCCCACTTGGCCCGGAACCGGTCTGCGGCGAAATGGCTGCTGTGACCTCGGCAGTCCGAAGTCTTAGTCTGGGTCTCGGAATCGAATAATTGTCCAAACCGCTAATGCTCAGAATGGGCAGGTTTGCATCCACCACCGGGTCGCTATCGGGTGCGAAAAAATTTCGCGACTCCGTAGGATGCGAATAAGTGTGGAGAACGACTCGAAACGCCTTCTCCACATTTGAAACCGTGCCGCTGACGTCAAGCACCATCCGATTGGGATGCTGCCCGGTCACGACCAGGTTATGATCTTGTGCGAATTGAATCACCGCGTCGTACTCTTGCCGAGTCGGGCCGAAACGCTCCGTAAACTCCTCTGGCGTCAGATATCGGCGATAATCAGGGCTGGCCGGGTTGGCAAGATCCGCCAGTAACTGGTTCAGTTGGTCTTGATTGTGAACTGGCAGCCCGATCGACAAATTCAGTTGTTTCGCCGCCGGTGGGGTTCCGTTGGGAAGAAGCATCCGCGCGGCAGGTGGGACTGCGCCCGGGAGAATTTTTTGATTCGGCGAAGCTGATAGCGTTGAAAAGCCAAGAATCGAATTGAGCAAAATAACAACAGCCTGGAGCCGACTGGGGGTGGTGAAGGGGAACATCATCGTATAAATTTGCAGCTAGATTGGTGCCGCATGGGGGTTATTGAAGGCGCGGATTATATATGGATTCCGAGGCTGCGCAAATCGGATTTGCTCAGGGCGGGCGAGCTTCCGAACTGCGGAAAATGGGTCTCCGATTAATTCGAACGCGACTCGGGTTGAAAATCTCGTCCGGCGGCCCGCATCAACCCTGGACTCCGCAGCTTTTTGCGCCGAAATATGGGACGCTGAATCGAAACATCCTGCAGATGTTTTCTTATCTGGTAGCTGACTTTAAGCGCAGTCAAAACATGGGGCGAAGATCTGGGAAGTGCAGCACGGATCACTTTCTGCTGCGGACGGCGATTTGTATGTGCGGGATAAAGGCGGTCACCCAAATCAATTTTAGAACGGATTTGATGTGAGCTTTTGTCCCATGGTTAGAGGAACCGGTCCTAGCCAAGCTAAATCGGATCTATGCCCAAGCTGGCATTCAATTCCAACTCGCTGACAGCTCTGATTCGAGTCGTCGCCCATTGAGAAAGCGCTGGCAATGTTCGGTTCAGTGTCAAAAGGGTATCAAACGACGGTCCGTAACCCCTGGACCTCACCGCGAAATTGGCCGGTTTTGGCCCGGCATTTTGGCCAAATGTCAAAAAGGGTCCAAATGGTCGGTTTCAAGGGTCCGTCCCAGGAGAAATCGACTCCGAGTTTTCCGTTTTGGCTACTAAAAAGCCGCAAATGACAAAAAGGTACCGGACCGTGTAGGCTCCGGGGTTTTTGTATACATTTAATCCCTAACGAGTCGTCACATTCGTTAGGCCCATTCATTTTGCAAAACACAATCTTCATGCTGTTCGCCCAACTGGCAGGCGTTGACCTACACAATAAGGTAATTGCAAAGACCGGGGAAAAATATTGACGTTGGATTACACGCTCGATTAAACCCCGTGCAGTGCAGTTCCCCTCAGTCAGTCAAAGAAAGAACCGGACCATCTCGTCCGCTACCCCCAAAAGCCGATTCCGGCAGCAGCAGCTTCTATGAAACAATTATCTATAATCATACTTATATGTCTCCTGTCTTCGAAGTTTTGTTGGTCTCAATTCAATGCCGCTAGCGGTCCGAACTCCACCGCAGCTACGAGTGCCGAAAGTGTGAGCGCCGCTGTTACACTTGGAAGTGTCACGGTCAATCCTGGCAACGGCGCGGGTAAATTTGCACTGATCGGCGGTCAACCAGATCAGGTCATCACTATCACGTGCCAATATCCGCAAGGCAATGCATCACATCCGGTGCAAATTTCTCTTCTCGACGGAGGTCATTTACTTTCAGTTCCGCAAACTACGTCGACTGCCAGCGACGGATCATTGAAATTCCAGGTGCAGTTAGGACATGATGTTGGTACCTATCGGGTGACGCTGCGTGACGGGCAGCGCCTTCTCCTTCTTCAATTTTGGGTTCTGGATGCTCAGAACCCACAAAGAAATCCTGCCTGCATTACTGCCGCAAATCCGGGGTTCTAATTATGAAGAAAGCTTTTTTGAGATTCAGCGTCTCGGTTGCGCCGTTGCTTATATGCTTTTCTACCAGTGTGTTCGGGCAACTCGGGAATGACGATCCCTACGGTCCGGGCGACGGCTCTAACGGCCAAATTACCACCGGCTGCTCGTATTCCGCGTACACCGGCAACGCAACGAGAAGTATAACAGACATTAGCGTTGCCGGCAGTGTTGGGGCATACCCTCTGGCCTTTACGCGAACCACGGCCAGTCGAGCCACGGCCGCTGGGTCCATTACAATTACGGGACGTTTACGACACCAAACGGCGCCAACACGTTTCCTATTCTGACTTCGGTTGATTATCATTATGATCCGACTCCAAACAGTCCTATAACTTTCAGCGCGATATACACCTATACAGCGGACAACGCGTCGCCGAATCTGAACCCGCCGCTGCTCTATACTTGCGACGATCCTGTCTATCCTGGTCCTATGCGACGGATTGCATATACTTACGCGACTGGCTCGTCATCATCCGGTCAGATCTCGAGTGAGAATTATTATAGCGGAAGCGCTATCGGCGCACCCGTGTCCACTTTAACCACGAGCGGAAGCACACGGACCGAAACGACCGGCGATGGGAGAACCCGCACTCTGACATTCAGTAGCGCACCTCTGTTGACCGACTACACCGATTTCAAGGCTAACACAGGACACCTGGCTTATGGTATGGGAGGCGGGTATAGTGGAAACGGTCTCGGGGTACCGACGAAATATACTGATTTCCGACAAAACCTTACACAGGTTGCTCGCAATCCGTTCACGCTAGCGGTCACGCAGGTGACGTATCCGACAGTAACGGATACGCCGACCGGAACGGCTGCTACAGGAGTAGTGAACTATAGCTATATCTCCACAAGTTGCTCATCTGATCCAACTCATTGCGACTCAAACAACATGGACTCCAACAATGAATATTACCTATTTAGCGCGGCCGACGAAGCGGGACACGTAACGTACTATAAACGCAACGCGAACAAACAGGTAACATCTATCACGTATCCGGACGGAGGCGGCGAGTCGTTTACCTATAATTCTTTCGGTCAGGTGCAGACCCACACACTGAAGACCGGGGGCCTAATCACGTACCAATATGATGCTCGAGGTATGCTCCAATTAATGTACGATCAAGACCATTCCGCCTCTACACCAAATGCTAGTTATTCCTATGATTCATACGATCGCACTCACATCGTGACCGATGCTCTCGGATCAAATCTCGGAGACCCGTATCATTCAACTCAATACGATTATAATCTTCGCGGCCAAATCGAAGTAACAACGCTTCCGATCGATCCGATCGATGGTCAGCGCCATACAATTCAGACATTGCACAATATTGCTGATGGAACATTGGCCTCAGCAATTGATCAGCTTAATAATCAAACAATTTTTACATACGATGATTATCGGCGCCTTCGGACGACACAGTCGCCCGGACACAACACTCCATTGACCTCAACTGCGTACTATGATGCGACGGGTTCTACGAATGATTTCACCCACACTGACTCCAACGTTACCTATGCGGTCTCTCCCGGAAACGAAATTATCAAGATCATTTACGACGGAAATCGGCGGCGGTCGAGTCTGACAACGGGCGATGGAAGCACGCTCACCCCATACGCGACAACGAATTGGAATTACGACGCGAACGGCAACTTGCTCTCGGTTATTAATCCTTTGGAACAGACCGGACAGCAATTTGCCGGCAAAAGCACCAGCTTTACTTATGATCAACGCAACCGGGTCATGTCTGCAACAGATGCGTTGAACGATGTGACGACAACCAAGTATGACGCATATGGGAGAAAGGCGAGTGTTACGAGGCCGAACGGTCAGATCGTTACGTTTGATAGTTACGATGCTATGAATCGTTTGCTTCAGCAGACGGCCAAACAAACGCCAGACCCAGATGCGGTTTCAAAATATACTTTTTACACGTCCGGTCTGCTTCATACTTTTCAGGACCCTCACCTAGTCGCCACTAGTAGTTCGGATAGCTATTCCTACGTTTACGATCAACTTGGACGGAAGCAGAGCCTGACATACCCTCACGATTCTTATAATATTCACCGGGTTGAATCGTGGCACTATGACACGGCCGGTCGAAACGACCAGTTCACCAATCGAACCGGTGCGCACAACACTTTTGGATACGACGCTCTAAACCGCATGCTCTCATCGTCTTGGGATGACGGCCTAACGCCTGCCGTTAGCTTCGGCTACGACATAGCATCTCGTCAGACAAGCATCGTTAATGCAAACGCTAATGTCGCCCGAAGCTACTTCAATGATGGGTCGCTTAGAAGCGAAACGACAACTTCTGCGGATAATACCCCTAGATCGGTCGGCTACACATACGATAATAACGGCAATCGGGCAACAATTCAGTATCCAGACGGCACTCAGTTCAGCTACAACTACACGGGGCGTAATCAGCTGTATCAGCTTCTAGATAGCACCAGCGAGGCGATTGGTACGTTCCAATACGACTTGGACGGAAATCTGAATTCGCGGCAAGTCAACAACGGCACCAACCCGAGCAGTTACGTTTATGACGGGCTTGATCGGCTAACTCATATCTCACATTTCTTGAACGGGACCAATCCCACATTTGATTATGGATATGATTCAGTCGGCAATCGGAAATGGCAAAAGCGCAATAATAGCACGGGCGACGTTTTTGGGTACGATTTCAACGGTCAATCCACGGCGGTGCTATTAAACGTGGCTAATCCCGATACGACCTCGCCAGGAAATCAGACGATCAACTATGATGCCGGCGGCAACCGTACGACGTTTTCTGCTTACGGACCAACCGATACGTATATAACGAATGCGCTCAACCAGTACACGATGCGCGATTCGGCAAATGCTTCCTACGATGCCAATGGAAACTTGCAAACGGGAGTCGACGGCTCAACATATGTTTACGATGCTCGAAATCGGCTGGTGACTGCTAATGACAACGGAAGCAACGATAATTTCGTTTACGACGGACTGAATCGTCAGGTGGTTAGAACTGTAAATAACGGTGCCGCAACATACGATATTTACGATGGTTGGTTACTAATTGGAGAATACGCTTCGGGGTCAACGACACCAACGAATGCTTACGTTTACGGCCCATCGGGAATATTAAAAAATTTAGTCACTAATAATTACTATTATCAGGACGCAAGTGGCAGCACCTCCCATGTGACCGATATCAATGCCAACCTTCTTGAATGGTATCGATACGACTTGCACGGAACACCGTTCGTCAATGGTAGTTCGACGAATCACGTGAGCAGTCTTGGCGTGCGTCATTTATTCGACGGCGAGCAGTGGTACAGCGAGATAGGTCTTTACAACCTGCGCAACCGTGCTTACTCACCGGATCTTGGGCGGTTTTTGCAAACCGATCCAATTGGAATTGCTGGCGGCAACCATCTGTATCGCTATTGTGGCAACAACCCGTTGATCAACGTTGATCCGAATGGATTGATGTATTTTAATGCTTCTCAATTTTTTTGGGGAGTCGGCCAGTTGGTCCTCGGGGCCGGTGAGTTCGCCGCCGGCCTTGGGGAAGCGGCCGTTGCATCACCGACGGTCGTCGGATCCGCCGTTGGTGTCGTGGCAGTTGGAGATAGCCTGGCGCGCCTTACCTATGCGGCTACTAACATGAATGCCGCTTTCGACGAAAATTCGCAATCTCGGCAGCTTCTAAACATGCCAACAACCCTCGCAGGGTACTTCGCCAATGAGATCGGTGGTCCGCGGGCCCAACAGATCGCGGAAACGGCACAGATAGGGATGTCAAAAACATCATTGGATCTTATTCAGAATGTTGGTGAGCAGTTGTTCGACATGGCTCGCGAAGCCATGGCGGAAAGTACTCCCGTCGACCCGTGCGCGAATACTGTGTGCGCAGAGGCAGAACGGGTAATCGTGACCGGGACCGAAGTGCCTACGGATTCCTCGTCAGGCGCCAATACGGCCCCTTCAAAAGGAGCAATGACAGCAAATGGTGCTTTCGTATCGTTCGGGACGGCGGGTTACAATTTTGACGGGTTGGGTAATTTCGGTTTCGGACCCGCTGGAATTGGCGAGATCGGCGATTACTTCGACGGCGGAGGTGTCACTATTTCGTTTGGGGCGTTTGAGGGTTACGGCCAAGGTGGTGGACTTTCTTATGGTTCGCCGATGATGAAACCGTGATATGAAATTTGATCTACATTACGAAAGCTCACAAGTAACACTCTGCTTATGGACATAGGAGGAGGCGTAGTCCCGATTTTGCTAGGGGCCTGGCTGATCTTTAAATCTTACCGATACCGTGACCACTACTCATCAAAGCGTGAACAAACCCGTTCTCGCTTGTTCGGACTTGCATTCATTGTGGCGGGGCTTGTGATAACCGCGGTGGTACTGCAACATCGAAGCCATGGCAACTGACGACAGACGTGGTGGAGTTAAACGGCGTCTGATATTTCTGGTGTTATTGCTGGTACCATTTGTGATCTTTCAGACGATTTGGATTGGTCGGCACAGTGGGAACGTTACGGCTTCACAAATCGCCGTAACAATTCTCAGCGCTCTCGTGTTTGGGGTCGTAGGGTGGCTACGGTTACGAAAGCTCCCTTCCCCGTCACTACGGAGTCCTTTGGTCATATTTGTTGTTCTTTCAGTTAGCATACTCATCGTTTTGGAATTATTGCGGGGATTCTAGAATTGAGGTCCTCAAGATGATGCAATTTATCAAGCTCGGACATTCTTATTCATTGTCGGACGTTTGGCCTTTTTAAATGACAGGTTCGCGTCGCAACGCAGCGGGATGGCCGGAGATAATGCTACGATCGGCGGCCATACTTCTGACGCTCGGGTTAGCGGTGTGGCTCTCGCGCATGACGATCAATGGCTTGTGCACGGGTTCTGTGATAATCCCTAGGCAGGCTTACTTTGGACCAGTGAGTCGTGTCGGAGAGCCTCACTATTTTTGGGCAGCTATAGCAACTGACTCTGCGCTTTGTATTTTTCTCTGCTACAAAATGATCACTCAGATTGTCGAGATGGTGCGTCGAGTCGAGCGAAAGTCCAAGGACGGCAGAGCGGATAACGGCTTTTAATATTCTGTTTCGTAGTCAACCCTAACAATCCTTCAAATGGAGCCGGAATGCATACGGAGTCGAGTAAACAAAACGTTTGATGGTTCGGAACTCTGCATACGTCGCATGCCATGCCAACTGTGGCGGCAAAGTCCAATCGGCTAAAGGGTATCAAACGACGGTCCGTAACCCCCACCCTGAGTGCGAATTTGTGAGCCTTGGCCCTGCGAAAATGACCTTGGTGTCAAAAAGGTTCCAAATGGTGGGGTTCAAGGGTCCGTCCCAAGTAACCAGAAGTTAGAGGTCTGACGTCAGAAATCAGATTCGGCAGGATTTTAGCCGCAAATGACAAAAAGGTACCGGACCCCGTAGGCTCCGGGATGACGCGACGCGTATTAGATTCGCTACAGATTTTATTCGTTAGGCGAATGTAACCTTTCGAAGAAAGAACTCGAAATCAGTTGACGCGCGCCGGGAAAATTTCTATACCCGCGCAAATCCGATTCTCCCCAGGGGCCACGGCGTGGCGTTTCGGACAAACTTCAACCGAAACTAACACCATGAATATTCCACGCTGCTTCTCGCAATTTTTTCGAACACTTTTGTGGATTTGTGTAGCGACGTTCCTCACGATAGCTGCAAAAGTCGCAAACTCCCAATCCGTCACCCTTTTCGAGCATCTTAGGGATGATCCAACGTACGGGCCGTGTTCGATCAATCACGGGATGGATGGTGTGTGCTTTTACATAGCTGCAAACGTTGGTGCCGATGCAGCGCCGGGGGATTATTGCTTCAGATTTTACACTGACGACGGACAAGCCTCCGGGCAAGACGCCTGCGTTCGCGTCGATAACAACGGCAATTGGACTTACGTAAACAATGACCGGGGATTAGCGTGCCCAGCGGCAAACGAAAATGTTCAGCACATTAGTCTTGGACTGTACCTCGAGGGAAATCCACGAACACTAGTTTCGAGAGTGAACGTTGATTACGGGGGAATCGAGTGTAACGGAGAACCAAACAACCAAACGATCTTCTTGCCCGTTAAGATTGGATCTGGAACTCATCCCTTCCGCGATCCTGGCCAGATAAAAGATTGCGATGACAGCACTGGCTGCGGGGCCTCTTGTCCGGCTTCGCCGATGGCTAGCTACTCGATTCATATGTTGTTGGCGAATCTGCACATCCAAGACACGCCGGTTTCATATAAGCCGCCATTCGGACCGCCGACGGACTTCAAAGTCGCTTACAATCATCGTGACGTTAATCAGCCCGCAGCATTGATTTCAGTAACTTCGGACCAAAGTGGACCTTCAATTGGTTATCCTACGTGATCGATGATCCTAACAACGCATCAGCTGACGCTAATGTTTATGTACGCGGCGGCGGGCTGGAAGTATTTACGAATTTTAACGCCGGCACTAACAGCTATGCTGCCGATAAACAGACGTTGGCAGTTTTAGCGCGTACTTCCGCTACCACATACGAGAAGCAGTTTCCTGATGGATCGAAGGAGGTGTTTTCACTGAGCGATGGGTCGAATGCCAAACCGCGCCGGATCTTTCTCACGAGCATCGTCGATCCGAGAGGAAACGCTGTTAGCCTTTCTTACGATTCAAGCTTGCGTATTACAGCGATCACCGATGCGGCTGGCCAGTCCACTTCGGTCTGGTACGAAATGCAAAGCGACCCATTGAAGATTACAAAAGTTACCGATCCGTTCGGCCGTTTCGCGCAATTCGATTATATGAGTGGTCAGTTAACGAAAATAACAGACCCGGTTGGCATTCAGTCGCAGTTTTTTTATGACACGGGAAGCGACTTTATTAATCGAATGCGCACGCCGTATGGTGATACCACTTTTGCGCATGGCGAGAATGGTGACGCCACAAGTTGGCTCGAAGCTACGGATCCTCTTCTGGGAAAAGAACGCGTTGAGTATAACGACGCAGCACCCGGAATTGCCTCTTTTGAAAGCCAATCTCCAAATGGAGTCCAAAATAGCTTCCTCGATTCGGCGAACACTTTCTACTGGGATAAGAAGGCAATGGCAGATGCACCGGGAGACTATTCCAAGGCACGCGTTATCCATTGGCTGAAATCTGCCGATGGCACCGTTTCTGGAATAAAACATAGTGAGAAGCGAGCCTTTGAGAGCCGTGTCTGGTACAGTTACGTTGGGCAAACAGACGGCGGCACTGTCGGGACCAACGCTCGGTATACGCAGGTCGCACGAATCTTAGACGACGCGACAACCAAATCTTCACAATATCTGTACAACAGTCTCGGGAATCTCACCCAATCGATCGATGCGGTGAGGCGAAAGATGACCTACGACTACGACACAAACGGTATCGATCTACTTTATGTACAGGCAGACGACCGGCTCGAATAATGAGCTGCTCCGAGCTATCCAATATTATCCCAACGGAAAGCACCAGATTCATGTGGATACCGACGCCGCAGGACAGTCTACCACGTCACGGACCCTATACGTCGTCAGGACAGGTTACCACAGTTCAGAATGCGAAAAGTGAAGTTACCACTTATTCATATGGTGATGGGAGCGACCCAAACGTCCCCGCCGGCTATTTGGCTTCCATACAGAGTCCTGACTTCAATGGTTCGCACGCGGAAACCCGTTTTGAATACGACGCGGCTCACCGCATTAGGACGGTCCAGAATGACCCGGACGCGTACCGTGTTACAACCGACTACGATAACATTGATCGACCAACGCAAATAACATACCCAGATGGGTCGACTCAATCATTCGATTACACACAAGACTTTGGCAGTGGATCTACGACAATCCTAGATTTGACGACGAGCACCGATCGCGACGGTAGGCCGACAGTTCGTCACTACAACCGGAATCATCAAATGGATTCGATCACCGATCCGCTCGGGCAAATGACATCCTATGATTGGTGCACTTGCGGATCGCTCGTCGGGATTACCGATCCGAATGGAAATCTCACCATCTTCAACCGGGACACACAAAAGCGCATAACGTCTAAAGTGTTCGCTGACCATTCAGCGATCGCATACACATACGAGAATACAACAAGTCGTTTAAAGTCGATACTAGATGCAAACGGCCAGAGCACGAATTACCAATATTATCCCGACGATAATTTGAAGCAGGTCAGTTATGGCAACGCACTGCACTCAACGCCAACCGTCGGTTATGCGTACGATTCAAATTACAGTCGTCTGACCTCAATGACAGACGGCATAGGAACGACGACGTATAGCTATTACCCAGTAGCCAGCGGCACGCTGGGCGCCGGCAAAGTGCATCAGATCGATGGCCCGTTTTCGAACGATACGATCACCTATACTTACGATGAACTGGGACGCAGAATCGGAGACGCCGTTAGTGACGATCCGACGACTCGTTCGGTGCAATATGACTCGCTTGGCCGGATCGCAATCACAAGCAACGCTATCGGCTCGTTCGCGCGAAGTTGTCACAAATGGCGAGATTATTATTGGTCCCTTCGGCGATCTGAATTCGAGCAAAGTGTCTCTCGGCCCAGTGTCCGAGCGGAGCGAATTGCGCCTGATTACGATTCCGTTCGTCAGCACGTCTTCAATCGGCGCCGGTGCGAGCTTTTACAGTAGCTTCGGCGGGCCTTTGCCATGGATCTTCAACAAGATATCCCCGGAGCGTTACTACTTAGCCGTAACCCGTTATCGGTGAGTCGGTTCAGCGTCGCGTCCGCTCGGTTGGAACAAGAAGCCAGATACTGACTACAAATATGATAGATAGGACAACCGCGCTAACCTTCACGAACCGTCGTAGTGAGCCGTCTGAGCGGTAGATCATATTGCGAATCGGGTCAGCCCGACCACCTCGCCAAAACCAGTCTTTTCCGCTTACATTACCTTGGGACTGAGCAAAACAGATCACAATTGTTATAAGCGTGGATGCAACACTAAAAAATATTTTGATCTGTATTGGCAATTCAAGCCTCCTGATGCTTACAGCGGGATATACAGCTGCAACGGCGATTTTGGCGATCTGCGTCGGCAACGTGATCCAACGAAAGAGCTTCCATCAGGATTTAGTGCCCAGTGCGTGATTCGTGCCTTAGTGTAGTCGTAAACCCCATTTACTGGCGGGTACATTTGGATCGACTTTTTATCCCAGAAAAAGGTATTCGCTGGAGGTCACTACATACACCTACGGCGATGGAACAACCGCGCCGCTGAGCTATCTGGCTAAGATTACGAGTCCAACAGTTAATGGCGCCTCAGCGTCCACGGTTTTCACCTACGATAGCGCGAATCGCATCCGGACCGTCACCAATAATCCCGATGCATACACGATCACTAACGATTACGACAATATCGATCGCGTGACCCAGCTTACTTACCCCGACGGAACAACTAAGCAGTTCCAATACACTCAGGATTTTGGTTCCGGTCTAACCACGATTCTCGATCTGACGAAGAGCAAAGACAGACGCGGTCTCTGGACTACGCGCCACTACGACGCGAACCGCCATATGGATTCGATTACAGATCCATTGAATCGCACAACTCAATATGGATGGTGTAATTGCGGCGCGCTATCATCAATCACAGACGCGAATCTTCACACGACAAATTTCGGGCGCGATTTACAAAGCCGCATTATTTCGAAGCAGTTCGCTGATACATCTTCAATTTCTTATATTTATGAGAACACCACGAGCCGCCTGAAGTCGTCGACCGATGCGAAGAATCAGACGACAAATTACCTTTATTTCGCAGACAACAACCTGCAACAGGTCAGCTACACAAGCGCGCAGATTGCCACCCCGACGGTAAACTTTACCTACGACCCAGCCTACAACCGCATCGCAACGATGATCGATGGCACGGGCACAACAGTCTATAGCTACAACGCGATCACCGGTTCGACTTCACCTGGAGCGGGACTACTACAATCTGTCGACGGACCGCTGACTAACGACACCATCACTTACACGTACGATGCGCTGGGCCGCGAACTGAGCCATGCTGTGAATTCTATCTCGGCGAGTCGGGTCTTCGATGCATTGGGGCGAGTGACGAGCGTCGTAAATCCCCTCGGAACGTTTACGCCTACTTATGACGGGCCAACGTCACGCCTGCTCAGTTGGGCCCTCCCAAACAAACAATCGACGGCTTATACATATTTCACGAATACAGCTGATCGTCGGCTGCAAACGCTTAATAATAAGACGTCGAGCGGCGCCGTCGTATCGAAGTTCACCTACGTTTATGATCCCGAGGGCGAAATTACGGAGCTGACGCGCCAGTTTGGAGCGAGCGGTTTCGCAGAGCAATGGTCCGGGATTGGCGGTCAATCGATGCTTGATACTGCCGACCAGTTGGTTGGCGTTACCGACAAGGTTTCTTCAACACAGACGAATAATTCCACATATTCGTATGATCCCGTCGGAAACCAAACCGATGGTTCAGCGCACTCCTTCAATCTCGTCAATCAATTGACAGATCCCGGTTATCTTTACGACAGCAACGGTAACCTGACGGCCGATCCTTCGAGGACATATGAATGGGACGCGGCGAATCGCCTGACAGCTATCAATTACCCGGGCCTCTCCACCCGCACCGAGTTCACGTATGACGGACTCGGAAGACGTGTGAAGATTGTCGAAAAGGGTTTACCGGCGCCAGCGATCACTCTTTCGCTCGCTCCAACAGCCAACAATAAATACACGACTTCGACTTCGAGTAGCGTCGCTCTCTCTAGCGGCACATACGTTTTTACTATCGCGGGACTGACTGCGACTGGTACGAGCGCGGCGTTGGTCGATAACGTCATCCTAAACACGACTCAGATGAGCAATGGTGGTTTCGAAACTCCGGCGATCGCTGCGAATAGTTATCAACTTAATCCGGCTGGCGGATCGCCTTGGACATTCACCGGAACAAGCGGAATTAGTCGGAACACGAGCAGTTTGATGGGCGTTGTCGCGCCTGAAGGTGCGCAGGCAGGATTGATTCAAAACACAGGAAGCGTCGCCCAAACACTGACTCTGAACGCGGGCACGTATTCGTTCAAAATCAGCGCGGCACAAGCCAAGGGCAATACGTCATCGCAGTCGCTAAAAGCTACGATTCAAAGTACAACGATGGTCGTGACGGGCACCAAGCAGTTCATCTGGAACGGCAGATCAATTTCGGAAGAGCGCGACGCAAGTAACGCCGTGCTGCGACGCTTCTATCCTGAAGGCGAACAGATCTCGGGAACCAGCTACTATTATATGAAGGATCATCTCGGCAGCATTGTCGAGTTGGAGAACAGCAGCGGCGCGATTCAGGCGGAGTACGCTTACGATTGGTGGGGAAACAGAATTAAGCGGAGCGGCTCACTCGACTCGGAGTTCGGATACACGGGATTTTACTATCATCAACCGAGCGGACTAAATCTTGCTCTGTATCGTGCATACGATTCGAGAACGGATCGCTGGATCAGCAGAGATCCATTGAAGGATGCAGAAAGCAGACAGGGTGTGAATCTTTATCAGTATGTGGCGAATGACCCATTATCTCGCGGCGATCCCGTCGGTCTTTCTACCTATCTAGTGACACTCGGACCGAATTTCTGGGGAATAGGACACACCGCGGTTTGGGTTGTGGATGCGCAAGGCAGTACTTTTTACAGTTTTGATTCCGGCGGACTTCATCGTTTTGATAATCCATCCTCGTTCTTGGCCGATCAAGTTGTAGCCCACGAATTCGGCACCTTAGATTTGCTAGATCCGTCGCGAGTCGACGACCAGGACGTGCGCGATTATTATGACAATCTAATTGATCAAGGGGTCAATTACTTAACGGACGGAGTATGCAGCTCTCAGGCTCGAGAAGCAATTCAATCGGTAACAGCGGGCAGTGATGAACCTTATGAACCAACGGATATTGGAGGGATACCTCCCGGGCTGCGTCTCGACCTGATGAACCAAGGATTTATCGATGCAGGACGAACGATTCAATTCGGAACAGCTCGGCAGCGATTCCTCTAAAATTCACGTGAAAAAATTTATCCTGCCTGTTGCGCTGATTGCTGTGGGAATCTTTGACTCATCGAAAGCGGCTCTTCCCGTGGGGGTCACCTTCGACATGAGAAAAGGCATTAGGATTTCAGCCGCGAATGCGCGTCTTTTGAACGATCAGGTAGCCGCCGTCGATCGTGACAAGCACATCGAAGAATATACGACTCTACTTCAAAGCGATCAGATTGCCGACCGTTGCTGGGCTGCAACTGCATTGGGTCGCTTTCAGTCGGAGGCTTCGTTGCGTGCACTGCTTGCCCGAATCCACGTTGAGACTGAGGGTCCGGTGTTGGACGAACTTTACAATCAGCTGAATACTTGGTTTGGCATTTACGGCTACCCAACGGCGCCCCCGGCATTCGGAATTTCCCGCGAGCACGCATTAGCGGGCGATAAATTATGGGAAGCAGAGTATTTGCGATTCGGATACGTTGGACTTGCAAAGCACGGGTGGGACGTCGCCCTTTCCAGCGGGCGCGCCAGCATAGAGGGCTTTCTAAAAGGTTTGGAGGCTCGTTTTGATATCGCACTAGTTCCTTTCCTGGTGAACGCTTTCGATTCGTTGAGGCAACCCGATTTTAGGGAAGAAGTAGCGACAATTATCCTGTGCTGGTCTGGATACGACCTCCGGGCGCAAAATGTAGATCAGGTCAAGAGGGAACTCGTTTCTCCGAATGCGTTATCTCCTTCAAACATTTGCGAGCGTTATCGGGCCTATTTTCGGAGGATAGGTCTTGCTTCGCCAAATTCATCAACACCCGACATACTCGACGCTTTATCGAAAGCTCCGAAAGATCAGACCAGCCACTATTTGCCTCAAATGGCGAGACGAATGAAATCCTGCAATTGAGTCTCCTCAGCGAAACTGGTGCACCAAGAATTCCTCAAGTGTCAAAAGGGTATGAAACGAGGGTCCGTAACACCTCAGAAATGACGCGTAATGTGGCGGGCTTTTGACCTGCATTTTAGCGTCAAATGTCAAAAAGGTTCCAAATGGTTGGATTCAAGGGTCCGTCCCAGGAGAAATCGACTTTCGAGATTTTCCGTTTTGGCTATAAAAAGCCGTAAATGACAAAAGGGTACCGGACCGTGTAGGCTCCGGGTTTTTGTAATACATTTAATCCCCTAACGACCAATGTTCGGACGTTTGTATTTCGTTAGGACTTTGACTAATGAGCGACGTAGCCAATCTCGCGGCGCTCGACCGTCTTTACAAAACTGTCGCGGACGAAAGAATCACCCCGTCCTCCTACCCGTTATTTTTGAGACTTCAGGTTTAGTTCGCTCAACAAGGTCAGCAATGGGCCGGCAATTTTGCCTCGCAGCCAGACAACGAACAAATCCCAGGTTGCGCCGGCATCAGCGATGGGAACCATGACCACGTTCGGGACGTCAAGGTGAGAAATGAAGGCTGGTTGAATTGAAATCGCTTCTTCATTCGCTGCCACGGCGAGTGATTCCACAAGACTAGTTGTTTTATCAATGGTGGCCAAGCGGGGACGGAAGCCGCCATACCTGCGGCAGAGCTGAATGATCCTCTGGGTGTATCCCGGCACCACATCATCCGATCCCCGCACGAACGTTTCGCCCTTCAACTGTGAGATAGACACCTGTCTCTTGGTCGCAAACCGGTGGCTGACGGGAAGCGCAACAAGGCTTCTCACCGTCGCGATTTTCCGAATATAGAAATCGCGCGAGAGCAGGTCTATGCCATGCAACGTCAAGGCCAGATCAATTTTGCCTTGCCGTAGTGCGATAATCATCTCGCCAGGCGTTTGATCGAGCATTTCGACTTTCACGCTCGGATGATCGCGCCGCAGCACGGCCAGTGCCGGCCCAAGATACTCCTGGACAGCCGACGCAATATAGCCAATCCGCAACCGTTCACTGCCTCCGCGATTCAGTCGGCGGACTTCCGCCATGGTGGAATCATAATCTGCCAACAGCCTTTTCGCCTTTTCGACAAGGACAACTCCTCCGTTCGTAGGACGCACCCCGGCCGAGGTTCGTTCCAAAACCCGCCCACCGAGCTCGAGTTCCAACGATTGGATCTGTCGCGTGATGGCGGACTGAGAAATGCGCAGACGGTCAGCCGCACGACGGAGGCTGCCTTCTTCCAGGATCACCAGAAACAAACGAAGTTTTTCCAGCACGATTGAAATGGTGATGCGCATTTTGCATCACGGCAATCACCAACCGGCATTAGACCCAGTGATCGATAACACGGACGTTCCCTACATCGAATCAGAGCATCCTATGAAGACGCAACATTTCTATATTGATCTCACTCAACGGCCGCCCCGGAGCTTTCGTGTTCGCTTGGGCAACCACGTGATATTGGCACGCATGCTCGACAAGGGCCGGGCGACCCTCGCCGGGAAGAATGGCGAATACATCTACAACTCCCCAACCGACCAGCACCTGGTGAAATTTCTTGGCTTCGATCCCGATGCCTTGTTGAAGGAATTGACCACCGGCAAAGGTGACGGGGAAATGCTCGATTGGGTTCAGGCTCATTCCAAGACCCCGCGCGCTCCATGGGAAGTCGAGGCCTGGTCTGCTTTCATGGACAAACGCGGGCCGGACAGCGATGCCGAGACCCTCGAGTTCTATGCCGAAAGTCTGGGCAAGATTTCCAAGACCCGGGAAGACATCAAAACCTTCTTCGAATTCGGCGAACTCGATGACTACGTCAGCTTTGGAGGAAAAGCGTAGGTCTGACATTCTCGAAGATAACGAAGAACAAAAGCTAAGGAGAAACATATGAGTAATAACAAAGGGCAAAAATTAGCGCGAAAAATCGCGGTCATCACAGGCGGAAATAGCGGGATTGGCTTGGCCACCGCCAAGCGCTTCGTGGAAGAAGGCGCGCAAGTCGTGATCACCGGCCGACGAGAGGAAAAGCTGAAAGAGGCCGCTGCCTCGATCGGGAAAAACGTCACGACGGTCGCGGGCGACATATCGCGCCTGGAAGATTTGGACCGGCTCTTTGCCGTCGTGAAAGAGAAGCACGGTCACATCGACGTCCTCTTCGCAAACGCTGGCTGGGGTGAAGTCGCGCCGCTCGAAACAGCGACCGAGGCTCATTTTGACAAGACCTTCGACTTAAACGCGAAGGGAACGTTCTTCACCGTGCAAAAGGCCCTACCCCTTCTCAAAGATGGCGGCTCGATCATCCTGACCTCGTCAGTCGCGAATGTGAGGGGAGATGCCGCGTTTACCGCCTACGCTGGGAGCAAGGCGGCGGTGCGCTGTTTCGCCCGCGGCTGGACGGAGGAACTGAAGGGTCGCAAGATTCGTGTGAATGCGATGAGCCCTGGCCCAATCGAAACTCCGGCTTTGGAGAACGCGGGCCTCACCGCTGAACAGGTAAAACAGGCGGCAGAGGGGTTCGCCTCGCAGGTTCCGCTCGGCCGCAGAGGCAAGCCCGAGGAAGTAGCTGCTGCCGTCGTGTTCCTTGCTTCCGATGAAAGTTCTTATATCACCGGGATAGATCTCGCGGTCGATGGAGGCATGGCACAGGTCTGACTCCGGCGCGTTGCTTCTCGACTTTGGTTACTTGGAAGAAGAGCGCAAATTCAACCTAACAAACAAAACATAGGAGATAGATGAGCACAGAAAACAACGTCCAGATTGTTAAGGATTTTTTTGCGGCACTCAGCAGCGGCGATAAGCGAGGTCTGCTGGCGTTGTCTGCCGAGGACATTGAGTGGATTATTCCGGGCGAGGACTGGCCGCTCGCCGGCACGCACCGCGGGCACGCGGGATTGGCGGATTTGCTCCAGAAGGCTTCCGACACGTTGGAAACTTCTTACCCAGAGCCCCCCGAATTCGTGGCGCAAGGCGACCGGGTTCTGGTCGTCGGCTTCGCGAAGGGGAGAATCATAGCCACGGATAAGACGTTCGAGGACCATTGGGTCTTCGCCATAACCATTCGAAATGGCAAACTGACGAACATCCGGGAGTATATCGACACACAAGCACTGGCGCGGGCCTCCGAGATGGACGCAAGCCCTAGGCCCTAACCCATCGACACCGAAATCCTCGGCGCTTTTTACAAGTTCCTGCTCGGCTTCGGGTGAAATGGCCAATGTCAAAAAGGTTTTAAGTGATCCGCGTCAAGAGCTCGAGCCAGGAGAAATCGCCTTTTCTTCTGTGAGTTCATGCTCGCAGTAGCAATGAGCGCTTGCCGATGCGGCTTGTCGGGCAGTTTGAATCAGACCCTTAAGCAGAATGTTAAAAAGGTGTTAAACCATGACTTCCGAGAAGTTGGTTTGCACCGAAAATCGCTTCGACCGTAGAAAACAACCGTGAAACTATCGGTGCTTACTGTAATAACTGATTGCTTTATATTTTCAGTGTTGGTCCTCACTGGTTCGCGTGATTTAATCGATAATGATGCGGGCCTGTAGCTCAGCGGTTAGAGCAGGGGACTCATAATCCCTTGGTCCCTGGTTCGAATCCAGGCGGGCCCAGCCTTCGCTTTGAAGCGAAGGGGAAATGAGCCACGACTCGACAAGCCACGGGATTCGCCGATTTGCGAATTGAATTGCGCCCGCCTTTTCCCCTTCGATTTCTTGTCGCGATTTTGCCAAGCTCGGGAGGTGCGCCGATTTCTTTGTGGCGGGTTGATTGCAATTGAACTCGCGATTCTGACCGCGCTGATTTTATTGCCGCGGTTCGCCAACTGTCGCGATGTGTTCGTGAACCGAAACGTCTACTTCACCGACGCCGATTGCTACGCACGCATGACCAGGGTGCGGCTGTGTGCCGCACACCCCGGTCTGATTATTCGCCATCACGACTTCGAGAACTATCCGGCCGGCACCACGCCGCATACCACTGCTCCGTTTGATTATTTGATTCTCGGCTTGGCCTGTTGCCTGAAGCCGTTCTCCAACGACGTCGACATGGCCGGCGCATTGATCTCTCCGGTGCTCGCCCTCGCCGGCGGCTGGTTTTTCTGGTGGTGGTCGCGACGGATGAGGTTTCGGTATCGATGGATCGGACTAGTTCTCTATGCCATCAGCCCGATTCTCGTTCACGGAACTGAGCTGGGCCGTCCCGATCATCAATCCGCCTTGATCTTGTTAGTCATGGTTGGCGTTTGCGCCGAATGGAGTGCTCGAAAAGAACCGTCGATGGGATGGGGCGTATTCAGCGCCGCGGCGTGGGCGTTGGCCATTTGGGTATCCGCCTACGAACCGGCGCTGCTCTTTTTGATCCTCATCATCACATCTGCTGTTTTGAACAGATCTTTTTTGTTCGGCCAAGAACGCAAGGCGGGCTGGATTGTTTTCGGATGTATTCTCCTGATCGCGCTCCTCGTGGAACGCCGGTTGCCATCGATCTCGATCTATTCGAGCGCACTTTTTCTCAATTGGTCGCGCGCGATCGGTGAACTGCATCCGGTGACCCTATCCAACCCAATTTGGTTCCGATGGGCCGGCTACTTGTTAGTCATTGTTCCGTTTTTGATCTGGCAATCGTGGCGCCGGCGGGGCGCGTCGCCGATATTCATTTTGATTTTGTTGGCTGCGAGCTTCGGCCTAACCATATGGCAAGCTCGGTGGGGTTACTTTTTCCTCACGATATTGGTAGTGGTTCTGCCGGCGCTTCTGGAAACAACCGGTTCGCGGTCAGGGGCGATTTGGATTGCCTTCAGTTTATCACTGTTCCCGATTTTTCGGGAATGGGACGATCGAATCTGGCCTAACGATCCAGCGCTGGCGTTGCAGATGGAGCATCGAATCGAGTCTGTGCAAATACGCGGGTTGGCTAGGACGATTCAATCGCCTGAGATTCGTGCGTTCCTGGCGCCTTGGTGGTTGTCACCCGAGATCGCATACTGGTCGGGGCAACCGGGGGTGGGCGGCAGTTCACACGAAGCGTTGCCGGGAATTGCCGATACCGCTCGCTTTTATATCACCGGAGATCCGGGTGAG
The DNA here is from genome assembly GCA_963846065.1 of uncultured Verrucomicrobiae bacterium. GTDB lineage: Bacteria > Verrucomicrobiota > Verrucomicrobiia > Chthoniobacterales > UBA10450 > DASPUI01. Next base: position 200,563 of record CAWJUP010000018.1, read on the forward strand.
GCGCGAGAGCTTTTGCAGAAGCATCGGGTGGAATGGGTGATCGGCTACGATGCCGCACGGGTCACCGTCAATTCGGCGGGCATTCTGGGCCTAACTGAGATCCCTTCGAGGCCATTGGGTGAGATCCTCGATCGGACTCCGGCGCAAGCGCCCGCCTTTCTGGTTTTGGCCGGTCAAAACCCGGCCGCTAAGCTGTTTCGGGTTGTGAATAACCGGTGAAAAAGATGGGGATTTCCCTCGGAATCCGTTGACATCGCGGGACTATCTAACAATAATAACGCGTGTTGAAAAAATTCATACCGCAGAAGCCAATGGCACCAATTGGAGAGGGACCGGTGCATTCGAGCTCTGACGATAGCAGCCGAGCCAGCTACGGCGATCCAACTAGAACCACAACCAACGAATATCACAAGTTTATGGCAGAACATTCAGGTAAAGACGTGCTCTCGAGCGACGTCGAAATCAAAGGCTCGATTAAGTTCCAAAAGGAGCTGCTGATCGACGGTAAAGTAGAAGGTGAAATCAACTCCGAAGGGGTTCTCACGATTGGTGAAAACGCCGATATTCGTGGCGAGATCAAGACCAAATCCATCACCGTCTTCGGCAAGGTTCAGGGTAATATCACCGTCAGCGAGCGTTGCGAGCTAAAGTCAAAGTGCACTCTGCAAGGCGATTTGAAGGCGGCGCGTCTGATTATCGAAGAAGGCGCGACGTTCATCGGTAAGTCGGAAGTTTCCAGCGGTATGAGCGTGAAAGCTTCCGGTAGCCGACCAGAAGTTGTTCGTCACGACGAACCGGCGGCCAAGCCGGCTTTCGCCGCGCGCGCGTAGTAAAAATTATCCCCCGAGAGATCGAGTGACCAAGACGCCTGCTAAGGCCCGTGTGGAGTGTCCGCATTGTGGCTTTCAGCAGATGGAATACGTCGCCGTCAAAGCCACGATTTGCCGCCAGTGCGGTCGGAGCTTTACGCCGAATACGCCTAAAGCCGGCCTCAAACTGACGAGTAAGAGTGAGGCTGCGCCGCCCCCAGATGTTGGCGGGTCGGTCCGAAAGTTTGAAGGCCTGTGGAAGGGACGCAGCACTCGCATTGCCTCTTGTTTCGAATGCAAACGTAAACACGAGGTCAGTGACGCCGCGACTTCGACCAATTGTCCGGGGTGTAGCGCGCACATCGATCTGCGGGAGTACAAAATTACCACCAGTTTCAGCCGCTCCATTCGGACCCGCGGCGATGTCTTTCTCAGCAGCAAAGGCGATCTCAGCAGCACCAGCGTGGTTTGCCGGTCTGCCATCATCGAAGGAAAACTGCGCGGCAATCTCCAGGCCGATGAAACGATTACCATCAGTGTCGCTGGAAAAATCCCGGGTCGCCTGTCCGCCAAACACATCGTCGTGGAAAAAAAGGCGGAAGTGCAATGCTTCCGGCGGGTCACGGTCGAGACGATTGAAATTAAGGGCCGTCTGTCAGCGGAAATTATTGCCAGTGGCGCCGTCACCATCGCCAAGACCGGTACTCTCGAAGGAAATGTGACAGCCAAATCGATTGCGATCGAAAAAGGCGGTCTCTTTTCCGGCCAGCTTGCCATCGGCCAGACTGGTTTAACGCAAGGTGAATTGCTCCCGACGGAAGCGCCGGTTTCGACAGAGAAAGCGCAAGGCGACGTTGCCATGAGCGCTTCTCCTCTTCCGGCGACCTGATATTTCATCATTCGATGAAGCGACTGCATGATGTAGCCACCCCCGCGCGTGGTAGGTCGGATCAGTGACGCGACAAATCAAACGGCCCCATCCCCGGAGTCCTTACGAAAAGCTCGGCGGTTACGTCCATCTGCCGCGGTTAATCGACAAGGCAAAGCTCCATCGCAAAGGATTGTTGAACGGTTACAATTACAAAACCGTTGGCTTCGACAAACATCTCCTCGCCTTCTTGAAGATCGACGGCGACGCATTTGAGGAAGTCGTGAATCGTTTGGAAGAAGACGAGAAAATCTTGAAGTGGTTACAGGAGAACGGGGAAAAACATTCCAGAGACGCGACGGAACAATGGAATGAAGCCATGATTTCGCGGCATCCGGACACGGCCGCAAAAAGAGCCCGCTTCAATCACTTCCTGAAAGAATCGGGAGGTGCCGGGCGCAAGGATATCAAGACTTACTTCGATCTGATCGAATTCGACGAGGGCAGGCTGAAGTAGCTGATTCGTTAGTTTGTGAAATGGTTACATCGGTATTCACGATGTAACAATCTACGTTACGTCTCACTTCTGGCCTAACAAACGCGCTTTCATGTCGGCCGTGAGCGAGGAATTATTGATCCATGCGGCGGCCGCGCGCGGTTCACTGTTTAGCCAGTTGCGAGCAATCGTTTGAACTGTGCCATTTCTCGTTGAATCATCGCCCACGCTGTTGGCCCATTGCATCGCCGTTGGTGGATCAGCCGAAGCAATATTCTGCGCATAAGTGACGATTGCAGTGTCGCGGGCATCCCCTTGGGGCAAGCTGCTCAACCACGTTCCGGCGCCGTAGGAATCCGTTTGCACCCATCGGCTAACGAGACTGGAGACCGCGTTGCGGCGCGCATTGGCATCGGTGATAGCCAACGCCCACTGAGCCGCACGTTGGGGATCGCTCCCGGCCCATTGCGACGCGACCGCGCTGACCGCATTCTCCTGTGCCCGCGGGGACAGACTGGAAACCATATCCGCTGCTTTGGCTGGATCAGATTGCGCAACCGAGGCCAAAATCGTGGGTAAAACAGTGTCGCGAACGGATTGATCCGAGAGATTGCTTGCCCACGTGAGCGCGGCTTGAACATCATTTTGGGCCCATTGTGAAGCGATCGAGCTGAGCAAATTTCTCCGCTGATCACCGGTAGCTGCCTGGTTTACAAATTCGGCAGCGGCTTTGGGGTCAATGTTCGCCCATTGGTTGACCACCCCGTTGAGGGCCGTTTCGCGCGCCGCATTGGCAGGAAGCTTTTGCACCCAGGTAATCGCGGTTTGGAGATCGGTGTTCGCGAGCTGCCACGAAATGGAACGAACTGCGTTCTCTTGTAATTTCCCCACGGGCAACGCCGCGACATAATCGGCGGCGGCAGTCGGATCAGATTGCGACCAGGCCTGCAGCACATTGCTGATTGCGCGAATCTGCCCATCGCTTGCCGGCAGTTTCTCCGCCCATTGCAGAGCGCTGCGGGGATCGCTCTGCGCCCAGCCGCTGGCCACTTCGCCGATGGCCTGCTCACGGATTGAACCTGGCGGCAAATTCAAAGCAACCTGCGCGGCTTTCTCGGCATCGCGGTAAGCCCAGTTACGGACCACACCTTGGATTGCCCGATTCCGCATCTGTCCCGGGGCCAAACCATTCGCCCAAGCGAAGGCTGCTTCCGCATCTTGAGACGCCCAATTTCCAGCCGCCATGGCCAGGGCGTTATCGCGAACCGTTCCGGACGGGAGCTGGCTGGCTGCTTCCACTGCGCCGGCCGGATCGGAATTCGCCCAGCGAGAAAAAACAGAGAAGTAAGCAGTCTGACGGCTACGTCCCGAAGGAAGATTCTGCACCATTCCCAGCGCCGAGCGGGGATCTCTTTCGGCAATTGCGCCAATGATTGTCTGCATGGCCTGTTCGCGTGACGGACCGGGCGGGAGTTGTTGCGCCCAGTTCATTGCGGCCGCTGGATCTTTTTCCACCAGACCGCCGGCCACGCTGTTCATTGCCCGGTTCCGCTCCAATCCGGCGGGAAGATTTTGCGCGTAAGCGATGGCATCGGCGGCGTTCAACTCCGCCCATCGACCGAGAACGAGCGGTAACAAGGTGTTTTTGTCCTGATTCGTTAGCCCTTTAGCGAAATTGAGGACATCGCTGATGTTCTGAGAATCGAGCGAGTCGATCAGCTTCGAGAGCTCGGCGGACATGTGGCGACTGCCCTGATGGGTTAATGCTTCTTTCAAGCCGGCGATAATTTCTGATGAACTGGAACGTTGCGACGCCCCGTCAGTCCTGGCCGATTTTCCCGCGGCCCCCTCGACTGGAGGGGGAAAGGCTTTCTCCAAATCAGCAGCCGACGGTCCCGATTGAGCCGGAGCATCAGACATCCGCTTCGTGGTGGACGCTGGAGAATGTGGGGCAGACTGACGGCCGATGGTAATGCCTACGACCAAAGCGCCCATGGCAACGCAAACTGGAACGACCGGAAATTTCATTCGCAATCGTTCAGTTATTTTTCCGGAAGAGTTTATCGGCTTGTTCGAGGGTTTCTTTACTGCCGATGTCGAGCCATTCGCCTTTCATCTCGAAAACTTTGACCGGTTGGCGAGTATAAAGCCATTGCAGGAATCGGCCGGGTTGGTCCGGATTATTGCCGGCGGCAAGGTAGGTGGTGAAAAGCGATAACGCGTCTCGCGAATAATAATAAACCGCCATTGCCGCGAGCGTGCTTTGCGGCTGGTCCGGTTTCTCTTCAAAATGTGTGACCAGACCCTCCGGTGATCGCGTGACTACGCCATATTTCTTCATCGGTTCAAGGTCCTTAAGATCATGAACCGCCACGGCGGCGAATGATCCTCGCGCCGCTTCAATGAATGGTGAAAGCGGCTCGCGAAACAGATTGTCGCCGGCAACGATGAGCAGGTCTGTTTTCGAAACCTGATCTTCTCGGGTCAGGACAAGATTGACGTCGCCAATGGCGCCAAGCTTGTCATCGTCCGAATGCGAACCGTCGTTGATGACCTTGATTCGCGTGTTGGGATTTCTTTTTCGATACGCGGCGGCCCAATTCTCGAAATCACCGGCGAACTTGTCGTTTGTGACGACGTAAATGGTCTCCAGGACAGAAATGCCCGTCAGATTATCAACCAACCATTCAATGATCGGTTTTTCGCCGATTTCCAGGAGCGGCTTGGCTTTCTTCAGGGTCACGGGATAAAGCCGGGTAGCGTAACCGGCTGCCAAGATCAGCGCATTCATCGCCCGAAACGATATGTGGTACGAGCGAGTGCGCTAGTTAACATGTTCTGCCATTGCCGGCCCGGAGGTTGCGACCGCATGCAAACGCTTCTGTAAGGCGGCAATTCGCGGGGGATCCGTAATCTTTCCGCGGCTGACACCATCGGTGACGTAAAACGTATCGATCGCAGCTCCGTTTTGTGTGCTGATTCGCGAGAGGACAATGGAAACGCCTTCTGCACCAAGACAAGAAAGCAAATCGTAGAGCAGGCCTAACCGGTCCGGTGTTTGAACTTGGAGCAGCGTATAATGCGGGTGTGCCTTGTTATCCGCCGCAATCTGGGCTGGGAATTCCAGTTCGAGAGTGGCCCGCGTCCCGAGCGGCATTCCGTGTTTTTTCCAAAAGCGGGCTAAAGTTAAAGCTCGTTTCCTTGAGCGCCAGGCGAAGCGTCTCTTCCACCTGCTGCATTTGTTTTTGATCCGTCACTGCCCCTCCCGTCGTGTCGCAGACCCGAAAAATGTCGAGAACGGTGTTGTCCTCCCGCGTAAACACGTCCGCGCTCGGAGATATTGAGTGGGACGATCGAAAATGATCCGGCAATTTTGGCCAACAATTGCTGTCGATCCCAAGAGCAAATCGAGACAATGCTGTGTCCCTGATCTGGAGACGCCTGCCAATGAAGCGCGGGATTCAGCGTTTGGTCTCCATCCGACGTCGCGTTTACGAAGAATGTCCTAACGACTTTCAAGTCTCGAACAATGTCCGGCAATTCGGAGGCACGAAAGTAACTGTCCGGCATCAAATCGAAATGAGCCTCGACGTCATCGGCGTAATCGGGTGAAAGGCGGGCCGCCACCGCCTTCTGCAGTTCGTCCCGCTCGATCTTAATTTGTTCGAGGTATGACTTCTGATCGGCCAGATATCGGGTCGTGACGTCGTAAAGCTGCCAAACCAGCGACTCTTTCCAATCCGACCAGTTTTGGCCGCTCGTTCCCTGGCCATCGGCCAGAGTGAGCAAAAGCAGCGCATCGAGATTTCTCCGATTCTTAATGATATGGGCAAACTCAATCACCGTGGCGGTCACGTCGATGTTTCGTTGCTGCGCCATCGTTGAAAGGGTGATGTGGTGATCAACCAAAAGAATCAGAGACTTTCGCTGTTCGGAAGAAAGTTGGAGGCAGATGCGCCACCCGTTGGGCAAAGACCGCGCTGGCCTCCGAGTAGGGGGTCGCGCGGCCACGGCCCGGCCGGTGTCATGCAGCCAGAGCACCCAGATACAGAATCATCGGTTCATCAAATTCCTCGAACAGTCGTCGGTAGCCTCGCAGCTTGGGGGACTCAGTGGTCGTTCAGGGCATCCAGTTTGTCGATGCACAGGAGAGCCTGTTCGTCCGCGGTGTAACGATGAAAGAATTCGTGCTCGACCGGCAAGTCATCTGCGCGAACTCAGGAGATGTCGCGACCAAGGAAGTTCACCTGATGCATCATGCGCAGCACCCGCCCGACGTTTCCCTTCTGGGAAAGAATCGATCTGAAAATCTCGCGCGGCGTTTTGGCGTAACAAATCGTGCGCGTGATCAATCCAAGATTGCGGGCTGATCGAATCGGTCAATTCGGCGCTCAAATCCACCTCTTGTTCCTGCGCGATCTGAAACGCCCTCATCATCTGGAGCGAGTCCTCTTGGAAAAGACCGAATCGCGCGGCAAACAATTGACCGCCGCGAATACAAAAGTGAGTTTCCGTTCGGACGTGCGCCGGAGCGGGAGAAAACTAAAGAGCGAGCGCGTTCGTTTGGTGACGAAACCGGTAGCGAATTGCTGCGTGACCTGCTCCG
>CAWJUP010000019.1:0-119040 GCA_963846065.1 uncultured Verrucomicrobiae bacterium
TTCTCGTTAGACCTCGTGCTCGCCCTCATTGTCCAAGGTTTGCGCAACTATTGGTCGGCTCCCTCTGTCGTGTGTCAGCCGTGAAGTTCGGCCGCCGCCGGCTCATTCGCTCGTCGAATGTGAATCACAGCGGGTCTCTCACGCGGATTTTTCATTTTGGATTGACCCGGCCCTGTCAAACCTTTAAACAGCCTGCGCTACGAAGAAAACGACCTTAGCTTTTGCCATAGCGTGTGTGTTTTGCGGATTGGCTACTGCCGGCCCTGAGCCAGTGCCTTTGGAAAAAGAAATTGCCCCGCAGCCTATTGCCTCGGAGTTCTGTTTCGACGGCTGGTATTTCGGTTTGCACGGCGGCACAATTTTCAACCCAGGCAGCAACCATCATACTTTTGTTGAAGCGCAGGTTACCGAAACCTCTCCACCGAATGCTATGTTACCGGAACATTTCTCTGACGAAGGGGCAGGCACCGGAGACGACCAATGGGGAGGCGAGGGTGGAGTTCAGGCGGGCCGAAATTTTCAGCGCGGATCGTTCGTTTTCGGTCTCGAAGCGGACTTCTCCGGCTCTATGATGGAGAACGACGGCGGTAAAGCGATTGCATTTGCGAACGAAACGTCAGACAACGACACGTTCGTAAGAGCTCGCACCACCGCGATTACCGCGTTTAACTGGTATATGACGGCGCGCCCACGGCTGGGCTATGTGCTCTGGAACGGCCGCATGATGGCTTTTGCTACCGGTGGTCTGGCAGTCGGTCAGACTGATTTGCATATTCGTACCGATATACACTTCGGGTTGGACACCAATCACGACCCATCGATTGGATGGACGGGCGGCGGCGGCCTTGAATTCTGCTTGTCACCGCACGTACACTTAACACTAACCTATCTCTATATCGATGTTGGAGGCTTGGCTGCCCAGACCTACCAACCTCCGATTACTGAAGGTGATGACAGTCTCGATTTTGTGAAAGGCCGCGCCACCAGCGATCTCAGCCATCATGTCCTCCAAGCTGGTGTTTCCTTTAAGTTTTAGCGGATAATTTTTGCTTTCACAGTGGCGAGGGATTCCTTCAGCAATATTCTTGAATGCTGAACGAGCAAAATAGGTCTAACCCCTATGAAGGGTGTCAAGGTGGATCATTCATAGAGTAGGGATGGTTAGTTGGAGCGGTCCTCTTCCTTTTTGCTCGTTGGTTAGTTTTCCAGCGGCTCTTACTCCTATCCGTCGCCGCAAGTGCGGGACAATTTGATCAATACGATCGTTGGAAGAGGAACAGGGGGTGCGCCCAATCTAAGGCGACGAGCGCGAGGGTTTCGTCTCGGACTCAGGTTAGACACCGGACAGCACCCACGTTCCAAAGCTGTTGTGATGGTTAATTGGTTAGGCCGAGTTGTTGTGGAGGGCAGCGACCGGTGCGGATGCGCCACAGATCGACTGCCAGTTGGCGCGCAACGGCGACGATGGCTTTTTTGCGGGTAGCCCCGGTGACCGGTGCTCCTCGATCAAGGACCGCACTCCATTTGACGATTGGTTTGTAGTTAGGTTGGAAACGGACCATTCTCCAGGCCAGCTTCACTAACGCTGCGCGCAGGCGTGGATTACCGTGTTTGGTCACGCAGCTTTGCAATCGTTTGTTGCCACTGCTGTATTCTCCGGGACATAAACCGGTGTAACTACCCACTTGCCGGCGATTATTGAATCGTTTCCAATCACCGATCTCCCGATCGATAATCACGCTGGTCATTAGACCCAGTCCACGTGGTTGATTGCTCTTGGCCGCGGCCTGCAATTGGGTGGTGAGCTGCGCGATCTTTTCCTGTAAGGCCAACAGGATCAGTTGACTGTTGCCTAACAACTCTCTCATCCACTCCGGCACGCTTAGTTGCCCAAAAGCGCGCTGTTTCCACCATTGTTGCACGGGCTCGATCCCGTGGTTGACCATTAAACTGCGCCCACGCGCTTCAAGTTGTTTACGCACTTTAACCAGCTGCTCACGCTGACGATGAATGGCCCGCAATTGCTCCTCTTGTTCAGTGGGCACGCGTACCAACGCCAGTGCGTCGCGGTTGCCTTGCACAAAACGGTCCAGCTTTAAACAGAGCGCTTTGGCATCCAACCCGTCAGTCTTTACCCGCTTGTTTTGCTCGTCCAGCTTCTGCGGACAGACCACGTAGCAGTCAATCCCCAGCGCGCTCAATTGCCGCTGCAACCCAAAGCCAAAACCGCACGCTTCATAAACGGCATGAACTTTTGCCGCAGAGCGAGCCAGCTTCGTCGCCCAGTCCAGGAACGCTTCTTTTCTGAAACGCTGCGGCGGCTTGGGGTTAGTCCCTCCCACCTGCATCACCACGACATAGAAATCCTGGTGCACATCGATCCCGAGCTTGATCGGGCAATTGCAGCCATTAAACTGGCTGCGGGTTTCCTCGGGTGAGGACAACTCTATTGTATTATTAAGACGATACATAAGTGCGGGTGAGTCTAACCACTTGCCCGCACCCTTTACATGTCATCTATGCGATGGAGTCAACCGCTACCCGATGAGAAATTCACCTTCGATGATCAAAATACTCGGCTCGCATTGCCGCTCGGTGTCCGTAGCGGCGACTCAGCTAATTCTCGTTAGATGCTGAGGCGCAGCTTGTGCTGTTTTGGTATCTGCGGCATAATCGCATCGTGAAATTTACAGTCGAGACCGAGCAAGAGACCGATGGGCGCTGGATCGCTGAGGTCCCGCAGATTCCTGGCGCTTTGGCCTATGGCACCTCGCGCCAGGAGGCGGTTGCCCGCGTGGAAGCGCTCGGGCTGCGTGTCTTGGCTGAGCGAATTGAGCGGGGCGAGAGTTCCCCTGAGATTGACCAAGTCTTCTCCGTTGCCACGGCATGAGCCAGTGGGGTTCCGCGAAGGCGCGCCGAGTCTTGGCGGCGCTTTTGCGGATCGGCTGGTCCATTAAGCGCGAGGCAGGTGGCTCACACCGAATTCTGGCACGGCCCGGCTGGCCCGACACCGTGTTCGCATTTCACGACGGGGAAGAGATCGGCCCGCGCATGCTCGCCCGTATCGCCAAAAAGACGGGCCTAACGCCGAACGATTTGTGAAACTCACACTCGCATCTAACCAAGCGCTGGAGCCAACCCTTGGCCGGCGAGAAAACCATTTTTATTTTGTGAAGCTGTCATTCGTCTTTGCTGCAGTCGTTACGCCAAGGGCGCCTCAGCTTGTTCTCGTTAGGTCTCATGCGTCCACTCAGGTTACGCGCGCAAAGCAGACTCCGAATTCTAGCGGCCACAGCCGCGCTGTGCAGCGCGGCTGCGACGGCATTCGCAGCTGACGTGAACACCGACTATATCACGCCGGAGTCCACCTTTTCTCCCGATCATCGCTACGGCGTCACGATTCCGGTATTTCACATCGACGCAGCGCAAGAACCCGATGCGCGCACAAACCAAGTGGTCGAGCTAAGCAGTCAGCGCGTGGTTGCAGCCATTCGACAAAGGGTACCCGGCTATAATCGCGCATTGAACTTCCACGAGACGGTGCCGCCACGTTGGTCAGCCGATTCGACGCTCCTGCTCTGGAAAGTCGCAGGAAAGTGGTGCCCTGATTCCCTGGTCTTGCTCAAAATCGAGCAAGACCACGGGAAGTGGCAAATCAACCTCCTCACGACAGCACAGCAAGCCGTCCTGTCGCGCACACGCGAAGCTGCTCCGAAACAATATGCGGTCGCCAAAAAGTCGAACGCGGGGAGCGGCAGCGCGTTCCCAGAAGGATTCACCATCGATGTAACCACCGATCGTGAAAACGGCAGCACAGTTTCGCTACCTCTTGGCGTGCACGCCCAGCTCACAGCAAATCCCAAACAAATAGAAGGCAAGCCGAATTTGGATTCGCGCCTTGACGCGATCGTTACGTCAGACGGTAAGTTCGTGGTAAAGCACTTCCAGCTTGTCCCGCACACCCATGACACCTAACCAATAGATGCAGGTTCTTAATAAAAGAAAAAGTGTGTAGCTCCGCCCGAGCCACAGCGGCTGATATTTTTCCGACTGGGGGTTTGGACCTGACTTCTCCTTGGAGCGACTCAGCGAGTGGTGAGCTTCGGTTCGTTAGGCTGTGGGACGGCTTTTTTGTGATGCGTTTGCGCTTCTTCAGGCAGGTTCCTGGGACTCATTTATTCTGGTCCACAATCATGATGGGAAGAGCGCAATGTCAGTTGCAACCGAAGCATCCATTCACGCGAAATGGACGTGCTTTGACCTTGTGGCCGCCAATCGCATGGTCGGGACTTGCTCCGGGTAATCTTCAATTGAAAGCCGATGTTTTGCCCCGAACCGGTTCGCTCGTCTTTACCGCAGGCGGGGCACCAGGAGCGGTTTCTGTTTTGGCAAATCGAATTGGATCAAATGGCTTCTTTCTCAGCCAAATCATCCACATTGTTTCCAAAATCTTGCGCTGAGTATTGAGTCGCGCGTGCCGGACACTTCCAGTGCGAATCCGGCTCTGCTGGTAAAAGCTCTTGATCACATTTGGCCCAGTGGTCGATTTGCAAGCCGTCCGCCAGCCACGGTAACGCGCTTTGATTAGACTTTTGAGTTCAAGGCTGAGCATCACGCCAGTTCAAGAGTTCATACACCAGCGCCCGATAAATCTCCCGGGTCCGATCCACTCCCATTCATACTTCTTTGAGCTTGCTCAAACGCAGAAGCAAACACATCCCGTCCACATCCGCTTCGTCACTCTTTTGCGGGTTGGAATTGATCTGTTCTATTGTGCCGTGGTTCGCAGATCACCAGTCGCTCCACCAGAGGGCGCACAATCCCACTCGCCCAGCGGGTGAAGGCTCCGGCTTCAATCGTCAGGTGAATTGGCCGCTTCCTTTGGCGCAGCGCTTCAACATGCTCTCGAAGCAAAAGCGCACTGGTCGCAAAGCGCACCTTTGGCTGTATCCGACCGTTATGATCCATGCTGCCCAGCACGCAATGGCGGCTGTGCAGATCCAACGCTGCATAGAGAGGAGTTTTCATCGGGTTTGATTTCTACCAGGCTGCTTTGCTAAGCTTCGCCGTTCCAATCAAACCTCAATTAATGACGACTCAGCCAACCGCTGGCCAACTTACGCTCAAGATTCCCATGACTCCCACCTCTTCTACCGCCGCCACACGCGCCCTCGCCAGCGGTGGCTGATCTTGTTCTCGTTAGGCTTTTGACCCATGCTAGAAGTACATCCACCGCACGAAAATGTTCACAGTTGGAGGCAGTTTTTCATCCACATCGTAGCGATTACGATCGGACTCCTGATTGCGATCGGTCTTGAACAGACGGTCGTATATTTTCATCATCGTCACCAACTACAGGAAGCCCGGGGTGAATTAGCAGCCGAGCTCGAAAGTAATCGTCGCGTCGTAAGCATAAATCTCGAGGCGGCACGAAAGATCACGGCTGATTTGGACGCGGACATGACGCTGCTGCGGGCAGTGCAAACATCGCCCGGAGCAACATCACCCGCGCCGATCGGCTCGAAACTGGTTTACGGACTAGGTAATTTCTACTGGCCGAAAGACGCGACATGGCAGGCGGTAAAGCAGAACGGGTCGATCGGCCTTATGGCGCACGATGAATTGCATTACTACGTCTACATTTACGAAGACATTGCCATCATCATGGAACAACTGTCCGAACTGGGCGCCCGGATGGAAGTTGCCAGCGCCATTGCTCGGCGGTCACCGGACGGAAGCCTCACGCCACGGGATATTGAGGAACTGGTCACGGTTACCTCTGAGGCGCAGGCAAAAGTCGCCTATTCGGCTGTGCTTCTGCGCCTCGAGGAAAATGCCCTGCAGAAAAAGACCGAGCAGATTTCGCAGATCGAGCAAAAGCTAAATCAACACTAGCCCGCACATGTTTATTGCCGTGCCGGTCGATTGCTCCAAAGCGTTGCACCCCGCCTGAGCTATATTCGCTCGGGCAGCAACCCGTGTAACTGCCCACCGCCTTGCGATGGCGGAAACGCTGCCAATCGCACACTTCTCCATCGAGCAGCGACACAGTCAAAGCTTTCAGACCGACCGGAATTTTTTCTTGCGCGACCAACGCTTCAATCTCTCGGGTGAGCCGATCCAATTGCTCTTTGACCACGCGAATCTGCTCCATCACCGGCTCAAGTTGGGCCCGCACAAACTCGCTGCACTGCGGAGCGATTTGCTTCCATTTGCGTGGCCCGGCCCAGCCGGCACTTAAAGTCTCGTGCTCATGCTCGATCCGCAGAGCTCGACCATGGTTTTCCAGCCGACGCACCTCTCTTTTCCAAAACTCCCGTTGTCGCCCCAACTCGCGCCGTTGCTGCTCAGCCCGGCTCGGAATCCGGATCGGTTTTAATTCGTCCTTGTGCCCATCCAGATATCGCGACAGCCGCACACACAAATTCACGCGCGTCCATCCGATCGTTCTTTCTCCTGCGTTCCAGATTCAATCGCATCGGCGTGGTCACCTGGCGCGGGTGGGCAAAGCGATGCACTTCACCCAGTTCGCTCACCAAGATCATCGCCCCCACCGTTGAAATCCTTTCATCGCCATGAGCGCGCGCACCGCCGGCTCCGGTCGCCATTTTTCCGACAAATCTCCCATCGCCTCTTGGCAGCGCTCGATCCGTTCACCGGCCGCTACGATCCCTTGGAGATATTCTTCCAGGATCACTTTCATCGCCGGATGCGGCAGGACTAGTTCGCGCAGATAACGCTCATGCGCTGCGCTCCAGCTGCTTTTTCCCTGGTAACGATACCCGTGACGCAGCAAAAATCCTTTTAACCGATGATGCGACCGGCGCCGATCATCCACCGCGTCACTTCGGGCCCGGCACAAATCCCGCATCGCTTCGTCTTTAGCTTCGGCGTGCAAATCGTTGCTCATTGCACCGCTTTCCCGCCGTTGTAATGATAGAGTCTTTGTGGACATCCAGTCCAAGATAGAGTTCTTTTTTCATTGGTGTGTTTGCTTGTTCGAATTGTTAAACTGCAACGCTCCCGGAACTTTCGGGTCCCCGGGCCGTTGGTGCGGCTCTGCTCCACCCTCAAAAAGGGCGAGTAGCCCGCGAGTAAATATGAACGGCGAACACACCCTCTTTTTCAACCCAGTGCTCGCGCGTTCACCCCGAGCCCGCAGCCATAAGGTCTAGGTCTAGTCCCCCACATATGAAAGAACCCAGCGAATTTCAGTATTTCAAAGCGTGGCTCTTCTTTTTCCTTGTCGCGACCGTTGGCGGCGGGATTCTGGCCATGATCATCGGTAGTTTCGTCGCGGCGTTTCTGGGGGCTGGCGGGATGTCGCTTCAGCAGATGACGCGTGTTCTCCAGATCATTGGTTTCGTCATCGCCATTCCGATTTCCTACGTCACATTCCGCGCTGTTATCGGCAAGTATCTTTTTCCGAAGTGTGAGGACGATGAGCCGTCGCCGAAGACCAACTAAGCGCTGGAGGAAGTGAAGAACAGTTGAGGAGAGGTTGAGGGGTTGAGGAGAGGTTGAGGGGTTGAGGAGAGGTTGAGGGGCTGAGGAGAAGTTGAGAGGTTGAGAAGAAGTTGAGGAGGAGAAGTTGAGAGGTTGAGATGAAAACTTGCGTTCTGCTCTGCGGTTCTCAGCTTATTCTCGTTAGATGCACTCTAATCTTATCTCGTTAGGCCCAACCCCATGACCAAATATCACACATTCTTTATCAGCATTGCCGCGCTAGCGACCTCTGCAATCTCTAGTACCGCTGTGGATTCAGGTCCGTCTCGTGCCGATCAGGCGCAAATATCGGAGGCGATCCGCACGTTTTTTGCCGCGGCCACGGCTGACGATCTCGACAAGCTTCACGCTGTTACCACCGCCGACTTTTACGCGTTCGATGCTGGAGGGCGTTTCACCCGCGATGCCTTGATGGACATGATCAAAGCGGCCCATGCCGCGGGCAAAGTTTATGTCTGGACCGTAAACGAACCTGAAGTTCACATTTCCGGAGAAACGGCGTGGATTACCTATGTCAATCGCGGCTCTATCAAGGACGCATCCAGCATAAAGGACGTGACCTGGCTGGAATCAGCTGTTCTTCAGAAGGAAAAAGGCGACTGGCGCATTCATTTCTTTCACAGCACACGCGTCCCTGAAAAAAAGTGACTTCATTGACTGAATGGGCGCGAAGGGGGTATTGAGAAGAGGTTGAGGAGTTGAGAGGTTGAGGAGTTGAGAGATTGAGATGAAAACTTGTGATGTGGTTAGCGGTCGCTCGGTTTGTTCTCGTTAGGCCTTAATCGAAATGAAATTGCATTTGTTCTCCATTCTGGGTGTCCTTTGGGGACTGGCTGAGTTTTGCGTTGCTCTGATTACGCGGTCGCGCTCTGCTGCGCCATCCAAGGATCGCGGTTCAGTTTTTCTCATTTGGATTGTTTGTGTGGCAAGTATTTGCGTAGCCATCTTTTCCGCGCCCGCCTTTTCGGCATGGGGGCTGCCGAATCCGAGGATGGTTTACAGGGCAGCTCTTTTGCTTTTCGCACTGGGGGTTTTCTTGCGCGTTTACTCCATCATTTACCTTGGCCGGTTTTTCACGCCCACCGTAGCGATCTCCGCAGATCATCAATTGATCGATTCGGGTCCTTTCCGCCGGTCCGTCATCCCACATATACGGGATTATTAATGATCGTTCTCGGCTTGGGTCTGAGCTTTGCGAACATGGCTTCGCTTTTGATTTTTTTCGTGCCGATGTTCGTTTGCATCCTGTGGCGTATCCGGATTGAGGAGCAGGCTTTAATGGAAGGTCTTGGAGAACAGTACCGGAGTTATATTTACCGGACGAAACAGCTTATCCCTTTTATCTACTGAGGGGAGAAGTTGAGAGGTTGAGGGGAAGTTGAGCAGTGGAGAGGTTGAGCAGTTGAGAAGAAGTTGAGAGGTTGAGGAAGTTAGAGAAAGAGGTTGAGTAGTTGAGATGAAAGGACGAAGTGATACAAGGTGCACTGTGGCTTATCTGATTGATTCACGCATGCCAAACGCTCAACCCTTCAGCATTGCCGTCAATATCAGAGCTCCGTTTCATTCTCGTCAGATGTTAATGCGTCTTGTTGCCGTCATGTTGTTGCTGTCTGCGGCCGTCGCGGGCGGGGCAAAGTCACACCCGTTTGTTTGCAAGGCGAGCGGGCGATTAGGCCGGCCGATCCGCTTCGAATTTTATCGTGATTCGAGCATGCGTCCGAAGACCGATATCAAGACATTCACCGTTTCAATGCGGGTCGCCGATGACCGATGGACCGCGATGTGGTCGATCGTAAGCGGCCTGGGTCTGACAAAGTCGATTGAGTACGGAGTCACGCCTGCTGGTTTTACTACAATGATTCGTGCGCAGAAGTTCATTCCTGGTCGCGTTTACGCTGCATCCGCTAATGATGGACACGGAGGCTCAGCGGGCGTGACTTTCGGGTTCGACAAAGACGGAACGATGATTTTCTTCGATTCATTCGAGCGATGATGGACGAATGAAAGGGTCGAAGCCATCCATGCCATGTTTGATGCGCGATGAACGTATTCAGACCATCTCCGGCTAAGTTCATTTGCCCCGGACGCCACGATGTTGAACAGCGGGATCGAGTCGAGGATGAAGCGCGAGCAATGGAGATCGCTCCCGGCAGCTTATCTTATTGTTGTTAGGGTGACGTAACGCTTTACTTCCGATAAACACCGAACAAGAGGATTTCTATGAAATACATGCTCACCTGGACTGAACGCTCGCAAGGCTCTCCGATCGAATATGAGAATGCACAGAAGCGCATTCTGGAGGTTTTCACTCAATGGAAGGCCCCGGCCAATTTCAAGATCGAGTTGTTCGTCATCCGAGTGGGTGACTGGGGTGGTTATATGATGCTCGATTGCGATGATCCTACGGCGGTTCATAAGTTTTGCTCCATGCTGCCCGCATTTGTATTCGAGGCGCGACCGGTCATTCCAATCGAAGACGCGGTCCGGGTCGAATTGGAATCGATCGCGTTTCGTGATGGTCTAAAGGCCAAGTAATGTGGCGGCTTCGCGGCAGGGAAGAAGAAAAAGCGCGCTGGCTGACGCTCGCGTCGTCGGGTAAAAGACGATGAGTGAATTTGATCGTATCACGTTGAGGGAAATCGAGGCTTCCGATCTCGAGATTTTTTATCGACATCAACTCGATCCGGACGCGAATCGGATGGCCGCGTTCGTGGGCAAAGATCCGAAGGACAAGATGGCTTTCGCCGCCCATTGGCGGATGATTTTGAATTCGCCGCAAATCATCAAAGAAGACGATCGTCGTAGACGGACAAGTCGCCGGTCACATATCGTGCTACCCGGACGGAGAAAAGATGGAAGCCACCTACTGGCTCGGACGGGAATTCTGCGGCAGGGGAATCGCGACTCAAGCGCTGAACCAAATGCTCCACCTTGTGAGAGATCGGCCAATTTTCGCGAGGGCGGCAAGCGACAACGTCGGGTCGACCAAAGTGCTGCAGAAATGCGGTTTTAAAATTATCGGGAACAACAAGGATTTCGCCAATGGCCGGGGTAAAGAGACGGAAGAATACATCTTTCGCCTGGATCTTGGAACAGAGGATGCAGCATGAAAGACGACAGGAACTCCGCTCCCAGAAAGCGTTTGGATGCCGGATCGGTGATCGTCGCTTCGATTACCCTGATCTTGTTTTTGGTCGCGCTGTTTGTGAAAGGTCTTTCCCACGATTTGTTGCTCGAGGCCGGAGTTTTTCTGGTCTCCGTGAAACTGATGATCATGGCCTACAAAAATTCAGCGGCCACGCATGATCTCGTCGAGCGCATTGAAGAGTTGCGCGCAGCCCTACGCGAAAAGGATGAAGGTCCGAGCCGGACGAGCATACCGAGCCGGACGAGCATACCGAGCCGGACGGACATGCCGAGCCGGACGGACACATAGAGTGAAAGAAGAGAACACAGTTCGCGCCGCCTTAGACAAACATTGGGCCGCTTCAGCCGCGGGTGATCAAACTGCCGAGCACGAGATCTACCATGAAGACGCCGTCTGCGAGTACCCGCAATCAGGCGAAATCATTCACGGTCGTCAAAATTTGTTGGCGCTGCGCAGTCATCATCCGGACAAGCCGTCCGGATTCGCGGTCCGACGAATTGTCGGAAACGGTAATCTTTGGGTGACCGAATACATGATCGATTACGGCGATAAACGCGCTTTTACTGTGAGTATCATGGAGTTTCGGGATGGAAAGGTTTCGCACGAGACGCAATATTTCGCCGACCCCTTCGAAGCTCCGGCGTGGCGGGCAAAGTGGGTGACGCGCGCGCCGTAAATTCCGACACCTCAAGGAGCGGGGGAGGAAATGCGACGGCCACTTGGCCGTCGTTGAAGTAATCGGCGGTCGAGGACATCGCCGCTCCTTGGTAACATGGTGACACCCTCAAGGAGCGGCGTGCTTCTGCGCGCGCACGCAGTTATTCAGATGCCGCTCATCTCGAATCAAACGGTCAAAATAATCGCGCTGCCATAATGGACGTGTTCGTTGCAACTACCGATTGATAGTTCGCGCGCTGAATCCTTTCCAATTCGATAAGATCTTTTGCAAAGGAATTTCCGAGTGTTGAACAAACAGTGCGTGCACATGATTTGGCATCACTACCGACGAAATTAATTTAACACGGTCGCCATCGAAATGATGAAGAGTGCCATTTACCATCAGTGCGCAAGCCGCCTGCCGGAGCAAGCACGAACCGTGACCGGCATCCAGCCATTGCTCGATCTTACCAGAAAAGTGTGCGTGATACTCCTGCTCGATGGATCGCGTCCACGGTTCCGGATGCATCCGCAACCACACCTCACGGCTGGAGCGCCATTCGCTTAAAAGCGGGGTTGGAAGTGCATCCGCCAACCGAAATGTAACGAAATATACCACGCCGGCTTGTTGCCAGTGAGGCAATCGATTCTCAGTTTGTTCAATCGCAGCGTAGGGATTGAAAAATGGCAATTCGTTCACAGGGGGATGGAAATGCGACGGCCACTTGGCCGTCGTGAAGTAGTCGGCGGTCGAGGACACCGCCGCTCCTTGGTATCAATCGCATTGACCGCCCGTAAGGCTGCGATCAAACAAGTGAAGGAAGATGGAAGTCCGTCTCTGGTATCATGGCGACAGCTCAAGGAGCGGCGTCCTTCTGCGCACCGAGTCACCGGGAGTCGCCTTTTGGGAACATCACTTTTCCCGGATGTTCGTTTAATGCGGCCAAAAGTTTCGGAATCAGCCGGCTTTTAACCCGTCCAGCCTCACGCGGGGATACCACATAACGGACGATCGCGTCCACCCAAGTCACTTCATCGACGCGGAAAATCACGCGCGGATGTTCTCGGACTTCGAGTTCATCCACCGGCGTTCGCGCCAACAATTCCCGGTAGGTTGCAATTCGTTCGATCATTTCCCGGCCGATTTCTTCAGTGACAATCTTTTGCATGGTCTCGGCGACAAACTTCAAATCACTTTGATAGGCGATTTGGAATTTGATCTCGTTCCAGATGTAAGGAAAAAGCGGCCAGGAATAATTCCAAACGATTTCATCCAGCACCTTCTCGTTCGGAAATTTAATGATCCGTCCGCTCGGGTGATCGCCGGAAATATACTGGCCGCCGAATTCCCAAAGGGTGGTGTCGAGATAACTCACATCAATTACGTCACCGGTGGCATCCCCGATTTTGATTCGATCACCGACGCGAAAGGGTTGCCGGACCAGAATGTAGATCCAGGCAATGAAGCTTTTCATCGGTGTTTGCACCGCCAGGCCGATGATGATCGAACCGATCCCCAGCGCGGTTAGCGCCGGATACCAATTGATGAAGATTGCCGTGAAACCGATGAACACCACAGCGACGGCGACGATCAGGTGCAGAATTCTTCGGAGGGTGAAGCGGACCCCGGCCTCTTCGATATGCCCGAGGGCATACACCGAAATGGCTTTGGCGATTATAAAAGTCGCCACCACCAAGATTCCGGCGCGCGTGAGCCGGCGCAGGATATCGATTTGATGTTGTGGCAGAGGGAGGAGTTTCTCTCCGAGGAACCAGAGCAAGGCGACGCCTCCGAGGATCAAGAGGGTTTGAGTGAAAAACCAAAATTTATCCACTCCCCGGGCTCTGACCTTTTGGGCTGGCGTTTTCTCGCCCCCGGTGCGCTCCAGTTCTTTGCGAACTTCCGGCTTCTTCTGCAATTGCTCTGCAGTTTCAGGCATACATAAGTAAATCGCACCGGGAGCTCGTTCCTGTTGCATTCAATGACTTGTGAGTGAGGCGTTTGCGCGAAACCCCGAAACCGGACGGCGGCCGAGAACCGGCGCGGTAGGCTCGGATCATCTTGGCCGCGGCAAAACAGCGATTTTCTCGATACGATACTCCTTGCACGACGGGCCTACTTTGTGACTACCTTCAACGAAACAATTCATGCTATGGCCCATGTCGTGACCGATAAATGTAACGGATGCAAATTCACCGACTGCGTCGAAGTCTGTCCGGTGACGTGCTTCTATGAGATGCCTAACCAACTGGTCATTCATCCGGACGAATGCATCGATTGCACCGCGTGTGTGGATGTGTGCCCGGTTCACGCCATCTATGCGGAGGGGGATTTGCCGGCTGAGTTTGAGAAAGACACCGAAGTCAATGCGGTCCAGTCGCGACAGATCAAGGACGCGAACACGGAGCCGATTACGGTGAAGAAGGATCCGCTTCCCGGCGCGGCGGATCGAAGAAAAGCACTCGGTTATTGAGTCCTCGTTCAATCCGCCATTGGGCGGTGTATGGCGTGCGTTCGTTAGGCGGTATTGACCCAACTGCGCAAGACTTCGGCTACGCTCCAGGCTTGTGCGATGCAACCGCCGGCGTGATGAGGAGCCCGCGCGTCGAACACCTCGCTGATCGTGCCGATGCCATCATCGCTGAGATGTTCCGGAAAAACCGAAAGGAACTGGCGTGCTTCTTTTGAATCCCCCGGGTGGACTTTGAGCCACGCGTCGATGAACGGACCGATCAACCACGCCCAAACTGTTCCCTGATGATAAGCGCCGTCGCGCGATCGAAGATCTCCGGCATAAATCGGTTTGTATTCCGGATCGTCCGGAGAAAGCGAACGCAGCCCTACTGGTGTCAGCAATTTCTCGCGAGCAACGTGGACGACTGATTCCCAATGAGATGGATCGAGCACGGGGTGATCCAATGAGATGGCGAACAACTGGTTAGGCCGGCAGGAAGTATCGAATGTTCCCGATTGGTTGTTGCAATCGACGACATCGTAAAGATAACCGCCCTCCGCGTACCAAAAGCGCTGATTGAACGAATCGAACGTCTGCCTGGCGTGCTGTTCGTATTTTTCCGAGGCCGCAGAATCTCCGGCATTCGCCAACCACTTGGCGGTGAACTTGAGCGCATTATACCAGAGCGCGTTGATCTCTACCGCTTTGCCGCGTCGCGGGGTGACGACCCAATCGCCCATCTTCGCATCCATCCAGGTGAGCTGGTAACCGTCCTGGCCTTCCGCCAAAAGACCATCGGTCGGGTCGACATGAATATTGAACTTTGTCCCGCGAAGATGGTGTTCGACAATATCGACAAGGAGCGGGAGGAGAAGGTTCAACGTTCGATGATCGGCGGAGTACTGCAGATATCTGCTGAGCGCGTGAAAGAACCAGAGGGTCGCGTCGGCGGTGTTATAAAGGCCCTTTTTCGACGCGTCCGGAAACATGTTCGGAATCAGGCCATCGTTCACATAGCAAGCGAACGTGCGCAGGATGTAAGCAGCCTCCCGCCAACGGCCCGGAACCAAAGTCAGTCCTTCCAGGCTGATCATGGTGTCGCGGCCCCAATCGGTAAACCAATGATATCCGGCAATCACGGTTCGAACTTCATCACCGGCGGCGTGAGCGCGGGCCGCTTCCTCGAACCGGCCGGCCGGGGTGATGACGAATTGATCGCTGGCAAAAGTCAGCTCGGCGACAAATGGATCGCGTCCCTTCTCCTTCAAGCCGTCGAGAAGACGTGACCGACGTTCCTGTTCCAGATGCAAGAGTTGTTTTTCACCAAGGAACTCAACGATCTCCCATTTTTCGGTTGATCCGATCAGCGTCACTTCATCCTGTGCGCTCAAATCGATGTGGAAATATCCCGGACTCCAAAGCGCCCCTTCGAAGGCGTAGCCGCGGCTCTGTTCGGTCCGGTACAGAACCTGGCGGGATTCCTGATTAGCAATGGTGAAAGCGCCGTCTCCGCCACAGAATTTCATTCGCAGAATCGGAAATCCCGGACGGGCGGGAGAAATTTCGTAGCGATTGCCGACTGCGCTGAATTTGTAAGGGCCGGCGCCGCCCTTATTGACAGCTGTTTCGTGATTGCGGAAATGAAAAGAGGGCCGCAAATCGAGCCGCACCGGTTCTTCCGCTTCGAGCAATCGATACCATACGTAAACGGTGTTTTGCAGGTGCGGGAGAGAAACGCGCTTTTCCAGGACAACATTGCGAACGCGATAGGTCCAGATGGGCAATCCATCTTCGAGCCGAAAATCTTCGAGGTATTCGATACCCGGCAGCGAGTCGGGCGTATTTGCGTGCACTTCTCCGCTCAGCTGGGTGATCGTTCCGTCCTGAAAACGAATCAATTCCGAAATGTGATTCCACATCACCACGCGCCCGAGTGGTGCGGGTAAAGCGGCAATGAGAATGCCATGATAACGGCGGGTCGTGGCGCCGGAAACAGTCCCGGAAGCATAGCCGCCGAGCCCGTTCGTGACGATCCATTCGCGGCCCAGGAGAGTGTCTCTCGCAGTTTCATCCCGTTTCCAGGTAATTTTCCGTACCGTCGTCGGGCGGTGTCGTGAATCCATCTAGAGTCGTACCTTGGGCCGTTTGCGCGGTTTGGTGGCCGCGACAGCATGGAGCAGGACGGCGGATTCTGCGAAAATTGTCCAGCCAGAATCGCTGACCACGCGCTTGATGCCGATACCGCCATACTGCGCCGCTTCGCTACTCCACATGGTCTGCCATTCATACCTGTCCGGAGGAGCCAGCAGCGGTTCCGGCTCGGGACTGAAAACTTCCTGCTCGCCGAGATTGACCAGGAGCAATCGCTCGTGCTCAGGCTGTTCGCTAAAGTATCGCAAGATAAAGGAGCGCGGGCCAAGAACAGCGCCGTCCACTTTGCATTTCATTTCATAAAGACAAGGATCAGACCGCCGAATCCGGATCAGGTCGCGATGCAAACAGTAAATCTGCGGATGACGGTTGCGATCATGCCAATCCAATTTGCATCCTTCAAAGGTGCTGCGGTGATGAGGCACCGGCAATCGCGCCTGCACCTCCGGTTCCGCTACGGAAGGAAATTGGGCAAGGAAATGAAAACGGCCCTGGCGGATTTTCTCCTTCAATTTGTCATCGCCGACATCGCTGAAATACCGGAACACGGCCGAGGCGCCAAATTCCTGTCCTTGAAAAAGAAGGGGCGTCCACGGGCCTAACAACAACAAACCGGTGACGGCGCGATAACGGCCCGGCGAAGTGAGAAATCGAACGCGCTCGCCGAACGCCGTGTTTGCCACCTGATCATGGTTCTCAATGAAGGAAATGAAACGATCGGGACGCGTGCCAATCGCCGGATAACCCCGGGGCGCTTCCTGCCAGGTGTATGGTTGTCCTTGAAATAGATAACCATACTTGGCCGCGGAGATAAATTCCTGAGGCCGCCCACGATAATCGGTGTAGTAGGCTTCGCGCAGTCCAGTTAACGCGACAAAAGCGGCGTGGTGCCAGTCGTCATTCCACAAGGCGTCGAGATTGTCACCGCCTTTACTTCGCGGTAAAATCAACTTTGCCTCCTGCGGCTCGTTTTCAGCCACCAAAACGATCGAGCGTTTCCCCGCAGCCTGACGGGCCGCCCGGCCGATCGCGCCGACAATGTAATCACCGGATTGATCGTGGATGCCTTGGGTGGCGTCGAAACGAAAGCCGTCGAAATGAAATTCCTCGATCCAGTAGCGGCCGTTGGTCAGGAAAAATTCACGCACCGGTCCGGAATTTTCACCGTCAAAATTGATGCAGTCGCCCCATTCAGTGGTCCGCTCGCGGTGCAGATAATGATCGGAAAATTCTCCAAGATAATTTCCGTCGGGTCCGAAATGGTTGTAAACGACGTCCAGGATGACACCGAGGCCTAACGAATGGGCTTGATCGATGAAAAACCGCAAATCGTCAGGTGTGCCGTAAAGATGACAGGGAGCAAACAAATTGACGCCGTCGTAGCCCCAGCCAAATTCGCCCGGAAAATCGGCGACCGGCATCATCTCCAGCAGACTGATTCCGTCGTCGCGCAGAAGCGGCAATTTTTCCGCGGCCGCGCGCCAGGTGCCTTCCGGGGTGAAGGTCCCAATGTGAAATTCGTAAAAGATCTTGCCCGTCAGATTGACTCCGGGCCAATTCGCATCCGTCCAGGGAAACGTGGTGGGATCGACAATGGCAGAGGAACCATGCGGGCCGTCTGGTTGCCGTCGCGATGCCGGATCGGGATAGAGCTTTTCGGCGTCGTTGATCCGGAAACGATAGCGGTCTCCGGCCTGCGCCTCGGCCATTCCGGAAAAATACCCATCGGCTTCCGAATTAAGTGGTTTCGAATCTGATCCCTGGCCCTTCTCCAAAACCACCTCGAGTTTGCGCGCTTTGGGCGCCCAGACACGGAAATGCGCTTCGTTCGGGCTGATCAATTCAGCGCCAATCGGAAAACGTCGCGCAATTTCTCTTTTCATCGGCAAAGTGACAATTGAAACTCGGTTACGGTGTGAGTTCCAACGTTACGCTACTCGAACATCCGCTGGCCGCAGCGAAATTGTCCGTGCTGAGGGCCAAGGCGACTATCCCGGAAGAATTTCGTCATAGCCTGGAGGAATTGGCGACGCTGCTATTATGCGAAGCAGCGCGATCGTGGAAGGCGGAGCGTGTTCGGGTAGAAACGCCACTGGGAGAATCGGAAGGGGCCATCCTGGCCATGCCGGTGATGTTGGTTCCGATCCTTCGCGCCGGTCTCGGCATGCTGCCAGGAATGCAACGTCTTTTGCCAACGGCGGCAGTGGGTCACATTGGAATTTACCGAAACGAGGAAACGCTCCAGCCGGTGACGTATTTTTCCCGGTTACCCCAAAATCTGACCGAAGCGCATGTCTTGCTGATCGATCCAATGCTCGCGACTGGGAATAGCGCAGCGGAAGCGGTGACTTTGTTGAAGAATCACGGCGCGAAACAAATCCAATTCATTTGTGTGGTGGCATGCCCGGCCGGAATCGATCGCCTCGCTGCCGCGCACGGCGATGTCCAGATTGTCGCAGCGGCCATTGATCCCGGGCTGAATCAATTCGGATATATCGTTCCAGGCCTGGGCGATGCGGGCGATCGTTATTTCGGGACCGAGTAACAAAAATGAACGGGGCACCAACGCAGATTGAAATCATCCAGCCGTTCGAGAAGGCGTTTGTGCTGATGAAGAGGATGCTCTTTCAACCGTTCGATTTGAAAAAATGGTGCGTCATCGGATTCGCCGCCTTTCTCAGCGGAGCTTTTGGCGGTGGCTTTGGATTTACACCGCCGATCGGAAATCATCCGCACAATAATAACGCGCCTGGCCCGGCCAATTTCCAACAATGGAAGGACTGGATGCCTACCTTCATTGTCGCTGCGGTTGGCATCGGATTGGCGATGATCCTTTTGATTATTTGGCTGCGATCGCGCGGCACATTCATCTTTACCGATTGCGTGGTGCGGAATCGCGCGGCCATTGTTGCGCCGTGGCGGGAATTTCGAAAAGAGGGGAACAGTTATTTTAAGTTTCATCTGGCGCTGATGCTCATTTCGATGGCGATCGTCGTTGCCATTGCCATCCCGGTCGGAGTAGCGGCTGCCTTGAGCGGATGGAATGAACATCCACTCAGCGGTGTGATTGGAGGCATTGGGATTGGATTGCTGGTGATTGTTTGGCTGATCGCCTCATTCTTCCTTGCCATCATTGTCCATTTCATGCCGCCGGTCATGTACATCCGTCGCTGTGACGCGATCGATGCCTTTCGCGAAGTTTGTCGATTGGTTAGCAGTCGACCTGGCCCGTTCGTGCTTTTCGCCCTTTTCGGAATTGCTTTGTTGTTAGGCCTGAGCGTGACCAGCGGAATCATCACGTGCGCGACGTGTTGCATTGGCGCGCTGCCCTACATTGGGACTGTGCTGTTATTGCCGGCCTATCTTTGGTTACGTGCTTACACGTTACTTTTTTTGCGGCAATTCGGTCCCGAATACGACGTCTGGAATGGCCAACCGCCGGCTCACGAATTGGCCCCGCCGATTACGCAGGGAACGCCTCCGCCTTTGCCGACGTAGTCGGATCGCTAAATTTCCGTGATTGCCCAGAACTGGCGAAAGGCATTCGGCCAGGTGCGGTCGATCACACTTTGACGCGCGTGGCCGGCCATTTGTTTGCGTAGCTCAGAATTCTCGGTCAGCTCGCGGATGGCGCGGGCGAAATCTTCGGCATCGTGCGATTTTGTAATCAAACCATTGGTCCGATCGTCGACCAATTCCTTCGGGCCGCCGGAGTCTGAGACGATCACCGGGATTCCTGACGCCTGCGCTTCGATAATCACGTTGCCGAACGTGTCGGTCGTGCTCGGGAAAACAAAAATGTCGGAGGAAGCGTAGGCTTGAGCGAGATCCTTTCCTTTCAGATACCCGGTGAAAATCGCGTCCGGAACTGTTTGCGCGAGCGCATCCGAATATGGACCGTGTCCGACGACGAACAGTTGAATGGGAAGGCCTTCCTCGCGCAGTTTGCGATAAGCCGTGGCCAAGACATCAAGATCTTTTTCTTTCGATACGCGACCGACGTAGAGCAAGCGCACTTCGCCATTGTTGCTGCCGCCAAATTTTTTGAAGAATGTGGCGTCGCGTTGCGAGGGATTAAACAGCTCGGTATCAAGACCGCGCGGCAGAATTTTTAATTTCCCGGGATCGAAGCCGCGTTTGATCCAGCTTTGTCGATACTCTTCCGAGTTCACAAATACGGTGTCGAGCTGGCCATAGAACCAATGCATATAGTTCCAGGCGACACTTTCGAGAAAACCGTCTTCCGTCAGAATGCGGATGTATTGTGGAAAATCAGTGTGATAAATCCCGCTCGTTTCCAGGTTCAATAACTTCGCGGCAAGCAGCGCAGTCAATCCGATCGGGCCGGGCGTACTAATAATGATTTCAGTGAAACGCTCGCGCTGAATGTAATCGAGCATTTGCAGAATCGGCGGGAAGCTCAGTTTTTGCAGCTCGTACTCCGGCAATTCGAATTCGCCGATCGGCGCGAAATTTTTGATCGGGATATCGGTGATTTCCAGTTCGCTGCGCGAGGTGACGACGGTAAGATGTTTGCCAGCCGCCTGGCCGGCTGCCGCCATTTTCCGAATCGTGGTGGCGACGCCGTTTACGTCCTCCAGCGTATCAGTAAACCAGGCTCGTTTTTCATTGCGCAAGGCCGGTGGAATCTCTCCCCGCATCTCGCGGAAGATTTCGCGCAGCCATTTTCGAGAAGGAGCCTGACTATGAAATCCGTAAATGTACGGCGTCAGGATGACCAGGATGGGAGCGATCGCACTGAGCGCCTGGATGCTTTCCACCATATTCCCGGTGCTGAGTTGTTGAACGAATTTCTGGAAGAAGCGAAAGGCAAGCTGTTCGGCGACCATGTTCGCCATCAGAAAAGTTCGTCGTTCGGGTTCCGCCACGGAGTTCAGCTGGGCGGCGAGCTTCGCTTTCACCTCTGGCTTGGCGAAATAACTCGACAATTCTTTCCACAGAGACGTGTTCGCCTGTTTAACGATATCAAAAATCTTACCGGACATGACCGCTTCAGCGGCAAAGCTGGCTTTCTCGGCCAGGGTGAACTCAGTTGGATCGCGACCTTCCATAAATCGCGAAAACATTTGTTCGAGCAGTTTCGCGCTCGGGCCGAGTTTTTCGTGAAACCGATCCTGAACGAAACAGGCGACCGTGTTGTAGAAGCCGTGAGACAAGGCGAGGGGAGTGCCGCCGTGACCGCAAGGTTTGCATTGGCCCTTGCGAATATGCTCGAGGAATTGCCTGGCCGAGGCTGCCTTGGGTGTTTCGGTATAAGCGGACGCGATGAACTTTCCGCCGTGATCGTCCGAGCCACCGACGAAAATCTTTTTCCAAGGTTCGGCGTGCGTTGGAGCGAGGTGATGGCGCTCCGAAAGAGCGTTGATCTTTTCCGGGGTCAACGACCCGAAAAGATCCTGGGCGAGCTCGCTCAGCAACGTGTCGCGAAGGCCGTTGATTCCTTCGAAGTGCTTGAAAAGAAGGATCAGTCGTTCCAAATGGGATGCGTTCAACTTTCCATTGATGCTGTAAAGGGGATGGGCGACAGCGTGCGCGATTTGTCCGGCCTGAAGATATCGTTGCAGAACCAAAATATTGTCGCGTGCGATCTGAAGATCGGCGTGCTGAGCTTCAGTGATTCCCCAAACCAGAATGTGAATTTTGCACGGATCCTGCGGAAAATGAGTCGTAACTTGCTCGCTGATAAACGCGTGGGGCAGGTCCGCAATTTTCAGACACCCCTCAATGGTGTCGTGGTCGGTGATCGTGACAAACTCCATCCCACGCTCCCGCAGTTGGTCGTAAAGCTCGCGCGGGTCCGAGTAGCTATCGGGAAAATCCAAGCGCCGGAAAAGCCATTCCTCCGATCGCGAACTGAATCGCGAATGGATATGGAGGTCGCATTTACTCATGTCCGGATTCGTTGTTGGGCCACCCAATCTTGATACGTAGTAGCGGATCGGCTCCGCCTCATCTTATCGACGATGGCAATCAATTTGCCGCCAAATCTCGGGGTGCTCGTAATCGGGCGGATGGACGCCGATTCGAACCAAAGCGCGTGATTTGACGAACCCGGCCAGGATTCCGTTCCATATCAGGCTGCAACTCCGGCGCCAACCGGTTTGAACACTATAGACGAGCGAACGGCTGCGGAATGTTTTGCCTGAGCGCAAATCGCGAACGGTTTGCAGGCGGGTTGTGTATTCCATTTCCGCATCGCGCGCGGCCTGTTCTCCTTCCGCGCTCAATAGCCACGCCGGAGCGACAAAGCCGCGGGGGCTGAGGCCGGCGGCGCGAAATTCTTCGCGCGCCAGGTTGATTCGTCGAAATGCCTCGTCGTATCGCAAATCGTAAAACTCTCCTTCGTCGCGAGTGTAAATGCGGGTGACGACCCGGTCGCGCAAACTTTCGCGCCGGCGGCGCGGTCGTTCATGGAAATAACCATGGATCACTGTCTCGTAGCCCTGCGCTTCAAGTCCGCGCAGCCAGGACACGAATTGGCGATCTTTCATCGAAGCGCCGCGATGATGATAATCCGGAACGACCAGCAAAGAACAGGCGCGAACGCCGTTCCGGGCGAATTCGTCGATCATTTTCTCGGCAACAGCCTGGGTCGCAGGAGCCACATCGTGAATCGAAACGATGAGGAAATCCTTTACTGCGCTGCCGGTTGCTACGACCGGCAGAAATTGCGTGGCCGCAATCGAGGTCATTTCAGCAAAATTTCGGTGCAAGCCGCCACTTGAACAAGGGCAAAGAGAGTAATGAGTGGCGAGGGGCGAGAATCACGGGCAAAGCGCGGATCTTCTGATCACTCGGCGCTCCCTTCACCTTCCCATTTTTTGGATCATTTTGAATTCACTGGCCGTGAGCGGCATAACCGACAGACGACCCTGCCGGATCAGCGCGACATTCTTCAGGCTTCGGGTGGCTTTGATTTCTTCGAGGGTCACCGGTGTTTTCAGGGGCTTCACCGGAGCCAGATCAACCGCCGACCAATCGCCTTCTTGGGCGGTCGCATCCGGATAAGCCGGGCGCACGACTTTGGCGATTCCGACGACGGATTTTCCTTCCACGCTGTGATAAAAGAAAACCTCGTCGCCCGTTCTCATCTTCCGGAGATTGTTGCGCGCGGTATAATTGCGAACACCGGTCCAGCTGGTTCGACCGTCTTTGACAAAATCGGACCACGAATAAGCGGTCGGTTCCTGTTTTACGAGCCAATAAGATTTCATTGTTTTGAATATTCCCGCGACATCGCGCGGCGCTACAACCGCTGTGATTCGTCTCTGACGAATTGTTATAGCCGCCTGGCTAGGCCGAGGCGCGGATATTACGTCCAATAATCAGCCAATCATCAAATCTCAAATGGAAGTAGCCGATTTGACCGGTTGATGGTTTGGTTCTTGGAGTTTGCCCGCTGCTTGGGTATTGGGGACCTGGCGGTTTTAGGACTGGCTGGTCCGACGACCCGAAATTATGCGACACCTGCCATTCATCACATTTGAAGGTTCGGAGGGCTGCGGAAAATCGACCCAGGTTCGGCGATTGATTGCGCGTCTCAAAAAGAAGCAGATTCCATTTCTGCTGACGCGTGAGCCGGGCGGAACGGCAATCGGTGAAGCCATTCGCGAACTTCTGCAATTTGCACCCGAAGGTGCAAACATGTCGGCTCATGCGGAACTATTGCTCTTTGAAGCGAGTCGAGCCCAGCTCGTGTGCGAGGTGATCCGACCGGCGCTCGCGCTCGGCGAGTGTGTGATTTCCGATCGATATTTCGATTCGACCACCGTTTATCAAGGTGCGGCCCGCAAGCTGGATTCGGAAATGGTTGCGCAACTGAACCGATTTGCCGTCGGAGACTGTATTCCGGACGTGACATTTGTCCTCGATCTCGATGTCACCGCAGCGCGCGATCGCATGCGCGGGCCACGCCGGCCGGACCGGATGGAGCAGGAATCCGATGAATTTTATCAGCGCGTTCGCGACGGATATTTGCAGCTCGCCAAACGTGAACCGAAACGCCTGGTCTTAATCGACGGGTCGGGATCCGCCAACGCGATTGAATCGGAGATCTGGAAAATCCTTTCTGACCGGTTCTCGGCGTTCCGCGAGAATCCGAAATCCACAGTTGGTAATTTGTAAATGGCTTTTTCTGCCACAACCGCCATGGCGCATCTCCGTCGCGCCCACGAGCAGGGTCGGCTGGCCCACGCCTATTTGATTACCGGACCGGCTGGAAGTGGGAAACGCGATGTCGCCGCGCAACTCGCCGGCACGATCAATCACGACAATCCGGAGGAGATATTTTCTTCGCGGGCGCGCGACGTGTTCCTGGCGGAGCCGGAATCGAAATCACGTCGCATCGTGATTGAACAAATTCGCGAGCTCGAGCACGCGCTGCAAATGCGGGCCTCGGATGGCCGGCGAAAGATTGTCATCATTTCCGAGGCGGACCGCCTGCAACCACAGGCTGCGAATGCATTTCTGAAAACGCTGGAGGAACCGCCGCAGAATTCACTGCTCCTCTTGCTCACGGCCATGCCGGAAGTGCTGCCCGACACGATCGTTTCCAGATGTATCACCATTCCGTTGTTGCCTTCCGAAATGGAGGAGCCGGCCGAGGAATCGGCTGAATTGATTGCCTTGCTCCACGATGCGGCTAACGAAAAAAATTGGAGCGTTCAAATCGCCTATCGGCTCAGTCAGCGCGTTTTGCGGTTACTCGGCACAGTCCGCGATCAGATTAAGGAACGATGCGCCGATTCGCTGAAAGAAGAGGAAAACCGTTATCGCAACTCGACCGATGGTGCGTGGCTGGAGGATCGTGAAGAGTATTACAAGGCACTCGCCGAGAGCCTTTACATTCAGCGACGCGCTGCTGTGATCGAAATATTATTCCGGTGGTGGTCCGATGTGTTGCGAGCGGGAAAAGCAATCGAGCCGCGCGATCTGCCAGGCGCGAAAAACGATACTGCGAATATCGCCAGGCGCCTGGACACGACCGAAGTGTTGCGCCGCATTCGCCGGCTCGAAGAATTACGCGATCATTTGAGCCGCAATATTCAGGAGCCGCTCGCCCTGGAAGTGGCGTTTTTGCAAATCTTTGGGATGTAATGGGTCGAACGGGATTAGCGCCGTCGACTCGAGCTTGTCCTGTCAAGACTTTGCGAGATGACAATCAGAAAATGACTAACCAGTGACGACTAATCGCACTCTTCGGATTGGGCTGATCGGGTACAACTTCATGGGCCGGACGCATTCCAACGCGTGGCGGCAGGCGCCGCGCTTCTTCGATTTGCCGGCAGCCATCGAAATGAAAACGATTTGCGGGCGCGATCGCGCGTAAAGTGAAACAGGCTGCGGCAAAGCTGGGTTGGCAAAACTTCTCCACCGATTGGCGCGCGGTCGTCGCCGACCCCGGGATTGATGTCATTGACATTTGCACGCCTAACGATTCGCATGGTGAGATCGCCATCGCCGCGGCCCGGGCGGGTAAGGCGATTCTGTGTGAGAAACCGCTGGCGCGAACCATCGCTGAAGCGGCGCAAATGCTGGCCGCGGTAAAAAAAGCGCGAGTTCCAAACATGGTTTGTCACAATTACCGGCGGATACCGGCGGTTGCCCTGGCTAAACAGATGATCGAGCGCGGCGAGATCGGTGACCGGATTTTTCATTTCCGGGCCCGCTACGCGCAGGACTGGATCGTCGATCCCGATTTTCCGCTCGTCTGGCGATTGCAGTCGGGGAACGCGGGTTCCGGCGCGCTTGGTGATATTTTTTCGCACATAGTCGATCTCGGCCGTTATCTGGTTGGCGAACTCGCCGAGGTGTGCGCGATCATGGAGACATTCGTGAAGCGACGGAGACGGGTTGGTTCAACGAGAAGCACGCAAAAAGTGACGGTGGATGATGCCGTGACCGCAATCGGTTTTTTTCGAAACCGGGCGCTCGCGTCGTTGGAGGCGACGCGCTTTGCGCCGGGCCGCAAGAATTCCATCACCCTCGAGATCAACGGCAGCGACGGTTCGTTGTTTTTTGATTTCGAGGAGATGAACCGGTTGCGTTTCTTTAGCCGCCGCGACCCGCCGGGCCGTCAGGGTTTTCGAGAGATACTCGTCACCGAAGAATTGCATCCTTATATTAAGAGCTGGTGGCCGCCCGGCCATGGAATCGGTTACGAACATACTTTTACGCATACCGTGGCTGATTTCGTGACGGGGATTGTTCAGGGCCGGACGGCGGGGCCAAATTTTGCCGACGCGCTGAAGACCCAGCGAGTTCTGGAAGCGGTTCAACGAAGCGCGCGGACCGGCCGCTGGGTGCGGCTGCGTTAGTCTCGCGCCGCTTTTTCTATCCTATCGATTCATTGGTCGAACCTGGAATCTGAAAACTCGTAAACGGTTTTGGGAGAAGGATCTCCGTCGCAGCGAGTCCAAAAAACACTACACCCGTGTCGTGCGGAAAATCGGGTAGTATTTTTCCCGGCAGTGCCGTAAATGTTCGAAATGTCACTCATGCTTACTAATCTCGGTACTGCGATCAGAAGCGAACGTTCCGCGCTCGGAATGTCGCAAGACGAACTCGCGCGGCGCGCTGGACTGCATCGCACTTATATCTCTGATCTGGAACGCGGGACTCGGAATCCGTCGGTCGAAAGCGTTGAGAAATTAGCAGCCGCTCTGCACATTTCGATTTCCAAACTATTCGAACGGGCAGGGAATGATTCGGCGCGTGCTCAGCGAGTGGTCGAGATTTTGTTGGTGGCCGACAAACCGAGCGATGTCGATCTGACGCTGGAAGCGTTTAACAAGGCACATATCACCAACCCCGTCCATGTGCTGGACAGTGGACAGAAAGCGATCGAATTCTTATTCTCCAAGTTCCCCACCGAAAACCAACTGACGGAGAGTTCGTTCGTCGTCCTGCTCGATCTGGATCTGCAAGGTATGAGTGGGATCGAGGTGTTGACGCGATTGAAATCGGATCCACGGACTCGCAAGATCCCGGTCATCCTTCTGACCACGTCCGATCACGGGCACGATATTGCCGCATGCCGTCGTTTGGCTTGCGACGAATTCATCGTTAAGCCACTCGACTGCCAAAATCTCGGTCCGGTGACGCGGCAATTGAATCTGGGCTGGGCTCTGGTCAGTGGCGAAGCAATTCTCAGAGCAAACGCCAAAACCGAGCGCGCAGCGATTGCCTAAGACGGGGTAAACGTTGGACAATCGCCAGAAGAGTTAGGGGACGACATCCACTCAGCTGGCTCGATGCGAATCCTATCGGGTGAGCGCGCCTCCCTGCTTCGAGATTCGGGAACGCCGTGGATTTTATCGGCCACGTGGCATGATGTCTTTGCGTGAAGCGACCGATTTGGTCGAGCGAGCCATTTTTTTCGCCCGCGATCGAGGCCTTCGAGATATCTTGATCGATACCAGCGCTCTATCCGGCTTCGCGCCGCCCACATTGTCGGACAAGTATGGATATGTCTCACGGTGGGCCACGGCCGCAGGTGGAAAAGTGCGTGCCGTGATGGTGGCGCGTCCGGAGTGGATCGATCCGCAAAAATTTGGCGTCATTGTCGCGGCCAATCGCGGTTTCGACGCAAACGTTTTTCCAAAAGAAGCGGAAGCGATCGCCTGGCTGAATGAGCGCCAAAGCGCAATGCAGGATTCGTTCGAGAGAACCAATTCTCAGCTGACGTCAGGCGGCGATCTGCCCGAACGAGTGTAAATTTTTTGGTGGTGCCGATCCGGATAGCGATTTGCTGGGGAAGTTCGCCGAACTTGAACCCGCGTTTGGGAGGATGGTGAGGAGCGCGGCTAACGTCCCTGGATTACAATCATCTGTGAGCTGGAGAGCGGCTATTAATTGCTGATAACGCGCCCGGAGAAGGAGCGGTTCGTAAGTGCCGCGTTGATCGATCTCGCACACAGCAATGTTGAATGTCCAAAGGGTCAGGCCGGTTGACAAGTAATTTTTCATTGAAACTTGCCGAGCGACCAGCTCCCGGATCCCTATGTGCTAGAAACATTTTCAAAATCTATAATTTGTGAGACGGCAAAGCGACGAGGAACCGTAGTCGCTATCCAATGACCGCAGCCAACACCGTCCGATATATCAAAAAAATTTCCGAAGTCGAAAACACGAGCCCTCCATTCGCGGCGAATTCGAATTTGAACGCAGGATGCGGAGCTCGAGTGAGCGGGCAGTCATGTCGGACATCATCGGTCGTAATTTACTGATTCGAATTTACGCGAAACTTGGACTATTTTCCTGGGTTCAAATCCTGGACCACCGAACTAAACAGGAGAACTCCCATGAATTCACGTCTGATTAATCGCCTTTCCATTTATCTGATCGTTGCCCTGACGGCGCTGCTCGTGCTGCGAATCGTTCCGCTCATCATTGCGTCGCAGCCGGCAACAAGTGGGCCGGTTTTTGGCTCAAGTGACGTTCATACGCTGAATGGTTCGAGCGCTGACGTTCAGTTGCCGAATATTCCGAAAATCAGCGGTGCCCTAACGATTGATGCCTGGATTAATCCGACGTCATTGGCGAGTTCGGACAATCTCGCTGCCATTGTGACGAAATGGGACGAGTCGCTTGCGGGGAATTCCTATGGTCTGTGGCTGGAGAACAATGCCAGCGCGCTGCGTCTTGTAGCCTCGATTAATCCAGTCAATGGCGCGCAGGAAACGGTGATCGGCGGGAGCGTGCCCCTCAATACATGGACTCACGTGGCAATGACTTACGATCCGTCCAGCGGTCGACTGATGATTTTTGAAAATGGCAGTTCGGTCGGCGCGACGGTAGGCGCTCCGAGTCTGATCAAATCGACAGAAACAAATGTTTATCTGGGCAGCGCGCGCGATGGGGGCGGACAATTCTTTTCCGGCCAAATTGGGAAAGTCGAAATATTCGAGCGAGTGTTGAGCGCCACCGAGCTCCAATCCAGCGCGCGGCAGTTACCGACCCTTTCGACACCGACACCAACTCCCACACCGACGCCAACTCCGACTCCGACACCGAACCTGGAGTTGAACGGGCGGGGAACGATCATCGGGCAGACCGGAGGCCAGGCCAACTTTATAATCAGCGATGTCGAGATGGAGCAAATCACGAACAAATATTTTGAAGGCAAATTGAACTTCAGTGACGGCAAAACAGGTTTTCATTTCGCTTCCGAACGGATTACTAGCGTGACGATCAATCCGAGCCGGACCAGCGCTACGTTTAGCGGCACGAGCAACGATAAAACAATCAGTTATACCGTGACGGTGACGGCCAACCAGCATTCGACGAGCGGCGACGCATTTCAGATCACCACCAACGTCGGCTACAACGCCGGTGGGAATTTGACCAGCGGCGCGATTGGGATCCTGAAGAACCAGTAGTTGGCGAGAAGAGAAGCGGGCGGTAGCAGATTCGTTTTTGCGATAATCTGCGAAAAATTCTTATCGCGTCGGATTCAGTTACTCGAAAATACGTGCGAACAATGAGTCGCCGCATTTTTTATCTCACTTGCTGTTGTTGCGGGTTCCAGTGGCAGCCAAAGCAACCGATTACACATTTCAATTTACTGGGCTGGGCGTTCATGGAACGACCGCTGCCGGCACGTTTACACTGGACAACCGGCATTTTTTGCTCCGGGATATGTCGGCGATAGCACGATTTTCAAATCGTTTTCGGCCACGTTTTCTAACGTAGCGTTTCCGGACGGCCCGAGTTCATTCACGTTGCAGAAAAATCAAGATGAAACCCCCGTATCGAATTATTTTGTCGATAATTCCGGAGTAATTTATATCGGTCCAGGCGGCACGTATCATTTCGAGGGTAGCAACGGAGGACCGGATTACGTCCTGAGCGTGAACAACCCTGGACCATCCGCCCGCAGGAATTGCTGACGGGGGAGTCTCATTGCGAACACTGATCATACTCCGCAGGTCGACACTATCATGTGGTCGACAGCAGTGGAGGCAGTGCCTGAGCCGGCGACGTGGGTTGTTTGCGGAATGGCCGCGGGCTTGGTCGTTGGCGGATACGTTCGGCGACGGAAAGGAAGCGCGTCATTGTCACGGCGACATAGCGCCGTGGCTACACCAAGAGGCGTTCCGTTGTAGCCGCCTCGCTCAGTCGAGGCGCGGTAACGTTGCTTCACCGCGGCATGGCGCCGTGGCTACATGCGACGCGTCTTGGACAGTTGCCAACCAATTGGGTTGCGTTATTTTCACTGCGGGCAATGGAGTTTGCCTTTCCTGATTGAGGAAGAACCGCTAATCGGGCTGATGACTCCTAAAAACAGGAGGAGTCATCATGTATAAACAAATCATTGTTGTGGCATTAGGCGGTGCTATCGGTTCCGTCTTACGATATAAGCTGGGCGGCTTCGTGCTCCATCACACGGAAGGATCGAATTTTCCTTTCAGCACTCTGTCGATCAACCTGATCGGTTGCGGAGCGATCGGATTGCTCGCGGCGCTGGCAGAATATCACGATTTATTTTCTCCGTCGCTTCGTTTGCTTTTATTTACCGGATTACTGGGCGGGTTCACCACCTTCTCCGCCTTCGGTTACGAAGCTTTCTTTCTGATGCGACGCGGGCTCTTGAGCATGGCCGGCGGTTACGTGGTCGCGAGCGTAATCGGTGGACTGGTCATGGTCACGATCGGCTACAAACTCGTCGATCTTTTCTGGCCGGCTCGTCATTGACCGCCGCAGCTGCCGTCGCACGGAATCAGGCAAGCAAACCTTCGGGAGTTTGCGTATGATAGATCGTGGCAGCGGAAACGAATACAGCCCGCGTTCCGGAAGACATTAGTGGCCGGCAACGGCGAATACCGGTTGGTGGGATCACCTGGCGTCACACCTTTCGCGCGCTGCGTCATCGAAATTATCGGCTGTTTTTTTGGGGCCAGCTCGTTTCGCTCATTGGCACCTGGATGCAACAAACCGCGATGAGCTGGTTTGTTTACGAAATTACCAGCTCAAAATTTCTTCTCGGAGCGGTGGCGGCGATCGGAACCGCGCCGATGATGTTGTTCTCGCTCTGGGGCGGTTCGATTGCCGATCTTTATCCAAAACGATCGATTCTGGTCGGCACCCAGTCGGCCCAGATGGTTTGCGCGTTCCTGCTCGCGTTTGGTGTCTGGTTCGGTTTCGCGACACCGGCCTTCATTATGGTAGTGGCTGCGATCAACGGTGTGGCGATGGGTTTCGACATGCCGGCGCGGCAGGCGTTCACGGTGGAAATGACCAGTCGTGAAGATTTGCTCAACGCAATCTCGTTGAACAGCTCGATTGTGAACGGCGCGCGCGTGGTCGGTCCGTCCATCGCCGGATTTCTGATTGGCATCGTTGGCGTGGCCATGTGTTTCTTCGTGAACGCAGTGAGTTTTATCGCCGTGATTGCCGGTTTGCTCATGATGCGGCTTCCCCGTTTCGAGCGCGGATCTTTTACCGGGTCTGCCGCCGAGCACGCGTGGAACGGCGTTCTTTATAGTCTGCGCAATCAGCGTGTTCGGACCATCCTGCTGTTGTTTCTGGCGATTGGCGTTTTCGGCTGGTCCTACGCGGTGATCATGCCGGCATTTGCGCGCGATGTCCTCGGGCGAGGCGCCAATGGATACGGTTTGCTGATGTCGGCGAGTGGCCTGGGCGCCTTAGTCGGCGCGCTTTTCGTTGCCACCTACGGACACTTGTTTATGCCGCGAAAACTGGCCCTCGGCGGAGTTTGGATTTTTTCGGCGGCATTGCTGGCCTTTGCCTTTGCTCGGAATCTCTATCCGGCGATGGCCCTTCTTTTTGCTGCGGGTCTGGGAATGCTGTTATTTTTCTCCACGTCCAATACCACCTTGCAGACCATCGTCCCGGATGAAATGCGCGGCCGCGTCATGGGCGTTTGGTCTTTGGTGTTTGGCGCGATGATCCCGCTCGGAAGCTTGGAGGCGGGCGCGCTGGCCAATTGGTTAGGCACTCCGGTGTCGCTTGCTTTCGGGGCGGTCGTTTGCGCGGTCTCCGGAGTCGTGACCATCATCGCGGTCCGCCAGCGAGAGGCGCGTCAAACGCAAGCCGGCGAGAACGCGACGTCCGCTAAAATTTGATCGACAGGGCCTGCTCGACACTCATCACGACGTCACGGAACGTTTCGTCGCTGGCCGAACTAGTCCGTTACGCGATTCGCACAGGTCTGGTCGAGTCTTAGGCGAGGCGTTGCCCACGCCTTTCCCGTAAAAGCGCTCTAGGTTGAAGGCGCAGTGACTTTCCTGCGTTGACACCACTTCGGCACCGGGCAGGATTGCTGGCGAACCGATGAAGCTCGAAGGACAAATGGCCATTGTGACCGGCGCCGGCCGGGGAATTGGGCATGCCATCGCGGTCCGGTTTGCCGAAGAAGGCGCTCGCGTCGCCTGTGTGAGTCGGAGCGAACAAAATGCCAAACGCACGGCGGACGAGATCAATTCTAAAAAGACCGATGCGGCCAAGGCTTACGCCGTTGACGTGGCGGACCATGCCGCGGTCCAACAAACTGCGGCAACCATTCTGCGGGACTTTGGGAAAATTGATATTCTGGTCAACAACGCCGGCGTCACCCGCGACACGCTGGCCATGCGCATGTCGATCGAGGATTGGGATACAGTGATCAACACCAACTTGCGCGGCGCGTTCAATTTCACCCAGGGGATCATGCGGGCGATGATCAAGCAACGAAGCGGGCGCATTATCAATATCAGTTCGGTGATTGGATTGATCGGTAATGCCGGGCAAGCGAATTACGCGGCCAGCAAAGCGGGTCTGCTTGGCCTAACGAAATCGCTCGCGCGCGAGCTGGCCAGCCGAAGCATTACCGTGAACGCGATTGCGCCCGGATTTATCACGACCGACATGACGTCAGGGTTGTCTGACGAAATCAAGGCGGCGATTCAATCGAAGATTCCGCTCGGCAAAACGGGCGCGCCGGAGGACATCGCCAATGCAGCCGCTTTTCTCGCCTCGAGCGAAGCCGCTTACATCACCGGACAAGTGTTGTGTGTGGATGGCGGAATGGTGATGTAGTGGTCGAGGCGGTCGTGCCAAGCGCCTTTTGCCGGCGCGCTGGAGCACGCCGCTCCTTGGTTTCGTGATATTTTTCACCGGGTGGCAGAGGCGCTGGCCGCGGCGAGCGCCTGTTTATCAGAGTTCGGCGTTTGGCATCCGCCGTCGCGGGACCGCCACCACTTCGAATTTCAAACGAGCACAGCCTTTGAGCTGGGCTCGCTCGTATTCAGTCCGTAACGCTCGCAGTAAGCGCCGAAATCCTTTTCCCGGTCCATTTTTTCGAGACCAAACTGTGAGGCGTGATACTGATGGAACCCATTCTGTTCGCGCGGTTGTTTGCCCAGTGCATCACGAATTTTCGCCTCTCTTGCCGCATCGAGCTCCCAGCCAAAGTATTCGTAAACCTGCTGGACGGTGCGCATCGGATCGGGACGGATATCGGTGTATTTGAGATCGAAAATTCGTTCGGCCGGAAGCAGCCGATCCCGGTCGCGCATGAATGTCGCAGTCGTTTCCGACCAATACCGCCAAGCATCCTGGGCGACCTGGTTTTCGTCGACTTCACGACTAAACACCCGGCGCAAAATGGTGATCAAACTGGAAACGGATGCGACGGTCTCGATCGGTTCCCGATGAACCTGGACAAATCGCGCGTCGGGATAAACCGAAAGGAGCGCCGGCAGAGCGAACAGATGGGCCGGCGCCTTCAGCACCCAACGCTTTGCCGTTTCGCGCTGCTGGAGGTGCTGCAAAAATCGAAAATGAAATTCGTAGGCTGGTCGAAGATCTTGTTTCAAGAACCAGGTCCGATACGAGGGCACATTGTACATCGTGTCGAACTGATCGCTGAGAAAACTCGGGCTCATTAGCGACACACATTCCTGCGGCATGGTGGCGCCGGTCGCGTGAACGCGTCCAAACGTTGGCGCGAGCCAGTGAAGCGCCGCGAGATTTTTCGCGGTGCGATCGATCCGCTGCGTGATCTGCTGGTTGTTTGCGGGCGAGGGGAACATGACTTCCCAACTGAGAGGCGCGCGATGTTCGGGATCGCTGGCCAACAGCATGTGCAAAAGCGTGGTACCGCTCCGTGGCAGTCCGACGATAAACAGCGGTTCGCGAATCTCTTGCTCGGCAATCGTCGGAATCGATTTCCGCTCGTGCTCCATGGAAAGGCGATTGCCCAACGTTCGGACCACATCGGAGCGCAACGCCAGTTTGCCGAC
Source organism: uncultured Verrucomicrobiae bacterium (assembly GCA_963846065.1). Lineage (GTDB taxonomy): Bacteria > Verrucomicrobiota > Verrucomicrobiia > Chthoniobacterales > UBA10450 > DASPUI01. The sequence goes on from CAWJUP010000019.1 coordinate 34,182, forward strand.
CGCGTTCAGTTTGGCTTCGCGCCGGCAGGATTCGATTAACCTCGAGAGCGGTTCGAAAAATTCGCCGCCGCCGAAATCAGCCAGGCCGGTCCGACTCTTAGCCAGCTCGATCAGCCGTTGCGGCGACCAGTTTCCCCATCGCAGACCGGCTCTTTCCAGCTGCCAATCTCCCCAGTTGAAAAGTCGGACCGGGCCCGGAGACCGGGTCTCTTCCACGGTATTATTTGCCCGCATCACTGATGCAAGGTTGTTTGGGAAAATTCGCAAGGCAAGCGATAAGTCCAGCCGTAGTCGTTGATCCGGCCACGAGGGCCTGTCGGTTGCGCTCAACCCGCCGGTTGCGCGATGCCATGCGCGACTCCATTTTGTCCTATGGCAACAGAGAAAGCGACATTTGGAGCGGGATGTTTTTGGGGCGTCGAAGAAACATTTCGCAATCTAAAAGGCGTGGTGAACACGGCAGTCGGTTACGCTGGTGGCAACAAAGATAACCCGAGCTACGAGGATGTCTGCAGCGACGAAACCGGACATGCGGAAGTCGTCGAAGTCGAGTTCGATCCGTCACAGATCAATTACGACCAGTTGCTGGACATCTTTTGGTCCAACCACAATCCCACGACGATGAATCGCCAGGGACCCGATGTCGGGACGCAATATCGGTCCGTCGTTTTTTATCATTCGCCGGAACAAAAGGCGGCGGCGGAGGCGGCCAAACAGAAACTGGAAAAGAGCGGTCGATTTAAACGGCCGATCGTCACTCAGCTTGAGCCGGCGCCAAAATTCTGGCGAGCGGAAGAATACCACCAACGCTACCTGGCGAAGCGTGGCCAATCGCATTGTGCGGTTTGAGACACGCGATGAATCGGAAGGTCGTTCGCACCAAAGACTTCGTTACCACGGCGGTGAATCACGTTGTCGATGTCGCCAGCAAATCGTTTGGAGACCGCGGAGAATTTCGAATCGCCCTGTCGGGCGGAAACACTCCGCGGCCGATTTACAGTCAGATCGCATTGCTGGGTGAAGAAGCGATCCCGTGGGATATGATCACCATTACCTTCGGCGACGAACGTTGCGTCCCGCCGGACGATCCGCAAAGCAATTATCGGATGGCGCGGGAAACGTTCCTGGAACCGGCGCAGGTCCCGGACAGTTCGGTTTTGCGGATGCGCGGCGAAATCGATCCGCAGATTGCCGCGCAGGAATATCAAGACCAGCTCGATGAACTCGGGAAAAAAAAGAACGAACCGATTTATCGGCACGATCTGATTTTGCTCGGGCTGGGGCCGGATGGACACACCGCATCACTTTTCCCGGGCACGCCAGCGCTGGAAGAAACATCGCGGCGGGTGGTCGCGAATTTCGTCCCGAAATTCGATTCCTGGCGGCTGACTTTTACCTACCCGCTAATCAATGCGGCTCGCAACGTCTGCTTTTTGGTGAATGCCAACAAACAAGCCGAACTCATCGAGCAGGTGCTGGCCGGCGATTCACGATATCCGGCCGCCCGGATCAATCCGACGGATGGAGAAGTGACTTGGATTATCGGCGAATAACGCTGAGTCGAGCCGGCGAAACGCGGCATACTTCGAGCTAACTTGACCCTGTGCGCACGGTTATTGTCACCGGTTCGGCCGGCCTGATCGGCTCGGAGACGGTCAAGCATTTCGCCAAAGACGGCGCGCGCGTGGTCGGAATCGACAACGATATGCGCGCACAATTTTTTGGCGCGGAAGCTTCGACCAAGAAAACACGCGACGCGTTGCTCAAGAATGTGCGCGGTTACGAACATCAGAGCATCGATATCCGCGACGCGAACGCGGTTCGTGAATTGTTTAAGCAACATGGCGGACATGTCACGGCGATTGTGCACACGGCGTCGCAACCGTCTCACGACTGGGCCGCACGCGATCCGCAAACCGATTTCACGGTCAACGCCAATGGAACATTGAATCTGCTCGAAGCCGCGCGCGAGTTCTGCCGGGAAGCCCCGTTTATTTTTACGTCGACGAACAAGGTTTATGGCGACACGCCGAATCGGTTGCCCCTGCACGAATTGGAGAAACGTTGGGAGATCGAACCTGGTCACGAATATGAACCGGGGATCTCCGAAACGATGAGCATCGATTACACGAAGCACTCGCTTTTTGGCGCATCCAAAGTCGCGGCGGACATTCTGGTTCAGGAATATGGACGATATTTTGGGATGCCGACGGTCTCGTTTCGCGGCGGTTGCCTGACCGGGCCGGCCCACGCCGGCACTGAACTCCACGGCTTTTTATCTTATCTAATGATTTGCACGGTCAGCGGCCGGCCCTATCGGGTGTTCGGTTACAAAGGCAAGCAGGTGCGCGACAACATTCACAGCTTCGATCTGGTCGAAGCGTTCGCTGAATTCATTCGTGCGCCGCGATCGGGCGAAGTTTACAACATTGGCGGCAGCCGCCATTCAAATTGCTCGATGCTGGAAGCGATCGATCTTTGCCAGGAAATTAGCGGCAAGAAATTGACCTGGAACTACGACGAAACGAATCGGGTCGGAGATCACATCTGGTGGGTGAGCGATGTGCGAAAATTCCAATCGCACTTTCCGAATTGGAAATTTCGATACGGGCTGCGTGAAATTCTCGAAGAGATTTATTGCGCGGTCAAAGCGTGACCGCAACGTCTCAACGCTTCAACTGCTCAACGATTCAGAGTCGCTTAGTATTGTTCGCCGTGGTCCGGCTGTGGCGTGACCAAATCCTTGATCCCCCAGGCGTGTAACATCACCGCAAGCCAATAGAAGACGAGCATGCCGATTCCGAAACCGGCAGAAGCAAAAGCGGCGAGAAATCCAAAGGCAACCGCAACCGGCGTGACGAGAAGGAGCAGGACCGCGCCCATGATTTTATGTCCCTTATAGATGTGTCCCAGGCCAGGAAGGATACTGAGGAAGATGGCCATTGCGTCGCTGGCTTTCGGCTCGGCCGGGGTTGTCGCATCGCGCGTCCAATCGCACTTGGTGCATTTAGTTGCGCCCTTGGGCAACGGGGTGCCGCAAAATGGGCACTCCATGGTGTCGGTCATTGTTTCTGTGGGTGTGGCCGGAGCGTCAGTGTATTCCATAGGACGAGTTCCAAATAAACGTCACAACTGCATTTCGCTTCGTCAAGCAAACTCGCGCCGGTGTGAGCCTAGCCCCACACGTAATCCTCGTCGAAATCGATCGAATGACGGCGCAGGAATTCGCGATATTCGTCCTGGAATGTCCGGCTGCGATGATGCTCTTCTTGCGTCTGGACGTACTGGACCACGGGATTGAGCTGACTCGGACTAACGGAAAACACGCTGTAGCCGCGTTGCCAGGCAAATTCGTCATGGTGCGTTTCGATTGTTTTGAACCACTTCGAAGAGGTTGTTTTGATTCGTTCGACGAGGTCTGCCGGTGAAAAGGTGCGAGGGAGCGTTGTCACGATGTGAATATGGTCTCCGACACCACCGACGTGGACACACTCGGAACCTAACTGACGGCAAACGGTTGCGATGTAGGCGTGTGCGCGGTCACGGATGTGCTGGTCAAGCCAGGGCTCGCGGTTTTTTTGTGCTGAATATGATATGGATGATGATGTTGCTCAGGGATTGAGACATATTCCGGAGGGGGTTGAAGTACGAAGTTTGGCAGAGTTGGTTCCCGCTTTCAGCGCTTTTTTTATGCGTGACGAATTCCTGGGGCGTTGCCCCAGGCTAACTTGAACCGCACCTTTGGTGCGTTTGGTTCAGCGCAACGGCGCAGCAACCACGGCGGACTAATCAGCGCTAACCTCCGCGCGTAATGAATCTTTGGTAAGCTGGTTCAGCGCCAACGGCGCCGTACCGGAGGTGTGTAGTTGATTCAGCGCATCTTTAGTGCGTCGAGCCGCAGCGCCAACGGCGTGGTATGAAAGTGCAGAGCGCCAACGGCGCGGCTTCAATGATAGCCTGCGGCACCGCCGCAGGTAACCCGATCACAAAACGCAGCCAGCGCTGAAGGCGCGTACCATCCGAGTTGGCGTTCATGCAAAAATTCATACAGTGACGCCATGGCGGAATCAAAATCGTTGGTCGCGGTGATCATGGGAAGTAAATCGGATTGGGAAGTGATGAGCAAATGCGTGAAAACGCTGAACGACCTGGGCGTGCCTAACGAGGCGCATGTCATGTCTGCCCATCGAACGCCGGCCGCGACGGCCGATTTTGCCGCGAAAGCCGCAGACCGCGGCATCCGCGTCATCGTGGCCGCGGCGGGTGGGGCGGCTCACCTCGCGGGCGTGATCGCGGCACACACCTGGTTGCCCGTTCTGGGCGTACCGATGAAATCGGCATTGAATGGTCTGGATTCACTTTTGTCGACCGCTCAAATGCCCGGCGGCATTCCTGTCGGGACTTTGGCGATCGGGGAGGCGGGCGCAAAAAATGCCGCGCTCCTGGCCGTCGCCATGCTGGCCACCACGGACGAGAAATTTCGAAGTAATCTCCAGGCGTTTCGCAAAAAGCAGACCGAAACCGTGCTGGCGACGAAGCTGGAATTGTAACGCGTCTCTGTCCGACGCGGCCGTTTCACCGGAGGCCGATCACCTAATAGCCGGCTCGACAGAGTCTCGCCCCACCGAATCACAGAACTTGAAGACGATCGTTTCCACCGATCCCGCTATCGCCGTCGAACGGTTGCGCGAGGGAGAAGCGGTCGCTTTGCCGACCGAGACGGTATATGGCCTGGCGGCTGACGCTCTGGAATCAACGGCAGCCGCGAAGATTTTTGAGGCGAAAGAACGTCCACGATTTGATCCACTGATTGTTCATTTGCCGGGCAACAGCTGGCTGGAGCGAGTCACGTCGCCGGATGCGGAAAATCGCGAGCTCATCCTTAAACTGGCGGCCAGGTTTTGGCCGGGACCCCTCACAATCGTTTTGCCGAAACGCGAAGTGATTCCGGATATCGTGACCGCCGGCTTGGAAACGGTGGCGGTCCGAATCAGCGCTCACCCGGTCTTTTCTGAAATCGTTTCTGCTTTCGGCAAGCCATTGGCCGCGCCGAGCGCAAATCGATTCGGCCGAATCAGTCCGACCACGGCGCAACATGTTTTCAATGAGCTCGAGGGTCGCATTCCCTTAATTATCGACGCCGGTTCCACCACACACGGAATTGAATCAACGATCATTGCGGTGAAAGGCGGCAAGATCGAGATCCAGCGGCGCGGACCGATCACGTCTGAAGAGTTGTCGTCTTTCGGCGAAGTGACGATTGCGAAGCAGAATGAACATGTGACTGCGCCGGGGCAATTGCCATCGCATTACGCTCCGAAGACCCGGCTGGTCTTGGTCGATGATGCGGCCCAATTCACACCTGCGCTGAATCAGCGCGTCGGATTGCTCGCTTGGCGAACTCCAAAGAGCGGCGTCACGAAATTTTACGCCATTCGCTACCTGAGCGAATCCCAAGATTTGCGAGAAGCAGCAGCCAACCTCTTTCGCTACCTGCGTGAGCTGGATCAGCTCGGGGCCGATCTTATCGTTGCAGAACGAGTTCCGGGTCAGGGACTCGGCGCGGCGATTCTTGATCGGCTGGAGCGGGCGTCGCACCGTGGGAATGACGCGCCAGGCACGCTTGGATAAATCCTTTGAACAGCGGATGTGGTTTGGTCGGTTTACTCTGAAACTCAGGGTGATACTGGCAACCAACGAAATAAGGATGATCGCGAAGCTCAATCAGCTCGGCCAAAGTCCCGTCCGGTGAAGTTCCGGAAACAACAAACCCTTTCTTCTCCATCTCGCCGCGGTATTTCATATTGAACTCGTAGCGGTGACGGTGGCGTTCCATGACATCGGTCGCGCCATAAATCTTCTGCGCGAGTGTGCCTTCGGCAATTTTCGTCGGCCACGTCCCGAGTCGCATGCTGCCGCCTTTGCTGTGAATCTTTTCGCGTTGCTCTTCCAACAGCGAAATAACCGGGGCCGGCGTGTTAGGATCGAATTCGGTGCTGTTGGCCGACTTCAATCCGCAAACGTCACGGGCAAATTCGATGGTCGCAACCTGCATCCCGAGACAAAGGCCGAGATACGGAAGCTGGTGCTCGCGCGCATATCGGGCGGCTTTGATCTTTCCTTCAACGCCGCGTTCGCCGAATCCGCCCGGGATCAGTACGCCGTCGACGTCTTCGAGTTCATCACTCACTTCGTCTTGGAGCGATTCCGCGTCGACCAGTTTCAGGTCGATTCCACAATCGTGACTCGCACCGGCATGGGTGATCGCTTCGTAAATGCTCTTGTAGGCGTCTTGCAGATCGATGTACTTGCCGACCACTGCGATCTTCACCCTTTGTTTCGGACTGATGATGCGTTTGACGATTTGTTTCCAGTTCGTCAGCTCGGGTTCGGGAGTTTTCAGGCCTAACAGATCGCAAAGAAGCTGATCCAGGCCCTCGGCGTGGAGACGCAATGGATACTCATAAATGGTATATTCGACGTCGCGCGCTTCGATCACGGCTTTTTCCGAAACGCTGCAGAACATCGACAATTTCCGTCGAACATCGTCATCGAGCGGTCTTTCGGTTCGGCAAATCAGCACCTGCGGTTGCAAACCGATCTCGCGGAGCTTGGCGACGCTTTGCTGAGTCGGTTTCGTTTTGAGTTCCGCCGCCGCTTTGATGTAGGGCACGAGGGTGACGTGCATGTTCACGACGTTCTGTGGCCCGACTTCGAGAATGAATTGGCGGATGGCTTCCAAAAACGGCAGGCCTTCGATGTCGCCGGTGGTACCGCCGATCTCAGTGATGACGATGTCGTACTTTGATTCGTCCGAGAGTTCGCGGATTCGATTTTTGATTTCGTCGGTGACGTGCGGAATCACCTGGACGGTTTTGCCGAGATAATCTCCGCGGCGCTCCTTTAAAATGACGTTTTCGTAAACCTGGCCGCTGGTCAGATTATTATGACGTGAAAGCACACAATTGGTAAACCGCTCGTAATGTCCAAGGTCGAGATCCGTTTCCGCGCCATCGTTCAAAACATAGACTTCGCCATGTTGGAACGGATTCATCGTCCCGGGATCGACATTGAGATAGGGATCGAATTTTTGAAAAACAACCCGGAGCCCGCGCGCTTCCAGTAGCGTCCCGAGAGACGCCGCGGCGAGGCCTTTGCCTAACGAACTAACCACCCCGCCTGTAACAAAAATATATTTCATACGCGTTTGTCGCCACGGCGCAGTCTCACGATGTTTCCAGTTCGAGAATGTTCGCTTCGACTGAGCGAGGCGGCCACCATTCCTTTCGCGCGAGCCAGTTGGCGCTCCAGCGCTTTCGCATCTGCCGGGGTATCGATGCCCGGCGACCCATGTGTTGTGACGAGCACATGAACTTTTACACCATTTTCCAGCGCGCGCAATTGCTCGAGCGACTCCGCCCGTTCGCGCGGGGTCTGTTTCCATTTCACGAATTTCAGCAAAGCCGAACGGCGAAAAGCGTAGATGCCCTGATGGCGCAACACCCGGTATCGGGTCACGCGGCGTTTCTCATCCGCAGGCGGCGCGCGTTCGGAAAGTTTCCGCGTAAAATCGATCGCCGTGCCCTGGCGATCGATCAACACTTTGACCTGATGCGGCGATTCCATGTCGCGCGGATTTTCGAATGGATGACCTGCGGTCACGATATCGACATCGCGATGGCGGCGGAGGATCTGCACTAGCCGATCGATCAATCGCGGCTCGATCAGCGGCTCGTCGCCCTGGATGTTTATAATGAAGGCGAATCGGTCCGCCTGCCGGGCGATTTCGGCAACTCGATCGGTCCCGCTTTTGTGGCGGGAAGAGGTGAGTGCGACCTCGGCGCCCCATCCGAAAGCGGCGTTGGCGATTCGCATGTCATCGGTCGCGATGATCACTGCATCCAAACTTTTCGCGCGGGTGCAGCGTTCCCAAACGTGGCGGAGCAGCTCCTTGCCGGCGATTGGGTGTAATGGCTTTCCGGGAAACCGGGTTGATTTCCACCGTGCCGGAATCACGCCAAGCGCTTTTCTCATTTCAACGCCGAATTATTCAAAATGATTTCCGCGGCAGCCGGCAAATCTTCCGCAATCCAATCAGCCGAACTGCCCTCGGTCCCTTTGTCGAAACCGGTCCGGACCCGAATGGCTCGGACGCCCGCGTGGTGCGCGCACTCGGCATCAATTTCTTTGTCTCCGATGAAAAAGGATCTTCCGAGATGGATGTGACGTTCGCGCGCTGCTTGCAGGACCATTCCTGGTGCCGGTTTGCGGCAGGTCGAGGGTTGACCTGGGACATCAGGGCAAAAATAGGTCGCGTCGATCAGTTCCGGCCCAATCTGCCGCGCGACCTCCGCTTCGACCAGACGATATTGCTCGACCGTGAAAAAACCGCGACCGATTCCGCTTTGATTCGTGATCACGATAATCTGGTAACCGGCTTGTTTTAATCTGTGGAGCGCGCCTGGAACGCCAGGAATGATCTCAACCTGCTTCGGATCCGAGCAGTAATCGGCGTCATGAATCAAGGTGCCGTCGCGATCGACAAAGACGGCGGGGACGGATTGCGGGTTATTCACGGAGTGCGGGTTGCAGCGGCGCTTGTCTCAGGCGCCGATCTAATAAACAGGCGTTTGGCACAAACGCCTCTACAACTCATGAGCAAAACTGGCGACCAGCTCGTCGCGCGAAACCGTTGCCGTTCCCAACTTGCCGACGACGACCGCGCTCCCGACATTTGCAATCTCCGCGGCCTCGATCGGACTGGCTCCGGCGGCCAGCGACAACGTGAAAAGCGCAATCGCCGTATCTCCCGCGCCGGAGACATCGAATACGTCACGAGCTTTCGCCGGGACGTGGAACGGATTTTCACCTTTGGAAAAGAGCATCATTCCATGCTCGCCCAGGGTGATTAAAACTTGTTTCGCATCCCACTTTTCCAAAAGTGTCGCGCCGGCTCGTTTCAAATCGTTGTCCTGATGCGCTGGCTGGTCTGGTTCGTCGTCGCGAATTCCGGCCGCGGAAAACGCCTCGCTTCGGTTCGGTTTCACCACGGTCATCCCGCGCCACTCAATCGGGTTCCGCGGATTTGGATCAGCGGCAACGATTTTGCCCGCGGCCTTCGCCTCGGCCGCAACGTGAGCAACCAGATCGGCTGTCAGAAATCCTTTGCCGTAATCCTCAAAAATGATGGCATCGATCTTTGGCAGCAATTTTCGGATCGCCTCCAGAACCTTCTGAATTTGTGCCGGAGTGGGTGGAGAAATCTTCTCCCGGTCCACCCGGACCACCTGCTGATGGCGGGCGATGATCCGGGTTTTGACGATGGTCTGAAAATTTGCATCCTCGACCAGATTGGCGACATCGATCTTTTCGGCGGTCAGCAGTTCTCGAAGGTGCTTGCCGTGGTGGTCGTTGCCGGCTACGCCGATGAGCCCGACGTGGTCGACGAATTCGCGCAGGTTCCGGGCGACATTGGCCGCACCTCCCGGGCAGAACGATTCGCGAGTGACTTCGACGACCGGGACCGGTGCTTCCGGCGAAATCCGGCCGACCTTGCCCCAGACAAACTCGTCCAGCATGAGGTCGCCAATTACCAGGATCCGTAATTTGGCTGCGCGGTCGAGAATTTGCTGCAATTTACGGGCATCCATTGGTCAATCAGGGAAAATTGTTAGGCGGAAGGATTGTGCAAACTCAAGTTCTGCTTAGAATGCGACATTAATCCTGAATACGAAGTAGAAATCAACAGTCGAAGGTGAAGATGATTGAGCTTGTTAATCGTTGGAAATTAGGCGTGGCGGTCACAGTGGCGGCGGCCGGGTTGGCTCATGCCGCACCGCAACAACCCGTCGCACAGCACATTGATGTCAAAGATCTGTCAAAAGATGTCCAGGACGTGGTGGTGCCACTGCCGAACGAAATTTTTGGCGCTCTCAACAAATTGGGCCCGGTCAACTGGCATGATTATGTCCGGACCGATAAAGGTTCCAATTTCATGGAGCGCCCCCGGATTGCCCTCCTTCTCGGAACGGTGATCGCGGACGGGTTCATTGCGGTTCAAGCCCAGGACGCTCCGGCGGTGAAAGATATCGGGCAGAGAGTTCAATCTCTGGCCGGCGCGATTGGAGTGGAGCGGTCAATTACGCAACACGCCAAGGCGATCATCGAAGCGGCGGACAAGCGGAAATGGGAAAATGTGCGGCAGGAACTCGATCGCACGCAAAACAGTGTCCAAACCGCGATGAACGAGCTGCGCGACGAAAAATTATCGCAATTGGTCAGCCTGGGTGGTTGGCTTCGGGGGACCGAGGTTCTGACCTCCGTGGTGACAAAGAATTACTCCTCAGATGGCGCCGAGCTTCTGCATCAGCCGGATTTGCTGACGCATTTTCAATCTCAGCTCAGTACCATGACGGAAAAGTACAATGCAAATATTGTGCGCGAGATCCAGACCGGGCTGGGCGAGGTGAAGCCGATGATTGCTGTGCCTGGAAACGGGAAGATTTCTGCTGCGTCAGTGAAGAAAATCAACGAGATCACGACTCGCCTGGACAACGGCATCGTGACAAAGGAGTAAGGCGTGTCGACAAAAGCGCGAATTTTCGTCGGCGGAATGATGGTGGCGGCGATTTTGGTCGTCACCAAGTTTGCTGTCAGCGGGTCGGTTGACGATGCCCAGTCGTTCGCACTCCAGGCGGCCGAGCCTTACGTGAAAGAGGGATTCCAGGTTCGCGAGGATTATTGGGGCGGCGATCTCGGAGCCGGTGAGAAAAAAGCGGTGCGGCAGCAGTTGTTTAAAGGAAACGAATATTGGTTCTGGATGGGAACCGAAGTGGAACGGGCCAAGGTTTCCGTCCACATCTACGATTCCGAAGGGAAACTCGCGGAACAATCCGATAGTTGGGAAAAAGGACATTTCGCAGCGGCCCACGTGATACCGAAGGCGACCGGCAGCTATTTTATCATCGTGGCGGTAGAAGAATCGACCGAGGAACGGACTCACTGGGCGCTCGTTTACGGGTTCAGATAAGTAATAATTTCGTCGGGGCTTGGGCAATGCAGGGTGGCAATCTCGAAATTCGAATTTTGGAATCCGGTTTTTAGATGGTCCAGACGCGCACTCTTCATTTCGATAACGCGCGTGATCTGCAATCGCTCTACGCGAACGACTTCAAACTGCTGAAGAATCTCGAGCAATCGCTCGACGTGAAAGTTACCACTCGCGAAGGCTGGGTGAAATTGGAAGGCGAACCGGAAAATATCGACAAGGCCCAGCGCGTGTTCGATCAGCTGGAGCAGGCGCGGAAAAAGGGCGTTTCCATTCAAAAACATGAGTTTCAATACGCGCTCGACTCAGTGAGCCAGCCGCAGAATGGAGATCTGACCGACGCGACGGCGGTCAAGATCGTTACCTCCCCGCGCAGGCCGCCGATCGTGGCGCGCTCGGGTGGCCAACGGCGTTACCTGGAAGCCATCCAAAAATATGACGTAGTGTTCGGTATTGGTCCGGCCGGTACCGGAAAGACATATCTCGCCGTGGCCATGGCGGTCGCTGCGCTCAAAAAGGACCAGGTCTCGCGGATTATTTTGACGCGGCCGGCGGTCGAAGCGGGGGAGGCGCTCGGTTTTTTGCCCGGGCAGCTGGAGGAAAAGATCGCACCGTATTTGCGTCCACTTTACGACGCCTTGCGCGACATGCTTGAGCCGGATGAGATCGAGAGAGCGATGGCGCGCCAAGCCATTGAAGTCGCGCCGCTCGCGTATATGCGCGGACGCACTCTCCACAATGCGTTCGTGATTCTCGACGAGGCCCAAAACACCACCACCGAACAAATGTTCATGTTGCTCACGCGAATGGGACCGAATTCCAAGTGTGTGGTGACCGGTGACGTGACTCAGGTTGATTTGCCGCCGAATAAACGCTCCGGATTGAAGGAGGCGCTTCAGGCGCTGAAAAATACGCCAGGGATAGCGACCGTTTATTTCAACGAACGAGACGTGGTCCGACACGAGTTAGTCCGGGCGATCATTTCCGCGTACCAACAGCATCGGACACCGGATAAATCGGCGAGTTAAAACGCCCCGACCGACCGTGCCCGCAGTGCTTCGCGACAGCGATGCAGGCGAAAATTCGGCTCGACGGAGTCTCGCCCCACCAAATTTTGTGGCGGCTACAACATTCCGCGTAACGCGACATGATGTACAGTTGTAGCCACGGCGCTCTGTCGCCGGGTTTTTTGGAGTGAGAGGTCCAACATCCCCGTAACGCCGCAACTTTTGTGGTGGCAGCCGTGTCGGCTGCGGAGCAACGTCGTTGATTACTGATATAACCGGCTCGACAGAGTCTCGCCCCACCAAATTTCTGTGGCGGCTACAACACCTGCGTAATGCCGTGCCGTGTGGGTTGTAGCCACGGCGCGCTGCCGCCCGTGCTTGAGATTTGCCCTGGTCACGCTGCAAGTCTAAGCTCCGGCGATCGACATGCTCGATTTCTTGAAACGGAGCCGGCTCGTCAGGCGAGGGCTGGCTTCGCGCAAAATTCGCCGGCGGCGGACGCGTAACGAGTTGCTCAGCACACTCGAGTCCTCCATTTGGATCAAAACCCTGATCTTCGCCGCCTTTATCGGGGGCCTGGCGTTCCTCGTCTTCAGCGGGCAACAACCGGAACCGACAAAAAATTTCGTGATCGCTCTGTTGTTTCTCGCGACTGCGATCACCCAGCTTTGGATCAACCAGCCGAAAACGGTCTCGCAGAACTCTCTCGTTTTTCTGGTGTTCGCCATGGTCCTGTTGCAGCTCGGAGTGACGAAACTGGTTCTGATGGTCTGCAACAGCGGCAATTACAGATTTCTCACTCCCCAAATGGGGGGACTGATTACGCCTTACGCGCTGGCACCGCTGGCATTGAGCGTTCTGCTCGGGCGCGCCCACGGATTGTTTGCCGCTGTGTTTGTCAGTTTTTGGAGCAGCATGCTTTTCGGCAACATCGACGCGCCGCTTTTGGTGACCAGTCTGATCAGCGGTTTCACCGCGGTTTCCCTGACACTTCAGGTTCGCCGCCGCGCCAAACTCATTCGCGCGGGCTTCGGAATCGGTCTGGCCATTTGGCTGCTGTCGCTCACGTTCGGGCTGGTCGGGCCAATTAATCTTTTTCCACCGACGGATAACAATTGGGGAATCATCGGACTGCAAAGCGCATTTGCCATCGGCAATGGAATCGTGACCGCGATGATCGTCGGCGGTGCGTTGCCGTTGCTGGAGCATTTGTTCCAAATCACCACCGACATTTCGTGGTTGGAAGCGTCCGATCTGAATCACCCGTTGCTACGCCGGATGACGATTGAAGCGCCGGGCACTTATCACCACAGCCTGGTGGTCGCGAATTTGGCGGAGTCCGCCGCCGAAGCGATCGGCGCTAACGCCACGTTGTGTCGCGTCTGCTCGTATTTTCATGACGTCGGCAAACTGGTGAAGCCGGAATACTTTACCGAAAACATGAATTTCGAACGCAACCCGCACGACGATCTCGCGCCGACGATGAGCGCGCTCATCATCATCGCGCATGTGAAAGAAGGCGTGGATCTCGCGCTCAAGCACCGGCTCAATCAACGCATCATCGACATCATTCAGGAACATCACGGCATGTCGCTGGTTTACTATTTTTATCAGCGCGCAATCCAGCAGCAGGAAGACGCTCGTGCCGGCGGCAAGATCATGAACATTCGCGAAGAAGACATTCCCGAAGTGCGTGAGGAAAGTTTTCGTTACGGGGGACCAAAACCGCAGACCAAAGAGAGCGCGATCGTCAGCCTGGCCGACATCGTCGAGAGTGCTTCGCGCAGTTTGGAAAAGCCGACACCGCAAAAAGTGGAGCAACTGATCGAAGAACTAATCGAAGAGCGAATCGCCGACGGCCAGCTCGATGAATGCGACCTGACGCTGGGCCAGATCAAAGCGATCAAGGACCGGTTCAAGTTCACCTTGATGACAATGTTGCATACCCGCATCGCATATCCGAAGGGCGACACGAAATTCCCGACGCCGCGGGATCGTGATGAAATTTTGCGCGCAGATGTGATGGCCGAGCGGCGCAAGCCCGCGACGGCGCCGCCTGTATCAGCGGCTTGATTGGTGTCATTTTCTCGACAGCTCAGGATGACAGATTCTTCAAAATTGCGCGATTACCGCGCGGACACGGCCATCATCCTCGGTTCGGGATTAAATTCGCTCGTCGAAAATGCGAAGCCTGATCGGGTAGTTCCGTATTCTGAATTTCCGGAAATTCCCAAACCGACCGTTCCCGGTCACGTTGGGCAATTTGTTCTCAGTGAAATTTCCAACGGGCGCGTCATTTTCGCGCAGGGGCGGGTCCATCTCTACGAAGGCTATTCCGCGCACGACGTGACCGCGATCGTTCGCATTCTCGCGCGATCGGGAATCAAACGGTTGGTCCTGACGAACGCGGCCGGCTCCTTGAATTCAAAGTTCAAACCCGGCAGCTGGATGATGCTGAACGATCATATCAACCTGACCGGAACATCGCCGTTAATTGGTGATCCGGCTGCCGGCAATGCCAGTCCGGCTCGGACTGCACCGGCGTTTCTCGATATGAGTGAGGCCTACTCCGCGCGATGGCGCGAACAGTTTCACGCGGCGGCCGAAGCGACTGGAATGTCTCTTCACGAAGGCGTCTATGCCGCCGTGATCGGTCCACAGTACGAAACGCCAGCCGAAGTCCGAATGCTACAAAAGCTCGGAGCTGACGCGGTCGGCATGTCCACCGTGCTGGAAGTCATCCAGGCACGCGTTCTGGGATTGGAGGTCGCCGGTTTTTCCTGCCTAACGAACCTGGCCGCCGGTCTCGCCGCTTTGACAATCAGTCACCACGAAGTCCTCACCACCGGCAAAGAAGCGGCAAGCGATTTCGCGCGATTGCTCAAAGTCGCGCTCTCCTAATTCGATCGCAAATTCCCGGAGCGCGCTTGCGCAACATCCAAGAACTACAATTCCGGCGGTCTGGCCCGCGGTTCGCGATCTTTGCTCGTCGCGGTGGTAGGCCGGGTGACAAACGGACCACCTTCCAACGGTGCGGATCGGGTGAATGCGACATCCGGCATGTCGCTGACCAGGCCTTCCAGCGGAAATTCTTTGCGTAGAGGAAAATAGGGATAACCATCCCACATCAGAATCCGGCGAAGATCCGGATGGCCGTTAAACTTGATGCCCATCATGTCGTAAATCTCGCGCTCATGCCAATTCGCCGTCGCCCAGATATCCGAAACGGTATCGACCGCGCCGGCTTCTTCGGAAATTTTCAATTTCAAACGCAGATGAACTCCGATTTTCATTGAGTAGAGCTCGTAAACAATCTCGAACCGAGGTTCTTCGCCCGAATGATCGACGCTGGTGATGTCGAGCAGAATATCGAATGCGAGCTCATCCCGGCAAAATTGCGCGACCTCGCGTAAGTCTTCCGGCAAAATGCGGTAGGTGGTTTCGCCGCGAAATTCCACTTTGTCCCGAATCTTGGCGCCGAGCAACTGGCCTAACGAAGCGAGTAGTTCGGGCCCGGTCATTCGACAGAAAGTTGAGGGTGGAGGGTGGAGAGATGACAGGGCAGAAGAGCACGAGCGGTGATGGCAGGGCAGGCGCTCCGCCGGCCTTTTCCAAAAACGGCGGCCGAAGCTGTCGCCGGAGCAGTCACGCCAGCGCCTCGTTGAGCTTTTTGGTCAGATCGGGCTTGAGTTCGGCCAACGATTTTTCGCGCGAGATCTTTTCCTGAAGCTTGATCAAGCCGGCAATCAGCGCTTCCGGCCGCGGTGGACAACCGGAAATGTAAACATCCACCGGCAATAATTGGTCGATGCCCTGGAGCACGGCGTAGGACCGATACATTCCGCCGGTCGAGGCACACGCGCCCATGGCGATGACCCATTTTGGTTCGGGCATTTGCTCGTAAATTCGTTTCACGGCCAGCGCCATTTTGTAAGTCACGGTGCCGGCCACGATCATGACATCGCACTGCCGCGGTGAGAAACGCATGACTTCGGCGCCGAACCTCGAAATATCGAAACGCGAAGCGGCCGTGGCCATTAATTCAATCGCACAACACGCCAAACCCATCGGCATGGGCCAGAGCGAATTCTTCCGGACCCAATTTAGCGCGGCGTCGATCTGGGTGAAGATCACGTTCCCCTCGATTTTTGAATCGTAAGCGGTCGAGCGTGTATCCGGCATGGCTGAACCTAGTTTTACCCAAGACACGCGCAAGATAAAATGGGTGGGATGATTGACCTCAATCGCCCGCTCGCTGATTATCATGCCTCGCACCCGGGCAGTTCGGTGAACCGTCCCTACCTGAGACAATGAACGCACGACAGCGCAGCCATCTCGATGATCTCGAGAACCAGAGCATTTTCATTTTTCGCGAGGCTTATCACGCATTCCAGAACGTCTGTATGCCGTGGTCGATGGGTAAAGACTCCAACGTGCTCGTCTGGCTGGCCCGGAAAGCATTTTTCGGCCGCGTGCCATTTCCGGTCCTTCACATCGACACAACCTACGAATTTCCCGAAATGCTCGAGTTTCGGGAATGGGCGACGAAGCATCACCATCTCGAACTGATAGTGAAGATTAATACCGAAGCGCGCGATCGCGGGGTCGGTTATGAAACGCACGATCCGGTGACGGTGACGCACGAATTGAAAACGGTGGCGCTGCAACAAGTGCTCGCGGAGTACCGGTTCGATGCGTTGATCACGGGAATCCGGCGCGACGAAGATCCAACTCGCGCGAAAGAACGTTATTTTTCGCCGCGGAACGCGCAGTTCGAATGGGATTACAAGGATCAGCCCCCGGAATTTTGGGGGCAATTCGCGACCACCAATGGCAAAGGCGAACATGTCCGCGTTCAACCGTTGCTCGACTGGACCGAAGTGGATATCTGGCGCTACATCCAGCGGGAAAATATTCCAATTCCGCAAATGTATTTTGCCCGGAATGGAAAGCGGTTTCGCTCGTTAGGCTGCAGCCCGATCACACTTCCGATTGATAGCGACGCATCCAACATCGACGAAATCATCGTCGAGCTGGAACAAACGAAAACCAGCGAACGCGCCGGTCGCGCCCAGGATCACTATGAACGCAATGCCATGCAAAAGCTCAGGGCGAAAGGATTCATGTGAAGTGGATCTTGATCCTGGATTACTGGATGCTGGTTACACCCTATGAACTATCGCGACTCGGGAGTTTGGCAGATGCTGCGAGGATCTGGTGGTTCAGATTCAGGAAATGACGCTTAACGAGGCTGCCAAAGTTCGAAATGTATGAGGAAGGCGCGCAAATCCGGCGGTCGATCAAATTGGTCAAATCGAACATTGTTGAAGGATATGGCCGCCGCCGTTATACGCAGGAATTCATCCGATACGTGGAGCTATGCACTTGCCTCCTGCGAGAGACCGCGGACACCTTGAAACGCTAGTTATCACGAAATCATTAATTGATTCCGTATGATCAGAGGAAGTGAGTGCGAAGCTGGACGAGCTGGGGCGAAGAAGCTAAATCTGTTTTTGCAGAGTCTTGAGCGATACAGTGCGAAAAAATGATCGGCACTGAGCGGACATCTTCATCCAGCATCAGGAATCGAGCATCAAGTATCGAGGCGGAGCTGCCGCTCCGCGTCGTTTTCGTCGGGCACGTCGATCACGGCAAGTCGACGTTGATCGGACGGATTCTGCACGACACCGATTCGTTGCCGGAAGGGAAGATCGAATTGGTGAAAAAGGCGTGCGACGCGGAAGGGATGGAATTCGAGTTCGCGTTCTTGCTCGACGCGCTTCTGGAGGAGCAGAGACAGAACATCACCATCGATACGACCGAGATCCGGTTCAAAACCAACCGACGGCCGTACATCATCATCGATGCACCCGGTCATAAAGAATTTCTGAAGAACATGATTACCGGCGCATCGCGGGCCGATGCCGCGGTCCTGGTAATTGCGGCCAACGAAGGTGTTCGCGAACAAACGCGGCGCCACGCCTATCTGCTGAGTCTGCTCGGAATCAAACAGCTGATCGTCGTCGTGAACAAGATGGATCTGGCCGATTTCTCGGAGAAGCGATTCCGTGAAATCGAAAACGAATATCGCACATTCCTCAAAGAGCTCGGCCTCGAAGCGCGCATCTTTGTTCCCGCCTCAGCCAAGACCGGGGAAAACATCGCGTCGACCAGCATGAAAATGACATGGTACTGCGGCGCGAATGTCCTGGAAGCGCTCGATATTCTGCAGCCGCTGCAACGGGAGGCCGATTTGCCGCTGCGATTTATTGTTCAAGATGTTTACCGGTTCGACGATCGGCGAATCATCGCCGGCCGAATTGAAACGGGGAAATTGAAAGTGGGAGATGAGCTGGTTTTCTCGCCCGCTAACAAAACGACAAAGGTCCAGTCGATTGAAAGTTGGGGACCGGGTGGAACGAATGAAGCGGGCGCCGGCGATTCCATCGGGATCACTTTGACCGAACAGATTTTTATCGAACGAGGTTACGTCGGATCGCACCAAACGGAGACGCCGATCGAAACGAATCGCATCCACGCCGACGTTTTTTGGATCGCGCATGATCCGCTGCGACTTGGACATCCTTATGAACTGCGGCTCGGCACTCAGGCGGTGAAATGCGAGGTCGCATCGATCGACGCCGTGATGGACTCGTCCAGTCTCGAGTCGAACCCGGAAAGACGCGAGCGGGTGGAACGTAACGAGGTCGGCCGCCTGACCATCCGGACACGTGGACCGCTGGTGATTGATAATCACGATCGAATTCCGGCGCTGGGGCGTTTTGTTTTAGTCGATGACGGACAGATTTGCGGCGGTGGAACAACTTTCGACGGCGTTTATACCGATCGCCACGTGGCCAAGAGCAAAAACATTTTTTGGGTCGAAGGCAAAATCACGGCGCAAGCTCGAGCGAATCGGAGCGGACATCGCGGCGCGGTGGTTTGGTTTACCGGATTATCGGGCGCAGGGAAATCAACCATCGCCCAGGCGCTCGAGCGCGAGCTATTTGCGCGCGGCATGAACACTTATGTTCTCGACGGCGACAATATTCGTCACGGCCTGAATTCGAACCTCGGTTTCTCGCCGGAAGATCGCGTGGAAAATATTCGCCGGGTGAGCGAAGTCGCGAAGCTGATGGCCGACTCGGGAGTCATCGCCATCACGGCGTTCATTTCGCCTTACCGAATAGACCGCCGACGCGCACGCACCACGGTCTTGGAAGGGAACACTGAGTTTGTCGAGGTCTTCGTCGATGCTCCTCTCGAAGTTTGCGAAGCGCGGGATCCGAAGAGCCTCTACAAAAAGGCGCGGGCCGGCGAGATTCGCGAATTTACCGGAATCGACGCGCCTTATGAATCACCGGACGACGCGGAGATCGTGGTTCGGACCGATCAACAAACAGTCGAAGAGTCGGTAGCGGCAATTTTGGAGCAACTTTTGCCGCGGTTGAAAGCTGC
The DNA here is from genome assembly GCA_963846065.1 of uncultured Verrucomicrobiae bacterium. Lineage (GTDB taxonomy): Bacteria > Verrucomicrobiota > Verrucomicrobiia > Chthoniobacterales > UBA10450 > DASPUI01. Next base: position 53,694 of record CAWJUP010000019.1, read on the forward strand.
GGACCCCACGTGATCAAGACCAGCTCACGGGCGATCAGCGAGTATATTCGCGCAAGTTCGACCAAGACTGGCCGAAATCCGTGCGGCGATTAGACAAGCTGCACCAGGCGCGACCGAAGCAACCCGTTACGGGGTGCGCGTGCTTCTTCCAAGCGGTGATGCAAATTTCGGCTGGCCGGACGAACCCATGATTGGCAGACTCGTTAGTCATGCGCGCCTATTTGAAAGTCGTCAACCCGTTGATCGGAGTCCTCGTTTTTGCGCTTTGTACATTTGCCGCAATGAAGGAGGACAAGGACAAGCCGATCAAAGTCGGCAATGTCGTAATGGGTGGAATTCCGACTTACTTTTTCGCGAAAGGGATTTTCTGCGGTGTGGCGATTTTCCTCCTTGGGAAAGTTGTCGAACTGCAACTTGATCGGAATCAGCGTTGAAAAGCGGGGGAAGCGTCACGATTCGCGAAGCGCAGCTCGGCGATTCGGCGGCGATCGCCGATTTGATGGGCCAGCTGGGTTATGACACGGCGGCCGCGGATATGGAGAAGCGTTTGCGGCTGATTATTGGGAATCCAAACTACGCGACGTTTGTCGCAACGATCGACCATTCGGTGTGCGGAATGATTGGAACGGTTTCCTACCCCAGCTATGAACACAACGATCCATCCGGGTACATCATCGCGATGGTGGTCTCACAGAAGGCTCGCGGGCAGGGGATCGGACGAAGCCTGATTTCTGCGGCAGAAAAGGAATTCGCGCGAAAAGGGATTGACCGGATCGCCGTGAACACGCGGATGACGCGAGCCGAAGCTCATCAGTTCTACGAGGCTCTCGGATTTGAACGAAACGGTTACCGCTTCGTCAGAAAGCTTGCCTAACGACGAGATTAGGCGACGCGAATGGCCAGGCGGCCATGCTCGTAGTGCTCGGTTTCGACGTTGACGCGGCTGGAAGCGATCACTTCTGCGACTTTTTTGCCCAATTGCGAGGCCTCGTAAGGTTTGGCAATCACGCCGCGAAATCCAAAGTCCTGGTATCGGCTCATGGTGGCATCGGTGGCGTAACCGCTGGAGACAATCGCATTCACCGTTGGATCGATCTCGATCAACTTTTTGAGCGCTTCTTTTCCGCCCATGCCGCCGGGCAAGGTCAGATCCAAAATCACCAGATCAAACCGTTCGCCGGATTCCAATTTTTCGCGGTAAAGATTCACCCCCTCGATCGCTGTCGCGGCCTCGCTCACTTCGTAGCCCAGGCGGGACAAGGTGAATTCGACCAGGGCGCGAATCGCTTCCTCGTCATCGACGATTAAAACGCGGCCGCTGCCCTCAATATTTTGGACCGGCGTTTCCGTTTGTTCCACCGGTGCCGGCTGATATTGATGGACGCTGGCGGGCAGATAAATGTCGAACCTCGAACCGACGTGAACTTCCGATTCAACCGTCATCAATCCATTGTGGTTTTTGATGATTGAGTAGGCCGTCGCCAAACCAAGACCGTTTCCTTTCGGTTTGGTGGTGAAATAAGGATCGAAAATCCTCTTCAAGTATTTTTCCGGAATGCCGACACCTTCATCTCGAATTCGAAGATGGATGTAATCGCCAGGCGTGAGATCCGGAATAACCGGCGTGGTGGTCGAAGTATAACGGAAATTGTCGCACGACACATGCAGCGTGCCGCCATTGGGCATGGCCTGGTCCGCATTCACGACCAGGTTCGCAATCACCTGGCTGATCTGGCCGGAATCGATTTCGGCCGGCCAGAGATCGGCACCGAACGAAAAGTCGCTGCGGTTATGACTGCCGCGAAGTGAGAAACTGACGGTGTCCTGAATCAATTTGCCGATCGACGCGGTCGTTTTGATTGGCGCTCCGCCACGGGCAAAGGTTAACAATTGCTGGGCCAGATCGCGCGCACGCATGGACGCATTTTTCGCGTCATCCAAACGCGTGGCCATTTCGTCGTTGGGCGGAAGTAAGAGGGAGGCGAGCGAAATATTTCCAATGATGGCGGTGAGCAGGTTGTTGAAGTCGTGCGCAATTCCACCAGCCAACAGGCCAAGTTGCTCGAGCGTTTCCGCTTTGCGCTGTTCGGCCTCGTTCCGTTGGCGCTCGGTGATATCGCGAAACACAAGAACCACACCGCTGACTTCGTTTTTGTTGTCGAGGATGGGCGAGGCGACCTGTTCGATCAGACGCTCCACGCCTTCGCGCGAGGTTAAAGTGAGAGTCTCGGGCAGCCCTTGCAGAATGGATTGTGCTTCGTTGCGCGAACCGGCTTTTTGAATTTTCGCCTGAGCAGCCAGATCGACCATTACGTTGAATACCGTCTTTAACGGTTGACCCACGGCCTCAGCCGATGTCCAGCCAGTCAATTTCTCCGCCGCATTATTGATGATGGTAATCTTGCCGTTGACGTCGGTGGTGATCACGCCGTCACCAATGGATCGGAGAGTGACGGCGAGATTTTCTTTCTCCTTATCGATCTGTTGTTCGAAGTGCTTTCGTTCCGTGACGTCTCGCACCATCGCGACGTAAAGAATGCGCTGATCGACAACCATTTGGCTCAACGAAATCTCGACGGGGAAAGTGGCGTGTTTCCGGGTTCGTCCAACGGCGAGCGTTGTCCCGCCGGTGCGCTTGATAATTTCAGCCCACGCGCACGATATGGCCTTATTGATCGGCTCACCAGCGTATCGCTTTGGAATCAATCGCGTGAAAGCGTGACCAATCATTTCATTGTCGCGACATCCAAACATTTTTTCAGCGGCCGGGTTCATCGATTGAATGACGCCGGACTCGTCCACGGTGATCATCCCGTCGAGAATGTTTTCAATGATCGATCGAATTCGTGTTTCGATGGCTTCCAGCTTGGAAAACTGGCGGCGGACCATGACAAAACTATAGCTGTTGGAAACAATCAGAAGGCCGACGGCGAGGAAGGCAAGCAATCCAAGCGCGGCGGTTTTGACGATTCGTTCCTGACTGGCGGAAGCCGAGCGCAAGTCGTAAACACTGAGCTCTTTCTTCTCGAAAGTGGCGAGCTGCTGATGGATAGCCTCCATTAAATCTTCGCCACCATCCCTCACTGCGAGATTAGTCGGGTCTTTGCCAGTTTGCTTCGCCTCCATTTCAGGAGCGGCAGATGTATTCATCCAACGATCGACATTTGCTTTAATTTCCGCGAGCAATTCGGCCTGGCTCGGCGCGTTCGCGACCAAAATCGAGAGATACGCGTTGTAGGTGGAGAAATCCATGCCCGCGCGTTTGTAGCCTTCGACAAATTTGTTGTCGCCGGTCAGCAAATAGCCGCGCTTTTCTTTTTCCATTTCCACCGTTGCGCGTTCGAGCTTCGGTAGAAAATCCAGAATTTGAGTGGATTGGGCCGCCCAGTCCTGATCGTGCATCCGCTCGTTCAACACGATCTGTTCCTCGTCTTGCAGCGATTCCAGAACTTCACGGGCTTGATCGAGCAGCGAATTGCCCAGACCGGACGCTCCAGCAGCGGAATTGTTCGGCTTGGTATCGATCGAATTCTTTTCCTGACGTGCCTGCAATTCCGGCAAGGCGACGTTCCGCACCCAATCCTGAACCACGCTTTGCACACGCATCACGCGTTTGCGTTGCGTCGGGCTGTTCAGGATCAACGCGGTCAATTCTTCGATTCGAGTGGCGATTTGTTCGCGGCGGCCTTCAAAATTGGCGCGAAAACGAGGATCCCCGGTGAGAAGGAAGCCACGATGGCCGCTTTCCATGGCGGCGATGTCGTTTTCGATGACTCCGCTCAAGCGCATAACGGCGACGGTGTGGGCGCGGAGAGAATCCTGGTAATGATTACGGAGGGTGACGTAGAGGAAGACGCCAGCCAGGAAGATGATGACAATGGCGCCGGCGGTGGTGCCGGAGAGGAGCTTGAAATGGAAATGGCGTGGGCTAAAGAGCCAGCCGAGGAAGCGGCTTTGTCGTTTGGTCTTAAGGGACGGCTGGGTATTCACAGGCGTGGCTACATTTGCCATAATTCCCATAAAGCAAATCCCCTGCCAGCAACCCGCTAACATCAACCTACGCCGCAGGTTTAGTAACGGACCCGCACCAAATAGAGACCCTCGGCCGGAGCGGCCAGGCGCGGGGTCAATCCACGCCCGTTCCGAAGCGCGGCGCGAACGTCATCGACTTGAAGCTTACCCGATCCGGCATCGACGATCGCACCGACCATTAATCGCGCCATCTTATAAAGAAAACCGTCACCATCGAACTCAATACTTAACAGAGGACCTCTTCGGCGAATCCTCACCGTCCTGATCGTCCGAATCGTATCTTCTTCCACTTTCCCGCGGTTTGCCGCGAACCCGGCAAAATCATGTTTGCCCTGAAAAAGCGCGGCGACCGCCTTGGCGGCGGTCAGGTCTAACGTCCGGTAAAAATGCCAGGCACGATGAAGCTCGTGCGGTGGGAGAATTTCATGGCACCATATTCGATAGCGATAGATTTTTCCTTTTGCCGAATAGCGCGCATGAAAATTTGCCGGGGGGTAAGTCGATCGAAAAACACGGATCGTCGGCGGCAATACCGCGTTCAGTGCCCGCCGCCAATCAGGACCGCTCAATCGGCGATCAGAAATATCGATATGCGCGCACTGAGCCAGCGCGTGAACGCCGGCATCGGTGCGTCCGGCTCCATGTATTCTGACTTTATTTCCGGAAATCTGCTTCAGCGCCTGTTCGAGCTGGTCTTGGACGGTGTTCCGATGTGCCTGGCTCTGCCAACCGGCAAACGCGGTTCCGTCATAGGCGACGGTGAGTTTCAGCCGCGCCGGCATTATTTTTCGGCAGCGGCCTGCAATCGGTCCAGATAACCTTGCAGGATCATTTGCGCAGCAACTTGGTCGACATAACTGCGGCTTTGGTGCGTTTTCTTGCCGGCCTCGTGCAGCGAACGTTGCGCGGCAACAGTTGTGAGGCGCTCATCCCACGTCAGGACCTCGCATTTCAACGCCGCACGGAGTTGTTTCACAAATGCCTCAACCTCGGCGGCCGCTTTGCCGAGTTCTCCAGTCATGTCTCGCGGCATGCCGACAACGACTTTGTTGACGTTCCGGTCTTGCACGATCTCCACGATTCGTCCGACCACATTGATTTTTGCCGAAATGGTTTCTACCGGGTGCGCCAAAAGTAACAGTTCATCGGAAATGGAAACTCCAATTCGCGCGCGACCATAATCGATTCCGAGAATTCGGTTCATCACTACTGCAGGTCCGGCGGTAATTTTCCGATCAAATCCTTGATCTTCTCCGCTTGATGGCGATGGCATACGAGAATCGCATCCTTGGTTCTGACCACGATCAAATTGTGAACGCCGAGAAGCGCGACGTTCTCTCCCGTTTGATCAAACACAATGTTATGCGTCGAATCGATCGCGGTCAGATTGCAATTTCCGGCATTTCCCTGTTCGTCGTTTTTGAAATACCGCGCCACCGCAACCCAGCTCCCGACATCGTCCCAATCGAATCCCGCTTCGACAACCAATGCCCGATTGGCCTTTTCCATGATGGCATAATCGAAGGAAATCCGGGGGAGTTTGGCAAAACGTTCGCTGAGAATCTTGTCGAATTTCCCCGGCGCGCGAATTTGCGAAATAAAATCCGCCAATTCAGGTGCGTGCCGATTGAATTCACTCAAAACGGTGGGCACGGACCAAACGAACATGCCGGCATTCCAGCGAAAATTGCCTTTCCGCAGAAATGACTCAGCCAGATCAACGTTAGGCTTCTCTCGAAATCGCGTGATGTGATAGACGGCGGTCTTGGTCGAAACATCACGCAGTTGGATCGGTTTTCCGAGTTCGATGTAGCCGAACCCCGGGCAGGCCCAGGTGGGTTTGATTCCAATGGTGACCAGAGCGCCCATTTCTTCCGCGGCCGTCGCCGCAGTTTTGATCGTCTCCTGAAATGCCTTCCCATCTTTAATGACATGATCCGCCGGCAAGACGATCATGGTTGCGGCGTGATCGCGCGCCGCCACCCATCCGGTCCCGAGAGCGACAGCGGCGGCCGTGTCGCGTTTGGCCGGTTCGGCTACGATATTTTCTTTTGGAAAGTCCGGCAGCAGCGCGCGGACGGCGGCTTCCTGTTCCACATTCGTCAGGATCAAGATTCGGTCGCGAGGAAGAAGATCGGTCAGACGCGCGACGGTTTCTTCCAATAAGGTGTTATCGGAAACGAGTTGCAGCAGCTGTTTCGGGTGGGATCGTCGGCTGAGCGGCCAAAATCGTTCACCACTTCCACCGGCGAGAATCAGCGCGTAAAACGAATTGGCCATGTCGTGTGACAATCAGCGATAAAGCAATATTGCTGTCACGCACGGAATTTCGCATTTATTTTTCTAAAACCTTGCGTATAGGGTTCAATCAATGTCGTTCCCGATATCCATTCCAAAGGAGGCGGAGCCGGTCGAAGGCCTGCTAACCTTGACCCGTACGGCCGTCGGTCTCGGGATCGGAATCCTGATGGCGGACAAGATTAAAAAGCCGATTCGTCAGATTGCAGCGATCGCCTTGGTCTCGGTGGGGGCGCTGGCCGCAGTTCCGGTTCTGCTTCGAATTGCGCTCGATCGGATTAATCGACCGGAATCCGAGCGCGGAAGCCGCGCGAGATTGCGCTCGATCCGGGACGATTCCGGTTATTCAACCGAAGAAGATATCTATTAAGCGCGTTTGATTTCGTCCTCCGGCACCTTGCATAGGGTGCGTCCGCGGATTAACCGTGTTTCCGCCATGCGAAGTCAAGCCACCTCCGCCGCCGAGTCTTTGCGCGACCGTTGTCGCGAGTTCCTGATGGAAGAGGCGGTTCTGCGACAAGGCGGGGGCAAAGCTGGCCTGGAGAGACAGCGGAAGTTGGGCCGTCTTCCAGCTCGGGAGCGCATCAGTCAATTGATCGATCCGGATACGGAGTTCTTTGAGATCGGATTGTGGGCTGCCTTCAACATGTATCAAGAGTGGGGGAATATCGTCGCCGCCGGCGCGATCGCCGGGGTCGGCCGGATTGCTGGAATTCCGTGCATGATTATTGCCAACGACGCGTCGGTGAAAGCAGGCGCCTTCTTCCCGCAGACCTGCAAAAAGCTCCTGCGAGCGCAGCGAATCGCTTTCGAATGTGCGCTTCCAATTATTTATTTGGTCGATTCGGCCGGCGTATTCCTTCCGATGCAGGACGAGATTTTCCCGGATGAAGATGATTTCGGCCGGATCTTTCGAAACAATTCGGTCATTTCCGCCGCTGGAATCCCGCAACTGGCTGCGATCATGGGCAATTGCGTTGCCGGTGGCGCCTACCTGCCAGTGCTCTGCGACAAGATTCTGATGACCGAAGGCAGCGGACTTTATCTTGCCGGCCCATCGCTGGTGAAAGCCGCAATTGGCCAAGTGGTCGATCAGGAGGAGCTCGGCGGCGCCAAGATGCATTCCGAAATTAGCGGGACGGTCGATTTTTATGAGAAAGACGACCCGGCTTGTTTGAAAAGATTGCGCTCGTTAGTCGCACTTTTGCCGGAAGCGCAGCAGCGGCGCGAAAAAGCGGAGGGCAAAATTCCAAAACCGGCAAAGGCTCCCGATGCGGTTTACGATCTGATCAGTGTTGATGGACATAAGAGTTACGACGCGCGTGATCTGTTGGCGTCGATTATCGATGCCGACTCGCTTGATGAATACAAAGCAGATTACGGGAAGACGCTGGTCACGACCTATGCGCGGATCAATGGTCGCCCGGTTGGGATCGTCGCGAACCAGCGACAGCAAGTGCGCACGAAAAAAGAAGGAATCCAGATGGGCGGCGTCATTTACTCCGACAGCGCCGACAAATCCGCTCGCTTCGTGATGGATTGCAATCAAACCGGTCTGCCCATCATTTTCTTTCAAGATGTGACCGGTTTTATGGTTGGCCGTGACGCCGAACAGAGCGGAATCATTCGGAGCGGCGCGAAACTCGTTAATGCGGTCAGCAATTCGGTTGTGCCAAAGATTACGGTGGTTGTCGGCGGATCCTTTGGAGCCGGCAACTACGCTCTTTGTGGCAAAGCGTATGATCCGCGATTCCTGGTCGCGTGGCCGAACGCTCGTTATGCGGTGATGGGCGCGGCGCAAGCGTCGGATACGGTATTTTCAATTCTGGCGCGTTCCCGGGATCGCGGCGACAAGAAAGCTTCACCCGAAGAGCTCGAAGAGTTGCGCCAAAAAGTGAAAAAAAATTACGAAGAACAAACCGATATTCGCTACGGGGCGGCGAGGGGATGGATTGATGCGATTATTCAGCCGCACGAAACCCGTGATGTTCTGATTAAGCTGCTGGAGTTTGTGTCACGGCCCACGCCTCACGCGCGTTTCCACACCGGAGTGATTCAGACCTAGCCTCTCAACTCCTCAACTTCTCAACATCTCAACTTCTCAACATCTTCTGCTCATGCCTGTTGTTTTAATCGAAAAGCAAACGCCGCAAATTACGATCATCACCCTGAATCGGCCGGAGCGTCGAAATGCGCTGACGATTGAGCTGCTGAACGAGCTAACCGCCGCGGTCAAAGTCGCGTCGGATGAACAACGCGAGCGTGTTTTGATTTTGCGAGGAGCCGGCGCCGCTTTTTGCACGGGATTGGATTTGAAAGAGGCGGCGGATCAAACCAAAGCTCATGCTACGGCGGAAATGGTCGCTAAGACGCTGATCGCCTTAGCGCAAACCCGTTTGGTGACGATTGCCGCAGTCCATGGCGCGGCGGTGGCGGGTGGCGCGGGAATCATGTCAGCCTGCGATTTTGTCGTGGCCGCAGAGAAAACAAAGATCGGTTACCCCGAAACGCGACGCGGCCTGGTTGCTGGTTTGGTGATGACCTTTTTGCGTCGCCAACTTCGCGAGCGCGACATTCGCGAATTGTTGCTCGGGTCCGAATTGATCGATGCCGCCAGGGCAAAGGAAATCGGCCTGGTCAATCGGGTCGTGCCCGCGCCGGAAGTAATGAACGAAGCCCTCCAGTTCGCAAACTCAACTTTGGAAGGTGCGCCTGGCGCCGTGGCTCAAACAAAAAGCCTGATCGAGGAGTTGTGGTCTACCTCGGTCAAAAAAGATGTCGAACTCGCGTTGAAATATCACATGCAAGCGCGGGAATCGAGCGAGGCCCATGAAGGCATCGCTGCTTTCAACGAAAAGCGGAAACCGAACTGGGCGCCGTAATCGCGATCGGACCGGCATGCCGGTCAGTCGCAACTATGAAGCAGCCGCCAACCCCGCATTCGGAACCGCTGCTGCGGGTCCCTGATATTGCGCGCTGCCAAATCCCAGGATGGGGTAGAAAATGAACGGCAGTAACAGCATTCCGATGGCAAAGCCGACGCCTTTTCCAAAGGCTTTGGCCACGTCTACGCAAAGAATGATTGCGATGACCAGGTTCACACCCGGGATCAACATCAGGAGGAGCCACCATCCCGGGCGACCGGCAACCTTGCAAAGGATGTAGACATTAAAAAACGGGATTAAGACGGCCCAGCCTGGTTGACCCGCCTTGGAGAAGACTCTCCAGATGGCCGCAATCAGGAGAATGATAACGACAAAGTAGCAGATCCAAAACAGCGGCCCTGGCGGATTGCCTTCCGTGCTCGTACTGGTTTCAATCTGTCCAAAGAAGGCGGGTGCGAGTGCGAGGAGTGGTGTCATAGATGTAAGTGATTGGTGTCGAGAGGCTGACGGAGGAGCGAACAGCCGGCAAGAACAAACTAACTACTCGCCTTCATCGCCGCCATCGTCGTCCATGTCGCCGCCATCCTCGTCGCTTCCGCCTTCGTCGTCGCTCATGTCCTCACCTTCGTCGTCGGACTCATCTTCCATGCTGTCCTCCTCGTCCGAAGCTTCTTCATCAGTATCCTCTTCGGCCGCCACTTCCTCTTCCTCCGCCTCGCTCATGTCGAATGAGTCGTTTTCCGCGTACGATTCTTCGCTGTTGATATCATCATCCGAGATGGCCTCGTCCACGTCGACTTCTTCGCCCTGGTCCACATCGACGCTCGTTTCAGTCGTTGCCCAGTCGTAGGTGACCGACGTTTCCCATTCCGAGTAGGCTGCTTCATAGCTGGTTTCGATCGTTTCCAGCGCGATCCAATCGGTCCGCCAATCTTTGTCGACGTAAAACTCGTAGCCGCGAACCAGCCCGATCTCCACATCAAGCAAATACAAGGTGGCAATGTAAGCGTCGACTGTCGCCGGCTCTTTCAGAATATGGTTCGCCTGTTTCTGAAGTTCGCGAAGTCCTTTTTCGAGGGCCTTGTCTTTCTTCGCTTCTTTCTCCAATTTTTTAATCTTGGCCAGCAACTGGCGCTGTTCGCCTTTGATCTTCTCGAACTGCGCCTTCTCTTTGGCCGTGAGGTCGCCGCCCTTCTTCTTCCGATCGGCCTCTTTCGAGAAATCGGTGCGCAGAATTGCCAGCGCATGGCCCAGCTTCTTCCCGTCCTCGATTACTTGCCTGTTCTTCGAGTCAGTCAGCTGCCAATCAACTTTCATTTGCTCCTCGGCCTGTCGGGCATCGGCAACCCCCTTAAAAAAATCGTCGTTCTTGGCCGTTAGCCCTTTTTGGGCGCGATTCAGACCTTGTGCGACCAAGTGCAGCGATTTCCAGTATGGTTTGTTCTTGGGCGTTTTCGGATCGAGTCCTTTGTCCGCCCGCGCCGACTTGATCATCGCCCCTAGCGCCTTGCGGGCACTTGCCAGCGCAGACTTCGCATTGACCTTGGTGCCGCTCGGCTTTTTCTCAGCCTTCTCGTTATGCGCAGCAAAAAGTTGACGCGGTGAAATGACACGACCGACAGTAAACCAGCAAAGAGCGACGCAGAGCAGACACCGAAGGGCAGACTTCATAATGGCGCGCAGCGTAGAAGCCGAGTCGCTGCCCGTCAATCCGTTATTCCGCGCGCGGTCCAACGAGCGCTAACGAATCATTTTTGCAGTCGATTTTGGAATCTCGAAATTCTCGATCTGCTCTTTGATATCGTGAACAAAAGCGGCCGCACCGGCGCCGTTCACGACCCGATGATCGAACGTGAGCGATAAGGTAATGACTTCAGTGGGCTCGCTTTTCCTGCCGTTCGGGAGGATGGCCGGATGGGCCACGCCGACAAAGAGAGTGGACATAGACGGCGGGACAACGATGGGTGATCCAGCTTTGACGCCGAACGCTCCCAAACTGCTGATCACGACCGGCGCGTTCATTGCATCGACGCGACCTGCGCGCGTCGCTTTCACGGCCTCGGTATAAGCTTCGACAAACCCGGACCACTCTTTTTTGTTCGCGTGGGAGATCACCGCGGTGGCCAATCGCCCTTGCTCCAGCGCGACCGCAATTCCGAGATCGAACTCTGCGTTTTCAACGATTTCCTCATCTTCGAGCATCAATCGCCGAAACGGTGGATGTTTCTCCATCGCCCCAACGACAGTCCACGCGACCATGACGGAAGGTGAGGGGGCATGTTTTCCATTTTTCTTTTTCGCGGCGTCGCGCACTCTGCGGATGGCATCCCAGCGGGCGTCGATCTGCAAATTTGCCGGAATCACCTGCGCGAGTTTGCGCGTGATTGTCGGCGAAAGCGCCGGCTCGATCCGCCCACGAGACGTTATTGTCGAGGCGGTCCGTGCCGGACTGGCCTCACGGCCAGGCGCCTGTTGATTGGTTTCGGCGTTTGCCCCAAACGCCGCGACATCGCCCATCAAAATGGTTCCGAGCTCCTGACCAATGTCGACGGTATCGCCAATCGCGACTTTCCATTCGCCCATTGTCCCGGCGAACGAAGATTCGATGGGATAGACCGCCTTGTCGGTTTCGACTTCGCAAAGCGGATCGTCGAGTTCGATGGATTCTCCCGATTTTTTCAGGAACGAAACCATCTTTGCGTTCCGAATTCCTTCTCCCATGATGGGGACCGTGATCGGTTGAAGCCGTTGTTCCCGCTGAGTTGCAGGGGTGGTCCGCGCCGGACTGGCCTCACGGCCAGGCGTTCGTCCGTCGGATTCGGCTTTGGTCACAAACATCCCTGCCCCCGGTTGGCGTTCCGCCTTGGTCGAAACCGATTTCCGAATTGCGCTCACAATTCGCTCAACATCCGGCAGCGCGGCGTATTCGTAGATCGGATTGTAACCAATCATCACGTTCGGTTTGCTGACCAGGATTGGAGGCGCAATCATCGCGCTCCAGAGGTCGGGCTGCGAGGCGATGTGCGTAACGATCATCTGGCCGACGCTGCAGTTCTCCGTGTCTTCCTGGACCACCACCAGTCGTCGCGTTTTGCGCACGGATTTTTCGATCGCTTCCTTGTCCCACGGCGCGATGGAACGCAGATCGAATAGCTCGATCGAAATTTCCCCGCCGATCTTGGCCAATGCTTCCTGACATTTTTCAACTGTATTGCCCCAGGCCACGATCGTGACATCGCTGCCATCGCGATCTTTTCGGGCGCGACCGAGCGGAATCGCACGGATGGATTGAGTCGATTCGCGTTCGGCCCAAAACATATGTTTCGGGATCAGGAACAAGACGGGATCGTCGGCGTGCATGGCCGTCCACATCAGGCCGGCGGCATCTTCCGGCGTACTCGGGATCACCACATTGATTCCGGGATAATGCGCCAACGCGGATTCGTTAGCCTGGCTATGCCATAAACTGCCACCCGGCAGATACGCGCCATATGGCGCATAAAAAACGGCCGGACATTTCCAGCCGCCGAAGGATCGCCATCGCAGATTCGAGATATTGGTGACGAGCTGGTTGAACCCCGGATAAATGAAATCGATAAACTGCACCTCGAAGACCGGGCGTTTGCCGTAGGCGGCGAGGCCGCAAGCCACTCCGAGGATCGTCGATTCGGCCAATGGCGAGTTGAAAACCTGCTTTGGAAACTCGGTGGAGAGTTTCTGGGTTAATCGGAAAACACCGCCTTTGGGATCTTCAATGTCTTCGCCAAAAATGATGCGGTCCGCATTCTCCTTCAGACCTGCTTCCAACGTCTGGTTGACCGTGTCGCCGATTCGATATTTGCCCGGAGGTAGAATCTCGTCGTCCAGTTCCGGCAAAGGGCTGGTCACATTCGCCAATAGCTCGTTAGGCGACGGGTCTTCCGCTTTTTCCGCTTCACTGTACTCGCGCCGGACGCGTTCTTTGATTTCGCTATCCAGTTTCGCGTACTGTTCTTCCGAGATATCGCCGCTGGCGATGAGCTTTTCCTTCCAGGATTTCAGCGGATCGCATTTTTCGCATTCCGCCAGCTCCGCCGCGCTCCGATAAAGCTTTTGATCATCCGAACTGGTGTGGCTGGAGAGCCGCTCCATCTTGACCCAGAAAAAGGAGGGCCCATTTCCGGCCCGCATTTTCTCGAATGCCGCGGCCGTGGCATCGCAAATTTGTTGAACATCCTCACCGGCAATTTGTTGCCAGTCGTTAGGCTCAAGCACATCCAACGCCAGCGGATTGATTTTACGAGTTGGGCTGCTGATTCCGTAGGCGTTGTCCTCGACAATAAACAATACCGGAAGTTTTTTCTCCTTGGCGAAACTGATCGCTTCGTAAAAATCACCCTGGCGCGTCGCCGCATCGCCGATCGTCGTCACCACGACATCGTTTTTGCCATCAAGCTGGATGCCCCAGGCAAATCCGCACGCCGGCAGCAACTGTGAGCCAGTCGGTGTGGGCACGCTCCAAATGTGCAAATCCGCATCGCTGTAATGCGATGGCATCATCCGTCCGCCGCTGCCTGTTTGCCGTTTCGCGAAATATTCCAGACCAAGCTGCTTCGTTGTCATCCCACGACCCAGAACGAGTCCGCGATCGCGATAATACGGCACGATGAAATCACCGGGCTGCATCTGAATCGAAACGGCGGCGAGGCCTTCATGACCCATCCCGGAGACGTGGAAATGGCCCTTGCCTTGTCGGATCAGGTTCTGCTCGCGCAAATCGGCGTGCCGACTCTCCAGCATCAAACGAAGGAGTCGAAGCTTGTCTTCTTTACTCAGCGCAGGCATAGGGTTCGATTCTAACTCGTTCTTATTCGATGTCGACCAACTCAAACAGGACTGCCGGGAATCGCGGCGTGATCGAACGCTATCGCCAATTCCTACCAATCTCAGAGGCGACTCCGGTGATCTCATTGGGTGAGGGGAGCACCCCGCTGGTTCGCGCGGCCCGATTGACAGCGCGAATCGGCCATGATTGCGAAGTCTTCATCAAAAACGAGGGCCTGAATCCTACGGGTTCATTCAAAGATCGTGGGATGACCGTCGCCGTTTCGAAAGCACTCGAAAATGGCGCGCGCGCGTTGATTTGCGCTTCGACCGGAAATACATCGGCCTCGGCGGCAGCATATGCCGCGAAAGCGGGAATTCCGTGCGCGGTCGTTTTGCCAGCCGGAAAAATCGCCAGCGGCAAATTGCTTCAGGCGTTCGTTCACGGCGCGAAGATCGTTGGAATCGAAGGCAACTTTGACAATGCGCTCGAAATTGTTCGCGAATTAGGCCAACGCCCGGATTTCGTGGTGGTGAATTCGATTAATCCCGATCGCATCGCCGGACAGAAAACGGCGGCGTTCGAGATTGTCGATCACCTGGGCGAAGCGCCCGATATTCATATTTTGCCACTTGGGAACGCCGGAAATATCACCGCCTATTGGGCCGGCTACCGTGAATATTATGAGATTGGAAAAACCAAACGGTTACCGCGCATGATCGGAATTCAGGCTACCGGCGCGGCCCCGATATTCCACGATCGCGTGATCGAAAATCCGCAAACGATTGCCACGGCGATTCGAATCGGGAATCCGGCAAGTTGGAAACAAGCCAGAGCGGCCGTGGATGAATCTTTCGGTGCGGTCGCGATCGCGAACGACGACGAAATACTTGAGGCCCAGCGCTGGTTGGCAGGCAATGAAGGAATTTTCGTCGAGCCGGCGAGCGCAGCATCAATCGCGGGTCTGTTCCATTTGAAAGAAATTCCACGAGGAAGCCGAATAGTCTGCACGGTGACCGGCCACGGCCTGAAGGATCCGGATGCGCAAAAATTCGAGCAATTCAAACCAGTCCCGGCCCATCTCGACAATGTTCTGCGAGCGATCGGATTTTAGTTTACACTCCGCGCGATTTACATGGCTCTGATCGTTCAGAAATACGGCGGCACTTCGGTCGGCAGTCCGGAACGCATTCAAAATGTCGCTCGTCGGATCCTCGAAACCCAGCGCGAAGGTTCGAGCGTGGTCGCGGTGATTTCGGCGATGGCAGGAGTCACCGATAATCTGATCCGGCTGGCGTCGGAGGTTTCGCCCGACCCAACCAAACGCGAACTCGACGTCTTGCTTGCCACCGGTGAGTGCGCCGCCACTGCGCTCGTTAGCATGGCCATCAATGCGCTCGGCGGCCGGGCCATCTCGCTGACTGGAGCCGAAGCGGGAATCCTGACCGACTCTGCCCACACTCGGGCGAGGATTGCCAATATCAGCTCCAAGCAGGTCCAGGAACTCTTGGCGGATGATTATATTGTGGTCGTGGCCGGCTTTCAGGGGCAATCCGCCGAGGGTCAAATCACCACACTGGGCCGAGGCGGATCCGATCTGAGCGCGATCGCCTTGGCGGGAGCTTTGAATGCCGACGCGTGCCAGATCTTCACTGACGTCGATGGTGTTTTTACATGTGATCCAAAACTTGTTAACAATGCGGAAAAACTAAACGAAGTCGCTTATGACGAACTCCTTGAGATGGCCAGCGCTGGATCAAAAGTGATGCAGTCCCGCGCGGTCGAGTTTGCCAAAAAATTCAGCGTTCCGTTCGAGGTTCGTTCCAGTTTCCATGGCCATCCCGGCACCCTGGCCCAGGAAGAAACTCCCAGCATGGAGGACGTCGTCATCCGCGGAATCAGCGTCGATCGAAAACAGGCCAAGCTCACTGTCGACGATGTTTGTGACGCGCCGGGCATAGCCGGCCGCATTTTCTCCACCATCGCCAAAGGAAACATCGTCGTCGACATGATCGTTCAAAGCGTTTCCGAACACGGCACGACCGACGTTTCGTTTACAATTCACGAAGCCGATTTGGAGGCAGCGAAAAAGCTTTTGGAACCGCTCGTGAAGGAAGTGAACGCTGCCGGACTCATCACCAAAAGCGGAGTGGCAAAGCTGAGCGTCGTTGGAATTGGCATGCGGTCCCATTCTGGTGTGGCCAGCCGGTTATTCGAATGCCTGGGCAAGGGCGGCATCAACATTCAACTGATCTCCACCTCGGAGATCAAAATTGCGGTCGTTGTCGAAGAAACCGACGTCGAACGCGCCGCCCAATTGACCCACGCCGAATTCGGTCTGGCCCGACTCGCACCGACAACCGCTGTATCTCGGGCGGTCGGCTGATTTATTCTTTGGACCGAATCGGGTTTACGTAGAACTCCGGAGTCCCTTCGATTCGCATTTTATAGCCGAAAGGACCCTTTACCACCGAGGCCATCGGGTGATCCGTGACCGGTGATTTGTAGCGATCGTCCTTGTTACCCTGTTTCCATGCCGTGCCGTCTTCCAATTTAATGACCGTGTGTCCGGTTAAGCCGACAAATGTTCCGTCAATGCGACTGGTTACCCGATCAACCAGCAATTTTCGCTCAGGCGGTGCCGCAACCCTCGCTTGTTCGGTGGCCTTTTTAATTTCCACGTCGGCCTTCTTTTGAGCTTCCTCGGTGGCGTGCTTTTCGGTCGTTTGCCGATAACCTTGCAACCAGGCGTCAAGATGTTGCAGCTCGTCTTCGCTCAATTTGTTGAGACCGGCGGCTTGGAATTCCTCGGGGGTCATTGCTTCCTCGATACTTCGACCAGCCAGCTTCTTGGCTTTGCTGGCGCTGATCGTGGGCGAGTTCTCTTGATTCGAGTTGTTTTCGACAGAGTCCTGCGAAAAGGCAACGTTGGCGGTCAAGATAACGGCACACGAGACGAGAAGAAACAACGAGCGGCGATCGATCGACATACGGCGGAAAGCGGTCAGGCAGGCTATCTAGAGTGCGCCCTTGGTCAAGCGGGGCACAGAACAGCGGTGCAAAGAGAGGCAAGTGAACGCGATCGGCCGAAGAGTGGATCAAACGGGGCGAGGCACCGTGCCTATAACATCAGACAATATATGTCATATAAAGTGGCAAGGTGTTGCTGCCGTTTGAGTTATAGTAATTATAAGACTGGCTCGCTAGACTCGATAGTGGAGACTACAGCGGGGCACGGACACGTCACTGGAAGCTTAGAGTCGTCGTTGGTAAAATCGATGGAAGTCGGTTTAGTGGCTGGCTTGGCGCGGCATCCTGATGGCCGCTTCGTGATCTTCTGGACTAAGAAAGGCGCAGTAAGGCATCTAAACAGATCATGGCCGTTATTCAAGGTTCGTTCAATGTGACTGTCTGCGAACGACATGCATAAAACTCGATGATTCGCTGAATGCCAAAATCGTCCGCATCCGCTATATCATGGGAAAAACATAGCCGCGAACCACTAAAGACCGAGTTGAGTATGCTTCGCTCACTGTCAATACTTGGTATACGGATTCGCAAAACACACACAATACTGGAAGAACGTCGATTGTTCGTTCTGAGAATTGATCGTTGGCATTGTAGGAGCTGTCGGTTGGAGTCCTGCAATATCGCGACGAGGCAATCTGAGATACGTCAAACACGAGCTTAGATAATCTCCATCCGCGAATTCAGACAACCAGAACACCATCGCCAACGCCCATACGCCAGCACTAGACCGGTCCGAGAACTGCATTCCATGCCTCGACTACCCACAGCGACAGTCGGCAATGCATCGCATACGCGATAACCAAATGCACCGCGTCGTCAGTCAACGTCCGGCTTCCGCGAAAGCCGTTTTCAAATTGAGAATCCTCTTTGCGGCGGAAATACTCCGCCGTCATTTCCACTACATCTTCTAAACCCCATCGCTCTAGTTCAATCCCTGCCGCTACCGCTGGCGTAGTTCCTAGCGTCTTGTGGACACGAACGAAATTATAGATGCCGAAATGCAGCGCGACCGCTGCCTTGTGCGTTTCTAGGTCTTTGGAATAGCCAAGGCCTTTGCGTTGGAATCGCTTTAGTTCCTGCCGGACTGACAGGAAAACCCGTTCAATGTGCGAAGTAGTTAGACTGCCTAAGTCCGGCGAGCCGATGACTGCTTCACGCTGCGCGGTTTTCATCTTGCGAACGCCTTCGTTCTTTCCAAGACGCGCCAGCGTGCCATCTAGCAGTTCAGGCTCGCCGAACACCTTTGTTTCGGTTCCATAGCTGTAACCCTCGTATCCGAACGCGCTGCCGGATATGCCAAGGGTATTGCAGAAAATTGTCAGTTGCGATTTGGACTGGCCCTTTGACGCGATCGCGCACGTCTTGAACGAAATCAGCGCCAGTTGATCGGGTGCGCTTCCCAACGCGATGCGAGAAAACCAGTTTGGTATCAGCGTCGATGCAGGCCCAAAGCCAGAAATCGCCGCGCGTCTTGTCTTTCGGTTCCCAAACGGTCTTACGCTTGGGCATCCGGCCAGCGTGACATCCCGACATACTGCCATTGCTCGTCCATTTCGATTCGGGCGCAGGACAGACCGCGAAGTTCTTTGTCCATGT
The DNA here is from genome assembly GCA_963846065.1 of uncultured Verrucomicrobiae bacterium. Taxonomy (GTDB): domain Bacteria; phylum Verrucomicrobiota; class Verrucomicrobiia; order Chthoniobacterales; family UBA10450; genus DASPUI01. The sequence continues at coordinate 72,339 of CAWJUP010000019.1, forward strand.
AGTCTGCGAACGCTTCTCCAGTCTCGCGGATAACGCGCAGAATCGCATGTATGCCAACCCCGAACATGCGCGACACGGCGTTAAGTGGTGCTCCTTCACGGAGCGCCGCTAGAACTAAAGCCTGTTTAGATTTTGAAAGTCTGTTGTTCATATTGACACTTGAAAGCTTATATGATATATCAAGATTTGTCAATGATTTATTTTTAATGAAAAAGGAACAAAATTGGGGTGGTAAAAGACAGGGAGCGGGCCGCAAATCCGAGGGTAAAAAGTCGTATTTGGTCAGCCTGACCGAGAAGAACGCGGAAAGCGCCAAAGACCGAGTCGAAAACTTCTCTGCGCTTTTGGACGGATTACTTGCGCGGTGGCTTCGTAGGTGATTCAAGACGCTCCTTTGCTTCGCGTAATCGGCCGCTTTAAGTCGTCGGACTTAAGCAAGTCCTCGCCCTTGTCGCGCTCGGATTCGGTCGCCTGTTCGACCTGCTGCAACGCTTGCTTTGCGAGGTGTTGGGCCAGCTTGAGCCTAGTAATTATAAATGCCCTTTGGGGCCTGGGCCATGAATAAGCCAATCAGGCCTAGGAGGATTTCCGACAAAATCCCCGCCGCACTCATGGAAAAATTCACTTCTAGAGAGGCCTACGAGGCGTTCGACTTCGGCACGCTGTTCCGGCGTTTGAAGCGTGCTCCTTGGCGGATTGTAAAGGTCTTCACACATGCTCCCGTAACGCAGACAAAAAAGACCCCGTAGTGTGCCTACCTCGCCATGGTTTCCAGTAAAATTGTAGTAAGACGCGATGGCGCAAAACAGGTACGCCGCAGCTCTGTGGTAGTAGTAATGGCGCATCTCTTCTGGATCGTGGCGTGCGTGTTTGGCGAAGTTTTCGTCCGCCTTAATCAAATTCATCGTCTCGGTGGCTGTCATTCCCTCGGGAACCATTTCCTTAGTGAAAGGAATAGGCCGTCCCTTCTTTTTGTCCTGAAAAAGCCCGTCCAATATGCCAAGGGCCGCGCCGGTAAGAGTGACTACAGAGACAATATCACCTTCGTTAAACCAAATCCAAATTGCTGTATCGAGTTGCCGCTCTACAGCCGCGAGTTTTCCGACCGTAACTTTTGTTGGACGCATGGGAGATTAGAAGCATTGTTTACTTCATGCCAGAGCGCGACACCAGCCAAGAGGCACTTGAGCAAGTCCAGAAGATTACCGAGTCCAATCCGGTCAACGGTGAGGACTTGCTTGGCTCTGACGACCTCAAGCGCCAATTGCGCGAGGCCAAAGAACGCGAATCAAGGCGCTCATCAGCCAAGCCACCGGGCGAGTAGCCGGTCCAGCAGCCCCGAGAAGTTAGCTTCCCGCTTTTTCGCTCTCTCTGCGTTCTTCTCTGTCAGGGTGACGAGATACGCCTTTTTGCCCTCTGGGGGCCTGCCAGCTCCCTCTCGCTTTCCGCCTTGTTTCGGTTTCTTCATGTTTGAAAAGATATATACGAATTATGTTGACGCAAGCTGATTTTATATATATCTTTTCAGCCATGTATAAACGACTTTCCAAAGAGAAACAGGCTTTGGTCCTAGCGGCACTCTGCGAAGGAACTCCGATCCGCGCTTGCGCCCGTATGTTCAAAGTTGGCAAGGACACGATTCACCGCGTGATTTGTGAGACGGGCGAGGCGTTTGCTGACTACATGGACAAGGAGTTTCGCGACCTATCCTGCAAGCGCATCGAAATGGACGAGCAATGGCAATATGTCGGCTGTCATGCGAGCCGGATGCCCAAACCGAAAGCGGTTTATGAAAGGCGCGACAAGACGCGCGGGGATTTCTGGCTGTGGGCCTGCATCGACGCGGACACAAAGCTGGTTTTCTCACACAGAATAGGCAAGCGCGATTGGTGGACCGGCGAGTGCTTCGTGAAAGACGTGCGCGACCGCATTAAGGGTCACGTCCAAATCGCAACTGACAATCTGCCAGCGTATCCGTTCCACATTCGCGGAGCGTTTGGCTATGAAGGATTTTCGTACGGACAGGAGACAAAGATATTCGGCGAGCCCCGACTGAATGACGGTACGCTGGCGCGTCTTGGTAAGAACGAAGGCGTTCGCAAGATGCAGACAGCGAAACGCGAAGCAGTCATTGGCTCGCCGGACTTAGGCAGCCTTACTACTTCGCACATTGAACGAGTTTTCCTGAGCGTGCGTCAGGAACTAAAGCGGTATCAGCGTAAAGGCCTTGGCTATTCCAAAGACCTTGAAACACACAAGCACGCCGTCGCGCTATTCCTTGGCGTTTATAATTTTGTCCGTAAACACAAGACCCTAGGAACGACTCCGGCGGTTGCGGCTGGCGTTGACTACGAGGCTTGGGATTTAGAACGGGTAGTGGAAATGACAGCCGATTACATTCGGCGCAAAGAGGACGCGGAGTTTGAAAAAGCCTTCGCGGAAATGGTCTGAGTTTAGTGCATCGTCCCAATCCATACGTCTGTTTTGAATCCGATGGGAACGCCAACATGGAAAAGCGCGGCAAGTCGATGGTGCCCGTCCACAACTCTCAGACCGGCGAACACATCGCATATGATCGCTTGCCCTGGAAGGATTCCATGTTTGCGGATAAATTTTGCACTTGCCCAAAACCGTTGAGAACTGTTTTCGACGTTTGCAGTTGGTGTCTTGTAACCAAGGGCATTTCCGCCGACCCATTTGATGCGGTTGATCGTTTCATCGCTAAAGACGTTCAGAGTTATCGGGACATTGTGGAGCTTCCAGTTGAGGGAAGACCAATAACCGAGGGCAATTCCACAAAAGAACGAATCCCATCGCGTTCCTTGGACAGAATCATGGGGACTAGAAAACGGCCATCCATAATGGGCAATGTGAGGCTCTATCCAGATACCAAAGACCTCATTCGGCATCTTTGGGAACGACTGACGCGCAAGATCGGTCTGCGACGATCCATCCATTCGGAGGATCTTAGGGAGCCGAACTTAGAAAAACCATACTCAAGCAGGCCCAACACCAGTTGCGAGGTGTTCGGCCTGCTTGGTTATGATTCCTATCAGACTGCACGGGCAACCCACACGGCTGCCGTCGCGGTTCATTTCGGCCTCTACAAACTCGTCCGGAAACGCCCCCCCCGAAAAGCTGACTCCAAATTTGAAGAGGCTTTTTTGTCGCGCTGGAACCTGCAAACCGAAACAACAGCGCGTGCACTGACTGTTCACTAAGAGAACGCGAAACACTATCGCCGCAACCAGATCCAGAGGCATGCCAGCGCCAGCCAGAAAATCACACTGAGAAAGAATCCGCTGACTATTCCGGCCCCTGCGCCATATCGACCCTTTCCCTCCGTCATAGTCAGCGGAAGATCCCTTCAACAACAACAAGGCAAATCACCAATGGCTTCCGCGAGTCCATCCCGAACAGGCACGTAACGGACTGCAAAAGCTTCACGATCCCGCGAAAAGAACTGAATTTGGGCGAATCAACCGGGAACATGAAGTTCCAGCATTTTTAAGCACGGCGCGTGCAAATCCCACCTTAAGATTTTGTAATAAAAAATTCCCAGACCTCCCACATCCGGCGCAGATGGAAATTGCCGCGCGATCACATTGGGATATGAAAGCGGCGCTCTTTGGGTCTAGTCTCCTGCGTGATGCGGCTTCCAGTTCTTGCGCTGCTGCTTTTTCCTTTTCTCGCGCAACACGGTCTCTTCGGCGACGAGCCGGTCATTTCCGATCGGGCAAACGCGGATTGGAAAATTACCACCAATCACAACGGCATCGCCATTTACAGTCGTCCGCATCCCGGATCTTCGCTCAAGGAATTCAAAGCAGTCGGCGACGTCGCCGCTGCTCCGGCTCAAGTCCATCAGGTCATCGACGATGTAAATGGGTATCCCGACCTTCATGCCTTACGTTAGCGAGTGTTACGTGTTGAGACGTGACTCCGACTCGTTGATCACGTATCAGCGAGTTTCTCCAAAGATCTGTTCCGACCGCGACTACGTCTTACGGATTCGCGAAAAAACGTGGCCGACACCGGCGGGACTGGTTTATTCGAATCAATGGGCCTCAGCCAACGAGTTTGCTCCAGCCAAGAAAAGCGGAGTCGTTCGGATCAGTTTTTGCCAGGGCACCTGGCTGCTTGAACCCGGTGACGGCGGAAAAACGCGAGCGACCTACTCGATTTTTAGCGATACCGGCGGATTAATTCCGGCGTTCATGGCAAACCATTTTAGCCAAGGCGCGATCGAGAAAGTTTTCACCGCGGTCCGTCAAAGGGTCAAAGATCCGAAGTACAATTCGGTTTCTGCCGGTAACAAGCCCGGCGCTTAAACGTTACTGCCGCTCCACTTCAGTTTCTGTCGGAGCAGGCTGAAGAAAGACACATCCGGCATGGCGGCCAGCTGCAGTTTGGTCGCGGCTTTGCTGATTGAAACTATCGCGCCGGTCGAGAGACGAACCGGCCCGCGACCATCGATGCTGAGATAGACGGGATAATCGCGTTCACTGGCTTCGATCTCCATGGTCGACGTGTCGGTAATGATCAGTGAGCGATTCGTTAGGACGTGGGGGCAAATCGGCGTAATCACGAACGCGCCCGACTCCGGCTCGAGAATGGGTCCGCCGGCCGACAACGAATATGCCGTCGAACCGGTCGGTGTCGCGACGATCAACCCGTCGGCATTGAATTCGGTCAGCGGTTCTCCATCGACCCGCGTTTGCAGTCGAATCAATCGGGACAGTTCGCCGCGCGTAAATACGGCATCGTTTAACGCCAGGCTTCGGGACTGTTCTTCGTTGTCGGTCGGCGCGATCACATTCAGCATGGTTCGTTCGCTGAAAATGATTTTGTCGTTGGCAATACTGTCGACCGCTTCGCGATAAGCCGAAGAGTTCACGCAGGTCAAAAAACCGAGCGAACCGACATTGATTCCAAAAATCGGTTTCAGCGCATCCCCGAGCCGGCCAGCGACGTTGAGAATTGTTCCATCGCCCCCGAGGACAACGAGTAGATCGGAGTGGTCAGCAACATGCCGCAAGTCCCCTTGGGATTTCTGCCCAGCGACCGCCGCGGTTTCTTTTTCAAGCAATACCGTGATCTGCCGCTTTGCGAATTCGTCCCCGACCGCCTGGACGAGTTCTGGCACTCCGGGTTTTCCGGTATGCGCGATCAGGCCGATTGTTTTCGAACGCATATCAAAAATTCCTGATTACCGTCCGCGCCGGTAATGCTCGATGGGATGATTCCAATAACCTGGTGCCCGTTCGCTTCAACGAAATCGCGAATCTTTCGCTGCACTTTTTGGTGAAGTGCCGGATCGCGGACAACGCCGCCACGTCCGACGTCGTCACGTTGCAACTCGAATTGGGGTTTGATCAGGGCCATCACGATACCATCTGCAGTTAGCAACGGAAATGCCCGAGGCAAGATTAAAGTCAAAGAGATAAATGAAACGTCGATCACGCAAAGATCGATCGGCTCCGGGATCTGATCGCGCGAGAGAAAGCGCGCGTTCAATTTTTCCAGGACGATTACCCGCGGATCTTCACGAATTTTCCAGGCGAGCTGGCCATGACCGACGTCGACCGCGTAAACTTTCGCCGCCCCGCGCTGCAGAAGACAATCGGTGAAGCCGCCGGTGGAAGCGCCGATGTCGAGCGCGATTTTTCCGTTGACCTCGATATGGAAGGCGTCGAGTGCGCCATTCAGTTTGATGGCACCCCGACTGACATAGCGCGGCGCTTCCGCCACGGTGATCTGGATGTCCGGACTGACGAGTGCCGAGGACTTTCCAATGACGCGATCCCCCGCGCGAACTTCGCCGGCCATGATGGCGCGCTGCGCGGTTTCGCGACTTGAAAAAAATCCACGTTCGACCAGGAAGGTATCGATTCGAGATTTCTTAGGGCTTTTCACTGAGTCCGATTGGCCAGCTCGGCGATTGAATCGCGAATCGCATGGATGGCGGCCGATAAATGCTCCGGGCTGATGCATAGGGGCGGCATCAGAACGATGACTTTCCGAATGGGCCGAGTCAGAAGATGGCGACTTCTGGCTAATTGGCAGACTTGACCTGCGATCTCGGCATCTTCCATTTCGATCCCGGCGATGAACCCGCATTGCCGAATTTCCTTCACGCCCGACAGGCTCCGCAACTCCTGCAGACCCCTCCTCATCTGCTCAATTTTCGGCTGCAGATTTTCCAAGACGCGATCTCTTTTGAAGATCTCGAGGCTCGCTTTGGCGGCCGCACAACCTAACGCATTGCCGGTGTAACTGTGACCGTAAGCGAGAGCTTTGCCATCGGCTACCGAACCATCGAAGCGCGAAAATATTTCCTCGGTCACGAGTGTGGCCGCCAATGGCAGATAACCGCCAGTTAGACCTTTGCCGAGGATCATCAAGTCCGGCGTGACCGATTCGTGCTCGATCGCGAACATCTTTCCGGTGCGCCCGAAGCCCGTCATCACTTCGTCGACGATCAACAAGGCGCCGGTTCGATCGCACCATTCCCGGACGGCGCGCAGCGTACCTTCGGGCCAAAGTTTCATTCCGGCTGCGCCCTGGATCATCGGTTCAATCACTACGCCGGCGATCTTTGCCACGTCGGTTGGCGCCATTCGCTCCAGGACTTTGACGGTGGCGACCTGAGTCGTTGGAAAATTCCAACGGCCGAGTCCAAATTGAAACATCGCGGACGCACCTAACGAGGCGGCGCCGGCGGTGTCGCCATGATATCCGTTTTGAAAAGCTAAGAATTGATGACGGCGCGAGTTTCGGAGTCGCCAATATTGATCGACAATGCGCAATGCGACTTCGACTCCGGTAGAACCATCGTCTGAATAAAAGACGCGCGAAAGTGTGTTCGGCGGAAACAATCCGATGATGGCGCCCGCCAGCTCGATTGCCGCAGGATGAGTAAATCCAAGAAACGACGTGTGCGCGGCGCGATCGAGCTGCTCGCGGATGGCGGCATTAATGTGGGGATGGTTATGTCCGTGAACGTTGGTCCAGATCGACGAATTACCGTCAATGTATTCGCGCCCGCGGCTGTCGCGCAGAATCGCACCGTGGCCTTCGACCAGCACGATCGGTTCGGTTTCGGCGGCGCACCATTCGCGCATGTCCGTGAAGGGGTGCCAGACGAACTTCTGGTCCGCTTCGACTAGATTCTCGGTATTCCAATCGGTCATTGCCTTGGCATATCGAGTATCAGGCTAAATCCGAATATCGAAATCCGAATTCCGAAAACAAATTTCGAACAATCAATTTCGAAATTTCTGAAGTGACGCACCGAATGTCCTATATTCAAGGACTCACCCTGCCGCCTCAACTTCGCTGATTAATTTATCGACCGCGACCACATCCTCCGCGCTGGCGCGACGGCGTTGATACTTGCGGGCTACGATATCCTTCAATTTCACGAGGTCATCGAGCAGCGGACGATCGTAATAAGTCCAGTCGGAATCGCCGTCGGTTTTCGCCTGAAGCCGCCATTTGCCGCCAAACTTGGTCGCTCGCACCTCTCGTTTCGCCCCGTGCTCGTCCTTCTCCGTCCATATGTGTTGACTCCGCATGACGGGCGAATCTTACACTAGCAGGCTTGAAAGACGCAGTCAGATTGCTCGTTTATTTGGCAGCCACAGTCGTGTCCGGTGCGCTGCTGGCTCCGGCTTTATTTTGGGCGGCACAATCACTCGCCATCCACGGAATATTTCCCGCGCTTGCCAAATTTGATTTCGAAACATTTTTTCACCGGGCCCTGCTCATTGCCGCGATCGTTCTTCTTTGGCCGCTCCTTCGCTCACTCGAGCTCCGTTCCATGGCTGATCTTGGCCTCGTGCCGAACTCGAATTGGCTGCGGCATCTGATCGCCGGATTTTTCATTGCCTCCATCCCCCTGCTCTGCTGCGGTGCTGCTCTGGTCGCACTGCATGTCTTTGCCTGGCGGCCCACGGTGAACGCCGTGACGGCAGCGAAGATTATCGCCGCTGCCATCGCCGTTCCCTTGATCGAAGAAGCCTTCTTTAGAGGATTACTGTTAGGCGCGCTGCTCCGAAGCGGACGCATCTATTTGTCGATCGCTATCACTTCCGCTCTCTACTCCATCGTTCATTTTCTGAAAGCGCCGGCGCATACCTCGACGATCGTGACCTGGTTTTCCGGATTTTCATCGATCGCGCATGCCTTTTCGCAATTCACTGATCCAATGATTATCCTCGGCGGATTTACGACCTTGTTCTTGATCGGCTGGATTCTGGCCGATGCGCGCGTCCTGACCCGTTCTTTGTGGTTGTCGATGGGACTGCATTCCGGCTGGATTTTTTCGAGTCAATTGTTTAGCAAATTGGCCCACCGGCAAATGGTCGTTCTTCCCTGGATTGGCAAAAATCTGCTTATCGGCGTCGTGCCGCTGGCGATCGCGGCGTTGAGTTGGCTGATCCTGCGCATCTGCTGCAAACGAAATGGCACTCGCCAACTCCAATCTGCTTGATGCGATTGTTTCGCTCTTTTACCCGGCCGTTTGCGCCGGGTGCGGCACTGACGTCAATGCCGGCCGGCACATTTGCGGGCAATGCGAATCGCAGCTCACGCGAATCGTTCAACCATTTTGCGCAAAGTGTTCCGAACCGTTTCCCGGCGCGCTCAGCAATCCGTTCGATTGCGCGAATTGCGGCCGTCGCAAACTTTGTTTCGACGCGGCGATTTCCGTTTTTCGAAGTCGCGGAATTGTGCGAAAAATTATTCTCGATTTCAAATATGGCCGGCAAATTCATTTGCGCCACGTCGTGGCCACGTGGCTGTTGGCCGCGCTCGACGACGAGCGCCTGCGCGATCGTCAATTCGATCTGATTGTTCCTGTGCCGTTGCACCCGGCGAGACTACGCGAGCGTGGGTTCAATCAAGCGGCGCTGCTGGCCGAATTGCTCGCCCGCAAAATTTCGGTCGAGCACCGCGCTGTTCTTCGCCGTGTTCGTTGGACCACGACTCAGACGGCATTCGATCGCGTCGAGCGCATACAGAATCTGCGCGGAGCCTTTCGTTTACGAGGAAGGGCGAACGTGCGAGAGTCCCGCGTGCTGCTGGTTGACGACGTCTTAACTACCGGCTCGACTTTGAGCGAATGTGCGCGGATTTTGAAAAAGGCCGGCGCGAGATCGGTTCACGCGATCACGGCCGCCCGAGCCTGAACATCCCATGGCAATATTCAAAAGACCTGCGCTCAAGTCGCAAAACAAACGACGGGACATTCCACAAGGATTGTTCCAGAAATGTCCGGGGTGTTCCGAAGTTGTCAGCGAAGTCGAGCTCGCAGAAAATCTCCGGGTTTGTCCGCGGTGCGATTATCATTTTTCCATGTCGGCCAAGGAACGAATCGACAACCTGCTCGATCCGGGAAGTTTTGTGGAAATGGACGGCGATTTACGATCAATCGATACGCTTCGTTTCCAGGGCATGGCCAGTTACAAGGATCGGCTGAAGAATTATCAGGAGCGCACAGGCCTGATCGATGCGGTGATCAGCGGCCATGGCGTGCTCAACGGCTGTCCCGTTTCGCTCGCGGTGATGGATTTCGGATTTTTGGCCGCGACCATGGGATCGGTCGTCGGGGAGCGAATTACGCGCGCAATCGAACACGGCACGTCCAAACGATCGCCGGTGATCATCATCTCCGCATCCGGCGGTGCGCGAATGTATGAAGGAATGTTGAGTCTGATGCAGATGGCCAAGACGAGCGGTGCACTCGCGCGACATGCCGAGAGCGGTCTTCCTTATATCTCGGTCCTGACCAATCCAACGACTGCCGGCGTGATGGCGAGCTTCGCGTCGTTAGGCGACGTGATCCTTGCCGAACCGAAAAGCATGATCGGTTTCGCCGGTCCGCGTGTGATCAAAGAGACAACCCACCAGGATCTGCCGAAACGATTCCAAACCGCGGAATTTTTGGAAGAACATGGGTTGATTGATATGATTGTGCACCGGCGCAAGATGCGCGAGCAGATCAGTCAGTTGATTAGTTACATGTTAGCTCCGTCGTGACCTACGCGGAGGCGCTGGCCTGGCTCTACGGTCTTCAGCGTTTTGGCATCAAGCTCGGCCTGGAAAATATCCGCAGGCTAATCACCGATCTCGCCGTTCATCCGAATCGTGCGCGAGTCATTCATATTGCCGGGACCAATGGCAAAGGTTCGGTTTGCGCCATGATCGAATCGATCTGTCGCTCGGCGAAGTTGCGCACGGGACTTTTTACTTCGCCACACCTGGTCACTTTTCGTGAACGAATTCAGGTCAACGGCGACATGATCTCGGAAAAAGAAACCACCGAGGGGCTGGCGCAAATCCGCAAGCTCGTCGCGACGTGGGATCCTCACCCGACGTTTTTTGAAGTGGTGACTGCGCTCGCGCTCAAAATTTTCGCCGGTGCCCGGGTTAATGTGATCATTCTCGAAACGGGGCTCGGCGGACGACTGGATGCGACCAATGCGGTGCAATCCGATGTCACCGTCATCACGCCGATCGATCTCGATCATCAAAAGTGGCTGGGCCATTCGATCGAAGAAATTGCTTCGGAAAAGGCCGGAATTATCAAGGCGAAGGTGCCCGTGATTTCGGCAGCGCAACCGGGCGCGGTTGAAGCCGTTCTCCGCAAACGAGCTGCGGAATGTGACGCTGATATCGAATTTGTGGCGCATGCCGATCAAACCCACGCGATTGGTTTGTTAGGCCGGCACCAAAAACAGAACGCCGCCCTGGCGGTGGCAGCGGTTCGCAAACTAAAATGCTTCGGGCAGTCAAGTTCCAGAGGCGCCAAAGATGCCGGAATGATTGTCGACGAAACGGCAATGACTCGCGGCCTTGAAAAGGTTGAGTGGCCCGCGCGATTCCAACGGTGGGATGAACGGATGGTGATCGACGGTGCGCATAATCCGGCGGCGGCCCGGGTTTTGGTGGAGACCTGGCACGAGGTTTTTGGTGAACAGCGAGCCGCGCTCGTCTTGGGTGTTCTGGCCGATAAAGATATCCGCGCAATATGCGAGACGCTTCTTCCCATCGCAGAATCCTTTGCCTTGCCGAGGATTCGAACCGAACGCGGGGCAAGTCCCGAGGAAATTGAAGGCATTGTTCGGAAGATGGCCGAGCCGGCCCTGGAGATAAAAATCACATCGACAATTTCTGACGCCCTTCGATTCGCCCGCGCCAAATCCAATTTGATTCTCGTTACCGGCTCCCTTCATTTTGCCGGCGAAGTCCTGGCCGAGCTTCGTGGCGTTCCAGCTGCATTTGAAGAATGCGCGCAGTAAGAGCGACCTCAAGCAGTCTCGATTCGCGGAAACAGGGGGACCGGTTTTCCTAAACGGTGCGGACTTGGCAGCCCTCCCCATTTGGTATCGCTAAATGAATATGGGCAGGTCCAATTCAGTTGATACATAATTTCCCCCGCGCGTTTGGGCAGGATCGGTGAGATGAGAATCGCAACGATCCGGAGGGCTTCGGCCAGAACGAACAAGACATGATCGAGCTTGTCGGCGTCGGCCGGATTTTTTGCCAGCTTCCATGGCGCCGCCATCTCAATATACGCGTTGCAGATCGTGACAAACTCCCAGACCCGGCTCAGGGCGGCGTGAATTTCGCGCGCGGACATTGCTTCATCGTAGGCCCGCAGGAGATCGACCGATTGCGCGGCCAAGGGTGAATCGCCGCCAACATGTTTGACCTCACCCGCACGATAACGGTGCGCCATGTTGAGACTGCGATTCAGTAAATTGCCTAACGAATTAGCCAGATCGGTGTTGTAGCGCTCGATCAGACGTTCCTCGGAGAAATCCGCGTCTTTACCGGTCGCGATATCGCTCATCAGGTAGTAACGCACCGCTTCGGCGCCATATTTTTCAGCCAGCGCACCCGGATCGACAATGTTGCCGAGCGATTTGCTTATCTTTGCGCCCGAGATATTCCACCAGCCGTGCACCAGCAGTTGCGGCATGGTTTCGTCGGGGAAGCCAATCGCATGCAGCATGATCAGCCAGTAAATTCCGTGGGCCGGGATGAGAATGTCTTTGCCAATCACTTGCAGCGCGGGCCATCGTTCTTTGAAAAAGGCAGGCTGACCTTTAAAGGAAGGAATCGACGGATCGTAATCAGCAAACGAGATGTAGTTCGTCAGGGCATCGAACCACACGTAAGTGACGAAATTTTGATCGAATGGAAGTTCAATGCCCCAATCGAGGCGCGATTTCGGCCGGGAAATACAGAGGTCGCCACCGAGTTTCTCCACGGCGTTGCGCAGTTCGGTCCGGCGAAAATCCGGAATGACCGCGTCGCTCCTTTTGGCCAGATACTGAAGAAGCCAGTCTTTGTGCTGGCTCAGCTTAAAATAATAATTTTCCTCTTCGCGAAATTCGACCTGGCCCCACTCCGGTCCGAATTCCCCATCCGGTCCACGCTCCTTGTCGGTGAGGAATTGTTCCTGGCGGATCGAGTAGTAACCGGATTGCTTGTCTTTGTAAATTTCGCCGGCATCGAACAGCCGCTGCAAAATTCCTTTGACCACTTCCTGGTGAAGCGGATCGGTCGTCGCCGCCCAGCGGTCGTAGTTTACTTCGAGCGTTTTCCAAAGCTCCACGAATTTTGCGGTGACGCCGGCAACGAATTCCGCCGGCGGAACGCGCGCTTTGGCGGCTGACTGTTGGACTTTTTGACCATGTTGATCAACGCCGGTCAAAAAGAAGACCGGCTCGCCTTTCAATTTGTGGTAGCGCGCGATGACATCGGCCAAAACCTTTTCGTAGGCGTGACCGATATGCGGGGGCGAATTGGTGTAATCAATCGCCGTGGTGATGTAAAAGGTCCTGGCCATCCGCGGCTAACCTTTAGCGGCAGTCGATTGCCGTCGCAAACGTCTCGCCGGATTGAGACTGAGGAGATGCGCCGCGCTCTCGCCCGATGCCGGCGCTGGAACACGGCCGCTACCTTAGCGTTTCACCGTTGATCTTGTGGATCTTGAGGCCAGTCACTTGATTGCCCGTGGTTAGGAAATCAATGTCGTACACTCTGCCGTCGGCGCTTCTCATATCAACGCACGTGGAAGTCGTATTGAACCCCGTGCTCTTCTGGCGCCAGACGTGAAATGGTGTCAGCGCGAGATCTTTCGCGTTCACGGTCAGGTGAAATTTACCGTCTTGTGACGAGCCGACCTGACGATCGAGGTAGAGCTTAACGTCCGGAGCAGGAACGGGTGCCGGCGTCGCTTGGACGAATGCCGGCGTCGGGGCAGGAACGGATTGGGCAGATCGCAAAGGAGCCTGGCCATTCGCCGTCGTTGTGTGCGCTGCCTGTGGAAATTGGGGCCGCATCGGCGTCGCCGTCGGAATCGATTGGACCGAGCGCAACGGAACGGTGCTCAGTCGGGGCGGCGTCGTCGGTGCCGGTTTCTGGGGCCAGGTTTGACGCTGGGCCTGAATTGTCCCTGTCCTCGGTTTCGGAGTGGGCGTGGGAGTAGGCGACGCTTTTGGACGGCTGTAAGTCGTCATTTGGCCGAACCCTATTGTGGCCACGAATGCTCCGATGGCCGTAGTCGTTATGAAGCGTGTCGTCATGTGCATGATCCTTTTGGAACAATCGGCAGTGAAATTTCCGCGGCGATGGCGAATTGAAAAGCTAAAATTCAGTCAATGTCCCGATGTTCCATGTTTGCGATTATTCTTTACGACCCAAAGCCAGATGGCCACCGCAATCGCTATGAAATTCAACCAGGTCGTGTAATTCCAGCCGATGGCCGCGTGTTCCAGCATGCCTGGCGCCCGTGAACTGTTGGGGATGAACCCCGCTGCCGCGAACAGCAGATCGACGATGATGCCGGCAGCGACCATCGATACGTAGAAGATCCCTACAATATAAGCAGCTGCGCGCGCGCCGAAATACTTCCCATAAATCATGATGATCGGGATGATAAGCAGATCGGCATAAATGAAAGAAATCACGCCGCCAAAACTGATACCGTTCACCCAAAGCAGATTGGCCAGCGGGATATTTCCAACAGAGCAGACAAACGACAGGATTGCGATCAACGGTCCCACCAGCGCATTCTCGATCAGGCGCAGCCAATAATTGCCGGTTTCGATGAAGAGAATTTTCCACCAATCATGCGGCACCAACGCGGTCAGAAATCCGGCAATTAGAAAGCCGATGGCGATTTCTTTGTAGAGCATCCGCCAATCCATCCAGAACGCATTGGCCAGTTGAGCCCATTTTCCGGTTTCCTGCGGCTCAGGATCATCATTTCCGTGATGATGACCACAACAGTGGTCTTCGTTTCCATTTTTTTCGGCCAGCGCCCGAGCTTGTGCTTCGAGTTTTTTCGGAAAGAAAATCGTCATCAGCAGCCACATCACACCAATCAGGACAAGTGCCCCGACCACCTCGGCCAGAACGAATCGCCATCCCATCAGCGACCAGAGGACGGCGCCGAGTTCGACCACCAGGTTTGTCGACGCGAACATAAAGGCGAGGGCCGGAACCAGCGCAGCACCCATCTGAAAAGCGCTTCTTCCGATTGCCACCGCGGCATAGGAACAAGACGAGCTGGCCGCGCCAAAACCAGTCGCGATCACTATTTGTTTGAGGCCTGCCCGCCCAAGCAGCCGGGTCATTTGGTCTTTTCTGATAAAAACCTGCAGTGCCGCGGAAATGGTAAAACCGAACACGAGAGCCCAAAAAGTCGCCCAGAGCATCGCGAAAGCGTGAAAAACTCCATTCCAGAACCAGGTCATGGGGATGATGCTGGCCGCTTCTGATCCGGATGCAACTCGCTGCCGCCGAATTGTTAGGATCTATTCAGCCAATCGAATAAAAGTAGGGATTTCCCTGATTGGGGTTTTTCGAGTGCTTTTTCGTTGACTATCGACAGGTTTTCGGTCAAAACACAACCCAACAGGGGTTATTATGTCTTTTAGGGTAACGTTTCTCTTTTCGGTTTTGGCGGCCTTTTTGGCCGTATCGTCCATTCGGGCCCAGTCGGTCAGCGATAACTTGCAGCATTTGGAACAGACCGACGGTTCGCTGGCTGTCGGCGACAAGGTGTTCAGCAATTTCGATTTCTTTGCCAATGGATTGAGCAACTTTGATCCGTCGCAAATTCGTGTCACCGCGTCTTATGCGAATGGGACTTATTTTTTGACCTGGGACGGCAACATGAGCCTGGTCAGCGGTGTCACCACCACCAGTGATTTGCTCCTCGGTTACACCGTGACGGCGACAGATGGAGCGATCGACCAGTTGGACGCGTCTTATACCGGAAGCGGCCAACCGTCCGGAAACACGTTCATCGCTTATGACGAAACCGTTCGAAACTCTCAAGGCGTGGTTCTGGGAACGATTCATCTCGACGCGAACAATAAGAGCGCAATACTGGATATTAATCCGGCGCAGACTTCATTGAACATCACCAAGGACATTGGCTACGGCATTCTCAATAGCGGCTTTATTTCCATCTCGGAAATCAGCCAATCTGTCCATCAGGTTGTTCCGGAGCCAGCTAGTTTCGTTCTTCTCGGGTTGGGTGCGGCCGCGCTGGCTTTCGTTCGCCGCCGCGTCGCCTAATTTTAACCGGCGTTTCGGTTAATTCGATTCCAACACCACACACGCCACCGCGTGCGCATCGGTGTGACTCAATGTAATTCGCGCGCTCGTGATTTTTCTTTCGGTGACGAGCTTTAGTGCCGCGCCGGAAAACACGAGAAACGGTTCCCCAGTCTTTTTCTTTTGAATGTCGATGTTTGTCCAACCCATCGCTTTTCCGATTCCGGTCCCAAAAGCTTTCGACACAGCCTCCTTCCCGGCAAATCGCGCGGCGAGATGTCGCGCCGGAAACTTCATTGCCATGGAATACTCGATTTCGCCCGTTGTGAAAACGCGACGAAGGAATCGCTCACCAAATCTATCGATGGAGTGCTGAATTCGCTGGCACTCGACTAAATCAACTCCAATTCCAGCGACGCTCATCCGCGATAAGCCTCCATCGCTACCAGCATTTCTTTCACGGCTGCTTCCAAGCCGATAAAGACCGCCCGTGAAATAATCGAGTGTCCGATATTCAATTCAGTCAGGTGTGGAATTTGATGGATCAGCTGAATGTTGCTGTAGTTGATCCCATGACCAGCATTGACTTGGAGCTTGAACTCAGCAGCAGCTTTCGCCGCCGCCTGCAAATTCTCGAGCTCCTGTTTTTCAATTTTATCCGAAAATGCGTTCGCGAGTTTGCCGGTGTGGAGCTCCACCATGTCTGCTTCAAGCTCGTGGGCAACATCGATTTGTTCCAGTTTGGGATCCACGAACAAACTGACCCGGATCCCGGCACTTTGCAGGCGTTTGATCGTCGGTTCGAGTTCGCGGTGCTGGGCGATGACATCCAATCCACCTTCGGTAGTGATCTCCTCCCGTTTCTCCGGCACCAGGCAAACTTCGTCGGGTACGATCTTCAACGCGATGTCGACAATTTCGGGCGTGTTGCCCATTTCCAGATTGAGTTTCGTCATGAGGTTTTGACGCAACAATTCAATGTCACGGTCTTGCATGTGACGTCGATCGCTTCGCAAATGCGCGACGATCCCCTTCGCGCCGGCCCGCTCGCAGATCGCTGCCGCCACGATCGGATCCGGCTCCGCATTTTTGGATTCCGGCATTGTCGAGTAGCGGGCCTGGCGCAACGTGGCCACGTGGTCGATATTTACTCCCAACTGCAACCCAGTCATTGTCCGGCTCAACAGGAGCAAGAGTCGCGACGAGAGCAAGAAGAACCATTCGTCTCGGGCTGGCGAAAACCTGCATTTCGTGCGACTATTGGCGCCGCTTTCTTCGCCCTTGTTCCTCGCTCATGAACCGATTCGCCGAAAGGCTTGCCACCGATAACCTGCCACTTCGCCGAGGCCAGCCCGAGGTTCTTCAGGTCAATGTTGGCAAGCGTTGCGATTTGACCTGTGTCCATTGTCACGTCAACGCGGGTCCGAACCGGACGGAAATCATGACGCGCGAAACAATCGATCGCATCGTCAATTGGCTCGAGCCGACGCGCATTTCGATTGTCGATATCACCGGCGGTGCCCCGGAAATGATTCCGGACTTTCAATATTTCATCAATCGATTGCGAACCATCCAGCCGCCAATCCGCATTATCGATCGTTCGAATCTCACGATTTTGGTGAAGCGCGGCTACGAAGAATTGCCGGAGTTTCTGGCCCGGAAGAGAATTGAAATTATTGCTTCGATGCCGTGTTACTCGGCGACCAACGTCAATTTGCAGCGCGGCGAAGGAGTTTTCGAGACCTGCATTGCTGTTCTCCGTTCATTGAATCGCCTTGGTTACGGAATTGCCGCTGATCTTCCTCTCCACCTTGTTTACAATCCCCTTGGTGCGTCCTTGCCCGCGCCGCAGGAGCAACTGGAAGTCGATTTTAAGCGCGAACTCGCCGCGCATTTCGGCATCGTTTTCAACCACCTTTACACCATCACGAACCTGCCGATCGGACGTTTCGCCGCCTACTTGCGCCTCAATAACAAGCTCGAGCCATACATGAACGTTCTGATCGATGCCTTCAATCCGGCAACCATCGAGGGATTAATGTGTCGCAATACCATCAGTGTCGGCTGGCGGGGCGAGGTTTACGACTGCGACTTCAATCAACAGTTGAATCTGCAGTGGTCGCAAGAGAACGGGGAAACTAAACCTTTGTTTTTGTGGGACATTGACCCTGAAAAAATTGTCGACCGCGAAATCGCGACGGGCGATCACTGTTTCGGCTGCACCGCTGGCGCCGGATCAAGCTGTGGCGGAGCGATCGTGCGCGCTGACGCGGCGGCCGAAGTTCCAGTTTAGCTTTACAGCTGCTGCAACGACGCATCCAGGACTTCGAGCAAAAAGTCGGCATCCTGTTCGTTCACGCACATGGGAGGCGAGAACCGAATGGTCTGGCCCCACAAACCGCCTTTGCCCAGGAGCAGCCCCATTTCTTTGCAAAGTTCAATGGCCTGCGCGCACTCCTCTTTGGCCGGCTCTTTGGTTTCGCGATCCTTCACCAGCTCGATGCCAAGCATCAAACCTTTTCCGCGAACGTCACCAATCACATTGTGCTTTTCTTTGAGCGAGTGCAGGCCGGCCAGAATTTTGTTCCCGATCTTCAGCGCATTTTGCTGAAGTTTTTCGCGGTCGATCACGTCGAGAACCGCTTTTCCTTGCGCGCAGACAACTGGATTGCCGCCAAACGTATTGAAATGAATTCGCTGCGTCAGGGCAGACGCGATTTTTGGGGTGGTCACAACCGCTCCGAGGGGACAACCGTTTCCAATTCCCTTCGCCATCGTCACGATATCCGGAATCACTCCTTGTGTTTCAAATCCCCAATAGTGCGTTCCGGTCCGGCCAAAACCGGCCTGCACTTCATCGGCGATGCACACCCCACCCGCCGCCCGGACATGCTCGTAGGCGTGCTTCAGATATCCATCCGGGAAAACGACGCACCCGCCGACGCCTTGAATGGACTCGGCGATAAACGCCGCCACCTGACCGGGCGTGGCAAAATCGAGGACGCTCTTCACGTCATCCGCGTATTTTTTCCCGGCCTCTGCATCTCCCCTGCCCCATGTCCCACGGTAAGGATCGGGAGTGATGGTGTGATGAACGCCAAAGCTATGAGGCACATTAAATTTCCAGGTGCGATGCGCAGTCAGGCCCATCGTCAGATTACTGCCACCGTGATAGGCGTTGCGCAACGCGATCACATCGTAATTCCCGGTGTAAACGCGCGCCATCAATAGCGCGAGATCATTCGCCTCCGAGCCGGAATTGACAAAGTAACAAACCTTCAAATCACCCGGCATCTTCGCCGCCAGCGCGCGCGCGTATTCGGCGATGTTGGGTTGTAAGTAAATTGTCGTGGAATGTTGCAGCAATTCATTCTGGTCGTTCGCCGCTTTCACGACATCCGGATGACAATGGCCAACGCTCACGGTAACAATTCCGCCCAGAGCATCGAGATATCTCCGCCCAGTTTCATCCCAGGCGTACTGCATCTTTCCTTCCACCATCATCAGCGGCTTCTTGTAATAGAGAAAAATCCCCGGATTCAGGAATTCCTTGCGCAGGCGCAATACTTCATCCGGCGACGGTCCGTTGTATTTTTTCGGCTGATGTGGAAACGATGGAAGCTCAGGAAGTTTCATTCGATTTTGTGATTAACGTGCGCAGAAGAAGATAGACAACAAATGCGATCGCGAAACCGGCGAACCACGCGTAGTCGTAAAGCCGGACGAAAAAAACAGGGATCCTGGCCGCCGCGATGAGTTTCACGGTCACCAGGAAGCCGGGAAGATTGGGCAGAACAGCCACGACTAACGAGAAAATCGCAATCAAACTGAAACCGTTTGTGAAACGATATTCGCCG
Organism: uncultured Verrucomicrobiae bacterium; assembly: GCA_963846065.1. Taxonomy (GTDB): domain Bacteria; phylum Verrucomicrobiota; class Verrucomicrobiia; order Chthoniobacterales; family UBA10450; genus DASPUI01. Next base: position 91,775 of record CAWJUP010000019.1, read on the forward strand.
TCGGCCCGGTAAAGCGCGGAAACGTTCAGCTGTTTGTGCCGCCAGACGTAGTAATCGGCGATCATGATTCCCCCAATCGGTCCTAACAATGCGCTATAACCGACCAGCCACGTAAAAATGTATCCCGACGGATCGGCTACCAGTTTCCACGGCATCATGATCACACCAACGATGCCGGTGATCAGGCCCCCCATTCGGAAGGAAATCTTGTGCGGGGCCAGATGTGAGAAATCGTTGGCCGGGCTGACCACGTTGGCCGCGATATTTGTTGCCAACGTCGCAATGCAGAGCGCGAGCATGGCTACGACCAAGACCACGGGATTGCTAAAGTGTGTTAGCACGTCAACGGGATCCCAGATCGTTTGGCCGTAGATGATGGTAGTGGCTGAAGTCACGGCCACGCCGATAAATGAATAGAGCGCCATCGTAAGCGGCAGGCCCAGCGCCTGACCGATAATTTGGTCCCGTTGCGAACAGGCATAACGCGAGAAGTCGGGGATGTTGAGCGACAACGTGGCCCAGAAGCCAATCATTCCGGTCAGCGCCGGAACAAAAAAGGACAGAAATTGTCCGGCTTTCGGTTGTCCGGGAGCGAACGCCGAAGGTTGCGAAAGCATGGGACCAAACCCGCCGGCATTTCGATAAGCCCACCACAACAAGAGCAAGCCGAGCGCGATGAGCAGCGGCGCTTTGATATTTAACAGCCCGCGAATGCAATCGATTCCCTTATAAACAACCAGCATGTTGATTCCCCAGAAGAACATGAAACAAACGAACTGCGGGAACGTGATTCCAAACAATGTCGCAGCATCCGGGTGGGCTGCGCCGGGAAAGAACACGGAGAGGATCTTATAGATGGCGTTGCCGCCGATCCACGTTTGAATGCCAAACCAACCGCAGGCGACAAACGCTCGCATCAGCGCTGGAATATTCGCGCCGCGGGTCCCGAATGAAGCGCGGCAAAAAACCGGGAACGGAATTCCATAACGCGTTCCCGCGTGCGCGTTCAGGATCATCGGAAACACCACAATGAGATTGCCGAGAAAGATTGTGATGATGGCCTGGAACCAATTCATGCCGCCCCCAATCAGCGACGAAGCCAGCATGTATGTCGGGATGCAGGCCGACATCGAGATCCAGAGCGCGGCGAAGCTGCCGACCCGCCATTTACGGCGATCGCCCGGGACCGGGGCGAGATCGGCGTTGTAGAGACGATTGTGCTCTATCTCAATATCGACCGCGACGTCCGGGGCGAGCGAGCCGGAAAGCATGTTCATCAAAAGTGAGTCGGTTCTCGCTGGAGAAATTTACCGCGGCCGAATTGGCCGACAAAACGGCCATCCCGTGCCGCAACTTTTCCACGCACTGCGACCACGTGCGGCCGGCCCGCAATCTCGAATCCTTCAAACGAGTTGTAATCGAGATTCATCTGATGCGTTTTCGCTGAGATGGAGCCGCGGTAATTTGGATCGTAGATGACGAGATCGGCGTCGCCGCCAACCTGGATCGTGCCTTTGCGCGGGAATAATCCAAACAGTTTGGCGGCCTGCGTGCTGGCCGAGTCGATGAAGCGATGGAGGTCGATCTTCCCGCCCTTCACGCCGTGCGTAAAATAAAGATTCACCCTGTCTTCGAGTGATGGGATGCCGTTTGGAATTTTTGTGAAGTCTCCTTTCCCCAGCTGCTTCTGCGTTTCATAATCGAACGGAGCATGATCTGTGGCCAGGGTTGCAACCGAACCGTCGCGCAAAGCTTTCCATAAGATTTCCTGATTTTTTTTGTCACGTAACGGCGGCGACATCACATTCTTGGCGCCTTGAAAATCCGGTTCGGCGCTCGTACGATCGAGCAATAAATATTGTATGAGGGTCTCGACCCATACCTTCACGCCGCGCTCTCGCGCGTGCATCGCTTCGTTCAGCGCCTCCTCGCAGCTGGTATGGACAACGTAGCAATGCGCTCCGGTCATTTCCGCAAAGGTCGTCAAATGATGCACGCCTTCGGCTTCGACCACCGGAGGACGACTCCAGTAGTGAAATGCGGGACCGGTTTTTCCTTCGCTCAACAATTTCCTCTGCAGCTCCACAACCAGATCGGCGTTCTCGCAGTGCGCGGTCACGATGACGCCGAGTTTTTTCGCCAGGGTCAAAGCCGCGTAAAGTTCCTCATCGCTAATTCCGAAGGCACCTTTGTAGGCCAGAAAAATTTTAAAGCTGCTCAATCCGCGCTTTACGATTTCCTGGAAATCCGCTTCGGCTTCGGCGTCGTAACGCGTCACGCCCATGTGAAAGGTGAAATCGCACGCGCTTTTCCCTTCGGCTTTGCCTAACCAAAGTTCGAACGCCTCCATCGGCTTCTCGTTGCGCGCCGGACAAATCATCTCGATAAACGTGGTCGTCCCCCCAATCAGCGCAGCCCGGCTGGCGGTTTCATGCGTGTCCTTCGCGAATGTGCCCATGAATGGCAGATAAATGTGAACATGCGGGTCGATGAAGCCCGGAAACACGTATTTGCCCGATGCATCGATCACTTCGTCGGCTTCTATCTGATCAATCCTTTTGTCGATGCGGGTGATCGTTTCGTTCTCGCAATAAATGTCGGCTACGTACCGCTCGTCCGCGGTGACGATTTCGCCGTTCCGGATAAGCAGTGACATCAGCTTGGCAATGACGAATGACCGATGCCGAATGACGAACGAATCATGAAGCTCAATGCGTTGACCGGCCTTTCACCCTTCGGACTCACACCGACATTCGCCATTCAGGTTTCGTCATTTCTTCCACACATCCCCAACACCATCCCCAAACCAGCGCGTGGAAACGACTTTCTGTTGGGTGTAAAACTGCACCCCTTCCCGCCCCTGAATGTGGAGATCGCCGTAAAAGGATTCATCCCAGCCGGTAAACGGAAACATCGCCATGGTGGCCGGAACCCCAATATTGATGCCGACCATTCCTGCTTTGACACGATTTTTGAATTCACGCGCGGCCTTGCCCGAGTTGGTGAAGATCGCGGCCCCATTTCCGTAAGACGACCGGTTGGCGATCTCGATCGCCGCGTCGAGATCATCCATCCGCATGACGTTTAATACCGGTCCGAAAACCTCTTCGCGCGCAATAGTCATTTTCTCATCCACTTGGTCGACCACGGTCGCGCCCATGAAGAATCCGTTCGGCGCGTCTGCGATGCGAACTCCACGACCATCCGCGACGATTTTTGCGCCCTGTTTTGCGCTGCTTTCAACCAGACCAAACACGTGGTCGCGATGTTGGGACGAGATGACCGGCCCCATGTCTGGCTGTTGCTTCATATCGGTCGGCCCCACTTTGATGGACCGCGCCGCCTCCACTAACGTGGGCAGGAGTTTGTCCGCCGCTTTTCCGACAGCGATTGCGGTTGAGCCGGCCATACACCGTTCACCGGCACAACCAAATGCGGCCACCGAGACGGCTTCAACGGTTCGCGTGACGTCTGCATCGGGCATGACCACGACATAATTCTTGGCGCCGCCGTTCGCCTGCACGCGTTTGCCATGACGCGTTCCGGTATCGTAAATGTGTTTCGCGACTGGCGACGAACCGACAAACGAGATCGCTCTCACTTTCGGGTGGATCAACAACGCATCCACGCATTCACGCCTGCCCTGGACGACATTGATCACGCCTTTGGGCAAACCGGCCTTCTCGAGCAATTCCGTAATGATGACCACGCTCAGGGGCACCTTTTCGCTTGGCTTGAGCACGAATGTATTCCCGCAGGCGATCGCTAGCGGAAACATCCACATCGGTACCATCGCCGGGAAATTGAACGGCGTGATTCCCACACATACTCCCAGCGGTTGCAGCATCGTTTCGCAATCCACGCCCCGGGCAAGATTCTCAAGAGTTTCGCCCTTCAACAAGGTGGGAGCCCCACAGGCGTACTCGATGTTCTCAATTCCTCGATAGGCGCTGCCGCGCGCCTCAGCCAAAGTTTTGCCGTGTTCACGCGTAATGCTTTGGCAAATCCGATCAAAGTTCTCTTCAATTAACTGACGGTACCGAAAAAATACGCGAGCACGTTCGATCGCCGGAGTTTCGCGCCATGCCGGAAAAGCCTCGGCTGCCGCTTGCACAGCTTCATCCACGTGCTGAGCTGTGCACATCGGAACCTCGGCAATCACTTCTCCGCGAGAGGGATTGAAGACGGGGCCGGTCGGAACATCGCCGATTTCGCGCCACTCACCGCCGATCAGGACAGGAACTTTTTGCATCTTCGACGCGTTCTTTTTCTGGTCACTGCTTACTTGTCACACCTTGCTTCTTTACCCTCTCGCCAGCGCGTCGGATTGTTTCACAAAATCGTCGCCGCTCCACTCGCCGTCTGCCTTCACCATCTTCTTGGCTTCCGCGGCCGCTTTGTCTTTTTCTTTCCGTTCGCGTTGCATCCGCACCAGTTCGGCATGCGTCGTAAAATAATCGAGACTCTTGCCTTTGAAGTCGGCCAGGGTTGCAAATTTATGCTTCTCCATGAATGCCAGCAGCTCGACCTGCATGCGCTTGACGCAGTCATAGCCGAATTTCATCACGCCGGTGCAGACTTGCGTGGTGTCGGCACCTAACAAGATGAATTGCGCGGCATCATCTCCGCTTTCAATTCCTCCAATAGCAGAGAGGCTGCGTCCCGGAAATTCACGTCGAATCATGGTCGCGATTTCCATGACCATGCGCAGCGCAATTGGACGAACCGCTTTGCACGAATAACCGCCCGGAGTGGTGTGCCCTTCCACGCTTGGTTCCGGACGAAGAGTATCGAGGTTCACACCCATCACGCTCCGGATCGTGTTGATCGCACTCACTCCCTGGCACCCTGCTCGAAGCGCGGCCCGGCTCGGATCTTCAATACGCGTCACGTTCGGCGTCATTTTTGCCCAAACCGGTTTTTTGGCCGCGGCCATCACCCATCCGCAAACTTCTTCCAGGATCTCCGGATTCTCACCCATCGCTGCCCCCATTTTTCGTTCCGGCAGTCCGTGTGGACAGGAAAAGTTCAGTTCGAAGGCGTCGACGCCCACATCCTGACAACGCTCAACAATTTCGATCCAGGCGTCGCGATTGTATTCTTCCATGATTGAGGCAATCAGGATTCCGCCCGGAAACTGGTCTTTGCATTTTTTGAATTCATCCATCCAGATGTCGAACTTCCGATCGCTGATGAGCTCGATGTTTTCCCAGCCCACCACTTCCTGACGGTCATTGGAATGAAGTTTGGCATAACGCGGTGTGACGTTAACCACCTTGGACGCGTCGAGACTGATGGTTTTGGCAATGACCGCACCCCACCCTTCACGAAACGCGCGGGTAATCACGTTCAAGTTCGTCCCGGGGGGGCCCGATCCGATGACGAAAGGATTTGGCAGCTTCAGTCCGTCAACAGTGGTGACAAGTGTGGCCATGGCTACTCCTTCGCAAACCGCGTCTTTTAACAGGTTTCGCGGAAAAGTTCGATAGAAAAATGTCGGGCCGTAGCTTACCCGAGCGCATCCATCGCCTTGTCCGCGAGGCGGTCAAAAGCGGTAACCGCCAGTTTGAGATGATCTTCTTTCGTGTCCTCAATCTTATTATGACTAATACCGTGGAGGCTTTGCACAAACATCATCACGGTTGGAACTCCGGAGCGCGCGACTTCAGCGGCGTCGTGCAAGGGACCGGAAGGTAACCGATGCGGCTGCGCTCCATTTTCTTTGATCGCCTCTTCGCAAAATTGAATCAATGAGGGGTCGAAGAGAATCGGTTCGATGTTCCAGAGCCGGTGCCATTGAACCTCGACGTGACCCTCTTCGGCGAACCGTTTACTGGCGGATTGCGCTTCGTCGAGCATGCGCTTGAGCGCTTCCTCGTCGAGATGTCGCTGATCCAATGTAATTCGACATTCCTCCACCACACTGGTCACGATGCCCGGCTGGGTGGTGCATGAACCAATTGTGCAAACTCCGCCTGTCCGGCCCGGGCCGCCATTACTTCGTTTCGCAATCTGATAAATCTCAGGACTCATTTTCGCGGCAGCGAGAAATGCGTCGCGCCGCCGGTTCATTGGCGTGCTGCCGGAATGGGCGGCTTGTCCGCGAAACGTGATCGCGTGCCGTTCCACACCGAACGTGCCCAGCACCACGCCTAACGGAAGATCGAGATCCAGCAAAACCGGGCCCTGTTCGATGTGAAGTTCGAGATAGGCCGAAGCATTTTTTAATTCGGCACCGCAGTCCTTCACGTTTTCAAAATCGATCCCGTGCTCTTTCAAGGCATCGACTAATCGAATGCCGTCCTTGTCTTTCAGGTCGCGCGTTTCATCCATGTCGATCTTCCCGGAACAGGCGGATGATCCGAAAAGGCTTTTACCGAAACGCGCACCTTCTTCATCCGCCCAATCGACGACCCGCACGGTCATGGGAGAATTACTGCCGTATTGCCCGGCGATGCGCCGCAGAATTTCCACGCCGGCCAGCGTGTTCAAACAACCATCGAGCCAACCGCCGTTGGGCACGGAATCGATGTGGCCGCCGATCAGGAGCGCCTGATCCGATTTCCCTTTGAGCGTTCCCCACAAATTGCCGGCCGCATCGTTATGAACGGCAACGCCCGGGATTGTTTCTAATTTCTTTCGCAGCCAGCTGCGCGCTTTGGTCCAGATCGGAGTGAAGGCGACCCGTTGCGCTCCATTTTCATTCGCCGTGAACGACCGGAGTTCTTTCAGCTCAGCAACCGTTCGCGATGGATCCAACGGCATTGGTCAAGAATGCTACTCGAGTGGCAACTCAGTTCGCTCTTCGGGTTCGCGTTCGACCAAACTGTTCTTTTCAATAATTCGGGCGCAAGTGTTCCATCGGAGAAGCGCATCGTCGTTATTCGACGGACGAACGGTTTCCGCCTTTTCGAACCAGCTCATTGCTTCACGAAAAAGATCATAAGCCTGGAATCGGCAATCGGGCGTGTGTTGTCGCAACTTCGCCTTGGCCCGCCGCTCAGCGACAATGCCGGAGTAATACGATCGGTCGTAAGGCGATTTCATCCGCCCGAGAAGCTCTTTCGTTTGCGTGTCGCTCACCGCGTATCCCTTTTCAAAACGATCGGTCAGTGCGAGCAGGAGGGTCGCGATCGCTTGTTGATTTTCCGGTTCCGCCTCCAGGATATCGAGACAGATGCTCTCCGCTTCTCCCGGCTCGTTCAGCAGTCGATAGCGCTCGGCCTTTTCCAGAGCAGTGGGAATTGCTTCGCGGGAAAGTCTCTTCAGGTCAGCCATCGATCTGATTATTCGTTAAATCGTTCCGGCGGCAAAGACAAACCGGTTCTCTTCAATTTTCGCCAAATCCAGCCCAGCGGATCGAAAAATCTATCCACTACGCGTTCTTTCAGCGGAATGATTCCGTTGTCAGTAATCTGAATATTTTCAGGACAAACCTTGGTGCAACACTTGGTGATATTGCAGTAACCAATTCCGTGTGCGTCACGCAGTTCGTCCGTTCGATCTTCGGTGTCGAGCGGGTGCATTTCGAGCGCGGCGGTATGAATTAAGAACCGCGGACCGATAAATCTATCGTGCATTTTGTGATCACGCAGGACGTGGCAAACGTCCTGACATAAGAAACACTCGATACATTTTCGAAATTCCTGGACCCGATCGATGTCGGCCTGCTGCATCCGCCAGGTCCCGTCGGGCGCGTCGGGTGGCCGCGGCTTGAATGGCTTGATTCGCTTTTTGACTTGGAAATTCCACGAGACATCGGTGATCAAATCTTTCAAAAGCGGAAACGCCTTGATCGGTTCGATGGTGATAGGCCGTTCTATTGGCAGTTCGCTCAAACGGGTCATGCACATCAGTCGCGGCATGCCATTGACCTCCGCGGAGCAGGATCCGCATTTGCCGGCCTTGCAATTCCAGCGGCAAGCCAGATCGGTCGCCTGGGTGTGCTGAATCTGATGAACCGCATCGAGCACCACCATCCCTTCGCTGCAATCCGCCGTGTAATCACGGAATTCACCGTCGGTGGCGGAGCCGCGCCAGATTTTGAAGCCAACGGTTTGATCGCTCACTTCATCTCCTCGATGTCTTAATTTGCTGCAAATGATCCGGTATTTCCGGCATCGGTTCTAGTCGAATCTGCATCGAGCCGTCATTCGCTTTCGAAATGATGGTGTTCACCTTGGAAAAGCGGTCCTCTTTGTTCGGGTAATCATCGCGAAATTGGGCGCCACGGCTTTCTTTCCGTTCGATGGCGGCCAGCGTCACAGCTTCCGAAACGGTGAGAAGATTTTTGAGATCCAATGCGGTGTGCCACCCCGGATTGAACTCGCGGTGGCCCACGACGCGGGCGCGATTGGAGCGCTGTCTCAACTTTTGCAACTCGGAGAGCGCGTGCTGCATCTCCGATTCCGTGCGCACGATCCCCACGTTGTCTTGCATCAATTCCTGCAAGTCCTGCTGAATCTGGTACGGGTTTTCAGTTTCCTGCTGGTGTGATTCAAACGGCGTGACGGCCTCACGGGCGGCCGATTCAATCGCCCCGTCGTCGATTGTGCCTAACGAATTGTTTTTGGCAAATTGGGCGGCGAATTCACCCGCTCGTTTGCCGAACACCAGCAAATCGGAAAGAGAATTGCCGCCTAACCGATTAGCGCCGTTGATCCCGGCGGCGCATTCGCCGCAGGCAAACAATCCTGGCACACGCGACATTTGCGTGTCGGGGTTTACGTGAACTCCCCCCATGATGTAGTGCGTGGTGGGCCCGACTTCCATCGGCTGCTCGGTGATATCGATGTCGGCCAACTGCTTGAACTGGTGATACATGCTCGGCAGCTTTCGTTTGATGTGTTCCGCCGCATTCGGAATTTTCGATTTGATCCACGCGATATCGAGATAGACGCCGCCGTGAGGCGATCCCCTGCCTTCTTTAGTGGCGCGAACAATGCAGCGGGCCACGTGATCCCGGGTCAATAACTCTGGCGGCCGCCGCGCGTTTTTGTCTCCCGTGCAATAGCGCCAGCCTTCCTCTTCATTATCGGCGGTCTGAGCACGATAATTTTCCGGAATATCATCGAACATGAATCGGCGCCCCTGATTGTCCTTGAGAATTCCACCTTCGCCGCGCACGCCTTCAGTGACCAGAATTCCACACACGCTCGGCGGCCAAACCATCCCAGTCGGATGGAATTGGATGAATTCCATGTCGATTAATTCCGCACCGGCATGATAGGCGAGCGAATGTCCGTCGCCGGTATATTCCCAGCTGTTGCTGGTAATCTTATAAGCGCGACCGATTCCTCCCGTCGCCAGCACAATTGCTTTGGCACGAAAAATTTTGAACCGGCCACGTTCGCGTTCATAACCAAATGCTCCGACCGCGCGCTCTCCATCCTTCAGAATTGCGAGAATCGTGTGCTCCATGTGGACATCAATGCCCTGATGCACGCCATGATCCTGCAGGGTACGAATCATCTCGAGGCCCGTTCGATCGCCGACATGGGCCAATCGCGGATAACGGTGGCCGCCAAAATTTCGTTGGAGAATCCGGCCGTCCTTCGTGCGATCGAACACCGCGCCCCAGGCTTCGAGTTCCCTTACCCGGTCGGGAGCTTCCTGGGCGTGCAGCTCGGCCATGCGCCACTGATTCACATACTGCCCACCGCGCATGGTGTCGGCAAAATGGACCCGCCAATTGTCTCGATCATCGACATTGGCCAAGGCGGCTGCGATACCACCTTCGGCCATGACGGTATGGGCTTTGCCGAGCAGCGATTTGCAAACCAATCCAACCCGCACCCCTGCGGCGGATGCCTCGATAGCGGCGCGGAGACCAGCGCCGCCGGCGCCGATCACTAAGACGTCGTACTCGTGCGTTTCATAATCGGCCATTGGTGACGATTGAGATAAGAACCTTGTAAATGAGAAGTCCCTGGGACTCAACCAAACTAAAGCAGACCGAGTGACAGCCGGATTGCACGCAAGATGCTGAAGCCGATAAGGCTGTGCTAAAATCAACCCGTCCCCCCACCGCTTCGAGGGTAAATTTAATGGCGAAGTGGAAGCACTTGTCGCTACGAGCCAAGGGGTTACTCATTATTGCAGCGCCGCTCGGCGTGATGTTTTGCGGCGGTGGCTTTTTCCTGGTTGCGCAAAGTTCAGCCGCGGATGCGCACCGTTGGGTGACCCATACCCTCGAGGTGAAAGCGGCGATCGAATCGCTGCGTCGGTCGTTAGCTGACGGGGTGGCCAACAAACGAAGCTATTTGCTGACGGCCGACCGGATGTTCCTGACGAAGCATCTTCAGGCGAAGGCCAACGTCGATCACGTTCTCGATCAGATCGCCTTCCTGGTGGGCGACAATCCCGTGCAAAGCGATCGAGTCAGACTTTATCTCAAACCATTGATTCATGGCTACTTCGAATTGACTTCAGAGGTGGAGCCGAATCGGAATGCGGGGACGGAAAAGACTCGAGGTCAGTTGCATCAGGTCGATGATGTTCTGAACAAGATCGGTGATTTGGCCTCGAAGATGACAAAGGAGGAAGATCGTCTGCTCGCCTTGCGTCAGGCATCTGCCACATCCGCGCGACATCGCCTGATTTTTGGCATGCTCGGCACCCTGGCAATAGGATTTCTGGTTGCCGGAGCGGCGGCTTGGCTTTTCGTCGGCAGCATTGCCCAGCGCCTCGAGCAGCTGGTGAGGAATACCGAGCTCTTGGAAAACGAAAAACCGCTCAAAAAGTTTGCCTGGGGGACGGACGAAATTGCGCAGCTTGGCCATTCACTAAATCGCGCCAGCACGTTACTCGCATCGCGCCGCGAAGAATTACTTCGGACGAATGCTGAATTGCAGCAAGAAGTGACCGAGCGGGCGCGAGCGGAGTTGGCTAACGAGCAGATCATGAACAATTCGCTCGATGCGATTTGTACCATCGATGCTCAAGGCCGCTTTGTGCGCGTCAGCCCGGCCTGTCGCAACCTTTGGGGCTACGCATCAAAGGAATTGATCGGTCGGCCCTACATTGATTTCGTTGTGCAAGAAGATCGTGCAAGAACGAACGAGGTTGCATCGGACATCATGGCTGGGAGGCCGGTCACGAATTTCCAAAATCGTTATATCCGAAAAGACGGAACGCTCGTGCCAATTGTCTGGTCGGCCCATTGGGCTTCCGATCTCGCGACCATGTTTTGCGTGGCTCGGGATGCATCCGATCAGATACGCGCAGAAACGGTGCTGACTTCGGCCAAGGAGGCGGCGGAGTCAGCCAATCGAGCCAAGAGCGAATTTCTGGCCAACATGAGCCACGAAATTCGGACACCGATGAATGGAATCATCGGCATGACCGACCTGGCTCTCGAGACTGAACTAACCGGTTTGCAGCGCGAATATCTGCAAATGGTCAAGCATTCGGCCGATTCGTTGCTTTGTTTGATTAATGACATCCTCGATTTTTCCAAAATCGAAGCGGGCCGGTTATCGCTCGAATCGATCTCGTTCGACTTGCGTAATTCGCTGGAAAAGACATTGAAGACACTTGGTATTCGCGCGGACCGAAAAGGCTTGGAATTAACCTGCCTGGTCGAGCCACGTGTCCCGTCGCATGTCATTGGCGATCCGATGCGATTGCGCCAAATCCTCGTCAATCTGGTGGATAACGCCATTAAATTTACCGAGAAAGGCGAGATCAACCTGACCGTAAAAGTCGAATCTGTTAATCATGAGTACGTCGCTTTGGATTTTTCCGTAGCCGATACTGGCATCGGGATTCCACTGGATAAACAACAGGCGATTTTCGCCGCATTCGCTCAGGCGGATAACTCCACTACCCGCAACTATGGCGGAACCGGCCTCGGTCTGACGATATCGAGCAAGTTGGTCGAACAAATGGGCGGCCGTTTGACCGTAGAAAGTATCCCTCGTCAAGGCAGCACTTTTCGATTTCTCGCCAAGTTTAGCCCTTCGTCGGAACAGTCTTTACTGAACGCGCACTCCACGAATCATCTGGAAAACTTATCCGTCCTTATCGTCGATGACAACGCGACCAACCGCCGAGTTCTCCGTGAGATGTTGTTGAGTTGGCAGATGAAGCCGACGGATGTCGCATCCGGTGATGAGGCCCTGGCGGAATTGGAAGCCTCAGCCGCCAACGGAAATCCATTTGAACTCGTGCTGGTTGATGCGTTGATGCCAAACCTTGACGGTTTTGAACTCGCCCAAGAAATCGGCCGCAGACCCTCACTTTCTCGCGCCACCCTCATCATGCTTTCTTCGGCGATGCGAATCGACGAGACTGCCCGGGCCGAGAAATGCGGTCTGGCTGGTTACCTAAGCAAGCCGATCACGCAATCGCAGTTGCTCGACGCCATCACCAAAGTTTTCCGGCCGGCAAACAATGAAACGTCCACTGAAGCCGGAACCGATCAGTCAGGCCAAGGTGGGGTTTCACTGAGAATTCTGGTAGCGGACGACAATCCCATCAATCAATCGGTCGCAACCGGGGTTCTTCGCAATTGCGGCCATCAGGTTCGTACAGGCCAATAACGGACGCGAAGCGCTCGAAATTTATTTGCGCGAGAAGCTCGATTTGATTTTGATGGACGTTCAGATGCCGGAGGTCGACGGATTTTCCGCGACGTCGCAGATTCGTGAGTCCGAGAAGAAGAGCGGCGCACACATTCCAATCATTGCCATGACTGCCCGCGCCCTGGCCGGCGATCGCGAGCGTTGTTTGGCCGCCGGCATGGATGGTTATGTTGCCAAACCAATTCACAAAGAAGATCTGCTGGGGGCAATTTCCCTGTGCACGGCGATTCAGCCAGTCAGCGCATCCTGCGATAGGCCTCACGATTTTTTGGCACACTTCGACGGTGACGCGGACCTGCTGCGAAAGGTGAGCCGGGTTTTTACCGAGCAAAGTCGTATCGATCTTGATGCGATGCGCAGCGCGATCGCGTCTAGGGACAAAGTCGTGCTTGGACGAACGGCGCACAAGCTCATCGGTTCTCTTGGCGTCTTCGGAGCGGACCAGGCGATCCGAAAAGCGCAAAAACTTGAGCAATTGGCTGAAAAAGAAGATTTTGATGAAAGCAGGGCTCTCTTAACCCAACTCGAAAATGAAGTGGATACCGTTCAATCCCGACTGGCCGTCATTGGCTGAATTCACACCGGCCGCGCCAGCTCCCGCCATCAAACCGCGCCCATTGGGACGCGTAGTCGTCGCAGAAGATGATCCCGTGTCACGCGAGCTCATTTGTGCGCTATTACTAAAATGGGGGTTTGAGGTCACAATCACCCACGATGGAAACGAAGCACTCGAAGCTCTGCGAGCGGCGCAAGGTCCCATCATGGCGGTTCTGGATTGGATGATGCCCGGCAAAGATGGCGTCGAAGTTTGTCGACGGGTCCGGACTATGGAAGACAAACTCGTGTATATTCTGTTGCTCACCGCACGAACGGCGAAGGAACAAGTCGTCGAAGGATTGCAAGCGGGCGCCGACGACTATTTGACCAAGCCATTCAATAAAGAGGAACTCCATGCCCGGCTCAAAGCAGGCCTTCGCGTCCTATCGCTTCAATCGACCTTGGCCGACCGCATTACCGAATTGGAAAAGGTGGCCGAAGAAAATCGGGCCTTGAAGTTGCACATACCGATTTAGACGGACGCGCCTAACGAACGCCCCTAATACACGCGCCCAGCCGACCATCGTCGACAATTTGCATTTGGCCCGGTTCCACCCCAAAACGGGTTGCCCCTAACGAGCATTGTGGTAACGTCGCGTCCATTATGGTGGGCGATACGGATGTTCCCTTCCGTGTCTTATTTGAATCGGGCCCGAGTCTTTGCCTCGTGCTCACGCCCGAGGACTTTACCATCGTCGCGGTTACGGACGCATATCTGCGCGCCACCATGACCGAACGCAGTCAGATTATGGGTCGGAAATTGTTCGATGTTTTTCCGGACGACCCAAACGACCCCGCAGCCGATGGCGTTCGCAACCTGCATCAGTCGTTAGACCGGGTCAGACAAAACCGCCGGGCCGATGTCATGCCGGTGCAGCGTTATCCGGTCCGCAAACCGGAAACGGAAGGTGGCGGATTTGAGGAACGATTTTGGAGTCCAATCAACTCTCCCGTCTTCGATGATGATGGAAATTTCCGCATGATCCTTCATCGCGTGGAAGACGTGACGCCGTTTGTCCATGCGAAACGTAGCGCAGGACAGGAAAAGGAAGGGTGGGAAATGCTGGAAAGCCGCGCCCAGCACATGGAAGCGGAGATCGCTCTGCGAGATTACGATCGCCTTCGCGCCGATGAATTACGCGAGACGCTTGAACGTTTGAAAGAAAGTGAAGACGCGGCCCGTCGGGCCCAGGAGGATGCGGAGCGGGCTCGCGAAGAAGCGGAGCAAGCCAATCAAGCGAAGGATAAATTTCTCGCCGCTCTCTCCCACGAACTTCGCACTCCCCTGACACCCGTGTTGATGACCGCGTCCGTGCTTCGCTACCAGCCGGAGTTACCCGCCGAAGTCCGCGAACAACTTTCGATGATGCAGCACAACATCGAGTTGGAAGCGCGGTTGATAGATGACCTTCTTGACCTGACGCGGATCGTTCGCGGAAAACTGAAGATTGTTCGCCAATCGGTTGATATTCATTCGCTCCTCTCCCATGCCAAGCAAATTATGACTTCTGATGCGAACGCGAAATCGCTGTCACTGCGTTTCGCTTTTGGAGCGGCGGATCATTACGTCGATGGAGACGGCGCGCGACTTCACCAGGTTTTTTGGAATCTCTTGAAGAACGCGATCAAATTTACGCCCATCGGTGGGCAAGTGACCGTTCGCACCTTGAATCCTGCGGCCGGTAAGGTGTCAATTACAGTCGAGGACAACGGAATCGGGATCGAACCCGATGTTTTGCCATCGATCTTTAGCGCGTTCACCCAATCTCAGTCGCCTGCCAATCGGGCCGTCGGTCTTGGGCTTGGTTTGGCCATTTCCAAGGATTTAATTGAAATGCATGGCGGAAAAATTGCCGCCAGAAGCGGCGGTCGCAACGAAGGCGCCACGTTTACGATCGAACTGGACACGGCAGCGCCGGCGGTGGCAGTCGCGGAACCTGAAAACGTGGACGAACGCCGGGGCGATCAACAATATCGATTGCTGGTGGTGGAGGACGACGCCCAGACTTTGGCTGTGCTAGCCAGGCTACTTCAACGCCGCGGTCATCATGTCAGAACAGCCGCTAGCGTTGAAGCTGCCCTCGGTTTGGCTGCGACCCATCAATTCGACCTTGTCATTAGCGACCTCGGATTACCTGACGGCAACGGTGCCGAGTTAATGGTTAAACTCGCGCGCGATTACGGATTGCGCGGAATTGCACTGAGCGGTTACGGCATGGAACAGGATTTGGCCAGAACCAGGCAAGCTGGGTTTATCACGCACCTGATCAAGCCGGTTCAATTCGAGCAACTCGATCGCGCGATCGAGTTGGCGTGGCAAAAGGCTTCGTGATTGGCTGGTCGCGAGAGAACAGGCTCAGCGTTTTTCACTCACCCCCCCCATCCGTGGCCCAACCTCG
Source organism: uncultured Verrucomicrobiae bacterium (assembly GCA_963846065.1). Taxonomy (GTDB): domain Bacteria; phylum Verrucomicrobiota; class Verrucomicrobiia; order Chthoniobacterales; family UBA10450; genus DASPUI01. The sequence goes on from CAWJUP010000019.1 coordinate 107,355, forward strand.
CGGAGCAATGGCCAGCTCCCAGTGGTAGACATTGGATGGCCAAGGAAAAAACGTCGCTAGAAAATCCGCCAATCGTGCCAGACGCCAGTGGCGCACAGGCGAATGTAAAGGTCGGAGAAGCCGACCCAGAACAAACTCAGCCAGGCCCAGGTCATATGTTTGTGATTCAGGCAACTGACGCAGCGATAACACGCGAACGTCGGTGATTCGGAAAGTTGATCGCGAAATCCACCGATCAAATGGCGCAGGGAATGACAGCCAAAGGTGTAGCCGCCTAACAAGACGACGTTGATCGCCAAGACGATCGTGCCAATGCCGAGACCGACGTGCCCGTTGAACCACAACGATTTCCAAACATCCCAGGCCAGGATTAAAATGAAGGCGAGCGCGACATAAAGAAAATATCGGTGCACGTTTTGCATGATCAGCGGAAATGAGCGTTCGCCGAGGTAAGTTTTGCGCGGCTCACCGACGGTGCAGGCCGGCGGATCGGCCCAGAATGCCTTGTAGTAAGCGCCGCGATAATAATAACAAGTGAGGCGAAATCCGCCCGGGGCCCAGAGAATCAGCAAAGCCGGCGAAAATAACAGCCACGCCGGCCACCATCCTGGTTTGGGGCCGAACCAGCTGTGGGGCGATTCGCCAAACAGTTCCGGCGAATAAAAGGGCGAGATGTAATTGCCAAAAAAATAATTCCGACCCTGAAATGCGGCCCAGGTTGAGTAAACAATGAACGTCGACAGCCCGAAGAAGACGAGAAGCGGCTGAATCCACCAAAGATCCGTCCGCCTGGTTTGACCGAAACCGCGGGTGGGAATCGACGCCGTCGTTGATCCGTTCATTGCAGCCGGATTCTACTCACTTTGTTATTCTGAGCGAAGCGAAGATTCTTTAATTATTTCTGTGGGGCGATTCCCATGTAGGGCTTCACTTTATTCGCCGTTCGCGCCTTCGACCGGAAGCTTTGCTTTTTTCCAAGCGTCCCAGCTGCCGGGAACATTCCAAAGCCGCTTGAATCCGTGCGGTTTCAAAATACTGGCGGCAATGCTTGCCCGATATCCGCTCGCGCAATAAACCGCCGTCGGTTTGTTTCGATCGAGTTCACCGAGGCGCTTTTCAAGTTCCGGCAAAAAGACGTGCCGTGCTCCCGGGACATGACCATTTTTCCATTCCCGCGGCGTTCGGACGTCGACGATCTGTAAGTCGCTTTTTCGTTTGTCCAGTTCCTGAACGGTCATCTGGCCGATCTCTTCGTAAGGAAAGCCCGCAGCCTCCCATGCTTTCATTCCGCCGACGAGATAGCCGGCAAATTTTGTATAACCGGTCCGAACGAACAGTGGCACGATTTTCTCGAGATCGTCATCGTGTTCGAGCACGAGCAGAATCGGCCGACTCGGATCGAGCATCCAACCCGCCCAGATCGAAAGCGTCGGAGAGCCGCCAATATTAAGAGCGCCCGCGATATGTCCACCGCCGAATGCGAGATTGGTTCGAACATCGACCAGCACGCCCTTCTTTAAATCGATCGCCTCTTTGAAAGCTTGCGGCGGAAGCGCGGCCACACGAGGCAGACTTCCGAGCACGTCCGGTCCTTTCGCGTTGAGTTTCTTCATCACCGGGTAGTAATGCGGCACCGGCGGCGCGGTTTTGACGGCGAAATCGGTAAAGCTCTTGACGTCGGTGAATTGCAAAAACTGATTGAACTTCCGCTCATAACCGATCGTGCTGCTCAAGCGCGCGCCGATGTCCGCACCACAAGGCGAGCCCGCGCCATGATTCGGATAGATCATGATGTGATCGGGCAACTTGAGATAGAAGTCGCGCAACGTATGGAATTGCTTCGCCGCCAGATCAGCAGTGTGTTCCGCGCCTAACAGATCGGGACGGCCAGCAGACGAAACGAAAAGCGAATCGCCTGTCAGCACCCCCCAAGGTGAATCGGGACGATCGGTTTCGGCGAGCACATAGGAAAGATGCTCCGGCGTGTGACCGGGCGTATGTCTGGCCGTTACGAGGACTTCGCCAAAGACAAATTCGTCGCCGTCCTTTACTTTCTCGTGTTCGAACCCGTATTTGGCGCCGCCTTCTTCACTGACGAAAATTTTCGCTGAATCGAGCCGGGCGCAGAGTTCCCGGGAACCGCTCATCAGATCCGCGTGAATGTGTGTTTCGAAAATGTGGGTGATGGCCACGCCGGCTTCGCGCGCCATTTCAACATAAACGTCGCAATCGGGCCGAGGATCGAAAACGGCCGCAATCCCCTCGTCATCGTCGCCGACCAGATAGGAAAGTTCGGCAATTCCCGCCGTCTGGATCGTTTTGAAGACGAGTGACATCGTTCAGATTTAACCAAATTCCCCTCCCAGATCAACCAACGAACGCCGGTGCAAATTTTCCGGGGCCTGCCCCAAAATCCAGAGTTCGAAGCTCGAAACAATAGTGAAATTCCAATTTTCCAAATGCCAAACTCGCTCGGTATCACCCAGTTTTGCATTGTCGCAGCCGGATTTGTTCGAAGATTCGATCTTGTTCATTAACGAACCTCCACTTCCACCGGCAGCAGATGATTGATCATATATGTCCCGCGGTTGAGATCGCGCGCCACTGGTTGAGTTTGCCCTTTTGCATCAATCGCGCGGGCGATCAACGTCGCCTGCCCGGGTTTCGCCGGAGTATGCCAATGAAATTCCCACAATCGCCACGCGTTCAATTTCGAATCCTGGCCGAGCTCGGCGCTGTTCCAGGTTGCACCTCCGTCCGTGCTGATCTCAACCTTCGCTATCTTAACCTCTCCCGCCCAAGCCGCGCCATACACGCGGACTTTTGAATTTGCCGGCACCGTTTCCCCATTTTTCGGCCGCGCGATTTGTGCCTTGGTCGCCATATTTGTCAGCGGGACCAGTTCTGACATTCCGTCGCGCTTTTCCCAAAACGCGTAATCGAGCGTTTGATAATACCCGTTGAACGGCCGGTCGGTGACGATGATTCGCGTCAGCCACTTGATTGACGCGACCGCATACCAACCTGGCACGATCGCCCGAACCGGAAAGCCGTGCTCCGGTGGGAGATCGACGTCGTTAATTTTATACGCCAGTAACACGTCGTGGCGCGCCTTTTCGATTGGAATGCTGCGGGCAAATTTCAATTCACCGGCGGGAGCTTTTGGATCTTCAAGTTTCCCGCTGTCAGCTCCTTCCAAAATGACTTCGATCGCCGGCGATTTCACGCCCGCTTGTTCGAGTATTGTTTTTAGCGGGACGCCAGTCCATTCCGCATTGCCAACCGCGCCGAGCGACCATTGCACGCCTTTGACCTTTGGATTGAGAGAACTGCGATTATTACCGGCACATTCGAGAGTGACCGGAACTTTGCGCGATTCGAGTTGGATCAATTCATCGAACGAAATCTCGAATGGCTTTTCGATTTTGCCTTCAACGCTCAATCGCCACGTCTTCTTGTCGATTTTTGGAATCGGAAAATGTGTCCGGACGTAAAACGACTTTGCCGGCGTGATAAATCCGTCCAATTGCTCGAACGGCATCTCCAAATTGGGCGGTTCTTCGCTTTGGACAATTTTTCCGTCGCGGGTGGCGTTCATTCGATAATCTTTCGGAAACTAGGAGATTATCCAAAGCTTTCGCTTTGCTCCAGCTCAAGAGCTTCGCCTTTAACCCTCGCGCTTAGCGCCGCCCCGGTCGAACAAGTTTTCATCCCAAGCGGTTTGTTTTCGGCACAATATTTATCCACCGCCAGCGTAGCGACGTCGCGAGAATATCGGCTGCCATGCGCTGATGATCGTCAATTGGCGTCATCTTGGAAGACTGGAAAGGGCCGCCGTCGAGGAGAATCTGGCTTCGAGGCCGTGCCGCCCGCGTGATAACGTGATTTTGATGGTGTGGTTGCTTACGTTCATCATCGTATCTTTGCTCGTGTTTTGGATCTTCAAAACATAGTCTTGCGCACCCGCTTCGATCTTTTCCCGATTGCGATTTTGAGGTGAATTGTTAGTTCATCTCCCTCTCAACCTGATATGATCTGCCTGTGAAATCTGTCGCCGATGTTTTTCACCGCGTGCACGGCAAGGCGAGGCCTCTGCTCGGAACTTTTCTTTACGGGTTGGTCGCGAGCCTGGCCGCGGTCGCGTTCCAATCAGCGATTAATTGGCTTCACCTTCTTCTTTTCAAAAGACCGGCCATGGCCGGCGGGCTGCATTTTTTCTCGATCAGCCTGGGCGTGATCGTGGTGTCGTCCTTGCTCGTTGGCGTTTTGCTGCAAATTGCGCCGTCCGCCGCCGGCAGCGGAATTCCGGAAGTGAAACTCGCGTTCTGGAAAGAATTTGGACATTCCTCGCGCCGGATCGCGGCGGTTAAATTTCTCGCGGGCGTTCTTAGTATCGGTGGTGGCCAAAGTCTGGGGCGCGAGGGGCCGACAGTTCAAATTGGAAGTAATCTCGCATCGAGCCTGGCGGGATTGCTCGGCGTATCGAAACAAAATAAACGCGCGGCCAGCGCGGCGGGCGCGGCCGCAGGATTGGCTGCGGCGTTCAACGCTCCGCTCGCCTCGGTCGCCTTCGTTCTCGAGGAAATTATCGGCGACTTGAACAGCCGCTCGCTCGGCCCGGTCCTGCTCGCAGCCGTGGTGGGTGCATTTGTCGTTCATGCGTTTATCGGCGCTCAGCCTGCGTTCCTTCTTCCCAAGATCGACGAACCTACCTGGCGCGCGTATTTGCTAATGCCGTTCTCGGCAGCAGTGGCCGCATTGATCGGCATCCTTTTCCAACGCGCCGCCTTGGGATTGCGAGGCAAGGCAAAGCGTTTCAGAGCAATTCCCAAGTGGCTGCAACCGCTTCTTGGCGGACTCGTTACCTGGATCATTGGCGCAGCTTTGTTTGCCTGGAGCGGCCGGCTCGGGGTTTTTGCTCTGGGCTACGACGATCTTTCGGATTCGTTGCTCCACGGTATAGCATGGAAATTGGCCGGCGCGTTGCTCGTGGGAAAATTAATCGCGACGATTGCGGGATACGGTTTCGGCGGTTGCGGCGGAATTTTTTCGCCGAATCTTTTTTTCGGAGCGATGGGCGGCATGGTCGTGGCCGGATTGGGCGGGCGTTTTCTCTCTATTACCCAGGCAGACTCGGTGCTGCTTATCGTCGGCGGCATGAGCGCTTGTCTTGGCGCGGTCGTGCAAGCGCCGGTGACGGCAATTCTTATTATTTTCGAGATGACTCACCAATTCTCGCTCGTACCCGGTTTGATGCTCGCCGGACTCGTCAGCCAGGCGATCGCCCGGTCACTCAATCATCTGAATTTTTACGACGAAATTCTTCAACAGGATGGCCACAACATCGAGCACGTCGTTCCGCCACGCGATTTGCGTTCCTGGCAAAATTTGCCGGTCTCGGCGATCGCAAACTTTAAACCGGTGGCAATCCGGGACGCTTCCGAAAGTGCGCTGAAGGAATTGCTCGAGCGCCATCCTTATAAACATTTTCCCGTGATCGAAAGCGAGAAGCTCAAAGGAATCGCGAAACGGGAGGAGATCGTCTCGGCCATGGCCGAACGTCGGCCATTCAAGGTGGAGCCGGTGCTGACCTGCGGTCCGGGCGAAACGATCCGTGAATCGCAGAGCCGACTCATCGAATCGGCCACGGGCACGATCGCGATAACCGATCACGTGAACGGGAATGTCCTCGCTGTTGTCACGCTGCATGATTTGCTCCGCGCTCAGGTGGCCTTGGGAGACCGCGAGGAAACCTGAATTTGTTTGCTGCGCGCTCGGTCGCGCTCTAGAGCAATTGTGTGATTTGGATGTGCGTCGCGACAATTTCGCAATCGGCACCCTCGCCTCTGATCATGCTGCCGTTCGCCCTTTTGCTCATCTCTATCGCCATCGCTCCGATCACTCTGCAGCATCATTGGGAACGGCATTACCACAAGGTTTGCCTGGGCCTGGCCGGGATCGTTTGCGGTTATTATCTCTTAGCGCTTCACGATGCAGAGCGCGTTTTCCATGCTGGTCTCGAGTACTCCGGCTTCATTGTCGTGGTGGCTTCGTTTTTCCTTGTTTCCGGCGGGATTCATCTGCGCGCGCGACACCATGCTTCGCCTGCTGTAAATACCAGCTTCCTCCTGTTTGGCGCCCTTTTTGCCAACGTTGTCGGCACGATCGGCGCCTCCATGCTGCTAATCAGACCGTGGATCGAGATGAACAAGGCGCGCTTTTCCGGATTTCATCTCGCCTTCTTCATCTTCCTCGTCAGCAATGTCGGTGGCGTGCTGTTGCCGGTGGGACCACCGCTCTTTCTCGGATATCTTAATCATATTCCTTTTTTCTGGCCTCTGCTTCGATGCTGGCCGCATTGGCTCATCGCGATCGCTGCGTTGTTGTCGATCTTTTATGTGATCGATCTTCGTCAATTCTCCGCGGCGAAAGCCGCAGAAGAAACCTCTGGCGGCGCCGGGAAGTGGCGTTGCTTCGGTAAACGCAATTTGATTTTGATGGCGATCCTCCTGGTTGCACTCATTGCGTTTCCGCCGATTTGGCGCGAAGCCGTGATGGTAGGCTGCGCCATAGCGTCTTACTTCTGGACACCGGCCCATGTTCATAAGGCAAACGCATTCACGTTTGCGCCCATCAAAGAAGTCGCGTGGCTGTTCTTTGGAATTTTCGCGACCATGATTCCGGTGCTCGATTACGTCGAGCTGCGCGCTCGCGACTTGGGCGTGCAAACAGACGCGCAATTCTTTTGGGCGACCGGCGTATTTTCTGCGTTGCTCGATAACGCTCCGGCTTATCTGACCTTTCTCGCCGGCGCGCTGGGTCTGCATGGGCTCAACATGAACAACCCGGGCGAGATCGGCCAGTTCATCGCGCGCCACGGCCATTCTCTGGTTGCGGTCTCGTTAGGCGCAACCTTTTTCGGTGCGCTCACCTACATCGGCAACGGTCCGAATCTCCTGGTTAAAGCGATTGCGCAGGAGGCGAAGGTGGCGACACCAGGTTTTTTCGGTTTCATCTTCAAATACGCTGCGCCGGTGCTCCTGCCGATTTTTGTCTTGCTCTCGCTCTTGTTCTTTCGGAAATGAAACGACCGCGCGCGGTCACGTTCTGAACGTGGTTTGCGCACGTAGGCCATCGAAGGAATTCCGGTATCCCGCGAGAGTAGACTGGAGCCTAGCCCGTTCACTCCCCTTTTGTCATTTACGGCTAATTTTCGGCCGAAATGGCACTCGGAAATACTGATTTCTCCTGGGACGAACCGGTTCCGTTCCCTTTTTGACATTCGGCTCAGATGCCGGGCAAAACCGGACGCGATTTGCTGTTTTTTGCAGGGTTACGGACCCTTCGTTTGATACCTTTTGACAAAGCCGAATGCAAAAAGGCTGACCATCCAGTGCAGCTCAACGAGCCACCAATCTGGCGCGGGAGCTGGGAAATCAGCGAACATCTCGCTTAGGGTTCCGCGAGGTGACCAAGTCTAATGAAGCTAGTTGGCAATAGACGTCCTCGAAACGCTTATAAATGAATTCATACCCGAACCAACGACTTGGATGAGAAACCTCGAGAACAAGGAAACCGTTGGAAGCTTGTATTTGCCATTTCCGCGCCAACTCTATTTTCTCGCCAAGCAACTTCAGTGCATGCAATGAGCGAAACACTGGTTGGCTACAAACAATTATCAGATGAGGTGCGATCGAATCGATCTGCTCTTGGATGATGTCTTTGTTGCGAAGAGTCTGTTCGTAAATTTCTTCCGGGTCGCATTGTGTTCCCTCTGCTCGGGACGCTTTTTTCACGTTAATCCAAGCAACCTTTGACAATGCAGATTGAAGCACTGCTTTGTTCTGTTTGTTTGCCGTGAATAGGCTCTGGCTGCGAAAGGCATCCCACGTAAACTTGGTGCCCGAGTCTAAAGACTGTTGGAGAAGCCACAGAAAGCTCGCGCAGTTGCGAACAGAGGGGACCTTAGATACTCCGAGGATATCATCCGTGGGTTGAGTTTCTATGTATTGGATTCCGCAATCGGCCCACCCGTATGACTCTTCCAATACGCAAAGTATCTTAAACCGCTGCGCGTCGTAAATATTAGGACAGATGATGCCGTCAGCGATGAATCCCTCGGTATTTTTCCAATCGTGTGTGGCCTTAATCTTTTCAATGATTCGACTGCGTTCGGCTTTGTATTTTGCGATGTCGAAAAATGGCGCACCCATACCCGTCTATGCCGCAAAGCCGATTTGAGGGTAGCTACGTTCGGTTCCCTGCTGGCCCGCAAACACTTCTGCGAGTGAATAATCGAGGGCGACCGGTAAGGTTTTGCCGAGCGCTTCGGCCAAACGTCCCGCTTCGCACGGTGTGAGCCGCGCGAAGATGCGGTGTTGTAGGAGTCTTCCTGGGCGCAACAAGGCCGGATCGATATCAGCCGCAGAGCAGTTGATCGTGCAGATAATTTGGAGACGCAGAAAGTCGCCGAGCATTCCGTCAGACAGATTGAGAATCGCGCTCACCTCCTCGCGGTTATCGCTCGCACGCGTCATCAAAGCTGCGTCGGAGTCTTCCAGAATAACGACGAGCTTCTGCTCCGAATAACTTCGGCGTTGATCCGCCCAAAATTCGATAAACCGCGGGTCAGAGAGCACGCGCGTCGTCGAAGGTGGGATGAAGTAAAATCGATGCGTCTCCTTCAAAGCTCCCATTAGGTGCCGCAAGTATGACGTTTTGCCGGTTCCGGGAGTGCCTTCAAAGATGGACAAACAGGAACGGGCTTGTGTCATTTCTTTCTGAAAGGCGCAATCCCATCGGACGAATCCTTCACTGTAATACATGTCGATCTGCTCGCTCCTAAGAACTGTGGCTGGCTCAAGCTGAACGGTAACTGTGCCGATCTCACGTTCGCGCACATTAATGAGTTGAAACGAGCCGCCGCACGGTTTCGCAGGCGTTCCGTATTTCTTGTTGAAGTCTTTGACAAGCCCTTCTGCCTCCGCCGTAGTGGCTGCGTAACCCACGATTCGACGCTGATCGGCGCAAAGGAAACTCTGTCGACCAAATTGAAAAATGACATCCTGCCATTCGCGGAAGTTGTCCTTGAAGCGCACACTCCGATAAGAGCGGATCAGCCGGCGTGAATCTGCGACAGCTCGGTCTAAATCCCATGAACCTTCGCCTCGGCACTGATGCAACCTTCCGCTTCCGAAAGCCGTGACGACTGGAACTGGGGATTATCGTACCCGGGGCAGAACGCATACCCCTCGGCTAGATCGCAGACGGTTCGAACTGCACAGCAAGCAGACGTTGAATGATCCTCTGAACTCACTTCAACTTCGGAATGAAATTCCTGACGAATGCCTGTGTATCCCGGTTCAGAGTCGCGATGACAGGCTCGACAAGAGGCTCCGGCAACACGAACCAGGTTGGCAAGCCGCGCGAGTGCGGATTACCAACCGGTCTCCATTCGCACGCATTCCACCGCACGCCCACCACCGTATGTTTTCCGTCCTCGTCATTCCAGTAACCTAAGGCAATCGAATAGGTCTCCGGGGTGCCTCTCGCTAAAACTTTGATGAGAGACCAATGAGATCTGGGGGAAGTGACATCTTCCGGTTCAACAAACTTTTTGCTTTCAGCGGTGATCTTTCGTTCCATATCGACAAAACTGAATACAGTATGCGTTTTTGTCAATCATTTTGTCGCCAGCTAAAGGTATTGCTTGGTTCTTTTATCCTGATCGTTGGTCCAGAAGATTCCCGAACGATTTGCTCTGCAGTCGCGCGAACATTATCCAAATCACCCCGGCGCTGCGCGAGGACATGCAGGACCAATCTGGGTTTCAGTAGATTCAGCCTAACGAATCGCCGGTTTCCTGGAGCCTAGCCCGTTCACTACCCTTTTGTCACTTACAGCTAATTTTCAGCAAAAATGGCAATCGCAAAGTCTGATTTCTCCTGGGACGAAACCCCCTCCAATACCTTTTTGACATTCGGATCAGATGCCGGGCAAAACTGGACGCGATTTGGTGTTCTTTGCAGGGTTACGGACCCTCGTTAGATACCCTTTGGACACTTTGCAGGCAGATCGTCTGACGGCGATACGCATATATAATAGAATAGATGCGTGCCCCCCGGAGCTGATTGTAAACCGCTGTTCTCGAACATCGTCGCCGTTTACATTTTTTCCTGGTGGAAGCTTAGGCCCTATCCTATCGGTGAAGATACCACGGGGTAAGGCGCTCCACTCCACTTTTCATCGGTATTCTCCGTTCTGAAGTCGCTTTTTTATGATACTTGTATGCTCCGTCGCACTGTAGCCATTAGTCAACTTTTTGCCTTCCGCAGTCTCAAGCTGGTATTGAGGCCCCCGTTCGCAATCAATGATTGAAAGGTCGCGAGCTCGCGCTATTGACTGTGCGACTTCAAGCACTCAATAACAGTCAAGGTCGCGAAGCGACTTACTTCTATTCGTCTCAAATCTTTTTGAGAGATCGAAAAATTTTCTTGTGGGAGTTGCTTGTAGTAGGGATTTGACTTGGGATTCAGCATTACCCACACCCGATGCCCCATAGAGGGAAAGCAGGCAAAATGATATTCTTTCGTAGAAACTAGTTCCATTTGAGTGATCGGGTTGTTCTGGTTTTGGGCTTCGATAGCCTCGAGGGCAGAAGCTTCATGCTTGGCTTGTGGAGACTCAGGGTCACTTGAGCAAGCACATATGACGATACAGGCACTTATCACGGTAAGTTCAGTTAGCGTCTCTAGAGGTCTGTTTTTGATCAAATTCATGATGAGATTTAGAATACGCGCATCCGGTGTAGAAACTCATTCCGGTTTTGCATCTTGGCGATTATCAGGAGGCGGTTGTCGAGGCACTTCTACCTTTTCAGCTTTATTCTCTTCGGCCTTTTTGTCTAAAGCCTGCTTAAGCTGCGAAGGTCTATGCGCATTGCCGACCTCTTGTCCACCAGCATTAAGTGCGTCTCTGTCCCTTATCGCACAATTGTCTTTGTTCAATGCATCCAACGGGTGCTTTCTCCAGTCTGGCATTTCCTTCGTGCGGTTGGATTCGAGCGCCTGACGCTCGGCCTTTTCCTGCTCAGGAGTCGTCTTTAACCTGTAGATTATTTGATCTCTGTGTAACGACTGCTCATACGTAAAGTTCTTTGCATCGGATCCCCACGGCGTATTCGTTCCGGAACTGTAAACCTGTCCATTGATGATAAGCGAAGCATGGCCAAATCCATTGATTGAACGTCGCGCTCCCCGCCGATGATCACATCGGTTTCCAGACCGAGCGGATCCGTAAGATCCTCCGGATCATTCCCACAATATCTAAATAGGTTCCACTCAGTTTCGTCCGGATGGTTCCCATAAGTCCAACCGCCGGGATCTTTCCCCGATCCATCTCGTTTAACAAACAGATTCGGGTCTTCGGACATGAATCGACCCAAGCCGGGATGATACGCGCGATTCCGGTACCATAGATGCCGAAGTTCGCCGCATATTCCCGACCGCTGAACATGAACCGATTTCCAATTGCCGAAGAAGTCAGCGGATTGTTATTGCCATCGGCAATCGTTGGAGCCCCAAACACATCGTAGCGGTATTGCTCAACCAATGTCGCACCGTTAGTGATATGCGTAATGCTACCCTCGTGGTCTTGATAGTAAAAGTAATTGGTCGAGCCAACGCTC
>CAWJUP010000020.1:0-181725 GCA_963846065.1 uncultured Verrucomicrobiae bacterium
CGGACCCCTGGAGGCGTGAAAGCACCGAACGCATGTTCGGTCCGCAGCCGACACGGCTGCCACCACAAAGTTGCGGCCTTACGCATAATGTTGTGGCCGCCCCGCCCACGCCTGCATCGCTGTCGCGAAGCACTGCGGGCACGGTCTGTCGGGGCGCCGATCGACGACTGGAGGGCGCCGCGTTGTCGGCGCATTGGAATTCGGACACGACGACGCGTGTCCCTCCAATGCGCGAAAACGCACCTAGCAGCTCAGTTCGAAGTTTTCTCTCTCGGATTGAAACGGGTGAGCTGCGAAAATTCGCATATCCAACGTCCATTTTGTCGGACAAACACATCGGTCGCGCGCTCGCGAGTCACAAAACTCTGTTTCATGAACTTCCCTTCGGTCGACGTCACCGTCGTGACAATCGCTGTATTCCCATGCACGCGAACCTGCATGTCATCCAATTCCATTGAATCGTGGATCAACTTTTTCGACTGGATCACATCAAGAAAACGCGCCTTGTCGATAATTCCTCCGTCCGCATCCACGATGACCCAATCATCGCTGAGAAATTTTCCAATCGCCTCCGGATCATTGTTCAAGACTGCTTTGGCAAATTCCTGTTCCACTCTCATCAATTCCTTTTGCTGATCGCCCGACGCGGGTCGACACGAGATTGCCACCAATGAGAAAAGCAAAATGAATAGCCCTTTCATGAGCTGGCAATCCGGTTGCCGTCCACGAAAACCGACTGGACTTGTGGCCTGCCAAACCAGTACGCGATCTCGCGATAATCCTGGCAATCGAAGATCGAGAAGTCGGCCCGTTTGCCTGGCTCGAGCGAGCCGATTCTGTCTCCCCGGCCTAATGAGTAAGACGCGTTAATCGTTGCCGCCGTGAGTGCCTCCGCCGGCAACATTTTCATTTGGGTGCAGGCAAGCGACAAAATCATCGGCATGCTTGCCGTTGGCGATGATCCCGGATTGAAGTCGGTGGCAAGGACCACCGCAAGGCCAGCCTCGATCATCTCACGTGCTCGCGGATATTCTTTCAAACCGAGCGCGTACACAGATCCCGGCAACAAGACGGGCTGAACATTCGCCGATTTCAGCGCGCCGATTCCCTGCTCGTCCGTCTTTTCCAGATGATCGGCCGTCGCTGCCGACAATTCCGCCATCAACTTCGCTCCTCCCGAATTTGTCAGTTGATCGACATGACCGCGCAAACGCAGACCACTCTTTTTCGCCGCGGAGAGAATTCTACGGGAATGCTCAATATCGAAATAGCCGCCCTCGCAAAACACGTCGCAAAATTCCGCTAATTTCTCACCTGTAACTCGCGGCAACATTTCGCCGATCACTAAATCGACATACTCGTCGGCCGTTGTTTCTTTCGGAATGGCGTGGGCACCCAGAAACGTCGGCACAATTTCGAGCGAGGTTTCGTGATTCAATCGCCGGATGACGCGCAAAATCTTGAGTTCATCGTCAATCGTCAGTCCATAGCCTGATTTCGCTTCGATGGTGGTCGTGCCGCATTTCAAAAACCAATCCACCCGCTGCTTGGCAATGTTGAAGAGCTCCTCCTCGCTCGCCGCGCGTGTTTTTTGGACCGTTGACCAGATTCCCCCACCCGCCTGGGCAATTTGCTCGTAGGTTTCACCTCGCGCGCGCCGCTCGAAATCCTCCAGCCGGTTTCCGCCGAAGACCAAATGAGTATGCGCATCGACAAATCCTGGCAGCACCACGCGTCCACCGGCATCAACGATTTCAATTTTCTCTCCGGCGCCGGAAACTGAACCGCTCAAAGCAGTCAGTTTTCTTTCGACTTCGGCACTCGATCCGATGAATTCGATTTTTCCCTGACGAACGAGCATCCCGCCATCACGAACGATCTGCAGGTCGGACATTTCTCGTCGGATTCGCGGCCGCTTGGGACCGCTCAAAGTGACCAGCTGCGAAGCGTGGAGAATCGCCAGCAAGCTCATACTTCTGTCATTCTGAGCGAAGCAAAGAATCTCTGATCATTGATGCCGGAAAAAGTCAGAGATGTTTCGTTTCGCTCAACATGACATCCGAAAGTTCGGCGCCGTTCATGCCAGTTTGCCTTGCACGAGCCGATCGATCTTTTGGAATTGGACTTCGGATTCAGCCCGAATCTCTTTCACTTTTTCGAACAGATTCGATTTTACCTTCTCATCTTTCAGTGAGGAAAGATTGATTCGCACATTCATCCCGGCGCCTTCAAGGCAGGCCCGCACTGCCAACGCACCGACGCCCACGTCGGAAACCGACGCCGGATTTCCGTTTTCGGCCATCTCCGCGAGTAAAGGATACGTTTTTGCCGCCGCCTCCATCACTCGGAGCGGAACCTCGGCCGCGCGCTGGGTGGCGCGCTGGATTGCCGCCGATCTCGCGGATTTCTCCTGGTCACTCGATTTCGGCAACCCAAAAGCAGCCATCACTTCATTAAAAGCCGCCGTGTCTTCATCCACTAACCCCAGCATCTCGTCCTTCAGCTGTTGGCCCTTGACCGCCCAATCGCTGAAGTACCCCAGTTTGCCTTCCCAACCCCGCTTGCCGGCAGAAAGATTCGCCACCATTCCGCCTAACGAGGCTCCGAGTGCGCCCATCAACGCGGCGACCGATCCTCCACCGGGCGCGGGAGAATCGCTCAGGGTCTCGTTGCAGAAATCCCGCACCGTCATTTTGACGAGCGATTTCTTGTTTTCGGCCGCTTCCATTTTTAACTCGATAATTTTTTCCTTCGGATCGAAAGGCTTCAGCTCGCTCAATCCCATCGATCGCACCGCAAGGTCGATCAGTTCCTCATCCGACGCGCCCTCCGACCAGTTCTGCTTTCTCAGAAAATAACGGCCGGCGTCGAGAAGAGTTTTCTTCGGAACCATTCCGACAATCTCCGAACCGGTCGCACGTAAACCGCGCTTGTCCGCCGACTCGGCGCAGGCATCGAACGCAGCATGCAATGGCGTCTCCTCCACATTGGTTAGGTTCATTGAGACCTGGGCAATGCCGTATTCTTCCACGAACCACCCAATCGCTTTGACGTGCTTGAGCATTCCCGGAATGCGCACCGGCTCACCGTTTTCATCCAGCACCTTTTTACCCGACGGGATGCCGTCTTCGGTTTTAAATCTGCCCTGCTCCCGGACATCGAACGCCACTGAGTTCGCCCGGCGGGTCGATTTGGTATTCAGGTTCACATTGTACGCGATCAAGAAGTCACGCGCGCCGATGACCGTCCCGCCGGACCTCTCGTTGAACACGGCCGGTCCAAAGTCCGGTTTGTAGTCCGGCTGCTTGATCTTTTCAAAAAAACCTTCGTATTCACCGGCGCGAATCACGGAAAGATTGGATCGCGCCTGGTTAGGCGCAGCGCGCTCATACAGATAAACGGGAATTTTTAGCTCCTCGCCGACGCGCTGGCCCAGCTTCCGCGCGCACTCGATCGCTTCCTCCCACGACACGTTGCTCACGGGAATGAACGGGCAAACGTCGGTCGCGCCCATGCGCGGATGAGCTCCCTGGTGTTTGCGCATGTCGATTAACTCCGACGCCTTCCGGATTCCGCGAAAGGCCGCTTCCACTGCGGCCTCGGGATTTCCGACAAACGTCACGACCGTGCGGTTCGTCGTAGCACCGGGATCCACATCGAGCAGTGAAACGCCGTCGACCGATTTAATCGCATCGGTGATTTGGGCAATCACCGCTTCGTCGCGCCCCTCCGAAAAATTCGGCACACACTCGATCAGTTTTTGCATATCAATCGCGCCGCTTCGGAGTCATCGGAACATCGATGTCGTGTTCAGCCGCGAAATCGATTGCCTTGGCATATCCGGCGTCGGCGTGACGCAGCACGCCCATCCCCGGATCGCTGGTCAAGACGCGTTCGAGTCGACGTTTGGAATCATCGGTTCCATCCGCCACCACAACCATGCCGGCATGTTGCGAATAACCGATACCGACACCGCCACCGTTGTGAATGGAAATCCACGATGCGCCTGCGGCGGTGTTGACCAGCGCGTTCAACAGCGGCCAGTCCGCGATTGCGTCGCTGCCATCGATCATCGCTTCGGTTTCACGATTTGGCGACGCCACCGAGCCCGCATCCAGATGGTCCCGGCCGATCACGATCGGCGCCTTGATCTCGCCCCGCCTAACGAGCTCGTTCATGGCCACTCCGAATTCGGCGCGCTCGCCATAGCCGAGCCAACAGATTCGTGCCGGCAATCCTTGAAAATGAATTCGTTCCTTCGCGAGTTTCATCCAGCGGGCGAGTGTTTGATTTTCGGGGAATATTTCGAGGGCGAGTTTATCGGTTCGCGCGATATCGTCCGGCTCGCCGCTCAACGCGACCCACCGAAACGGACCTTTGCCTTCGCAAAATAACGGCCGGATGTATTCGGGGACGAAACCGGGAATATCGAAGGCGTTTTCCACTCCGGCTTTTTTGGCCTGCGCGCGAATGTTATTGCCGTAATCAAACGTGATCGCGCCCTTCTTTTTCAAATCCAGCATGGCGCGAACATGTGTCGCCATCGCTTCCATCGATCGTTTGATATAATCGTCGGGATCTTTCTGCCGCAAGGCGATCGCGTCCTCCAAACTCATTCCGTTCGGCACGTAGCCATTGAGCGCGTCGTGCGCGCTGGTTTGATCTGTCAAAACATCGGGAACGATTCCTCGCTTCACCAATTCCGGAAGAACGTCAGCGCAATTCCCGACCAGACCAATCGAGATCGATCTTTTTTCCTGGCGCGCCTGGTCGACCATTTTCAGCGCGTCCTCCAAAGTCCGCGCCATCCGATCGCAATATCCGCTCTTGAGCCGCTTCTCAATCCGCGAAGGATCGACTTCGATGCCGAGAAACACCGCGCCGTTCATGGTTGCCGCCAACGGTTGCGCCCCGCCCATCCCGCCGAGGCCGCCGGTCACCACGAATTTTCCTTCAAGCGAGCCGCCGAAATGTTTCTCCCCGGCTGCGGCAAAGGTTTCGAATGTTCCCTGCACGATGCCCTGGCTGCCGATGTAAATCCACGAACCGGCAGTCATTTGTCCGTACATGGTCAGGCCAAGTCGCTCGAGGCGGTTGAATTCCGGATAGTTGTTCCATTGACCGACGAGATTTGAGTTCGCGATCAATACCCGGGGCGCTTCGTCATGAGTTTTGAATTTCCCAACCGGTTTGCCCGATTGAATGAGCAGGGATTCGTCGTCTTCCAGCTTGCCTAACGAATCAATAATCGCGTCGAACGCTGCCCAGCTCCGCGCCGCCCGACCGGTGCCGCCGTAAACGACCAGCTGATCCGGATTTTCCGCGACTTCCGGGTCGAGATTATTCATCAGCATCCGCATGGCTGCTTCCTGATGCCAGCCTTGGCAGGTGCGTTCCGTTCCACGTGGTGCTCGAATGATGCGCTGACTCATATCCGATCGAAGGCACCGGTTCGAATCGCTGCCGCAATCGCAGCGATGTCGTTGGAAAGCGGCCGATCTTCGGTCAAGGGCGGCGCAATTTTCCTGACGATCTCATACGCGCTTTCGACACCGCGGCCTGCTTTCATCGGATGCCGATATTCCAGAGCTTCCGCCCCCGCCAACAGTTCGATGGCGAACAAATTTTCGGCCGCCTCGACCGCAGAGCGCAATTTCAACGCGCTGGTCATTCCCATCGAGACGTGATCTTCCTTGCCGCCGGAAGTGCTGATGTTGTCGACGCTGGCCGGATGAGCATAAACCCGGGCTTCGTTAAGAAGCGAAGCCGCGACCACATGCGGAATCATGAAACCGGATTGCAGCCCGGCTTTGCGCGCCAGAAACGGTGGCAAGCCTTCGCTCTTATCCGGGTTTACCAAACGCTCGGTGCGACGCTCGCTGATACTCATCAGATCAACCAGAGCGATTGCCGCGTAATCCAAGGCGAGTGCGAGCGGCGCTCCGTGGAAATTTCCACCCGAGATGACATCGCCATTATCAACGAACACCAGCGGATTGTCGGTGGCAGAGGCGGACTCGGTCGCCAAGACTTCTTCGCAATGGGCCAGCGCGCCGCGCACGGCGCCATGTACCTGCGGCATGCAGCGAATGCTGTAGGCGTCCTGCACTCGCGGATCTCCCGTGCGGTGCGATTCGCGAATCTCGCTCCCTTCCAAAATTTTCAATAAATGAGCGGCCGTCGCTTTTTGACCGGCGTGCGGGCGCGCGTCCTGGAGGCGCGGATCGAAGGGCGTCGGCGTATCGCGCAATCCTTCCAGCGTCATTGCGCCGGCGACATCGGCGACGTTCGTTAGGCGCTTGGCGTGGAACAAGGCGAGACCACCGACTGAGTGCATCGCCTGGG
Organism: uncultured Verrucomicrobiae bacterium; assembly: GCA_963846065.1. Classification (GTDB taxonomy): domain Bacteria; phylum Verrucomicrobiota; class Verrucomicrobiia; order Chthoniobacterales; family UBA10450; genus DASPUI01. The sequence goes on from CAWJUP010000020.1 coordinate 6,346, forward strand.
TGCCGTTGAGCAGAGCTAATCCCTCTTTGGCTTGCAGGGTGATCGGTTTCAGGTTGGCGCGCTTCAATGCGTCGGCCGTGGCCATTCGCGTTCCATCAAAAAAGGCTTCCCCTTCTCCAATCAGGGTCATCGCGAGATGCGCCAACGGTGCGAGATCGCCGCTTGCTCCCACCGATCCTTTTTCCGGAATCACCGCATGGACTCGGCGGTTTAGCAGCTGGGCCAGCATCTCAATCGTTTCGAACCGGATGCCGCTGAAGCCGAGCGCGAGAACATTCGCCCGCAGCAGAATCATGGCGCGAACTTCCGGTTCCGAAAGCGGACGCCCCACGCCGCTGGCATGACTCCGAACCAGGTTCAATTGCAGCGCCCGCAAATCATGATGACGAATTTGAACCTCGGCCAGCTTGCCGAAGCCGGTGTTGACCCCGTAGACGACCGTGTCCCGCGCTACGATGTCTTCGATAATTTTTCGCGACGCCTGAACGCGAGGCCGGACCGATTCGGAAATGGAGATTTGCGAATCGCCATAAGCGACCGCAGCGATCTCTTCCAATGAGATTTGCCGGCCGCTTAGCTCCATCGATTCATTCTAATTAGAAGAGGCCAGGTGAAAAGAGGGAACAGGCCAGGCCGCGTGTAACACGACCTGGCCACGTTGTTGAGTTCATCTGAGAGACAGAAACTCGTTATTTCGAGTAGCCGTGTGTGGAACTTGCCGTGGTGCTGGTAGTCGCAGCTTCATTATGGTGAGCGCACGCGCCCAGACACAAAGCGCCGGTCAATACCGCCACGATCATGATCGCTTTTAGGAATTTCAATCTATTTCGCCTCCTTTCCGTGCAGGTTGCTTCGCCTGTTTAGGCAAGGAATTACTTGGAAGCAACGTTTTTTTGCCCTTTTTTGGATGTGGATCACTCACGGATGGCCACTGTAGTACCTTCCTGGACCAGTTCGAACAGTTCAATTACGTCCGCATTTCGCATCCGAATGCAGCCGTGGCTGTCAGGTTGGCCGATCGTATTTTCGTGTTTGGTCCCATGAATATAAATGTACCGGTCGCGGGTATTGGCATTGTGCTCCTCGGTCCCATCGAGCCACAAAATTCGTGAGGTGACAAAGTCTTCCGTGTCCGGAAGCGGGTCCTGCGGGCCAAGTGCCACCCTCCCCCGAAAAATCGTTCCGGCTTTGGCATCGTGCCCGATTTTTTTCCCAATCCGAAAGCGCCCGAGCGGCGTCTTGAAACTGCCGGGCTCGGTTCCGAGTCCAAATCTGGAGCTCGAGATCGGGAATGATTTCACGGCCCGCCCATCGCGTAGCAGGATCAATTGCTGATCGCGAATCGAAACGTCGATATGTGTCCGTAGACTTTCCATGCCGTCGGAGCGGGCTTACTATCGCCCAACCAATGACGAAAAACTATCACGTTGCCATTGTCGGTGCGACTGGCGCGGTGGGTGGCGAATTTTTGCGGGTGCTCGAACGGCGCAATTTTCCGGTGGCCAGCGTGCATGCCTTCAGCTCTGCGCGATCGGCTGGAAAACGGGCGCAGTTTCGCAACGAATCGATTGTGGTCGAGGAACTGACCGAACAATCGTTTCAAAATATCGACATCGCTCTTTTTAGTGCCGGCGGAGATGCCGCGCGAAAATATGCACCGATTGCGCGCGAGGCCGGAGCGATCGTGATCGACAATTCTTCTGCGTTCCGCATGGAGCCGGACGTTCCACTGGTGATTCCGGAAATTAACGGCCATGACGTGAAACAGCATCAGGGATTGATCGCCAACCCGAATTGCACCGCGGCGATTGCTCTCATGGCGATTTATCCGCTCCATCGCGCTTTCGGCGTTCGCCGGGTCTTTGCCGCGAGCTATCAGGCTGTCTCCGGAACCGGCGCTCGCGCAATTACCGAACTCAAAGAACAAGTGACCGCGGCCATCCAGGATCGGTCTTGGCCGCCGCAGGTTTATCCGCACCCCATTGCCTTTAACGTCTTGCCGCACGTCGATGTTTTCGAACCGAGTGGTTACACCAGGGAAGAAATGAAATTTCAGAACGAAGCGCGAAAGATCATGCACCTGCCGCAATTTCGCGCGTCGGTCACCTGTGTGCGGGTGCCGGTTTATCGAGCACATTCCGTTGCCGTGAATGCCGAATTCGAACAACCGGTATCGTTGGAAAAAGCGCGCGAAATATTGGCCAAAGCACCGGGATTGGAGCTGGTCGATGAACCGCTAAAAAATAAATATCCAATGCCGGTGAATGTCGCGGGAAAGGACAACTGCGAAGTCGGTCGGCTGCGCATCGACTGCGCCTTGGACAACGGTCTGGCCTTCTGGGTCGCGGGCGATCAATTGCTGAAAGGCGCCGCGCTCAACGCGGTCCAAATCGCGGAGTTGCTGTAACACGGCGCGACCTCGCCGTGCCGCAAGACGCACGGCCCGGCCCGGGCGGCGCGACGGTCAGCGTGGCCGCAAAACGACGAACGAACGCAGGCGGTGCCGGCAAATCGAAAGCACCAGGGGCTGATTCGGATTCAGCGACCCGGTGACCTTTTCATAATCCGACACGGACCCGACCGGTTGTTGATTCACTTCCTCAATCACGTCGCCGTTTTGGATCTCAGCCACGCCGCTATCCGTATCCACACCTGTGACCACGACGCCCCGGACCCCGTTCGGCAAATCGAGTTTTTGCGCCACCTGCGGCGTGAGTTCATCGACATGAACACCGGCAAGTGCGCCGCCACTTTCCGATTCATTAGGTGAATTGTTCCCGTTGGGAGCGGGTTGTTCCGGCACCGCCTGGGTAGTTTCGTAATTCGGCGGCTGCTCGCGAATGACCGCGGTCGCTTTCACCGGCTTACCCCCGCGCTCCAGCTCGATGTCGACGTTCTTGTTGACCTCCACCTGCGCAACCAGGCTTCGCAGTTGCACAAAATTCTTCACGTCGTGCCCATCGAATTTTCGAATGACGTCCCCCTTTTGAATGTGCGCGTCGGCCGCGGGAGAACCGGCCACGATTTGGTCGACCACCACGCCTTGTTCACTGTCGCCGGCCGGGTTCTGCCGGTCGATCCGTCCCTGGATGCCAAGATATCCGCGAACGATCCGGCCTTGCTTGAGCAAACTTTCGAGCGCGGTGCGGACCGTATTGGAAGGAATGGCAAAGCCAATTCCCTGCGAACCTCCGCTGCCGGAAATGATCGCCACATTGATTCCCACAACTTCACCATGTGAATTAATCAATGGTCCACCGCTGTTCCCGGGATTGATCGCGGCGTTCGTCTGGAGCCATTCCCCGAATGGATCCGACCGGTTCGGCCTTGTCTTGGAACTGATGATTCCGTCCGTCACCGTCTCTTCGAACCCGAACGGATTTCCGATCGCCAAAACGAAGTCGCCGGCTTGAACTTCATCGGAATTCGCCAGCGGCAGCGGTTTCACTCCCGGATCGTCAATTTTCAATACCGCCAAATCGGTCTGCGAATCTGCGCCGATCAGTCGCGCCTTTTTCGTCCGGCCATCGCTCAGCTGCACCTCGATCTCATCGACCTGGTCCACCACGTGATTGTTGGTGATGATGTGACCTTCTTTCGTCACCACCACTCCGGAGCCTAACGAATTTTGAACCATTGCCTGTTCCTGCGGGGTGCGAAAATGTCCGCCGCGACCGCCGCCGAAAAAGAACTCAAAGGGATCCATGTATTGTCGCCGGACCGTGACCTTTTTGGACGTTTTCACCGCCACGACGGATGGAATCACGCTGCTGATCAACGCCCGGCGTTCGTTATTCAGCGCTTCCAGCGAAGCAATCTGCTTCGGATCGATCGGGTGAGTGTCCGCCAGCGTATACTTTTCCGGGTGGCGATTGTCGGTTATTGCTCCCAGCCGCCCGTGCTTGAGCTGGTAATCATAAAGCGCGGAAATTCCCAGGCTCAGGAGCGCGACAAAAACAAAAAATTTCAGTAAATTTTTCATCAGCTGACGTTGGCAAAACTTCGTCCCTCTTGTTCGACAGTCAAAGTGCGGAAACGTTGATTTTCCGGAAGTTCCAGATGCGGGTCGCTGGCAAAGATGACCGAAGCGGCTTGTCGAGCGGTCTGCATCAATTTGGCGTCCGTCTTCAAATTTCCGATCCGCAGTCCGGGCAATCCGCTTTGTGCGGTGCCCAGTAAATCGCCCGGGCCACGCAGCTCCCAATCCGCCTCGGCCACTTCGAATCCGTTAGTCGTTCGTTCCAGCACACTCAGCTTCGCCGCGGTTTCCGGCGATGGGTCGTTCGTGAGCAGAATGCAATAAGATTTGTGCGTCCCGCGGCCGATTCGCCCGCGCAATTGATGCAGCTGAGCCAATCCGAAGCGTTCCGCATTCTCGACCAGCATCATTGTGGCGTTAGGCACGTCAACCCCGACCTCGATCACCGTCGTGCTGACCAGGACCTGCGTTTCACCCTTTCGAAATCGCTCCATAATCTTTTGTTTTTCTTCGGACGGAATCCGGCCATGCAACACTTCGCAACGGAATGGCCGCAAGCGTTCCTGCCACTCCTCGAATTCTTTCGCCGCCGCCTTCACGTCGAGTTTTTCGCTCTCTTCGATCAATGGATAAACGATGTAGGCCTGTCGTCCGGACTCCAATTGTTTTCGCATAAACATGAGGACGTCCCCCAGCTTGGCTGTCTCTCGGACGGCAGTGATAATCGCGCCGCGGCCTTTCGGCATTTCTTCAATCATCGAGACATCCAGGTCGCCATAGACCGTCATGGTCAGTGTGCGCGGGATCGGAGTGGCGGTCATGACCAATACGTCCGGGACGGGCTCGCGACTCGTTAGGCGAGCGCGTTGCGCCACTCCGAACTTGTGCTGCTCATCGATCACCACCAGCCCGAGGTTGGAAAATTCCACGCTCTCGTAAAGCAACGCGTGTGTCCCCACAATCATGTGCGGCGCCGGCTGGGGAGCACAGGCTGCCAGCCTGTGGTTCGCGGCAGCTTGCCGCAAAGCATCCTTTTCCGTGTTGTCCGGCAAGTTGCCGGACACCGCAGGCTGGCCGCCTGCGCTACCCGGAAGGGGAAAGTCCGCATTCTGCGGCGACGAACTTGCTGCTCCGCGATTCGTCTGCTCAACCTTCGAAACGTGTTCAAACAGCGGTAAAGGTCCGGTTTCCTCTTTTCGGGCACCGGTTCGCAACGACAACCTCAGACCAAGCGGTTCCAACCAGCGCCGCAGCACATTATAATGTTGTTCGGCTAAGATCTGGGTTGGCGCCATGAAGGCCGATTGGTAGCCAGCCTCAACCGCCAACAACATTGCCGCGATCGCCACGACCGTTTTGCCCGAACCCACGTCCCCCTGGAGCAATCGATTCATCGGAAACGACGCGGCCAGGTCGCGCCGGATTTCCGCGATGACTTTTTCCTGCGCATTCGTCAGTTCGAACGGCAACGCGCGCAGGAATTTCTCCAGCAACTCCCCGCCGCCGGCATGCGACCCTCCTGTTCGCGATTGGGACTGACTGCGCCGGGAAGCAATCTGCATTTGCATGGCAAAGAACTCGCCCAAAACAAGATGCTGTCGCGCGGCGGCGAGAGAATCCCAATTTCGCGGGAAATGAATTTGGTTCATCGCTTGCCGGCGATCACCGCGATCAAGACTTGGCGGAACAAGGGTCTCCATCGGCTCGTTAGGGAGTTCGCGCAGGATCCGATAAATCATGCTTCGCAGGAGGCGCTGCGACACGCCCTCGGTTGCCGGATAAATCGGCGTAATCCGTCTGAAATGAATCGATATTTCCTCGTCGTCCTCGATCACTTCGAACTCCGGGTGCTCCATGCAGATCCGCTTTCCGCGCAGGCGTGGCTTGCCAAAAACGACGAGGCGCTGACCGGTCGCGATCATCTTCTGGACGTAATGCAGGTTGAACCAGCGCAGAGTGATCGGCTCGCTGAGTGCGTTGGAGTTCGATTCCTCGAGTGTCGCTTCGAAAATCTTGCGCCATCCGCCGAATCTCCGCAGCGAGGTCTTGGTCACCTCTCCGCAAAGACAAATCGGTTGGGCCGATTCTTCTCGTGGGAAATGCGGAAATTCATGGCGGTCTTCATATCGTCGCGGATAATGCGTTAACAAATCTTCTACCGTCTCCATCTCGAGACGCCGCAACGCCGTGACCTTCGGTCGCGGGATCCATTCCAGTTCCAAAAGCGGTTGCGAAATCTCCATCAGCTCATTGGGCCAGACTGTCGCAACGCCGCCACATGCAATTCCACCAACGTCTCGTCCCCTCCGAAATTGTCCGCCCGAATCCTGAAAGCGACGTCCCATGGTTCCGGCGGCAATGGCGTGCTCGCTCCGTCAAAAAATACCGCGCGACGCTGGCTTTTCCCCTGCCGAATTCGCAACGCCAGATGCTTCTCCTTGATTACTCGTGGCGGCGCCACCGACTGAACGGCGCGCGCGACAAAGACCGGCTGGGGATTGCCGTTGCCAAACGGCTGCAGCATTTCGTGCCAGCGCAGCAGTTTGATGTCGATCTCGTCCAGGCTGAGTTCGTGATCGAGACGCAACCGTGGCTGAAGATCGTCGTCCGATAACCATTCACGCGCGGTCTGGGCAAAGCTTGCCGAAAAGGCGGCGAGATTCGACTCCTGGATGGTCAGGCCGGCCGCCATTTCGTGACCACCGAATTTTTCAAGCTTGTCTGCGGACCGCGTCAATCCTTTGACCAGATTGAAGCCTTCAATGCTTCTGCCACTCCCTTTGCCTGTGCCGTTCTCGTCAAAACCGATCACAATGGTCGGGCGATGATGTTGGCGGACAATCCGTGACGCCACGATGCCAAGCACGCCGGGGTGCCATCCGCGTTCTCCCACCACGATCGCCGCTTCGCCGGCCAAATTCCGGTCCGCGATCTTCGCTTCTACCTGCCGCAGGATCTCCTTTTCCACTTCCTGACGCTCGCGATTCTGCTGATCGAGAAAATGAGCCAATTCATTCGCCTCCATCTCGTCCTCCGTCAGCAACAATCGCAACGCCTTTTCTGCCGTGGTCAGGCGACCCGCCGCATTGACTCGCGGTCCAAGGCGAAAGCCAATGTCTTCGGACAAAATCGGCGGGCGCACCGCGCTGACCTGAATCAATTTCCGCAGTCCGATTCGTTTGGTCCGGCCGATTTCAATCGCGCCACGCTGCACGAACATGCGATTTTCCTCGGCCAACGGTACGATGTCGGCGACGGTGCCGAGCGCGACCAAATCCAACTGCGCTTTGAGATCAAACCCGTCCAACGGCCGTCGTTTCAGCAAGGCATGGCAAAGTTTGAAGACAATTCCGACGGTACACAAATAATGAAAGGCTGAATCGGGATCGGTCTTCGGATTCACAATCGCCGTGCACTCGGGCAAATCGGATTTCGGTTCGTGATGATCAATCACCAGCACATCCACCCCGCGCTGAACCAAAGTCCGGATTTCTTCGCGGGAAGACGTTCCACAATCCAGCGCAATCAAGAGTTCCGGCCGAAACGTCTCGCTGCAGCGATCCACGCTTTCGCGACTCAATCCGTAACCCTCTTCCATTCGTAACGGCAGAAAAAGATCCGGCGAACAGCCGTATCCACGCAGCATGGTGAAAAGCAAAGACAGCGACGTGACGCCATCCACGTCGTAATCTCCGAACAAGACGATTCGCTGCTTTCGATCGATCGCCGCCAAAATCCGGGCGACCGCGGCGTCCATGTTCGGCAACAAGAACGGATCGCTCAGCGAATGCAGGCGCGGCCGAAGAAACAATTCCACCTCAGCGGCGGTGGCAAAGCCTTTGCGCCGCAACAGGCGCGCGATGCAGGGCGATGGGCAAAGCTCGTCCCAGGGAATGCTTCCACTGTTAAGATCTTCAGCCGGCGAGATAATCCATCTGCTTGGACGCGCACAATCCGAACCTCCCCGATTCGTTACCGCGAGATTTGCGCCGCTTTGCACCGACCAGTTTATTCTCTCGACCGCGAAGTGACAAGCATCACGACTGAACGAATGTCCATCACGCCTTGTCGATATACTGTGCAGTTGATTTCCGCGCTCTTCGTTTCATCTTCTCAGACTTTCCTGGGATGAATCGTTTAATTATCGCCGCAGTTGTCGGATCGATCGTCGCGGCGTCGGCGTCGACGTTTGCGCAACAAAACCCACCCACGCCGCCGATGGAGCAGAACGCGCCCCCAGGTGGTCTGCCGGGGCAGGCCGGCCCGCCCAGATCCACCGCCCAGCCTCCCGCGCCGCCCGCGGTCGTGCCCGTGCCGATCGCGCCGCCGCAACCGAATGGCCCGGTCCAAAAGAGTCTCGTGCGCATCACCGTCACGGAAGTGGAGCCGGATTATCGCGCTCCCTGGAATGCCGGTGCGCTGCAACGCGGCGTCGGAGCCGGGTTTGTCATTGATGGCAATCGAATCATGACCAATGCGCACGTGGTCAGTAACAGCCGATATTTGACGGTCGAACGAGACGGAGACCCTAACAAATATCCCGCCCGCGTCTTGTTCGTCGCACACGATTGCGATCTGGCCTTGATCACGGTCGACGCGCCGAATTTCTACAAAAACATGCCGCCGCTGAAACTGGGCGGCATCCCGGAACTCGAATCAACCGTTTCCGCCTACGGTTTTCCGATCGGCGGTGAACGCATGTCGGTCACCACCGGAATTGTTTCACGCATTGATTTTCAGCTCTACACGCATTCCTCGATCGATTCGCACCTTGCCATTCAAATCAGCGCGCAGATTAACCCCGGAAACAGCGGCGGCCCGGTTTTGCAAAACAGCAAGGTCGTCGGCGTGGCCTTTCAAGGTTACAGCGGCGACGTCGCCCAGGGTGTCGCCTATATGGTGCCGACTCCAGTCATGCGCCGGTTCCTCAAAGACATCGAGGACGGCCACTACGACAAGTACGTCGATCTCGGGATCACCTATTTCAAATTGCTCAACGCCGCGCAGCGAAAATATTTGGGATTAAAAGACGACGACCGTGGTGTGCTCGTCTCGACCGTCGTGGCCGCGGGACCCTGCGCGAATGTTTTGCGACAAGGCGACGTCCTGCTTTCGATCGATGACCATCCGATCGCCAGCGATGCCAACGTGATCCTTGAGGGCGAGCGCGTCGAAATGCCTGAAGTCGTCGAGCGCAAGTTCAAAGGCGACAAAGTGAAGTTCGACATTTGGCGCGACAAAAAGCCAATGACGGTGACCGTCAATTTAACCACGGTCGCGCCGTATTTCATCCAGGGGCACACCTACGATGTTCGTCCGCGCTACGTTCTGTATGCCGGATTGCTCTTCCAACCGTTGAGCCTCGATCTGCTCGAGGCCTATCAACCGACCGATCTCCGCATCCGCCACTTCTTCGATTATTATGTGCTCGACCAGATCTTTCTCGAACATCCGGACGTGATCCTGTTAACGAACATTCTACCGGATCCGATCAATAGCTATCTGGCTGCCTATCGCGGCGGAATTGTCGATGAAGTGAATGGGCAAAAAATCCGGACCATGGACGATCTTGCGAAAATGCTGGCGCAACCAGGCGACCAATTGGTGATCAAAATGATTGGCGACGGTCCCCCTTTGGTGCTCGATCCAAAGCAAGCCGAAGCGGCGCGCGAGCGCATCAGCACGCGATACAACGTGCTAAAAGAACAGAATCTCCAGGAACAGCCCATCGCCGCGGCGACGTCCGATCCAAAGCAAACTCCCAATGCGCCGTAACATTTTCATCCTCGTTTTTGCGTTTGCGGCCACGGCCATCGCTGCGCCTGCCACGAAACAACAGACCGCTTCCATCGCTCCGCTGGGCAAGGAAAAACAACTCGCGCTCGTGCGCGTCAACGTGACCGGCCAGCCTTACGATTACTTTCGGCCATGGCAAAAGAAGGCGCCGCAATCCAAGCGCGCGCTCGGCGCGGTCCTCTCAAAAGGTCGCGTATTGGTCACCGCTGATCTGGTGGCAAATCAAAACTTCACCGAACTGGAACGGGCCGAGTCGGGCGAAAAATGCGCGGCCACGGTCCAGGTGATTGATTACGAATCGAACCTCGCGGTGCTGGTCCCGTCCGACAAAAATTTCCTCGATGGAATTACTCCGCTCGATATCGCGACCGACACGGTGGTCGGCGATCACCTTTCCGCCTGGCAATTGGAGCCGACCGGCGCACTGATTGCGACCGAGGGCCTGGTCACGACCATTCAAATGACGCGCTATCCAATAGATGTCGGCCAGTTTCTGACCTATCGCGTCAACCTGCCGATGCAGTATCGCGAGAACAGCTACACCATTCCGTTAGTCAAAAATAACAAGCTCGCCGGGTTGCTTCTCCGTTACGATCCGCGCGCGCAAATGGTCGACGCCATTCCCGCGCCGATTATCGTTCACTTTCTCAAAGATGCCGAAGGTCCGCAGTATCGCGGTTTTCCGTCCGCCGGCTTTTCCTTTTTCCCGACCCGCGACCCGCAATTGCGAAAATTCGCCAAAGAGACCGGTAAGCCCGGAGGAGTTTACGTGACCAGCGTCGACCCAAGCACACCGGCCATGAAAGCAGGATTACAGGTTGGCGATGTCATCACTTCCGTTGGAGGTCATGAGATCGATCAGAACGGCAATTATGTCGATCCTCTTTACGGAAAGATCGAATTCACCAACCTGATCAGCGGCCGCGCTTTTGCCGGCGACGTCATGCCTTTCCAGATCCAGCGCGCGGGTAAACCGATGCAAATCAATGTGACAGTCGAACATCGCGCACCGAACGATTATGTCATTCCACCGTATCTGGTGGACGAGGCGCCCAATTACCTGGTCGTCGGCGGTCTGATCTTTCAGGAGTTGTCACGCCAGTATCTCAAAGAATGGGGACCGAATTGGCTGCGTGAAGCGCCCCAGCGCCTGGTTTATCTCGATCATTTTCAATCTGAGCTCTTCCCCGAGGGCGGACGTCGCATCGTGATTTTGAGCCAGACTCTTCCTTCCAATAATACGATCGGATACGAAGAGTGCGCCTATCTCACCGTCAATAAGGTGAACGGGAAAGAAATTCGGTCGCTCAAAGATCTCGCGGAAGCGGTCAAACAACCGCTCGCAGGCGGATTTATTAAGATTGAGACCGAGGAGGATCCCAAGCAGATCGAGCTGGACGCGGCTGCCATTGCCGCCGAAGCGCCGAGTCTTCAGGAAAACTACGGTATCTCGTCGCTGCAACGCCTGGATTGATCTACGCGATTCTCGCGTAGTGACATTCAGAGCAAAAGCAACCCGAGCGGACTCCGGCGCCGCTTTGGAACCCGGCGCGCAGAAGCACGCCGCTCCTTGGGCTGTCGCCATGATACCAGGAGCAGGAGGTTCTTTTACTCACTTGTTTGATCGCAGCCTTTGCGGTGGTGAGTGCAATTGATACCAAGGAGCGGCGGTGTCCTCGACCGCCGACTATTCAACGACGGCCAAGTGGCCGTCGCATTCCCGCAAGTTGCGCAACCGCGTTTTACGTTGCATAACTGTCGCCGATGAACCGCGCTTCAGTTATCGCTGCATTGTGTCTCGCGTGGTTGGCGAACGCCACCGCGCAGCAACAGCGACCCATCCAGGCGCGTCCGATGGCCACTCCGCCCCCTCCCCGCAGTCCTTCCAAAGAAGATCTCCAACCCGCGCCAAAATCGCAACCCCAGGTCATGGTTGCCCTCCCCAATTACGACGAGGAAACGTCCACCCGTCTCCAGATTTTTTTGGACAACAACGATTTCGGCCCCGGGAAAATTGATGGCCGAATGGGCGAATTTTTTCGCAAAGCGCTCGTTTCCTACAAACACGCTCACAAAATGCGCGAAACCGGAGCCGTCGATCAATGGTTGCTCGATCAAGTGCCGGTCGCATTCACGACCTATACGATTAAATGGGATGATTTGGCTTACGTGGGCGAATTGCCGACCGATCACGCCGCCCAAGCCAAACTGAAATACTCGCCCTACACTTCGGTGCTGGAATTTGTGGCCGAACGTTTTCATTCGTCCGAGGATTACATTCGGAAACTCAATCACGATCGCAACTTGGATTTCGATAATCTGAAACCGGGTGCCGAACTCAAAGTGCCGAACGTGCTGCCATTTGAGATTGAGAAAGTCAAAGAGGCCGATTTAAAAGAAAAAACTCAGTTCAAATCGCGAAAGATCTGGGTCGATACCAAAGAACGATTGCTGGAAGTTTTTGATAACGACCAGCTCGTCTGCGTTTTTCCGGTCACGCCAGGCTCAAAGTCACTGCCGGCGCCGGTTGGAACGTGGCACATCGTCGCGATCTCAACCTATCCCTGGTTTCGTTACGACGAAGGGATGTTGAATTACGGCGTTCGAACCGACCAATATTTCAATCTTCCGCCCGGGCCTAACAACCTGGTCGGAGTTGTTTGGGCGGGATTAAACCGACCCGGTATCGGCCTCCATGGCACGAACAATCCCGAAACGATCGGTCGCGCGGCCAGTCACGGCTGCGTTCGCCTGGCCAACTGGGACGCCATCCGGATGAAAGAGCTCGTGACCGTCGGCAACACTGTAATTATTTTTTGATTCTGGTGGGCGTCGGCACGTCTGACAGAACACACTTTTCCGTAAAAAATTCGCGCGGAATCACCTGCCGCGGCGTCTAGGCTTTAGATCAACATGATGGAAGCCCATGAGCGCGAAGTTTATCGAGCGGCCATTCACGGCGATCGAGAGTTCAATCCTCAGCGCTGAAAGCGCGGCCCTAATAATGGAAGTATATCCCGGGAGTTGCTAATGGAATTATATCGCGCTTCAGCGCTCAACCCCATCTGATACATTCTTCCCTGGGCGTTGCCCGGGCTGGGCAATGACTCCGCGCCCCAGGGCGAAACATCCGGCTAAGCCGATCCACCTTGCCGAGACAGCAAACGAGCCATATTTTACCTCGCTTCGAGGAACCCACTCACGAAAGACGCGCATGAGTATTCAATCTTTCAGCCTGACCAATCGAGCGGTCCAATCGCTCCCGAAACATTTGCTCCAGTTCGCGGTCGATCAGCGTTACGACGATTACACTTCGGTCGATCACGCGGTCTGGCGGTTCATTATGCGCCAGAATACTTTCTTTCTTCGCGAGTACGCGCACAAGGTTTACTTTCAGGGTCTTCTCGATACCGGGATTTCGTTCGAACGCATTCCGCGCATTGAAGAAATGAACGATATCCTTGGTCGCATCGGGTGGGGAGCGGTGGCCGTCGACGGATTCATTCCGCCATCCGCTTTCATGGAATTTCAAGCCTACAAAGTCCTCGTCATCGCCTGCGACATGCGTCAGATCCAGCATATCGAATACACTCCGGCTCCCGATATCGTTCACGAAGCCGCCGGGCACGCGCCGATCATCGTCGATCGTGAATACTCAAACTACTTGCAGCGTTTCGGCGAAGTCGGAGCCAGGGCAATGCAGTCGCGCAAGGATTTCGAGCTCTATCAAGCAATCCGGCACCTCTCGATTTTAAAGGAGCAGCCGAACAGCGAGCCAAAAGAAATCGAAGAAGCCACAAAGCTGGTCGAGCAGCGACAGAAAAATCTCGGCGAACCCTCCGAAATGGCACTCCTGTCGCGATTGCATTGGTGGACGGTGGAGTACGGTTTGATTGGCACCCCGGAAAATCCGAAAATCTACGGCGCCGGCCTGCTCTCCTCGATCGGTGAATCGGTTTCGTGTCTGGAATCGGCCGTGAAGAAGATTCCCTACTCCATCGCAGCGACGAATCAGCCGTTCGATATCACGACCAAACAGCCGCAGCTGTTCGTTTGCCGTGACTTTCAACACTTAGCCGAGGTGCTTGAAGAATTTGCGAGCAAGATGGCTTACAAAGTTGGCGGCCTGGAAGGAATTGAGAAAGCGATTGAGTGCAACAACGTCGCGACTTGCGAATACTCATCGGGACTGCAAGTCACCGGCGTATTCGACGAAGTGATCGTCGATTTGAAGAAGGCGGTGCGTCCGAATGGGACACCAATCTATTTGCATGCCAAAGGGCCGTGCTCATTGGCCTACCAAGACAAGGAGCTGCCGGGGCACGGGCGCAACTATCATAAGGACGGCTTTGGATCTCCCATTGGCAAATGGAAACCGACTGAGATCAAAGTGGGTCAAAACACAAAATTGGAATTCGAAAGCGGTATCGTGGTGGAAGGCACGGTCGATAACGTCGTCGAGCGCGACGGCAAAAAGATTCTAATCACGTTTTCAAATTGCCATGCCAGATACGGAGATCGCACGTTGTTCGACCCCGCTTGGGGTGTTTTCGACATGGCGGTGGGCGATTGCGTCACTTCTGTTTTCAATGGCGCCGCCGACAAGGATGCTTACAACGAAATCGCGTTGGTTCCGAAGGAACGAACGATCAAAGTCCCATCCGATGCCAAACGAAAGAAACTGGAAAATCTTTACGCACAGGTTCGGCAGATTCGCGAAACGAAAAAGGGTTATGAGCGGCTCGGAGAAATTTGGGAAACGCAACAGGCTGAGCATCCCGGCGATTGGCTATTGTCGATGGAGATTTTCGAAATTCTGGACACGACCAATCAACAGCCGGAATTGAAAGCAAAGATTGAAAAATTCCTGAGCGATAAGAAATCGAAGACGAAGGATCTCGAGACGTTAATCGGTTGGGGATTCCGGCTGGTGGATTATCACCGGAAGCCTGAGCTTCAGGGAGCTATTCCCACCCGGCAAAAGTAATTTGCCGTCGCACCAGATTAAACGCTTTCGTCTTTGAAATGACGCTTGCCCTTTTGCGCCTTGGCGTATTCGTCCTTGCTTAAAATATTTTCGTCGAGCTGCATGTCCGTCCGCAGAAAATTCCGGAACCATGTTTCGATCTTTTGCTGATCGCGCAGCACATCTTCCGTGATGTAATTGGCGTCAATGTTGATACAAATTCCGCCGACGATTCCGAAATCCTTGCGCTTAATCGGAATGGAAGTGCATTTGAATTTCCGAGAACCGATATTCAACTCGTAATTCAGCTTGTCTTCGTTGTTTAGCTGCCGGCGTTTGAAATCAATTAGCAGGTTGGTCGCTCCGTCGCGCAGGTGACGACCGGTCACATTGTTCTCGAGAATAATGAGTGAATGCGCCGGATCTGCCAGATTGTGCAGGAGAATTTCAATTCCCGTGTTCGGAAACGATTTCCCGACCAATCGCACGATGCGCTCATAGTTTTCCAGAAACTCATGAGTGTCATCGATAATCTTTTTGCCGTCGTATTTCTCGAATAGCTGTGCGTAAACCTTCTGCTCGGACGGCTCCAGCTTTTCGCGAACATTGCTTTGTTCGCCGATAAAAATCAGCTGCCGTGCCGCCGTATGGTCTTCATTCTTGAGAAAATAGTGCATGCCCAGCCGAAAGTTGTTCAAGTTGAATTCGCCGAAGTTTTCGCGTGTCACGGTAAACGGGTAGAAATCGTACTCTTCCAAATTTCGCCCGAATCTGCGCCGACGCTCCTTGTATTTGCCCCACAGAAATCCGCCGGCAAATAAAATGGCCGAGGCAATGATCGAAGCGATCACATTCACGGTGATATCGTTAGGCGTAATCATTCTGATCTGACATCAGCCTACAGTTTTCCGGACAGATTCCCGAGGGTGATGTTCTCCACCAAAATTTCTCCCGGCTGGGCTACGGCGAAAGCAACAGCGTTCGCCACATCCTCCGCCGACATCATTTTCTCTTGAGGCCACTGCCCCTCTACCCGATTCCATATTTCCGTTGCCGTAGCTGCCGGATAAATATTGATCATTCGGATTCTGTGCTCCCGGAGTTCCTCGCGAATGGATTGCGACAACCCTTCCAGAGCAAACTTGCTCATGCAATACGCGCTCCATCCCGGAAATCCGGTCTTCGCTGCGACGGACAGGATATTCACGATGCTGGAGCCCGGCGGCATGGCGTGCGCAAATTGTTGGATTAAAACGAACGGCGTCGTGACATTCACCTCCACCGTTTGTTGCCACTCCGTTTCGGTCACTTCACAAAAGGGCTTCACCACCGCGATCCCGGCGTTATTGACTAGAAGATCCAAAGGCTTGTCACCAATTTCCGCAATCAGGCCGGCCCGGCCTTTCGCGGTCGCGAGATCGTGAATGAGTTTGGTCACCAGTTCACAGCGCTTACCCAGCGATCGACAGACATCTGCCAAAGCCACCGTGTCGCGCCCATGCAGTAACAATTCGATGTCCGATCCCGCCATTTTTTCGGCGATCGCCCGGCCAATACCGCGGCTGGCTCCGGTAATCAGATATCGCTTCATACGTTGCCCTGGAGGAACAGGCTCTGCCAGGTCCATCTTAAAGGATGCGATGGAGCGCGTCCCTCCAAATCTACGTTCGCCTTAGCGTAAACCGATTGTTCGCCGTTTCCCAAAGGCGCAAGCGGACCAGTTGATGACCAACGCGCCCGTCCACTTTTGGCCAAAGCGCACGAACAATGTTTTCGCCGGTTGACGGTTTGTTTTTGAAATCCTCCGTTTCGCGATCCAAATGTCGGTCGCGCCAAGACTCGAGCGACTGGTGGAGTGCCCGGTCCAATGCCACAAAATCAAAAAGTATTCCGCTCTGCACATCATATTTCCCGGTCACAGTGGCTTCCGCCACATAAAGATGCCCATGACCGCGCGGATTATCGCATTTTCCAAACAGCTCGACATTTTCCGAATCCGAGAATTGCCCGACATGCAGCCGATGGGCAGCGCTGAATGGCATTCGCATCCCGAGAAAAATATTATTATCATTCCACGCTTCCGCGAAGAAGTCGTCCCGCTCATGTAAGCGGACGTGATGAAGCGGTAATATTTCCTTCACTTTATCGCGAAGATAAAGGGCAAGACTTTCTGTAGTGGCAGGTCTCTCCTTAAAATCCGCCAAGTCGTTCAAGGTACTTGTGATCAAGCTGTTCGCGCAGGAATCCGATGGCGTTGGTGATTTGATCGTATTTTACCATCGGCGTCTTGCCTTCCGCTCCGCGAAAAGTCAGGCGCGCCCGGTAATTGTGACCATGAATCGCCGTGGCCACATCGAATAGCTGCTTATTTGCAGCCTCGTTCAACAACGGTGACATCGTTCGGCGCGCCGCCGAAAATTCAAGCCAGTAATTCGAATCACAGCCACCATCCGAGTAGTAGGTCGCGCTGCGCTCCGCTGACTCGACCAGGTGACAGGCGGCCAACTTTGCACTCACATCGCCAAATAGCGGTTCGACGTCGATGTAGAGCTGGCGCGCGATGTTCTCGACCGTCGGTGTCTTTTCGCGGAATTGCGGATTGTCCTCGTTTAAAAATTTGTGATCGAAGTGATCGTCAACAATTCGTCCGGCTCGTTCTTTGATTTCGCTGATATTAATCAACATCCCGGTCACTGGATCCACCCGACCGGTGAAAATGAAATACGCCGTGTAATTGCGGCCGGTCCCGAAACGAGCCCGCGTTTCCGGTCCGAAAGTCGCCTCGTTTTCAGCGGCGCGCCAACCCGGCACGAACAATCGCCGTGAAGAAGAAAATTCTAGGCGTTTACTGACCGTTAGGAGCATCAGAGAGAAAACATACTAAATCCGTCCACGCAAACAGCCTGCGGCCTCCGCGCCGTCCTGTCGCACACATTCCTCGGGGAAAGGCCTCCGACAACGTCGCCAGCTAAGGAAAAACTGCCTTTTGCGAAGCCTATTCGTTGAGCAACGAAAGGAACTCGGATCGCGTCCGCGCGTCTTCCTTAAATGAGCCGAGCAAGCATGACGTCTTCATGACCGAGTTCTGCTTTTCCACTCCTCGCATCATCATGCAGAGATGCTTGGCTTCAATGACCACGGCGGCTCCGGTTGGATGAAGAGTTTTCATCAGCGCATCGGCGATTTGGACCGTGAGCTGTTCTTGAATTTGTAGCCGGCGCGCGAACACATCGACGATTCGGGCAATCTTGGATAATCCGATCACATGACCGTCCGGGATGTAAGCGACATGCGCGCGTCCGATAAAGGGAAGGAGATGATGTTCGCACATCGAATACAGCTCGATGTCCTTGACCAAAATAATTTCGCTCGCTTCGGAAGTGAAGATGGCGCCATTGACAATTTCGTCCAGGCTCTGGCGATAACCGTTCGTCAAAAATTCAAACGCCCGGGCCGCGCGATTTGGCGTCTTTAAGAGGCCTTCGCGCTTCGGGTCCTCCCCGATTCCTTCGAGCAGATCAAGGAACGTTTGCTCCAGATGCGCCAGTTTGGCCGCCCCGCAGCGTGGAAGATTGCGGATGCGACGTTCGGCTGCCTCCAGCTCCGTTTCGCCGTTGCCAGACGAACTCATGCTTAATCGAGCCAGCTCAACGGATATTTGGCATCATCCAGCGCAACCGCCGCTTCAGTGAGCTCGAGAGTATGTTGGGTGTCGAACATGACGGCGAGTTCTTCGGTCCGGGTTGCGTCCTTGCTGGCCATGATCGTTCCCGGATGCGGCCCGTGCGGGATCCCTCGCGGGTGCAAGGTAATCGACGCCGGCTCGATCCCTTTGCGGGAACCAAAATTGCCGCGGACGTAGAATAGGACCTCGTCGGCTTCGACATTGTCGTGCACCCACGGAATCTTGACCGCTTCCGGATGCAGATCGAGGTAGCGTGGCGCAAACGTGCAGACCACGTAGCCGCGAATCTCAAAGGTTTGATGAATCGGCGGCGGTTGATGGACCGTTCCTGTGATCGGCTCGAAATCCTGGGCGTTAAATGTGAATGGATAGACGTAACCGTCCCAGCCGACCACATCGAACGGATTGTGGGCCATCGTCACTTCAGTCCAACGCGGCCCGTCCTTCACTAAAATCTTCGTATCTTCGTTTTTGTCGATCAGGTTAATCTCGGTCGGACCGTGAAAATCACGCTCCGAGTAGGGCGAGCCCATTTTGATCTGACCTTCTTTGTTCAAATAGCGTTGCGGAATTCGAACCGGACCTGCGGATTCGAGAATGAGGTAATCTTCGTCCTCAATCTTGTCCGGGACGAGGCGGTAAGTGATGCCGCGCGGAATCACGATGTAATCTTCGGCGCGGTAGCGTTGCTTTCCGAAAACGGATTCGATCGTCCCGCCGCCTTTGAAAACGAAAACGATCTCATCGGCGCCGCCGTTTTTATAATATTGGTATTGTCCGTAATCTTTTTCCGGCCGGCAACGCCACGCCGTCATGTCCTGGTTGAAAAGAATCGGGACGCGCCCGCTGTAGAGATCGCCCCGACGGGGCAAATTTGCTGTTTTCAAATGATGGTGACGCAAAGGACTTTCCGCCGCTCTTTTTAGTTCTTCGCACTTCAACAGCTTCACGCCTCGGACCCGGGTCGGCGGACGCAAATGATACATGATCGAGAACGCCTCGTTGAAGCCCTCGGTCGTAACGACATGCTCGTAATAGATTCCTTCGTTCTTGTATCCCGGTCCCGCACCGTTGCGATGAAACCAGATGTGATGTTTCCGCGGCATCTCGCCTAATTTTTGATAATACGGCATGTCTAACCTCTCCTCTTACAGATTGCCCCGACGCTCCTGCTCTTTTTCAAGAGCTTCAAACAAAGCTTTGAAATTGCCTTTGCCGAAACTCTTCGCGCCCTTGCGTTGGATAATTTCGAAAAATAACGTCGGCCGATCTTCCACCGGCTTTGAGAAAATCTGCAGGAGATAACCTTCGTCGTCGCGATCGATCAAAATGCCCAGCTCACGCAAAGGTTTCAGATCTTCGTCGATCTGGCCGACCCGATCGAGCACCGTGTCGTAATATGTATCCGGGATTTTCAAAAATTCCAACCCACGCTTTTGGAGCGTCCTGACCGTTTCGATAATGTTGCCGGTGGCAATGGCGACGTGCTGCACACCTTCACCGTTATAAAATTCGAGATACTCTTCGACCTGCGATTTCTTCTTTCCCTCGGCCGGCTCATTGATCGGAAATTTCACGAAACCGTTGCCGTTACTCATCACTTTCGACATCAGCGCCGAGTATTCGGTCGAAATATCTTTGTCGTCGAAGGTGAGAATGTTCCGGAATCCCATCACATCCTCGTAAAATTTCACCCACGGATTCATCTGGTTCCAGCCGACGTTGCCGACGCAATGGTCGCAATAAAGCAACCCCGTATCCTGCGGCTTGAAATCACTTTCCCATTTTTCGAAGCCCGGCATGAAGACCCCTTTGTAATCGCCGCGCTCGACAAAAATGTGAACGGTATCGCCGTAAGTGTGAATGCCGCTCAGCACGATCCTGCCCTGATCGTCTTCCAATGTTTTCGGCTCCAGGAAACTTTTCCCTCCGCGTTTGGTTGTTTCCTGCCAGGCCGAAGTCGCGTCATCGACGGTGAGGGCAATCGCTTTCACGCCGTCACCATGTTTCGCGACATGATCCGCGATGGCGTTGCCGGGCCGGATCGGCGTGGTCAGAACAAAAGTGAGTTTGTTCTGCCGGATGACATAGCGCGCGGAGTCCTTGTTGCCCGTCTCCGGGCCTGAATAGGCCAGGCTCTGGAAGCCCATCGCCGTCTTGTAAAAATGTGCCGCCTGCTTGGCGTTGCCGACGTAAAACTCGATATAGTCGGTCCCTTTGAGCGGCAAAAAATCCTGCTCCGGCTGATGCTCAGCCTTTAATCTTTCCGCAACGCTCAGTTTCTTTTTTGGTTTCTCAGCAACGGTTATGCTCATAGGCAATTCTCCAGCGATTTTGCGATCGCTTCCAAATATAAGATCGACCGTCCCCTGTCGCAAGGACGTGCACCGCAAATGGATAGTTCGCGGTCGCGCCTGGTTCTCAAATGGCGTGCTTCATCCCTTAATCCAGACGACCTTCGGCGCCGGCCCGACTCCGGTAAAGAGCGCAGGTTGCCGTTGCTGTTTCATTGCAACCGCGTTTGATTAGCCGATGCGTTTCATTTTTTCCGCCGGTCCCCTGATAGTTCGGTTTCTGCCCATCGCGCTCGTCGGATCGATCGCGCCCATCGTCTGTTATGGAGCGCCCACCAATTCGCCCGCCGAAGTGGTTCCCGGTCCAAGTGAAGGGGCAAATTCATTGCAGCTGCAGGTTGCCCCGGGAGCTCAGAAGCGGATCACGCCGAACCCTACTCCTCCGTCCCCCGCTCCGAAAATTACGCCTTCGGCGTCCATCGAGAACTCGGTTGTCAAAGTCTTCTCGACTCTGTCGCAGCCTGACCTTTACCGGCCCTGGACAAAGCAACCGCCCACTGAGATTAGCGGCACCGGCACCGTTATTTCCGGGAAAAGGATTCTGACCAATGCTCACGTGGTGTTATACGCAAGTCAGATCCAAATTCAGGCTAATCAATCGGGAGACAAAATCGCCGCCACGGTTGAATCGGTCGCACCAGGGATCGATCTCGCGATTCTAAAAGTCGACGACGAAAAGTTTTTTGATTCGCATCCGGCGATTCCATTTCGAAAAACCATCCCGGACGTCAAAGAACCGGTCATGGTTTACGGCTATCCGGCTGGCGGGACGAGCTTGTCGGTAACGAAAGGGATCATCTCCCGCATCGAGTTCACGCCTTACAACATGTCCGTGCATGGATTGCGCATTCAGATTGATGCGGCTATTAACCCCGGAAACAGCGGCGGTCCGGCGGTAGTGGATGATCAACTGATCGGACTCGCGTTTAGCCATCTCACCAGTGCGCAAAATATCGGTTACATCATCCCGTGCGATGAAATCGAATTGTTCCTCAACCAGATCGCCAGCGGACATTACGATGGGAAACTGATGATGTACGACGATCTCCAAACGCTGGAAAATCCCGCCCTCCGATCGTTCCTTAAATTGGATTCCAGCATCAAAGGAATCGTGGTTCATCGGCCATTCCGCAGCGGGAAGGAGTATCCGCTGAAAGAGTGGGACGTTATCACTCGAATTGGGGATACGCCGGTAGATGACCAAGGCATGGTTCAGGTGACCGATAACTTACGAGTGCATTTCCAATATCTGATTCAGAAGTTGGCCCAAGGTGACAAGGTCGGCCTGACAATTGTCCGTGCCGGAAAGGAAATGAAGATTGATCTGCCTCTGCTCAAGCATCGTCCACTTGTTATTCCGGAGTTAGAAGGCGCCTATCCATCCTATTTCATATACGGACCTTTGGTGTTTTCGGAAGCAACAACCGATTTCATCGGAGCATCGGTTCGAAACAACAAACCCTCTCCTTTCCTGGCCACGCTCGCAGTCAGCGGAAGTCCGCTGTTCGGTCGAATTGCAGACAAGCCGGCTTTCCCGGGCGAACGGCTGGTAGTTGTGGCATCGCCTTTTCTACCGAACAAACTTGATTCCGGGTACGGGAATCCTGCCTGGCAGGTAATCAAAACAATCAATAGTCATGCGATTAAAAATTTGGGGGATCTCGTAGAAATCCTGCGTGATTTGAAAGATCAATTTGTGACGGTCGAATTCAATGCTCGCAACGGCGGGGAATCAATGGTTTTTCCGCGAGCCGACATGGTCAATGCCACCGAAGCAATTCTGACCGACAACGGCATTCGTAATCAGGGCTCGCCCGATGAACTGGCGATTTGGAACAAAAACGCTAAAAAATAGCGATCGCCAAAGGCAGAATACTTTCGAGATCGGCTGGGATCTCGTTCTAACTATTTTCCCAATGCAGCCCTGACTTTCAACCGCAGTGCATTCAGCCTGATAAACCCCGTCGCGTCACTTTGATCGTAGGCGGATTTTACATCTTCCATCGAAGCAATATCCGGATCGTACAAGCTCTTTGGGCTTCTCCGGCCGGCCACGATAATATTCCCTTTATAAAGTTTTAACCTGACGACCCCGGTGACATTGCGCTGCGTCTCGGTCACCAGCGCTTGTAACGCTTCGCGCTCGGGCGAAAACCAGAATCCATTGTAGACCAACTCGCTGTATTTCGGGATCAAGCCATCGCGCAGGTGCATCACTTCACGATCCATCGTCAATGATTCAATTTGCCGATGGGCAAAATGCAGAATCGCGCCGCCCGGCGTTTCATAAACTCCGCGGCTTTTCATTCCGACGAATCGGTTTTCGACAATATCGACGCGACCAATTCCGTGTTTCCCGCCCAGCTTGTTGAGCGTTTGCATGACTTGCAACGATGACATGGAAGACGGCGCGTTGGCGGCGTGTCTCCCTTGTGTTGCCACATTCACACAATTCCCCCGTTCAAACGTGAGCTCGACATGCTCCGGCTCGTTCGGCGCATCCTCCGGCGCGACACTGAGCTTGTACATGTCGCGCATTTCGGCTGAACTCGCGTCGAACCCCGGATCTTCCAGCACCCCGCTTTCGAAACTGATGTGCAGAAGATTGCGATCCATCGAATACGATTTCTTCGCGGTCGCTTCGACCGGGATCTTGTTCGCTCTTGCGAATTCCATCATTTCCGTGCGACCGGGAAACTCCTGCCGAAACCGCTCTTCCCGCCATGGCGCGATGACGTTCAGTTCCGGTGCCAGCGCAGCTGCGGTCAACTCGAAACGCACCTGGTCGTTTCCCTTTCCGGTTGCGCCGTGCGAAATCGCATCCGCCTTCTCCGCTCGCGCGATTTCGACCATTCGCTTGGCAATCAGCGGCCGGGCGATGCTTGTTCCCAGAAAATACTGATTTTCGTAAAGCGCGCCCGCTTGAAACATCGGGAAGATGAAATCGCGCGCGAATTCTTCGCGAAGATCTTCAATAATGCATTTTGACGCGCCGGTGCTGAGCGCTTTTTCTTCCAGGCCTGCGAGTTCCTCTTCCTGACCGATGTCGGCACAAAAAGCGACGATCTCGGCCTCGTAATTATCCTTCAGCCAGCGAAGAATCACCGACGTGTCGAGGCCGCCCGAGTATGCCAGAACGATTTTCATTTCATCACTTGGCCATTGGGTGAGGATTCAGATTCAATCGCCAAAGGAAATGTCGACATCCCGCCCGGTCTGGACCATTTCTCCGTGAGGCGGGACCAGCCGAAGGCGGTTCACCGCGTCGGCAATCGGAACATGACGGACCTGATAGTTTTGATAACTCACCATCGAACCAAAGTGTCCTTCGTTCGCCAGCTGCACCGCTTTGACGCCGAAGCGTGTTCCTAAAATGCGATCGAGCGTCGTCGGCGCGCCACCACGTTGGAGGTGACCGAGCACACAGCAACGTGTTTCCTTGCCCGTTCGGGCGGCAATCTCCGCAGCCACAATCCCGCCGATTCCGCCCAAACGAAATTCGCCGCCTTCGGTTTCACGCTTAATCTGCTGGCCATCCTTGGGGCGCGCACCTTCTGCCACTACCACGAGCGTTCCCAAATTTCCCAGGATCGCGTCACGTCTTTTAATCTTGTTGGCAATGATTTCGTAATCGAAAGGTATTTCCGGAATCAAAATCACGTCGGCGCCGCCGGCGATGCCGCCGTGCAAGGCAATCCAGCCGGCGTGTCGTCCCATCACTTCAACGACCATGACGCGTTTGTGACTGGCCGCGGTGGTGTGAAGTCGATCGCACGCATCCATCACTTCGGCGACCGCTGAATCGAAGCCGAAGGTCATCGCTGTGGCTTCGAGGTCGTTATCAATCGTTTTCGGGACGCCGATGCAATTGATGCCCGACTCCTGCAGTTGTAAGGCGGTCGTCATCGAGCCATCGCCGCCGACGATGACGAGCGATTTGACGTTCAGTTCATCCAAAACCTTTTTCGCGCGCTCAATCACTTCCGCCGCGACCACCGCACGATCGCCCGCTCCAACTTTGGCGATAAAATGACCGCGGTTGGTGGTTCCGATCATGGTCCCGCCCAGAGCCATGATTCCTTCCGTCCCTTTCCGATCGAGAATGATGTAATCGCCCGGCGGAAGCAATCCTTCGAAACCGTCGCGGAATCCGACAACTTCCCAGCCAAGTTTTTCCGCGGCCAACACCACGCCGCGCAGCACGGCGTTGAGGCCGGGACAATCACCCCCACTGGTGAGCACTCCTATTCGCGTCTTCATCTCGCGAAACGATCAGAGCATCTGTTTCGGATCTCTCGGGGCAGGTCGTCCCGCTGCCGCCCATTGATCGTAAAGCTGCCAGCCCAGCGCAAGCATCTGCGCGCCTTCACCAAAGCGATTGGTGCTGCCAAGGAGAACCACGACCAAATGCTTCGGCGTAATCAGAACGGTATTGCCGCGTTGTTGGATATCGGATTCACGGTTTGCCGAAAGAATCAGGCAATCGCCGGCCCGCGCGGTCCGACCGGTTTTCACGCCATCAATCCCATGCGAGCCGAGCAGGTCGTTGGTATTTCGCAGGAGATAATGCAACTCACGTTTGCCGCGATGAAATGTGATCGCTCGCTCCTTTTGAGATACGTAAAACCGGAAACTCGCCTTGTTCATCGCATAACGGGTCAGGCGCGCCAGGTCTTCCGCCGTGGAGTAGGGCAACGGCTTCACGTTGTCGTCAATCCCGTGTGGGTTCATGAAACGTGTCCGCCCCATTTTCAGCTGCGCGGCAAGCGCATTCATCTGGGTCACGAATGTTTCCATTGAAGTCGGCTTTTGACCGGACTTCGTCGGAACGGCCGGCGCGATGACTGATCCAACGTAATCGGCGACCGTGTAAGCAGCGACGTTGTCCGATTGGACCAACGCGGCGTAAAGAAGATCGCGCAATGTGATCTCATCGCCGGGCTGAAACCCCACGTTATTTTCCAACGTGCCGACAAATGCTTGCGGCGAAATCACAACCGGCTGGTTGAGATTGCCGCCCCGATGCTCGGCCCAATCCAACACCACGCAGGCGGTCGCGACTTTGGTCAGGCTGCCGATTTGCCGTTTGTCTCGGGATTTTTGCTCCTGCAGAACATAACCCGTTTCGGAATCGACTATGATGGAAGCCTGCGCGGCTAAGGCGACGCTTGCTCGCACGAAGAGAGCAACCGCAAAAATTGCGATGAAAATTTTACGCCTGAAGATCACGCCGGGTGTAACCGCCGCTACAGTTAATCAGCGCGTCCGGATTCGCAACCGCAATCCGGCAAACTTCCACTATTATTCGGGCAAAGACGGCGAGCTGTGATCGCCGTAATGATACGGATTCGTGCTCAGCGTCAGATAAATACGTTCCGCGGCGTTGTTGAGATCGAAATGCGTCGCACGTCCGAGACCACTGGCCCGAAGTGTTCCGTAGCGCCCTTGAAAGCGACTGCCACCAGCCATGTCGAATTCGTAAACCACGACACCCCGTTCGACGTCGGTGATTCTCACGTGAAGGGCGAGAAAGGATTGACCGGCTCCGAAATTGCCGAAGAAAAATCGTCCGAGCGGGCTGCCGCCGTCGACCATATCGAAATGTCCATCAACAAGCCAGCCAACTCGTGGCCGCTCGGTATCCTTTAGGATTCGGGCCGGAGCGATTTTTTCCAAGTTCTGCTTCAAATCCTCGGCAAACTCCACCGGAGCCAACGCTTTACGAATTGGCATTTCGCCGTCGGTCAAAGCCTCGTCCCCTTCAAACCGCGCCGTGTCAATGCAGAACGGCCGGATGTAAATCGCTGACGGATTGTGCGCTCCCACCCCGCAGTTGGTCACAAAATGGACGCCCTTATCAAAATCCTTGGCGTCAATCGGTCCAGCCGCCGCGCCTCCCGGCGTAGCGACGTCCGTCTTGGTTACATACATGTCGGCACACGAGCAAAGCAGAAGACTCGAAGCGAGGGCGAAAAAGGATTTCATATTCATTAAGTGCTGGCCGCCCACCCCACCGGACAGACGGCATTTCCGGTCTCTTGATGCAACTCTCGTGCCGGACGCCTTGGAAAACTGCTTAACCTGGCACTGGCTCAGGCCGACCCCGGCTCAACAACATCCGCACAATTATATATATAATGAGAGCGGACGGGATCGCGAAGAAGAGCGACCCAACAAACATCGGCCAAAAAGTCGGCCAAATGACCCGGGAAAAGACATGCCGCTTGAAAATGTCGTGCATCCATTGGTGCCGCAAATGAGCTCGGCGTCCGGCCGTCAAACCCATCACCCAACAACCAACCCGATATTCCGTGAAATAGACCGCCGGCATGACGACAAACAGGATGTCATGCACATTGGCAAAAATCGCCGCGGCCAACTTGTTCCCACGAGCGACCCAGGCCGCTCCGATAGAGAGCAACGTTTTCAGCGGGTAAAGCGGTGTAAACCCGAAGAAAAATCCGATGGCCGAACCGAGGGCGACCGAATGCGGCGTATCCGCAATCGTTAGCAGCGTCACGTGGTGGGCGCGCAGCCATTCTTTCACTTTGGCCAGCGGCGCCGGCAACCGGGGCTCGGCATTCGGAACGGGAGTTTCCACAGGGCCACGGTAATCTAAAACAACTCCCCTGTCTGGGCCGGAGGCGGCTTTTGTCCGAGAACTTTGCGAAGTTGCAATGCGGCGCGCGGCGCATAATCGAGATTGTTGTTGTTGAAGACAACGTGCACGTCGTTGGCCTTTCGGCCGAGATCTTCGGCGCGCGCCGCCACCTCCTGAATTTCCGCTTCGGAATATTCGTAATCAAATCGTGCCGCGACCGTTTTGCCGGTCAGGTAGGCATGGGCATTTCGACCGTGCAGTCGCAGGTAACTTGCATTCGCATTCGTTACCTCATTCACCTCGGAAGGAACAATCGTGAAATGATCGGAGCGCGGCGCATCCACATTCACAAAAACGATGCTGCGTTCCCTGAGAAATTCCCTAGTGGAATGGAGTTGCGCGTCGACCAGCCAGCCGCGGTTGCGAAACTCGATCGCCAGTTGATAACCGTTTAGAAGTTCGATAATCCGGTCGAGTTCGTTCAGCTCATGTTTTCGCGGCGAGAACGCCGGTGAGAGTTGCAGCAGAAATACGCCAAGTTTCTTATCGCGTTTTAGAATCGATATCGCACCGAGAAAAATCCGCATCAGATCCGCCTGCAGCTTCGGACTTGGATTCACCTTCCCTTTGGCGTCAACCTCAGCCCCTTTCTGCAGCGCCGGTGGCAACAATTTAATCGCGGTCGAATGAAACGAGAAGAGTTGATGCAGCTTCACGTCAAAAATGAAATCGTTGGGCGTCGTCGCGGACCAGCGCTGGACTGTTCGTTCATCCGGTACGCCATAGAAGGTTGAATTGACTTCAACCATTTCGAAGTGCTCGGCGTACCAGCCGAGACGCGCGCCGGCCGGAAGCTTCCTCGGATACCACCGCTCCACAAAGCCCGGATCGGACCAGCTCGCGGTCCCGACGAGAATTTTACCGGCCACGCACAGATGATTTCTAATTTGCTTCCCGACGCAAGATCGACATACTAGCTTCAGATCGCGGGGTGGAGCAGCCTGGTAGCTCGTCAGGCTCATAACCTGAAGGTCGCTGGTTCAAATCCAGCCCCCGCAACTATTCTTTCTTTAGTCCTACACTTTCACTTGCTCTTGCTTGCTGTGGTGAAAGCAGTGCAGGTGTACGCGAAAGTGCATGATTAAAGAAGAGACCGCCAAGGCGGGATCCCGCCCCCTCAGCACCAATTTACTTGCCGGACAGGCCTGTCTGCGCAAAGTTCCCGCCTCTCAATCCGGCGATTGACGATTCCAGCGTAGCTCAGTGGTAGAGCGGTCGGCTGTTAACCGATTGGTCGTAGGTTCAAATCCTACCGCTGGAGCGATCCCTCATGTTTTGGACTTATATTCTCCAGAATCCGAACGGTAGGTTTTACGTCGGTCATACCAACAATCTGTCTCTCCGCCTCGCAAATCACAACCGAACCGGTAACACCTGTGGAAAGTTCACCCGCAGGAACGGTCCGTGGACCTTGGTCTGGTCCGAGAAACATGCTGAACGATCGGCTGCCGTGAGACGTGAACGGGAAATCAAACGATGGAAGTCATCCAGATTGATTCGTGAGCGCCTGCTCAGTGGCAGAGTCCCGACGTAGTCGGGATTAACCGATTGGTCGTAGGTTCAAATCCTACCGCTGGAGCCAAATTGGTTTGGATTTGGAAAAAGCGCCGGCATCCTCTACTGCGACATTGTGGCCTTTGATTATGACGCCGTGGTAGTCGGTTCCGGACCGAATGGTCTTGCTGCGGCCATTACCATCGCGCGGGCCGGGTACGACGTGCTGGTTCTGGAGGCCAACTCAACCATCGGAGGTGGCGCGCGGTCAGCCGAGCTCACCTTGCCCGGTTTTATCCATGATGTTTGTTCGGCCGTTCATCCCCTCGCGGCCGGTTCGCCATTTTTCAAGACCCTTCCGCTGGAGCAGTACGGTCTCCACTGGATCCAGCCGGAAATTCCCCTGGCCCATCCGCTCGACGACGGCAGCGCGGCCTATCTCTATCGCCAGATCGAGCAAACGGCTGATTCGTTAGGCCGGGATGGACGAAACTATTCGCGTCTCATGCGCCCGCTGGTGCGCAACTGGGAAAAACTGGCCGCTGAATTTTTACAACCGGTCCTGCATTGGCCCCGCCATCCGCTGGCGCTGGCTCGTTTTGGCATTCCGGCATTATGCCCAACCACGTTGCTGGCGCGATCGATTTTCAAAAACGAACCTGCCCGCGCGTTGTTCGCGGGCATGGCCGCGCACTCGTTTTTGCCGCTCGATGCGCCGGCCTCGTCTGCCTTCGGCCTTGTTCTGGGAGGAGCGGGCCACGCGGTGGGTTGGCCGATTCCGCGTGGCGGTTCACAGTTTATTACCAACGCTCTGACCGATTGCCTCCGCCAGTTTGGTGGCAAGATCGAAACCAACCAACGAGTGCAAAATTTAGATCAGCTGCCGAAAACGCGCGCAACCTTGCTCGATGTAACCGCATGGCAACTCGCGCACATTGGACGCCACCGTTTGCCCTCGCGCTATCGGAGCCATTTGCAAAACTTTCGACACGCTCCTGGCGTTTTTAAGATCGATTATGCTTTGAGTGCGCCGATTCCCTGGAAATCGGAGGCGTGCAGACATGCCGGGACCGTTCACCTTGGCGGAACTTTGAACGAGATCACGCACTCTGAACACGAGGCCGCGAATGGCAAGATTCCCGAAAAACCATTCGTGCTGGTGGCTCAACAGAGTTTGTTTGACGCGACCCGGGCGACGCCTGGCCGGCACACGCTATGGGCATATTGTCACGCGCCATTTGATTGTCGGGAAGATCTGTCAGACAAAATCGAATCGCAAATCGAGCGATTTGCTCCCGGATTTCGCGATGTCATCCTGGCCCGGCATAAGTCGGGTCCGGCAGATCTGGAGAAGTCGAATCCGAACCTTTCCGGCGGAGACATCAGCGGCGGCGCCACAAATCTCTGGCAATTGCTGGCCAGACCTGTTTTCAGCCCAACGCCTTATCGCACTCCCCTACCCGGCGTCTATTTATGTTCATCCTCGACTCCGCCCGGTGGCGGAGTTCATGGAATGTGCGGCTATCACGCCGCGCAAGTGGCTTTGCGCGACATTTTCAACAATTAGCAGATTCGCGGTCGTTCTGCCGGAAGCCACTTGGCCACCCTTCAGTGATTGATCGGCACCCACCCCCGCGTGAGATAATCGCTGAGCGTGAATCCAAGCATGATCAAAAGCCAAATCACTCCAACCGTTGCCACCAGCCGGAGCAATGGGCTGCTTCCTTTGATATGCATGAAAAATAAGGCAACGAGAAGGGCTTTGATGATCGAAATCGAAAGGGCCACGATCACGTTGAACAGGCCAAGGTTGATGTAGCCGACACCCCAGGTCAGCGCGAGTAAACCCATCAACGCGGCGCAGTTTTTCCAGTAAAGGCTTGGCGAATGTGTCGTCATGTTAACGATGTCCAGCGAGATACAGAAGCGGGAACAGAAAGACCCAAACGATATCGACGAAATGCCAGTATAGGCCGGCGATCTCAATCGGAGTGTAATGTCCGTTGGTAAATTTTCCACGACGCACGAGCAAAGCCAGAACGACCATGACCAAAATTCCGACCGTCACGTGCACGGCGTGTAGGCCGGTCATGGCAAAGTAAAGCCAGAAGAAAATTTGCGCCGGTCCTTCACCGGATTCATGCCATTGCCAATGGAAGACCGGCACCAGGTGATCGCGGTAATCTATATCGTACTCCAGAGCCTTTAGCCCCATAAACACCACGCCGAAGAATGCGGTGCCGGCGAGAAGCCAGACCACGCTCCGCCGTTTTTCCAGCTCGGCCCCGCGAACCGCCAGCGCCATCAGCGTGCTGCTGAACAGGAGGATCGCCGTGTTCACGCCGCCGATGACCACTTCAGTGTGATGACTCGCAAGCTCGAATCCGTGAGGATAGCGCGTCCGGTAAATGGTGTAGGCCAGAAAAAGCCCTCCAAAAAATAATACTTCGGTCGCCAGAAAAACCCACATTCCGAGCTGGGCCGCGCCGTGTTGTTGCTCGAAATCGTCAAATTGTTCGGCGATCCATTCTCGCCGGTCTCTCGTGGCTGCTGGAGTACTCATCTTTTCGTTGCGAGCAAAGGCGCCGGCTTAAATGCTGGCCAGGTTGAGATCGGCATCTTTCTCCGGGGAATAAGCGTATGGTTTGTCGGTTACAATCGGGGTCTTCTTGAAATTGTGTTTCGGCGGAGGCGATGTGGTCCGCCATTCCAGACCGGTCGCCCGCCAGGGATTCGGTCCCGCGACCCGTCCATGCTTGGCCGACCAGATGAAATAAATCAACGGCATCATGTAACCAATGCCGAGAATTGAGGCCCCGGCGGTCGAGAGAACGTGATACATCTGAAATTCCGGGGGATAAACGTGATACCGGCGCGGCTGACCGAGATAGCCAAGGATAAATTGCGGAAAGAAAGTCAGATTGAATCCAAGAAATGTCGTTAGGGCGGCCAGTTTTCCCCAAACTTCCGGATACAGACGGCCGGTGATCTTCGGCCACCAATAGTGAAGGCCGCCCATGAAACCCATCACCATTCCGCCCACCATGATGTAATGAAAGTGGGCAATGACGAAATAAGTGTCATGCACATGCACGTCGACCGATAACGACGCCAGAAATAAACCGGTTAGGCCGCCAATGGTGAACAAACCGATGAACCCCAGCGCGTAAAGCATCGGAGTGGTGAAATGAATCGACCCCTTGTAGAGCGTCGCCGTCCAATTGAAAACCTTCACTCCGGACGGAACAGCCACCAGAAAACTGAGGACTGAGAAAACCGTTCCGGCATAAACTGACTGGCTGGACACAAACATGTGATGTCCCCAAACGAGAAAGCCGAGGATGGCAATGGCCATGGTGGCACAGGTCACCCACGCGTACCCGAAGATTCGTTTCCGCGAAAAACAGGGGATCAATTCGCTGATCACGCCCATTCCCGGCAAAATCATAATGTAAACGGCCGGGTGCGAATAGAACCAGAACATGTGCTGAAACAAAACCGGATCGCCCCCGAGTTTGGGATCGAAAATCCCGATTCCCCACAGCCGCTCGAGCGAAATGAGACCGAGAGTAATCGCCAGCACCGGTGTGGCCAGCACCATGATCAAGCTCGTGGCGTAAAGTGACCAGATAAACAGCGGCAAGCGAAACCAAGTGAGACCCGGCGCGCGCATTTTATGGGTCGTGACGATGAAATTCATTCCGGTAATGATGGTCGAGAAGCCGGCGACGAAGATGCCTGCCGCCATCGAGATCACGTGCGAGTTCGCGTAAGTCGTGCTGTAGGGCGTGTAAAACGTCCAACCGGTATCGACCCCCCCATGAACGATCGACCAGGTCGCAAGTGCTCCACCGAAAACAAAGAGATACCAGCTCGTTAGGTTCAATTTGGGAAAAGCCACATCGCGGGCGCCGATCATCATCGGCAATACGAAATTCCCAAGGACTGCGGGAATCGACGGGATCAGGAAGAACCAGACCATCAGGGTTCCGTGAATAGTGAATAGTTTGTTGTAAGTCTCAGTCGTGACCAGACCGCCGGTCGGATTCAACAGCTCAATCCGCATCATGGCCGCAGCCACACTGGCAATCGCGAAAAAAAACAGAATCGTAAACAGATAAAGAATCCCGATTCGTTTGTGATCCGTCGTCAGCAACCACGACCGAACGCTGTGTTCGTTCAGATAATTGTCGCGCGCGAATTGACCTTCCGTCTTGACGTCAATCTCGGTTGCGGCTGGCGATTCAACTACCTTCATTGCGGCGGTGGCTCATTCGCGATCGATTTCAAGTAGGCGATCAACTGCATGATCTCCTCTTCACTGAGATGACCGGAAAAAGTCGGCATGATGTTGTCGTAACCGGCAGCAATATCTTTCGCCGGCTGCAAGATCGAATCGCGCAGGTATTGATCGTCAGCGGTAACGATTTTGCCGTTCGCCAACGGAACGGTCTTTCCGTAAATGCCTTCCAATAATGGTGCGTGAAATTGCGAATTCGGCGCGTGACAACCGCTGCAACCTCGATCGTGAAAGAGACGTTCTCCGGCGAGCGCAATCGACTCAGTCTGTTCGCCCGATTTCAGCCAACGCGCGTAAGCATCGGGCTGCATCACCACCACGCGGCCAATCATTTGCGAATGCTGAGTCCCGCAATATTGCGAGCAAAAAATATGATACTCCCCGGGACGCGCCGCTTTGAACCATTCACTGGTGTAGCGGCCGGGAACGACATCCTGTTTCACTCGAAACGCCGGCACAAAGAAACTGTGAATGACATCCTGTGAAATCATCGTCAACGCCACCGTCCGATTGATCGGAATGTGTAATTCATTGATCTCCCGCTTGCCTTCCGCGTGTTGCAGTTTCCACATCCATTGCTTCCCAACCACCTGGACTTCAAGCGCGTTATCGGGTTTTCGTTCGATCTTGAAATAGTCCACCGCCCCCCAATAAAACAGTCCGAGCCCCATCAGCGTCGGGACTGCCGTCCATCCGATCTCAATCAGATTCGAGCCTTCCGATGGGTTCGAGCGATCCGCCTTCGAACCCTGTCGATATTTGATCGCAAAATAGAGAATCGGCAGAAAAATGATCGCGAGGTAGAAAAGCGAGATGGCGATCAAGGTGAAAAAGAGCGCATCGACGCTGTGTGAGCTGGTGGAGGCTTGCGGCGGAAAGATGTGGAAGTCGTCCATGGTTCAACCCGCCGGGGCGTTTCGATTTGCCGAACGACGCGACATTGAAAAAATCCACCACCCGACAACGGCCAAAAAGCCGAGGCTGACGATCCGCAACATCGATAAAACGAATGCCCCGTACTTTCCGGTAACCGGATTGTAGTGAAAACAAACCAGAAACAGTTGCGACAAAACCGGCGTCTGTTTTTCCACCTTGGCCGCCTTTAAGGCATCACGCAATTCCGTCGCGTCGAACGTCGCGCCGAAAATGTAACGCGAGATCTTTCCTGTCGGCGTCAAAACGATGATCCCGCTGGGGTGAGCAAATTGCCGGATTTGCGAGTCGTACGCGTAACGAAAACCCAGTTCGTTGGTCAATTGCGCAATCGACCGCGCATCGCCGATTAAACAGTGCCAGCCGCTGGCGGCACCGGATCTGCCATATCTGCGCAGATAAATCGCTTTTCTTTCGGCAGCCGCCGAAGGCGTTTCGTCGGGATCAATGCTCACGTCTACGACCTGAAAATCCTTTCCCACAGTCGCTTGCAGATTTTCCAGCGCATTGATCAATCCATCGTTGATCATCGGACACAGCATTGGGCACCGGTAGTAGCCGGGCACCACGATGATCGGCTGCTTCCCGAACAACTCGCCGAAGGTGAACGACCGGCCAGTCTCATCGCGGAAAGCGACGGCGGGCGAAATCTGTTGACCGGGATGTTGCTCGAATTTGACGCGGCTCAAGTCCCCCGGCGTCAGCGCGCTGCTGGCCGTCACCGTCCAACAGGCCATTATTGAAACAATCGCAGGCGCTCTCATCGGTTTGGCTCCAAACGTGGCGGACTTGCCGTTTCGTTAGGCCGCGCTTGCATCAAGCTCAGCGGCGTTTGCCCGTGACCGGCATCAGGCAACCCGCGTTCAAGGATCAATTGCATCGCTCGATCGATGGGAATTCGCACCGTCCCGCGGGCGCGGTCAATCCAACCGTAAGAATTCAGATCGGTTTGCTCAGCCGCGTGTAAAGTCCGGAGATCTGCCCCGGGGATGACCTCGAGTCTTGGCTGCGGAAATTCGGCGGAGCTTGCTACTGGAATATTTGCCTGACCCGAAGTTTTCGGCGGCTCGTGGATTGAGAAATAATGAAGAAAGCCCGCCACCACGATGAAGATCACAATCACCACCAAAGCCACCATCAGAACAATCGTGAAGAGTGAAACGACATCAGCGTCCTTTTGCTCGTGCGCTGGCGGAGTGTCTTCTGTCGTGTTCATACCGGGACTGCCAGTGCGAATCGCGGGTCGTTCAAGGGAATCATCCGGCGTTTTCCAAAATTCCAAATGAACGCCGCGAACCAAAGGCCGCCGATGCCAACAAATGCGAACAGCGCAACCCAGCTGAAGTAAGAACCGCTTTGATAAAAACTGGGTGCGATGGTCCACCAAATCGCGACGATGTGGGAAACGAGAACGCACCCGGCAATCATCGCCAAAAGATGCCGTTTCTTTTTCAGAGGTCGCATCAGTAAAAGAAAAAATGGCACGAAGAATTGGAATAACGCGAAGAAGATCAAGATCCAGCGCCAGCCCCCGGCGATCCGGTGCAAATACCAGGAGATTTCGCGCGGCAAGTTTCCCGACCAGATAATGAGAAACTGACCGAACGCCAGATAGGCCCACATCATGACAAAGGCCAAGAGGAGGTTTCCGATTTTGTGAAAACTGTCTTCACCGGCGACGCTGGCGAACTGCGGTGAATCGGCCGCGGCCGTGAACAACAAAATGGACAGCGACAACGCTCCGAGAATCTGTCCGATGCAAATCAGCACCGGAAACATGGTTGAGAACCACTGCGTCTCTGTCGACATGATCCAATCGACAGACGCAAAGGTCATCGTGAGGGGATAGAGAACCAGCCCCGGCCCGCTCAAAGTCCGCATTTTCCGCGTCGGCTCGACCGAAGCGTCGAGATCTTGGTCCGCCGACCACTTCAGCAATAATCGGGAAAGGATGATCCAGACTGCAAATACGATTGCGGCGCGAGCGATAAACGACGGCGCATTGAGATAAAGATGCGTTTTCTGCAGGGCCTCATTTGCCGCAATCACTTCCGGATGTTCCCAGGGATACAGCTCCGGCAGGCCGAACAGAATCGGAATAAAGAAGAGTGCAAGAAATGGAAGATTCCCCACGGCCGCTTCTAAAAACCGGCGGACGCCGTAACCCCAGTAACCCCCAGTCAAATGATGAATCATCAGCAGCGCGAGTGAGCCGAGCGATAACCCAACGAAAAAGATTTCGGCAAAGAGGTACCCGATAAAAAAGTCGCGTCGGGCAAAAATCCATCCGACGATACATCCCGCCAGGCCAACGATTCCGACCGCTAACGAAATGATTTTGAACCGAACCGCCGATTCCTCGGTCACCAAGATCATTTCCCCTGCTCCAATTTTTGGCGTTCTACCGGATCGACGTCCGACAATCCGGCGTGATGACTCAACTGCAACGCGCGGATGTAGGCCGCGATGGCCCAACGATCTTCCGGATCCACCCGATCGGAATAGGAGGACATTACGCCGTAACCACTGGTGATCACGTCATAGAAATGACCGATCGGTGCATTCCGCAGCCGTTCCACGTGATAAGACGGGGGCTGGGGAAATCCCCGCTGCACCACCATTCCATTCCCGCTCCCGGTCCGGTCATGACATTCCGCGCAGGTTGCATCAAACCGCTCGCGACCGCGGTTTAATAACTCAGGCGTTAACTTCACCGGAAGTTGCGTGACATAAGTCCCGTTCGTTAGACCGGTGTAAAACGCGGCATTGTCCCGGACATCACCGTGAGCGACCGTGTGAATGGGCAGTTGCCGCGCATTTGTCCGATCAGAAAAGAAATCGCTGGAGGAAAGCGGCTTGGCCTTTGGTTGGTTAGCCATGTCCGGCCGGCAAGCTGTGAGCGCATAAGCCAGGAGAAACAGGCAGCCGACAACTGTGTGCGCTGGCGAAATCTCAAATTCCAAACACCAAATCCCAAACCGGCCGCGATTTTCGCATTCAAAATTGCGACCGTGCATTTTTCCTAATTTGAAGGTTGGAGTTTGCCTGGGTTTTGGACCCTGGGATTTGGAACCTTTCATGCCGGCACCTCCGCGACCGCGATGGGTTCAAGACTCAGCAGGAATTGTCGAGTCGTTTCCGGATCGAACTTTTGATCGCGTGCTTCAATGCAAAGGAAAAACCGATCCTGCGAAGCGCGCGCGAATTCAGGAACGTTGAAAACCGGGTGGTACGGTCGCGGAAGGCCACTCAATCCCAGGGAAAAGAAAAATGCGGTCAACGACGCGGCCAGAACAGTCAGCTCAAACGTGATCGGGATAAACGCCGGCCAACTATTTAATTGCCGGCCACCGATGTTGATTGGGTAGCTGATTACATTCGCGTCCCACTCCATATAGTACGCACTCAAACCGCCAATGATCCCCCCGATCAAAACCAGCAGCGGCAACCGTGTTTTCTTTCCGAGGGCCTCGGCTAATCCCTCCACCGGGAAGGGCGCGAATGCATCCATCTCGCGAAAACCGCCCGAATAAGCTCGTTCGGCGGCCCGCAAAAGCGCCTCATGCGTTCCAAACTCCGCCATTAAGCCGTAAGTTTCGTTCATGCGACGTTGGCCCTCTCCGGCTCAGCGACGAGTTCACGTGTTTCCGAGATTGAGATCATCGGCAACAACCTAACGAATAAGAACAACAAAGTGAGGAAGAGACCCACGCTGCCGAACAAGATCATCCAATCCCACCGGGTCGGGACGAACATCGCCCAAGCCGACGGAGTGAAATCGCGCTGCAGACTCGTGATCACGATAACAAACCGCTCAATCCACATTCCCACGTTGATAAAAAATGCGACGACAAAGAGCGTCAGGGCGTTACGGCGAATGCGCGCGGACCAAAGCGCCTGCGGGATGACGATGTTGCAAAGGACCAGCACCCAGAAAACCCAGCCATACGGGCCCAGCGTGCGATTGATCATCATGTAGCGCTCGAAGACGTCACCGCTGTAATAGGACATGAACGCTTCAATGAAGTAGCCGTACATAACGATCCAACCCGTCACGAACATTACGTTCGCCATGTTGTTGAGGTAACGGGTCGTAATCAGGTGCTCGAGGTGATAAACTTTTCGGACCGGAATAATGATGTTGAGAGACATGGCAAACCCGGAGTAGATCGCACCGGCCACGAAGTAGGGCGGGAAAATCGTCGAGTGCCATCCGGGCACAATGGTCACGGCAAAATCAAAACTCACCACGCTATGGACGGATAAGACCAGCGGCGTCGCCAGTCCGGCCAGGAGCAGATACGCGGTTTGGTGGCGTTGCCAGTGCGTGGCCGAGTTGCGCCAGCCGAGCGCAAAAAATCCATAGATTTTCTTTTGCCAGATGTTTTTGGCGCGATCGCGAACCGTGGCCAGGTCCGGAACCAAACCGAGATACCAAAAGAGAAGAGAAACGGCGAAATATGTGCTGACCGCAAACACATCCCACACCAGTGGGCTGCGAAACTGCGGCCAAAGCCCCATCGTGTCCGGATACGGAAATAGCCAATAAAATACCCATGGGCGCCCCAGATGGAGAAGCGGCATCAAACCCGCGCAGGCGACGGCGAACAAGGTCATCGCTTCGGTGAATCGATTGATCGCGGTGCGCCAATGTTGATGAAGCAAAAGCAGGATCGCTGAGATAAAAGTGCCGGCATGCGCAATTCCGACCCACCACACAAAATTGACAATGGCGAATCCCCACGCCACCGGAATATTCACGCCCCAGACACCGACGCCTTTGATCAGGAGCCAGGAAATCGCCCCAAGAAAGATCATTAACAGCACGAACGCGATGAAAAACCCGATCCACCACGGCGCCGGCGCACTTGGGCTCAGCGGAATTCCGGCAATCGTTCGATTGACCGACTCATAAGTCTGTCCGGGTTCGAGTAAATTCGTCGGGTAACCGAGTGAAGAAATTTTCGACACCGGAATTTCTGCTTTCACTTCGGATCCGTTCATGATGCGTGCAGCTGCGGATTCTCGTTTCGTAATTTGGCGAAATAGCTTGTCCGCGGCTGGGTGTTGAGCTCACCGAGCATCCAGTAATTGAGCGGTGATTTTTTCCAGCGACTGATCCGACTCTGCGGGTCGTTCATATCACCGAAGACAATTGCTTCGGTGGGACACGCCTGGGCGCACGCTGGAACCACTTCTCCATCACGGATCCGGCGCTGCTCCAACTCCGATTTGATTCGCACCGCGTTGATCCGCTGAATGCAATAAGTGCATTTTTCCATGACCCCGCGCGAGCGCACCGTCACGTCGGGATTCTTGACCAGCTTCTCGGTCTCACTCAGACCGTTGTTGTATTCGAGGAAATTGAACCGCCGAACTTTGTAAGGACAGTTGTTCGAACAATAACGCGTCCCAACACAACGATTGTAGACTTGCAAATTGAGGCCTTCGTTGTCGTGCACCGTCGCGCCGACCGGGCAAACGAGCTCGCACGGCGCTGTCTCGCAGTGCATGCAAGGCACCGGTTGATGCGTGAATCGAGGATCATCGGCGTCTCCCGAAAAATACGTGTCGACCCGGATCCAGTGCATTTCGCGATGAACTGCGACCTGTTGTTTGCCAACGGTAGGGATATTGTTCTCCGCCTGGCAAGCAATGGTACAGACATGGCAACCGATGCAGGTGTTGAGATCGACCACCATTCCCCATTTGTAACTGCGATACGGAAAGTCATCCGGCTGGTAAAGCGTTTCCTCTCTCGGAGGAAGCTGCTCCGATTTCTGCGCAAACGCTGGATTCGCCCGAAATTGGTCTAACGTGCCATCGTGCAAGATCCCTCGATCACCGACGGAATGATGTTGCTGAGTGCTGACGAGGGAGAACGTTTCCTGGGTCTTGTGAATTGTTAGGCCGTCCGCGAACCACAACGCTCCGGAGGTTCGCAATGCATACGCATCGAAGCCGACATTCCGTCCGATTCGGCCGACAATCTCGCGTCCGTAGCCAAGCGGAAGCGTCACGGAATTCTCAGCTTGTCCCGCTTGAATCCAGATCGGCGCTTTAATGGTTCGATTCGCCAGAGTGAGTTCGACCACGTCACCATTCTGAAGCTGGTTGCGCTGAGCCAATGTCGGACTGATCAGCGCCGCGTTGTCCCAAACCAATTTCGAAGGTTGGCGCGGCAACTCCTGCAGCCAACTGTTATTCGCGTACCGGCCATCGAGAATGTTGACGTCCGCGCGAAAAACGACTTCAACATCTGAAGCTGCGGTTGACCGACCAGCCCGTGGCACCGTTGCCGCGGACGAAGAAGCCTCCCTCGAATGCGTTGCCGGCGTCGGAGCGATAAGCTCACGCGCGATTCCATCACTCAGCGCGCGCCGCCATTTCATTTCGAATTCCGGACCCGGGTTCGACGCTTCCCAACGACTCCGAACGATTTCATAAGGAGTACGTGACGCCTGCCCGTGGAGCGCATCGAACAATTCATGTGCCGAAATCGCCGAATACATCGGTTCGATCAGGGGCTGAACAATCGAGATCGTCCCATCGAATGCGCACGCATCACTCCACGATTCGAGAAAGTGCGGGGCCGGGAGATGCCAATGGGCGAGACGCGATGTTTCGTTGAAAAACGTGCTCTGGTGGACGCGCACCTTCACTTTTTCGAACGCGTGCGCGAAACCAAGATCGATCGGCGCGTCGTAGACGGGATTACCGCCAACGACGACGAGCAATTCCACACCGCCGGCTTGCATTTCGTCGACCAATTCTTTCAACGCGATCCGATTCCCCGGCAGCGATAGCCGGGGTGAAGGCAAAACCGTTTTGCCATCATTTCCCAGCGCGGTATTGATCTGCCGGGCGAGAGCATGGACCTCTGGCGGCTGATTTTGACCGGCGACAATCACGCAGGCACCGCCGTTGTTACTTAAATCCGCGGCCGCGGCTTTAATCCACGGGTCGTATCGATCCAGATCAAATTCCCCGGGACCTGGCGGGTTTAACCCGTCAAGTTTTCCTGCGCCAATTTGCCGCAGGAGCGCTTGAGCGAGCGGTAAAATATCGCGAGCAGCCACGGCGATTCGGTGATCCGCATTCGATCCAGTAACCGTCGGCGTTGGTTCTGCCGCATAAAGACGATTCATCCGGACGCCATCGGACTCCACCACTCGTCGCGCGTCGGCGAAATCCCGCGCGTAACGAAGAGCGAAGGGATGGGTGTAAAGAAAATCCGAATCGAGACTGACGATTACCTTCGCTTTGGAAAAATCGTAAATCGGTTCCGCCGTTTCGAAGTTGTCGCGATTGGTGGGATCCCATACGCACCAGCGCAGGCCCGGGAATTGATTGATCAAATCAGATAGTTGGGCGAGCAATGTGGGCGAAGTGATTGGCTCGGACAGAATTCGCAGCGACGCGCCTCCGGTCGCTTTCTGTGTCTGAAGAGTCTGTTCCAGTGCATTCCAAAAGTCGCTGTTGGTTTTCAGCGCACCGCTTGTGGTTACCATTTGCGCCCGATCCGGATCGTAAAGATCAAGCACGTCTGCCTGCGCCCAGATTGTCGTCGC
This sequence comes from uncultured Verrucomicrobiae bacterium, assembly GCA_963846065.1. Lineage (GTDB taxonomy): Bacteria > Verrucomicrobiota > Verrucomicrobiia > Chthoniobacterales > UBA10450 > DASPUI01. The sequence goes on from CAWJUP010000020.1 coordinate 48,085, forward strand.
GCCGAGACTCGCCGGATGGATGGGATTGCCTTCGATCTTAGTCGGCCGCCCTTCATAACTCGTCACGAGCAATCCTTGCGCAAAACCGCCCATTTGCGTGACGGTGGCAAATTGCAATGGCTTGCCCGGAATGACTTCTTCCGGTTGCTTGACGTAAGGAACGATCTTCTCAATTGGCTGTTTGGTGCAGGAATTGAAACCAGCCAAGGCCAGCGATGCACCCAGCAACTTCATAAAATCACGCCGACTAAAGTCATCCGGCCATTCGCTGGCGCCGGGAAAAAACTCGTCCTCTCGCTGACCCGTTCCGGTTTGCTTGGCCAAGTCGTGCAAGCTACGCCAGTAGCCGTGATGCAGGTTGGCTCGCACCGGCGTCTCGTCACCGGGCGCCGGCCACTCGTCACTTTTCTTCATCGATGACATGTGCTGCAGTTCGTTAGGTGGCCGGAGGTATCCACGTGGTATTGCCCGACCAGCTCTTGGCCTCTCTCGCGCTGGCCCGCTCCGGGCTGCCATTCCATATCGTAAATCTTGTCGCGTGGACGGATGTACTTTTGCGGGTTGCGGTGGCAATCAAGGCACCACCGCATGTAGAGCGTTTGCGTTTTGCGCGTCAGCGGCATTTGATCGATGCGACCGTGACAACTGGAACAGCCAATTCCTTTGGCCACGTGAATGCTGTGATTGAAATAGACGTAGTCCGGTAAATCGTGAACCCGATTCCATTGCACCGGAGTCTTCGTCGCCAAGCTGGCGCGAATCGGCGCGAGCAATGGCGCATTCTTCCAAAGTTGGGAATGACAACTCATACATGTCTCGGTGCTCGGTAGACCGGCAAAGGCGGACTTCTCCACGGACGTGTGGCAATAACGACAATCGATGCCGTCGTCGCCGACGTGATGTTTGTGACTGAACGGCACCGGCTGATCGAACGGGACGTTGACGTAAGTGGTATAAGGCGACCAATAGACCGCCCACGTCGTCCAACCGCCGGCGCAAATCAGCACGATCACGATCACAATCGTGACGCGGGCATGAACGTTCGCGCGCGGCGAAAAAAGTTGTGCCATTAACGGTTACGTACTGGGTTCATACAGAAATCGCGCGCCGTAGCTCCGCGGGACGTTTGCCACCCAGGGCGGGCATCCGCATTTGGATCGGGCCGATTGGTTTCACATACGGCTGATGGGTTCCCACGAGTTCGCAAATCGACGGCAGCTGAAAAAGACAGCGACGGAAAAAATGCTGATCATGTAGGCCAGCCTTCGTCCGTGCCATAGGCTGGCCAGCCAAATATTCAGATCGTTGGACAAGACGTAACTTTGTCCGCCCATCTTCTCCAGTTCCAGAGTGTCGCGCTTGGTGCGGCCGTCGCCGCCGAGCGGATCCTGGTCCGGTTGGGCCGCCATAAAAATAAGCACCGCCAGAAGCAGGCCTGTAACCAAAACAACCATGCCTGCGAGTCGAATACGCCTGTCCGGGGGCACCCGGATCATTTCCGGCGAATGGAAGTTACGGTCGCTCATGGGTGTCGCCTGGACTGATTGAGGTTTTTTGTGACCGGATGTTTTTCGCTGAGCACCAGCGCCGTGTTGACCAGGGCCACGTGGGAAAATGCCTGCGGAAAATTGCCAAGCTGCCGGCGCTCGTGCGGATCATACTCCTCAGAAAGAAGACCGAGATCGTTCCGCAGACTGAGCAAGTGCGCGAATAACTTGCGAGCCGCTTCTTTGCGGCCGATTTGATAAAGTGCGTCCACGAGCCAAAACGAACACGGAAGAAACACGCCTTCGCTTCCCGGCAAACCATCCACATTGTCTTTTCCCGGGCGATATCGCAGAACTAATCCGTCCTCCATCAATTCACGCTGGATCGCGTCCACCGTATTGATAAATCGCTGATCTTTTGCCGGCAGGAAACCGGTCAGCGGCATAATCAGCAAGCTGGCATCGAGGCCTTCGCTCCCATAATACTGGGTGAATGCCTTTTTCGTCTCGTTATATCCGCGCTCACAGACTTCGCGATGAATCTGGTCACGAATCTTTTCCCAACGTTCGATGTTGCACCCGACTTCGCATTCGCAATCGCGCGCCAGCTTGATCGCCCGGTCGAACGCCATCCAGGCCATCATTTTCGAATGGGTGAATTGTTTCGCGCCGCCGCGCACTTCCCAAATGCCTTCATCCGGCTTTTGCCAATTCGATTCGAGAAACTTCATCAATCCTTCCTGCAATCGCCAATCGGGCTCTTCATTGCGAATTCCGCTAACTTGCGCATGATGCATCGCCCCCAAAACTTCGCCGTAAACATCGAGCTGGAATTGGCGCGACGCGGCGTTACCGATTCGGACCGGTTTTGAATTTTCGTAACCGGGCAACCATGGCACTTCGAATTCTTCCAAGCGCCGTTCGCCGCGAACGCCGTACATGATTTGCATTTGCGCAGGGCTCCCCGCGATCGCCCGAAGCAACCACTCCCGCCAGGATTTCGCTTCCTCGGTGTAGCCCGCGTTCATAAACGCGATCAGCGTAAAGGTCGCGTCCCGAAGCCAGCAGTAGCGATAATCCCAGTTCCGGACACCGCCGATTTTTTCGGGAAGCGACGTGGTCGCCGCCGCGACAACTCCCCCGCTCGGCGCGTAAGTGAGGCCCTTTAAAACAATCAACGAGCGGACTACTGCGTCATCCCATTCGGTTTTACGATGACATTGCGCGGCCCAATCGCCCCAAAATTTTTCCGTGTCCCGCAATGCGTGCTCCGCATTCACCGCTTTCGGCGGATCAGTGTGCGAAGCAAACCAGGTGAGAACGAACGGAATTCGGTCGCCTTTTTTGACTTTGAACTGCGCCACAGTCGTTAGGTCTTTGCCGCATGTCGGAATCGGTGTTCGCAAAATCAGCCCGTCCGGTCCGGCAATCGCCTCGAGACCGCCGTGGCGGCGCCGCACCCACGGCACGACCTGTCCGTAGTCAAAGCGAATGATCAGCTGCATTTCGAGCGAAACTTCGCCGTGCAATCCCTGCGCGATCCGAATCAGATCGGGATTCTCCCCCCGGGGCGGCATAAAATCGATCAACCGGACCGCGCCGCTGGCCGTTTCGATATCGGTTTCCAGAATGAGCGCATGATCGCGATATCGCCGGCTGAGCTTCCGGATTTCCTCATCCGGCCAGATCTGCCAGCAGCCATGTTCCGGTTTCCCGAGCAACGATGCGAAGCAGGCACCGGAATCAAAGCGCGGAAAGCAAAGCCATTCGACACAACCGGTTCGGCTGACCAGCGCGGCCGTTTGGGTGTCGCTCAAAAAAGCGTAGTCCTCGATCTTACGCTCCGTCTCGGCCATGTGTGAAGCAATAACAGATGGCACGGCCACGCTGCAAACGTCGTTTTACAACCAGAGACACGGTCCTCGTGACCGCCCGAGGTGACAGCTAACCTCTTGGCGCTACAGTTGGGGCTGATCGATGGAGTTGGCTCGAAAAATCCGAAAACTTATCTCGCGTGAAAGCTACGAAAGTATTCTCGAACATGTGAGTCGCTGGACCCACCCGGTCAGCTCGCAAAAGATTCTGGGAACGCTTGATGCCGCCGCGGTGGCCGATTTGGAACGACGTTATCCGCGCGGCCCTGACTTTCCGAAAATTAATCGCTTCGCTGACGTTCCCTACTGGATTGGAATCAACATCGAACGGGCGCAGGATTTATGGCTCGACCGCACTCAGCCACTTCGCATTCTCGATCTCGGTTGCGGCGCCGGATATTTCCTCTACGTCTGCCAATGTTTCGGACACGACGTGCTCGGTTTCGATCTTGACGATCATCAACTTTTTCGTGACACGCTCGCGCTTTTGGAAGTTCGCCGGGTTATTTCACGCATCGATCCCCATACTCCTCTGCCCGATCTTCCGGAAAAGTTCGATTTAGTCACGGCTCATCGAATTTGTTTCCAGAGAATTGGCGGATCCAAAACAGGTGAAGAATGGAACACGGCACATTGGAAATTTTTCGTTGATGACGTGCGAGGCCGATTTCTAAAGCCCGGGGGCCGGTTGCTTTTGGATTTCAATCCGCGGGCGGATGGCAGCTCATTTTTCACACCGGAGCTGCGATCGTTTTTCGAATCGGAAGGCGCGCGGATTCGGCGCTCGAAAGCGTTGTTCGGCATTGACCGATCGGCCGTTCCAGAATTCAAGCGGCGCTGAGGGCCGTCCCTGTTCCCGACATCCTTTGTTGTTGTGAGTTGTCGCGGTCACATTTAAAACTGCGCTTCATGCGCAATGTTCTTCACCTGTTGTTTGTCTGCTCTCTAGCAATCACGGTTGGTGACGTCTTTGGAGATGAAGGGATGTGGCTCTTTAATGCACCTCCGATCAAGCAGCTAAAAGAAAAATATCACTTCGAACCGACCAAGCAGTGGCTGGAGCACCTTCAAAAAGCCAGCGTTCGTTTCAATTCCGGCGGAAGCGCTTCGTTCGTTTCGCCGAATGGGTTGGTCATCACCAACCATCACGTCGGAGCGGATTCACTTCAGAAATTCTCCGACGAACTGCACAACTATTTACGGGACGGGTTCTATGCGCGTAATCAGACCGACGAGAAAAAGTGCGTCGACCTGGAACTCAATGTTCTCATGTCGATTGACGATGTCACGGCTCGCGTGAACGCCGCGGTTCAACCTGGAATGACCAGCCAGCAAGCCTCGGATGCCCGCAAAGCCGTGATCGCGACGATCGAAAAAGAGAGCAAAGACAAAACGGGACTGCGTTCGGACGTCGTCGCCTTATATCAGGGCGGAGTCTACAATCTCTATCGTTACCAACGATATGACGATGTCCGGCTGGTCTTCGCGCCGGAACAACAAATCGCGTTCTATGGAGGTGACCCGGATAATTTTGAATATCCGAGATACGATCTCGATATCTGCATCTTCCGCGTCTACCAGAATGGACATCCGGCCAAGATCGAAAACTACCTTAAGATGAATGCGCGGGGTCCGGCGGATGGAGAATTGACATTCGTTAGCGGAGATCCGGGTAAAACAGATCGTCAGCTGACCATGGACGAGATAGCGGACATGCGTGACCGCTATTTGCCCTACGTTCTGTCCGCGTTTAAGCGGCGCGAAGTTCTTTTGCACAGCTTCGGCGAGCGAACGTTCGAAAACGCCCGGCGCGTTCGCGAGGATTCCTATGGCGTCACCAACAACCGGAAACGTTCCGATGGCTACCTGGCCGGTGTGCTGGATCCGCAAGTCTGGCAGGCACTGCAAAACCGCGAGCAGAACCTGCGCACGGCCATTTCCAATAATCCGAAATTTGCGGGCACTTTATCCGCCTATGATCGAATCAAGAAGGCACAGGCAGAAATCGCTAAAAACGCTCCGGTCTATGATTACCTGGAAATGGAACGGCCCAAAGTCACCATTTACCGCGCGCCGCGGGCCTTTTACAGCACGCTGTTCAAGTATGCCCGATTGCTTGTCCGGTCAGCCGATGAGAAAGCGAAGCCGAATGAACAGCGCCTGGCCGATTTTCGCGAAAGCAACCGCGAATCGCTCGAGCTGGAGCTTTTCTCGACGGAAGCCGTTTATGACGACGTGGAAGTGCTGATGCTAACTGATTCGCTCACCGATTTCGCCAGCGCTTTCGGCGCAAACCATCCGTTGGTCAAAATGGTTTTGAATGGCAAATCGCCGGTCGAGCGCGCGAACGAACTGGTCAAGGGAACACATCTGAAGGACGCCGGACTCCGCAAAAAATTGTATGCCGGAGGCAGAACGGCGCTCGATACCGCGAATGATCCGATGATTGATCTGGCCCGGTCAATTGATGCGACGGCGCGGCAGGCCAAGAAGGTGTATGAAACGCAGGAAGAGATTAAACATGAGGCTTACGGCGAGATCGCCCAGGCCCGTTTCGCCCTGGAAGGGACGAGCAGTTATCCCGACGCGACCTTTACCCTGCGATTGTCCTACGGCACGGTCCGCGGTTACGAAGAGAATGGAAAACAGATCCCGGCCTTCACGAATTTTCAGGGATTATACGAACGATCGGCTGAGCACAAAAATAAGGCGCCGTTCGACCTGCCGCAACGCTGGGTCGAACGCAAAGAAAAACTCGGCCTGAACACGCCGTTCAATTTTGTCTCCGATGCGGACATTATTGGCGGCAACAGCGGCAGCCCGGTGGTCAACCAGAAAGGTGAATTCGTCGGAATTATTTTTGACGGCAACATTCAATCGTTGGTCCTGGACTGCCTTTTCACCGACAAACAAGCGCGCGCGGTATCGGTCGACTCGGCCGCGATTCTCGAAGCGCTGCGCAACGTTTATGACGCCGAGCCGCTGGTGGACGAGTTGACCAGCGCAAAATAGCCGCCGAAAACGCTCGCCTTTCCCCGCGGCGACTTATTAAATCGCGATCGATCGCCGTGAAAAATTTATTTTCGTTTCCGTTCGTCCGCACCGTTGTGACCGTTGCAGTAGTGAGCGCCGCGGGCAGTGGTTGTTCGAAAAAGCCATCGGTGGCGATGCCCGTGGGCGAATCGCGATTCATTGGGGCGGTCAATTCGTTCGTCTCACAATATGGCAATGCGGTAAACGCACTGCAGCGGAGCTCGCTGCGTTCGGCTCGAATGTCTCAGTTGGCTCAGGTTTCCGGCGACCGTGCCATCACGGCCTGGGTCGGCACGATCAAAGAAGTGACGACGGCGCCGAACGGCGACGTGGCGGTCGCGGTTCAGCTGCCGGATTCAAACATCGTTCTACGGACGATGACAAAGAGTTTCGCGGACATGAGTTTAAAAACGATGATCCCGAAAGATTCGCCACTGCACGACCGCGTTACCGCGCTCACCAACGGAGCGATGGTCAAATTCGACGGTACTTTTCTTTTCGGAAACGATTACCTCAAAGAGCTGAGCTCGAACGATAAAGATTCGCTGACCAAACCCGAGTTTCTGGTTCAGTTTAAGGATATTTCGCCAAAATCCTGATCAGCTCGACAGGTAATTGAGCAGTTTCAAAATATCCGAGCCCAGCTGGCAGTGACGTCCGCGCCCGCGCCTGGACCTTGAATCACGGGCGGCGTTTTGGAATAACGCATTCGAGACCTTCCAAATGCAGTTCGTGCTCGTCAAGGACGACCGGCCGAACTTTAAAACCTTCATGGTGCCGTGCGGAAGTCACCCCAAGGCAACGCATCGAGGTCGACATTGCCGCCCGTGATAATGATACCGACGCGCTTGTTCGGCAGGTTTGCTCCCGGAAATCGCAGCGTACCCAACCGAGGCGGATGGTTCGATGACAATCTTCATCGTTTCCCAAATTGTTCTCATGGCCCGGATAATCGAGTCTTCAGACACCGAAATGACATCATCGAGATAACGCTGAAGAATGGGGAAGGTCGTTTCTCCCACATTCGTTCGCAATCCATCGGCAATGGTAAAGTTTTTTGCGGTGACCAGACGTTTCCCGGCTCGAAAAGATTGCAACGTATCGTCGGAATTGGCTGGTTCCGCCGCGAACAATTTTATCTCCGGCCGGATCGACTTCGCCGCCGTCGCGATTCCGGATAGCAAACCGCCGCCGCCCACTGGACAAACGATTGCATCGAGATCGGGAACCTGCTCGAGCAGTTCGATCGCTGTGGTCCCCTGTCCCGCAATCACATCGTCGTTTTCAAATGAATGAATCAGGGTCGCTCCGGTCCTGGCGATTACCTCCGCGGTCGCCGTTTCACGGGCAGCATCGTTCGGCTCGCAAAAAACGATTTCGGCGCCGAATCCTTCCACCGCGCGAATTTTGACTCGCGCCGAATTTTTTGGCATCACGATGTACGCCGGAAGACCTCGTAATTTCGCGGCGCGGGCGAGTGCCGTGCCATGATTGCCCGAAGAATGGGTGGCGACCCCGCGCGGCGCGGTCTTTTCATCGAGCGAAAAAACCGCGTTGGTCGCTCCGCGCGCCTTGAATGCGCCGATCTTTTGAAAATTTTCGCATTTGAAGAACAACGATGCGGACGCACCGCCGTCCAATCGTTCACTGGTTAGGACGGGAGTGCGATGAATGAATGGTTTGATTCGTTCGTGTGCCTGACGAATTCTGACAAGATCGACGCTCATTCGGATGCAAATCTTCTCGCCTGTTCCACCACCCGTGGTCAAGCTGGCGCGATGAACAAATTACTGATCGCTGTGAGTTTTCTAGGTCTTTGTAGCTTTTGTTTCGGACAAACTTCGAGCTCGACGGCCAGAACGGGAGACGGTGCCCCCTACACGGAAGGACCAGTCTGGACGATGACATTCGTGAAAACCAAATCCGGATTGGATGACGAATATTTCAAACAAATCAGTCAGACCGTGAAGCCGGTCTATGAAGCGGCCAAAGCGGCGAAGATTATTCTCGATTACAAAATCTTGAACGGAAACGCCATTGGCGAACACGACGCCAATATTATTATCATGGTCGAATATCCGAACATGGCGGCATTCGATGGACTGCGGGAGAAGATGGAACCCATCATGACCAAAACGATGGGTTCGGGCGATCAGCGCCGCGACTTGGCGGTGAAGCGACTGGATGTCCGCGAGATTCTCGGAACCAAGACGATGCGCGAGATCACACTAAAGTAATTGGGACGATCATGACTCCCAACCCTGGTCATGCTTAGGAGCAGGCTGATGAGAAGCGATGGATCCGTACGCCAAGCCTAAGGAACGGAAAACCGGCGGAAATCGACCAAAGATTCTGCATCTGCCGTCCGAGGTGGATCATCGGACATCTCATCAGCGCCGCGCGGACCAGCGAGCGGTCATCGATGAACGCCGTGCGATCAAGAAAGCCGCTCGCCAGCATCTCAAACGTCATCTCCAGGATGAGTTGCTGAATGAATAGCCCGGAAAGGTCACCGAGTTCGTCCAACATCGAATTCCTTTGTTTTTCGCTGATCGTTAGGTGAACTAGATCCTCCGCATGCTTTTTCTTGACGAAGATCACGTGCGCAGACACCTGCGCATGTCGGATCTGATACCGGCGATGGAAAAAGCGCTGGCCGAATTCTCGACCGGAAAAGTCACCCAGCCAGTGCGGCAGGTGATTAGTATCGATCCCCCCGGAGGTTTTTTCGGCATGATGCCGGCCCGAACGCCAGATGCACTCGGAGTTAAGCTGGTGACGTTTTATCCTTCGAACGCCAAACGTGGAATCCCCACGCATATGGCCACCATTTCATTATTCGATCCGGAAACCGGAGAGCCGCTTGTCGTCATGGATGGTCGATTGATTACCGAAATGCGAACCGCGGCGGTCTCGGCTGCCGCAACCAAAATGTTGAGTCCGACCGACGCTTCAATTCTGGCAATTCTCGGGAGCGGAGTGCAAGCCCGCAGCCATTTCGAGGCGTTGCAACTGGTTAGGCATTTCCACGAAATCCGGGTCTGGAGTCCGACTAAATCGCACGCTGATCGATTTGCGCACGCTATCGGCGCAAAATCGCTGTCGGTCGAAAATGCCGTGGGCGGCGCCGATGTGGTTGTGGTCGCGACCAGTGCAACGACTCCGGTTTTGCCTGGCGCCTGGCTGAAACCTGGTTGTCACGTCAATGCAGTCGGTGCCTGCCGCCCGGATTGGCGCGAACTGGACGATGAAGCAATGCAGACCAGCGTCGTATTCGTGGATTCCCGCGAGGCGGCGGCGAAGGAATCAGGGGACGTCATTTTGTCCAAAACGAAAATCTATGCCGAACTCGGCGAAGTGTTTGCCGGATCGGTGCGATCGCGAGCCGAAGAAACCACGATTTTTAAATCGTTAGGCTTAGCGGTGGAAGATATTGCCGCCGCGCTTATCGTTTACCGCGCGGCGTCGTTGTAGCCGCCTCGCTGTTGTCGAAGCCCGCAGTCCGGCCAAAACCGGCGAAACAGCGCGGTGGCTACAACTGCGTCGCGACGAAAGCCGTGTCCGGTCAATTGAGTTCCCTACTCAGCCATTCAAAACCCGATCCGCTTGCTCGATCGTCTCGCAATTCACGATCCGGACACCGCTGGCGTAATGAAAAATCGACATGATCGCAAAACCGATATCGCGACGCCGGTCGGGAATCACCCGGACGACCAGCGACGTTCCTTTCGCGTTACACAAATCCATCACCTGCTCGATGAATGGCGCGCAGCCGGGTTCCATCGACGTGAGATCCGTCAGATCTGCCAGCAGGCGAAAACCGGAACTTAATGTCGCGAGTTCGGATTGGATTTGCGGCAAACCGGCTTCGGTCTCCTTGGCCGACACCGATCCGTGGTAGCAAATCAAAAGGAGATTCCGCGGATGATCCGATTGAATCGTAATCACGTTTACCGAGCCAGCCGGTTATATTTTTCCAACAACCCGCGGACCCGATCGTGCGGAAGCGCCGGGACTTCGTGATTATCTCTCCCAGTCATATCGTGGTTATCAACCAGGGCATTCACCACCGCTTCCTCCACGGACTCAACGACCCCCTCAAAAATCGGATCCATCAGGTCATTCGGAATCGTTTGCACCGAATGGGTGGTTTGATTCGGGTTTTCCACATTCGGGTTTGCCGTTGAAAATGCGACGAACAAATCACCGGAGCCGTTGCCTGAGATCGTTCCGGTCCGGGCCAGGCCGAGCGAGACCCTTCGGGCCAAGCGCTTCAATTGGCCCGGCAAAAGCGGAGCATCGGTGGCTACGACCGCAATGCATGAACCGGTATCTTCTTTGTAAACAGATCCAGGAATTTCTTTGCCAAATGGCACACCAGCAATTGTTAACAAGGGGCGACGCCCGAAGTTGGCCTGCAAAAAAACGCCCACCACGTAATTCTTTGCCGGCTGACCTTTCCCTGCCCTGATCTCCACTTTTCGCGACGCGGTTCCATTACCTCCTTTGAATTCGTAGCAGACCATCCCCGTTCCGCCACCGACACTCCCCTCCGCAACCGGCCCGCCCTGAGCGGTGTCCAGCGCATGGAAGACATCCTCCGGCTTCACGTGGAATCCATTGATGTCGTTCAGCCACCCATCCCACGTCTCTGCCACCAAGGGCAAGCTCCACCAGTAACCGGTGTTATCGGCGGCCCCATGCTTGACCCGCCAAGCAATGACCGCATCCCTCGCCACACCCACGCTGTGCGTGTTGGTGATGACAATTGGACCCTCCAGAAACCCGCTTTCCTCAATCCAATTCGTGCCGGTCATCTCTCCGTTGCCATTCAAACTGAAAAAGCCGGCATAAACGGCATCGTTCAACGACGCATGGCCTCGCGGAATGATTGCCGTCACACCGGTCCGAACCGGTCCCTTGCCGACAATCAGCTTCCCTTCCCCGCTGATCAAAGTGGAGTAGCCAACTTCCAATCCAGCGACATCCGTAATCGCATTGAACGGACCCGGCGTTCCATCGAAGGGAATGCCAAGATCGCGGGCGCGAACCGGTTTTTGAACGGCCGGTGAAGGTGGCGCATTGAGCGGTTCTCGCGCCGAAGCATCGATGGAAATCGTGACCACAAATGCGAGCAGGCAAATTAGTAAACGTCTCATCAGTTTGGAGGTATCGGGGTCCATTTTTCTTCGGCGAATGTTTTCCATTGTCCGTTTTCCTGCTGGCGAATTAGGGACGTCCAGATTTTCTCCTGCGGGTCGAAGGTAAATCGATTCGTCAGCGCTCCACCTTTGGCTTCAAATCGGAATTCAATCGAATGGAGCCGATCGTCGATTCGGCCATATCCGAGAGTGGAGTCATTCGCTCCGAAGACGTCCACCCAGTGGCAGACGTACTTTTTGTTGGCGTCGTCATAACCAATAAAAATCATAGCTTCGTAAGGCGGTGATGCCTGCTGCCATCCGTAATACATTTCAATGAAATGATGATTGAGAACCCAATCCACGTGTAACGTTTGTTCGACCGTGCGTCCATCCATCTTGCGCTGCACTTTCCAGTCACCGACAAAATGGTCCAAAAACGGATCCGGCAAGGGCGGTGGTTGAGCCGTTCTTGCACAGTTCGGAAGAGAAAGGGCGATTCCGAACCAGAAAAGCAGCCAGTGATTCGATTTCATCGCCGAACTATCAACTACCAACCGCGAACTTTTCCGTCTAGATTATCTGTGTGAGTTACGAAGTCTTCGCGCGCAAATATCGGCCGCAAACATTTGACGACGTCGTCGGCCAAAACCATGTCTCGCGCACCCTCAAGAATGCGGTCGAGCAGAACCGTCTGGCTCACGCCTACCTGTTTGTTGGCCCTCGCGGCACCGGCAAGACTTCGACCGCGCGGATCTTGTCGAAATCATTGAACTGCACGAACTCTCCGGGACCGACGGTGACACCTTGTGGAAAGTGCGATAATTGCCGCGAAATTGCCGCCGGCAACAGTCTCGACGTCCTCGAGATCGACGGCGCCAGCAACAACGGTGTCGAACAGGTCCGCGAACTGCGCGACAACGCGCGTTACGCGCCGGCCAAGTCCCGGTTCAAGGTCTACATCATCGACGAAGTGCATATGCTCACTTCCGCTGCCTTCAACGCGTTGCTCAAGACGCTGGAAGAACCTCCGCCCCACGTGAAATTTATTTTCGCGACGACTGAACCGCAGAAGGTGTTGCCGACGATTGTCAGTCGCTGCCAGCGCTTCGATCTTCATCGCATTCCAGCCAACCTGATTGCCGATCACCTGCAATTCATTGCCGGCAAGGAAAAGATCAAGCTCGAGCCGGCAGCAGCTCACGCCATTGCCCGCGGCGCGGAAGGCGGGATGCGCGACGCCGAGTCGATGCTCGATCAATTGGTGGCATTCTGCGGCGAAAAAATTGCGGAATCGGACGTCCTCCACGTTTTTGGTTTAACCGGCCAACAAACCGTGGCCGATTTTACCGGCAAAATGCTTCGCGGTGCGACACCGGAAGCCGTCCAGCTTCTCCATGAACAGAGCGAAGCCGGTAAAGACATGATGCGCCTGATGGCGGATCTGATCGCGTATCTGCGCGATCTGCTCGTTTTCAAGGTGAAGGCGGACGCGCTGAATGAAGATGTCGACCCGGAATTGCGGACGTCGCTCGAGACGCAATCGAAAGGTGTGGAAACAAGCCGACTACTCGAGCTGATCGATCAATTCGCGGATGCGGAGGGCCGGATGAAATGGGCTCCGAACAAGAAATTGCATTTCGAAGTCGCGGTGATTAAGGCGATCCAAACTTTGGGTCAAACGACCCTGGACGAGGTGATTGAAAAACTGAGTGAGCTGCAAAACGGGAAAAGCGGTGCGACGAAATCTGTCGGCGGCGCCGCTGACGCCGGGAAAGCAAAAAAAACTGCGGTGGCCGATCGTAGTTACAACAAACCTGTGGCCGATACCATTGCCGCGGCTGCACCGAAAGTGGCAGAGGTGGGCGATAAGCCGGTCAATGCCGAGGAAATCTGGCAGCAAGCCTACAACAAAATTCCGTCGCAAAAGGCATTTGTTCGAAATTCCGCGGCCGCAGCCCATGTGCTGGGTACGGATGGTCGCAATTTCAACCTCGGCTTCGCGCCGGACCAACGTTCGATCATGGATATTCTCGGAACTGCCGGAAATCGGAAACTGATCGAGACGCTGCTCCAGGAAGTGAGCGGAAAAGATTGGACCGTCAAACTGACGCTTCAGGAAAATCTTTTGGCCAAAGCAGAACCGGAAGAGAAAGCGGAGAAATCTGACGATCCGCTAATTCAAGAAGCGCTCGAAATATTTAAAGGAAAAATCAGAAGCTAGCCGGCGATATCGATTGCCTGACCGGGGGCTTCAAGATCACTCATATTTCAACACCACTATGAATCTAAATAAGTTGATGAAGCAGGCCCAGAAGATGCAGGAGCAAATGGCGCGGACGCAGGCTGAGCTGGAAGAGAAGACCGTTGAGGTCGCTGCCGGCGGCGGCAAAGTGAAAGTCGTCGCCAATGGCGCCGGCGATGTTCTCTCGATCAAGATCGATAAGGAGATCGTTGATCCGAACGACGTGGAGTTCCTGGAAGAAGTCGTCCTGAACGGGGTCAAAGGCGCAATTGAACAAGGCAAAGCCTTGGCGCAATCCGAAATGACGAAGATTACCGGCGGACTTGGAATTCCGGGGATGTGATTTGCCGCAGCGGCTAATTTTCTTGCCGCGCTTACAATTTAACGTTCTCCCGCCGATGGTGTTCGTAGACAGACACCGCTCTCACGCCTAACCCCTTCATCTTTTCCGCCAACCGATCGTAATTCTCCGCTAACTGAACGTGAGAATGCGCATCGGATGCGGTGGTAAAAGGAATGCCCTTCTTCAAGGCGAGCCGGATAATTTCATCCGACGGATAAAGCTCGTTCACCGGTTTACGCCAACCCGCCGTCGAAAGTTCGATCGCCAAGTCGCGCGCACAAATAAACTCCAAAGTTTCGTCAACCATCCAGCGAATGTCGCCGCAGGGCCGGTGACCATGAATCTTGATTAAATCGAGATGAGACAAACAATCGACCAGTCCACTTCCAGCGATTTCGCGAATCCGGCGAAAATAATCCTCATAAACTTCATTCACGTCCCTTCCCACAAACTGTTCGGCTCCGTCCGGAACGGTGTCGAACATCTGCGCCGGATCATCCAGGTAATGAACGGACCCGAGAACGAAATCGAGTTTGTCCCAATTCTTCTCGACCCATTGCCGGCCTGCGGCCGACGTTTCCGGATCGTTATCCAGTTCGATTCCCGCGCGCACTTTCACTTCCGGATTTTGTTCCCTCAACCGGTTCAATTCGTCGAAGTCTACCCCGGCATGATATCGATCGTGATCGGTCAGGGCGATGTCGCTCAACCCGCGTTGCCGCGCGCTATCCACCCAAGGCTGCAATAACTCCTGCGTGTAAGGTTGAACGCGATGCCCCTGAGGGTGGCTGTGGTAATCGCTAAACAGTTGAGGGTTGAAAGTGGAGGGTTGAGAGCCGGACATTCAATCTTCTCTCAATCTCAACCAGTTACTCTCAACTTTTCCATCACGGCTCCGTCATGAACTTCTGTCGCGCCCGCAGCTCTGGATATTTCGGAAAATAAACTTCCGCAACGAAGACGCGGTTGGGGGTGAGATCTCGAGTGGCGATGCGCTCATTATATTCAATTTGCTCGCTGGGATTAATTGTCACCGTCCCGGCTTTTTCGTTGATCGCATGATTGTCCGACCATTTTGTCAGGAGGGTACCCTCCGAGTTAATGAGGAAAATCTCGATCCGTTGGTCGGTCGGGAAATCAAGCGTGATCGCGTTCTTGGCGTCACTTTTCAAGGTGGCTTTCACATCGAGCTGGCGAACCTCCGAAAGTTTGATCGGCTGCGGAGAAACCTGCACTTCAACGGTCAATCCGCGCAGTCTCGCATCTTTGTACTCGGCCAGGCGCGGTTTGGATGACGATCCTCCAAAAGGATGCACGATTCGGCTCAACCAGCTGCGCTTGGGCGCAGATGAAGGAGCCGGTGTGGCCGACGGCACAAGCTCCTGGGCTTGAGCAATCGCCATCATCGAAAGCAAAATCAAGCAGGGAACGTGTCGAACCATGCGCGGGTTAAAATAGCCCGAAACTCTTCGAGGTTGCACAAATCCTGTCAAACCCTTTATCAATCGATTATGAAAGCCGGCCTACTGGCCCTGTTTGTAGCATTGCTCGTGCTCGCCTCTCCGGCTGAGGCGGCTCGCCACTGCATGTTGCGCGTGCACGTGGAGGCCAACCCAAACGATGGGACCGCCTTCAGCACGTCAATTAAGGCGCTCTTCTCCGGCAAGCAAGTTTCCATCGAAAAAGCCGCGCGCATTAGCGAAAGCGACGTGGTCGCTTTTTCACCTTATGAAGCAGGAATAAATAATTACGGCGCGCTGTTTCAGTTGGACGAGCACGGAAAGATCATGCTCGATACTCTGAGCATCGAACGCCGCGGCAGTTTGTTGTTTGTTTTTATCAATGGCCGCCCTGTCTCCGAGCTGCAGATCGACAAGCGCGTTAGCGATGGCCAGATTTACGTCGCCTCCGGCCTGACCAAGCGTGACATCGATTCGATGAAGAAAGATTGGCCATTGATCGGCAAGAGGAAAAAATAAACGGATGCGCGGATCACACGCGGTCTTGGCGGCGATAATAATTATCACCTGCGGCGGGTTTCTTCGCGCGGCCGACGATCGCCCTGACCGCGACTCGACCAAAACGAGATCCAGTCACGAGCGTCTCAATCTCGTTTTGCCGACTGACAACGATACGTTGTTTTCTAACGGCGGTCCGGACTTTTATCAGTACATCGACCGCGACTATCACGGCGAAAAATCCAAACCATGGGAAGGTGGCCAGTACGGTTTTGTCCGCGATCCGGTCGAAACGAGTAGCGGTATTGTTTACACCCGTTTCCACGAAGGCATCGATATCCGGTCTATTCACCGTGATGAAAATGGCGAACCGCTGGACGAAATCCGTGCGATCGCTGCCGGCAAGGTCGTGTATACGAGCCTCGTGGCCGGCCATTCCAATTACGGCAAATATATCGTCATCGAACATCGTTGGGACGGTTCGCCGTATTACAGTCTCTACGGGCACCTGAGCAAAATCGATGTGCCAACGGGACAGTCGATCGATCGCGGTCAGCATATCGCAGTGATGGGATACACCGGCACTGGCCTTAATCGGGAACGTGCGCACGTGCATTTGGAATTGAATCTGATCGCCAGCCGTCGATTCCAATCGTGGTACGACACGTTTTACAAAAACGAGCCGAACTATCACGGGATTTACAACGGCATCAATCTCGACGGTATCGACATCGCCCGGCTGTATCTCGAATTGCAAAAAAATCCTGCCCTGACAATGCCGGAGTTTCTCGAACACGAACAAATCTTTTACAAAGTCACCATCCCGCATTCTGGAAATTTCGAACTGGCCAGGAATTACCCATGGATGTTGCACGGTGATTCATCGAAAGAGCCACGCTCATGGGAAATTTCGTTTGCCCGTTCCGGTGTGCCCTTGCGAATCGAACCAAGTGACAAAAAAGTGAAGCAACCGGAACTGACCTACGTCAAACCGAGCGCAGTCGATTATTCGCTCCTGGTCCGGGGGGAGATCGCTGGACGCGGCCGGCAGGCGCATCTCACCGAATATGGCCGCAACTTGATGCTGCTCCTGAATTGGTAACGCGATCGGCCAAACACAGCGACGCGCGGCATCTCGCCAGTCACGGGGCAGTTCGGGGAATGTCGCGGCCCAGAAATTTGGTGGGCAAGACTCTGTCGAGCCGGTTGGCGAGTTGTAGCGGTGTTTGTGTCAAACGCCGAACTGAATATCGGCAAACCAAGGAGCGGCGTGCTTCTGCGCGCCGGCATTTAAAAAACGGCGACTGGCAAGCGCCGCTCCTTGGGACAGGGGCGAGACTCTGTCGAGCGTGGCGACGCAGAATGTTGTCGCCGCCTAACAGGACGTTGCCTTTTCCTGTGCGTTGGCAACTGCGTGGGGAATCGCGCCGGAAATAAATCCCAGACACTCCACCGCACCGCTCGGTTTGCCGGGCAGCGCGATAACCAGAGATTGATCGACAATCGCCGCCAGATTTCGGGAGAGAATCGCATTCGGAGTAATTTTCATGGATTGCGCGCGCATCACTTCTCCGAATCCCGGAACTTCCAGACGCATCACGCCGCGAATCGCCTCCGGAGTGACATCACGCTTGGCCAAACCGGTTCCCCCTGTGGTCAGAATCAATCCACATCCTTGCTGCGAAAATGAATGGATCGCTTCCTGAATCCGTTTGATCTCGTCGGGTATGACCGCCTCAGCCAACACCTGCCAGCCGGATTCCTCGGCAAATTTTTTGACCGCCGGACCGCCCAGGTCGGCATATTCGCCGGCGCTCGCTCGATCTGAAACGGTGATGATTCCAACAACAATTTGCATCTTGAGAAACGGAGCGAAAGCAGGAGCGAAGAAAACTTTCCTTTATTCCTACTGAGAGATTTGTTCCTTCATCTTCTTGACCAAGTGCATGTCGACAATTTTCATTTCTTTGTCTACCGCTTTGCACATGTCGTAAATCGTGAGCAAGGCAACGCTCACACCGATCAACGCTTCCATTTCCACACCGGTCTGCGCGACCGTCTTCGCAGTGCAGGTCACTTCGGCGGAGTCCCGCGAAGTGACGATATCGATTTTGACCTCGCCCAGCGGCAGGGAGTGGCAGAGCGGGATCAGATCCGACGTTTGTTTGGCAGCCTGAATCCCAGCGATCTTGGCCGCCGCAATCACATCACCTTTTGCGACCTGATTGGCTTCAATCAGATCAATCGTTTCCTTCCTGAGCCGGATTTTGCCCGAGGCAATGGCCGTGCGCGCGCTTGGCGGCTTGGCTGAGACATCGACCATCTGCGCGCGGCCGTCGTTTCCGATATGGCTAAGACGCTTTTCCATCTTCAACACGATTTACTGATTTTTCTCACCCGACGGACACAAAGGTAACGGACACCACCTGGATTCGGAAAGTTTGTTGCCATAGCGCCTTCGGAGAAATTATCCTCCGATCGCGATCATGCGACGGTTGGGTTGATAATTGTCACGAAAATCGTGCTGTTGCGGTTTGCGATCGATCACATCCACAAAAAACTGACGCAGCTCATGGTCACTCGCCCCGGCTCGCAACGGCTTCATGATGTCGAATTCGAGATAACTGCCGAGACACGGCCTCAACTTACCGTCACAGGTCAGCCGAAGTTTGTTGCAGCTTTCACAGAAATGCAGATTCGTCATCGCTCCAATGAAGCCAATTCGTTGCGAACGACCGGCAATTTGGTAGTACGTCGCCGGACCGTTCGTCTGGAATCCCGGCTCTGGAATCAAATCGCCGTAGTAGTCTTCAATCGTGCGCTTGGCGTGGCCAATCGACATGAAATTCTCATCGTCCAACACCTCGGTCGTGCTCACCGGCATTAACTCGATAAAGCGCAGAATGAGGTTGTTCTCCCCGGCGAACTCGATCAGCGGTACCAGTTGATCGTCATTGCGCCCGCGCATTAAAACGCAATTCAGTTTGATCTGGTCGAATCCGGCGGAAATCGCCGCCCCAATCCCGCCCAAAACTTGTTCGTGGAAATCACGGCCGGTGATTTGCGCGTAGACTTCGCGATCGAGGGTATCGAGCGAAATATTCAACGAATGGACGCCGGCATCCCGGACCGCTGCTGCCATCGTTAGGCCGGAACTGACCTCACGGGTGAGTAAGGTTGCGTTGGTCGAGACCCCAAGACTTCCAATGGATGGAATGGCCGCGATTTCTTCCAGAAAACCGACAACATCTCGACGCGTTAATGGTTCGCCCCCGGTTACGCGGACCTTGGTGACCCCCAGTTCCGTCGCGATCCGGACCAGACGAACGGTCTCCTCATAACTGAGAATATCCTCGCGTGGCAGCCACTCCTGCAATTCCTGCGGCATGCAATAGGTGCAGCGCTCGTTGCAGCGATCGGTGATCGATACCCGTAAGTAAGAAATGGAATGACCAAACCGATCCTGCATTTCATTGCGACTTTAAGATTGAGATGGGGTTGAATCAAATGTGGCAGCGTTTACCTGCCAGACTAAAGCGATACGGGCGCGGGGGCGCCGTTGGTGTAGAAAAATTTTGCCACAATCCTAGACCGCCATTACCATTCTAAACTTATGATGAAGCGTCCATTTTTCATCAAGGCGCTAACACTTGGCCTTTCCGCCAGCGCATTAATCCTAACAAGCTGTGAAACGACAGAATCCCGGATTTCCGATCATCCGGATATGTTCAATAGCTTATCGCCACGCGATCAGGAACTGGTGCGACAGGGACAAATTCGAACCGGAATGTCGGAAACCGCGGTTTGGTTAGCCTGGGGCGAAGCCGATCGAAAGACCGTCGGTGAGATGCGTGGGAGACCGACTGAGACGTGGATCTATGTCAATTATCAACCGGGATACTACGGCTATGGCTACGGTTATGGAGGCCCGTATGGGCCGTACGGGCCTGGACCATGGGGACCGTGGGGTTATGGGGGCGTGGCGGTTGTTGGTCGGCATCATGGCGGCAGATCGTTCGTTTACTTTGGCGATCCTTTCTTCGATCCGTTCTACTACTCGTACATTCCACCAAGCATCCCGATCCCCTATCGGACGGCGACATTCGTGAATGGCCGCGTCGTTTCCTTCCAGTATCTTTCGCCGCATTAAGTTCTATTAATTATAGGCGAGGCGTCGGCGGCGCCCATAATCGATTCGGGACACGACAGCGCGCGTCCTTCCAAAATTTTTCGCGCGTTTAACAACGCGCTATGTAAGCTTTAAGCGCCATGGCTTACTCTTCGTTCGCCGATTTTCTAAAGGCGCTGGAGCGCTCCGGCGAACTGACGCGCGTCGCGACGCCGGTTGATACCAATTTGCTTATTAGCGAGTGGGCCGATCGCGAAATGAAATCGCCTAACGGTGGCCGGGCGCTTCTTTTCGAACAACCGCTGATCGATGGAAAGATTTCCGAATTCCCGGTTGCGATCAACACCATGGGCTCGCAGCGACGAATGGCCATGGCCCTCGGACGCGAAAGCGTCGACGAAATTGCGCAGGAAATTCAGCTTTTGCTCAAAGCAAAACCCCCGACCGATCTTCGCGAAGGGTTTAGTTTGCTGAAACAAGGTATCCATCTGCTCCATGCGCGGCCGAAACACGTGCGCGAGGCAGCGTGTCAGGAGGTGGTGCACCAATCTTTCGACAGCAGCGGGGCCGGCTCGGACCAACCGTCAACTTCAGCAATGTCGCTTCGCGACTTACCGATCTTGAAGTGCTGGCCAAAAGACGGGGGCCGTTTCATCACTTTGCCCAATGTTCACACGCGTGATCCGGAATCCGGCACCCGCAACATCGGCGTTTACCGAATGCAGGTGTATGACGATCAAAGCACTGGAATGCACTGGCAGGTGCACAAGGTGGGCGCGCGTCATGGCAAAGTTTACTACGAACGCGGCGAACGCATGCCGGTGGCGGTGACACTCGGCGGCGACCCGGCTTATTCTTTTGCCGCAACCGCGCCTTTGCCCGACGGGCTCGATGAAATTTTGTTTGCTGGTTTTTTACGCCGCAAATCAGTCGAGCTGGTGAAATGCAAAACCATCGATATCGAAGTTCCCGCGGACGTCGACTTTGTGCTTGAGGGTTACGTGCAACCGGGCGAAACGCGACCGGAAGGGCCTTTCGGCGATCACACCGGCTACTACACCGCGATTGAGGATTACCCGGTGTTTCATCTGACCGCGATCACTCATCGCAAAGACGCGATTTATCCGACAACAATCGTCGGCGTTCCACCGATGGAGGATTTCCATATCGGTGATGCGAGCGTCCGAATCTTTTTGCCGGTATTCAAAATGAATTTCCCGGAGCTCGTCGATATGACGTTGCCGGCGGCCGGAGTATTCCACAATCTCGTTTTCGTCAGCATTCGGAAGCAATATCCGTATCAGGCGTTCAAGGTCATGCACGGCCTTTGGGGAATGGGCCAAATGATGTTCAGCAAATACATCGTGGTGGTGGACGAGGATTGTGACGTCCACAACACCAGTGAAGTGCTGTTCCGGTTGTGCGCCAACACCGATCCGGCACGCGACACCACGGTAATTAAGAATCCGAGTGATTCGTTAGATCACGCGCCCAGCGAACAAAATGTCGGTTCGCACATGGGCTTCGACGCAACTCGCAAATTGCCCGGCGAAAACTACCACCGTCAATGGCCCGAGCTTCTGAAGATGACCGACGAAGCAAAGAAGCTCGTCGGCGAGTTGCAAAAGAAAGCGCGTTGATCTCGCCTTCGCGAAACCAACGCGCTCCGGAAAAATTCGTTAGACTTTACGGGCGACGGAAAAGCTGCCCCGTGTCGACATCCTTGGTCAGACCACCCGGCGGAACATCGCGCAAATCGTAGACGTGTCCCGTATATGGACTGTAATACAGGCCCGGTCTGCCGGCATATCGCCCGTATGGCCATCCCCCTGGCGGTGGCGCCCCGTAGTCGTGACGAGCGCGATCTTCCTGGATGGCATGACCGATTAAGGCTCCGGTGGCGGCCCCGATCGCCGCCCCTATCAAGGTGCTCCGTCCGCCCCCGCGGCCGGCAATATTGCCGATGATGGCACCCGCCCCGGCACCGGCCGCAGCGCCCTGACCCGTCGGCGTGTCACACGAACTCAACGCCAGAGCTTGCCAGGCCGCCAGCGACAACAACGCAATAGAACGTTTTCTCATGATAATGTGATTAAACAGCCAAACCCTAGAATCCGACAAAGGTTGCGGCGCGCAAATTCAAAAAATGGCGGGCCAGCTGGGCCGCGATCCGGCCGGCTTTCTCCAATTTTGTTAACCGATACTGCTTTTCAAAGACCCGGAATTCGTCGCGCTCCATCCGACGCAGCAAAGCGTGATACACCGAGGCCATGATTTCCGCCGCCACCATTGATGGGCGATCTTCCGGGGGGAGAATCGCGGCGGCGCGGCTGAAAAAATCTTCCGCTCGCTTCGCTTCAAACATCGCCAGCTGAATGAATCGATCGTCGTATTTCCGGTCGATTAAATCTTTCTCGGAATATTGAAACCGAACGAGATCTTCCTGCGGCAAATAGATTCGGCCGACGCGAAGATCTTTATCGATATCACGAATGATATTTGTGGTTTGCAGGGCCAGGCCCAATTCCACCGCGTAGTCTTTGCACGCCGGATTTCGGTAACCAAAAATTTCGATGCTGACCAGGCCGACTGCGCTGGCCACGCGATAACAGTAGACCCGCAAATCATCGAACGTCGCGTAACGTGAAATCGTCAGATCCATTTCCACTCCGGCCAAAATTTCCTCCAGCATTTCGGGCGTGAGCGGATATTTCCGAATCAGCGCTCGTATCTCGGCGGCAAGTGACGGTTCGCCCTGACCAGCCGTTCGCAGCCATTCCCGCCATAGGCCCAGCTGCCGTTTCTTTTCCGCCACATCGAGATGAATATCATCGGCGATATCATCAATGACCCGGCAGAAAGCGTAGAAGGTTGTAATATCACGACGGCGCTGGCCGCTGAGAGCAACGAAGGCCAGAGCCAGGTTGGATTTGCTTTCGCGCGTGATTTTCGCCGCGTTGGTCACCTTCAATTAGTATTCGATCCAGCTCTGCTGGTAAACTTCGCCCGTTTCTCCCCGCCGAAACAGGCAGACCCACGAAGCCAGTAACCACCCGGTCACAAATCCACGGACCGTGACGAAAAATGATTTCCAAAGTATCAGCGCAACCAATCGATCCGCAATCGCACCGCGGACGATCACATCTGCGATCGTCAAAATGAGAAAGTGCAGCACGCAAATAATCAGAAACCACCCGAACCGGCCAACGTTCTGCCGGAGAAATTCGAAATGCGCGTGAAAAGCCTCCCCCAGGGTCTCGTTGTGCAACGCGAGCGAGATTTGCATCGAGCTAAAACCAATAATTAATCCGCACATGATGACGCGCTCAAACGGCAAATAGTCGAGCACGTCCGGGATGTTCATAAAATAAGCCAGCAAAAGGGGCAGGCGAACGATCAACATGCCGACCAGAACGACCAGCCCGGCCCATTTTAAAACATAGCTGAAGCGGCGCACCGCGAACCGGAAAAGCTCGCCTTCGCGAAAGCTCAGCCCGCGGATCCAGGCAAAGCAAACCGCAATCAAATAAACCTGAATGTAAACGCCCAACAGGTACTCGAAAATGAACGCCGCCGCATCGACCGCGGCTGATACCTGCAAAATGTCCGCCGCGGGAAATACTCCGCCCCAAACCCGTGGCGCCCAAAAGACGATCGGTTTAAAGAATGCCGCGATCGCGCTGGCGACAAAGACGAGATAAATGAGATAGCCCCGCAGCCGGTAGCGTTGCTTCAACGCCCGAACCAGCGCGCTGTGTAGCCCGCGCCAGTTCATCATCAGCAAAACCGCCGCGACCACCGAAAGCGGATAAGTGGTGGTCGCGTTATCGAAGATTCCAGCCACTCCTTCCAAAGCGGGAAGCGGCGCGTCCTGCCAAACTTCGGCGAATCTCGGCCAATGCCAGCTCGAGACCGAAGTCACCTGTCCCAGGTCAACATCGGCCGCGTTTTGAAAGGGCGTAAAAACCCAGAATTGAAAAATGAGATAGGCGAAGCCCAGCACCGCGAAGGTCACCCAGATCCGGCGATACCGGCTGATACAACGCAAGCCGTCGCGTAAAGCCAGCCGGATCGGATTGAAGAACATGACTAACGCATACCCGCCGATAAAACCGATCAGCGGATACACGCGAGGCACGCTCGAGAGCATGAGCAGCTAACGAATCAAACCGAAGTGCGGAATGAAGGGCCAATAAACGAACAACCCGCGGCCGACCAGGTTTTCCTGGGGAACCGGCCCCCAGTAGCGACTGTCGTAACTATTGTAACTGTTGTCACCGAGCGCAAAGTAACCTTGCCCAGGCACGGTAAAAGTTTGCTGGGGGGACGCGAGGTAATCGCGACCAGGTCCGTAACCGCGATACCCATCTTTCGCCTGCATCACTCGACGGAATCCGAAACGTTCCGCCAGTTGCCCATTGTCGTACAAGAGCGGAGGGTCGATCCTCAACGTGTCGTTCGGCAATCCGGCGAGCCGTTTGATGTAAAACGGCTGACCCGCTTCCGGATCCGGCGTGATCGCCGAGATATTGTTCGTCCGAAACACAAACACGTCGCCCCGGTGCGGCTTGATGAAATTGTAGGTGAATTTATCGACGAAAACTTGGTCTCCGGTATCGATTGCGCCTTTGGCGATCACTTCCCCGCGGCGGATTGACCTGCCGAAGAAAACATTGAAATCATGTTTCAACGTGTCCGGAGGCGCGTAGACGAGAAAACTTTGGTGGGCGCAGACGACGTGAGACAACGTAAAAAAGAAAAGAAACTTCTTTTGCTCGATTCGCACAATCTGGTCGTCGCGCTCGGAAACCACATTGATGTAATTGCGGCCGCGCAAAACAAATTCTACCACCTGCCTGGCGAAACTTGGGGAGGGCGCGTCCTGATCCATCGGATGGCCAACGATGCCGTTGAGCGTCGGCTGCATCGAGCCGGTGGGGATCTTGAACGGCTGGAGGAAATAGGAACGAATGCCAACGGCCACGACGATCGCAACCAGAATGACTTCCACGTTTTCCCGCCAATGCGACTCCCAAGTCACTGGCGTAAGCGTGTGCAATTTGGCGTCGAGCTCTTCCGCCCGACTTTCGGTCTGTTTGCGGTCGCGCTGGCGCATGGCCGCTTCCAGGCGCCGCATCGATGCGGAAACGTCTTCAGTGTCCGCCTCGTGCAGAACATCGCGCTTGTAGCGCAGGTATTTCTGCGCGTGACGCAACAGGAGTTTGCTATGTTTGAGGTAGCGTGGAGTGAACACGATGCGGTTACTGTGCTTTGAGCACCTCGATAAAAGCCTCTTGAGGGATATTGATTTTCCCGATGCTTTTCATTCGTTTTTTTCCTTCTTTCTGTTTCTCCAGCAATTTGCGCTTACGCGTGATATCGCCGCCGTAGCATTTCGCGGTCACGTTTTTTCGCAAGGCCGAAACACTTTCGCGAGCAATAATTTTTCCGCCAATCGCTGCCTGAATGGCAACCTGGTAGAGCTGACGGGGAATAACCTCTTTTAACTTGGCCGCCAGCTGGCGTCCCCTCGCCTCCGCCCGGTCTTTGTGAACGATCATCGAGAACGCGTCGACCGGCTCGCCATTGACCAGCACATCGAGCTTGACCAGCTTGGCCGCCCGATAACCCGAGTGCTCGTAATCCATCGAGCCGTATCCGCGGGTCATCGACTTAATCTTGTCGTTGAAGTCGACCAGGATTTCATTCAGCGGCAATTCGCAATGCAACATCACCCGACGGGAGTCGAGCGTTTCGGTATGGTCCATCTGTCCGCGTTTCTCCAAAATTAATTGCAGAATGTCGCCGATGTTTTCGTTAGGGCAAAGCACGTACACTTTGACAATGGGTTCGCGAATTTCCTGAATCACACTCGGGTCGGGTAAATGCGCAGGATTATCCACTAAAATGACCTCACCGCGAGTGGTGAGCACCTCATAAACCACGCTCGGACTGGTCGCGATGATGTCCATGTTGTATTCGCGGCGCAACCTCTCCTGAATGATTTCCATGTGAAGAAGCCCAAGGAAGCCGCATCGAAACCCGAAGCCCAGCGCCACCGAACTCTCGGGCGCATAAATGAATGCCGAATCATTCAGCCGCAATTTCGCGATCGCCCCTTTCAAGTGTTCGAAATCACCGGTGTTGATCGGGTAAATCCCGCTAAACACCATGGGATGAATTTCCTGAAACCCTGGCAACGGTTCGCGCGCGGAATGCCGTTGATCGGTGATGGTGTCGCCAATCTTCATGTCCGCGGTCGATTTGATGTTCGCAATAAAGTACCCTACGTCGCCGGCCTGGAGCCGCGGCTGGGTAAACATCTTCGGGGTGAACACACCCACATCTTTGATTTCATAGCGTGAGTCGTTACTCATCAGCTTGATCGCCTGATCCGGTTCCATTTTGCCGGAAAAGACGCGGACGTAACCCACTACTCCGCGATAAACGTCGAAGACCGAATCAAAAACGAGCGCGCGCAAGACATCGTCTCCGAACGCTCGTGGCGCCGGGACGCGATGCACAATCGCTTCGAGAATGTTCTCGATGCCGATTCCCATTTTGGCACTGGCATCGATCGCCTCTTCGGCAGGGATCGCCAAAATTTCTTCCAACTGACGATGCACCGAAGGAATGTCTGCGTTTGGCAGATCAATCTTATTAATGACGGGCACAATAGTCAGCCCCTGCTTGTGGGCGAGATGCACATTGGCCACGGTCTGCGCTTCCACTCCCTGCGCGGCATCGACGATCAGCAAAGCGCCTTCACATGCGGCCAGGGATCGCGAAACTTCGTAGGCAAAATCGACATGACCCGGCGTGTCGAGCAGATTCAAACGGTAACTCTGCCCGTCTTTGGCCCGGTATTTCATGGTCACCGGATGGGCCTTGATGGTAATCCCTCGCTCGCGTTCGAGATCCATCGAGTCGAGCAGCTGGTCCTGTCGATCGCGTTCGTGAATTGTGCCCGTGCTTTCGAGCAGACGATCCGACAAGGTGGTCTTGCCGTGATCGATGTGCGCAATAATACAGAAGTTGCGAGTCCGCTCGATTGCCATGGAAGCGCCACTATGGGGGAGCGTGATTCCAAAAGCAATTGGACGGCAGGCGCTGCGCGGGCCTGATTTTTAGCATTGGCATTCGATGCCGCTGCCCGGCAAAATGAATGAGATGCCCAAGCTCATCCTCACCACCGAGACGCAGGGAAAGGTCGCTTACGAGTTCACCGAAGATCTGATCACGATCGGGCGCGCCCCGGACAATATGATCATCATCGACGATCCGTCGGTTTCGAGCCGGCACGCCCAGATGGAGCTGACCGGTGATATCTATCGCCTGAAAGATCTTGGTTCGACCAATGGAACTCGCGTCAACGGGACACCGATTACGGAAACGATCGTGCGATTCGACGATCGGCTTCGTTTCGGCGGAGTCGACGCGCGTTTCGAGCCGGATACACGCGGATCACAGCCGTTGCCGGCACTCGAGGGGATTGAAGCGAGACCGGCGGAGACGAGCGCGGCACCAATGGATTTTGGCAACGCATCGCCTTTTGGGCAGCGGGCAAAACAGAAAGATCCGATTCGAACCGCGGTTCTCGGCTTGGCGGCGCTGGCGTTGGTGACATTTCTTTGTGCAATGGTCACCGTTCTGGCCATGCACGCGCACTAACCTTGTCATTCCGAGCGGCAGCCGAAGAATCTCTCATTGTTTTTCGGACAAACTAGGAAGAGATGTCTCGGCTTCGCTCGATATGACAAAAAAGCGCCTTCTCCTCTTCGACATCGATGGAACGCTGATAAATTCCGGCGGCGCGGGCATCTACGCGCTCAAAGATGCGTTGACAGAACGGCATGGCATCAAAGACGACCTCGCAGATATCGAGATCGCCGGAATGACCGATTCGGGGATCGTGATCAGTATTCTAAAAAAGCATCAAATCCCACCGACCAATGGGAACATCACCGCATTTTTAGATAGTTACGTTCATTTTCTGTCGCTGGAATTGCCCCGTCGCCAAGGCAAACTGCTTCCGGGTGTGCTCGAGCTGCTGGGAAAGCTGAAATCACGCAAACACATCGTCCTTGGGCTTTTAACCGGTAATCTCTCCCGCGGCGCACAGCTGAAACTTGGCCACTACGGCGTCTGGCATTTCTTCGAATTCGGCGCGTTCGCCGATGATCACCATGATCGCAACGAATTAGGGCCGTTTGCTCAGGCGCGGGCGAAGGAAAAACATGGCCACGAATTTTCGGCCGACGACATCGATATTATCGGCGACACGCCCCGCGATATCGCATGCGGCAAGGCGATTGGCGCGCGAACGGTCGCTGTCACTACCGGAACGTGGAGTCGCGAACAACTGGCAAAACATCAGCCCGATTTTTTGATTGATGATTTTTCTGATGTCGACCGTCTAATTGTCACACTCGGCTGGTAACGTGCAGGCGATATCAGATTGAGTTCAACGGGGTTCTAATGCGAAAAACAACTACACCTTCATGTCCAATGCCGCGCAAGGATCGGCCGAATGTTTTGCCGCTTGAAGGCGAAATCGATCTTCACATCTCGCCCAATGTCTCCGCGACATTGAGCGTGATGGCGAAAAAGAAGCCAAAGCGGTTGGTCATTGACCTGAGTCGGGTCACTTATGTCGACAGCTCGGCTCTGGCCGTCCTGATCGCAGCGATGCAAACGGTGGAAGGTTACGGCGGTAAATTCTCACTCGTCGGAATGAACAACAACGTGCGAACCATTTTTGAAATCGCACGGCTGGATCAACTCTTTCGCATCTTTCCCGACGTCGAAGCCGCACTGGCAACGAATTAAGCGCTTTCGCGCTGCCGATTTGTCGCCGCTTGCAGGATGACGCGAATCGTCTGGTCGACGTTTCGAGAAATGTCGAATTGAGCGGCGTGTTTGAGAATCGAAGGACGCGCGGCCGCGCGGCGGGTGGGGTCCGACCAGTCCTCCAGCGCGTTGCCCAGATCAGAAATGTTATCCGGCGAATCGACAATCGAACCGTGGATCCGGTCTTCCATAATTTCGGAAAAACCGTTGCTCCGAGTGGTGATCACCGGCAAGCCGCAGGCGAGCGCTTCCAAACAGGCATTGGAGAATGGGTCGTAGATGGTCGGTAAAATGAAAATATCGGCAGCCGCGAAAATTGGCAGCACATCGGTCACTTCACCGACAAACAGGGCGCGCGACGAGCGATAGCGACGGGTGTCGCCTTTCCCTGCGACCAGCAATTTCATATCAGGTGTTGTTTCGACCGCTTCAAGGGCAAATCGTAATCCCTTGCGCTCCCAACCCGAACCCACAAAAAGTGCAACCAATTGATCCGGCACCAAATTGAGTCTCAACCGCGATTGGCGGCGAACTTCGTGGCTGAACTGAAATGAATTGATTGGAATTCCGTTACGGACAATGTCGATCATGTCCGGCCGGTAACTGTAGAAGTCGAAAATCTCATCCTTCACCATCTTGGAGTTGGCAATCACTCGCTCGGCGCAGCGTTCGGCGAACAGGCATTCCTCCAGCCGCAAGATATCGCGATGCTTGCCTCTGAACTTTCCGGCCAACTGCTGCCACGGCGTTTGAAATTTTTGACGCCGTTGCAGCCAGGCTCGGTGCACGCCATCCCCGGCTCGGTAAATGTCGCAGCGCCAAATCCGTTCGACGCTGAACAAAACATCAAACTTCGCCGCCGCACGTTGCTTCTCCACTTCGTCGGCAAAACCAATCGGCGACTTTCCGCGCAAGGGAGTGAGTTCGCCAAAAGGCCACTCGTTGGCCGGCCAATCGTTTGTCGTTAGCAATTGCGGCCCGTATCCCCGATCCACCAGGCCGTAAGCCAGACGTTTTAGATACGCTTCCGCACCGCCTGAGGGCGAATAGCCGCGACGAGCGAAGGCGATTCTGGGCTGGTCTTTCGACATTCTCGCCTACCAAACTTGTCATTACCCGCGAAGTCGAGGATTCTCTTTGCGTTGCGTGAATCGTTAGATGGCGAACCGTTACATCAGGCCGGTCAGCGCGGGAATTTGATTCACGTTTCACGTTGCACGATTCACGAATGAAGCATTCGCCAATGACCGCGATTCCCGATTCAATCAGCCCGCGGGCAAACATCCTGCCTCAGTCTCTTCTCTACTCCATCTTCGCTCGCATTGGAGGCGCCGGCCTCGACAGCGATTCATTTGAAGCGTTACGAGCGTCGTACCGCGGCGGGTTTTTGGGCAAAGCGGTGGCCTACGACAACCGCCAAAACGAAATTCCCGGACGTTACATTCGCTCGCTTCGTTGGCGCCCGGTGCGGCTGCTCTCGTTCCTCGGACGGCCTTATTATTATGGCGCAAAGAAGAAATATCTCGACCACGTCGCGGCGGGATTACTCCAGGGCGGCCGTTACGATTTTTTCCACAGCTGGTCGGGCGATTGTTTGGAAACACTCCGGGTCGCCAAACGAAAGAAAATTCCGTCACTGATAGAAATTCCGACGTGGCACCGGCGGAGCCAAAAGTCAGAAGCTAGCGGACAGAACTCAGCGTCGGACAAAGAATCGTGGAAGTCTCGCTTTCTTCTTGAGCCGCAACGATTTCTTGAAGAATACGACCTGGCTGATTTGATTGTCGTGCTTTCCGAAAAAGCGGCGGAAAGCTTTTCGCGCGCACGATCAGCTTGCCCAAAAACTCTTCTATTTGCCGCGCGGCGTGGATGTCGAACGATTTAAGCCAGGTCCCCGGCCGACTATCTTTCGCGCGATTTTTTCCGGCGCATTAATTGAGCGAAAGGGCGTCCATCATCTGTTGGAAGCGTGGCATCGCCTGAATTTGCCGAACGCCGAGTTATGGCTGGTGGGTGCCGTTCATGAAGAAGCAAAACCACATCTGCGAAAGTTCTGGCGCGACAACATCAAGACGGTGGGCTTTGTTCGCGACCCGGAAAACTTTCTCAATCAGGGAACTGTTTACGTTTTTCCTTCACGACTCGAAGGCAGTGCCAAGACAGTTTATGAAGCCGCCGCCTGCGGACTGCCAATTGTGACAACTCGCGAAGCCGGTGATGTCGTCCGCGACGGGATCGAAGGAATCATCCTCAACCCCGGAGATGTCAACGCCATCGCGGCTGCGCTCGAGCATTTGTATCGACATCCGGAACTTGTCGAGCGCATGGGCACAGCGGCGCGAGAGCGGGTGGTGGAAAACTTTACCTGGGATCATTACCGATCGCGTTTGCTCGGCGCTTACGAGAGGGCGATCGAACTCACGCCATGAGGATCCTTCTCATCCAGTTGAAACGGATCGGAGATTTGATTCTGACCACTCCGGCGATTTCGATCCTGCGTAGTCGATTTCCCGAGGCGAAGATCACTTTGGTCGTGGCGCCCGGATCGGCTGAACTACTTCCCGCAATTTCCAAAGTCGATCAAAAGCTCATCGCCAGCCGGTTGGGAACGTGGCTGGAAATTTCGCGTGGCAGATTTGATTGCTGTATCGATTTTACGCGAAACGATCGTTCATCTCTTCTGACGCGGCTTTCGCGGGCGAAGACGCGGATCGCAATCCAGCGACGCAAACAGCAGAGCACGTTTCGGTCGCGGGCTTATAACCAACTGGTTCAGGCCCCTCTCGGCCAGCTCCACACGATTGATCATTCGTTGAGATTGCTTGAACCACTCGGAATTTTTGCCGAATCACCGGCGATTACGCTGCAGATTCCAAACGCTTCCCGCGCCAGAGTGGACGAACTCCGTTCGAAATATCATATCGGGAAAGAATTTATCATTTTCCATCCCGGTTCCGCGCGATCGGAGAAGTTTTGGACACCCCGTCGCTGGGCCGAAGTCATCGAACACGCGCGCCGAACGTATGGAGGCACATTTGTTTTGACCGGCAGCCGCTCCCCGCTCGAGCAAGGTCACATTCGCGAAATCAAATCCGAACTGAGCCAACCAGTTGCCGATATTTCCGGGAAGACAGATCTCCTTACCTTGGCGGCGTTGATTAGTGAAGCTCGCCTGTTGGTGACCGTCGATTCGGGCCCTATGCACCTGGCGGCAGGCAGCCGAGTTCCTCAGGTTGCGTTGTTCGGTCCGACCAATCCGTTTCATTGGCGGCCGCGCTACCCAACGGCACTCGTCTTGCGGGGAGAATCGCCGCTGCCTTTGCGCAATTTCGCGCCTAACCATCCGGCAGTTCCCATGAAGCAAATCTCGACTCAGGCGGTGATCGATGCTATGGATGCCCTGCTATCGAGTCCGGTAGCAAAAGGCTCATGAGCAATGTTGAAGCCGAGAAGGTAAAACCTTCCTTCTGGGAAACCGTTCGATCCACCTGGGGACCGTATCGGCGGCTCTACGGTTATGTAAAACCATACCGGTGGCGATTCGTCCTGGGTCTGACCTTTGGGTTTGTTTTTGGAGCAACTACGTCGCTGATTCCCTGGACCGTCGCGCGAGTTTTGAGTTTTGTTTTTCACGGCGCAAATCCCGGGTTCGGTGCGCGCGCGCTGTTGACTCACCGGGAGATGCTGACGACCGGGCCAAAGATCAACTCGATCATTTTAAATTGCCTGGCCATTCCCGCAGTCATGATCGCCCGCGGTTTGTTCGATTTTGGCAACTCCTACTACATGAACTGGGTCAGCAATCGCGTTGTGACCGATGTTCGGAATCAGCTCTTCAGCAAAATGATTCGGCATTCGATGGATTTTTTTAACCGGATGCGCGCGGGCCATCTCATGTCGCGAATCGCCAACGACACGCGTAACATGCAGCAGGCACTGACGACAGTCAGCAGCGACCTGTTTAAACAACCGATCACCATCATTGGCGGCGTGATCGTGCTCCTCCTGATGGATTGGCGTTTCACCATCGTTGTCCTGTTTCTTTTTCCGATCTGCATCGTCCCGATTCAGATCTTCGGGAAACGTGCCCGGACGGCGGCGAAACAGGAACAGAAGGCCATCGGGGGAATGTCCGTCACGATGCAGGAAGCGTTCAGCGGGATTCGCGTAATCAAGTCCTTCGCGCGCGAAGCGCATCAGGAGAAATTGTTTCAAAGAACGAGTCAGCAGCAGTTCACGAATGCGATGCGCATGGTCAAATCGACCGAGGGCACCGGGCCGATCGTCGAGATCATCGCGTCGCTCGGTATCGCGTTGGCCCTGGCCTATGTTTATTTCACCGATCTACCCGCCGCGAAATTCATCGGCTTGGTGCTCGGGTTTTTCATCCTTTACGATCCATTTAAGAAACTGAGCAAAATTCATTTATTGATGCAGCGTTTCGTCGCGGCGACAGCGGAGATTTTCTCCATCCTCGATTCGGTTCCGGCGGTGCGAGATTCCGCTGAGGCACTGGAGATCACATCGGCCAACGGCCAGATTGAGTTTGAGAACGTCACGTTCCGTTACGCTGGCACGAGCGATGATGCGATTCGGGAGCTGAGCCTGAAAATCCAACCCGGCAAAAATTACGCACTGGTCGGGGCGAGCGGTGCGGGCAAGAGCACCATCCTGTCCCTGATTTTGCGACTTTACGATCCGACTACGGGCACCGTCCGACTCGACGGCCGCGAATTGCGAAATGTCCGCCAGGAATCACTTCGAAAACAAATCGGCCTGGTCACGCAGGAAACATTTCTGTTTCACGATACGATTTTCAAAAATATCCAATTTGGCCGGCTCGACGCAACCGCCGACGAAATCTTTGCCGCCGCGAAAACCGCTTATGCTCACGATTTCATCATGGCCCAACCCAACGGATATGAAACCATAGTTGGAGATAAGGGTTGCTTGCTTTCGGGAGGTCAACAACAGCGACTGGCCATCGCCCGCGCGCTATTGAAGAACGCGCCCGTTCTTCTTCTCGATGAGGCGACGTCATCTCTCGATTCCGAGTCGGAAAAGCAAATTCAGCTCGCTTTGGAGAAGTTATCGGCCGGTCGCACTGTGATCGCGATCGCGCATCGGCTCTCCACCATTTTGTCGGCTGATCAAATTGTCGTGATGGATCACGGCCGGATTAAGGAAATCGGGACCCACGCCGAGCTGCTGGAGAAATCCGGTTATTATCGCCGACTCTACGATTTGCAATTTAACCAAGCCGGATTGGAACCGAGCACCGACTCGGGAGTGTTAGTTGAAGAATTGGTCTGACACTTTACGATTTAATCGATCTTTCCGATGCCAATTAACATTGATCTGCATACTCACACCTTTTTCTCGGGTGATGGGGTTTCGAGTCCGGAAGACTTGATCAATGCCGCGCGGGCGAAAGGTCTGCAAAGTATCGCCGTCACCGATCACAATACCTGCGACGCCGTGACCTATATGCTCGAGAAGGGTCTCATGCGAAAAGACGGGACGCCGGTGGATGGATTTCTGGTTGTGCCCGGCGTGGAAGTCACCACGGCGGATGGCCATCTGCTTTGCATCGGGACGACGTTGCCTGATTCTCCGAAGCTGAAGGGCCGCCCCGCGCGCGAAGTTTGCGACGCGATTCACCAGAATGGGGGTCTCGCGATTCCACCACATCCGTACGATCTGTTTCGGGCCGGAATCCGTTTCGCGACCCTGGAGACTCTGCCTGTCGACGCCATTGAAGTTTTCAACGCTGCCACCACTCTTCGACGCTACAACCGGTACGCGTTCAAGTATGCTCAACTCCGCGGATTGCCGATGACGGCCGCCAGCGACGCGCATCATGCCGCCGCAGTGGGAACGGCTTACACCATTTTGAATACCGACGACTTATCGGTGAAAGGGATCCTCGCCCAGATCATCAAAAGCAATGAACTCAATCAGCGATACCTCACGCCGCGCGACAGCATGCGCAAAACGTGGAACAACTGGCTCCGATTGCGCCGTCGCCGAAAGATTCCGGAACTCGCGGCCAAAGAACACGATCAGGATGAGGGCGTCACCTAATTCAACCTTCCGCCCTCAAAGATGCCTGCTTATTTGATCGTCGATCTCGAAGTTCAGGATCCGGTTCGTTACGAAGACTACAAGAAACTGGCCGGCGCAACGGTTGAGAAATACGGCGGTAAATACATCGTGCGGGGCGGGAAAATGGCAGTGCTCGAGGGCGAGTGGAATCCGAAACGCGTGGTCGTAATCGAATTCGAATCAATGGAACGCGCCAAACAATGGCTCCATTCCGAGGAGTATCGCGAGCCGCGCAAGATGCGCCACGCTTGCTCGCGGGCGAACATGATTGTCGTGGAAGGCGTTTAGCTGGCTGATGCTGTCGCGGCGCTGGCAACAAGCGCCGAACTTTAATAAACAGGCGTTTGCTACAAAAGCCTCTACCGCTCCAGGAGATCGGCCATCCGCTTCGACTCGGTCACCGGGGCCTGACACGTAAAATCGTTGCAGACATACGCTGCGGCGCGCCCGTCGATCGGCGACATCGCCCGAATCGCCTTGTTCTGTTCACTCAGGTAATTCTGACCTTCATCTCCGTCGGCCAAAATCAGTGCCTTGTTAGGCAAGAAATGCCGATGAACCTCTCGAAGTAATGCTTCGGTATCGGCGGACTCTCGCTTTCCGGCGATCACAATCTGGCGCGGCTTTTCCAGCGAACGAATGACCGCAACCAACATTTGCGGCATGGCACTGGCAAAATGGGAAAGAGTGGTTCCGAAGGCGTTGATCGTTTGCCGTGCTCGCATGGTCATCGTGTCATCGTTTCGCAGCTGGGCCAAACGCAACAAATTCAACGCGGCCACAGAGCTGGCCGCGGGTTCGGCGCTGTCGTTATCATCTTTTATCCGGAGAACGACACTCGAATCCTTGCCGCTGGTGCTAAAGTACCCGCCATTCTTCTCGTCCAAAAACAAACGATCGAGAGTCTGTTGCAGACGGGTGGCCAGCTTCAGCCATTCGACGTTAAAACCCGCCTCATACAGATCAAGCAATCCTTGAATGACGAATGTGTAATCGTCGGCAAATCCTTCAATGTTGCTTCGACCATTTCGATAACTTCGATACAATAATCCACTATCCGCATCGTATAATTTCTCCCGGATGAATTCTGCCGCGCGGTTTGCGGTTGCGAGATAAAGGGGTTCCTCCAGAACCTGAGAAGCCCGCGCATACGCTGAAATCATCAAACCGTTCCAGGCTGCGATCACTTTATCATCCAAGTGCGGGCGGGGTCTTCCACTTCGGACCTCAAAAAGGATTCGCCGGCAACGATTCAGAACCTCCCTCACCTGTTCTGATGTCTTTCCGAATTTTTCACCGGTTTCGAAGAACGTGGGCCGCGCCATCAAAATGTTCTTCCCGCGAAATTCATCATGAGGATCGCTTCCTGGCGGTGCGTTGCCGTGTGCTTGAACACCAAAATGAAATTTGAAAAGTTCCGCGTCTTTTCCTAACGACTCGTCGATCTCCCTTTCCGCCCAAACATAAAACGCGCCTTCCTTTTTTTTAGAGGACGGCGCGGCGGCGTCGCTTTTCCCTGGTTGAGACGCTAATGACACAGACCCCTCCAAGCTGTCGGCATCTTCGGCCGAGTAGAACCCGCCTTCGCTCGACGTCATTTCGCGCGCCACATAATCCAGAGTGTCGCGCACCACTGCACGGTATTGTTCGTCCCGAGTGATCTGGAAAGCATCAAGATACGATGTCGCGAGTTGGGCCTGATCGTAGAGCATTTTTTCAAAGTGCGGGACATGCCAGTAACGATCCACCGAGTAGCGATGGAAGCCGCCGCCAATATGATCGTGCATTCCTCCATCCGCCATTTTTCGCAAAGTGAATAAGACGATTTCCAGCGCGCTAGCAGCATCTTCCCGAGGATCCGACGAACTCGTCGGCTCGGAGCCGGCGCCAGGACGATCGTGTGCATAAAAGCTCATGAGAAAATTGAATACCACCGGTCGCGGAAATTTCGGGGCATTACCGAAGCCGCCGTATTGGGCATCAAAGGTCCGCGCGAAATGCTCGCAGGCGGCGCGCAAAGCAGCGGCATCGACCCGGCTGATGCCAGCGGATTGTGACGCCTGGGATTCGCGAAGCGCGGCGACGATTTTTTGTCCCTGCTCGGAAAGTTTATCGCCTTTTTCTTTCCACGCCTGGGCAATGCCGGTCAGCACCTTCTTAAATCCAGGATGACCAGAACGATCTTCCGGCGGAAAATATGTTGCGCCAACAAACGGCTGGAGATCAGGCGTGAGCCAGACACTCATTGGCCACCCGCCACTGCCGGTGGTCGCCTGCACGAATGTCATGTAAACGCGATCGATATCCGGGCGCTCCTCCCGATCGAGTTTGATGTTCACGAACTCCCGATTCATGATCTCCGCCGTTTCCCGATTCTCGAACGACTCGTGCGCCATGACGTGACACCAGTGACAGGTCGAATAACCGATCGAGAGAAAGATCGGTTTATTTTCCTGGCGAGCTTTCGCAAACGCTTCCTCGCCCCACGGATACCAGTCGACCGGATTGTTCGCATGCTGGAGAAGATAAGGCGACTTCTCGTGAGCGAGGCGATTCGTGCGCGATTCAGACACGCGACACACTCCTTGTCATTCCGAGCCAAGTCGAGGAATCTCTCGCTGTTCGGCGCCGCCAGAAGCGATACGAAATGTCTCGACGAAGCTCAACGTGACAAACAAATGGACACAACTCATTTCGTCTTACTCTTTCTCGCCATCGGTGTAGTTGCGTTTCTCTATTCCTCAGTCGGCCATGCCGGAGCGTCAGGTTATATCGCCACCATGACGTTGTTCGGAATGCTACCAACAATTATTCGTCCCTCGGCCCTGGTATTGAATATCCTGGTCGCCATCATCGGCTCGTTTCAGTTTTGGCGGGCCGGACATTTTTCCTGGAAATTGTTTTGGCCCTTCGCGGTCTTTTCGATTCCCGCCGCTTATTTCGGCGGCTACATCCAGCCTTCGGCCGCTGCCCTGCGGATCTTGATCGGCCTGGTTCTTCTCTTTTCTGCGGCGCGCCTGCTGATTCACGGTCGGGACCCTGAGCAGGTATCGTCGCCATCTCGACCGACTGCGCTCGCAACCGGTGCGGGGCTTGGTTTCCTTTCCGGCCTCACCGGCACTGGCGGTGGGATTTTTCTCACCCCGCTGCTTCTCTTTTGTCGTTGGGCCCGGATCAAACAAGCCGCGGCGGTTTCAGCTTTGTTTATTCTGGTCAACTCGATCTCCGGATTAGTGGGCTATTTCACAAAGCAGCGCTCCATTCCGTCATTGGCATTCGTTCTCGCAGGGGCAGCGATCGCCGGTGGACTGATCGGATCGTATTTGGGAAGCCGGCGCTTCCCGTCGCGCGTGATTGCCATGCTTTTGGCCGCCGTCCTTACCATCGCCGGATTTAAATTAATCTTCACCTGATAAGCCGAGCTTCGGTGCGGTGCTTGGTGACCACGGATTCGTTCTGAATTCGGAATCGATGATTTGTTGTCGGGTCCGGCTCAGCAACTCGAGTAACGCCGTCACATTCAGGTCGTGGTGACGCGGGCCGTATGCCGCCAGATTTTTCTCCGCCAAGGCAAACAGCCGGGCGGCTGGTTGTAGGCGTCTACTATGTTTTGCGTGCTTCGGGTGCTCGAAATTCTTTTGCAAATGAACAAACGCGCCGGCGGCCTGGATCAATCCCTTGAAAAAGTGATCATCCGACGTGTCGCTATGGAGCCAGAGCTGCTCGAGAACGTCGTGCGCTTCGTAATATTTTTGATCGTTCCAGCAACGAAAATAGGTCCGGTAAAACGGGTGAGTCGCGATGTTTTCGGTCTTTACGTCGCCGGCAGCGTCGATCTGCCGGACGAATTGTGAAATCCGCTCGCGTTTGTCCATGTAGGGCTTAATCTGATCCAGCTCGGATGAGGGGCAACTTTCGAAATGTCATTTCTGTGGAGGGCAGTTGCTGCTGTCAGTATCGGAAATGACGCCTCTCGCGACCGTCCTGGTCTCATTTGGCATCATCGTGTTTGCGTCGATTTCGGCGCTGTTCTCCGGACTGGAAACAGCTTTGCTTTCCCTGCAACGGCATCAGCTGCAACGGTTGAACACCAGCCATCCTCAACTAACGAAATTCGTCACCTTCTTTCAAGAAAATCCCCGGCGTGTTCTCAACGTGCTGCTGCTCGGTGATGGACTCATCAACGTCCCGTTAGTTCTGCTTTGCTTGTTCCTGACTTGGAATGCGCCATTCGCAGGTCGCATTCCGCAATGGGTCGCCGGGCTCGCCATCTTCGGAATTGTCGTGCTCTTGTGCGACCTGATTCCAAAACTGCTCGCCCTGACCGCGCCATATCGACTCTCCACGCTAGGCGCCTTCGTCTTGCAACGTTCGATTCCGCTGCTCGACTGGCTCGGCCGGACGCTGGAAAACGTCAGCACCCGGGCAATTGATTTTTTCACTCCAGCTGCGTTGCGCTCGCGAACACGAATCAGCAACGAAGAACTGGAAACGCTCGTAGAGATCGGGGAAGAACAAGGCGCCCTTCAGGAAAGCGAAGGCGAAATGATCCAGGAGATCATGAAGCTTGGCGACAAGACGGCCAAGGATTGCATGACGCCGCGCGTGGACACGTTTGCCATGCCCGACGACCTAACCAACGAGCAAGCGATTGCGCAAATCAAGGCGCGGCGACATCGAAGGATTCCGGTTTACGCCGACACGCCGGACAATATCCTCGGCATTATCGACGCGAAAATTTTTCTTCTCGACCCATCGGACCATTACACCGAGCAGCTCTTGCCACCGTCATTTGTCCCGGAAACGATGAAAGCGCTGGATCTGCTCAAATTGTTTCTCACCCACGCTCAAGCGCTCGCCGTGGTAGTGGACGAGTTCGGCGGCATCGAAGGAATCATTACTCTCGCCGATCTGATTGACGAACTTTTGAGCGACGCGGCGCCTCGCCGTGAAACCGATCTCTACATCGAGCCATTACCGGACGGAAAGTTCCTCGTTAGCGGAGATGCCCGCCTGGATGATTTGAGCGAGTATCTTGGGTTCGATTTGGAGGCTGACGGAATCGACACGATCGGCGGCCTGGTTTTCAATCGCCTCGGTTACCTGCCAACGGGAGGCGCTCAGCTGGAAATACCGCGATTGACGATCACTGTGCGTCGAACTGCGCGCAAACGGATCCAGGAAGTTCTTTTGGAAAAAACGACCTGCACAGATCCGGCTTCGTGAAGACGACCTTCATCATCTTGTTGTGCTGGGGCGTTTCATTCGTCTTTAACGGCATCGAAGCGGGTCTCCTGGCCATCAATACCGTGCGCTTGCGGCATCAGGTAAAACAGGGAAAACCGGCTGCGGAGAAGTTGCAGCGGCTCTTGCAGAGACCGGAGCGACTATTCGCTACCGTTTTGTTGATCACCAATTTGGCAAATATTTTCGGGCTGCTCGCGCTCACTCACCGACTCTTTATCCGATTCGGCGACGCCGGATTTCTTGTGGCATTTGTCGTTGCTCTGCCGATTTACGTTTTTGTCTTATCGATGCTGCCGAAATCGCTTTTTCGCCGTTTTCCGATGCGGGCGTTGGCAAAACTCGCCGGAATGCTCCAGCTCGCGTCCAATTTACTTTGGCCCGTGCTGGAACTCGGCGGCATCGCCAGCCGGCTCTTCGTTCCCAAGAATACGGAAGTCCGACGGCTTTTCGCCGGACGGGAGGAGCTCAAGCAGCTCACCGTTGAAAGCGAACGGGAAGGCACGCTGACCTCCGCGGAACGAGCATTGATTCACAATGTGGTCGATTTTCGCAATGTGCGTGCGGCCGATGTCATGGTTCCGTTAAACAAAGTGATTAGCGTGCGGCCGGATACTCCGCTGCACGATGCGCTTGAGTTGAGCGCGCGATCGAGCGTCGATCGGTTGCCGGTCATCTCAACCGATTCCGAGGCAATCGGCTTGATCAATGCGCTCGATGTTTTGTTCGACAAAGATGGGAATGATTCCTTGAGCAAATACGTGCGCCGAATCATTGTCGCCCAGGAAAACGAGCGTGCTTACTTCGTTATCCAGCGGCTGCGAGCTGCGCGATCCGGTCTCGCCGCAATTGTTGACGATAAAAAGAACCTGATCGGAATCGCGGCCAGCGAAGATCTGGTCGCGCGGCTGGTCCAAAGCAAGTAGTTACACCGTCGGCGACCACTCGGCCAACTGCCCGATTCCGTCCCGGGTGAGGCGAAAGATTTTCCATTCGTCCAACGGACCGGCCCCGATTTTTTTGTAAAACTGAATGGCCGGTTCGTTCCAATTGAGAACAGCCCACTCCATCCGGCCACAATTCCGGTCCCGCGCGATCTCCGCGAGCTTCACCAGCAGTGCACGACCGTAACCCTTCCCGCGATGTTCCGGCTTCACAAACAAATCTTCCAAGTAGAGACCACGACGGCCTAACCAGGTCGAAAAATTGTGAAAGAAAACCGCGAAACCAACCGGCATGCTTTCCTCAAACATCAGCAACACTTCAGCCGCGGGTTTTTGTCCGAACAAAACTTCGGTCAATTGCTCTTCCGTAGCTGTGACGTCGGCGGGGGCGCGTTCGTATGTGGCCAGATCACGGATCAACTGCAAAACCAGCGGAATATCCGTTTTGGTCGCGGGGCGAATCGTGGCTGTCTTCATTTGTGGTTCAGTTGGTAAATTCTAAACTCCGGTGTGGCTTCCACCAGCACGGAGTTGTTTTGAACATACTGCGCAAAATCTTTGTAATAGTCCAACCACCACACGGTGGCCCAGGTGAATACCAGGTAATTTGCGCCTCGCGCGCGCAAGTGATCCAAGTTTGAAATAGCCTGGTCGCTGGTCAGAGGTTCGCCTTGAAAAACTCCGTGCTGCTCCAACAAATGCCAGCCGGTTCGTTCACCGTAGTAGAACGCCGTTGGGTCGCCAATGTCCGCCGCAATGACGAATGAGCCGCGCGGCGTTAGGTTTTTGATGGCAAGCCCCAGGTCGCGCAATGCCGCGGAAGCCGGCGAACGATAAAGAGGTTTGATCGCAAAAAAAACGCAACCCAGAAACACAGCCACGAACGACGCCGCGATAGCCGTCCCTAACGCGTTCGAAGAAATGCGATTCGCGATCGAAACACACCCGACGCCGGCGAAGGCCGCGGCGATCGGGACAAACGGTAGTTGATACCATTGATGACGATTTCCATAACCAACCGCGATCGTGAAAACGATCATTGCCGCCAGCCACCAGTAAAACAGATGCAATCTCGTCGCCGATCGGGCGGCCAAGAGCCCAATCAAACTGGCCAGGAATAAGGGCCAGGTTAGGCTGGACAGGATGAGTTCTCGCGCAATCCTGAAATACCAACGTCCCGACATAAGTCGCACGCCGCCCGCACCGAAGAAATGGTAAGGATAGCAACTGGCGGCAATTTTGTGCGCGTGCCAATACCAAACAGCCGCAGGGTATAAGGCCATCACCGCAAAAAGCCAAATCTCGGGTCTTCGGAAACTGGAAAATCCAAAACGTTGCAGCACCAGGCAAGCCAAGGGCACGCCGATCAGAACGCTCGGCAGTTTGATCAGAACTGACGCGGCTACGCACACGATGCTGACGAAGAAAAACGCCCACTTGCGTTGACCAGTCGGCACAGAATCGAGCCAACGAATGAAAAAGTAGAGACCAATAACGCCCAGGCTTAGCGAAGGCGTGTCCGGGATGAACTCGCGGCTGGTAAAAACGCTGAGCGGTGCAAACGAATAAAAGAACACCGCCCAAACGGCCGTCTCGCCGTTGGCAAGTCTTCCGGACCAGGTAGAAAAAGAAAAATGCAGAAATGGCGAAGAAAATGATGCCCTGCATCCGTCCAACCCACTCGTGAACGCCAACAACCTGATAGGAAATTGCCGCCGCCAACGGCAAAATCGGGAACTCGGTGCCGACGTAGCCGGGCTGTTCCCCGGCCCAATCAATCTGCGGATGCGCCAGGTGAAAGCCTTTCTGGTAGAAATTGCGCGCAATCGATCCGACGTCGGACTGGCGCCAGCTCCAGTTATCGATGTAAGGCTGATTGATCCCAAGGAGCCGGACCGCCATGCCGATTGCGACGAGAAAACCGGCGATTTGGCTTTGACGAAACATCGATTGCGGCTTGACAAAGAGGCTCGGCAAAGTCAATCGCGTAGCATAAGATGTCGTCAGACCCTATGAATCAGCAACGCAGATCGCGCGTCGGTCGGCGGGTTGCCGGATCTTGCCTTCTGGCCATCTCTCTTTTCGGCGTGGTCCATCTTTCTGGGCAAAACGAGCCTGTCCTGGTTCCTGAGGTTGTCGATTACAAAAAGCTGATTCCGATTCTGCCGGAACCGCCCGAGGGCTGGAAAGCCGAGCCGCCAGAAGGTTCCAGCGACGAAGTGGGAGGAACTAAGATTACAAACGTTCACCGCGACTACCAAAAAGGTGAAGGTGAAGATGCTCCGACTACCGCGATCAGCGTTTTGGATTCGGTGGCAAACCCGGATTACGTGGCCTCAACCACCGCCACCTGGAATCAGACCAGCGACTCTGCCGAAGGATACAGCAAGGCGGTAACGATTGACGGGAATCCCGGTTTCGAAGCATACGAAAACGATCAAAAACACGGCACGCTTTGGGTGCTGGTGGCCAAGCGTTATTTCGTCGAGATCGAATTGCAGAAGCAGGACGCGAAAGAACTCCAGGAATGGATCAAACGCGTTGATCTGAAAAAGCTGGCTGACATCAAATAAGGCGGCATGGCACCCGGGCAATGGCCCGAACGTCGCTCGCGGGGCGCGTGCGCCCCCCTCCATCGCGCCCAAAATCTTCGTGTGCTCCGGAGCGTTCGTGAATAATTCTTTGTCATTCCGCGCGAAGTCGAGGAATCTCTCACTGTCATGTCTGAAGAGCGTAAGACTCCGGAAATGCGGGCGAAGATGACCGACATCGAGCGTCTGCGTCACTCGGCCGCGCACGTTCTGGCGACGGCGATCTTGAAGATTTGGCCGGAAGCGCAGTTTGCCGCCGGACCGCCAGTCGAGAACGGATTTTACTACGACATCGATCTTCCGCATCGCATCTCCCCCGAAGAT
This sequence comes from uncultured Verrucomicrobiae bacterium, assembly GCA_963846065.1. Classification (GTDB taxonomy): domain Bacteria; phylum Verrucomicrobiota; class Verrucomicrobiia; order Chthoniobacterales; family UBA10450; genus DASPUI01. The sequence goes on from CAWJUP010000020.1 coordinate 92,353, forward strand.
TTTGAAAAGATCGAGGCGGAGATGAAAAAGGAGATCAAAGCGAACCATCCCTTCGAGCGAATGGAAGTTTCGCGCACGGAAGCGCTAGATCTCGGGAAAAAAGGCCGGCTGGGTGCTCTGGGCGACCGCGAAAATCCCAGCAAATTTAAAATCGATATCATCGAGAACATTCCGGAAGGCGAGACAATTTCTCTTTATCGTAACGGAGATTTCATCGATCTCTGCGCCGGGCCGCACGTGATGCGGACGGGAAATATTGGAGCGTTCAAGCTGACGAACGTAGCCAGCGCCTACTACAAAGGCGACGAGACCAATCCGCAGCTGCAGCGCATCTACGGCACGGCCTTCAAAAACAAGACGCAGCTCGACGAATACTTCGCCATGCTCGAGGAAGCAAAGAAGCGAGATCATCGCAAACTCGGCAAGGAACTCGAGATTTACATTATCGATGAAGATGTCGGTCCGGGTTTGCCCCTGTGGCTGCCGCGGGGCGCCGCGATTATCGAGGAGCTGGAAAAACTCGCGAAAGAAACCGAGTTCGCTGCCGGCTACCAACGTGTCCGCACCGTCAATATCGCCCGGGAAAGTCTTTATCTGAAAAGCGGCCATCTTCCTTATTACAAGGAATCGATGTTCCCGCCGATGGAGCTGCACGAGCACGATGTGACGGATGCGGTCGCCCAGCGTTACTATCTTAAATCGATGAACTGCCCGCATCACCACAAGTTGTATGCGGCGGTGCCCCGCAGTTACCGGGATTTGCCCTTGCGGCTGGCCGAGTACGGATTTTGTCATCGCTACGAGCAGAGCGGCGAGTTGTTTGGATTAATGCGCGTGCGCTCCATGCAAATGAATGACGCCCATCTTTACGTCACTCCGGACCAGTTTGAGACCGAGTTCAACGCGGTGAATGCGATGTATTTGAAGTATTTCCAGCTTTTCGGGCTCGAGAAATATCTCATGCGCTTCTCCACCCACGATCCGGCGAAACTGGGACAGAAATTTGTTGATGAGCCGGAGATTTGGAAACAAACCGAAGACATGACGCGGAATGTTCTAAAAAATTCCGGAATCAATTATGTCGAAGTGCCTAACGAAGCGGCCTTCTACGGGCCGAAGATTGACGTCCAGGTTTGGAGTGTCATTGGCCGGGAATTTTCGATTGCCACAAACCAGGTCGATTTCGCCCAACCGCGCCGGTTTAATTTGGTTTACAAAGACCGCGATAATACTGAAAAGACGCCCATCTGCATTCATCGCGCGCCGCTGGGAACGCATGAACGCTTTATCGGATTCCTGATCGAACATTACGCCGGCAATTTTCCACTCTGGCTGTCGCCGGAACAGGTGCGGATTTTAACAATTGGCGACGACGCAGCGCTGGTCGATTATGCCACATCCATTCTGAAGGAACTCCGCGCGCATTACGTCCGCGCGGAGCTCGACAAGTCGACGGACCAGATCAACGGCAAGATTCAGCGAGCCGAACAGATGAAGGTGCACACGATGTTGGTCATCGGGAAGCGCGACATGGAAGCAAACGCCGTCAGCGTTCGTGTCCACGGCAAAGGTAACCTTGGTGCCAAACCGCGCGCCGAGGTGATCGCCGATCTTTTGCAGTCAATCAGAGAGCGACGTGCTTAATTGTCTACGCTGGTTCGGCCTCGTCCTGCTTACCTGTTTCGCCGCTGCGTTGTTGGTGATATCAAGCTACGTCCTTCTGCTTGGATGGACTTGGATCACCGATCGGAATCAACTTCTCGTTGAGCCAGTTTCGGGCAGGTCTGACTTTAGCCACTTACAAAACGTAAATCCGTCGCGCGTCATTAAACCGAGCGGTGCTACCGCTTCGGCGATTCAAGAGCTCCAACAACTCGTGCGAAAGGCTGCAGCTGAACAGGCACCCATCACAATTGCCGGATCCCGTCATTCGATGGGCGGCCATACGTTGCTAAACGGTAGTCTAGCCGTGGACATGCGCTGTGACGCATTCCGGCATATCGATCCGGTGGTCCTCCAAAATTCGGTCGCGACCGTCCACGTTGGTGCCGGAGCCACATGGCACGAGCTATTGGCTGCACTTGATCGTGAGGGTTGGTCCGTCGCGGTCATGCAATCGAACGATGATTTTACAATCGGCGGATCAATGTCGGTGAATTGTCATGGTTGGCAGCCCAATTCACCTCCGCTTGAAAGCACTGTCGAACGCTTTCGGATTCTTTTGGCCGACGGTTCGCTCAAGGAGTGTAGCCGAGATCGGCCGGAAGACCGGGATTTGTTTGGCGCGGTTTGCGGCGGTTACGGGTTGTTCGGCATTGTCACAGATGTCGACTTGCGCGTCGTTCCCAATGCTTTGTACAGAGCCGAGGAATTCCCATCTACGTCGGCAACTTTCTCCCAGGACTTCCATGCAATCGTGGGCCAACCCGGTCGCGCAATCGGTCTTGCCTATGGCCGCGTCAGTATCGCGCCAGGGCATTGGTTCCTTCGAGATGCAAGAATTATTCGATTTGCCTCAGCTGATCTCCCTGATATCAGCGTCAACCACACACTGAGTTCATTCGCGCCGAGGCCATGGGAGATTAGTTTGGCTCGCCTAGTGTTTTGCGCTTCGGCTGACAGCGATTTTGGGAAAATCGGAAGATGGAGCATCGAAAGATTTTACGGGCAAACACATCACGTCGTCTCGCGGAACGGAATACTTCGGACTCCGTCCGAGTGGTTTGCGAACCGCGATCCACGGTTTACTGAGATTCTGCACGAATACTTTGTACCTCCAACCGAACTTGCCACGTTTCTTGATCGGATTCGGCCGATCTTACGCAAAGACGCCGACGTCGATCTGTTGAATGTGACACTGCGTTCGGTAAGTCGCGACGCTCGTACGATTTTGGCGTATGCGCCACAAGAAGAAATCGGACTCGTCATGTTGTTCCGATATCCTGCCACAACCACAGCCGATTCAAAAATGCAGCGAATCACTCAGCAACTGATCGACGCTGCTTTGGCTTGCGATGGTAGTTACTATTTGCCATACCGTCCGCATGCTCGAGTCGATCAATTTCAACAAGCCTATCCGCGCTACAGGGAATTTTATGAGTTAAAGCGGCGTTACGATCCGGATGAAATTTTCCAGAATTCGTTCTACCACGATTATCTTCAATCAGCGCTAAAGTAACAATCGTGAAAACTACAGCGACTCTTACTTTCGGTTTGTTGATTGCTATCTCGGTCGCTTGTGCCGCGGAGAAGCCAGTCTCAAAATTCACCAGTACGGCACAGAAGAGCGCGGTCCGATTTTCTCGCGAAAAAAGCGATCCTTCCGATTTCCGCGGACTTTATCGCGGGTTTGCCGGTTACGATCTGGAGTTCGTCGGCGGCGACGCACGCAGTTGGATTAACGTGCGCTACGGACGGAGCAGCGTCGACCTGCGCGATACCACGATGGATCAAGGAGTCGGCATCGGTTTTTTGCCGCACAAGGCTGACGACAAAGTGGAATGGCGCGGTTTGGAAAAGAATGGGCAGTTCGTGCCTTACGCGATCATTTATCGAATTGTCGCTGTCACGGAAAACGGTCATCCCAGCGAAACGCGGCTGGTCGTGATCCGTCTTAACAAACAGCGTTCGCGCATCATTGGACATGCTGATGGACCAAATGCCGAGGCGGAAGCGGAACAAATTGCGGATCGTTCATCCGACGAGCCATCGTCTTCGATTTTGCATCGATCTTTCGAGTAATCTCCCGTAAGATCAAGTCGTGCTTCGACTTATCCTGGTCTTCGCCACGTTGCTCACCGCGCAAATCTCCTCTGCCGGAAATCCTTTTCTTGACGCCAAAGACGATAAGCCGCGGTCCGCCGTCTTTCGCGGAACCGAATGGAACGATGAAAAAATCGAGGGCGAGATTTCGCTGACAGCGCGGGTGGTGACGACACGAATCGCGCAGATGCCTTGGGGGGCAATTTTCAAAATTGAGTTTACCGACTTGAAGTCTCGCGCGCCGGAAAAACGCGAAATCTCGCCAGACTACTTCATTGTCACCAAAGATCGGATTGTGCTGTTAAACGAAGAAAACAACGATGAGGCGGCGAAGAAGATCGCGGCCATGGAAAAATCTCCGGCGGCAGAGGAGAATGACGTTTACGGAATCAGCTCAGGACACTTCCGCCATCAGGAAGGACTTTGGGAAACAACGATCTCACTGAAAGGCGATCTGTGCGTTTACGACTCGGTTCATCCATCCGGACACTTCAAACGGGTTGTTTGGAAAAAAGGGGTCGGTTTAGTGCAATACGATAGTGGCTACGGCGCGGCGAAAGACGGGTTCCGGCTAAAACGAAAAAGCTAGCTCGTTAGCCGGCGGCCCGCTCGGTGGACGCTCCAATTCCACAACAGGTAAATCGGTAGTCCACTGAGGACGATCAGGATTCCGATGCCGGAAGTGGCGGGTGCGAGAAAGGCAAGATCGACGATCAACACCGTCGACAAAGCAATCGAGATTATCGGAATGAACGGATAACCCCACATTCGATAGGGACGGTCCGCCGCGGGACGCGTTTTGCGCAAAACAATTACCGCACCCACCAGAAGGAGATAGAAGACAAGATCGGCCGAGACGATGTACTCAAGCAACTGAGTGTAAACGTTTCCAAAGGTTGGCTGATGCGTAGTGGGGTTTGCTGTCACGGCGCGGGGCAATGTCAGGAGCACGGTCCAAATTGCCTGAAGGATGAGCGCCGCGGCCGGAACTTGATTTCGATTCGTGCAGCCGATACGGCGAAAAAACAAGCGGTCGCGGGCCATGGCAAAATAAACTCGAGCGCCGGCCAGGATGAGCCCGTTGTTGCAACCAAAGGTTGAAACCATGATGGCGGCGGCAATGCAGAGGCCCCCGCCTGGACCGAGCGCGGCCTGCACGGCGGCCACCGCGACCCGATTCTGCGGAGCGCGTTCGATCGCCGGGAACGGCAGCAAAGCGAGATACGCGATATTGGCCAACATATAAAGGAGGACCACCGCGGCGCAGCCAAATAACAGGGCCCGGGCCAGATTCTTTCCCGGATCGCGCACTTCGCTGCCAACGAACGTCACGTTCGTCCAGGCGGTCTGCGCGAAGAGCGGACCGACCATCGACTTACCGAAAAGAAGAACAATCGCGATCGTTCCGGCGAAAGCGAAGCCGGGCTGCGCGACTTGCGGATTCCACCCGTTCGCGAAAGAATCCCACCAGAAAGCCGAACGGGCCGCGCAGCCGATCTTCCAGCCTAATAACAAGCCAATGGCAATCAGGACGACTAACGAAGCCGTCTTGGCTAAGGTGAATACGTTTTGGACCAATTTACCGACATTCAGTCCGCGCGTATTGATGTAGGTCAGAAAAACAATCATGGCGATCGCGACCAATTGCTCGGTGGAAAGGCTGATCGCATAGGCGTGGCCCAATGAAATTGGAGCGATGAGATAATGGTCGCTCGACACCGTTGTGGCGAAGACGCCGAGAAATTTGGCAAAAGCGATTGCGACCGCGGCAATGGTTCCAGTTTGAACAACAAGGAGCAACGTCCAGCCGTAAAGAAAGCCGACGGCTTGCCCGTAGGCTTCGCGAAAGAAGACATAAACGCCGCCCGCGCGCGGCATCATCGTGGCCAACTCGGCGCAACAGAGCGCGCCAGTGATCGTCAATAACCCGGCCAATCAACCATGCGAGTAAAAGCCACCCAGGCGCTCCGTTGAGTCGCGCGCTTTCCGCCGACGTGATGAAAATGCCGGAGCCGATCATGGATCCGATGACAATCATCGTGGCATCGAGCGGCCCCAGCGCTCGGACGAGCGATGACGACGACTCCGCCTGGGCGCGGTTCATGACGCGATTTCAGGCGCTTCGATAGCCACGCCATTCTGCCGCAATTCAAATTGAAGATTTTCTGCGAATTGGACCGCGTTCGGTGTATCGCCATGAAGACAAATCGTTTCCGCCGAAATTTCGATGTCGGCTCCTTCGACACTGCGAACTTTCCCTTCACGCAGCATTCGAATCACGCGACTGGCCGCTTCCACCGGATCGTGCAAGAGCGCATCCGCGCGAGCTCGAGGAACCAGCGAGCCGTCGTTCAGATAATTCCGGTCGGCAAACGCTTCCTTCACGACCTGGAGCTCCGCCTTTTCTCCAGCCAGGCTCAGCGCGCTATTCGCCGGGGCGAATAACAACAGGTATGGATTGGCCACGACGATTGCTTCCACGATCGCTTCGGCCAGATCAGTCCTCCGCGCCGCCATATTGTAGAGAGCTCCATGCGGTTTGACGTGGGTCATGGCCGTTCCCGCTGCGGTGGCCAAGCTACTGAATGCTCCAATTTGATACGTCACCTGGGCGAATACTTCTGCCGGCGCGAGATCAAGCTCCAAACGGCCAAAATTCTCGCGATCCAAAAAACTGGGATGCGCGCCGACCGCAACATTTTTTTCGGTTGCGTCACGAATGGATCGCAAAATCGTCGCCGGATCGCCGGCGTGAAACCCACAAGAGATATTGGCCGACGTCACGAACTCCAGCAGCTCGAAATCGTGAGCGGATCCCTCACCCAAATCGGCATTCAGGTCGACCGTCAGGCTCATAAAAAATGCGGATCTAAACCGCAACGAAACATTGCGACGTCCGATTCCCGGACCAATAACAAGCGTTGCGCTTCCTCGAGGGGGACTTCCCGGAATGAAACGGTGTCGTTTGGGCGCAATTGAGCGGCAATTGGAAGGTCCACGGTGATGACGTGACCGATTTTTGGATAACCACCAATCGTTTGGCAATCGCCTAGTAACAAGATGGGGTCCCCGCTTGGAGGAACCTGCACAGCGCCCGGAGCGACAGCCTGTGACAAAAGGTCGTCATCGTCGTTTCGTTCGACCTTTGCCCCCTGCAGCCGCACACCCATACGATCTGAATCTGCCAGGACCGAAAAAGTGGTGCTGGTCAAAGCATGATGACTTGAGTCTGTGAACCGCATCCATTCGGAACCCCTGACAAATCGAACGATCGCCTTGGTTCGGGCCGGACTTGTCCATTGGGACGTCGGTTTCCAGGTTGCCACTTTTTGATCGCGAAGGTTTCGAATTAAGACTTGCGCGCGATCGGGATTGTCGAACAGGGGGAGTTCGTCGCCATCTCGAATGGAACGGCCGTTTAATCCTCCGAAGGCGGCTCTCAAGTCCGTGGCGCGACTGCCTAGAACGACTGGAACGTCGATTCCACCGGAGATCGCAAGCCACGTTCGACAACCGATCTTCGGCGGATGGATGATGAGTTCCTCTCCGATGCCAACGATCGTAGCGTAGCCGGGCAGAATCTTTGTCGCTCCGGTCTGGACGGTAGATTCCGCGCCGCACCAGGAAACAACACGCTGATCATGAAAAAGAAGTCGCAGACCACCAAAAGCGATCTCGAGGCCGGCGGCGTCCTCATCGTTACCTACCAACAGATTAACCAGTCGCAGTGCCAAGGGATCGAGAGCGCCGCCTGGCGATACGCCAAAGCGTCGATAGCCGACTCGACCTAAATCCTGGACGCTTGTAAGGAATCCGGCGCGGATCGTGGTCGCGTTCACGTAGTATAACGAAAGAATTCATCGCGAGTAATCGCCCGAAGCCGGACGTGGTCGCCCGGAGACAGCAGCGTCGGCGGATCTTTACCGTGATCAAACAGCGGCAGAGGTGTGCGGCCAATCACGTGCCATCCGCCGGGCGATTTGACCGGATAAATGCCGGTCTGCACTCCTCCAATAGCCACTGAGCCGGCCGGGACCTCCTGGCGTGGGATCGGGCGGCGCGGGGTTGCCAGTTCTCGGGGTAGACCAGTTAGATAAGGAAACCCGGGCGTAAAACCGATACAGCTCACCCGATAGGCCGCACCGCTGTGAAGCTCAATCACTTTCAGCGGATCCAACCCGCAGTTCTTTGCCACCGTGCCCAGGTCCATCGCGAATTCCGCGTCGTAACAGACTGGGATATCGATCTGTCGCGAGACTATGAGAGGCGAAGTCGACGGCCGGGAAAGTATCTTTCGAATCTTCGCGGCAAGTTCGTCAAAGATCGCCGCCGATTCGTCGCTGGAAGCCGCGATGCGGGCAGGGTCATAAAAGACGGCGATTGAGGTATACGCGGGAAGCAATTCCAGAACACCAGTGAGCTTGGCTTCCTGTAGCGTCCGATGGGCTACCAGAACTCGATCCAGAGCTTGCTCGTCACCGTCGTCCGCTACCTGGACTAACACCGCCGAATCACCGAGCGGGAGGATATTCATCCGATTCCGCGGAAAGGCTCAGTTTTGAGAAACAGCCTGTTTCACTGTTTCCACCTGGCTTTTGATTTCGTTAACTTGCGGATGCACGTCCTGAATCATGTCGTGCTCCGCTTGCGACAGTTTCTCAATTCGCTTTGCGACCTGGTGCAGCTCTTGCAAGAGTGATTCCTGTCGCGATGAAATACGATGCATCCACCAGAAACAAGCGATCCAGCACAACAGCCCTGCCCATGCTAAAGCAGAAACGATCATTCGGCGTGCCGGGCTTCAATTTCAATGTTGATGGTCACGTTCTGGCTGATGCCGGAAATTGTTTCAGAAGCTTGAGCGAAAGCCAAATTGAAGTCGCTACGTTTAAGTGGTTCCGTCGTGACCGACCAACGCGTGCGCTTCGAATCGTTTAGCGGCGTGATCAATTTGACATGAAGCGTGATCGGCTTGGTCACGCCATGCATGGTGAGGTCGCCGATAATATCGCCCGCTTGCGGGCCAGTCTGCTTGACACTGCGGCCGGTGAAGACAATCTCGGGGAACTTCTCGACATTGAAAAATTCTGCGCTGCGCAAGTGATCGTCCCGTTTTTGAATTCCGGTCTCGATGCTCCGCACCTCAATGTGGGTTTTCACTGAGGACTTTTCCGGATGTTCGCGATCCAGTTCGATGCGTCCTTCGAACTTGGAGAATTTGCCCTTGGTCGTCCCGAGATACTGGTGAACTGAAAAACCGATCGTGGAACCCGATTGATCGAAGCGATAAATGTCGCTTCCATCAGCGGGAAAAACCATCGCGGTAAGGAGACTCAGTATGGCGGACACTTGAAGTTTCATGCGGGAGTAAGCGACTTCAATAAAGGTGTACGGGAAAGAGGCAATCGACCAAACAAATTTCCCAAAGCGAAAGCCGGTTCGGTTTTGGGAGACTTGCTGTCGTGCACACCGGTGATCCGAGCAAGTTCGCGTTCAAAATGCAATACTGCGACCCGTGTCGGATCCTTCGTATCGAGGAAACCAAAGGCACGGCGCAGCAAATCAAAAAGTTCCGGCTCGCGGTGTTCGCGATCGGTGCAAATCTCAATGAGTTCGACAAAATACGCCGCCGTCTGCATCCGTGGATAATTCTGACGGATTCCGGCAAACGGGTTTTTCACGACGACTTCCGCCAGAGTGTGGAGATCCGAACGGCGCGACGGGACGATCGATATTTCCGTCTCAAAAAAAAGATCGAGCTTGCCTGCGAAAGGTGTTTTGGCGCGGCGAGCGCCTTTGGCGACCGTCTGGATGCATCCCCGGGTTTCCGTGCACCAGGCGACGATCAGGCTGGTATCGCTGAACTTCCTTTTCCGCAACAGGATCGCGGCTGTCGATTCCACCCCGCAATCTAGCAGATTCGCCGGCCTGCGGGAGTTGGTCGGAGCTTCTCAAATCGCTGGAGAGCAAAAAAAAATCGCGGCAGCCAAAAAGCTGCCGCGATTTCCAAGCGCTTTTAGCGCGCGAGAACTATTGAGTCGTGGTTGTTGTAGTCGTACTAATTGCTGTCGGAGAATGCTTCGTCCCCAGATTGCCTAAAGCGATCGACACTTTGAAAAGGACCTCATTGTTTTCATTGCTCACCGTAGTCGCTGAGGGGAAGAGTACACGCGCGCCGGTGCCGGCGGTGGTTCCCTTGTCCGACACGTTCAGGTGATATTCGGTATCGCCGAAATCATTGTGACGATATTCAAGTCCTGCGCTAACCGAGTCGGTAAAGGCATACAGGAACCCGACGCCTGCATACCAACCGGACTGGATACTGTTGTTATGCAAAATTTTACGCGCGGTGTTGCTGCCAATAACCGGGCTGCCTGAAGGGCTCACACCCACAATGTTCGGAACCGGGATGATCGTCGGGGTCGGGGTCGGAGTGCCGGAGAAGATCGTCGTCGTCCCGTCATAGGAATTGACATCGATCTGAGCGAAAGAAACGCCGCCGGTGCCGTAGATGAAGAAGCGGTTCCAGGCAAAGCCGAGTTGGCCGCCAACGTAGCCGGCCCATTCCTGCTCGATTCTGCGTTCCGAACGGAAAGCATTATCATAGTAGACATCGGTCGGTGAAGGGGTGCCACCCGGAGGGGCCGGATTCACGGTGATCGTGTTGCCGGTTGAAGTTCCAAAGAACGAGGAAGTGTCGTTCACATGGGTTCCCGAGAAGCCGAACAGGCCGCCGATGACGAAATGACCAAACTGCTTGTTGTAGCCTAAATCGATCTCCGCGATATAGGCGCTGTCATCACTCGAGTGATTCGGCATGGTGTAGGTCAACAGATTTGGCGTATCTGCGTTGTTAGGAATCGCCGCACCACCATTTGGATTTGGGGTCGCGGTGACAAGATTATACTGGCGGGTTAAGTCGATGGTGGTGCCGTCAAAGCTCCAATCGAAGCTGCTCCAGACGCCGCCACTGTCGAATGACACGAACGGGCCGTTCCAGTTGGCGGGCTCGCTCGGGACGTTAAACAATCCGGCGCGGACTGTCGGGGTGGTTAATATTACGAACGCCGCAGCTAATGCCGCGGCGGCAGTAAAAATGAGTCGGTATAAGGGTTTGGTTTGCATCAATAGTTCTCCTCTGGGCTGGGATTTGCCAGAGTTTGCTAGGCTTGCCAAGCAAAATTTTAAAAAAAATTGAACTTTTTTCACCCCTAGGCAAAGGGCCCGAAATGGCGGGAGCATAGCCGACACACCCCAGGTAGAGGTTTTTCACCTAACAATAGCCCTCCAAAATGAGCCAAATTGCCGACTATTTCGCGGAAAAAACCACTTCCCCTCGCACTTTCCCGTTTTTCAGAAAACGGTCTGATCGGCTGGCTGGTGAATCATTTATCAAGAAGCGAATCGCGCGCAGTCTAACAAGTCACGCGTTCGTTTGCCGGAAAAGAAAAGTGCCGGCCGATCCGCCATGAATCCTTCAGCGATTCAAAATATGCAGAGCGCGCTTTTCGACATTCATGGCGGCTTCCTTGACCGCCTCGCTCAACGTCGGGTGAGAATGGCAAGTGCGCGCCAGATCTTCGGAGCTGCCGCCAAACTCCATGACCGAGGCCGCTTCCGCGATCAACTCCGACGCCGCATGTTGCAAAATATGCGCTCCAAGAATTCGATCGGTTTTTGCATCGGCGATGAACTTCACCATTCCCTCCACATCTTCGTTGGCGAGAGCCCGCCCGTTTGCCCGGAAGGGAAATTTCCCGACGCGATATTCAATTCCCTTCTCCTTCACCTGCTCTTCAGTGAGTCCGACCCCGGCAAGCTCCGGATTTGTGTAAATGATTCCCGGAATCACGTCGTAATTCACGTGACCGGCTTTTCCGGCGATGATTTCGACGCAAGCGATCCCCTCGTCTTCCGCCTTGTGCGCCAGCATCGGTCCAGCCACGACATCTCCGATCGCGTAGATCCCTTCAATGTTGGTTCGAAAATGATCGTCGATCTTGATCCGCTTCTTCTCATCCAATGCGAGTCCGATCTTGTCTGCACCCAAGCCTTCGGAATAGGGACGGCGTCCAACGGAGACCAAAACTTTGTCAGCTTGGAAAGTCAGTTCCTCGCTCCCCTTCGTCGCGGTCACAGTGGCGTGACCATCCTCCGATTTGATGCCGGTCACCTTGGTGTCGAGATGGAATGTCATCCCCTGCGACGTTAACGCGCGTTGGAGAAGATTCGACAGTTCGAGATCGAATCCGACCGCGATCCGCGGCAGAAACTCAAGCACAGTCACCTCGGATCCGAGGCGCGACCAAACCGATCCGAGTTCGAGACCGATCGCGCCGGCGCCGATCACGATCAATTTCGGTGGCGGCTCGGTGAACGAAAGCGCCTCGGTGCTACTGACGATGGTTTGACCATCAAATTTGCCGAAGGGCAATTCGATCGGCGCGCTTCCGGTAGCGATCACGATATTTCTCGTCTCAATTTCCTGCGTCTCGCCGGCGGACGATTTGACGGAGACTTTTCCGGGTGCGGCAATTGTGCCGATTCCTTCGAAAGTTGTCACCTTGTTGGTCTTCATCAACGAGCGCACTCCGCTGGTTAGCGTCTTGACCACCTTTTCTTTGCGCTGCTGCAATTTCCCGAAATCGACGCGGACGTTTTCGATCACAATCCCGTGTTTGGCGGCTTCCTTTTTGGCGAAGATAAAGTGATCGCTGGAGGTCAACAGCGCTTTGCTCGGAATGCATCCGATATTGAGACAAGTTCCGCCCAGTTCCTTCTCCTTCTCAACAATCGCGGTCTTCAATCCGAGTTGTCCGGCGCGAATCGCGGCGACGTAGCCGCCCGGTCCTGAACCGATAATTACGACATCAAACTTATCCATACTTTAAAGTGTCATTCTGAGCGAAGCGAAGAATCTCTGACCATTTCTTCCGTGTCCCAAGGCCAACTATCACGTTTCGGCAGTTGATCCCAGTCGACACTCAGATCGAGCCAGCGCGGGTTTGTGCGTTCGATCACAGCAATCTTCCGCTGTCGTCGCGGTCCTTTCAACTGCTTCTCGCGGGCGATCGCGTTGTGGATGTCGCCGAAGTGCTCAAACCAAACCAACCGATTCAAATGATAGCGTTTTGTAAATCCCTGAACATCTCCGCAACGATGCTGCGCCAGTCGAACCGACAAATCGTTTGTCACCCGGATGTACAGGCTCGTTCGATGTTTATTGGTCAACATGTAAACGTAATAGTTATGATCTCGCACTCGGCGAACCCGATCAGAGATGTTTCGCTTCGCTCAACATGACAGATACGTTTGTCAAAAATCCAACGGAAGCTTCGTCGGATCCTCAATGCATTCTTTCACTTTGATCAGAAAAGTGACCGCCTCTTTGCCATCCACCGCGCGATGATCGTAACTTAGAGCCAAATACATCATGGGTCGGATCTCGACCTTCCCATCCACCGCGATGGGACGAGGCATAATCTTATGCATGCCCAAAATTCCGCTCTGGGGCGGATTCAGGATCGGCGTACTTAATAGTGAACCGTAAATGCCGCCGTTTGAGATCGTGAACGTGCCACCGGTCAGATCTTCGATCTTTAACTTGCCCTCACGCGCTTTCGTCGCGTAGTCGGCGATATCGCGTTCGACATCGGCGAACGATTTTTTGTCCGCGTCCCTGACGATTGGAACCACCAGGCCACGCTCCGTTCCGACCGCAACACCAATGTCGTAGTAATTATTCTGGATGAAATCTTCGTCTTCGATCCGGCCGTTGACCACCGGCACTGCTTGGAGCGCTTCCACGCATGCCTTCACGAAAAACGACATGAAACCGAGCTTGAAGCCATGCTTTTTGGTGAACGCTTCCTGAGACTTTGCGCGGAGATCCTGGACCGCAGTCATGTCGCACTCGTTGAATGTCGTCAGGATGGCCGCAGTATGTTGCGCCATGACCAGCTGGGCGGCGATTTTCCGCCGCAACGGCGACATTTTCTTGCGAACGACGCGGCCATCTGCTGACGGTGCCGGTTCTTTTGTTGGGGAAGCAGTTTGCTTTCCCTCCGAGACGCCGGCAGCGTCTCCGGCGGGCCGCTCTTGTGCCGCCGCCAGCGCATCCGCTTTCGTCAAACGTCCACCTTCGCCGGTGGCATGAATTTTCGCCGGGTCGAGATGTTCTTCTTCAACGATCCGGCGAACGGCGGGTGAGAGCGCGGCGCTTGTTTGCGTCAGGTTCGGCTTTTTTGCCTCCGGTTTACTCACGCGATCGGCGACCGCGGCGACAGCCGGCCCCGATTTCGAATCATCAATGGTGGCAACGACTTCGCCGATTTTCACTTCCTGGCCCTCGGGAACAAGTGTTTCCAGCAAACCTGATTTCTCGGCGGAGATCTCGGTCGAAACCTTGTCGGTCTCCAGCGTGAAGAGCGTGTCGCCGGCGTTGACGAAATCGCCGGACCGCTTGTGCCAGACGGAGACAATCCCGCTCGAAATCGATTCACCGACTGCAGGAATTTTTATTTCAATCGCCATGGCCGGACTAACTAAGCCCAAAAATTTCGCGGGTCGAATTAAAGCTTTGGCGGTTGGAGCGTCTTTTGCGTTAAACGCCGGGCCAGTCCCGGCCCAAACGCCTCCCCCAACCCGGTCAAATGGTAAAGGCGTCCCGCACCAGCGCGGCTTGTTCGCGCTTATGACGAACAAGCGACCCGACCGCCGGGCTCGCACTCGGGCGACGACCGGAATAAGCCACTTCGCGACACGAAATCGTTCGCAAGCGCGGCTCGATAAATGTCCAGGCGCCCATGTTTTGCGGTTCTTCCTGGCACCAGATGATTTTTGCCCCTTTTCGAAATCCTTTGAGAAGATCGCGAAGGCGCTTTTCGGCCAGCGGATAAAGTTGTTCAACCCGGACAATGGCCACATTATCGATCTTTTTGGTCGTCCGGTAATTCAGCAGGTCGTAGTAAACTTTGCCCGAGCAAAAGATGATTCGTTTGGTCTTTTCGGCAGGACCGGCCTCCGGCGCGGCCAGGATTTCTTCGAACCGGCCCGACGTAAAATCTTCCGTCCGGGCGGCGGCCTGTTCCGAGCGGAGCAGACTCTTGGGCGTCATTATAATGAGAGGCTTGATGAAGTTGCGCTTCATCTGTCGCCGCAAGACATGGAAATACTGGGCGGCGGTCGTCAGGTTGCACACCTGAATATTATCCTCGGCGCAGAGCTGAAGAAAACGCTCGAGGCGGCCGCTGGAATGCTCCGGGCCCTGGCCTTCATATCCATGCGGCAATAACAAGACGATCCCGCTGGGCCGTTGCCATTTGGATTCGGCCGAAACGATGAATTGATCGATGATGGTTTGCGCGCCGTTTACGAAATCGCCGAACTGCGCCTCCCACAAGCAAAGCATCTCCGGATAATCGAGTGAGTATCCGTAATCGAACCCGAGTACGGCAGCTTCCGAGAGAAGACTATTATAGATGCAAATGCGCGCCTGCTTGGTGCCGGTGCCAAGGTGTCGCAGCGGCACGTACGGTGTGCCGGTTTTGGCGTCGAACAGGACTGCGTGACGGGTGCTGAACGTGCCGCGCGCGCTGTCCTGTCCCGACAAGCGAACTGGGGTCCCCTCGAGAAGCAGAGAACCAAAGGCGAGCAGTTCGGCGTAATGCCACTCGTAGGGACCGCCATTTTCAAAAACCTTGCGGCGATGATCGACCACGATTCGTTTGATTTTCGGTTGCACCGTGAAGTCAGCCGGCGCGGTCGTTAGGCCATCCACAATGGTCTGAAGCATTTCCGGACTGATCGCAGTTGGCTCGGAGGCGCTGGTGTATTCCGGCTGAAAAACTGCGGTCGATTCCTTAAACTTTGCTTGTTTGCCGGCTTTCTCGTTCTCGATTGCTTTCACCTCTTGCAAAGTCATCTCAAGGCGAAGATCAAACTCCGTTTCCAGCGAGGCGGAGTCGTCCTCGGTCAACGTTCCCGCTTCGAGGAGTTCGCGTTTGTAGAGCTGCGCGACCGACGGATGTTTGTCGATCTTCGCGTAAAGATCGGGCTGAGTGAACGCCGGCTCGTCGCCCTCGTTGTGTCCGTAACGCCGGTAGCAATACATATCGATCACCACATCGCGGCCAAAATCCTGGCGAAAATCGAGCGCAAGCTGGCTGATCTGCATGCAAGCCAACGGATCGTCTCCATTCACATGAAAGATTGGCACCTCGATCATCTTGGCGATATCCGTCGGATACATCGATGACCGGGCATCCTTGGGCAGCGTGGTAAACCCGATTTGATTGTTCACGACCACGTGGACGGTTCCGCCTGTGCCATAACCATCCAGCTGCGACATGTTCAGCGTCTCGGCCACAATCCCCTGCCCCGCGAAGGCCGCATCGCCATGCACCAACAGCGGCAAAACTTTTTTCCGATGCTCGGTATCGCCACGAATTCGTTGCCGGGCCCGCGCCGTTCCTTCGACCACGGGATCGACCGCCTCGAGATGGCTCGGGTTGGCGGACAAACGGATCTCAACGTGCGCGCCGGAGGCAAGTTTTCGTATTGTCCGATAACCCAGGTGATATTTCACGTCTCCATCGCCGGCGACCAGATCAGGGACGTAGTTCTCGCTGAACTCCGTGAAAATGACACGAAGCGACTTCTTCAAAAAATTTGTCAGCACATTGAGACGACCGCGGTGGGCCATCCCCATACAAATCTCTTCCACCGCGGCGGAGGGAGATTTGCTCAAGATCGTGTCCAGAATCACCATTAAGGATTCGGCGCCCTGTAAGGAGAATCGCTTCTGCCCGACATAACGAGAGTGCAAGAACACTTCGAACGACTCGGCTTCGAGCAAGGTGCGCAGCAAAGCAATTTGCTCCTGGCGCGGCGTCGAATATTTATCGGCGCGCGATTCCAGCCGGTGCCGGACCCAGTTTCGAATACGCGTGTTTTGAATGTGCATGAACTCCGCGCCGATCGAGGCCGCGTAAATTGTCTCGAGACGTGCGATCATTTCCCGTAACGTCATTTCCTTTCCATCGAGGAAGAACTTGGATGAAACGCGCAGATCGAGGTCTTTTTCGCTGAAGCCCAACTCGCGCAGGCTCAAGAGCGGATTTTCCGGGCGCTTCTCGGCCAACGGATTCACCCGGGCGATCGTGTGGCCGAGAGTTCGATAGGCGTAAATCAACCCATCGACGCGAGTTTGCAGCGGGCTCTCGGTTTTCGACGGAGCCCCGTTTTTTTGCGGAAGATTACCGAGCTCAAATCCCTCGAAAAATGCGGCCCAGTCTGGATCGACCGACCCGGGGTCCCGCTGCCAGCGGGAATAATTATCATCGAGCAGCTCCAGATTCGCCCGAGCTGCAATTGAAGTGTGCATGATCGCTTAATCTGCGCCCAACGCGCCCAGCGGCAAGTTGACAGTCACGAATGAGCTCCGTTACTTCCTCCGCACACGATGAGCCGATTTGAACTCCAGACCGCCGCGCTGATCGCCCTTTGCCTCGCGCAATTCGGAGCAAACCCCGCGCTCGGACAGGCCGATCCGGCCGCGGAGCCGGCGGTATTGGCCGTGGCCAAGGTGTTGCCTGCCGTCGTCAACATCAACACCGAACGGGTGGTGAAATTGCGCGACCCGGTCGCCGAGCTTTACGCGCAGTTCTTCGGATACAATCGCATCCGGCCTCGCGAGATCCGCCAGACCGTTCAAAGTTTGGGATCGGGCTTCATCATCGACCCCTCCGGGTACATCGTGACCAACCAGCACGTGGTGGAACGCGCGGCCGATCTAAAAATTAAAGTCACGACCAATGACAGCAAAACTTACAGCGCGCATTACATCACTGGAGACGAGAAAAAAGATCTCGCTCTCATCAAAATCGATTCCAAGGGGTCGTTCCCTTTCATCAGTCTTGAGAATATCTCGCCCAACTTGTTAGGCGAAACGGTTATTGTCGTCGGCAATGCCGTCGGCTATGGCAGCTCGATCAGCCGTGGAGTGCTCAGCGCGATGAACCGCGACATCACCATCGAGAACGTCGAATATAAAAATCTCATTCAAACCGATGCGGCGATTAATCCCGGAAATAGCGGCGGCCCCGTCATCGACATTTCGGGAAGACTCGTCGGTATCAGTTCGGCCAAGATGGCTTTTACGCCACAAGGCGTCCCGACCCAGGGGTTGGGCTTCGCCATTCCGGCCGATGTCGTCCGCGAGAACGTCTCTCAATTCAAAAAAATTGCCGCTAGTCAACCGGCGCCCACGGCTCAACCGGCCAATGATCAGACCACCAATTCCAAAGCTGAAGATTTGTTCGGCATGCAATTACAGGATATGACCAACGACCTGACCGATGCTCTCGGATATCTGCGCGGTCGAGGCGTCCTGGTCAGCGCCGTGGACCCGGACAGCCCGGCCGACGACGCGGGAATCGAACGGGGCCTGGTGATTTATCGCATCGGCCGCCAGGACGTGAATTCGATCAAGGATGTGGAGAATTTACTGGCCCGCGCCAGCAGTGGCGCCAAGGTGGATTTTGCCATCGGAGTGGTTCGCGCGGATGGTTCAGGGCAGCGGATCGAAACAGTGAGTTTGACGGCCCGTTGATTTGAGGAATTTTTTAGCCAACATCCGGCCGAGTTAATTGTCTGATAGTTTCGCGATGATCAAAGTCGAGCACCTGACCAAACGTTATGCGGGCCACACTGCGATCAAGGACCTGAGTTTCGAGGTCGGTCGTGGTGAGATTATGGGTTTTCTCGGGCCCAATGGCGCCGGGAAAACCACCACGATGCGAATCCTGGCCAGCTTTTTGCCTCCCACGACCGGGCGGGCCAGCATCGCCGGATTCGATGTTTTCGAACAGTCGCTCCAGGCTCGTTCGCACCTCGGCTACATGCCGGAAAATGTCCCACTCTATAATGACATGCGCGTCACGGAATACCTGGATTACCGCGCGGCTCTCAAAGGTGTTCCGCATCGCCGGGTGAGCGAGCGAGTCGGCGACGTGAAGGAGCTTTGCGGCCTGCGCGACGTGGAGAAAAAAATGATTGGCGCACTTTCTAAAGGTTATCGGCAACGAGTCGGGCTAGCCGACGCTCTGCTGCATGAGCCTGACCTGTTGATTCTCGATGAACCCACCATCGGCCTCGATCCCAATCAGATCCGGCAGGTGCGCGAACTGATCAAAAACCTCGGCAAACAACACACCATCCTGCTTTCCACGCATATCTTGCCGGAAGTCGAGATGACCTGCAGTCGCGTGATCATCATTCACAAAGGGCAAATCGAGGCCTGCGATACGCCCGAGAATTTGTTAGGCCAGATTCGCCAGGCCGGCGGAGTCATTGTCGAAGCAAAAACCGGGACCGACCATGGCCCTGAGGAATTGGAGAAAATTTCCGGTGTCCGGGAAGTGACCATCGAGAACGACGGCGATTGGAAAACATTCTCGCTTCGGGTCGAATCCGGAGTCGATGTGCGCGAAGAGATTTATCGGCTGGCCTCCGCCCGAAAATGGGCGTTGCGCGAATTGACGCAACGTCGGGCCACGCTGGAAGACGTGTTCGTCGAACTCACTCACCCGGAGCCGTGACCGGAGCAATGGAGTAAAGGAGTGCGGGAGCAATGAATTACGAGACGAATCTTCGAAACAAAGACCGCGGTTACATGAAACTGATCGTCTGGCAGAAGAGTATCGAATTATTTGAGCTGGTTTGGAAGGCCGGCTTCGTCACCGAGTATCTCCAGTTTCTCTATTATGCATTGGGCTCGCTGGCCGAAACAATGACCCGCGCGATCGGTTTGAAACAAACCAACCAGATCTCTGGAGAGCGGTTTGATCAGCTCGAGCGACTCCATTACGAAGTCGAAAACCGTCTGCTTCGACTCGTCGAGAAACTGGAACAAAAGCGCGATAGTGAAGAATGGATCACTCGCATCAAAGAGTATCCGGAGGAATTTGGCATTTCTCCAACACTCCAACACCTCTCTACTCCGGCCGTTTAAGAAAATGCGTAAACTTTGGACACTCTTTCTTCGCGAACTGCGCAGTTACTTTTACTCGCCGATCGCCTACATCGTTCTCGTTTTCTTTCTGCTGATCACGGGCGTGGATTTTTACATGCAAGTCTCGTTCATGAATCAGCGGCCGATGACCTACACGGTGCAGGAAGCCTTTTTCAACTCGGTCTTCTTCTGGTTCGCGTTCGTCCTAATTTTTCCGCTCATTACCATGCGACTGTTTGCCGAGGAGTTTAAACTCGGCACCATCGAGCCTTTGATGACGGCTCCGGTGCGCGACTGGCAGGTGGTGTTTTCGAAATTTTTCGGCGCTTTCGTTTTCTATATCGTCCTCTGGATTCCGACCGCTCTCTATTTTGCAATCTTTCAAAAAATCACACATCAGCCGGCCGCGGGCTCGCTCGGCGCCTTACTCGGCTCGTATCTGATGGTTTTGCTGATCGGCATGTTCTACCTCTCCATCGGCTGTCTCGCGTCCGCCGTCACCAAAAACCAAATTGTCGCCGCCGTTATTTCGTTCTGCACGATCACGCTGTTGTTCTTTTTGGGATTGGTCCAATACGTGTTGCTCGACGTCAGCGGGGCCACGCGTGATTTTCTCGGCTACTTTTCTGCTCTCGAACACATGGGAACGTATTCACGTGGGATCATCGATACCCGTCCCATCGTTCTCTACCTGAGCATGACCATCCTCGTCCTGATGTTCACCCATCAGGCCTTTCAATCGCGCAAATGGCGACTGTAACTGCCGATCAACCAACGACCGCGAAGCCGAAGAAGATCCATCGGATCCAGATCGGCCTGAACCTGCTGATCCAGATCTTCCTGGCGGTCTTTTTATTCGCCATGATCAACTCAATCGCCTTCCGGCATTACAAACGGTGGGATTTGTCGCGCGATCAGAAATACGCGCTTTCCGATAAGACGAAGCAATTTCTCAAAACGATCAAAGGAAAATTGCGGATCACCGTCTTCTTCGCGCCCAACACTCCGATCACCGCTGACGTTCAAAATCTGCTGACCGAATACCAATACGCGGGCCGGGGAAAAATCGATATCGAGAATGTCGATCCGGAACGGAGCTTCGCGCGCGCGAAAGAATTGTTCGATAAATACAAAGTCGTTTCCGACGAGAGCCTGCTCGTGCTCGATTATCAGGGCCGGAACAAAACAGTGAAAGCGTCCGAAATGGCCGAGATCGATCAAAGTGGCGCGGCGTTCGGCGAGGGACCGCGGATTGCGGCGTTTAAAGGCGAACAAGCCATCACCGGCGCGATGATGGATTTGGTCGAAGGGAAAAAGAACACGGTCGGTTATATCACCGGTCACAAGGAACCATCGGTGGCCGAGGCGACGCCGCCTTCACCGATGATGATGCCGCCACCACAGCAACAGGCCCCCAGCCCCATTTCTGTTCTCAAGACGTTTATCGAAAACGAGAACATCAAATTCCAGGAAGTGAATCTGTTCGAAGTCCCGACGATCCCGCCTGATCTGAAGACCATCTTCATTGATGGGCCGCAATACGATTTTTCCGATCGCGAAATGAAACTGCTCCGCGATTTTTGGAATAAGCAGGGACGAATTCTCATTCTCCTCGATCCGACCATCAAAGCCCCGAAGCTCGATGCGTTCCTCGAAGAGATCGGCCTCAAGTTGAACGATGACCGCCTGATGGCATTTGTCCGAACCGGCATTGAAGAAATTGCGCTGGTTCGCGACGTGCAGGCTCATTTTTTGCCGGGAAGTCCGATTACAAAACGCTTGGCCGACGTGCACGCCATCTTCTTTGGACCGACCTCCTCGATCACTCTGGAATCCCAGCGGGTTCGCACCGGCGACATTCGACTGGAGCCGCTCGTCCAGGCAGACAAAGGATATTTCGCCGAGACCGATTACAACACGAACGATCAGACCAAGCTCCAAGCCGACGCGCAAAAAAATGGTGGCGCTCCCTTAACGATTGCCGCGTCTGTGGAAAAAGGCGGCAGCCGGGATGAAAATGTTCAGACGAATTCCGCGCGCATGATCGTCGCCAGCAATGCGCTCTTCGTTCAGGATCGCGCCCTCACGCAAGACCAACAGGCTCTCGATTTCATGTCGGGAAGCATTAACTGGCTGTTAAGCCGCGAACAACTCATTGGCATCGCGCCGAAGGTGCCAAAGGTGCTGACTTTCACGCTGACCGAAGCGGCTCTGTCCGGCGTCCGCTGGCTCGTGCTCATTTTAATTCCTCTAATCTTCGTCGTCCTGGGCAGCGCCGTATGGTGGCAGCGACGCGCCTAACGAACTGACAATCATGAAGTGGAAGACAACGATCGGCCTGCTCATCGTCACCGGAGCCGTCTTTGCCTACATGTGGTTTGTCGAACGCAAAATCCCCGACACGGAAGAAGCCGGGCGCCGGGCCGGCAAGGTCTTGAACTTCGATCGCGAGAAAATCGACGGCATCGTAATCGAAAATGGCGATGAAAAGATCGAGCTTCGCCGGCACGACAAAAAATGGACTTTGGAATCACCGATCAAAGATCAGGCCGACACCAACACCGTGGACGACCTGTTGTCCGATCTGGAAAGTTGGAGCAAAGGCGGGACGATTTCGGGACGGGAGATCGACGCCGATAAAAACAAGCTCAACGAATACGACGTGAACAAACCGAAGTTGCGCCTGAAGCTGTTCGGTGATGGGGCGCCGCCCGAAATTCTTTTCGGCAAAGACACGGCTCTGGAAGGCAAGGAATACGTGCGTCTGGAAAACTCAAAAGCGGTATTCATCGCGACCCAGTCCGTTAAGAAAGCGATCGATAAAAAGCCGGAAGATTTCCGGGACAAGAAACTGACCGACCTGATCATGGCTCAAGTCCAGAGGGTCGTCCTGAAGACTTCTGCGGGGGAAATGGAGCTGCAAAAACAAGGAGACCATTGGGAGATCGTCAAACCGCTTCGCTCACGGGCCGACGACCAAAAGGTGAGCGACCTGATCGCGCAAGTCACCACCGCGCGCATTCAACAATTTGTCGCGGACGACAAGGGCGATTTGCGGAAGTACGGATTGGCCGAGCCGCATGGATCGATCACGCTATTCGCCGAGAATGACAAGCAGGGGCAGACGCTTCAAATCGGCGGTCAACCTGAGAAGGAGAAAGATCAGACCTACGTTCGCTTTTCTTCCCGGGGATTCGTTTACACGCTGCCAAAGAAAATCGAAGAACTGCTAAATACTCGGCCAAATGATTTGCGCGATCGTCATCTGGTGCGAATCGATACGAAAAATCTGGATCGACTAACCATTGACGCGACCGGCAAACAAAAGATCGTTCTGGCTCGCAAAAACGAAGACTGGACGATTGCGAGTAAAAATAACGGGCCGGCAAATTCGAGCGAAGTGCGTCGACTCATTGATAATTTACAGAACGAACAGGTCACGCGTTTCGTCGAGGATGTGGCGTCCAACTTGCCGAAATACGGTCTCGATAAACCGCCGCTGCAACTGACCTTCAGTTCGTTCGCATCGGAGAACACCGCCGAAACAAAAGCGGGAGAACAACCTTTTGCGAGCGTTGCCTTCGGCAAGGCTGAAAACAACGAAGTTTATGCTCGTGTCGGGGACGAGCCGTTCGTTGTCGCAGTGCGCAAGCCTTTGGTCGACGGCATCTTCACCGATCCGATTCAATGGCAGGACCTGGCCGTGTTCAAATTCAAACCGGAGCAGATTCATCGGATCACGGTGGCCGGAGGGAAGGAGATCACTCTGGTTCGCGGGGCGAACAACGAATGGACAGCGTCGGACAAAGGCGCCGGCGCTCTGAATCAAACGAACATCCAGTCATTGCTCAATACCCTTTCCAACCTGCACGCCGTCCGCTGGGTCGGAGCGACCGTTCCGCAACAAGGCCTGGACAAGCCGGAACTGACCGTCACGTTCACCACCTCGCCCGACGACAAGGCTGTTCACAAACTTCGAATCGGCGCGAACGCTCCGAACGGGACATGGTTCGCGAAAATAGACGAGCGAGACGGCACATTCACATTGTCGACTCCCGAGTTCAGCACGGTCACGCTGCCACTGGTTAGTCCACCGGCTCCTTCCGCGTTGCCTTCAACCTCCGCTCCGCCGGCCACTGCCACCTCCCCCTCCCCGGCGCCGACGCCCTGATTAAGCGGTCATTTTTTCGCCGCCGTATAAATCGTTACGATTCCGCCAGTGAGCGGCTGCGCATCGACCTGCGCGAAACCTGTCCCTTCGATCAGGTTTCGCATCGCGTTGCCACTGGGGAATTCTTCAATCGACCCGCCGAGATATTCGTAGGCACTCTGATTGCCGGTTACCACGCTCGCGATCAGTGGAACGAAGCGGTGCAAATAGAAACGATACAAGGCGCGCAGAATCACATTCGCCGGCAGCGAGAAATCCAGAATCAAAAGATGACCGCCCGGACGGAGCACGCGATGCATTTCCTGAAGTCCAACGTCCCAACGGTGAACATTTCGCAGACCAAACGCGATCGTAATACAATCGCAAGATTGATCGGCAAATGGCAACGCTTCGATATCGGCGTGCTCCGTCTGCCGGACACCTTTCCGTCGCGCGATGGCTAGCATTTCGTTGGAGAAATCGGAGCCGGTTACTTCGGCCTCCGGCCAACGCTTTTGCATCAGGAGGGCCAGATCCCCGGTACCTGAGGCCAAATCGAGGATGTGTTTCGGCTTCCAGTCCGCGACGATACTCGCTGCGCGCCGTCGCCAGAGGAAATCGAATCCGCAGCTCAGGATATGATTCGCAAGATCGTAACGGTGCGCAATGGCCCCGAACATCTCGCTCACCGCAACCGGATCGCGCGCTTTTGGTTCAGGCGAAGTCAATCCCGGCTGTTCGCTCAGGAAATTGTTCTGCGCAAGTTGGGCTGGCCTTGGCGGACGCTCGACGCCCGAATGCCTCTTGCCATGACGGGAGCGCGGCGAGCGCGACCGGCAGGGTGAGACAAGCCACCGGCACGACGTGCACCATCAAACGGCAAAGAGACAATCCAATGTGACGGTGATAATCCGGCCAGGCGCTAAAGACATAGGCAAATCCGTAGATAACCAGCGGCGCCACGATGGCGATCATGACAATCGCTACCCGGACATCCCGAAACTGCCGGACCAAATAAAATCCGCCTGCGATTGCGACAAACCAGAAAATCCCCCACGCCTGAAGGTCGAATGCTTTCGAAAAGAATGTCACCGCAATCGGACCGGCTCGATGAAAATTCGCGGCGAAATTCGCGAAGTTCATCGCGATAAAATCAGATGAGCTGACCACGTGCATGTGCCGCAGATAGACGCGCCAGCCTCCTGCAATCAATAGTCCCGGAACAAACATCCAGAGCGATTTGAGAGATCGCTTTTTTCGCCAAAGCATCAAGGCGCCGCATAAAACCGCGGCCAGCCAAAGAACAATGCCTTCACGTTTCACCCAGGGCAATAAGGCGCAGCAGGCAGCGGAAATTCGCAAAAGATCGGCGTGACCCTCATCGGCGGCTGCGCAGATGAGATAGCCGATCGCCGCGAGAAAGAAAATACTGAGCGGAACATCGGCGTAGGCGACGATGACGCTACCCGGTTCAACCGTCACTTGCGGCACGAAGAAGAAGGCGATTGCCACAACGAGGCCGGTCCACAATTTACCGGTCAGGCGCGCACCGATTGCGACGAGCAAAGTGACACCGCAAAGGTAGAAGACGGGGAAGATGACTTTCGCCCAGAATTGGCTCGCCTCACCAATCCAAAAGTAGAGCCACAGCTCGCTGAACGGAATTGCGAGAGGATATTCAGGATGACTGAACGCTCGATTCGCATCTTGGAAATAAGATGCGGGAAGCGAACCGCCGTTGGCAAACGCGTAGTGCGCTTTGATTTCCCAGTTCAACAAGCCGTCCCAGCCAAGCGTGTCAGCAAACGACAGATAAGCGACCACTAAAACTTGTAGGGCAACCACAAAGATCAGGGCGCGCTCAGCCATCGTCAGACGCCGGGAAAGTCCAACCCGAAAAGGACGATGGCGTTTCCAACCGCCTGCCATCAGACCCACACAAGAGAGCATGACCGCGAGGAACAAGATCTCTCCATTCAAGAAAAATCCAAAAATCCAAAGGAGCAACGAAACGACGCCCACGCCGCACAGCCACGATATTGCCAGTTGCTCGGCGAGATGAATCTGTCGCGGTTCACGAACGACCAGCATCAAGACACCGAAGCCCGCGGCGATGATGGTCGCAATCGCTCCAATAATACCAATCGCGGTCATGGTTTATTCATGGTCACCGGAATCACTTCTATTCCGCTACCGAAATGTTTACCCTCCGGTAAATTTGCCGGACGAGAGACGCGACAGACCACAATCGCGGCGGGCGGGCTCAGATCCACCGCGCGTTGATTGCCGGGACTGACTCGCTTGTGCGCCAAATCGACGATCTCAACCGGGCGCGGCCAAGCGACATACGCGGTTAACATTCCAAGCAAGCTGCTCTCCGGATCGTCATCCTGCTCAAGGATGACAATTCGTTTCCCGCTCGGCGCCGACTCAAACGATTCGATCAAACGACGGGAAGTATATGACGACCCGCTCGCATATAGAAAAAGGGTGTCGCTGGTGTGAAAAGCAAGGTCGCCGCGCGGCGCGATCGAACCTTTCGGCGCACGCTGCAGAATCTTCGGTGCGCCGACGCAAATGAAGGCGATCGACAGGGCAACCCACATCGAGATCTGCGCCGCCGCACGAATGCGCCGCATTTTAGGACAGTTTCATTGCAGCGGGTAAGGAAACGCTACCCGGATGCCGAGATTCGACCTGCTGCCGGGGAGACGTTACCGACGCAGCGCGACCATCGCCGCGAAAAAGTTATATTTGATGATGGCGTAGAGGGCCCGAATTCCGTCTCGCCAGGTAATCTTTTTCCCTTCGTCGTAGGTCCGGCCGTCATAAGAAATTCCGACCTCGTAAATCCGACATCGGGTTTTTGCGATTTTGGCGGTGAATTCCGGCTCAAATCCAAAACGGTCCTCGCGCAAATCCATCCTTTGAAGAAGTGACGCGCGGAAAACTTTGTAGCACGTCTCCATATCCGTGAGGTTGATATTCGTGCACATGTTCGAAAGCATTGTCAGCAGCTTGTTGCCGATCATGTGCCAAAAATAAACTACGCGATGGGGTCGGCCGCCCATGAATCGCGATCCGAAAACCACGTCGGCCCGGCCGGCTAAAATCGGTTCAAGCAAAGCTGGATAATCGCTCGGGCTATACTCGAGATCGGCATCCTGCACCAGAATCACATCACCCGTCGCCGCCGAGAATCCGGACCGGAGCGCCGCGCCTTTGCCTCGATTTGTCGGATGCAAGATCAACCGATCAAATTTCGCGCCGACAAGACTTTCCAGGAGGGCGGTAGTGCCGTCCGTTGAAGCATCGTCGACGACAATGAGCTCCAAATCCCGAATCGACGAAGTTCGGACGGAATCCACAGTCTGTTCGATCGTCTCCCGCTCGTTAAAACAGGGAATGACCACGGAAATTCTCATGAGGTTTCAGGCCAAATTGAGCAAGAAACCGGCCATTCCCCAGCCATGACCTGCTCACGAGAGGATTTGAACCTCCACGGGTTTCCCCATACGGTCCTGAGCCGTACGCGTCTGCCATTCCGCCACGTGAGCGATGGAACGTATGATGTATGACGGTTCAGGTTTGATTTGTCAAAAGACGGCCGTTCTGGGCTGCTGTCTTCTGAGTCTGACCTCTCGCTTCAGCCTCGCCGCCGTTTTCTGGCGCGCGCTTCCAACTGATGCGCTTTTCGCGCTTTGCCGAGCGATCGCAGGAGATCGGCATAGTTCGCGGCGACGATCTCGTAGTCCTCCGGCGGTGTCTCGGTCGCTTCTTCCCAGCTTTTGAGCGATTCACGGTACAATTCGGCCGCCTTGGGATAATCGCCGCGTGAATGGTAGACGACGGCCAGATTGCATTTGGATTGGGCGATGTCCGGGTGACCCGGTGGGAGCATTTTTTCGCGAATGCCCAAGGCACGCACATGCGTGCGTTCCGCCTCGGAAAATCGACGCTCGTTCGTGTAGAATACAGCAAGGTTGTTGAGCACTGAGGCCACGTCGGCGTGCTCCGGTCCGAGTTGCTTTTCGTAAATCTGGAGTGCGTGCAGGTAGTAAGGCTCAGCTGCTTTTTGACGCCCGGTTTTGCGAAAGATCAACGCCACATTATTGAGCATTGTCCCCAGATCCGAATACGGCAGGTCTTCCAGCTGCGTCCCGGCCGCAATCGCCTTTTCGTAATATCGAATCGCCTCATCCGGCTGGCCCTGGCCATCACAGAGAAAAGCCAACCGCCTGGCGGACCGATAGACCGCACGCTGATCAAGTGGTCGTGCTTTTTCTAAAACGGAATGGGCTTTGAGCAGATAAGGTTTGGCCTTGTCGCGCTCACCGGATTGGTCGAGCAATTCACCGAGCTTTTGATAACTCGCCGCCAGACCGTTTTCGTCATCACCAAAAGTGCGTTTCGCCAAATCGAGCAATGTTTCGGCCACTCGAATGGCTTCAGGAAGACGTCGGCTGGCACGGAGCGTTTCGAGCTTATCGTTTAAGATGCTCCAAAGCTTTTCCTCGCCTTTCATCGTCACCAGCCTTCGCTCAGCTGGGTCACGAGGTGATTCGCCAGTTCCTCCGCGGCGAGCGGTATCGCCTGCCTTTCGTCGCTCACCACGTCACCGGTGGTCGAAGTCGCCGAGGTGTTGCTGACAAAGAAGCTGGTCGTTCCGGTCACTTCAGCGGCCGGCGAAATCGCCTTGCCCTCACGGTCCACTAATTTGTACCGAAGCCGCATGACCAGGTTAAATTCGCTCGTCGCCAGAACGTTACCGCGAACGGAACGCGCCGGCGACCGGCTGACTCGCGTGATCTCACCCTTCAAAGTCACGTCGGCGTCCTGATTGCCGGCAATCCGGTATGTTCCATCCTGCTGAAACTGTTTGATCACCGTATCGGTCACCAAAACTTCAATCCGTGGAATCGTGGTGCTGTTACCGAATGTGGGGACCGCAATCGAGCGGACGTCGCGGAGATAATACGGCTTAGCCGGCCCGATTCGGTAGCCGAGGCAAGCTGTCAGCAAAACGCAGCTCAAGGCCGCGAGACAAATCCTGTTCACGGTGCCGGTGACGCTTCCGGAGATGCAGTTGGTTCTGGCGCGGAAGCTCGGTTCCGGCGAAGCTGAAGTATCAGGCAAAGATGATAAACCAGACGGATTCGACGTGTCCGTGGGGGCAGACGTGGGTGGTGGCGGCAGTGATGAGTCGGTTTCGGGCGGCGGCATCGAGCCGTTATCGCTTTTCGTCGAATTTGGATTCGAGCTCGGAGCTCTTTCCTTTTTCGCAGTTTTGTCCGTCGGCTTCGCGTCGGTCGGAACCTCGTTGATCGCATCACCGAGCTTCGCCTTCAGCTCATCGATGCGTTTTTGCGCCCTTTCGCTTTCCGGAGAGCCCGGCTGCTCGCGGATGACCTCATTATAATATATTACCGCGGAACGATACTTTTTCTGTTTGTCGTAAAACTTGGCGACGTTATAAGCCGTCGACGTCTGCTTGCTGGCCAGCATCTTCAGGTTGGCCTTGGCTTGAGCGGCCTTTTCACTATTTGGATATCGAAAGAGAAAATCCTGGAACGAAATCCGTGCTTTGTTCGTAGCCGCGATATCGCGGGTCCCGGCTTTCGAAGTTGCAAACCAAATGTAGGCAATTTGGTAGAGAGCATCGGACGCTAACGGATCGTTCGGAAACTTGTCGACCACCGCTTGATAAGCTTCCAGCGCGGCTTCATTCAAATGCTGCTTTTCGCGCGCAAGTCCGATATTGAATTGTGCCCGCGCCGTATATTTCCCGTATGGCGCAGTGCGGATAATCGCGGCAAAAATTTCCACCGCTCGATCCATCGAAGTGGCGTAGGGAATTCCGAGCAGTTTCAATTTTTTACCCGCCAGGTAAACCTGGCCAATGCGAAACTGCGCCTCAATCGCGTCCTCAAAATGCGGACTACTCGGGTAATGCTCAACCACGGCGCGGAAGAGAATGGCGGCCTCGATCAGATCGTTTGTCTGCTCCGTGAGTTCAGCCGTGCGATAAAGAGCCCCAGGGGCCAGAGCATCCCGCGGATGTTTGCGAACGAGCGCGCGATAAGCCTTGATCGCCTTCTTAATGTTGTGTTCCTGCTCCGCAAGTTGGCCGATATGAAACAGCTCCTCGGCGTTGCCATTCATCTGTTCCTCACCCGGAGGAATATACTTGGCCTTGTCTCCTGCCTTAAAGACCACGGCCCCGCCAGCGGACTGGCCAAAAAGCAGCCCGATACCGAGGCACAGTGATAACGCGATTTCGCGCATTTGCATGGGGACTCGCAGGGTATAGAACTTCGCCCTTCCGTCAAGGAGACGCAAAGGAATTGGAGCCCTCCTCGCGCGCCTTGTCCGGCAACGCTTTCAGCAGATGCCCGCAGACTGGAGCCGGCCTACAATACCGGGACCCGACTCGTCCCGATGAAGCTGATCGATCAACAAAAAGTCCGCCTCGGCACCTGCGGCTGGAATTTTGGAGAATGGCGGGGAACGTTTTATCCGGACGAGCTGCCCGAATCGGAATGGATCGGATTTTATTCCCGTTTTTTGCCAACGGTGGAAGTCGATTCCACGTTTTACCAGAGCCCGGCCGCCGAGACGATGCAGCGTTGGGCGGAAACGACTCCAGCCGGTTTTCGATTCGCCTGCAAATTGCCACGCGCGATTACGCACGTATGCCGATTGCGAGAATGCACGGCTGAGCTCAACGCCTTCTTCACTTCGCTCGAACCGCTGGCGTCCAAGCTCCAGGTCATTCTCATTCAATTGCCTCCGTCATTCGCGCCGAAGGATGGCAAACAATCGTTGCGTAAGTTTCTGACTCAACTGCCGCGCGATTTCCGGTTCGCCATCGAATTCCGGCATCCGGGCTGGCATCGGCCGCAAATTATTAGCCTCCTCGAAAAATGTCGCGTTTGCTGGGTTTGGGCCGACACCACACCGCTGAACGAGCGAAACCTGGCCCCTTTCGAATTCCTGCCGCGCACGACCGATTTTCTTTACGTCCGCCTGCTCGGTGATTACGCGACCAAATACGATGGAGACGGGAAATTTGTTCATCTCTACAATAAGCTGCTGTGGAAGCGTGAAGCGGCGATGGAAAGCTGGTCGTTGCGAATCGAGCGCCATTTACGCGAAGTGCGCAACGTCTGGATATTTGTCAGCAACCATTTTGAAGGCTTTGCTCCCGAGACCGGTCAACGCCTGTCTCAGCGGCTGGGATTTGAATTGACTTTGCCTAACGAAATCGAGCGGACCGTTTCCGAACAAGATCGGGCTCAGCTAGATTTGTTGTGATTCAGATTTCGCCGACCTCCCAATTCACCGGGCGTGAGCAATCTGTCCCCTAGCCAATCTGATCGGCTCCGAAATACGGCCGCAATTTTTCCGGAATCCGGATTGAGCCATCCGAGTGCTGATTGCTTTCGACCAAGGCCGCAAACAATCGCGGTAATGCCAGGCCGGAACCATTCAGCGTGTGACAGTATTTATTTTTCCCGTCGGCGTCCTTGTAACGAAGATTCATTCGCCGGGCCTGAAAATCCTCATAGTTGGAACAGCTCGAAACTTCGAGATAGCTTTTCTGACCCGGCGACCAGACTTCGATGTCATACGTCTTGGCCGAACCAAAAGTCATATCCCCCGTACACAGCAGCAACACCCGGTAATGCAGATTCAGTAGTTGGAGAACTTTTTCCGCGTCGGCCAACAACGCTTCCAGTTCCGCGTAAGATTTTTCAGGCGTGGCAATTTTGACCAGTTCTACCTTGTCGAATTGATGCACGCGCAGAATTCCGCGGGTTTCCCGTCCGGCCGATCCGGCCTCGCGGCGAAAACAGGGGGTATAGGCGACGAATTTTTTTGGCAGGTCCGCTCCGGCCAGGATTTCTTCGCGATGAAGATTTGTCACGGGGACTTCGGCGGTAGGCGCGAGCCACAATTCGCCGTCTTCCAGCCCGTACATATCGGCCTCGAATTTTGGTAATTGGGTGGTGCCGACCATACACTCGCGCTTCACGACAAATGGCGGACTTACTTCGAGATAACCGTGTTCGCGCGTGTGAAGATCGAGCATGAATTGAATCAAAGCCCGTTCCAGTCGCGCGCCTTGTCCGGTAAAACAGATAAACCCGCTGCCACTCAGCTTGGTGGCGCGATCGAGATCGAGCAGCCGCCATCTTTCTCCAAGCGTCACGTGATCCGATACCGGCTCGGTCAACGCAGGCTTCTTCCCCCACTCTCGGACCACCTTGTTGTGACTGGCGTCGGTCCCGATCGGGACGCTCTCATTCGGCAGATTTGGAATTTGCAGAAGCAACGCGTTCTGTGCTTCCTCAAAACTTTTCGATCGTTGTTCAAGCCCAGTGATCTGCTCGCCAATTTTTCGGACCTGGCTTTCAAGATCGCCGGTTGGTTCCCGACGGGATTTTTTAGCTCCAATCTCTTTGCTCGTTCGGTTCCGCTCCGACTGGAGTTGCTGCAGTTCGGTCTCGGTTTTTCGCCGTTGCGCATCGACATCGAGTATTTTCGCGACGCTGCTTTCGTTCTCTCCGCCGCGGGTAGCGAGCCTTTCACGAACAAAATCGGGCTTTTCGCGAATGAGACGAATATCGAGCATGGGCCATTATCAGTTAACGATTCAATGATTCAATGATTTAGCTGCCGGCAATGCTTCGCCGGGCGTTGCCGACGGGAGGATTGAAGTGCGCGTGACATTCGCCCGAGGCCGCCGATAATTCTGTCGTGGAGCGATTAGACCTTCTGGCGGTTGCGCTTGGGCTCGCGGCGTTGGCCGGCATCAACCTTTATCTCACCGTGTTCGTCACTGGGCTGGCCATTCACTTTCACTGGATCACCCTAACGGCCAACTATCAGTCGCTGGAAGTTCTCGGGCATCCAGCTGTCCTCATCGTCTCAGGTGTCCTCTATTTTTTGGAATTCTTCGCGGACAAAATTCCGTGGATCGACTCGATCTGGGACGCCGTTCACACTGTGATTCGCCCGATCGGCGGCGCTCTTCTTGCCATTCAAACACTGGGCCATCCGAGCGCCGCCTTTACTGTGGTAGCCGCATTGCTCGGGGGTGGGACCAGCTTGATCACGCATACCGCGAAGGCTTCAACCAGACTCGCGAGCAATACTTCCCCCGAACCGTTTTCAAATATTGCTCTGAGCGTCGGAGAAGATGCCGCTGTTTTCGGAGGCCTCGCGCTCATTCACTACAATCCGCTGGTCGCGCTCTCGATTTTCGCCGTCGCGATCGCCGCCTTCTTCTATTTCGCGCCGAAAGTTCTTCGCGCAATGAAGGCAAAACTTTGGCTGGCCTGGAAAAAACTGAACGGACCCGCCGATTACCGAATTCCGACAAAGCTTCCGATCACGCTTCCGTCGCGACTCGCTGAAGTCTTCAATCAGCAAAACGTTCTGAACGAAACGATCGCCTGGGCTGCTCCGTGCCTGAGCGGCCGGGCCCGAAGGATCCCGGCGAATCTTTTCGGGGCCCTGGTCCGAACCAATGAAGAGCCGCATCGTCTTTGGTTCGTCGGTCACAAAAACCACCGCCCGTTTTCGCAGATGATCGAGCTCGAGGGCATGACGATCGGCCATGAACCAAAATTCCTTTCCGAGAATTTGGTCATCGCTCGGGTGAACAATGGCCCGCGCTACTTTTTTATTTTCCCACGATCGCGGGCCGCGGAAGTCGAGTACATCGTCGAAGATTTGCGATCGACGCGGAACGACCGCCATTCTGAGGAAGAGGGAAGCCGCCTCGAGCCACCCGTTCCCGTCTAAACGTATCCCGAAAACGTCGCCGCCCGCGACGCGGAGACAACAAATCGGCGTGACAAACAAAAATGTGGTTGGCATATCCACATTGTGTCCGTCCCCCCAGGCGGCAACCAGGCGTTGCCTTCAATTTGCGAAGCGGATCTTTACTCAACCATTCGGCAACAGAATGGTGGACGCGTCCGCGAGCCGGTGCTATTTCGCCAGCCGGGCTCGCTGAACGAATTGGAGTTGCAAGCCCGCTGGTTTGCCGGCGAATTCGGCCGGACATTCAGATCCACTGCCGGAGACGATATCGAAATCGTTCAGTTCGGAACGTGGAACCGTGAACCTGGCCCGGACTTTCGCGAGGCCGCGATTCGTCTGAACAAAAATCAGCCAATTCGTGGATGCATCGAACTCGAATTAATCGATCGCAACTGGGAATCGCACGGACACGCCACGAATCCCGCGTTTGATGAAACCGTTCTTCACGTCTTTGTCACGAAAAGCGAGCGCGAGTTTTTTACGCGGACAACAACGAATCGAAACGTTCCGCAAATTCAGATTGATCCCGCCGTGCTGGCGGATGCGTTTCGACTGGATCACGCGTTGGCCCGGCCGGGACGCTGTTGCGCACCGCTCCGCGACCTACCAGAGACCCGGGTCCGATCCATTCTCGACGCTGCCGCGAAGTTCCGCTTGCAGCGCAAATCAGCCGCGTTGCGCGCCAAAATCGAAAATCACGGGATCGATGAATCGTTGTTTCAGGAAATCGCCGGCGCTCTCGGCTACAAGGAAAATAAACTGCCGTTCACGTTGATCTCGCAACGACTTCCGCTGCGGCTTTTGCGTGAGACGATTCGCGATAGCGAGGCAATCTTATTTGGCGTAGCCGGATTTCTCGGCACGCCGGACCTGGCGAAGTTTAGACGATCGACCAAAGAGTACCTGCGCGAGTTATGGGACCGCTGGTGGCCGCATCGCGATGAATTTGAACGGCTCATTTTGCTGCCGACAATTTGGAAAACGAGCAGTACGCGTCCGTCCAATCATCCCCAGCGACGACTGGCGGCCCTTTCGGTTTTGATTCATCAATGGCCGCGCTTTCGCCGTTCGGTCGGCAAACATCACGTCAAATCCATCGGCGACTTCTTGCGTTCACTCAATCATCCGTTTTGGAAAGATCATTTCACGGTTTCGGCCCATGCTTCCTCGGACCCAATGGCATTGATCGGGGAATCACGCATCACCGAAATTCTGGCCAACGTGATCTTCCCCTTCTGGTTGGGCGAGGAAGACGCCCAGGAAGTTTGGTCGGAATACGCAAAATTGCCGGCTCGCTTAACGAACCGCCGTCTCGAAACTGGCGCGACGCGATTATTCGGCGACGATCCGCGCCGGAAAGATTTCCTTAGGACCGTTGCCCATCAACAAGGTTTGCTTCAGATCTTTGAAGATTTCTGTCTCCATGATCATTCGGACTGCGCAAGCTGCCCGTTTCCCGAGCAAATGAGGAATTGGACCTAAATATTTCATGAATAAGAGATTTAATCAGTGGGAGAGTTGGTCGGCTCGCCTTGCAAAATGCATTGACTTTCTTGCTCTCAACTATCAACTCTCAACACCCACTTTCCCGCGGGTGTAATTCAATGGTAGAATGGCAGCTTCCCAAGCTGCACACGGGGGTTCGATTCCCCTCACCCGCTCAGTCCCACGCCTCGTGAGAACGGGCCCCAAGAAATAAGCCACGTTTTCCAACCGCAGACTATACCGCCTGCGATTTATAAGCGATGGCCGAAAATCCCGACAAGCCGGCCGAAGGCGGCGATCTGGATGATCTCCTCGTCTTTGGCAGTCCCGAGACGCGCCGGAAATTTCTAATCAAGATTGCCGGCACCGGAGCGGCGATTTCACTCGGCTCGAAGCTAAATCTGTTTGCCCGGACTGCGACCGACACGCCCGCCGGATTGGCTGCCAGTTCGCCCGGAAGCTCCACCGCTACGGCTCCATTGAGCGTAACGATCAACGGGAGGAAGGTAACGATCGAAGTCGATTCACGAACGACCTTGCTCGATCTATTGCGCGAAGGTTTGCATTTAACCGGCTCTAAGAAGGGTTGCGATCATGGACAATGCGGTGCCTGCACGGTCCTGGTCAACGGTCGCCGGATAAACTCCTGCTTATCGCTCGCCATTACTCATGAAGGTGACCAAGTGACCACCATTGAGGGCCTGGCCAACGGAGATCAGCTCGACCCGATGCAAACGGCATTCATCGAGCACGACGGATTTCAATGCGGCTACTGTACGCCGGGACAAATTTGCTCCGCAGTCGCGTTGCTGAAGGAAAATCATGCGAACAGCGATGACGAGATCCGTGAATTCATGAGCGGCAACATCTGCCGCTGCGGCGCTTATCCGAACATCGTTGATGCGATCAAGGACGCGAAATCGAAAACATGAATCCTTTCACTTATTCGCGCGTGACCGATTCGAACCAGGCGATCACCGGCGTCACGGCGACGCCACATGGGAAATTTCTCGGGGGCGGAACCAACCTGATCGATCTCATGAAAATGGGCGTGGAAACGCCTGACGCACTGATCGATATTAATCGACTGCCGCTGGCCGAGATCCAGGAATTGCCCAATAATCAGGGCGTCCGCATTGGGTCCATGGTCCGCAATTCCGACCTCGCGGAACATCCGCTAATTAAAACGCGCTATCCCGTTCTAAGCGAGGCGTTGCTCGCAGGCGCGAGCCCGCAGTTACGCAACATGGCGACAGTCGGCGGCAACTTGTTGCAACGAACTCGTTGTTACTATTTTTATGATCCGGCGTTTCCGGCCTGCAATAAACGAATTCCCGGAAGCGGTTGCGGGGCCATTGCAGGTTACAACCGGATTCACGCGATCCTTGGCCAGAGCGACCGGTGTATCGCAACCCATCCCAGCGATATGTGTGTGGCGATGGCTGCGCTCGACGCCGTGGTTCGCGTGCACGGTCCGAAGGGCGAACGCGAGATTCCGTTTCCAGACTTTCATCGGCTCCCGGGCGAGACACCGAACGTCGACACGAACTTGCAACCGGATGAATTAATTACCGCGGTCGATCTTCCGGCAATTTCATTTTCACCACGATCGACATATCTGAAGGTGCGCGATCGCGCCAGCTACGCCTTTGCGCTGGTGAGCGTGGCGGCTGTTCTCGACCTCGATCCCGATAAACAAATCAAGGCGGCGCACGTTGCGCTCGGCGGCGTCGCCCACAAACCCTGGCGCGCGGCTAAAGCCGAGCAAG
The DNA here is from genome assembly GCA_963846065.1 of uncultured Verrucomicrobiae bacterium. Lineage (GTDB taxonomy): Bacteria > Verrucomicrobiota > Verrucomicrobiia > Chthoniobacterales > UBA10450 > DASPUI01. The sequence continues at coordinate 129,362 of CAWJUP010000020.1, forward strand.
CGCTTGCCAACAAACCCGCCGATGCGAATTCGTTTCACGCCGCCGCTGATGCCGAGTTATCCGCGGCCAAAGGATACAAGCACAATTCTTTCAAGATCGAACTCGCGAAGCGCGCCATCGTGCGCGCGCTCACCACGGTGGCGGCAATGGCCTAACGAATAATGGCAACCACAAGCATTCTCGGGCCGGCACGAAATCGGGTCGATGGTCGCGCCAAGGTCACCGGCTCGGCCAAGTATTCGGTCGAATTCGAAGTAGCGAAATGCGCTTATGCCTGGCCGGTGGAAAGCTCGATTGCGAAAGGCAAGATCAGCAGCATCGACACCACGGCCGCTCAAAAAGCGCCGGGCGTGCTGACCATTATTTCACATTTAAATACACCGAAGCCGAAAAGTCCGACGCAAAGCCCAAGTAATAACGGTCACGGCATTCGCAACGAAGAACGACTTCCGTTCGCGGACGATCAAATTCACTACGCCGGCCAGTATTTGGCACTCGCGGTCGCCCAGACCATTGAACAGGCACAATATGCCGCAAGTCTGGTCCGGGTGAGTTATGCGCCGGAGAGGCCCCTGCTGACAATGGAAGCGGCTGAAGACAAAGCGAAAAAACCAAAGGAGAACAACAACGAACACGTTCAGTTGAAGAAAGGCGATGTGGATGCCGCGCTGGCCGATTCCAGTCTGACAAAAATCGAACAGACCTACTCCACCCCGACGCTGACGCACAACCCGATTGAAATGTCCGGAACGATCGCGTCATGGGATGGCGACGATAAACTTACCCTCTGGGACGCCACTCAATTCGTGAAAGGCGTTCAGAGTATCGTTTCCCGCGCGTGGAACCTCCCGACCGAAAATGTGCGCATCATCTGTCCCTTTGTCGGTGGCGCCTTTGGCTGTAAAGGAGCGGTCTGGCCGCACGTCCTCGCTGCAACGATGGCGTCGAAGGCCGCCGGCGTCCCGGTAAAGTTTCACGTTCGGCGCCCGGACATGTTTACCTCGACCGGTCACCGGACACCGACGGACCAGAAGATTTCGCTCGTGGCCGCACGGGACGGCAAACTAAAGGCGATGCGGCATGTCACAAATACTCTGACTTCAACGGTGGGACAGTTTACCGAATCGGCCGGCGCGCGCTCGACCGGGGTGATGTATGAAAGCCCCTCGATCTGGGTCGAGGAAACGGTTTTTCCAGTAAATATTTCAACTCCGACATTCATGCGCGCGCCGGGGGAATGTCCGGGCAGTTACGCGCTCGAGTGTGCAATGGATGAGCTCGCCTACGCGCTCAAGATGGATCCAGTGTCGCTGCGTTTGGTCAATCATGCCGACAACCACCCGATTAAAAATGTTCCCTTCAGCGCGAAACATTTGAAGGAATGTTATCAGGTCGGCGCGGAAAAATTCGGATGGGCGAAACGCAATGCCGAGCCGCGATCAATGCGCGAGGGAGATTTACTCGTGGGTTGGGGCATGGCCACCAAAACTTATCCGGCACATAAAATGAATGCGGCGGCCAAGGTTACGTTGCGCGTCGACGGCAGCGCGACGGTGCAATGCGCCACGCACGATCTCGGCACGGGCGCGTACACGGCTTTCACCCAAATTTCGTCCGAGCAGCTCGGAGTTCCGTTTGAAAAGATTACCTTCGAACTGGGAAACTCGGATTATCCATTTGGGCCGGTGGCCGGCGGCTCAAATTCCACCGGCACGGTCGGCACCGCATTGCATGAAGTTGCCGGCCTGCTGCACCAAGCGCTGGCCGATCTCGCCACGAAAGATTCCCGGTCACCGCTCTACCAGCAGAAACCAGAAGATGTCGCGATGACGGCGCCGGGTCGAATCGGATCGAAGAACGATCCCGGAAAGTCTGACAGTTACACGGATATCTTACGGCGCGCGGGTCGCGATTCGATCGCAGTCGAAAGCAAACTCAAACAGGAAGCACCTGACAAAGATCATGTTTTTCAATCCTGGGGAGCAGACTTCGTTGAAGTGAAAATCGATCCCCTGCTGCCGAGAGTTCAGGTGACCCGGGTTGTTTCGGTCATCAATTGCGGGCGTGTGGTCACATTTAAACCCGCGCGTAATCAAATCATCGGCGGAGTGAATATGGGAATCGGCATGGCCTTGATGGAAGCAACTGAATACGATCCGGAAACCGGTCTTCCGGTAATTCGCAATCTGGCAGACTATCACGTCGTTACGAACGCGGATGCGCCGATGATTGAAGTCGCTTTCGTGGGAGAACCGGATTTTGCATTCAATCCGATCGGCTGTCGCGGAATTGGTGAGATCGGAATTGTGGGGGCGGCGGCGGCGGTCGCGAACGCGGTATATCACGCCACGGGAAAACGGGTGCGTGATTTGCCGATCACCGCGGACAAGCTGATCTGAAATGGTGCGCTGCGCGCGCCACTGTTCCGGGCGAATCGGCCATCGGCGGGCCCTGCTACCGGTTCGCGCCAGAAAATGTTCTTCCGCGACAAAAAGGATGCAATTCCTGACATCCCTGAAGACATGTTCTCCGACCGATGCTATGCGTATATTTGGGGGACGCGCAATCTGGTGGACTTGCGCGATTCACCTTTGCATACCGTTGCTGATATCTCGGACTTGAAGCGTACGCGATGAAAGAAATCTACGATATACTGGCTGAAGTGCGCCGCCGACCTAACGAACGACTCGCCATGGCCACGCTCGTGCGCACTTTCGGCTCAAGTTATCGCCGTGCCGGCGCTCGCATGCTGATTTGTGAAGACGGAACCATAGTGGGTTCATTAAGTGCCGGATGTTTGGAGGAAGAAGTGGCGCTACGCGCGCAGGAAGTCCGGCAAACCGGAAAACCGGCGGTGATGACTTTTGATACCCGCCGACGATTCGGTTGCGCCGGCGCAATCACGATCTTCATCGAGCGCGTTGCGGAGGAGATCTTTGCCAACATTTCTCGAAAACTGGACGCCCGACAAAGCTGTTTGATGGTCACCACCTTCGACGGCGATCTTCCGGGCACTCGGATCGAATCCGCTCCCGGGACTGACGCCAGCGGGTCGACCACCAACCAACTGACTCATGTCATTCATCCGACGTTGCGATTGTTCGTCATTGGCGACGGCGCGGACAGCGCACCATTCCTTTCCTTCGGGCGACTGCTCGGTTGGCAGACGATCCAAGTCGCCGATTCCAATATGATCGACATTGCGTCGGACGAATGGACGGCGGCAATCGTGAAGTCACACAACTACGGCCGCGATTTTGTCGCTTTGCAAAGATTGTTGCCGCTGAATTTGAAATATGTCGGATTGATTGGCCCGCGAAAACGACGGGACCAAATCATGAACGAACTCTTGGATGTCGGAGTGACCATGAACGCCGGCTTTTTTGCGCCCGCCGGTCTCGATCTCGGAGCGGAAACGCCGGATGAAATTGCTTTGTCTGTGATCGCCGAAATTCAGCGTGTTTTCGGTGAAACCTCCGGAGATTCTTTGCGCGAGCGCAAGACGCGTATCCACGATCTGGCGAGCGGAGGCGACGACGCACCTGCGCCCGCCAGCTTGACTGGTTAAACCGGCCGAGTTTGGGAAATGAACGAGACTCGAGGAGTGGCGGCGATTATTCTGGCGGCCGGCGGTTCGTCTCGTCTTGGAAAATCGAAACAACTTTTATCTTTTCGCGGCAAGACTCTTATTCGACACGTGACGGATGTAGCGACTGAGGCAAACTGTTCGCCGGTGATTGTCGTTGCCGGCAACGGTGCCGATCAAATCAGGAGGGAACTTACTGACACCTCCGCCGTGGTCGTCGCAAATGCATCGTGGCAAAGTGGTGTTGGCAGCTCAGTCAGTTGCGGTGTTCGCTGGTTAATCGGAAATAACGAGGGCATACGCGCCGCGGTTCTCCTCGTTTGCGACCAACCGTCGGTTGATCAGGACGTGATCAACCGACTCATTGAGCTCTACCAACTCACCCGAAAGCCGATTATCGCGTCGATCTATAACGCCACCATCGGGGTCCCGGCGTTGTTCGAGAAATCATTTTTCCCGGACCTGATGAAATTGAATGGTGATGAAGGAGCGAAGAAAATCATTTTAGCTCATCGCGATCGCGTTGCGGAATTTGAATTTCCACAAGGCGCGTTCGACATCGACACCCTGGCTGACGTGGCCAAGCTGCCCGCGAGCTGATTTTATTTTCCGCCAAAGATCTTCCGGAAAGTGTTGAACAGTTTGCCCGGGAAGGTTGCGGCCTTCTGCTCGATGTCTTTCAGTTGATTGGCGAACATCTGATTTCCGCCATGAATTTCACATGCCGTGGTTGGGACTTTATCGCTGGGAAGATCGATCTCGTATGCCGTCCCGGCAGCCTGACATTCGGAAGTGGCGAGTTGATTGGAAAGCGAACAAACCATGGTCCTGGTCAGCGGCATGGTCGGAACGAAATCCTGTGGCGGATAACGCTGCGCCGCTTTGTTCATCACTTGCACCCAAACGGGTAAGGCCAGCGCGGCGCCGTAGCCGTGCGGAATAATCGTGGCCGGCTGATCGAACCCGACCCAAACGCCGCAAGTGACGGTCGAGGTATAACCAAGAAACCAGGCGTCTTTATAATCGTTTGTCGTTCCAGTCTTGCCCGCCGAAGGCAATTTCCAGCCTAACGAACGCGACGCCGCGGCGGTTCCTTTCGTCAGCACGTCTTCCATCAATTGCGACGTCATCCAGGTCGCGCTCGGATCCATGGCCGGCGCAGAAATATGCGCGGCGCGATAGATCGGATTGTGTTCCTGATCGTCGATACGTTCGATCAGATATGCTTGTTTGCGAGTTCCAGCGTTCGGAAAACAAGTGTAAGCGGCGGTCAACGCTTTCAGATTTGTTTCGAACGCTCCGATGTAAATGGCGGGACCCGGCGGAACGTTATCGGTCAAGTTGAGGGAAGTCGCGCATTTCTCGACCTGACTCAGTCCGGCGTATTGCCCCACGCGCACGCTCATGGTGTTGCGGGAATGAATCAATCCATACGAGCACGGTTCGACGCCTCCGTAGGTTCCGTCGGAGTTGGCCGGCGACCATGCTCCGGCGCCATCAATTTCTCCGGGCTGAATCGGGCCGTCGCTAATCGCCGCCCCCGGAAGCAATCCATGAGTAAACGCGAGTGTGTAAACGAACGGTTTGAACGCGGAACCGACCTGACGATTGGCCGGCGCCAACGCGCGGTTAAATTTACTCTGCGCATAATCGCGCCCACCCACCAAGGCACGAACTCCGCCGCTGCCGTTGTCGATGCAAACGACCGCCCCCTCCAGATAAGGCATGGCTGAGTCCTCACCGGTCTCGGGGGCCTGATAGTTCGCTTTGAGCGGGTGGTGAAAATTGGATTGATGCTCGATTTTGGTTAACTGCGTCTCGAGGGATTGCTGAGCGGCCGTCTGAACCACCGGGTCGAGGGTCGTATATATATAGAGGCCTCCATTATCGATCTGGTCTTGGGTGAGGATCAGGTTCAGATCCCGCTGGACCGCGTCCATGGCATAATTCTCCTGGACCTGAAGCATCTTTTTCGGATGCGGGTTGACCCGGGTGGATTTGGCCTGTTCGGCCTGGACCACGCTGATCTTTTTCAATTCGACCATTCGATCGAGGACCGCGTTGCGTTCATTGGCGGCGCCTTCCGGATTTTTCAAAGGGGAAAAGCGGTTCGGGCTTCGGATCAATCCCGCCAGCACCGCGGCTTCCGACAAATTGAGTTTCGATGCGTTTTTTCCGAAATAGGCCTGCGAGGCGGTTTCAATTCCGTAACATCCGGCGCCGAAATAAATTCGGTTGATATAGAGCTCGAGGATTTGCTGCTTGGTAAAGGTTTGCTCGATGCGCAGTGCGACCATTGCTTCGAGAATTTTGCGATTCAGAGTTCGTCCACCCAGGGGGAGACTGTTTCGAGCGAGCTGCTGAGTAATGCTGCTGGCCCCTTCTTTGGCCGAGTGAGTGAGAAGATCGCGGACCAGCGCGCGGGCAATTCCGCGCCAATCAATTCCTTTGTGCTGATAAAAGCGGCTGTCTTCGCGCGACAACAACGCGTCGATGAAATACGGCGAGACCTCGCTCAGCGAAACTTTGAGCCGGTTGGCGCCGGCCAGGCGACTGTAAATCCGTCCGTCGACGTCGAAGACGGTATTGCGCTCGGGCATTTCGCCCACCTTCTTCATATCGAAAGTGGAAGCCCAAACGCCATAAAACATGATGACGGCGACGACGCCGGCGCCAATCAAAGCGAGAAGCGCTACCTTCCAGCCGTAGCGGAAGAGAGCGCTTCGTGTCTTACCGGAGCCTCCGCGGGCGAATAGTCTCATCGTTGAAGCGTTAACCCGTTGAAGCGTCGAATCGGAAATCCGCTGGAACGCTTCAACGGTTCAGCGAATCAAGTCTTCAGAAATTCAATTTGACGTTGCTGGCCTGCTGCCGCGCATGCTCTTCATCGGTGCATGGGGCATTCAACGCCACCCCGGTGGGCGACTCGCTCGCGCGAACGATCTCATGGTCGATCAGAAACTTCTCCACTTCTTCACCGCTAATATCGGGCAACATCGTTCCGTTAATCTCCACACAGGGCGACAACGGCTGGCCACTTTTTGTCTCCATCTCCCAACGGAACGCAGGATTCTGGATGATGTCTTTTTCGGTATAAGGCAGATTGTATTTGGCCAGGACCGCCCGGACACCGGCGCTCCAGCCGCAAGTTGTTTTCAGGTAAGCAGTGATTTGAGGCGTTTCCATTCCCGGAATCTAGCATGGATGGATGCAATTAACAGTCGAAGCGAGGTCGTTATCAGCAGTTTCTACGATGCAAAACGCGAAATCCGAATACCTATGCTCGAAACAAATTCGAATTTCAAAAAAAGCGCTCGGTCTTAGACCGTTTAAGAGTTTCTACGATTTCCGAGATTGTTCCGAATTTCGGGTCTTTCCGGCCAGCTACCGCACTCACCGTCCGGAACAGACACAAAATATGTTCGACAAACTATCCGGCAATGCCTAAAAGCCCTGCCGGGACCTCGATTATCCCTGGTGTGCCGTGTATCGAGGCCCCGGCGCCCTGATTAGTAAATTTTGTGTCGAACCGGCCGAAGCGATTGAGTCAGCTTCTGCAGGCCGAGTTCTAACCGCGTCTTAACCGTACCGAGCGGCGCGTGCGTGACCGTGGCGATCTCGCGATGACTCATTCCGGTGAAGAATGAAAGTTCAATCGCCTGCCGTTGGTATCGCGGCAAGGTTTTCAATCGGCGACGCAAATAGTGCCGCAGATCGGCCCGCGAGATTTCGTCGAACGAATGTGGGGTGGACGCCGGCTGCGGCTCGCCGTCCAATTGTTCCTGGTAACGATCCTTCGCCCGGCAGTAGGCTTGTTTTCGGCGAAGCCGATCGATCGCACGGCGCCGGGCGAGCGTAACAATCCAGCCGAGTAGTTTGCCCGCTTTCGGAGAATAGCGGCCAGCTTCCCGCCAAACCTGAATGAGGATTTCCTGAAGCACGTCATCGGCTTCTCCCTCTTCATGAACGACGCTACCGATGACCGATTTGATGCGACTGCCATGGCGGGACAAGAATTCACTGAGGGCCTCGGGACGGTGATGAGTGATGGCTTCCATCAAAGCTTCATCCGACGCAGCAGACACCCCCGCAAAATCGATTTCGGGTCTTAACATATGGCTGCCTCCAGGAGTGGGTTCGTATGCATGCGAGGAACATGAGCGTCAGCGAAGAAACTCACAATCGGACGCGAAACCAATCGCTTGGTCGGACAAATCCCGATGCCTCAGGCACTTCCGGGACGACGCGCGACCGATAATCCCGAATGATTTTTGGCTGGCGGGGCGCGCTTGTTGGATTTGCCGACGTCCGAGGTGCACGAATTCTTGAGTGAAGCGCGCAGAAAACACGACCAAATAACAAGCCCTCCAAGAGGTCGAGAGCGAGTAAACGTTCTCGAATTTCGTTCAATTCCGTCGCGGCGAGTTCATCTTCGCGACCGGCGGGATCTGATCTTTCCCGCATGTCGCAGGACAGCGGCTGGCACTTCGATGATCATCGCGCCAACGTTGAGGATCAGGATTTTTACTACGCTAGACTCGGAAGAGCGACGGATTGTAACCAACTTCGTCTGGCGCGAGTCTTAAAGGCAGGATGAAGAGCGGGGCGGCGCGACGGCAAGAATTGGCGATTGAAGAGAGGATTGAACTTTATTACGCCGCGCATCCGAGCGGTGCCGCGGCGTTGCGCCGGCCCCGAGTCGCGAAACAAGGCGGAGTCTGGGTAGCAATTCTCGGCGCCAACATCCAGCAGGGCATTGTCGGGATCGGGCCCACGGTTGAAGCCGCATTGCGCGCATTCGACACTCAATATTTATACCGATTACGGCCGATGGCGGCCTGAGGACATGGCGACGTCACCCGAAAGTGAAAAACCATCGAACGAGGTCCCGTTCCCTTTTGCTGACCCGAGAAATTATCGCTGCCCGGCGTGCGGCGAGATAGTGAATGTGGGCCGTCCGGAGGAGATCCTGCTCCATCACGGGCACGTCACCCATCCGGACCAATTTCATTTCGTCAAACCCGCGGCATAAAAAAGAGTGCGATCCCTTTTGGACCGCACTCTCATCCCAAATTGGGTTGGAATTTTTTTGACTAGCGTGGATTCGGCGAACTAGTCGTGGTGGTCGAGGTGGAACTGCCCTCGCGCGTATTCACCGTGTTCGTGTCAGTGGTGGTCGAAGCCGAAGGTTCTTTCTCCTTCACGACCGTGGTGTTGGTTTCTTTCTTCTCCGCTGCCGGTGTGACGGTCGTTTCCTTTTGCTCGCAAGCCGTCAATAAAGCGGCCGTCGCCAGAATGCTGATAATTGTCTTCATGCGGGTTGGACGATACCTGACACGAAATATTCTGTAAAAAAGAAGTTGGACCCCAGTTGACAAAAATCCTCTCCCATCAATAAGATGAATCTGTCCTAGACTTTTTCAGACAGCAGAATGAAAAGGCTGGCCGCAAAAATCTCTAACGACCTCGAAAGCTTCCACGAGTCGTATATTTATAACTCGGAGTTGGCGCGGCTCTGGCCAACCGACATGCCGCCCCAGGAACGCGAGAAGCGCATTCGAGCGTTCGCCAGGCAAAACGGCCTCCACGTAGATGTCTACGAGATCGGGATGTGCGCGATCTTCAAAAAACCGATCGAGACAACCATCCGGCGACGTCGTCAGCCGCGACCGCCAGTCAGAAAAAAGCGGAAACGATTATCCCGGCCATGAAGAACCGTCGGCAGTCGCAAGATATCTGAGAGCCGAGCCGTGCCGTCCGCCGCCCAACAAAATAGGTCGTCGCCAAAGCGTTCCGCATCTATTAATGTGAAGCAATAGTCTGTATGGCGATCCAACCCGGAGCGAAGAAGAAAAAGACGGAAATGTTTATCTGTGACGGTTGCGGCGCGCGGAAGCGCCTCGACCGCGGCAAGCGTCACTGGTGTGATGACTGCAATCGCGGTACACCCGTCGAGATGCGGGCCGTGAGAGACAAATGGCGAAAGCCAACCGCCGCCGCCCAGCCGGTGCGCACCGGGCACGATCAGCCGACGCGCCATGTGGGTTTCGGCTCGCACGGCGGCTGACCGACTTGTTCACAAGTTGTGAGATCAGCCGGACAACGGTTGGACCATCAGATTTTTCCTGAGTGTGGCAGTTCGCACCCAAGATGCGGCACGCTAACCTGTTCATCGGACACTAAATCGAGTCCCGCCGGATTCTCTTATTCGCTCCCCCTTCTGAACCGGCTCCGATCCGTTTCGGGTTCGAATTGTTGAACTTCTGCTCCCGATCCGTGGTCAATAGATCGAAGGAAAAGGAGCGGAACATGAAATTACGATTAATGTCAGTCACGAAATCGGTGGTTTTGCTGGCGACGGTGTCTGGATTGCAAATTTGGGCGACCCAACTCCAAGCGAACACGCCGGCCGACACGCGGGTGAAACAAGCCCTGGAGACTTCGGGATTCAAGGTCGAGCCCGCCGCCACGCGAGCACAACGCGAGCAACTGCGCGCTTTGCCGGAGCATCAGATCACAATGGTGAAACAAAATGGTACCGCTTATTATCTTTATCCCGACAAAAGGGACGGGCGCCTTTACGCCGGAGATTATTACGCCTATCGCTCGTTTCAGAATTTTTTTAAAAACAAGGACCTTCGCGAGCGAGGTGTGTTTGTTTGGGACGTAAATCCGGCCGACCGATCGACTAACAAAACGATTCAGATCTGGCACGATTGGACGCCGTTTGATCAATGGCGATAACTGACCCGGGCAACGCCGCGGGAAGGACGTCGGTGGTCGAACGTTTCCAGGAAATGGCCGCCGGTAACGCTCGGCTGGTAAATTGCCCGTAAATAGCACTGCGCGAATACGGGTGGACCACCAATCCGCGACAGCGAGTCGGGACAGGGCGCATGGCATCGACGAAAACAAGGATTATTAACGGGCACGGAGTGGCTACGAACGAATTGCGGGTGCTGTGGAAGTGTGAAAAATTGGGGTTCCCGGCCCGGAAGAAAAAATGCTCAAAGCGAGATTCAAGATTCGTCGTGGCAACCACCGAAAGACGAAAGCCTCGAACGGTGCAAATGGCGTCCCGCGGGCAAGCGGCAAGCCAGCGTCTAGCGTAAAACTCAATCGTCAGGACAAAATCTCTAATCGACATCGGAGCGCCGGAAAACCGAACGGCGCGATCGCGAAAATCGATGGCACAGATGGGCCCGTTTCGAAAAGGCGGCAAAAGGTTGTCGGTTATCCCGCCGATGATCTCGAGTTCGCTATTCAGCGATATTCTGATCTCTACGATTTCGCGCCGGTTCCCTATGTCAGCTTTGATCGCACTGGACGAATCGTGGAAGCGAATCTTGCCGCCTCTCAGCTGTTCCGAAGACGCCGTGATTTGCTGATCGGATTAGCGTTTTCGATTCACGTCTTCGATCAGGATGCCGACTTATTTTTACGGCACCTTGTTCGCTGTCGAAGATCTGCCGAGACGGTCACCACCGATCTACGGTTAAAAACCCGCAAGGGCGAAATTATTTTTGCTCAAATTTCTACCACGCCGATAAAGACCGCGGCGAGGCAAACTGAGACGTTGCTTTTTCAAACCACCGTGGTCGATCTGACCAACCGGAAAAAGATCGAACGATTATTGACCGAGCAGGCGCATCTGCTCGACCTGAGCACCGATGCGATCTTTGTCCGCGGGGCCAACGATCGGATCATTTATTGGAACCGGGGCGCCGAACAATTATATGGCTACACCCAGGAAGAGGCGCTCGGTAAAATCGTTCACGAGTTGTTACGAACCCAACTGCCGGAAAAACTGCCCAAAATTCTCGAGAAGTTGAGGAGTCGCCAGCGGTGGGAAGGCGAGCTCGTGCAACATCATAAAGATGGAACCGAGCTGACGACATTTTCGCGTTGGTCCCTGCATGATGATCCGACACAGCGGGACAGAATTCTCGAAACAAACACCGACATTACCGAGCAGAAACGCGTTGCCCGAACATTGCGTCAACGGGAAGAGTTTCTGCGTCGCCTGATCGACACCGCGCCCATGTGGATCCAGGTGATCGCATCCGACGGCACCGTATTGCAAATGAATACGTCAGGCGCGCATCTTCTCGATGCCACATCGCCGAGCGACTTCGAAGGAAAATGTGTTTATGATCTGGTTGCGCCTGAATACCGCGATCAATTTCGAAAATTCAATCGAAACATCTGCCGTGGCACGAGAGGTTCGATGCAATTCGAGATCGAAGGACTCAAAGGCACACGTCGAATCATGGAAACGTACGCATCGCCCTTTCGATGGTTTGATGGGCGGCGCGTGATGCTCGGGATAGCGAATGACATTACCGATCGGAAAGAAGCGGAGGCCCTGATTGCGGAAGCGGTCAGACAACGCGAATCCCTACTCCAATTCGTTCAGCGACGCAGCTCGGCGCGAACGCTGGACGAAATTTATGCCGTTGCTCTCGACACCATTATCGAAACGCTTCGGTGTGACCGCGCCTCTATCTTGCTTTTCGATGACAATCAGATCATGCGCTTTGTCGATTCCCGCGGGCTATCGGAGCCCTATCGCCAGGCGGTGGAAGGCCATTCCCCATGGAAATCGAACGACAAAAAACCCCAACCGTTTTGTGTTGAGGATATTGAAAATGCCGATCTGGCTCCCGCAGTAAAAAAGGCAACCAAACGCGAAGGAATTCGGGCGGCCGCCTTCATCCCGGTGATGGCGGAGGGCCGATTAATCGGGGAATTCATAACTTATTACCATGCGCCGCATCAATGTTCGCCGGAAGAACTGACCATCAGTCTGAACATTGCCGGCCAGCTGGGCCTTGGGGTCGAGAGAAAGCGAGCGGAAAACGCGCTCCGCAAATCTGAGGAGCGCCATCGTGGTATCGTGAATCAGTCGGTCGCCGGACTCGCCGAAACGGATGTCCAGGGCCGGTTTCGGATGGTCAACCAACGATATTGCGAAATTTCCGGTTACGCGCAGGAGGATTTGTTAGGCGGACTGCGAATGCAGGATATTACGCACCCGAAGGATTTGCCTAACAATGAAAGGCTCTTTGAGAAATGTGTGAACGAAGGAGAATCGTTCACGATTGAAAAACGCTATATCCGCAAAGACAAATCGGTCGTGGATGTCCACAACAGCGTTTCCGCGATTCGCGACTCCAACGGCAAAGTGCAAGGTATCGCCGCAGTCTGTATCGACATCACCGATCGCAAACGGGCAGAAGATGCTTTACGCGAATCCGAACAACAAATGCGCGCGATTGTCGAACAGACGGTGGCCGGCATCGCCCGCTCGGACGCCGATGGTCGGATCTTTTTCGTCAACCAGCGCTTCTGCGAGATGGTCGGCTACCGGCAAGATGAAGTCCTCGGCCGGACTACCAGTCAGTTGACTCATCCGGCTGATCAGAAACGAACGGATGAATTGTTCAAGCGATTGTTAAAAAAAGGCGAAGCCTTCGAGTTGGAAAAACGTTATTTGCGCAAGGATGGATCCTCTTTCTGGGTGAACGTGAGCGCGGCGCCAGTCCGCGATGCCTCAGACAAGATCCGATCGGTGGTGGCCATCGTTCTCGACATTAGCGAGCGCAAGGAAGCTGAAGGCGCTCTTCGCCGTTCCAAGGAAATGCTGGAGGAACTGGTCCAGCAGCGCACCCATGCGTTGCGCCAATCGAACCAAGAGTTAGAAGACGAGATTCAGCGGAGGCGCGGGCTGGAAGGCCAAATTTTGGAAATCAGCGACCGTGAGCAGCAACGTCTCGCCCAGGAACTGCACGATGGATTGTGCCAGGAATTAACCGCGATCGGTTTCATGGCTCGTGCTACGTCGCTGCGGCTGAAGAATCACCGCGTCCTTCTCCCCGAGGACGTCGACCAGATTGCCACGTTGATCAATCGCGCGGCCGCTAACGCCCGTAATATCTCCCGCGCCCTGCACCGCGTGGACCTCGACGCGGCCGGGTTTGTTGATGCAATCGAATCCCTGGTCAAACGCGAAATATGGAAGACTCCTTGCCGTGTCGAGATGAAAGAAGGTTTCCAAATCCACGATGATAAAGCCGCGGTGAATTTGTACGGGATCGCGCGCGAGGCCGTGCTGAACGCGAACAAGCACGCCCAGGCGCGGCAAATCGTGATTCAGATTGCCAAATCGAAAGGCGAAATTATTTTGGCGATCTCCGACGATGGCGTCGGATTGAAACAGCGAACGAAAGAATCCCTCGGCATGGGCTTAAATATCATGGACTATCGAGCCCGCACCCTCGGTGGACGGCTGGAGGTAGAATCGCAAACGGGGAAAGGCACGCGCATCACCTGTTATTTGCCGGTCAAAGAATGAAAGCCGCGCACGCAATTGCCGAGAAGAAAGTGGATTCGCCGAAGGCGACGCGAATCATCATTGTTGATGATCACCCGCTCTTCCGCAAAGGCTTGGAACAACTGATTAGCTCCCACGGCGGTTTCGTTGTTTGTGCGGAAGCGGGCGATGCCGCCGCGGCCATGGACGTGATCCGACGCGTCAGCCCCGATCTGGCGATTGTCGACCTCAGTTTACCGGGAGCAAATGGGATTGAACTGATCAAAAATATTCGCGCGGAATTTTCCAAACTCCCGGTTCTGGTGCTTTCGATGCATGACGAGTCGCTGTATGCGGTCCGCGCCCTTCGGGCCGGGGCGAATGGTTACGTGATGAAACAAGAAGCGTTGGAAAACGTCATCACCGCCATCGGCGAAGTGCTGGCCGGCCGTCCCTATCTCAGCCGCGACATGTCAGCCAAGCTGATCAGCAATGTCGCCACTGGCAATGCGCAAGAATCACCCACCGATAAGCTCAGCGATCGCGAGCTCGAGATTCTCGAACTGATCGGAAAAGGTCGCGACGTTCGTGAAATCGCCAAGGCGTTGCATATCAGCACCAAAACGGTGGAGACGCACCGCGCTCATATTAAAGAGAAGCTGGGTTTGCCAAACGCGCGGCAGGTTGCCCGTTTTGCCATTCAATGGCTCGCCCAACAACAAACATAAACTCATTTCGCCCATAACAGATTACGACGAGCGGGTGGTCGCGTCGGCTCGCGCCCCACTTAATTCCAACGCAGTCCCAGAGTTACAAATTTGAAATCAGGCAAATCAAGCCTTGAAAATTGTAAGATTCCTCCCTCATTAAGTCATTAATGTCTAAACGTGCCCAAGACGTAAGGAAACGGATTGTCATTGTCGATGACCATCCCGTTCTCCGGAACGGGTTAGCGCGGCTGATTGACGCCAAAGACGGCTTTGAGGTGTGCGGCGAAGCCGGTGAGGCGGTTGAAGCGATGGAGATGATCAAAAAACTCAAGCCGGACCTGGCCATTATTGATCTGGTTTTGCCGGGCGAGAGCGGTATTGCTCTGACCAAAAGGATTCGGACGGAATTTCCGAAATTGCCGGTCGTGGTTCTCTCGATGCACGAAGAACCGGCTTATGCTTCGCGTGCCTTGCGGGCGGGCGCCATGGGCTACATTGTGAAACAGGATGCCGTCGATAACATCGTAAGCGCATTGGAAGGAGTGCTCAGCGGAAATCGTTATCTCAGTCCGGCCATTGCGACCGGCGCTCTGGCCAGCATTGGCCCACACGATTCCGAGTCCGACCCGACCAGTGTTCTGAGCGACCGCGAATTGGAAATTTTGGTTCTGATCGGCAAAGGCCACGAAGTCAAAGAGATTGCCGATCGATTGCAACTTAGTCCGAAAACTGTTGAGACCCATCGGACTCATATCAAAGAGAAGCTAAAATTGAAGAACGCGCGGCAAGTCGCCCGGTTTGCCGTGCAGTGGACAGATCATACCGGTCCGTAAAAATTTGGCGATCACGCTGACACGGGCGTCATTACAAAAAGAACATGGCGGCGGCGGCGCCAAACATCAGCAATGTGGTGACCCCGACGACGATTCGCGAAAGCCAGGAACTCGGCTGACCCTGCATCAACTTGCGGTCGGACGCGCAAACCAAAATCCCCACCAGAAGAAAGGGAGCGAGCACTCCGTTTACGATTGCCGTCCAGTAAAGCGCGCGAACCGGATTGATGTTGAGGAAGTTCATCAAGATCCCGAGCAGGATCGAGAGCGTCAAAATCGCATAGAACGGTTTCGCACCGCGAAACGGTTCATCGAGACCTTCTTTCCAGGAAAATGTCTCCGCGAACGCGTAAGCTGCGGAACCGGCCAGGGTCGGAATGGCAAGAAAACCAACGCCGATGATGCCGATTGTATAAAGCAAATAGGCAAATATCCCGGCGAATGGCCGTAATGCTTCAGCGGCTTGCCGCGAGCTGTCGATGTTTTTGATCCCATGCTGGTGAAGAACGACCGCAGTCGTCAAAATGACGAAGAACATCGCAAAATTCGAAAAGAAGGTGCCGACGCCGACGTCCAATTTGCGATCGGTAATTTCACGGCGCGTGGCGCCTTGTCGTTGCACCAACAATCTTCGGCCCATCGCCCGCTCCTCTTCGACCTCCTGAGACGCCTGCCAGAAGAACAGGTACGGACTGATCGTGGTCCCAAGAATGGCAACGAGATTTTCCCACGCCGTATGGTTTCTTGGCCACGATGGAATCAACGTATCCCGGATCACCTTGGCCCAGTCCGGATGCGCGATGAACGCGGTCACGACGTAGGCGAACAATACCGCGGCCAACCATTTTAGGACGAGGGCGATCTGGTGATAACGAAACCGAATGGTCGCGAACGCAATCAAGATACCGAAAACGACGACATAAATGTGCGAATTCACCTTGGTCAGCATCTCAGCGGCATCGGCCATCCCGGAAAGGTCGGCCCCGACGTTGATTGTGTTCGCAACCATCAACGCGATGGATCCACAAAGTATCAACCACCGCGGTCCTTTTCGCCGGAGCGCGTCCCCCAACCCCATGCCGGTTACCATTCCGATGCGTGCGCACATGAATTGGACGCAGCCCATCAATGGCCAGGTGAGCAGCGCCGTCCAGAGCAAGGACGTGCCAAGCTGCGCCCCAACAATGGAATAAGTGGCGATGCCCGACGGATCGTCGTCCGCCGCGCCGGTAATGAGGCCGGGACCAAGAATCCTGAAAAATCTGAGGACGATTCCGGGCCGCTTTTCCTTTTTGGTCATCGCGTCGCCCAGTTCAGCCAGCCGGTTGGTTCCGATTATTTTTTGGGTTTGAGAAGCGGAAACAAAACGACGTCTCGAATCGATTCGGCACCGGTCAGCAGCATGGCGAGTCGATCGATTCCAAGACCGAAACCGCCGGCCGGGGGCATCCCGTGTTCGAGCGCCAATAGGAAATCTTCGTCAATCTTTTGTGTCTCCTCTCCGGCTTGCTCGAGCAATCGTTGCCGCTGCACATCCGGATCGTTGAGCTCCGTATAACCGGGAGACATCTCGACTCCATTGATAATCAATTCGTAGACGTCCACAACGGAACTGTCCGTCGCGTTTTGTTTAGCCAGCGGAACCAGCTCTTTTGGGCAATGCGTGACGAACAGCGGATCGAATGTTTTCTCTTCGACCAGTTTTTCAAAAATGTGCTGGGTCACTTCGAAATCGGCGTGCTGCGGCAAAATCTCGAGCTGGAATTGTTTTGTGGCGCGTTCGCGGCGTTGCTCGCGAGTCAGGCCAAACCAATCGTTACCTGCCACCTCCCCAATCAGGTCGCGATATTTTGCCCGTCGCCATGGGCGCTTCAAATCGATCGTTCGAACCACTTTTCCGTCTGCATCTTTGTGCTCGACCTGGAGCCCACCGCAAACTCTTTCGGCCAAATGACAAATCATCTCCTCGACCAGGTTTGCCACTTTATCGAAGTCGGCATAAGCCCAATACACTTCGAGCATGGTGAATTCCGGATTGTGTTTCCGCGAAATACCTTCGTTTCGGAAATTGCGATTCAACTCGAAGACTTTGTTGAATCCGCCGACCAGCAGGCGTTTCAAATAAAGTTCCGGCGCGATTCGAAGATACAAATCGAGGCCGAGAGCTTTGTGCCGGGTCTGGAACGGCTCCGCCGCCGCGCCGCCGGCCACCGTTTGCAACATCGGCGTCTCGACTTCGGCAAATCCGCGATCTTCCAGGAAACGGCGGATTTCACGGACCATCGTGATCCGCTTGGCAAACGTTTCGCGTGATTGATCGTTCGCAACCAAATCGAGGTAACGTTCGCGATATCGGGCTTCAATGTCCTGTAATCCATGCCATTTTTCCGGCAAAGGCCGGAGCGATTTTGCCAGGACTTCGAATCGTTTCGCCTTCAGTGTCGGCTCGCCGGTTTTTGTGATGAAACATTCGCCTTCGACGCCGATGAAATCGCCGAGATCAAGGAGCTTGAAAATTTCCATCGCTCCAGGGCCGACTTCTTTCTCGTGCAGATAAACCTGGATTCGGCCGGTGGCGTCACGAATATCAACGAAATGGCTTTTGCCCATGTCGCGATGGGCGGTGATTCGACCGGCGGCTCGCAACATCGCGCCTTCTTTAAATCGATCGCGGACCTCGGCGATCGCGCCTGAAACTTCAAATGCGGCACCGAAGGGCTCCACTTTCAGCGCCCGCAACGCCTCAAGTTTCCTGCGGCGCAACGCGATCAATTCATTTTCCGGCTCAGACATCGAATGCAACCATTAAGTTGTGGAGGCGCAATCGCAAGTCCGGCTCGCACCGCCAGGCGCCTGTTTTATGTATTCGGCGTTTGACAGAAACACGGCTAATCGGTTTCTCGCTTGATCTTCGCTCGGGTCAAAAATCCCGTTTGCCAATGAAAGATGGGTGGTGAGATATTGTCGGCTACTTTCTCTCGCTGAACGCGTTCGTTTAATGGCACTCGATCTACCGAAAACAACATCGAAAAGGGCTGGCCCGCTGGTGAAACAATTTTCGGTTTTCCTGCCGAACAAGGTCGGCGCCATGCTCGAGGTGGTAAAACTGCTCAATTCCCAGCATACCCACGTCGTGGCCATCAGCGTTTCCGAATCGACCGATTCAGCCATCGCCCGGATCATTGTCAGCGACCCGCAGGACGTGGAGCAACTATTTCGCGACAACAACATCGCCTTCGGCATGTGCGAGGTAGTGGTGGTGGAACTGCGCGAGGTCGCGACGCAATTGCCAAAATTACTGGCCACGCTCTTCACGGCGGAAGTCAACGTTCATTTCACCTATCCCTTGCTCACTCGTCCGCATGATGTGGCTGCTTTGGCTTTGCATGTCGATGACAATGAGTGCGCCTCGTCGGTGCTTATCAGTTCGGGTTTCAAAACCCTCAGCCAGGACGATATTTCGCGCTGAGCTTACGGAAATTTCAGATCTTTCGGCATGCCCGGCCTCCGTCACCGCCAACGATTATTTTTGAGCAGGATGCCCATTCGTCGGTCTAAAACCGCGGCCGGTCACGCAGTGCCTTAGCTCGCGCAGGGCATTTGACAGCTGCTGTCCCGCTTTAACAATACCTCGTGCCAGCTTTAACCCTTTATTCGGCGCCGCGCACCGACCGGAGCTTTAGCATTGCTCTCGGGCTGGTTGTCCTTCTCGCCGTCGCAGAAGCCGGCAGCTTTGGGCTTTTTTACGCGCGCAAGTTTCATCCTACCCGGGTGGCGGCAACGCCTCAGGCCACAGTGGCTCCGGCTCCGGTCGTGACAAGCTCCGCCACTCCTGTTCCAGCGCCGCCGATCGCTCAAGCGTCAGCCAGTCCAGTCGTTGCCGTGACACCTTCGACAGCAACCTTGTCCACTTCGGATCGTCTCTTGAAAGAAGTCGCGGCGTTGCGTGAACGCGGGGACACCACGAACGCGCTCGCGCGGTTGCAAGACGCTTCGGAAAAAGATCCGAAAAACGCTCAGGTGCTCGCTGAAATGGCAACTATTTACGAGTCGATCCTGAACTTTGATCGGTCGAACGAGACCTGGCGCCGGATTCAAGACATCGGTCCCTCCGCAGGGCAAGTCTATGAACTTGCCATGGCGAAATTGTCGAAAGGCGCGGCCGCGACGCCAGCAGCTTCGACCGCTCCGGCCCCCGGCGAGGGTGCTCCTCCCGGCGCAGTGTTAGGCATCTCCGATATTAGCGTAACCGAAAACCCGGACCCGGATGCCGACACCAACCTGCTCCTCCGAATCAGCGTGAAGAAACACGACAACACAGTGATCGATCACACGAAGGTGAAGATTCAGGTTTATTTTTATGACAGTTTGGCCAATAACGAGATCAAATTGACCGACGCAGATGTCAGCTACGAGTGGCTAACGCCGAACCATGATTGGACGGACACCAGTACGGAAGTTCTCGCCGTCACCTATGTGCGGCCGAAAAACAAAGCGCTTTCATCTGAAGCAGCCCTGGCCGCGGCGGCCGGAGGAGTCAATCCAGCCCGCAAAGGTAAGCCCACGAAACCGACCGCCCCACCCGACGCCGGGCAGCGAAAATATCTCGGCTATATCGTACGAATTTATTACAATGATCAGCTTCAGGACAAACGTGCCGAGCCGAACCGACTCTTAACTCTCTTTCCGCCGCCCTTTACCTCTTCGCAGTGATGCAACTCCTTCTCGTGCACAGTGACGCTGAATTGGGCGATCAACTGGCGGGAATGGTGAAAGAATACACGGCACACGATTGCGATCGCGTCGGCAGTGACGCCGCCGCCCTGGATTGGGGACGGAAGCACGAGCGCTGCCACCTCTTGCTCACTCAATTGGAAGCAACTGGAATTGACGGGCTCGCGCTCGGTGCGTCGTTGAGCGAAATCTTCCCCGGCCTGCAGATCCTCTTTTTTCCGCCCTACCCGACTTCCGATCGCCGACTCGAAGTCACCCATACCAAAGTGTTTCCGGAACCGATCGACGGCGACGCTGTGTTGGGCGCGATTGAACGCGCGGAAACGGCCAACGCCGGTGCGCCCGATCTCTTTCACGTGGTCGATGTGATCCAAATGTGTGCGCTCGCCCAGCGCAGCGGTGCCATTCAACTGGTCAAAGAGAGCCAGAATGGTCTGGTGTTCCTTCGCGACGGACAGTTGTTACATGCCGAAACGTCTGCGAATCGCGGGATCGACGCCTTGTTCGAGATGATCGAATGGCAATATGTCGAGTTTGCTTACGACCCAAGCGTGGACGCTCCGGAAAAAACGATCACCGTTCCGTGGGATAAAGCAATGATTGAGGCGGTCACGTTTCACAATCAGCAAAAGAATGTAGCTTCACGCCGCCGCGCGTGATCGTTAAGGTTGTCCATGTTTTCCGGTCCACCAACTTGTGTCGTATTCAAGCGAATCGCATTTGCTCTGGCGTTCGTCGGCAGCGCCGGTGGCGCGATGGCACAGATCCAGATCGACCTCAAGTTGCCCAGACTTCAATACATCGCTTACGAGCCGGTGATCGCGACCGTTGGAATTACAAATCTTGCCGGACGCGACATTGATCTGCACGATGCCTCCGGCCAGCCGTGGTTCGGATTCGAAGTCACCGGACAGGACGGGCAATTAATCGGCACGATTAAGGCTTCGGCTCAACCGCCGCTGAAAATTGAAACTGGAAAACACGTGACCCAGAAAATTGATATCGGTTCGTTCTTCGCCGTCCACGATTTCGGCACCTATCATGTGCGGGCACACATCTTTTTTTCCGATCTTGGAAAATATTTCTATTCGCCGGCCAAGGTTTTCGAGGTCACCGATGCGCGGCCGATCTGGCAAAGGACTGTCGGTATTCCGGAGGGGGTCAGCACCGGCGGAAGCGTTCGAACTTATTCCCTGCTGATGAATCGCTTTCCGGATCACACTTCGCTCTACGTTCGGGTCGAAGACAAAGACACTGGCATTGTTTACGCCACCTACTCGTTAGGTCGCCTCATCGCATTCGACGATCCCCGGGCCGAGCTTGATCGCGCCAATCAATTGCACATTTTGTTTTGCGCCGCCCCGCGAACCTGGTCCTATGATCGAATCGGACTCGATGGCGAACACATTGCGCATGCCACATTCATGGAAACCAAATCACGCCCGAAGCTCGTGCGCGCGGATTCCGGCGAAGTGAAGATCGCCGGCGGCATGATGGAAAGTCCGGCCACGGCGGAAACACGCAGCTTGGCACCCAAGTTGTCGGATCGCCCGGCGAATCCTCCGGGCAATTGATGTCGATGGGAGCGCGTTACTTCACATTTTTGATTCTGTTCTTCACTGTGCTCGGCAGCGGTCGAGACATATTTGCGCAAAACGGCCCGGTCGTGGTGATCGATGCCGGCCACGGCGGATTCGATCGCGGCGGAATTCCGGGTCAACGAGTCGCTGAGAAAACGATGAACCTGGACGTGGCCCAGAGGCTGAGAAACGACCTGCAAGCCAGCGGCTACCGCG
Source organism: uncultured Verrucomicrobiae bacterium (assembly GCA_963846065.1). Lineage (GTDB taxonomy): Bacteria > Verrucomicrobiota > Verrucomicrobiia > Chthoniobacterales > UBA10450 > DASPUI01. Next base: position 151,333 of record CAWJUP010000020.1, read on the forward strand.
TGGTCATGACGCGCGACAGTGACGTTTTCGTTCCCTTGGGCACTCGGGTCGCAATTGCGAATTCGTACCGCAACGCAATCTTTATCTGTATTCATTTCAACGCGACCGGCCGCAGTGGTGCGAATGGAATCGAAACATATTTCTATAGCCCGCAAAGTCTGGGATTGGCGTCCGCCATTCATTATTACGTCGCGGGCGGAGCACCTTCCGCCAACCGAGGAGTCCGGCGCCGTGGTTATTTCGTCTTACGACGAACCAGCATTCCCTCTGTCCTGGTCGAATGCGGGTTCCTGACTAATCCGACGGAAGCCTATTACGCGCAGAGCGCGAACTACCGGCAAAAACTCGCCGACGAAATCGCGGCCGGCATTCGGAATCGGTATTCGGTCGCGAGCCGAGCGACCTCGAGCAGGGTCTCTCCCGCTGCCGGCACGGCTTCCGCATCCATTCCGTTGCAACCGTTCATCGATCAAACTCATATGCGCGAGGCGTCGGGCGCAAAGCGTTCGCACAAAACGTCTCACAAGAAATCCACTTCCAGCAGCAAGAAGAAGAAAAAGAAGTCTTCGGACTCGAGCAACTAAATTGGACTCGCCGATTTTGAGCACCGCGCAGATGCGCGCCGCGGAAGAGGCAACCTTTGCCCGCGGCGTTGAAGTTGAAGCTCTCATGGATCGAGCCGGCGCCGGAGTCGCGCATGCGGTCCGACAATTCTTTCCTGAACCGCAAAGTTGCATCGTTTTCGCCGGCAAAGGTCACAACGGTGGGGATGCGTTGGCGGCGGCGGCGCATCTCAAACGCGCGGGATGGAAAATCGATGTTCGTCTCACTTTTCCGGAAACGGATTGCGGCGAGCTCACGCAAAAAAAGCTGCGCGAGTTGAATGATATTGCGGAAACAACCGCGGATGTCGGTCCCCATCAGATTGCCATTGATGGTTTACTGGGCCTCGGGGCGAAGTCTTTTTTGCGCGAACCAATTCGAACCGCTGCGAAAGAAATCAACCGGCTGCGGCGCGATGAAAATGCTTTTGTCTTCGCCGTTGACTTGCCGAGCGGTCTCGACGGAACGACGGGAGAAACCGATCCGGAAGACTCGGTGGCTTCCGATTTCACTGTCACCATCGGATTTGCCAAGCATGGCATGCTGGTGGATTCGGCGCTGGATTTCGTTGGACGTATCGAAGTCGTTCCGCTCCCCGACTTGGTTCCGGAAGCAGCGCCTAACGACCTCGTTGCCACCGCGCATTCGCTCCGCCCCCTTTTGCCACGGCGGAAATTCAGTGCCTATAAAAATCAATTCGGTCGAATCGGCATCGTCGCCGGATCGAAAGGTTTTATCGGGGCCGCGTTGATGACGACCCGAGGCGCACTGCGAGCCGGCGCAGGGTTGGTCGAACTATTCGTTTCGGAGGACATTTATGAAATCGTCGCGGCCGCCGCACCGGTCGAAGCAATGGTAAAGCCGGTCCGCTCCTACAAGAATTTGCTGGAGGAAAAAGTGGACGTCTGGGCGGTTGGTCCGGGGCTGGGCACTTCGCGGGCGGGCGAAATTGTCAGCCTGATCGAGCGCGCGGTCCAACCGATGATCGTCGATGCCGACGGGTTGAACGCCTTAGCTGGAAAAGTCGAAGTTTTGCGGCGCTGCGCCGGGCCGCGTCTGATTACTCCCCACCCCGGCGAAATGAATCGATTAGTCGAGGTTGGCAAAATGTCGCGGGCGGGAGTGGTGCGAAATTTCTGTGACCATTTTCCGGTGACTTTGTTGTTTAAAGGGAGCCGCACTATCGTTGCCGAACGTGGTCGCCCATTGAGCTACAACACCACCGGGAACCCGGGCATGGCCAGCGGCGGCATGGGCGATGTGCTGACCGGTGTTTGCGCCGGCCTCACGGGACGAAAACTCAACATGTTTGATGTGGCCCGAATCGGCGCGTGGGCTTGTGGTCGCGCGGCTGAAATCTCCGTTTTCAACTTTGGCGCAAGCGAGGAATCGTTGCTGGCCAGCGACGTCCTGGATCACCTGGGAGAAGCTTTCGACGAACTGCGCGACCCACCGATTTAGTTGAACTTGAATCTCGAATTCCGAAATTCGAATTGGCCCGGAATGACAAAACACCCTCTCCGGCTTATTCGTGTGATGGATGGACAAACCCCTTCAGCCGGCTGAATTCATCGGCCCGCAGCGCGAAACATTCGGCGCTCGAATGAAAAAAGCGCTTGGCCCGGTCGCCGCGGCCGGCGTGGTGATCGCTAAATTTTTCGCCAAACTAAAGTTTTTCATCCTGCCGGCGCTCAAGTTCCTGCCCATTTTGCTGAAATCGGGCGGCACCATGCTGCTGATGATCTGGATTTATACGATGAGGTGGGGATGGAAATTCGCGGTCGGGTTCGTCGTTCTGCTCCTCGTTCATGAATGCGGGCACTTGATCGTGGCCAAGAAATTCGGTCTGAAAGTCGGCGCGCCGATTTTCATTCCATTCTTCGGCGCGGCGATCGCCTTAAAGGAAGCGCCCCGGAACGCGTGGATGGAAGCTTGCGTCGGAATTGGCGGACCGATTCTCGGTTCGTTAGGCGCGATCGCCTGTAATTTAGTGGGCGAGGCCATCGACCAACCGCTCTTCTTCGCCCTGGCCTGGTTCGGCTATTTTTTGAATTTGTTTAACCTGATACCGGTGGGCATGCTCGATGGCGGCCGCATTGCCACCGCACTTTCACGGTGGTTGTGGTTACCCGGGTTCGCCCTTCTCATCGGCTTTGGCATCAAATTTCCAAACTTCGTCGTTTGGCTGATGGTCGCCCTGTCGCTGCCACGTGTCATCTCACTGTTCCGCAAACGCACCGAAGAAGAACAGCGTTACTATGAAGTCACTTCGGCTCAGCGTTGGATCATGTCGGTCTTGTATTTCGGCCTGATCGTCGTCTTGATTTTTGGAATGTATTTGGCGGCGCGGGATTTGCACGATTACGGCGTCCGCTCGCACGGAAATGGCCAGGACGCTATCTTCCAGTAATCGCGCTGGCGGCAAACACGCGTTCCGGTTCCAGCCCAATTTTTTTCAAAAGGGACATGAACCGCTTGTCCGGACGGAGGGCGGCGAATTCCGGCGCGATTCCAACCATGTGTAAGGACGAGGAGCGTTCGTCGCGGGCACGGTCCAGTTCGCGAAATGCCGTTTCGTAGTCGCCGAGCGCGACGTAGACATGGGCTACCGCATCGCCCGGCGTGTAGGATCGGCTGGACATCACCGCCTCCAAAGTTCGTAACGCATCGTCCCGGCGGCCCATTTTTGCGTAGGTAATGGCCAAACCGAAACCACCTTTGCCGCTGATACTTCGTGCTTTCTCGAATAATGCAATGGCGTCGTCAAAGCGGCCCATCTCCCGGTACAGCGCGGCGATCAGCGGCTCACCGTAGAGAAATGTTGGATCGAGTTGCAAAGCACGTTCGCCGGCGGCCAAGGCTTCATCGTTCAGGCCAAAGTAACGATATAGTTCGCAGGCGAAATTATTTACCCAAAGCGATGCCGGATCGATTCGGGATGTGCGTTGCAGATACTCCAGCGCCTTTTCTCGATCCCCGATTGCGGCATGGAATGCGGCGATAAAATAATTCGAAGGTGTGGAGTTCGAATCGAGATCGAACGCCCGGCTGAATTCCTTTTCCGCGCCGCAGAGGTCCCAATCGAGAATTCGCTTCGCCTCCGCCAAATAGACATGGGCTTCGGCGTCATTCTTATTGATCTTCAGCGCATTGACCGCCGCATCGCGAACTTTGGGGTAGGCTTCCGTCGGCGCCACGTGAGCGTCGGCCAACCACAGCCACGCTTTCGCGATGCCCGTCCAGGCGCGGCCGAATTTCGGATCTCGTTCCAGCGCCGTTTGAAAATAATCGATGCTTTTGCGCAGTGCATCTTCAGTTCCTTTGTCCGATTGAAACAATCCCTGCAGATAAGCATCGTACGCGTCCATGTTCCGCGAACTCGATGCCGTGGGACTGGAAATATTCAGCTTCAACTTCAACGCGTCGACCGTTGCACTGGTGATCTCGTCCTGAAGCGCAAAGATGCTTTCCATTTCACGCTCAAATGTGTCCGACCAAATCGTGAAGCCGTTCTCGGCGTTAATCAGTTCGGCGGTGATGCGAACGCGATTTCCATCCCGCCGGACAGCACCTTCCAAAACGTGGCCAACATTCAATTTCCGCGCGATCTCGCGCACGTCCGCCTTTTGATCTTTGAACCAAAACGAAGAGCGCCGGGCGGCCACGCAAAGATTGTCAATTTTGGACAGCGCGGTGAGAATTTCTTCGGCAATGCCATCGCTGAAATAATCGTGATCGCGGTTTGGGCTAAGGTCGGTGAACGGCAACACCGCGATCGATTTTTCTTCGCCGCTCGACGGGCCGCGAATTCGCGGCCCCGGTTGATTGATATTGCTCCCGGAACGATCGAGATCGGGTGTCCGAACAATTCCGTAACGCGTCAGATCAAAAAACCAGGAAAGCGCCAGGGCGATGGGAAACCCGAGCACAATCAAGACAACGATGGTTCGAACGACCCAGATTGGAATATCGAACACCGGTAGAACCTGAGCGACACCCTGGGCGAGCGCCCAGCCGCCGACGATGTAGGCAAGAGCGACGTTGAAAACCTTCCGCCGCTTTAATTCTGCGAGGAATTTTCTCAGATTCACTGGTGCTCGTGGGTCAGCAACTTTTGAAAGCGTGGATCATTCCGTAACCCGTCCCATTCCCACCGAGATTTCAAATCGTTTACCGTGATACTGTAATTGCTGCTGTCGACCGCGCCGGGAACGGCCATCAGATGATCGAGCAGAGCGAAAGCGCGGTCATTTTCACCGAGCTGAGCATAAATCAACGCCAGGACCGCTTTCATGACCGTTCCATCGAGTGCGTCTTGTTCTTCCGGTCGAAGCTCCACCGCTTTTTCGCCTTCCTCGATCGCCTGCTGCTTGTCACCTGCCAAAGCGCAAGCCCATCCGTAAAATGCATGTCGCTCGGCGATCTTCGGAGCTTCTTTCAGTTGCGCGGCAAATAATTCTCTCGTCCGGCCAAATTCAGTTTGAGCCTTGGCCTTATCGCCGCGAAGCCGGGCGATAATCCCAAGGAAATAACTGCGCGGCGTGTCGACATTGTTGAAGTAGGAAAAATTATCGAGGGCTGACGCAGCCAATATGCCGTCAGCCTGGTCCGGATCGCGATCGATCAAGGCTGCATCCAGCCGGCTGGCACTCACGCTCCCGTCCGGATCCTTGCCCGGTGGAACTGTGGCCATTTCTTGTTTTAAGCGCGTGGTTGCCCCGTTGGTCCAAAAATCGACATAGCCGGCCTGCGCCTTGGCGTTAATTGAGTTTGGCGAAAGGACGAGATATCGCTTTGCCAATTTCTGAGCATTTGGCCAATCGCGCATGGCACAATAAAGGTAGAGCAGATCGCGCGCGACATTTGGATTCTGCGGATCCACTTTCACAATCTGTTCGTAACTCGCAGCGGCCTCATCCCAACGTCCCTGTCGTCGCTGGATGGCGGCTATGTCCCACGGAACCGAACTGTCGTTAGGCAACAACTTCCTTGCGATCTCGAATTCTCGCAAAGCGCTCGGATAATCACGGTCGAACCAGTAATAGCAAATCCCGAGAGCATGGTGCGCCTCGCCCAGGTTCGGCTGCAGCTGCAAGGCGAGGTTCGCCTCGGATAGTGCGCTTTGTTTCCAGGCTTCGGTCGGCTCGAAAAAGTGATAGATTCGCGCGCGAGTCGCAGCCAAGTGAGCGTGGGCCAAGGCGAACTTGGGATCGAGCGTGACTGCCTGGACGTAAAGCTGCTCCGCGGTCCGATAATCCTGCAGGAATGTGTCGGGCTTAAATTCGTATTCTTTCGCCTGCAAAAAAAGGTCGTAAGCCTGTGCGTTTTCCGTTGCTTTGCCTTGCATCCGCGCGGCCTCATCCGAAGTCACATTTGCTTTTAAAGCGGTGGCAATCTCGCGCGCGATTTGTCCGTCGATGCCCACCGAGTCATAAAGCGTCAGCTCATATTTGTTCGCCCAGAGATGACGGTCCTGAGTGGCGTCGATCAGTTGCACGTTCATGACGACGTGATCCCCCACTTTCCGAACACTCCCTTCCAGGATGTTGGCGACATCCAGCGCAGCGGCGATCTCGCGAAGGTTGAGCGTCGATTTGTCGCCGCGATATTTCTCGACCGATGTCCGGCTAATCACGCGTAAATCGCGAATTTTAGCGAGCGCAGTCAGGATATCGTCCTGCATGCCGTCAGCAAAATAACCGTTCGCCTTATCATCGCTGAAGTTCTCGAAAGGCAGAACCGCGATCGATTTTTCCGAACCACCATGAGGATGGGATCGCCGATCGGACCAAATCCAGCCGCCAATGATCAGCGCAATCAGAAAGACGGCCGCCCCGGTGCGCCACGAAAAACGGCTCCGGCGTAGTTTGGAAGCCGCTCTTCGAGTTTGCAGGATCTTGGCCGGAAGGGATTCGTTACCAAATTCCGCGCTGTGCAAACTGAACAGATGCAATCTCACGTCGTGCTTGACCACGCATTCGCCGATGTCCTCCAGGTGCGATTGCCATTCGCGAAATTGGCCAAGGTCTTCGGCCACTCGCTGCGACAACATGATGTGACCACCGTCACCGCAATCCATCACCCGTTGCGCGAGGTTAATCCCCGCTCCAGCGACGTTACGCTTCCCATCCGCATCTTCGACTATGGTCACGGGGCCGCTGTGAATTCCCATTCGAAGTTGTAACGACGGATCGAGGCGGCGGACCGCGCGCGAAATTTCCACCGCACAACGAACCGGAGCGTCCGGGCTGGTGAAAAATACCAAGGCCACGCCGTCACCGGTTGGCAGCCGGACCAGTTTGCCCTCGGCATCTGCCTTCCGCACGTCGCTGCTGTCGCGAATGATCGAGTTCAACACGTGAACGGCGGCTTGTTGATCGTCGATCAACAATTTGGAGTAGCCGACGATGTCCATGAACAAGACATGGCCGAGCTCAAGTTTTGCGCCGGATTCAGGTTGATCGCTCATCGGAACTCACATCGAAAAACACGGCGAGATAGCGTCGTGACCACAAGGAATCTCCTGGGACGGTTATGTTGTAGCCACCCCGCTATGTCGAGGCGTTCTTCACCTTCTGACGCCAGTTTCTCAAGCGCAACCTCGCGCCCAATGCTATTTTAGCGAATGCCGTTTCAGCTGGAATCGAATTACAAGCCTCGCGGCGACCAGAGTCAGGCTATCGCGAAGCTGATCAAATCGGTCGAAGCGGGCAATCGCCACCAGACTTTGCTGGGCGTGACTGGCTCGGGCAAGACTTTCAGCGTGGCGAATGTGATTCGCGAAGTGGATCGGCCCACCCTGGTCATTTCCCACAACAAGACGCTGGCGGCGCAGCTGTATTCCGAGTTTAAACAATTCTTTCCGCATAATGCGGTCGAATATTTCGTCAGTTATTTCGATTACTATCAGCCGGAGGCCTATATTCCGCGAAGCGATACCTACATCGAGAAGGATTCTTCGATTAACGAAGAGATCGAGCGACTCCGGCTGGCTGCGACCAGCGCGCTGCTTTCGCGCCGGGATACCATCGTCGTCGCGAGCGTTTCCTGCATTTACGGTGTGACTTCACCGGAAGATTACGAGCGAATGTTGCTTACGCTTAAACGCGGCCAGCGCATTGGCCGCGAAGCGGTCCTCAGCCGGCTCATCGAGATGCTTTACGAACGCAACGACATGAACTTCAGCCGTGGACGATTTCGAGTCCGGGGCGACGTGGTGGAAGTTTATCCGGCCAGCGCGGACGAAGAAGCGATTCGGATCGAATTTTTTGGGGACGAGATCGATGCTCTGACCCGGGTCGATCCTCTGACCGGTCATGCTCACGAATCGCTTGGGATGATTACATTGTTCCCGGCCAAACAATTCGTCACTCCGGCCGACAAACTCAATCGTGCGCTGCGCACAATTCGAGACGAACTGGAACAGCGAATCGTTGAGCTGGAATCGCAAAACAAACTGCTCGAAGCGCAACGATTGCGGATGCGGACCGAATACGATCTCGAAATGCTGCAGGAAATGGGGTTCTGCAACGGAATCGAGAATTATTCGCGGCATTTATCCGGACGGCTGCCCGGATCAAAGCCGTTTACCATCCTCGATTTTTTTCCCAAAGATTATTTGATTGTGGTCGATGAATCCCACGCGACGATCCCGCAAGTCGGGGGGATGTATGAGGGCGATCGGTCGCGCAAGACCGTGCTGGTGAACTACGGATTTCGTCTCCCGAGCGCGCTCGATAACCGGCCGCTGAATTTCAACGAGTTCATGAACGTGACAAACCAGTTGATTTACGTGAGTGCAACTCCGGCGGAATTCGAAATTCAAAACAGTGTGGTTGGAAACAAGACTTACTTTCCGCACAAACGGCAGCGCATTGGCGAGAATGAGCAAGTCCCGTTTGTCTTGCCCGGTGGAAAAGCGAAAGCGGCCGTCCGAGTTTCGAAAACGGATGATACGCCGGAAAAGTTCGACGTTCATACGCCCGGCGCGCCGTTGGTCGTCGAGCAAATTATTCGGCCGACCGGTTTGCTTGATCCAAAAATCACGATCAAACCGTTGAAAAACCAAATTGACGACACGATCGAGCTTTGTCGCCAGCGGGTGGAGAGCGGCGAGCGCATTTTGATTACCACCCTGACCAAACGCACAGCCGAAGATCTGGCCGATTATCTGCGCGACGTTGGGCTGAAAGTTCGATATCTCCACAGCGATATCGACACGATCGAACGGGTCGAGATCCTGCGTGGCCTGCGGGCGGCGGAGTTCGACATTCTCGTGGGGATCAATCTTCTCCGGGAAGGACTCGATCTGCCTGAAGTATCGCTGGTCTGCATCCTGGATGCAGATAAGGAGGGTTTTCTGCGTAGCGAAACCTCTTTGATCCAAACCGCCGGGCGAGCGGCCCGCCACATCAACGGCGAGGTCGTACTGTTCGCCGATCAAATCACGCAAAGCATGCAAGCGTTGATCTCGATTTCGGAATATCGGCGAACGAAACAGGTGGATTACAACGAAAAACACGGAATCACGCCTCAAACCGTTCGCCGGGCAGTTCAGGAAAGCCTTCACACCATTTTACGCGGCCGCGAAGTCGAGTCGTCCGTCATTCGGGAAGTCGGAGGCGACTTCGATCTGACCGAACTGTTGCGCGAGCTGGAGCAGGAAATGCAGGAAGCCTCGGCCAATTTGGAATTCGAGCGAGCGGCTCTGCTGCGCGATCAGATCATGGAAGTGAAAAGCGGCGCCGGCCTGACGAAAATCGAGCCCAAACGCCGGCCGGTAAAATATACCCGCAACTCCGGGCGGAGACGATCGCGGGTTTAGGTGTAGCCGTCTCGCTCGGTCGAGGCGTTGTTCTCCCGGGAGCCAGAGCGCCGTGAGTTCAACTCGCATGAAAATAGCTCCACCCATCATCTCCGATGCGACTTTCTGCGTTCATTCTGGCCGTTGGTTTCTTCGTTCTTTCAGCCCGCGCCCAAGACACGCCGGCCGTCGGATTGAGCTCGCTCACCGAAGTTGATTTTGCTTCGCTCAGTCAGCGCGATCCGAATCCGCTGGGAGAAAAAGCGCTCGCGATCAATCCCGAACAATGGAAACACGCCGAGACCGAGCATTTCATTTACCATTTCGTGCACGGTTACGTCGCCACCCCGGTTTCAATCGAAGCGGAGTTCCATTATCGCGTGGTCGCGAAAGAGCTCGAACGCGATCAACCTGCGAGTGACGTCAAATCGCATATCTACATTTTCGAGCGCCCGGAAGACTGGCAACAATTTCAGGTCTACGGACATTTGGAACCGTGGAGCGGAGGAATTCACTCGGCCGGCAGCCTCTTCATCCAGCGTAATCCGGCTTTCAAATTCAGCGGCAACGCCCTCGGACACGAGATCGTTCATCTCGTTTTGCATCGATTTTACCCGGACAGCATCCCGCTCTGGCTCGACGAAGGATTAGCCCAGTTCATTTCCAAAGATGCCCACGCCAGTTACGAGCGAGCGCGTGGATATCAGGCGAAACCGCATTCTGCCGCTGTGGAAATCAACGACTTCATTCCCGTCGCCACCCTGACAACCATGGGTTATCCGCCGTCCAATCGCGTCCGGACCTTTTATGACGAATCGGAACGGTTCGTCCGATTTCTAGCCGAAACGGACAAGCACAGCTTTCTTTTGCTGCTCGACGCGTTGGCACGCCATCAACCGTTTGAAACCACGACCATGCAATTGTATTCCGGGCGTTTTGCCAGCCTGGAGAATCTGGAAGAGAAATTTCGGCAGTATTCAACCCAGAATCTGATCGGGGCTGCCGACACCACTGGTAATTGACGGTTTCTGCCGGTTAGCACGCGCCTCGCCGCCGACCCTGCGAACGGCCGGCTTGCCTCCTCCAGCAAGATCGCGAAACTGACGGCGTGCCGAAAACCAAAACCAGGCCTGCGGCCACTGCCAATATTTACGCGGTTGTCGGTTCCGACGAAGCAGAGGTCAAGCGCAGCGCGGCCGAGCTCGCGCAGAAACTGACTCCGCCAGACGCCGGCGATTTCGGATTGGAAACGATTGATGGCGCAGCCGACAACGCGGAGCAAGCTGCTTCACGAATTCGATCGGCGGTAGAAGCCCTGCGCACCCTGCCTTTTTTTGGCGGGGCGAAACTCATCTGGCTCAAGAATGCAAACTTTTTGGCCGACGACCCGAAATCGCGCTCGGCTTCTGTTCAGTCCGCCCTGGAGGAACTCGGTAACGCCATCGACGAGCAATTTCCCGACGGAATCACTTTTCTGATCAGCGCGGTCGATGTCGATAAACGCCGTTCGTTCTACAAAACGCTGGCTAAACGCGCCGAGGTGCAGATTTTCGATAAACTCGATTCCAATCGGAGCGGATGGGAAGAAGAAGCGCTGGAGATCACTCGACAACGCGCTTCGAAACGGAATCTGAAGTTCGACGACAGCGCGCTGGAATTTTTCGTTCTGCTGACCGGCGGCGACACGCGACAAATTGATAACGAGCTGGAAAAGATCGACCTGTATCTTGGCGCCGAAAGACAAGTGACTTTGGCGCTGGTCCGGGAACTCGTGCCGCTATCGCGCGCCGGAGTGATCTTCGAACTGGGCAATGCCTTGGCCGAGCGTGATCTGGAGCGGGGGCTCACGCTCGTTAGGCGATTATTGGACCAGGGCGAGAGCGCCATCGGGATCCTGTTAGTGACTATTCTGCCCACGATTCGGAATTTGTTGCTCGCGAAAGATTTGATGGATCGGCATCGGCTGCCGCGGCCGCACGCACCGTTTCAATTCATTTCCACCCTCAATCGGCTGCCGGCTTCGGCCACCGAACATTTGCCACGAAAAAAAGACGGCAACGTCAACGCCTTCGCGCTCGGCCTGGCCGCTCAGAATGCTCATCGCTTCACCAGCGAACAGCTGGTGGCGGGGATGGAAGCTTGTCTGCAAGCAAACCTCCAACTGGTCAGCACCCAGCTCGAACACGAGCTCATTCTCACCGAAGTCGTCGTGAAACTGATCGGCACAGAGACGTAGCGGGAACTCTTGTTGTCGCCGGCCCGCCGACGCGCATTCGCATCAGAACACGGCGACAGAGCGCGTGGCTACAACGCCGATGGCGCGGCATTACGCAAAATTGTAGCCGCCCCGTTGTGTCGGGGCCCGTTCCCAGATTGGACGGCGACGCGTTAAGGAGCACGGCGACTGAGCGCGTGGCTACAGCGTCAACGGCACAGTATAACGCAGATGTTGTCGTCGCCCCTATCCCACCGTCGGGGTTTTACCTTCGATCTGTTTTCGGGCCATCGCACCGACGTATGGGATCTCCCACGGCGCACCGGTAAACGCTTTGACTGTCGCGATGATCCAAAAGACCACGAATGCAATGTGAACCAGCGCGGCGATGATCGCCCAGAAGAACACCAGGATTCCACCTATCGCAGGAATGGCGCCGAAAACCGTCTTGATCACCGCCGAGACGATATTAAACAAGAGCCACGCCAGACCGAAAATAATCGACTGCATGGCGTAAAACCGGACAAAACTGTTTCGCTTTTCGAGAAAGTAGAAAACCAGGCCGCCGACCAAAGGAATGCAGGCAATCGCGGCCGCCACGTTCTGCGGCAGATCCATCGACGATGGTTCAGTACTGCGAGCCGTGGTTTCCACCGGTGGAGGCGGCGGTGGAACAGTTGGATCCGTTGGATCAGGCATATGCTACATAGACGGAAGCAAAGGCATCTTTGTCAACTCTGAAAGCTTTGTCGACATGCTCGGAAACGCCAGTTCGGAATCGATTTCGCTTTGCGACAAAACTGAAATCATTACGTTAAACAAAAGCAAAATGCGAAAGAACGGCTTCACTCTGATCGAGCTTTTGGTCGTCATCGTCATTATCACGATTCTGGCGTCCGTCGCTTATCCTGTCTTTATCAGCGTTCAAGAGCGGGCGCGGGCGGCGCAGGATATGAGCAACCTGCGCCAGATCGGACTGGCCACGCAGATGTACATGAACGACAACGACGGGACGATTTTTTCGACCACCGGAACGTGGATGTCGCAGCTGGAGCCAAAATACATTCCGGCCTGGAAGATTTTTCAATCGCCGTTCGACAAACGCTCGCCGTTGGAGGACAACGCCAACTCCCCGGTCAGTTACGGATTAAACAATGCGACCGGTATGCCCGGTGTTTTATCTGACAAGATCAACAATCCATCGGCTTTTATTTTGTTTGCCCCCGCACAAGACGCCAAAACTACGGTTGATTTCACTGGCAAATCCGGCACCGCAGTCACTGTTCTACAAGGATCCGGGTCTGAAGGTAATCCACCTGGAGGTACACATAGTAACCGAACACGGATTAACGCTGTATTTGCCGACATGCACACAGAAACGCTCCCATGGACGACCTTCATTAGCGACAGCGCTGACGCGGGTGCAAAATGTTCAGGTGGAAACGCGCCGAATGGCTCATACCGCTGGCACGTGGATCCATGCGTCGGACCGTGACATCGGTCACGATCCAAGCGGGCGCTGATCGTTACTCCGCCCTAATCGGCGCCGGTTTACTCGATCAAACCGGCGAGAAGATCGCCGAAGTGTTTTCCGAAACCGATCGCAAACCTGATCGGAACACCCGGTCAGGTTTGCCACAGCTCAAATGCGCAATCATTTCCGATCGGACGGTAGCGCCGATCTTTGGCGAGCGCGTCAAAACCATCCTAACGAACGCAGGCTTTCAACCGTTGCTCATCATCATTCCGGCGGGCGAAGAATCGAAAACGCTCGAACAAGCCGGAAACATTTGCGACCAGATGATCGCGGCCGGCCTCGATCGCAAATCTTTCGTGGTCGGCCTGGGCGGCGGTGTGATCGGAGATCTTTCCGGATTCGTAGCGGCAATCTTTCAGCGCGGGGTTCCCCATATTCAGATTCCGACCACGCTTCTGGCCATGGTCGACAGTTCGATCGGAGGGAAGACTGGAGTGAACACGAAGTCGGGGAAGAACCTGCTCGGGGCCGTCCATCAGCCGGTTCTGGTCATCGACGATGTCGATGTTTTGCAAACTCTCCCACCGCGAGAGTTCAAACAAGGTTTCGCTGAGATCATCAAGCACGCGATCATCGCCGATGCCGAAATGTTTGACCAATTGAGGCAAACCAGCGGCGCTAAACTTGACTCCTTCAAACGGGCAAGTTCATCGGCGCCGGACGAGCTTGGTTCATTGATCCGCAGAAATGTCGCGATCAAGGCGCGAGTGGTGGCGAAAGACGAACGAGACTCAAATGGCGCGCGCGCGATTTTGAATTTCGGACACACCATTGGTCATGGGATCGAACGGGCCGGCGGTTATAAAACATTTTTGCACGGCGAAGCGATTAGTCTCGGGATGGTGGCGGCGGCAGCGATTTCAATAAGAAGAGCCGGCCTCAGTCAAAATGACCGCGATGCAATCGTTGACCTCTTGGAAAAGTTCGAATTACCAACTCGCCTGCCGGAAGGTTTCCCGCGGCAAGAAATTCTCGATGCACTGAAGTTCGATAAAAAATTCGAGCGCGGCGAGATTCGATTTGTGGTAACGCCGCGGATCGGGTCGGCGCATTTGTCGTGCGATATCGCGATGGATGACATTCGCGACGCGGTGGAGCAATTGTAATCACGGCCTCCTTGTCAGGCCGTCATCTTGATGGAGGCGGATATCGCCGCGCTTCTTCAGGCGGGTCCTCTAGTCGTTGGTCACTTTATATCACCGGCTCGATAGAGTCTCGCCCCACCAGATTTCTAAGCGCATTGGCGTAATGGAGGGACACGCCTGCGATCGGCGTTGTAGCCACGGCGCTCCGCCGCCGTGTTCTGCTGGGACGCGCCACGACAGACCATACCCGCATCCGCAGCCGACACGGCTGCCACCACAACCATATGCCCGCAGTGCTTCGCGACAGCGATGCAGACGTGCCCCGGCTACAACCCTCTCATCTTCGAATAATAATCAACCAGCCCACCCGCCACGCCGTCCGCATATTCTCGAAAGATGCTTTTGCGCTTCACGCCATCGACTTCTTTCTCGCCGTCGTAATCGCCGGCCTGGATTCGCGCGAAGGCGTCCTTGCTGTTCATCACGTAGGGCTCGCAATAAACCACCGGGCACCGGTACAACCGCGTGGCCAAAAGATTTCGCGCGTAAACGTAACCCGTTGTCCCGACTTTGGTGGTCGTTTGAGTGGTCGGATATTGATAAGGGGGCAAGCCGGTGGCTTGGCTCATCGAACCCGCCACCGCGTCCGCTAATGGGAGTTCCTCATCATAAACGCGGCTGAGCAACCGCCGGATCATTTCGAATCGCTCGTCATCGAAATCGATTTCTTCTTTCAAATAGGAACCGTTCACCAACAGGTGAAGATGATTATCAGCGGTCAACGTTGGATTCTTCGGATCCCCCCACCCCTCCGCGTTTAAATGAAGACAAAGGGTCAGATCCGGATGGATCTTGGTATTCACCAGAACCGCGCGCCGGCGGATTTCGCTGTAACGATAGAACAGAATCTGGCTTTGAAAGCGCACGGTTCGCTCCTTTTCCGGATCTTCCGGGTTCAAAACCTGATCGCGTGGTCGCGGCACACCGTTTTTGATGAGAATCTTGCGGGCCAGAGTGGTGAAGTCGTCCGGCCGCCTCGGCGTCACCGGCTGAGTCGAATTGCGAACAAAGAAAACCTTTGCGCCTAACGAGCGTAGTTTCGGCGCCAGCATTCGAGCGACGCGCAAAGTCATATCGCCCTCCGTCACCGGTTTGGTGTCGTCGACTTGGAACCAGCGCTCCTCCATTTTCGCCCATTTGCCTCCGAGATGCCCAGGGTCCAGGGCAATCCGCAAATCGGAAAGCGGTTTGTCCGATTTCGCTTTCGGCAACGATTTGGCCGGACGCCAGAGCCGCGGCACCGGCTTCATCGACGCCTCGTCGGCTGCAAACCGCAGGGTGAAATATTTCTGCGACTGCTGATTTTCCAAAATCTGAGCCGAATCATCTCCGATTTTGATCAGGCCATCGGTGAATCCATGAGTGCAATAAACGTCGTGCACCAGATGGACGAAATCGCCATGCGTGATTGTTCCCTGGTAATGTTCGAGAACGTCCCACTTTGGTCGGCTGCCGAGAATACCCAGATTATTAGAAGCAGCGACGCTTGCGGCTATCGTTAGCCCCAGCAGAAAAAATGATTTCCAATTCAATGACTTAAATTTAACGATTTAATGAATTTCGCATCGACCTTTTGAAAGTGGTCAATAGGTTCTTGTTCAATGCTACGCGCGCTTTTTTTAGGTGACATCGTCGGCGAGCCGGGCCGGAGCGCCGTCGTCACCCGATTACCGCAGCTCAAGCAGGAGCGAGAGCTCGATTTTATTGTCGTCAATGGCGAAAATTCGGCCGCCGGCCGCGGGATCACGGGTAAGATCACCATTGATCTGTTACGAGCGGGTGTTTCGGTCATCACCACCGGCGATCACATTTGGGATCAAAAGGAAATTTTTTCATTCATCAACACCGAACCGCGACTGCTTCGACCGATCAACTATCCGGATGGCGCGCCGGGCAATGGTTCCATCGTCCTCGAAACCAGCAAAGGCAAAGTCGGCGTGATCAACGTGCAATGCCGGACATTCATGCAACCGATCCTGGAAAATCCTTTTCGCGTGATTGATGCGGCCGTGGCCAAAATGCGCGACGAGACACGCACCATCATCGTCGACGTCCACGGGGAAACGACCAGCGAAAAGATCGCGCTGGGCCGATTTCTTGACGGCAAAGTCTCCGCCGTGTTCGGCACCCATACCCACGTTCAAACGGCGGACGAGCAAATTTTTCCGGGCGGGACGGCGTTCCTTTGCGACGCCGGAATGTGCGGACCGACTCAATCAATTCTCGGCCGCGCCATCGAACCGATTTTGAATCGCTTTGTGACCAATCTGCCGGCTCCGTTTCCGGTCGCGGCCGGCGAAGTTCGACTGCGCGGCGCACTTGTCGACATCGATGAAGAGACGGGACGCGCCCAGCGGATCGTGCGAGTGGACGAGGCAGGCTCTGCCCCGGCGACGGCAGACACCGAACAAAAGATCGACACGGAGCGGGTTCGTTCGGTAGAACAAGGCTAGATTTTCAAAACGAATGCGCGTAGACCGCGCGAATTTATTACGGCAACCACCGTCAAATAACCGACCATGAAAAACATCTGTTTGTTTTACCTGTTAGGAGCATTCCTGCTGGCAGCGATTCCGAATCCGGCGGTCGCTCAAGGCAATCGCGAAGCCGCCAAGTTGACAAAGGAAGGCTCGGAAGCGCTCAAATCCAAGGATTACGATCGGGCGGTCGACTTGTTTCGGCGAGCAGCTCAGCTGGATGGCAAGAACAATAAGAGCTACGCGGCCGCGCTCCAGCAACGAGCCTACGCTTTGACGATGGCGCGGAAATACCAGCAAGCGATCGACGATTACAACGCGGCCTCGGACATCACCCCCGACGATCCCGGTATCTCCGAGCGCCGTGCTTACGCGGAGATGCGGTTAGGGGATTACGACCACGCGCTGGCGGACTACGGGGATTTACTCAAACGAAAGCCGAACGACGTGAGGCTACTCCTGTATCGCAGCTATATCTACGAAGTGAAAAACGACGTGCCGAATGCCATGGCGGACGTGGACAAGGTGCTGCAGATGCAAAAGAACAATCCAGAAGCCAAGGCCCGTAAGCAACGGCTGACCCAATTGCAAGAGTCCCAGCCACTGGCGACCCCCGCAGGTCCGATCGCCAAGCCGTCCCAACCGATAGCCCCACCGAAGAAGCCCTAGGCTACGCTTCGGCTCCGCTGGCCAAAGCCTCGGCTTCTTCTTCTTCTTTTGTTGGCGGAGCGAATTTTCGTTTCCGCTTGTTCGCCGGCAATGGCGTCAACGTCATGGTGATGTTGCGGCCCTGGATTTTGGCCTCCATCTCCACCTGCGACATCCCGGAAAGATCATCGCGCACCTTGTGCATCAGCTGCATTCCAAATTCCTGGTGGGCCATTTCCCGGCCGCGGAACTGCAGTTGGACCCGGACTTTATTGCCCCGATCGAGAAAGTTTTCGCCGTGGCGAATTTTCGTCAGGTAATCGTGTTCGTCGATATTTACCCGAAACTTGATTTCCTTGAGTTTGGAACCGGTCGCCTTCTTGTCCTTATCGTGCTTGGAAAGGTCGTAACGGAACTTTCCCAGCGAAACAATCTTGCAGACTGGGGGGTTGGCGGTGGCCGCGACTTCGACCAAATCAAGTCCTCGACTTTGCGCTTCACGCAAGGCGTCAGACAATTTCATCACGCCGAGCTGTTGACCGGATGCTCCGATGATTACCCGGACTTCGCGCGCGCGAATCCGGCCATTTACACGAATTTGTGGTTGCAGATTAAATCAGGCTCCTGAGCCGACGAAACGAGAGTGCATCGCATCGCGGTTAGTTCATATCATCGCATTTTGATAGCGACCATTAAGTCGCCATCACACTCGGCCTCACCACAGCTGCGATCACTGCGGCGACGGGCTCGTATCATTATCGCGAGCCGAGACAAAGTTGTAGGCAACATTCGCGTGCTGGCAAGGTGAATCTGATCAGGCAACCAAGGGGCCATGCGCCGGATGGCACACTACGCCGCCGCCGAACCCGATTATTTGACCGGCGGATCACCAAAATGTGCTTTGTGAACAGCATACGCCAGGGCGTCATCCAGCATGGCGTCCAACGTCGCCGCGATGGGCTCGAATCTGATCACGCCGGAAAAAATGGCGCGATCTCCAATGTCCGTATCAATCACGAACGAAGGCCGTTGATTGATTTGTAGCCCGTGAAACTCCGCAGTGGAAGCGCGCACCCGCGCCTCCACCGCCGGGAGTTTGCGCATGCTCGAGCAATTTTTTCTCGTCGATCTTTCCCGCGGCTGCCCCGATCTCCGCGGCGACTTTCCAGTCTTTGATCTGTTTGCCTTCGCGCAATGCCGCTTGAGCGATGGCCAGGCGAACTTCGTCGCCATCGAACCCGAAGTCTTTGCCCGCTTCAGCCACACAATTCGGCGCCAGCCATTCTTTCAGGGTCGCATCATACCAATCGGTGTTGAGCATGAACGGAGATCGCATCAGGACCCCGCTCCGCCGATAAAACCATTGTTCCTGCTCACGCGAGGTCGGCAATCCCGTCGGATCCATCAACGCGATTTTCCACTGAAACTTGACCCGATCGCCATAGCGCTTCTTCAATTCCGCCCAAGTTGGCTCGGACCAAAAACACCAGGAAGAAACGACATCGAGATAATCGGTGACGGTAATATTCATGATATTGAGTGGTGGACGTGCAGCGTTGGGCGTTGAACGTTGGCCTTTCTGTGAGAGCAACCTTCCACGCTCAATCTCTAACGTTCAACGCTCAAGTGCGGACGGAATCACGCTTTTGGATCTGAATCACATTTTCCTCTTTGTTGCGGTCATCTCTCCCCTGCTCGTTTTGGGGCGGGCCTGGCGCCCAGGGAGCGGGTTTACCGGCTGGCGAATCGCCGCCATTGCGGTGCTTTTCGTCACCGGAGTCACCTGGTTCGTCAATCGTTCCCTGGCTGGTTACATCGGCGGCAGCGTGTGGTTTGTCGTTCTGTTTCTTCCCGCAGTCGGTCTGAAAAAAGTGACCGAGCTGTTTGATCAGAGGCGATATCGCGCGGCAAAAAATCTGGCCACGGCAATTTATCCACTTCATCCCACCGCCGACTTGCGCCGGCAACTTCAGGTCTTTCGTTTGCTCGAATCGCAGCAACCAAACCCCTGCGCCGGCGAATTGCCCCTTCCCTCGACCGCGTCGCGAACAGCCCGACCGAATCTACTGAATTCCGCGCCGGCCGTTTTCTTTTTGATCGCAGCAAACGCGATCGTGTTTGTCATCGAAATCGTTCGTCACGGAACGGATAACGTCGAGGTTTTGCATCGGCTCGGAGCGGTCGATCTCTATTCGGTTGTCGTCGGGCACCAGGTACTGGCGATTGCTGACCGCGCTATTTCTGCATTACGACATCGTCCATTTGGGATTCAATCTGTTTGCTCTTTATGTCCTCGGGCCACCGCTGGAGCGCACCATCGGGACATTGCGATTCGCCATCTGCTATCTGATCTCGGGTCTTGGATCCTCCGCCGGGGTCGTCATTCTCACCATGATGAGAATCGCGCGACCCGGCGAGCTGGTCGGGGCGTCCGGTTGCATCATGGGAATTGTCGGAGCCTGGGCCGGATTTCTCCTGCGCCATCACCAGTCACCTCGTTCGCGGCAGCGACTCCTGAATATTCTCATGATTGTCGTGATCCAGACCGCGTTCGATTGGTCGACTCCCCAGGTCAGCATGGCCGCGCATGTTTGCGGGTTGATCACCGGTTTCTTGGTGGGCCTCCTTTTGGCGTCAAAGGCTGTTATTTGATGCTAAACTGCGATGGCAGACTTGCTGCTTTGAATTTTTTCGACAGAATCTGGGTCCCGATCGGCGATGCCTACGTTTCAGATCTATAACGTTATTCCAACTCTACCGCCGGGGCTCGAACCGTTGCGGGAGATGAGTTTCAACCTGTGGTGGACATGGGAGCCGACCGCCCGGCGCCTTTTCCGTCATCTCGATCCGGACCTGTGGAACCGGACGAATCACAATCCCGTCCGCATGCTGCAAATGTCCAGACAGGCGCGCCTGGAAGAACTAGCCCAGGACAAGACGTTTTTGCGCGAGCTCAAAGAAGTTTACGATGCCTTCAAAAAATATCTCGCTCGAACCGACACTTACGGGAAAACCGGCGCCGGCGCAGCGATCCAAAAACCGATCGCCTACTTTTCGGCCGAATTCGGATTTCACGAATCGATTCCAAACTATTCCGGCGGCCTGGGTATTTTAGCGGGCGATCATTGCAAATCGGCCAGCGACCTCGACCTGAATTTTGTCGCGATCGGTCTGCTCTATCGCCACGGTTATTTCAAGCAGCAGATCGATAAAGAGGGCGGCCAACAGGCGGTCAGCCTCAATCAGAATTTCCATCATCTCCCGATTCGGGAAGTGCAGAATGACGGCCAGACGCTGGTCATTTCGGTGCGCATTCTCGATCGCGATGTCTTCGCCAAGGTTTGGCGACTCCAAGTCGGCCGCATCACTCTTTACCTGCTCGATACCGACACTCCGCAAAACACGGCGGAAGATCGGCTGATCACGGCGGAACTTTATGGCGGTGATCTCGAAATGCGAATGCATCAGGAGATTGTGCTTGGGATTGGCGGCGTGAAAGCGCTCCGAGCGCTCGGAATTGAAGCCGAAGTCTATCACATGAATGAGGGCCACTCGGCCTTCCTCGCCCTCGAACGAATCCGCCTGAACGTCGTCGAAAAGAAACTGGATTTTTATTCGGCGCTGCAGCTGGTCGCTTCCGCTAACATTTTCACTACGCACACTCCGGTCCCGGCCGGGAACGATTCGTTCTCCCGGGAGATGATGCGAAAATATTTCGGCAATTTTGCGAAAGAGCTCGGCCTTCCTTTCGACGAATTGTTTTCTTTCGGGCAAACGCGGATCGATCGGAACGATCCGTTCAGCATGACCATTCTCGCGCTGCGCATGAGCCGTCACTCGAATGGTGTGAGTAAATTGCACGGCCATGTCAGCCGGTTGCTTTGGAAGGATGTGTGGAGCGGGGTGCCGGAGCATGAAGTTCCGATCACCAGCGTGACCAATGGAATTCATACCAAAACATGGATGGCCCCGGAGTTTTCGGCGCTCTATCGGAAGTATCTGGGCGATTGGGAGGAGAATCTGACCGAGCAGGATTTTTGGCGGCGCGTCATCGACATTCCGGACGCGCAACTTTGGGACACCCATCAGAAACTAAAACTACGGCTGGTGGAATTTGTTCGCGAGCGTGTCCGGGCGTCGCGCGAGCGCGTTGGCGAATCGCCGGAAGCGATCCGCAACGTCAATCGAATTCTCGATCCGGAAATTTTGACGATCGGGTTTGCGCGCAGATTTGCGACCTACAAACGCGGTGCGCTGCTCTTCAGCGACAAGGAGCGGCTGAAACGAATCCTCAACGATACGACACGGCCGGTGCAATTTATTTTCGCCGGCAAAGCCCATCCTCGTGACGATGCGGGTAAGGCGCTGATTCAGGAGGTCTATCAATTTAGCCGCGAGGCCGGACTGGAAAATCGCATCGTGTTCGTGGAAGACTACGACAGTTACATTGCCCGCCGGCTGGTTCAGGGCGTTGATCTCTGGCTAAACAATCCATTGCGACCGTTGGAGGCGAGTGGAACCAGCGGAATGAAACTGGCACCGAACGGCGGTTTGAATCTTAGCGTGCTCGACGGTTGGTGGGCGGAAGGTTACAACGGTAACAACGGCTGGGCGATCGGCGCGGAAATTGCCGATGGCAGCGTGGAGTTTCAAAGCGAAGTGGATGCCAGCAGTTTGTATCAGCTGCTCGAAAACCAAATCATCCCGCTCTATTACGCCAAGCCGGATGGCAAACTTCCTCTGGCCTGGTTGCAATTGATGCGTGAAGCAATCCGAAGCGTGACTCCCGTATTCAATACGCACCGCATGGTCAAAGAGTACACCGAACGGCTCTACGTCCCCGCCGCCAAATCGCATTCCGCTTTCGTGCGCGATAACAGTTCGGGCGCGATGGAATTAAGCCGGTGGAAAACTCAGATGCGCAAGGATTGGCCGCAAATACGGATTAATGACGTCGACGTGGCCAACAAAGATCGGCAAAGCATTCTGGTCGGCGAATCGCTCCAGGTGAGCGCGCGTGTTCATCTCGGGGCCGTCGATCCAAAACACGTCCGGGTGGAAGCGTATCATGGCGAAGCCGAGAACGGCGGAATCAAAAATCCAGCAGTCACGATTTTAAACGAGAGCCGCCAGAACGGCGACGGCAGTTACATTTATCAAGGAACGGTGCCCGCATCGGAAAGCGGTGCCTACGGATTCAGCATTCGGGTGCTGCCAACGCATCCGCACCTGATGCAAGGTCACGAGTTGCGTCTGATTACGTGGTCGTAAGAAGTTGAGCGGTTGAGAGGTTGTTGAGAGGTTGAGGAGAGGTTGAGGTGTTGAGGTGTTGAGGTGTTGAGGTGAAAGCGCCTACCACGTAACCAGCTGAACCGCGCCTTCAGCGCTGATTCCTTTGTGAAATTTTCACCTGGGGCTCCGCCCCAGGCTGTCGATGACGTCGCGCCTTTGGCGACGCGAGCCCAACGTGGCGACATGCCAACACGACGAGATGCTTCTCACGCTGCGAATCCAACATGACGACATGCTTCTCGTGCGACCGAATCGACGTGCCGACATGCTCCTCTCGCGGCCGATCGAGAGCACCGAAGGTGCGCTCCAATGATAGCGTGGGGCAACGCCCCACGATACTTACCTCAAACAAATGCAAGCTCTGAAAGCGCGTACCACTTAACGAGCTGAATCGCGCCTCTCAACTCCTCAACCTCTGCTCAACTCCTCAACTTCTGCTCAACCTCTCAACCTCCGCTCAACCTTCTTCATTCCACCGCGCTCACTGCATTCATGAATTCGTTGAAATCTTTGCCGTTCCGCGCGGCCTGATTCAATGCGGTCAACCGCGCATTGGCGAAAGGTTCCGGCAACACCACGCGCCGTGATTCGGCATTTTTTCCGAACACAATCTCGTCCCATTGGATAGACGCAATCTCGTCATTGAATCGCGCGACCGATCTGCCACGAAAAAAGGCACGGGTCGTTTCCGGAGGATTGAAGATTGCCGATTTAATTTCTTCTTCGGAAACAATGCGCTGCATCGACCCGTTCCGCACGAGCTCGTAAAACAGACCGCTCTCGAGATCGATATTGTGATATTCCAAATCGATCGATTGCAGCCACGGATCCGACCAGGAAAGCCGCTCTTCTTCCTGCAAGGCATTAAGTAAAAACTTTTTTGCCGTCCAATCGACCCGATTACGCGTTGTCATCACGTCCCGTTCGAGATCGTTCAAAACATTTTCCCATTCGCGCAGGATCCAGGTGCGATCGTCGCTATCCCCGATCGGCAACTTCGCCGCTGCGCGCAAATAAATGCGTTGTACATCGATCGCTGAAATTTTCCGCCCGTCCTTCAGTTCAATGATCCAGTCGTACGTTTGATCGCGACTGATCGACTTGGTCGCGTCAATGGGCTGTGCGATTTCAATTTGCGGAGCCTCACCACGTTCGATCAAATCGAGAACGAGCGCTGTCGTGCCAATTTTCATGGCGGTCGCCCACTCACTCATGTTGGCGTCGCCGAGAATGACATGGAATCGACGATATCGGCTGGCATCCACGTGCGGCTCGTCGCGGGTGTTGACCAGGGGACGACGATTCATGGTGTCGATGCTGACCACCACACTGAAAAAGTCCGAGCGTTGTGAAATTTGATAAACTCCGGGTTGCGTCGGTGTGCTCTCCGCCTCGATTCCGAGTTTTCCGGCACCGGCAAAGATCTGGCGGGTGATCAGAAAAGGCAGAATACCAGAAACAATTTTGTCCCACGGCACATCGCGCCTCATCAGATAATTATCGTGACAACCGTAGCTATGGCCGACGAAATCGGTGTTGTTTTTGTAAAGGAGAACCTGCTGCCCCGCCTCCAGTGTCTTATTTCGCCGCCGTGCGCACTCCGCCAGGATCCGTTCGCCCGCCTTCTCCTGAGTCACGATTTCGCGTAGGGTGGTGCATTCCGGCGTCGAATATTCCGGATGCGCATGATCGTTATAAAATCGGGCGCCGTTGGAAAGAACCAGATCGCTCTTGATCTCTTCAAAGCTGAGTGGCCGGTTCTTATCGATCTCGTAGTAGGCCGACTCGTCGGTATCCTGCATCAGCGCTTTGGCGCGAAAACCGCGGGCATCGAGATGCGGATCTTCCAACTCATAATCCCACTTCATGTGCGCGCCGTGATCGGTGTAATGCCTAACGAGTTCGATCGATTCAGCCACCACATCGACCATTTCTGCGCCGGTGATGGTAATCCCGTACTCAGTTTCCAGCCCGAATACCCGATTCATCAACTGCCCACTCCCCTGAACTGCGCGCCGGCAGGAGAAGTTTTGCCGCGTCTACTTACCCAATTCGCCGCGAAATAAATGACAGACTTCTCCCCCGACAAGAGGATCGGACGAAATCTTGGTAGCTTGGCCATAATGAAAGGGACGCTATCAGCTTCCCCGACAGTCGCACCGTGCGCCCATGTGCTCAGATGATTCCGGAGATCGTCGGCATCCGCTCGCTAATCGGTTTTACCGGCGAAATTTTCACCACGTTTTCCGGGTCGTAATCGATCAATTTCAGCCAATCTTCCGTAATATCGGTGGTTGGGAAGATGTCGTTCTCCGTGTACTCGGCATTGAACGCGACCTGAAGATCCGTCTCGGAAATTCCTTCCTGTTGGCCTGAAGCAATCGCGCGCTTAATTGTCATCCCCTTCGCCCGCTCCACGATCGATGCGATAATCGCGCCGCTAATGAGATCGCTCCGGTAGAGCGTTTCTTTGCGCCCGCTGCGGAATGTCACTTCCAAAAACTTGTTCTCGTCTCGATGCGCAAACTGCCAGTCCACGAAACGTTCGATCAATTTTTCGATCGCCGGCCCGATCTGTTCCGCTTCTTTGGTGAGAGCCCCGTCGTAAGGGAGAGTCGTCCGTCAGATAAATTCGGTAAATATCGCGAGCACCTTGTTTGTTCGGGCGATTGACCTTGATCTTTCGGTCGATGCGCCCCGGCCGCAAAATCGCCGGGTCAATCAGGTCCGCGCGATTCGAAGCCAAAATGATCACGACATCATTCAACGATTCGATTCCATCCATCTCCGAGCAAAACATCGGCACTAATGTCGAAAGAATATTGGAATAACGCGAGGCGCGCCGCGTGCCCAGGATCGATTCCGCTTCGTCGATAAACAGGAACGGCATGAAGCCTTCCTGTTTCTTTTCCCGGGCCGTCGCAAAAATTTCCCGGACCATTCGCTCCGATTCCCCCACCCACATATTCAGAATTTCCGGTCCTTTGACGTGCATGAAGTATTCATGCATCTCGCCACCGGTTTTCTGCCGAAGTTGTTTGGTCAGATTATAAGCGGTCGCCTTGCCGATCAGCGTCTTGCCGCAACCGGGCGGCCCATAAAGCAAAAATCCCTTCGGCGTCGCGTGCTGGAACTTCTGGAAAAGATCCGCATGTAACAGGGGCAGCTCGATCGCATCTTTGATTGCCTGAATCGCCTGCTCTTGCCCACCAACCTTTTCCCATGGCAGATCGGGCACGACGTCGAGAAAATGTTCGTGCGATTTGGTGCTCGCGAGCGCCTCCAACGCCAGGCGGTAGTTTGAATCGACCCGAACTTCATCGCCGGTTTTCAACGTCGAGCCGGCGAGATCGGCCGAACGTTGCAAAACAATCGATTGCGTTCCGTGCTCCGATCCCACGCGCAGGCGATCTTTCCCAAGAACTTCAGTAATCTTGGTGACCGGGCCGGCCGATCTCCATCCCCAGATCGCCCACGATCACGAACGCTTCGTTCACCAAAACGCGTGTCCCCTTCTTCAATTTCGCGATCGGGATCCGCGGGTCAACGTTGCAATAATAATCCGCACCGCCCACGACAATGTGCGCCGTGTCCTTCGAAGTAGCGCCGAGAAATGTGCCAATGCGATTGGCTGGCGAAGTCACTTTCTTTACAACTTCCTCGAGCTTCTCGATCATTTGCCGCGCATCGACGATCATTTGTTCGTGGTCGGAAATGTCCGGCCGCAAATCGAGTAATTCGCGACGAGTGGGATCGCCGGGCGGCAAAGCGGCGATGAGTTGATCGAAAGAGTCGAGAAGAGTGCGACGCCCTGAGAAATCCTGCTCCCCTTCAGATCCTGGGCTTCGCTCGTCGCTCATTTATTTTACATCCGGCTCACAGTCCCGCCGAATTCTCCTTTGTTCATTATACCGTTATCGTCCTACTTCCGCAACGTCACTGGATTCGACGCTTACGGGTGGCAAAATGTTCAACCGACAGGGGGAACCAAGGTTGTGCAATTTTCGCACCCTTTTGGCCTCTGACATTTGACCTCTCAGTCCGGGCGGCACACCCTCTTAATATAAGGCGTAGATGACCCCAAAATGGACGGGCGAACTGTTGCCATACTGCTCGTAATGGTTAAACTGCGCTTCTCGTTTTGGAGCCTTAGCTCAATTGGTTAGAGCGCCGCCCTGTCACGGCGGAGGTTGCGGGTTCGAGCCCCGTAGGCTCCGGTCCCTTTTTGACATGTCTTCAGAAGAGGGAAGGTAGCAGAGATCGATCTCGATCTCGTCCTTGGAGATCACGATTTTGTTGGTGATACACTCAACAATCTTGCGTTTCTCTTGACCCTCTAAACGAGGCCAAGCTTCTTGAAGGTAATGAGCATCATTCATCACCTGATCTCGTGAGAATGAATCAACCTTCAGGAGGTCAACATCGGCCTGAAGTTTTACGATCTCGTCTTCGAGCTGCTTCTGCTGTTCTTCAATTGGCCGGAAGAATCGACCGAATGCATCACTGCTGATTTCTTTGTCGAGATACAGTCGATACGTCCGATCAACTTCCTGTCGAACTCGATCAGCTTCTTTTTTCGGCTTGCGAGAAGCGATTCTTTTTCGGCCAAACCATCACGTGCGCGGCCGAGAAACGTTTCGACTTGTTCGTTCGAAACGAGGAAACTTTTCAGCTGTTCGAAGAAAATTCCCTGCAAATCCTCGATTGGAATCTTCGTCCGGCATTTACGGCAGACGTATTTCGGACTATTGCGCGGCACATACATTTTTTCGCCGCACGTGCAGAATGCCAATCCGGCGAAAAGATGAACCGTCCGTTTTGTTGGCCGTGCGATATGGTTAACGGAATTGGAATTCGCGAGCAGCTTGTTGCAACGGTTCCAAAGCTTCTCTGAGACGAGCGGTTCAACCTCGGCGTAAATCCATTCGCTTTCCGGCTTCAGCACCCACGACCCGTCGTCGGTGCGTTTCATGTAGTTCGTCCGGTGCAACCCTTTCGCGGTGGGGTCCTGGATCAAGCGGCCGATGGTCGATGCAGAAAACTTCACCCCGCCGCGAGTGCGATATCCGGCTTTATTTAGTTCGGCAGCCACCGCTTTCTTTCGACCCAGTTCCGCAAAACGTTCATACATGAGCTTGCGGATTGGACCTTCTTCGGGATGGGCGACCAACTTTTTATCCTTCCACTGATAGCCAAACTGAGCACTACCACCGAGTGGCTTCCCGAGTTTCGCTCTGATCGGCACTGATGCGACGATTCGTTCCGTAATCTCCTCGCGCTCCCATTGCGCCATCGCGGCGATCATCGTGTAAAAGAGTCGACCGGCTGGTGTCGACGTGTCGATCGACTCTTGCAGCGAGACAAGATCGGCGTCGCAGCCCCGGAATATATCGGCGAACTCAAGCAGTTCTTTCGTGTTACGCGCCAGCCGCGCCAGCTTGGAAAAGATCAGCGCGCGGATGTGCCCGCTGTGAATGTCTTTAAGCATCCGTTGTGTTTCAGGATGCTGCGAAACGAGCTTACCGCTGACGCCTTCCAAATGGTAAACTTCTTTGACAGCCCATCCCTTTGCCTCCGCATAATAGCGCGCACGCTGCTCGTGGTGCTCCGGACTTTCGCCTTTCGCTTGATCTTCAGTTGAAACGCGAATCCAGATTCCGACGGCTCTTGGTTCATCCGGGGTTGATGCTTTCATTCTTGATGAGAATACCCTTTATGTATTACGTGAGACAAGACGAGTCAATGACTTTTTGTAATACACAATGTCTATGAAGAAAATGGGCCGACCGAAAATCACGAAGAAGGCACGTAAGCGGCCTGGGTTTTCGGTTCGTCTAATCGCTTCCGAACGGCGCGAAATCGAAACAGCTATAAGGAATAGCGGCGAAGGGAAGTCTGAATGGATTCGAGATGCTTTGCTTTCAAAGACGAAAAGCAGAAATTAGCCTTTCCATTTTGTGAGGTAGGCAATTTCATCACCTCCTTGATATTCGTCGTGAATTCGAACGAATTCATTCTTTGAAACAGCCTTGGTATGCTTAGTCCCGTTGAGTTCAACGGATTCAAGCAGAAGTAGGTCATTCGCGGTTGAATCGACCACAACCATGATGTGCCAGCCAGTTCCGCCAAATGGCTCATTAGCAAGCGAAACAATGACGGGCTGCTTTTGCGCGATGAAATTTTTACCCGCTCCAGCTTCTTGCTGCCATCGCCTTTTGCGAAGGACTCACAAGTGAACGCCACGAAAGGATACTTTTCTCTGACCGACTCAGCCACAGGCACAAAATGATTTTGTGGCTTTCCACCGTGCCTATCAAGATCGAAGTCGTCCTGAAATGAATCATAATCAATGTTCTCCGCTCCCGCGGAACGCAGAAGTATTTCGTAGGACGTTGGAATGCATCCGGTAGCTTTGCGCCGTTGATGGACGGCATATTTTTCCCACTCTGGAAACGCGCTCATTTTTCTGTCCGCTTCAACGATCCAGCGAGAACTTTGGAGATTACCGCGTTGCGATCAACTTTTGTGGCTTGGTCTACCGTTCTGTAATTCACTTTCACCTTATATCCGCGGACGGTTACTTCTTTGCTCGCGTCTAGTGCCTCCAATGCTTCAATGAAAGCAAACAGTGCATCGGGCGTAAAGAATTTCACCCGCTCGAGATCCGGCGGCAGCAGCGCACCACGTATCGCAGTCTCGACTTTTTGCAGTTTTTTCGAATCAGAAGCGACGACCGCAATCAGTTCAAAGCCGGCCTCAACGCACTTGCGAACATTTTGAATCTCTTTCTCGATTGGTGTCGTAACGGTGATTTCACATGCCAGTGTTCGACCTGCTTTTTCCAAGGCAACGTCGATTAAGCCTGCGCCGTTTAGAACTGTCTTCTCGACAGTCGCGAGGTAACCCATCCCTTGCCCCCACTGGCGGATTAGCTGTTGCAATATTGTGCTCGCGACCACCCTTACCTGCTAATGACGGTTGTTGCTTTGGTTCGGGAATTCCACGTTCGGCGATGACGCTTGGAATTGGTGGTGCCAGTGGCTCCTCTGCAAGAGGCATCACGACCTTTGGCGGCTCAACGACAACCGGCTTCTGCTCTGAAAGACCGACGCTCGCCCGCGATGCCTGTAAGACACGGTCAATGATCTCGCGCGGCGTCAAATATTTCTTACGCGACAATGCCG
This sequence comes from uncultured Verrucomicrobiae bacterium, assembly GCA_963846065.1. Classification (GTDB taxonomy): domain Bacteria; phylum Verrucomicrobiota; class Verrucomicrobiia; order Chthoniobacterales; family UBA10450; genus DASPUI01. The sequence continues at coordinate 181,237 of CAWJUP010000020.1, forward strand.
TGATGCGCGAGGTTGTTTCCTGCGCTATCTGCTCGTCAACTTCGTCAAGCCGCGGAATATCTTCATTAAAATCGAAATCGGCCCGCTCGACGCGGCAGATCGCTTGTCCGAATTGAAAGATTTTGAAGATCATTGCTGTCAAAGTTGGAGAAACCGCTTTCAAGCTTGCGCGCATCTTGATCGCCTAATCGAAAGCACACACGAGCATAAGGATTCGTGAAGAACAGCTGACGCTAAGTCATGAACGGTCGTTTCGAGTTGTCGCAATTCCTGATGCGCGAGTGTCAGGCCTAGCGCATATTTGCGCGCTCCGGTAAGAATAGACACCATCGAAGGGGTCGCGAAGTGGTGAAATTCATCGAGATAGAGAAGATAAGGGTTTCGTTCCGTCCGCGCGATGGCCTGCCGGCTCATCGCAGTCTGCTGAAATTTCGAGACTAACAAACTGCCAAGCAGATAGGAATTCTCCTCGCCGATTAGACCTTGTGA
>CAWJUP010000021.1:0-124695 GCA_963846065.1 uncultured Verrucomicrobiae bacterium
TGTCGGCCATGTAATCCTTGTCCGATTTCCACTTGCCCTTGGCCTTTGCGGTGGGAATCGAAACTCCCTCCTCTTTCGCCAGAGCCATCAGTTCGTTATTCCATTTTGAATGATCGGTAATCATTCGGTTTCCGAACTTCTTGACGTCCGCGCTTTGGCCGTTTTGCGCAGCGAGTTTGCCTTTGGCGACTTCCATCTGCCCGCCTTTGCCGGCTTCGAGCATGAAGGTTTTGTCCTTCTCGCTCAGGTTCTTTGGCTTGGCAGTCGTTTTATCCGCAGCGAACGCTGACATCGTGGTGCATGCAGTCGCAATCGCGAAGTATAAGGTGATTTTGTTTTTCATAAGTTGTTAGGTGTGAACGCCGTTACCGGCATCCTGATTTCGCACGGCGATACCTCGCCGGATGGTAGAAATAACCATACACCAGATTAGACCTGCCCGTAGGAACTTTCGACCCGCTGGGCCACATCCTTGTAGCCATAGTCAGCTTCGTAAATCTGCTTCATGCAGCTGAGCGATTTTTCCTGCTCGTTCATCTGCTCATAAACCAGTCCCAAATTGTAGACTATTTCCTTCTTCATCGCGTCCATGGAAAGAATTTCTCTACCGGCTTCTTCCAACTGCTTCATGGCCAGATCGAGCATCCCGAGCTGGCGATAACACAGTCCCAGCAAATTCATCGCCCGCAGCCGCGCATTGGGATTTTGGCGAGCGCGTTGGAGCTCGGGCAATGCTTCCCGGTATTGACCGGCGTTCATCAAATGCTCGCCCAGCTCAAACCGCAGCTGAAGATCGGTTGGATTTCGCTCCATTCGCTTGCGCGCCTCGTCGATGAACATCTCGGCCCGCTTCTTTTTGGCCGCTCCTAATTCGGTTGTTCGTTGCTCGCTCGTCGGATCGTTTGGATGCGTCGCCAAAAATTCTTCGTGTTCGGCGATTTCCTGTTCCGCCCGTTTCATTTTCAAATCAGACACTTTTCGAACGAGACCGGCATCCGTGCCGCTGGTTAGATCGGCCGCATATTGAAACCATTGAATGGCAGATTCGAGGTCAGCCTTCTGTTCGTTCAACGCTCCGAGCCGTCGCGCCAGATCGACATTGCGCGGCTCTTGTTCATGACGGGCGAAGGTTTCGACGATTTGTTGGTCGAGCGACTCGCCAACCAGATGCATTCGGCCTTGTTGTTCGAGTGAAACCGCGGTGTCTTTGTCTTTGATCAGATCGCGATAGCTCTCCGCCTGCGTCCAGCCGCCGCGGCTCATTGATGCCCGCGCGGACGCATCCTTCCCCAATCGGACTGCTTCGGAATCGAGGGGATCCACCGCCGTGATCCGATTATAAACTTCCACCTCCTCTTCGCTCCGGCCCATTTCATGAAATAAACGGCCCAGCTCATGCAGGATTTTGACTTCCTTCGAGTTCTCTTCCAGAAGCGTTTGTAAGGCGAACACGCCGATTTCAGGCCAACCCGCGGTGATCGCCGCTTCCTTGAGCAGAAGATTCGCCTGTCGATGATACGGCTCATCCTCCAAAACCTTTTCCACCATTTCGATCGCGCGTTTTGGCTGCTTCTTTACTTCGCGCTGCGCTTTCATCACCGCGATCGGTGCGCTCGAGATATTGAAAAAACTTTTCTTAATGGATTTAAACCTGGTCACTTCCGTTCGTCGTAACAATTGCCGGCCGGTCAGAAATTCCGGTTCATTTTTCAAAATCGCCTGCAGCAAAGAGATCGCGTAACCGAAGTTCCGCAGCTCGATTGCGGCCACGGCCTTCAGCCAGTGGGCACGTTGAGTTTCACTCAATTCCTTTTCAGTCTTAACGGCCATCAGGTCTTGCGGATTAATCTAGAATATCACAAAAGATCCAGTTGGGGTCTTTCGGCATGGGGTCGGTCAGCTTTGGCCGACTTCCTGGGCTTCGACTGCGCGGTCGTTTTCGGATCCTCCAGATGCGCCAGGATATCCTTGGCCCGGTCGAGGATTTCCTTCGGTAAGCCTGCCAGTCGCGCGACCTGGATGCCGTAACTCTTATCGGCGCCCCCGGGAACAATCTTGCGTAGAAAGATGATTTGTTCGTTCCATTCCCGAACGGCGACGTTGAAATTACAAACACCGCTGCGTTGTTCGGCCAGCTTGGTCAATTCGTGATAATGCGTGGCGAACAGGGTCCGCGCTTTAATTTTGTCGTGCAGAAATTCGGCCACGCTCCAGGCGATCGAAAGTCCATCGAACGTGGATGTCCCCCGGCCGATTTCATCAAGAATCACCAAACTCCGCTCGCTCGCGTTATTCACGATGTTGGCGGTTTCATTCATCTCCACCATGAAGGTCGACTGGCCGCGGGAGAGGTCGTCATTGGCGCCCACCCGGGTGAAGATTCGATCGACCAGTCCGATTTCCGCGCTCGCTGCCGGCACGAAACTTCCCAGCTGGGCCATGAGCACGATCAGCGCAACCTGGCGAATGTAAGTCGACTTGCCCGCCATGTTGGGGCCGGTGATGATGGCCAGGCGAAGGTTTTCTCCATCGAGGGCCGTGTCGTTCGGAACAAATTTTTCATCGACGAGATTTTGATCGAGCACCGGATGACGACCGTCCTGGATGACCAGGCGGAGGGAATTGTTCAGTGCCGGGCGGCTATAGTTAAAGAGCCGGGCTGTCTCCGCCAACGCGCAAATGGCATCGAGAATGGCAATCGATTCGGCGATTCGTTGAATGTTTCCCAGATCGCGCAAAGTCTCTTCCCGGAGCTTTTGAAACAGTTCGTACTCAAGATTTCGAGCGCGTTCGTCGGCCCCGAGGATCTTGTTTTCCATATCTTTGAGTTCGGGAGTGATGAAACGCTCACTCCCGACGGTAGTTTGTTTGCGCACGTAGTGCTCCGGCACGCTCTCAAGGTTCGATTTGGTGATTTCAATGAAGTAGCCAAAGACCGAGTTATAACGAACCTTGAGCGACTTGATCCCGGTGGCCGCAATCTCTCTCTCTTGCAACTCGTTAATCCAATTTTTGCCGTCGCGTGACCCGCTTCGCAATTCGTCGAGAGCGGAATCGTAACCATCTCGAAATATCTCCCCGTCCTTCAGGGCCATCGGCGGATCGTCGACCAACGCCTGCCCCAGTTTTTCCGAAAGTGCCGGCAGTTCCTCGATCCCGCTTTGCAATCGTTGCGCCAGCGATTCGGGCTGGTCGTCACCGGGCACGGCATTTTTGCCAAAGGCGAGACGATCGATCAACTGTTGCAGCTCCGATTTCAGCGCCGGAATTTGTTGCAACGAGAACTTGAGCGCGACCAAATCACGCGGATTTCCAGAAGCTTGATTCAATCGTCCGATCGCCCGCTCGATATCGCGAATTGATTTTAGCTGTTCCCGAATCGATCCAAGCAGGTCCGGCTCCTGGATGAGGTCAGCAATGAATTGCTGCCGGCACTCCAGCTGGTTGAGGTCGCGCAACGGCTGCAGAATCCACGAACGCAACCGCCGGCCACCCATGGGGGTCACCGTTCGGTCCAGCACCGAAAGCAGGCTGGTGTCTTTAACGTTGCGGGATTCGACCAATTCCAGGTGACCTTGCGTGGCTGCATCCAGCAGAACGTAATCGGTCGGCGCATCGCACCGGAGCGATTGCAGGTGATCGATCTTTCGGCGCAACTGATGTTTGAGATAATGAACAATCGCGCCGGCCGCCCCGATTGCGTGGCTCAGGCCGTTGCAGCCAAACCCGTCCAGTGATTTGACCGCGAAATGTTCGCATAAGGTGAAATTCGCGTGTTCGGGCAGAAAGGCATAACCATCGTATTCCAGCGCATGTTCGATTGCGCCTAACGAGTCCTTCTGTTCGCTGCTGACCAAAAGCTCGGACGGCGAAACTCGAGCAAGGGCACTGAGCAAGGCCTGACGATTTGGCAATTGGCTGACCCGAAATTCGCCGGTCGTTAAATCGGCGTAGGCGAATCCAAACTCTCCATCGCCGGAGTAAATCGCGCCCAGATAGTTCGCGCGCTTGGCCTCGAGAAGATTCAACTCGCTGACCGTGCCCGCGCTGATGATTTGGGTAATGTCGCGCGAGACGATTTTTCCGGGTTGTGGTTCGCTGGTTTGATCGCAAATCGCAACCCGCCGCCCCGCCTTAATCAATTTGGCGACGTAAGCTTGAGCTGCGTGGTAAGGCACTCCGCACATCGGCACGGAGTTACGTTTCGTCAGGGCCACGTTTAAAATGCCGGAGGCTTCCTTCGCGTCTTCGAAAAAAAGCTCATAAAAATCACCCAACCGGAAGAGCAGAAGGGTATCGGCGGGAATGCTTTTCCGGAGCCGCTGATACTGCTGCATCATGGGGGTGAGCGCGTCCTGCATCACTTGAGAATTAAGTTAGCCGCTCTGAATTGCGAGTTTGGAATTTCGACGGATCGCCCGGCCAGGATGTCCAAATTCCCCAGGAAGGCGCAGCCGAAGGTCTGTTTTCTTTATCTATCTGAGCGACAGAGCTTTGTGCTGATCTAAAAAGTGACAGTTCGGGACATAATCGGCAAGAAACTAGCTCATAAAAGGCGGATGAAACCAAGCTCGAACACCAACCGACAGTTTCCCCTTATCGAGTGGTATTACCGGTCGGAACCCAAGGCCAACGCCTCTGCCAGTCCGAAGATTTCGAAATTGCCTTCTCTTTATAGAGTGACGGGGAATTTCCTTTCGGCTGAATTGGCGCGGGACTATTTCGCGGAGACGACCGTCTTTGCTTTGATCTCGGTAGTCTCCGCCTGGCCGGTTTTTTTCAGCCTCATTTCCATTCTCCGGATGGTCCGCGGTTACTAACAAATTCCGAAAAATCTCAGGTTAGGCGCGGACGGTATTGACGCCCAGACGGGCAATCGCGTCGATCAAGTGTGGGTAAGGCAGTCCGGCCTGGTCGGCCGATTGAGCGAAATCTTCATCTGCCGCCAGGTGTGGGTTTGGGTTGGCCTCGATAAAATAGAGCTTGTTGTCGCTGGTCAGGCGCAGATCGATGCGCGCATAACCTTCGATGGTCAGCAGGCGATAAATGCGCTTGCAGGTGTCTTCGATCTGTTTGATCTGCGGGGCGTCCAACCCATTGGCAAATTGGTTGGTCAGGCCCCAGCGTTTGCGATACTCCTCGTCCCATTTTGCCTTGTAGGTAGCGATTTTCGGTTCGTTAGGGGGAACCTCGCGAAAGACGAGCTCACGAATCGGGAACACTTTCAGGCGCAGATTGCCCATGATGCTGACGTAGATTTCACGACCGTCGATATATTCCTCGGCGATTGCCGCGCTGTTGTATTTCTCATGAATAAAGGCGACTCGCTCTCGCAGATCGTCATCATTTTCCACGAATGATGCTCGCGAAATTCCGTATGATGCTTCTTCTTTGATTGGTTTCACCACCAGCGGAAATTTCGGCCGGGTCAATTTACCGACCCGCTGCCCGCGCGGAATGACCAGGAAATCCGGGACGTGAATCCCATGGTAATGCAGGACCTTTTTTGAAATTCCCTTATGCTTGCAAAGGGTGAGACCTGACGACCCGCATCCGGTAAACGGGAAGCCTTGCATTTCAAAAAAAGAAACGATGTTTTGATCGAACCCCGGATTATTTTTAAATTGCTCGACCAGGTTGAACAGCACATCCGGCGCAAACGTCTCGAGTTTTTGCCGCAGAAGATCGACATCGTCGAAGATGGCAAGATGCTCGGCCGTGTGTCCACGCTGGCCCAACGCCTCCATTACGTTCGCCTCGGTTTTCCAATCCTCGGTTTTCATTTCGGCTGAGAAATCCTGATCGATGGTGGTGGGGCCGCTGCCATCGAAAAGAACCAGGACTTTAAGTTTCTTCTTCATTTAAAAAGAATTGCTACTTCGTGCGTTTGAATCGGCCGGTGAAAAGATAGTTCATGACTAGGGTGGTGATGTAGGATGCAACGCGAAAATCCTGCTGCGGATCGTCGTTCTGCACGCGGAGATCAAGTTCGTCGCTGCGATCGATCAATCGACTCAGCAATTTGTTGACCCGAAACTTTTTTTCATTTGTCCAGCGACAGACGGAGTTCATTAAACGCCGGCGCCGTTGTCGCAAATAAGAACTCGCCCGGATGCCGGTTGGAGCAGAGAAAAGCTCGCGCAGGTCGGTATCGTAAAAGTCAGGATAAGTGTCTGCGAAAAGTTTTCGTTTGCGCGCGTAATATGTTTTCAGTTTGACGTTCAGGCAGTTGTAGTCAGCTTCGCGGTATTTTGGGGCATGCGTTGGGGGTTTCGCCGCCAGAGAGCGCATCAGTTCATCGATGTATTCCAATTTCTGGAGCGCTTTCCATCCGGCGTATCGTTTACGCCAGTCGAACTCGGGCGTTAGCCATGTGGCAAAGGTCTCGGCAAAATCTTCGTCCGGATGCGCCTGCGCGTACCAATCATCCAGATGCATGACGTAACTGTGACTGAAAGGTCGGGGCCGATAAAAGGCCGGTGTCTCGTCGTCGGATGTTTTGCCGAATGTCTGCTGCCATTTTTTCTTCCGCTGCATTTGATAGGCATAGCTGTAAGCGTGAGCCGCTTCGTGCCGCATCAATTTCATGAACCATTCCGCCGTTTCGCCTTCGACTTCGAGCATCATCGCGCGCTCGAGCGCGCGCAGCCGATCGTGCGCCAGGAAAAAAGGAACGAAAATGGCCGGGATTCCAATCGGAACGAACCATTCGTCGCCGACGTGACATGAAGGATGAAAGACCAGGCCCTTGGCCGACAGCTCCTGATAGAGTTGTTTGATTAATGGCTCCAAAGCCGTGCCTTCCAACCGCAGGTTGAGGCTAGAAATCCGGCGTTCGAGCAGTTGCTCGTCGCTGAGCGAGACCCAGTCCGGCTGTTCCACAAAGGCACGTTAGCACCCGCGAAACGCGAGAGACAAATGGTTATAACAAAGGATACACCTGGTCGGATCGTTAAATGAATCGCGTTCGCGAGGAAATCCTCGACGGTATTGGCCGCACTTCCTTGTTGCCGTTACGAAAAATCGCGTCCCGTGGGACGACCATGCTTGGTTGCCGATCTTCGTTAAGAATCAACGACGAGGACACCCTCGCTGCCTGTCCGGCGCGCGTACCATTCGCTCAGCCTTTTCGTCATCGAACCGATTTCGCCGGTCCCAATCACGCGGCTGTCGATCTTAACGATACCGGCAAGTTCGCCCATCGTACCGGTGCAGAAGACCTCGTCGGCGCTGTAGACATCGACCGGCGACAAGTCTGCTTCGATGCAGCGGATTTTTTCCGAGGCACAAATTTCCATGACGGTTGCGCGAGTAATGCCTTCCGGGCAGGCCACGGCGCGGCTGGTCGCCAGGTCGCCTTTGCGGACGACGAAAACATTGGTTGCGTTCGTCTCGGCCAGAAAACCGTTGGTATCGAGCATCAAAGCGTCATCGGCTCCGGCGTTGTTCGCCTCAATCTTGGCAAGAACGGAATTGAGCAGGTTGGCGTGATGAATACGTGCATCCAAGACATCGGGTGGGGGGCGCCGCGTCTTGCTCGTGATCAATGTGAGACCGGTCTTGGCGTAAACTGGCGGCTTGTATTCGGCCAGAATAATTAACGTCGGACCGCTTTGATTCAGTCGCGGATCCATTCCCGATGTAACTTTGACGCCCCTTGTCAACGTGAGCCGAATATGAACCTCATCACGCATGCCATTGGCCGCGAGCGTTCGCTTGATTTCAGCCGTGATTTGCTCGTGCGGCGGAATATCGCTGAATCCGAGTGCGCGGGCCGATTGTTCCAATCGATTCAAATGCGCGTCGAGTTTGAATATTCGCCCGCGATAAAGACGCAACCCCTCCCAAACCGCGTCACCGCCCTGGACCGCGGAATCGAATGGACTAACCCCGGCTTGATCGCGATGAACCAGCCGACCGTTCACATTCACGATCAATTCGCGATTTCGTTGGTCGAACCTTTGCAGCATCGTTCCCTGATTTGTAGAGCAACCGCTCCGATTGCCAATTTCTTTTCCACGGCGGCGAGACGTGTGCCTTACGAACTTTTTTCCCGCAATCGAAATGGGTAGAGCTGTTCGTAGCAATCGCGGCAGCCGTCGTAAATATTCTGAAGCCGGTTCGGTATCGCTTCTGGGCGGGGCCGGTATGGTCGAAAGGACGTTGATTGTGCCACTTCGTGATACCAATGCCTCGCCCACACTCCATCCGTTTCTCGCAGGCCGACTGGCCAGGAAAGCATGGCCGGATCGAACTCAATCCCGACTGCATGACACAGCAGGCGCAAGGTTAATTGCGGCGCACGCAGCACGTCCGCGGCGTCGATGACTGGTGGAATTGAGTTTGTTCGTCGCCGAACGAAATCGAAAATCTGCTTCTGTTGAATGAACCCGAGATCCTCCAGCGTCGGGTCGGAGTTCTTTTTGATGTAAGACGGGATCACTTCGCGCGGATCGCGAATCAGAAAACAATTTGTCAGGTGGAGCATCCATTCGCGGTCGATCTCGGGAAGAAGATGATGTGTCATCTGTTTTTGAAAAAAAACCCGCTTCCCCGCGGGGAGATCGCCGGTCAATCGTTCGACCACTCTGCGCCAATCCGTGTCGCCGTCGGCGATCACTTCTTCGGCGCCGGGATGATCTTTGCCGGTCGTACACAAATAGAATGCGTAAAACGGTTCGTCGACCACGAGGGTATCGGCCCGATTGCCCCAGGACCGCATCATTGCCGTGGAAATATTGCGTGGGCCTGACCACATGGCCAGGCGCACAGGCGCAATACCGTTCGTCATAACAGCCAATCCGGAATTATCCGGCGCTGCCATGGCCGTGTTCTCTGGTGAAACCTGCCGATAAGCTTCCGCTACTTTGCGGACGCCGCGTTCTGTTGCAACGTCGGCAGCGTTCTCTTCGCCCAGGCACGAACGTCCGGATCCTCGGCAGACTGAGATGCTTTGCGAAACACACTGACCAATTGCTGCTGATCTTGCTGCGATAGCCGCAAATAGCTCTTGTCGTAATCGCTGAGTTGCTGGGCCTTTGCTCCTTCCACCGAAAGCGAAACACCTTTTTTGGCGCCGAGATCGGTCAGTTCTTTGGCCAATTTCGAGTAGCTCGAAACCAGGCGCCCGGCGACTTCCTTTGTTTTGGCGTCCTGCGCCTTCTTTTCAGCCACCGCGCCGGTCTTCATCTCCCATCCAAAACTGGAGCCGGCATCGGCGAAAAATTTCTGATCTTTCGAGCTGGCTCCTTTGGCAGCTTGCTTTGGCGCAGCAGCAGCGCTCGGTCCCGGTGTCGGGCTTTTCCGGCTCAAGCGCGGGTTGTCCATCCCTGTATCATACGGATTGCCGCTCTGACCGTGCGCTGTTCCGAGGCAAACGGTGAAAACGAAGGCGGCAAATCCAACTTTTGAGAAAACTGCTGATATTGATTTCATGTGGTTGTTCCTGTGAACGCCAAATTCATCATCTGAATTTCGGCATGTAAAGTGAGAAAACTGACGTTTTGGACGAACGTCAGGCCTTCAAATTCATCCGCTGCCGCGGAAATTCTTTAGCGTTTCGAGAACTGGAACCGCTTGCGAGCGCCCGGTTGGCCGGATTTTTTTCGCTCTTTCATTCGCGGATCGCGTCGGAGCAAACCCTCGGCTTTGAGCGGACTTCGAAGATTCTCGCCGACCTGAAGTAGGGCACGGGCAATAGCCAGGCGCACCGCTCCGGCCTGTCCGGCCGGGCCGCCGCCGGAAGTGTTGATCGAGACATCGTAGGTGTTCACAACCTTCGCAGTTTGGAGAGGGTGCAAGACCGTGTTCTGCAGCGGAATGCTCGGAAAATAATCTTCGAAGGTGCGGCCGTTGATATCGATTTTGCCGGTGCCCGCGATCAAACGAATACGTGCGACTGAAGTCTTACGACGACCTGTGGCAATGAATTCCTGAGTTGCTGCCATGCGATTAACTGAGTTTTACCGCCTCGGGTTGTTGCGCGGAATGAGGATGAGCTTCGCCGCGATAAACTTTTAGCTTCCGGTATGTGGAACGTCCGAGCCGGTTGTGAGGGATCATTCCGCGAATGGCCCGTTCGACGATAAGCTCCGGGTGACGCAGGCGGCGCGCTCCGGCCGTCTCGGACTTGTGCCCGCCGACGAAGCCCGAAAAACTCATGTAACTCTTCTGGTCTTCCTTCTTTCCGGACAACCGCACTTTGTCGGCGTTAATGACAACGACGAAATCGCCGGTATCGACGTGGGGAGTGAAAATGCTCTTCCCTTTCCCGCGCAATAAATTGGCGGCATTGACTGCGACGCGACCAAGAATTTGATCCTTGGCATCGATCAGCCACCAGCGTCGTTCTACGTCTTCTGCTTTTGCGGAAAAGGTCTTCATCCGAGTCGGAAAAGGGGACGGAAGCTACGGGGAAGGATCCTTACTGTCAACCGTCGAAACAGAGTTTTTCAGGGCAATTTTCCGGACCGATCGGTGGGTCAATGCCGGGTGAGGAAAGGGTGAGGGAATGGTATTGAAGGTGCTTTCTAGTAATTATAATGAATCGCGTTATTTACGGCGCCGCTGCCCTCCTCCTCTCACTTACCCCCTTTTCCGCCGCTAACGCTAAAAATCCCCCGCGCGCCCTTCCCGCCGATGATCCCTCCGATGTCTCCGCCGTCGCCATTATCCGGGAAATCAATTTCGCCCGTCAAAATCCCGGCGCCTATGCCGAGTTCGTCGCCCAATCCCGCCCCTTCCATCAGATCGAACATGGTCGCGCGGTCGATGAGGCCGTTCGATTCTTAAAGCATTCCCGGCCGCTGCCGCCACTTTCGTTATCAGCGGGAATGTCGCGAGCCGCGGCCGACCATTGTGCCGAACAGGTTGCCGGACAAACCGGCCATTTTGGCAATGACAATAGCAGTCCTGGCGACCGGATCGGTCGTTACGGAACTTGGGGAATTAGCTACGGAGAGAACATTTCCTACGGGCAACACACCGCACGCGACATCGTTCTACAGCTCATCATTGATGATGGCGTGAGTTCGCGGGGCCACCGCAAAAATCTTTTCAACCCGAAGTTTACGATCGCTGGCGTCGCCTACGGCTCACATGCTCGTTATCGCACAGTTTGCACGACCGACTTCGCCGGCTCCTACGCCGAACACGGATCCGAACTCGTCGCGGGCAACAACTAAACGATCAATCTTCGGATTTTTCGTGTTTTGGAATCTTGTCCAGCAGCGGCTGGATCGAGGGATCGGCTTTGAGCATGGCCGCGTGCATCGCTGTTTTGTAATCTTTGCGCGCCTGCCGCATTTTTTGCCGCGCCGCCTGGACGCCCGGGTCCTGCATGGCCGTTTGATGAGCGGTCACGACTTTCTGCCGTTCTGCGGCCGACAAATTGCCTAGTCGTTCTTCCTGATTATGTCGCCAACCTTTACCGGCGTGATCCGAATCCTGAGCCAAAACAACCGACGATAACGTCAGCAGTGCGACCGAAACGGAAATGGTAAATATCGTTCTCATCGTTCCTTTTGAAATTAACAACAACGCAGGGGCGGCAAAGTTGCGAGAACAAAAAGGCGGCTGGTCATTTTCATCCGACGCGCTTAATTGCTTCCGCCATGTCCAACCCGACTGAGCCGAAATCGGCCATCTCGCCACGCCGTCAGGAGGATTTTCCGGAGTGGTACCAACAGGTCATTCGCGCTGCCGAGCTGGCGGAGCCGTCGGACGTGCGCGGCTGCATGGTCATTCGACCGTGGGGATTCGGAATTTGGGAAAAAATGCAGCAGCAGCTGGATGCGATGTTTCGAGCCACCGGTCATCGGAACGCCTATTTTCCCTTGTTCATTCCGTTGAGCTACTTCGCCAAAGAAGCCGAGCATGTCGAAGGCTTTGCCAAGGAATGCGCCGTGGTTACGCACAGTCGGCTCGAGGTCGGGCCCGATGGGAAAATGAAGCCGGCGAGTCCGTTGAGTGAACCGCTGGTGGTCCGGCCGACAAGCGAGACCATCATTGGCGCAAGTTACGCGAAATGGGTGCAGTCGTATCGCGACCTGCCGATTCTGATCAATCAATGGGCCAATGTTGTGCGATGGGAAATGCGGCCGCGATTGTTCCTGCGGACGACGGAATTTCTTTGGCAGGAAGGCCACACCGTTCATGAAACTGAAGCCGAGGCCCGCGCCGAGACCGAGCAAATGCTGAAGGTGTATCAAACATTTGTTCGGGATCATTGCGCCATCCCGGTTTTTGCGGGTGAAAAATCGGAGAGCGAGCGATTTCCCGGCGCCGTGCAAACACTTTCGATCGAAGCGATGGTGCAGGATCGAAAAGCGATACAGGCGGGCACATCGCATTTTCTCGGACAGAATTTTGCCCGCGCCAGCGGAATCCAGTTTCAGACCCGTGAGGGAAAACAGGAATTTGGTTGGACCACCAGTTGGGGGATGAGCACGCGCATGGTGGGAACGGTCGTGATGGCGCATAGCGATGACGACGGGTTGATTTTGCCGCCACGTATCGCTCCGACCCATGTCGTGATCCTGCCGATTACCCCGAAAGAGGAAACTCGCAGCCAGGTTTTGGAAGCATGCGAGAAATTGGCCAAACAATTGCGCGAACAACGGTTCGTGGACAGCGCCATCGAAGTCGAGATCGACAAACGCGAGATTGGCGGAGGAGCAAAGAGTTGGGAGTGGATCAAGAAGGGGATACCACTCCGAGTCGAGATCGGACCGCGCGACCTGGAAAAAGGAACGATTGCGGTGAGTCGTCGCGATCAAGGCGTGAAAGCGAAGGAATTCATGTCGGTGAGCGAATTCGTTAGTCGAGCCGCTGAGATTCTCGCTTCGATTCAAGAAACTCTTTTTCAACGTGCGACAACGTTTCGAGACGAGAACACCCGCCAGATTGATAACGAAAAAGATTTCTACGATTTCTTTACCCCGAAAAATTCGGCGAAACCGGAGACCCACGGCGGCTTTGCTCTCGCCTACTGGAACGGTTCGCGTGAAGTCGAAGAACGGATCAAAAAGGATTTAAAGGTAACGATTCGAGTGGTGCCGTTTGGTCAGTCCGAGGCCGGCCGCTGTATTTTTACGGGTCAGCCGAGTCCGAAACGTGTCGTCTGGGCCAAGTCATATTAGCGAAACGGACAGGGCGGTCGTTTGACGCCTGACCTCACCCCCCGTTTATTTACCGCTGCGCATGGATCTGAAACTTTACAGTCGTGAGTGGTGTTCCTGGTGTATAGACGCCAAGGAATATCTCACCGAACGCGGCTATAAATTTGTCGAAATCGATGTCGGCGAAGATCGTCGGGCCTATGAAGAAATGAAGGAGCTGTCGGAGCAGACCTACGTGCCGACCTTTGTCGCCGGGGATAAGGTGCTCGCGAATTTTGATACGGTTCAGCTCGAGCAATTTCTGTCCAAGCACCGCATCCATCCGTAATGCTCTTTCCGCTTTTCCTGATTCTGGGCGTGGCCGTGCTGAGCGTTGCGCTCCGTAGTTTTCAGAATGCCTTTTCGCAAAAGGCTGGCGCGATGGGTATTTTGGTCGCCTCGTTCCTGTTGGTTTACTTTCTGACCAATAGCTACATCTGGGGAGCGGTGGCCGCCCTCAGCTGGTTTTTCCTTCCCTGGGTGGAAATTCTCACCCGGATTCGCGCCTTGCGTTTACCGAAAGAGAAGCAACTTCGTCCGAAAAGCGCGCCTTCCAGCGATACCTTTCCAAATTTGAGCGAGATCACGACCGAAATCGAAAACGAAGGCTTTGCTCATATCACCGACGCCGGATGGGACTGGGAAGATTACCGGCAATTCTTTCGCCTGTTCTACAAAGGCGAAGACCGGGCGCAGGCCACGATCTGCCTGAATGAGCAGCACGATCTGGCGTTTTATTATCTGCGAATTTCGTCGCGCGCGAAGAACGGCGTCATCTGGACGACCTGGAATTACCCGTTGTCGTATGGACTCAAACTGACGCCGCAGTTTCGGATTAACCGGCAGCGACCGGACCAATCCTTCTGGCAACTCTATCAGAGCCATCGCGAGTTCTTGCGGCGCAATCGGGTCGACACGGAAGCGATTGAGCCGCTGGATGAAGAGCGGATCGAGCGGGAAATGGAAAATGATTTACGCGATCAGATCGCGCACAACATCCGGCGCGGCGTGCTCAAGCAGACTGCCGCGGGCGATGTAAAATATTCCTGGCGCGGGATGGTTTATCTGTGGTGCCAGTTTCTACTCGATCTCGTCCGGCTCTGATGCGCGATGCGGTCCGCGGGGATCTTCCTTATCCCGCAGCTCATCACACCTTGAGAATTTCGCTTTCTTTGTGCTTGAGATGATCGTCCACTGACTTGACGTATCGATCGGTCAATTTCTGAATTTCGTCTTCGGCATCGCGCAGTTCATCTTCACTGACTCCGCCGGCGGTCTTCAGTTTTTTTGCTTCGTCCATGGCAGTTCGGCGATTGGTGCGGACACGGACCCGAGCCTCTTCCGCCATCTTGCTTAATGTTTTGACCAATTCTTTGCGTCGTTCTTCGGAAAGCTCGGGAATCGGGAGCCGAATAATTTTGCCATCCACTGCGGGAGTAATTCCGATGTTCGATTCCTTGAGCGCGCGTTCAATATCCTGGACGGTACTGGCATCGAATGGTTGAACAACGAGCAGGCGCGATTCCGGCGTCGTGATCAGCGCCAGTTGTTTCAGTTTCATGCTCGAGCCGTAAGCCTGAACGTCAATGTTTTCGACCAGCGCCGGGGATGCTTTGCCGGTGCGAACGCCGGAAAATTCATGGAGAAGATAATCGACGCTCTTTTCCATGTGCATTTCGGCTTCGAGGAGAATGTCTTCTTTACTCATGGGGCATGATTGTTACGTCGATGGCGCCTCATCGCAAACGAGCGTCCCGACTTTTTGACCGAGGACAGCATCCCGCAAGATGCCTGGCTTATACATGTCGAAAACGACGATCGGGATTTTGTTGTCCATGCACAGACTAAACGCAGTCGAATCCATCACTTGCAAGCGTTTGGTCAGTGCTTCGGTAAAGGTAATGCGATCGAAACGTTTGGCGGTGGGATCTGACTTTGGATCTCTTTCGTAGATTCCATCGACTTTTGTCGCCTTTAAAATCACGTCCGCGCCGATTTCACTGGCGCGCAATGCCGCAGTAGTGTCCGTCGAAAAGTAGGGATTACCGGTGCCAGCGGCGAAGATCACCACCCGGCCAAGTTCGAGGTGACGTATCGCCCGGCCGAGAATGAAGGGTTCGGCCACGTTCTTCATTTCGATCGCGGTTTGAACGCGCGTCTCAACTCCGATTTGCACCAGTCCGCTGCGTAAGGCGAGCGCATTGATCACTGTCGCAAGCATTCCCATGTAATCCGCGGTCGTTCGATTCATTCCACGCGCCGCGGCGGACGATCCGCGCCAGATGTTTCCGCCGCCGATGACGATCGAAATTTGCACGCCAAGGGCGACTACGTCCTTGATTCGTTCCGCGATTTCGTGCACGACCCCCGGCGAAATATTTTCGTGGGTACCGCGTTCCTGCAACGCTTCTCCGCTCAATTTGAGCACAACTCGTTTGTAAGCGGGCGCTTCCGGTTTCATGGCGAGCGGGTGCAATGAAACAGAAGATGTCGCTGTTTGAAAGGCAAAATGCTGTGACCGGGCAAAACGCCGCCGCACGGCCCGGGCCCGCGATCAACCCATGGTTACCAGTTATGCCCGCGCAGGAATTCGGCCGCGCTCATTCGTCGCTTGCCTTCCAGCTGAACTTCCTGGAGCGAGATCGCCCGATCGGCTGTGCCGACGATCAAATCAGAATCTTTGCGCAGAATTTCGCCGGCTCTTCCATGTTGGTCGACAATCGACGCGCTGAAGATTTTCAAGTTGCGGCCGACGAGGTCGCTGAATGCCCCGGGCCAGGGATTGTAGGCGCGGATTTTTCGCTCGATCGAACCGGCCGTTTCGTTCCAATCGATCCGCCCGTCTTCTCGTTTCAGTTTGGGCGCGATCGTGGCAGCCTGGTTGTCTTGCGCAGCGCGCGGGGCATTTCCGTTTTCCAACAGATCCAAGGAATCGAGTAAAGCGGAAGGCGCGATCCGGCCGAGTCGATCGTGCAACGATCCTCCGGTTTCGTTGGCGGCGATTGGAGTTTTTCTTTCGAGCAGGATGTCGCCGGTGTCGAGCCCTTCATCCATGTACATGACCGTGATTCCGGTTTCCTGGTCGCCGGCGGCGATCGCAGCCTGAACCGGAGCCGCCCCGCGCCACCGTGGCAGGAGCGAGGCGTGCAAATTCAAACAGGCGCGTTTTGGAATTTCCAAGACTGCGCGCGGCAAGATTTGACCATAAGCCATCACGACAACGACGTCGGGCGCGAGGAAGCGCAGTTGTTCGATCGATTCCGGCTCTTTGATTCGTTTTGGTTGCAGAATTGGAATGGTGGTGCCTAACGAAATCATCTTAATCGGCGGCGGCGTTAATTTCTGGTCGCGTCCGGCCGGTTTATCGGGTTGGGTCACGATGGCCACGACTTCATGTCTGGATTTCTCCAGGGCTTGCAGGGTGGGCACGCCGATTTCACCCGTGCCGATGAAGACCAGGCGCATCCGTGGCCTAACGAATTGGCAGCGATGGTTTGCGTCCGGTCACGGCTCGAGCCATCAGCTTGTCGCCGGCAGTCACTTCGCGCTGCCCGACGGATGAACCGCAGCCGGTGCAGAGATAATCAAACAGTTCGCGGTCGGGAAGAACTAACAATAATCGCTCGCGCACGGGCATCGCTGTCCGGCATTTTTCGCAATAAAGAGTCGAGGCGGTGAAATTTTCAAACTGCTGCTGGCTCATTCTTCACGCCGTTGATGCTAGCTAGGATATCGAACAAAACTTTGGCGGGCGGCTGGGTGGCATCAATGACCGTGACGCACTCCCGCGGATAATGTTTGAGCACCGGCTTCGATTCGTCCTCATAAATATGAAGGCGTTTCCGAATGACTTCCTCGTTCGCGTCGTCCAGCCGATTGTCTTTCAACGCGCGCTTCTTCAAACGCGTGAATAAAGCGTCCCGATTCGGGCACGACAAATGAAACACCTTTTCCACGCCGATGAGCTCTTCCATGATCTTGGCCTGGCTGACGTTTCGCGGTATCCCGTCCAGCACCAAAATATCGATGTCCGGTTTGAATTTGTGAGCGTCGACCGCGGCGTCGATCGCTTCCTTCCAAAGTTCGACGGTGACATCGTCCGGAACGAGCTGGCCTTTGCTGGAAAATTCCAGAAAAGCCTGGCCGACCTTGGTGCGCGTGTCGATGGATCGAAAAACGTCGCCGCAAGGGCAGTGATAAAACCGGGGAATCGTTCCGAGCGTCTTGCCCTGGGTTCCTTTGCCGCTACCGGGAGGGCCGAAAAGAATAAACGTCCGGTATTTCACTCGGCGAATTATTTCGCGGCAACCGGGTCGACGTTGACGCGGCGACCGCCACCATCGAATCGCACGCTTCCATCGACCAATGCAAAAATCGTGTAATCGCGGCCGAGCCCGACGTTTCTGCCCGGTAAGAATTTCGTTCCCCGCTGGCGAACAATGATGTTGCCGGCGACGACGGCCTCGCTGCCGAATCTTTTTACGCCTAGCCGTTTGCTGACGCTATCGCGGCCATTCTTAACGCTGCCTTGTCCTTTTTTATGAGCCATTGAAGAAGAGGTGTTATTTAAGAGTTGAGAAGCGAACTATTCGTCTTTTTTCGTGCTCGATTTCTTCGAGCTGCCGCCAATCGATTTGATTTTCACGCGCGTCAGTTTGCGTCGATGTCCCACGGTCCGGTGATAACCCTTTCTCCGATTGTATTTGAAAGCGATCACCTTTTTGTCTTTGCGTTGTTCGAGGACTTCCGCGGTGACCTTTCCGCTCGGCGAATGGCTGATTTTGTCGCCATCAATATGGGTCAAGACCTCGAAGGAAGCCGACTTGCCGGGTTCGACATCGAGAAGATCCACATCAATCGTGTCGCCTTCCGCGACGCGATATTGTCGTCCACCTGTTTTAATGATTGCGTAAGCCATATAAATAAGTGCAGCGGAGAAAAGCCCTCCCGCAGTAGTTCGCCTGGCGAAGCAGACGGGCGCGAAACGTGTCACAGCCGGAGCGCTTTGGCAAGTGCAAACCTAGCTTCCCGAGATCACCAGCACGATCTCGCCTTTTGGCGGATGGGCTTGGTAATGTGCCAGTAACTCGGCCGCCGTCCCCCGGCGGAATTCCTCAAATTTTTTGGTCAGCTCCCGGGCGACGCACAATGGGCGGTCCGCCATAATCTCCACCGCCGCGGCCAGCGTTTTGGTGAGCCGATAAGGAGATTCAAAATAGAGCGATGTCTCGGCCCGCGCCGCGGCCGTTCGCAATTCCCGCTCGCGTTGCCCGCTTTTGATGGGCAGGAAACCGCCAAATAAAAATCGATCCATGGACAGGCCGGAGCCGACCAGGGCCGTCACGACCGAGGAAGGTCCCGGGACGATCGTAAACGGGAGATTGCGTTTGATGCATTCCCGGATTAATCGCGCACCCGGATCCGAAATGCCGGGCGATCCGGCATCGGTAATGAGCGCGATTTTTTCTCCGCCTTCGAGTCGACCGGTCAGTTGCGCCGTTCGCATCGCCTCATTGTGCTGATGAAAACTGACGAACGGTTTTGCGATTTGGTAATGCTTGAGAAGAATGCCGGAGTGCCGAGTATCTTCAGCGGCGACCACGTCGACTTCGCGCAGTATTTCAAGAGCGCGCAAGGTAATATCGCCAAGGTTTCCGATGGGCGTGGCAATCACGTAAAGCATTGAATTCGAGCGATCCTTCAGCGTCTAATTCAGGGAATCTATACAGGAGAAACTTTTATGAGAATAAGCAATTGCCTGCTGGCCATGTGGTGTTTCGCGTTTGTCAGCTGCGCCGGATCCTGGCGACCGTTTGGAAGTCGGACGACGACGACGCATGAAGCCAGCAACTCCGGACCGGATCGGCCGGCGACGACGCACGAAGTGATCGTCAAAAAGGCTCCTCCACATGCTCGCGCAGAAGCAAAAACCGCGTCGCCCGGACCCAATTACGTTTGGATGGGCGGCAACTGGCGTTGGACGGGAACGAATTACGTATGGGTTTCAGGACATTGGGTTTCTCGTCCGCGGCCTAATGCAGTTTGGGTGGGCGGACATTGGGCGCGTCGTGCAGGTGGCTGGCTTTGGATCGAAGGTCACTGGCGATAGCGCGACAATTTCGAAACGCCCTCGTGTTTCACTTACGATTTTGAATTCGGCGGTGATGTGGCATCTTGTTGCGAAGCGCAAAGGCTGTGAAACCGAAGTGCCCATTCGAAGGCCGAGGATTTCCCCGGACCGAGTATTTCTTTCACTCGGGGCTCGATACCTGGCGAGGTTATTGGTCGGACAGCGATGACGAGCGGCACCGGAATCGACGCAATCTCGGTCGCGAATTTTTGATTGAGTCGGCGCGCGAACGAAAAAAAGAAGCGATCGTCTTTGGCATGGTGGTGATCGCATCCGCCTGGCCCGTCATCTACATGGTCGTGACCGTGATTCAGCTACTGTTAAAAGGCCATCCGCTCGATCGCTGATCGGCTAACGACCGCGCGGTCGAAGGTACAAGGTGTTGCCGGTAAAATCGAAAACCGCCCAATCCATTCCAAGATATTCGGCTCCGACTAATCCGGCGATTTCGGAGTGAGATCCGAAAACCTCCGGATTCAATGGACCGACCGTGGCGCTGCCATTCACAATTTCGAAATTTCCGACACGAAGGGAATTGAACTTGACCATACCGACATGGGTCGACCGGCCGAGACCGCGTCCGATGAATGGCGTGGGAATGGTTTTCAAGCCGGCACGGCTCGCGAAATATTGGCTGAACACTGTCAAATAGGCGCCGGTATCCAGAACAAAGCGGCAGGGGACGCCGTTGACTGCGCCGGGAACCTGAAGATGGGAATCATTAACCGAAAAAGGCACGGGCACATAACCCTGGCCTAAAAGAATCGATCGAATTTGATTGCTGGAAATATTCTGAGCTTGCGACTGACGGAAATAAGCGGAGCGATTTTTCAAATCGAGCACCGCGCCGTAACGAAATAGCTCGCGTAACCCGAGCACACCGTCGGGACGATTATTATCAAGCATGCTTTGCCCGCTCCCGGTCGCGATCGCTACCTGGACGTTGTTCAACTTGCAGTTGCCGGCACTCAACACGTCGATAGTGGCTCGCCCGAATACATCGCGCGCTCGACCAAACGCCCCGTTTACCTGCTTGGTCGTTTTTATTTCCGTCAGTCCCAACTGCTTTACGCTGGAGCGAAAAACCAAAGAGCCCGGTGCGCCGGTATCGACGATGAGCGATCCCCGTTTGTCGTTCGACCGAACCTGAAGATGAAACAAGTTCACCGGATGGATGAGCGGAGCCCGGCCATAGCCATTCTGGATGAGATAGTTGCCCAAACCGTTCGAATCGGAGGCTTGAACGCTGATGACGGCGACGAGCGAGAGAATCGCAGCGCAAAATTCACGTCTCATGAAAAAGGAAAGAACGATGATTGGTTCGGATTCGGAGTTCGCAAAAAAAAAATTCCACCCGTGCACGCGTGATTCTAACGTCGCGGCGGCGGCCAGCGGAATTCGGAACGAAATTCCGGCGTCTCTTCCGGAGCGAATCCATGGCGCGTAATATTTTCCGTGACTACCCGCGGCAGCAAAAATTGCAAAAGATAATCGGCTCCGCCGGCCTTGGTGCCACCGCCGCTCATTTTGAATCCGCCAAACGGATGACGGCCGACAACGGCTCCGGTGCACGATCGATTCACGTAAACATTGCCGGCCACGATTTCCGCCTTGGCGCGTTCGATATTCGCGGGACTGCGCGAGAAAAATCCACCGGTCAATGCGTAATCCGTCCCATTGGCGATATCGATCGCTTCGTCCAGGTCGCGCGCCTTGATCACGCTGAGAACGGGCCCAAAAATTTCCTCGCAGGCAATTCGCATATTCGGCGTGACGTCACAGAAGATCGTTGGCGGAACAAAAAAACCTTCGGCGGGCACATCTTGCCGTTGAAATGCGAGAGTCGCTTCACTCTTGGCTATCTCGATGTAATCCAGAATTCGCTTGTAGGCGGTTTCGTCGATCACCGGTCCGACCATAATACCGGCTTCTTCGGGATTGCCGACGCGCAAACTTGCCGCTGCCGATAATAAACGTTGCATGACGCGCCGATAATTGTCTTCCAGCACGATCACTCGGGAACAGGCCGAGCATTTTTGTCCCTGATAGCCAAATGCGGAGTAGATCGTATCGACGATCGCTTCATCCAGATCCGCATCCGAATCGATGATGACGGCGTTTTTACCGCCCATTTCGCAGACGACGTGTTTCAGTTGTCGCTGCCCCGCCCGGGTTTGGCCCGCGCTTTCCCAAATTCGCAAACCGACCTCGCGCGAACCGGTGAACGCGATGAGATCGACATCTTTGTGATCGACCAGGTGCGCGCCAATCACCGAACCGCGACCGGGAAGAAAATTCACCACTCCGCGCGGCACGCCGGCTTCTTCGAGAATCTCCATCAACATCGCGCCCATGACCGCTGATTGTTCGGCGGGCTTGATAATCACGGTGTTTCCGGTCACCAATGCGGCGACGGTCATCCCCGTCAAAATCGCCAGCGGAAAATTCCAAGGTGCGATGACCAGGGCGACGCCGCGCGGCCAGTAATGTTGATAGCTTTCCTCACCCAAAACATGCTCAGTCAGTCGCGGGCGGCCGATCCTGCGCATGCGGTGCGCGTAAAAAAGGCAGAAATCCATCGCCTCGCGAATGTCGCCATCAGCTTCGCTCCATGGTTTACCGACTTCGAATACTTCAAGGGCGGATAATTCGTAACGCCGGCGATCCATGATTGCTGCCGCGCGTTCCAGCAGGCGGGCGCGGGCCTCGAAGGGCGTTCGGCTCCATTTTTCGAACGCCAATCGCGCGGTCCGGACAGCTCGCTCGGCTTCAGGAATGCCGGCCTCGGCCACGTGACCAACAATCTGGGTGGGAAGACTGGGATTAATCGATGCGATCGTTTTGTCGGTCCAAACTCGGTCGCCACCGATGATCAACGGATAATCACGGCCAAGGTTCTCGCGCACCTGCTGAAGGGCAGCCAGCATTCGCTCCTGGTTTTCGCGATAAACAAAATTGACCATTGGCGCATTTTCATAACCATCGCTCGATGCGTCCGGGCCGGAGCCGGCGCCGTTTCGGCCGGGATGTTTCGGGTGCTCGTCGGCCGAAGCTGGGCGATCGCCATTCCGCTTAACGAGTTCGTTAGGGTCTCGCAACAACTGGGTTTCAGAAACGTGATCCGAAAATTTCGCGCGCAGGAATCCTTCGTTGGAAGTATTCTCGAGCAGTCGCCTAACGAGATAAGACATTCCCGGGAGCAGATCGCCGACCGGACAGTATTCGCGAACACGATATCCCATCTCGACCAGGGCGCGTTTGATCGGACCGGCCATTCCATAGAGCAGTTGAAACTCGAATCGGCTCGGATCGACGCCTAATTGTTCCGCCAAAGCTTGGGCGGTCGCGATGCTGCGGACGTTATGAGAACCAAATGCCGCGGTGACGATGTCCTCGTTCTCGAGCAACACGCGGGTCAAGGATTCGAAGTTCGCGTCGCTCTCGGGTTTTTGCAGAAATACCGGGATGGCCCAGCCATTCTGCGCGGATTTAATCTTTTCGTAATCCCAGTAGGCGCCCTTGACCAATCGCACGGTGAAGCGAGTGCCCCGCGTGCGCGCCCAATGAATCAGTTCGACCAGGTCGCGCTCCGCGTCGCGCAGATAAGCTTGAACTACGATCCCGGCGTGCGGCCAATCGTTGAATTCCGGTTCGGTGAACAACGCTTTAAAAAGTTCGAGCGTGGCATTCTTGTGCGCGAAACTCTCCATATCGAAGTTGATAAACGCGCCGAGATCGCGCGCCCGCCGCAAAATCGGCCGCAATTTCGGAGCGAGATGAACGATCGCGTCGGCCGGATCCGCCGAATTCATTTGCGAATACAGGGCGGAGATTTTGACCGAAACATTGACCACCGGAAAAAGGTCCGAATTCTTCCCGAGCGGATCACTCCATTCTTGCGTTTGTTCTCCCAGATATTCCACCAACTCGAGGCAACGCTTGGCGTACTCGGTTGCTTCACGTTCGCTGACCACGGCTTCGCCTAACAAATCAACAGTGAACCCGATCCCCTGCGCTCGACGTTTGCGGAGCGTTTTCATCACGTCCGGCGGATTCTTCCCGGCAATGAATTGGCGGGCCATTCCGGAAACGTTCCACCGCAACAGTCGGCCGCTCAGCCACGGGGCAATTTTTGCGGCTTGCACTCCGGTGCGAACGAGCGGGGCAAAGCCGTTGCGCGTTTCGGCAAAGTATTCGTCCAGGTGCCGCACGATTTCGCCGCCGCGATTCAACGACGCGAGGACATCGACAAACCGGAACATTTGAACTTTGAAATGTTCGTCCCGCATCGAGAACTCCATCATTCGCTGATAAAATCCCGTCTTGCTGAATAACGACTCGGGATGACGGTCGACCAGGTCGAAAATCTCGACGCCGCGCCTCTCGATCTCAGCTTGGAGTGAACTCATGGTCGACCAGATTAGCTCTCTCGTTCGAGTTGCGCAAAACAGATCGCGCACAGTCGAATGCCGCGGTGTTTTGGAAAATTCGCGGGTGATACGGTCACTTTACGGTCTAAATCCGAAGTAGGGCTGACAGCGTTAGATTAGGAGCAACTGGAGTGATTTGCCTGGCGGCCTTAAGGCCCCGGGGCTGGGTCGTCAGGCAATCTTCAGCGCCTTCGGGTTTGCCGGGGCGCGGAATTGCGCTACCGAAGGCGAGTGCATCAACCCACCCGTCACCAGCTGACCAGCGATAATACCGCAGGCATTTGCCCGGAAGCGCTCGCGGCCTTGGAACGAGCGAATGTGGGCGGCGCGGCGTCGTACGGTGACGATGAATGGACAAACCGTCTGCGCGCGCAGGTGCGCGATCTTTTTGAAGTCGACTGCGCCGTCTTCCTGACTTCGACCGGCGGTGCGGCAAATGCCATCGCCCTGGCCCAGCTTTGCCAGTCATTTCACAGTATTCTGTGTTACCAGAATGCCCACATTCAAACCGACGAATGTGGTGGGCCGGAGTTTTTCACCAAAGGCTCGAAGCTGCTGTTGCTGAAAGGGACCAACGGCAAAATCGATTTGGCTGATGCAGAAAAGATTCTTTCGCAACAGCCGCCACTGCATTCGCACAAGCCGCGAGTGATCAGCCTGACTCAAGCCACCGAGCTTGGCACCGTCTATCAACCAAATGAAGTGGAAGCCGTCTGCGAATTCGCTCGAAAACGTGGTCTTCTCATCCACATGGATGGTGCCCGGTTTGCCAATGCCATCGCCACGCTCGATTGCCCGCCAAAAAAAATAACCTGGGAGATGGGCGTCGACGTCCTTTGTTTTGGAGGAACGAAAAATGGACTGGCGGGCGCAGAGTTAGTCATCTTCTTTAATAAAGAGTTGGCCGCAGATTTTGATTATCGGCTCAAGCAGGCGGGTCAACTCCATTCCAAGTCACGCTTTCTCGCAGCACAATGGTGCGGACTGCTTGCCGACAACGTTTGGTTGCGCAACGCGCAAAAGGCCAACCGAATGGCTTCGGAACTCGCCGCGCGACTGCAATCAAAAGCGAGTCTCTGGCCGGTTTTCCCGGTCGAATCGAATGCCGTGTTTGTGCGGCTGGAAGAAAAATTAGCGCGCGGTCTGGAAGAACGTGGATGGCATCTCTATCAATTTGTCGAGCCGGACATTTTTCGAATCATGTGTTCCTGGACAGCGACGACGTCGGAGGTGGATCAATTCCTTTCCGATGTCGTTTGCATTCAAGAGTCGCGCTCGTTATAAATCGAAATGAAATTGGGGCGGCCGGCGATTTTCTTGTTTGCCGTCGCCGCCGTTGGCTGCGGAGCGGTGGGTCATATCGTGACTGCTCCGGCGCGTTTGGTGCATTCAGAAAAGCCTAAACCGGAACGTTCGGATGTGGAGCACCCTGGTCGCCCGGTTTTGGCCACGCCAACCCCGAAACCAAAGGTCGCGCAGAAGAAGGGCAAGGTCAGTCCGAAAACAACAAAGACGGCACCATCGCCCTCTGCTTCACCACGAATTGCTTCGAAGCCTCAGCCCCAATTTCCAGTCGCGAAAGCCGTCCCGGGCAAACCCGGTGTCGTCTATAATCCGTTCGATCCAAAGGGCAGTTTAATTGATGTCAGCGGCTATGCTTCCGGGAGCAAGGTGAAGGACCCGGATTCGCAGAAGATATTCATTGTTCCTTAGGTCCAAAAGGGGCGCCCGCGGCTCCGTTGCCGGATTGCGCAGGAAAACACGATTTTCTAGAAATTGCGCACAAACCTTGCTTATAGGAATTATATGAAGTTCCCGCTACCCCACTGCAAACTCGCGGTCTGGCCACGAGCGACGTCTGCCTTCCTCCGAATCACGGCGATTACCGCTGCCTTCTACGCCAATACCACCTGGGCGTACGTGGAAGAAGGAGCAGCTTGGTCCGGCGGTACCGTCACATTTCAGTTTGCCCTCGGGAGCGCCGGGAAGACCCTGAGCGACGGAAATACTTCGTGGGATGCAGCGGCCCTTCCCGCGCCAGATGCCTGGAATGCCATCATGAGGAATCTACATTTTACCGGTATCCTCAATCCCAGCGCGCCCGTCAGTTCTGGTGACGGTGTGAACACGGTTAGCTTTTCGAATAGCGTTTTCGGCCAGTCCTTCGGCTCAACGACTCTGGCGGTGACGTACTACCGCTACTCCGGCGGACGAATGTCGGAAGCGGACGTGTTGGTGAACAAGGCGTGGACCTGGGATTCCTATCGCGGCGCGTTGCGTTTTGGTTCGAACGGCTACGCCGTTCCAGACATCCGCCGGGTATTGACCCATGAACTCGGTCACGCTCTCGGCCTGGCGCACCCGGACCAGAATGGTCAAAACGTCGATGCCATCATGAATTCCATGATCAGCAGTCGCGAAACACTTTCAAACGATGACATCAGTGGTGCTCAGGCGCTTTATGGCGGTCCGAGTGCGAGCCCGACGCCGACGCCAACCCCAACTCCAGCGCCGAGCGCGACTCCGACGCCGACCCCGCGTCCAACTGCAACTCCGACGCCAACACCTACCCCAGTTCCGACAGCAACCCCGACTCCGACTCCGCGGCCTACGGCAACACCAACTCCTACGCCGACACCAACCCCGTCAGGAAATCCGGCCGTTTCTGTTTCAGCTTCGATCGCCAGCGTGAAGGCGGGGCAAAAAGCAACATTCACCTTCCGATGCTCGGTCGCGCCTGGGTCCGCCCTCACAGTAAATTATTCGATGAGCGGCAGTGCGACTCTGGGAACAGTTTATAGCCTCAGCGGAACTTCCGGTAAACTGACCATTCCCGCGGGAGCGACCTCTGCGACTGTTACATTGACCGCGCTGAAAGATTCAAAGCTGACACAAAAGGCAACACTGACGCTCAGTTCAGGAACCGGCTACACCGTGTCGTCGCCGAACTCTGCCACCGTCTTGATTTACTAAATAGAATCCCACCAAACCCATGAAAAAATTGAACCACCTCTTATGGACGGCCTGTGTCGGTCTCACTGTCTCGACAGCCGGCGCCACCACCGTGATCCCACCAACTTTCGATGAGCTCGTCGACCAAGCCGATTGCATTTTCCAAGGCGAAGTCACAAACGTGAAGTCAGAATGGGTCGGTGAGGGAGCTCAACGACATATTATGAGCTATGTCAGTTTCAAAGTGGCGGATTCGCTCAAAGGCACAACCGGGGCGAATTACACGATTCGGATGCTTGGTGGCACCGTCGATGGCGAATCGATGGGCGTGAGTGACGCTCCGGTTTTCGAAGTCGGCGACAAAGACATTCTTTTTGTGCAGAACAACGGCAGCCAATTCATTCCGTTGGTTGGCATCATGCATGGCCGGTTTCGCGTTTTGAAAAATGAAGCGGGCCAGGAAGTGGTAACCGACAGTGAAAACGTTCCGGTCCGCAACCTGACTCGCCTCGGCCAGACCGAGGGGCAGGCGATGGCCGCGGAATCGCCTAACGAAACGAATCTGACAGCTGCCGATTTCAAGGCGGCCGTGAAGACCAAGGTGGAAGCGCAGGCGCGCGGCTTGAACAACTAGCCAGCGCTCACGGGTCTTGAGCTTCCTGCGTCCGGCGACGCGCGTCATTTCTGACCTCGGTCGCCCGATCGAGCGACCGTTTCATCCAATCATGCTCGGATACCGGAGCGATTGGCTGGGTCGTTGACTGAGAAGTCGCGGCCGAAGTGGAATGGTTGGCCGGTTTCTGATCGTTGTGTTTTTGCGAGAAATATAAACCGCCGAGACCGACGAGAATGGCGAAGATGAGGAACGAGCGCATGACTCTTTTGCAGCAGCTCATGAGCCAGGTCGAAATTGCCGCGAACATCGGGCCGGTGTTACTTGTCTCATGGACGTGGTCAAAAACCTCGTAGCGAGCCTCATTTTCCTTGCCGCCATCCGCACCCCGGTCGCGGCGCAGAATTATCAGGGCCAAGAGCTGGTCAAGGCGGAACTGCTCGCCAACACCAGCGCCGTGGTTCCGGGCAAAGCGTTTCAGGCCGGCCTGCTTCTGCATATGGCCCCTAACTGGCACACTTATTGGAAATTTTCCGGAGATGCAGGTTTGCCGACCGAGATCAAATGGAATCTCCCCCACGGCTGGAAAGTTGGGGAGATCCAATGGCCGATGCCGAGGAAAACGATCGATCCGGGTGATATTCAAACCTACGGTTACCAGGATGAAGTGATGTTGATTCAAGATATCACTCCGCCGGAGAAAGCGGATGGCGCGACGGTCACCCTTTCGGCCAACGTCGATTGGCTGGTTTGCGAAAAAATATGCATCCCCGGCAGCGCGAAGTTGGCGTTGACTCTGCCTCAGTCTACTACCAGTTCGTCCGCGAACGCGGAGTTGTTCGGTCGATATATCAAACTCCTGCCGAAAGATGCGGCGCCGGCGGACTTGCAGATGACCGATTGGCAAAATGCCGCGAGCAAAATCTCCGCGACGCTGCACAGCGCCGATTTTTCAAAATACCATTTTGCCGATTTTTACCCTCTACCCGACGAGAAGGCGGTGGTCGGCCATCCCGAGGTCCAACTTGGCGGTAGCGAGTTGAAGGTCACCGTGCCTTTCGAAGGTGATAGTCCGAAAGCGTTGCCGGGTCTTTTAATTTTGGCGCAGAGCGCAAACGATTCGAATCGCGTTGGCGCTTACATCTCGTTAGGCACGCCTTCATCGCAAGCGAAGACGAGCGCTCCCAGGCAATCGCGCGGGCTGCTGACGTTTTTGCTTTTCGGATTCATCGGTGGATTCATTCTGAATCTGATGCCGTGCGTGCTGCCGGTGATCTCGCTGAAAATTTTCGGATTCATCCAGCAGGCGGGCAAGGATCGACGCGCGATTTTGCGCAGCGGGCTCTGGTTTGTTGCCGGGATCTTTGTTTGGTTCCTCGGTCTGGCGTTGTTATTGATCGCGTTGAAAGCGGCCGGGCACCAGATCACCTGGGCGACGCAATTCACCAATCCATATTTCGTCCTGATCTTGAGCGTGATCGTGCTCGTGTTCGCGCTCGATTTGTTTGGCGTTTTCGAAATCACTTTACCGCAGGCGCTGATGCATCACCTCGTGCACTCAGCCGAGCGGGAAGGTGAAGCCGGCTCATTTTTTCAGGGCTTGTTCGCGACCATGCTGGCCACTCCTTGTACGGCGCCATTTCTTGGAACCGCGGTGGGTTTTGCCTTCACCCAATCGGGCCTGGTCATTCTTGCCATGTTTGCCGCGATCGCGGCGGGAATGGGTGCGCCTTACCTGGCGCTCAGCGCGCAGCCAGGTTGGCTGAAATTTCTGCCCAAGCCCGGGTCCTGGATGGTCCGGGTGAAGCAGTTCATGGGATTCCTGCTCCTGGCGACCCTGCTATTTCTTATTTATGTGCTCGGGGAGCAGCGCGGCGTTGAAGGAGCGATTTGGGCGAGCGCCTTCCTGCTGATCATCGCCATTGCCTGCTGGCTGAAGGGCGCGTTCGTGCTCCCGACCATTTCGTTCGGCAAACGGGCTTTTGTTCTTTCCGTCATTGCCATCCTGTCGCTGGCCGGCGGGACGTATTTTATTGGCGATAAGTTTGCCGATTCCACGGCCGGAACCGTCGCCGGCGACTGGCAGCCGTTTACGCCGGAAAAACTGAATAGCGAACTGGCCGAGGATCATGTCGTATTCGTCGATTTCACCGCCGCCTGGTGTATTACCTGCAAATTTAATGAGAAGACGGTATTGGAATCAGTCGCGGTTCAGGATGCCTTTCGCCGGCGCGGGATCGTGAAATTGCGGGCCGATTGGACCAACGGCGACCCGGCGATCACAAGAATATTGCAACAATTTGGCCGTCCAGGTGTCCCAATGTATGTGCTTTATCATGGGCAGGGAGGGGAACCTTACCTGTTTCCGGAATTGCTCACGAAAAGCATGATCCTAGAGAAACTCGAAACCATACCTAAGTCAGTAGCTTCACGATAGATAAGACATGAAAACGAAAATACTTTTGATTGCAGTCAGTGCATTGATCGCAGGCGGTGTTTACGCGGGTGATGTTCCGCCGGTTGGCGCGGCGGCGCCTGAATTTTCGCTGCCGGACACGGGCGGCAAAACCCATTCGCTGGCGGAGTACAAGGGCAAATATGTGGTGCTCGAGTGGTTCAATCCGGAATGCCCGTTTGTGAAAAAGCATTACGGCAGCGACAACATGCAAAAGCTGCAGCAGGAATACACCGGCAAAGGAGTTGTCTGGTTGACGATTGATTCCAACGCTCCGGGCACCGAAGGAAATCTCACGGCGGATCAAGCACAAAAGGTGATGACGTCGTGGAAGACGAAGCAAACCGCGCTTCTCCTCGATCCGGAAAGCAGCGTAGCGAAACTCTACGGCGCAAAAAACACGCCCGACATGATCGTGATTAATCCCGAGGGCAAGATTGTTTATGAAGGCGCCATCGACAGCAAGGCGACGCCGAATCCATCCGACATTCCGAATTCGACCAATTACGTGAAGGCGGCCTTGGATGAATCGCTGGCGGGAAAACCGGTTTCCAATCCGACCACCAAACCGTACGGCTGCTCGGTGAAATACAAATCCTCGTAAAATTTCAATCGAACCGGCGTCACGAATGCCGGCAATGATTTCGGAGCGGCGATCAATTGATCGCCGCTTCTGTTTTCAGCTGCGATCGCGCTTCAGCTGGAATCGCCAGATCAACCGCAGAAGCGGCATCGGTGTCATCCGTCCCAGAAGCATTGCGAATTTCATGAAAAATCCCGGGATGAGGAGCGGTTTGTCGGCAGCGACGGACGCGAGCGAAGCAGAGACAACGTCTTGGGGTGAAACATAAATGAATTCGGGACCCGTCCTCGGCTCTTCGCCGGGACGTTTGGCTACATCGCCAAATTCGGTGTGAACCGGTCCCGGGCAGAGCGCAGTGACGCTGACTCCGGTTCCGCGAAGCTCCGCTCGCAAAGCTTCCGAAAGACTGGTCACGTAGGATTTGGTGGCCGCATAAATGGCAAAGTCCGGAATCGGCAGAAAACCGGCACACGAGCTCACGTTCAGAATTGCGCCCCGTTTTTGTGCGACCATTCCGGGAAGCAATTGCTTCGTTAGGCGAGTGAGGGCAACGACGTTGACCAGCAAGATCTCATCGTTGCGTTTCGAATCGCTGCTGACAAAATCGCCGGCATCGCCGAGTCCGGCGTTGTTAATCAGGAAATCGATTTTAATCTTTTCGTGATCCAGCCATTGCGTGAGCCCGTCGATTTCCGATTGGTCGGCCAAATCGACCGAACGAATGTGAATTGGAAGTTCGGGACGCTGCCGTTGCAACTCGTCGCGTAGCCGAGTGAGCCGGTCTTGCCTCCGCGCGACGAGGACCAGCGACCGCGCGCGCGCAGTTAATTGGCGGGCGAATTCTTCGCCCAGTCCGGCCGAAGCGCCGGTGATCAGGGCGGTGCAGCCTTCAATTTTCATCTTGGTTTAACGAATCGATCTCGCGTTTGCTCATAAATCGCCAATGCCCGCTCGGCAAATCACCCAGTCGCACATTTCCGATTCGGACGCGGACGAGATGTTTCACTCGATACTCAATCGCTTCAAACATCCGACGGATCTGACGATTGATACCCTGTCGAAGAATGACCCGCAGTTTGGTCGGCGCGACGCCATGCAATTTCGCAATTTGCGCCCGCTTGCCATCCAGAAAAATTCCGCGCGACAATTTGGACGCGAGCGCCGGATCCCACTTTCGATCGAGCGTGACTTCATATTCTTTTTCCATTTTGAACCGTGGATGAGTGAGTCGTTGGGCCAGGTCGCCATCATTGGTCAAAATGAGCAGGCCTTCACTCGGCGCATCTAAACGGCCGACACTGAACAGTCGCGGCATCTTGGAAGGAAGCAGGTCGAAAATTGTATCGCGAGCGTTCGGATCGCTCCGTGTGCAAACAAAGCCGGCCGGCTTGTTGAAAGCGATTGTGACCGGCAAATTGGCGTGAACGAGCTTGCCGTTAACTTTGACGTGATCGCGCGGAGCCGGTTGAGCGCTGAAATCGGTGCAGACCTTGCCGTTAATGGTGACGCGGCCAGAGGCGATGAGTTCATCGCATTTTCTGCGGGAACCGATGCCCGCCGACGCCAGGAATCGATTCAGCCTCATGGCTGAATCGGTTGAGATTGCTGACTGGTCGAGGAGGTGCGATGGGAGCGAGGCACGTTTGCTTTTCGCCTCAACTTCTCAACACCTCAACTTCTTAACGATCAAACGTCTGGTTTCGTCTTGGGCAGGCCGAGTACTTTCCGGCCTTCTTTCCATTGGCCCCGCTTCTTCAGCAGCTCAACCCGCTCGAAACGTTTCAGAACGTTGCGTTTAGCGGTGATGGTGCTGGCGCCTTTCAGGCTGCGATGTTGCGACATATTTCCTCCGGTCAAAAACGAGCGGGCAAGCTACAGTCCCTTCTCAAAATTTCAACTCAGATCATTAAAGCTGA
Source organism: uncultured Verrucomicrobiae bacterium (assembly GCA_963846065.1). Lineage (GTDB taxonomy): Bacteria > Verrucomicrobiota > Verrucomicrobiia > Chthoniobacterales > UBA10450 > DASPUI01. The sequence goes on from CAWJUP010000021.1 coordinate 32,237, forward strand.
TTGCTCAGGACCACATAAGTCCCGCAGGTAGTCACCTGATGAAAAATGTGCACCCGATCGATGATTAGCCCTTTCCAGTGCGGCACGCGGCTCTCTTCGACAATCAAAAACACCGGATCGGTGCTGCTCCAGCGATCGACCACGGCCGCTTCTTTGACGAAAAGCACATCTCCACCCCAGGCTTTGGTAAACAAATCCGGTTCGCAGTTCACCAGGTAGAACCTTTTATTGAGATAAAAGACGAGGCTGCTGCCGGAGTGGACGGAGCCCTCATAATAAACATCCCCGGTGTCGCCGAGTCGGGCGTTAATGAATGTCGCAGCGCTGGCCAGAGAAAAGAAAGGAGCGACTCGAGCGACTCCGTCGATGGAAGCGATTCCGAGTGGTATCGTTGTCATCAGGACGATAATCAGGGCAACTCGGGCGCGAGCTTTCCAAGTCAGATAAAGGGCAACTATTGAACCAATCAGAAGCGCAAGGGCGGCGGAGGCGATCAACGGCCGAAACCCTAACCACGTCGCGCCCGGAATACTGCTGAATGTTTGCCAGGCCGTTGAGCGTTCGCTCAACTGCGTCCAGTCCGAAGTCGCGTTGTGCACCAATTCCGGGAGGAAAATTGCGACGACCGTCAGGACTGACGCGACGGCGGTGACAGAAGCAATTCCGAACAGTTGGAGCTTTTGCGAAATTCGCTCCCAGGCAAAAGCAGTAAACAAGGCGAGCGCGCTCCACATGCTGAAGGAGTAGTAATCCTGTCGTTCGCCGAGGAAGAGCAGGGGCAAAAATACGATCGCCATCCAACATAAAGGCAATGCGTCGTTGAATTCGATTTGCCGCGGACGAATCACCTTTTTCCAAGCAACGACGATGCCCGGAAAAACGGCCAACGAAATTGGAAGCCACCAGGCGAGGTGAAGCGCGAGAAATTGCAGGCGCGGCACACCCGGGTCGAAATCGAGACTGGCTGGATCACCTCGCACGTGTCCGAGCCATTCCCGCCCGAAGAGGAGACGGAAAAAGCCCGGGAATCGATGTTCAGCCCAAATATGCCACGGCAAGACGATTGCCAGAAATATCAGGAAGTATTTCCAGTCCAATAAGCCGCGAAAGCGGATTCGGGCGTCACGGTAGAACAGTGAGAGCAAAACCAGGATCGCGGCGGGATAAATCAGGCCGTGGATTCCCTTGGTCATGCAGGCCAGGGCCGCGCAGATCCAGACGCCAAGAAACCAAAACCAGCTGCGTCCCCGTTTTTGATAACCGCAGACGGCGCAAAAAATCGTGCCGGTAATAAAGGCCGTGAAGACCGGTTCGGGCATAATCATGCGGCCGAGCAAGAATGTTCCCCAAAAACAAAGGAGGATCAGGCCGGCCAAAAATCCACGGCGATAATTCGCCAGCCGTTCACCGAGCAAGAACGTCAGGGCCACTGAAATCACCGCAGCGAGTGCGATTGGCAGGCGCGCGGCCGCCGCGTTGACGCCGAACATTTTGAACGATGCGACGATCAACCAGTAGAGCAGCGGCGGTTTTTGCAGTCGCGGAATACCGTCGTTCGTCGGCATGAGCCACTGATGTGTCTCAATCATTTCCCGCGCGGCGCCGGCGTATTGACCTTCCGTTTCGCCGTAGAGGTCGCCCCAGCCGATCGTGCCGACGTGGAGAAGCGCCGCGAGGATGATTAGACAAACGAATAAGGCGTGCCGGGTGGATGGGGGATTCAGAGTTGCCGGCTGAAGCAGCGTCTCGCGGATACTTAAGGTGCGGGTGCCGGCGACCATACGATTTAAGCCATTGGCGAAGCTGGATCCGCTCCGAGTGCGTCCCGATAGCTATCCCAAGTTTGCGGCAGGGGCAGAAGTTTCGCCGCCGGCATTTGAACTAAAGCCAGCATCTGGCGGCATTGCGCAATCAACGCTCCATCTTTTGGGCGAGTAATTCGAAAAGCACACCAGAAACGAACTCGCTGCAGTTGATCGAGCCAGCCTTCAATTTCCAATTTGTCTCCGAGCCCGGCGGCTTTGCGATAGTCGATCTCTGTTCGAACCACTACGGGATATCTTTGCGTTTCGGCCATTTCCATCAGCGGCAAACCCAGTTCGTCAGCGAGCAGTGTCCGGGCAATCTCGACGAAGCGCAGATACGCGATGTTGTGCACGACGCCGCCGACGTCGGTGTCAAAAAACATCACCTGCACTCCCGTGCGAACACGGGGAGCGGCCATATTTTTTGTCATGTCAAAATTCATCTTCCGGAACGGCGGTAAGAGATTCCTCGACTGTGCTCGGAATGACAAGAAGCTAAGCTCGTCCGCTGCGATCTAACAGCCGGCCGGCGGCCTTAACCGCTTCCTCAACGGTGATGGCATTCATGCAACGGAAGTCGATTGGGCAATCGCGCAGGAAACAGGGACTGCAGGCAACGTGATGACGGAGAACCAGATGATGGTCTCCCAACGGGCCGGTCAGCGCCGGCTCGGTCGAACCAAAAATGGCAACAACCGGAATGCCCAGAAGCGCGCCAAGATGCATCGTGCCGGTGTCATTGGTGAGTAACAAACGGCATTGTTTCAGTTCGTCGATCAGTTGATCGAGGTTGGTTTCGCCGGTCCGATTGTGGCAATTGCCACCGAGCATTTCGGCAATTTTTTGTCCGACTTCGCGGTCGTTCTTTGTTCCAAACAGGATCCATTTTAGTTTGTGTCGATCGCTGATTGCTTGCGCGGCTTCGGCAAACCTTTCCGGTAACCAGCGTTTGGCGGGCCCGTATTCGGCTCCGGGACAGAGGCCAGCTAAACGGCTCTCGCGATCAAACCGTGAAGCAAAATTTCGAAGACGCGGGTCTTCTGTTTCTGCTCCGCACTCGGATGCGATTCGCAGGAAACGCTCGGCATGATGCGGAAGTGGCTTTGGCTTTTTCGGTTCCCGGATGATTTGATTCAAGAGCGCGGCGCGCGAATGACCTCGATAACCGACGCGCCGCTGAATTCCCGCCAGCCAAAGCTCCAGCGCACCGCGCAAGGAATTCGGAAAACTGATGGCCACATCAAACCGCTTGTGCTCGCGAAGCCTTTGAACCGATCCGGACAGGGATTTGTTTGGCAGCCGGATGATTTCGTCAACCTCCGGAACCAATTTCCAAATCGACGCAATTTTCTCCGGCGCCGCAATCGTGACGTGCGCGTCCGGCCGCCCGGCCTTGATTGCCCGCACCGCCGGAACGCTCATGACCGAGTCGCCGAGCCAGTTGCTCGAGCGAATTAAGATTCGGAACGGTTGTAACGATCCGCTTCCTTTCGGCACGAACACGCCACGTTTGTAGCGAGCGAGAAGAAAATTCGGGACGCGGCGTCTTCCACCGATCATGCACCCAGAACCAGTCTTCGGGTGCGCGGCGAATTTGATTCGCGATCAAATCGTTCATTTTGGCCGTAAGCAGTTCCACCGAGTCACCCGGCTGGTTGATCTTTTCGGTAAACACAATGCGCCACCGGCCCGGCGAATCGGTGTAAACGGCGGTTCCAATCAAGGCAGCCCCTGTGCGCTTCGCTAACAGCGCCGGCAAGGAAGTGGTCGAAGCCAGTTTGTCAAAAAAGGGCACCCACATCCCGTGATCACCGGCGTGCTGATCGCTCAGAATTCCAACCGCGCCGCCGCCGCGCAGTAAAGCAATGGCCTGGTCGAATCCTTCATCGCGGTTGAACAACTCCACCCCGGCGCGTCCACGCAATTTTCGGAAGTGGCGATCGATGTAACGATTTCGCAGTGGTTGAAACACGGTACTGTTTCGGACGTAACCAATCGTTGCCGGAAACATCTGCGCCTGGAGTTCCCAATTGCCGAGATGACTCAGGATGAAAACGACGGGACGACCCGCGCGCAATTCGCGATGCGCCGCGTCCGCATTTTCAATTTCGACATGGGTTCGCGTTTTCTCCAGCGGCATGGCGGCGAGCTTCAGGCCTCCAAGAATATCGACCCCGAGCCTTTGAAAGTGGCGGCGCACCAGGCGGCGTCGCTCGGATACGGATTTCCCCTCGCCGAACGCAATCGTGACATTGCGAAAAGCGAGTCCGCGATATTTCGGCGATAAAGCCCACGCGAAAGTTCCGCCGGCCTGGCCGACCAACGCGAGAAAAGGGAGTGGGAGCGCCGTCAAAATGGCGAAGACCGCGCGGTAGAGTAGATAAACGACGTATTCGAGCATGCGATCAGGGTGCGGCCGGTCGCGGCGAACCGAACCGTAGATTTGGTGCAGTTCCATCGCAATGAATATATATGATTGCCGAAGTCACTTGTCGTTAGGCATACAAACGGCTTCAGTATCCAGTGGAATGAGCAAAAACGACTTGTGGGTTGGTTTAAACGAGTCGGCACGCAAGGCCTTGGTCCCGCGCGACTATCAGGCGCGTAGTTTGGCATTGCGCGTCAGCGAGACTGGAACGGAAGCGGCCGAGCTGGCTGCGCTCGACAGACGACGACCTGAAAACAAACGGTTTTGGATCCCGGGCGTGGAGATCTTTGCCCGCCTGACCTTTGCGCAACCGCATCGCGGTATCTTCGGCGAACTGTCTCGTCGCGACGAAGGAATTCTGGCGAAGATTGGTTTGTGGCCGAAGCAATGGTCGGCGGCGCGCATGTTCGCCCACAGCGCGAAGGGATTTCATATTCATCCGCCTTACATTCCGGCGGAGACAACGGCGGAAGCGTGGCACCGCCGCCTGTTCGTCACGCATTCCGGCAATTATTCGCTTCGAAAATACGATGACGAGCAATGGGACGTCATGTTCTTTTTGCAAGGCCGGGCTGAGATGATCTTGCGCGATGTTCGCGCCGGCCTGCCCGCTCGCACCATGCGTTTCTTCATCGACGGGGACGATCACCGGAGCGCGAGCAACGCGGGTGTGATTATTCCGCCGGGTGTGGCCCACGCGATTCGAGCCGAAGGTTCCGATGACGTCGTGATGGTTTACGGAACGAGCACGGTGTTTCGGCCCGATTTCGAAGGTCGAATCGCCAGTGATGTCGAAGAAGCGGCATTGCCAAAGACGTGGCGGAAATTTTTAAAGAAATCCGCCAAGTAAGGCGACTGAGCGGAGCAATTTTCAGCGCTCCGTGAAGCCAGAGTCGACTTCGAGGAAGCGGTTTGCTTCCCCTTGATTTAAAGGCGAGAGGCGAGCAGCCTCTCGGCAACATATGGAACGCAAGTTCGATCCAAACGAACTGGAAATTATGGATCGCCCGCAGGGCGTGACAGTCGAGTTGGAAAAGGATCTGAAGAATCTGCGTTCGTTGAACCGCTGGTTCGGGAGCTACGCCCTGGTCCGGCGCTTTCTTCAGAGATGGATCCGGACGGGGGATCAGTTGCGAATTGCCGATCTCGCGACCGGATCCGGTGATATTCCCCGATTGATCGTCGATTTTGCGCGAGACGTTCGCGCCGAGGTTCGGGTCGACGCCGTCGACCAGCAGGAATCGACGCTCGAGATCGGCAAAGAGTTAAGTTCCAGCTATCCGGAAATTTCGTTTATCCAGGCCAACGTTCTCGAGTGGGAGCCGGCCGATCGTTACGACATTGTTTTCAACACGCTGGCGCTTCATCATTTCAGCGAAGAGAACGCCGTGCGACTGCTTCGCCGCTGTCGTGAGCTGTCGCGAAAATGGGTCCTCGTATCTGACTTGCGACGCGGCTGGGTTGCGACAGCGGGCGTCTACCTGATCACAGCCACCGTTTACCGCGATCCCATGACGAAGATCGATGGCCGGCTCTCCGCCGAGAGATCGTTTTCATTTTCGGAAATGCGCGACCTCGCTCGGCGAGCGGAGTGGAAAAACTTCGGACAAGCGAAATATCCTTACGCGAGACAGGCGATCTGGTTGTCGAAGTAGGAATCACGCGATGAAGATTTCGACGACGATCGCGGGGGCGCAGGCCGAATCGGGCAAATCTCGGCGGATTTTAGTTCCGACCATGGGCGCGTTGCACCGGGCCCACGGACAACTCATCGAAGTGGCGCGTGAGACCGCGGGCGAAAACGGCGAAGTGGTGGTCAGCGTTTTCGTCAACCCGCTTCAGTTCGAGCCGGGCAGCGATTACGATCGTTATCCGCGACCGGAAGAAGCTGACGAAGAGTTTTGCCGGAAGCGGAATGTCGACATGCTGTTTCGGCCCGGACTCGGGGAAATGTATTTCGAGGATCGATCCACTTTCGTGGAAGAAGATTCTCTCTCGAAGCTGATGGAGGGGGCGTCGCGGCCGGGACATTTTCGCGGGGTTTGCACTGTGGTGGGAAAGCTTTTCAACATTTTGCGGCCGGACGCGGCCGTCTTTGGCGAGAAAGATTTTCAACAACTGGCCATCATTCGGCGAATGGTGCGCGATCTGAACTTTCCGATCGACATCATCGGTGTTCCGATCGTTCGCGAGAACGATGGATTAGCTTGCAGTTCGCGGAACGTTTTTTTGAATCCGGAAGAACGCAGTCAGGCACCCGTGCTTCATCGGTCTTTGGTTGCCGCAAAAAAATCCGGCGAGAAAAAGGCGGACGTGATGATCCATTCGGTTCGGGAAATGATCTCGGCTGCGCCTTTGGCGCGAATTGATTATGTCGCCGTCGTTGATGCCGACACGCTGCAAACCGTGGACGTGGTCCGGCCCGGCTCACTGATGGCTTTGGCGGTGTATTTCGGCAAGACTCGTTTGATCGATAATATTCAGTTGCCATGAAGCATTACGATTTTGTGGTGATCGGCAGCGGGATTGCTGGTTTGAGCTTTGCTCTCAAGGCAGCCCAGCGCGGTTCCGTGGCGGTGGTCACTAAACGCAAAGGCGCGGACACCAACACGGCGTGGGCTCAAGGCGGGATCGCGTGCGTGACGAGCGACGAAGATTCCTTCGAGATGCATGTCCGCGATACGCTCGAGGCGGGCGCCGGTTTGTGTGACGAAAACGCGGTCCGCACGATTGTCACCGAAGGCCCTGCTCGAATCGCCGAGCTGATGGAACTGGGGCTTCATTTCGATGAACGGGACGTTTCCGGCCATCGAGAGCTCGATTTGGGAAAGGAAGGAGGTCATTCGAAGCGACGGGTTCTGCACGTTCAGGATGTGACCGGGAAAGAAATCGAGAGCGTTTTGCTGCGAGAGCTTGGCCGGCAATCGCACGTCGACCTCCTCGAAAATCACATGGCGGTGGATTTGATCACCGCGGAAAAACTTGGGTTCGCCACGGAAGATCGTTGTCTCGGCATTTATGTTTTAGACGAACGCAGCGGCCACGTTGAAACCATTCGCTCCGATCGAATCGTCCTGGCCACGGGAGGTTGCGGGAAAGTCTATTTGTACACGACGAATCCGGATATCGCGACCGGTGACGGTGTGGCGATCGCGTGGCGGGCCGGGGCCGTGATCGCGAACATGGAATTTATCCAATTTCATCCAACCTGTCTGTTTCATCCCAAAGCCAAGTCGTTTTTGATTTCCGAAGCGGTCCGAGGCGAGGGCGGGATTTTGCGAAACAATCGCGGCGAGGATTTCATGAAACGATATGACTCACGGGGCTCGCTGGCGCCGCGCGATATCGTTGCGCGCGCGATTGATGCCGAAATCAAACGGTCCGGCGCGCAATACGTTTTGCTCGATATCACTCACCAGCCGCCGGAGTTCTTGCGCGAACGCTTCCCGAATATTTATGAAACGTGTTTGCGGTTTGGGATCGATATCACCAAGCAACCAATTCCGGTTGTGCCGGCCGCGCATTATCAATGTGGCGGGATCAAGACCGATCTGCAGGGGGCAACCAGTTTGCCGGGACTTTATGGAATCGGCGAAGTCGCCTGCACCGGGTTGCATGGCGCGAACCGATTGGCGAGTAATTCGTTGCTCGAAGGAATTGTCATTGCCCATCGTGCTTGCGAAGCGATGACTCGGACGGTCACGGCTCACCCGCGTCCGGTCGCGCTGCCGGAATGGCAATCCGGGGACGCCCTTGATGTCGACGAGTTGGTCGTGATTTATCACAACTGGGACGAGATCCGGCGGTTGATGTGGGATTATGTGGGGATTGTCCGGACGGATAAGCGTTTGCAGCGGGCCGCTGCGCGGTTGCGCAATCTGCAACGCGAGATCCGTGAATTTTACTGGAATTTCAGAGTATCGGTCGATCTTTTGGAGCTGCGTAACCTGGCCACGGTCGCGGCGTTGATCGTCGATTCTGCCTTGAGCCGGCGAGAGAGTCGGGGATTACATTTTAATCTCGACTATCCGGAAACGGATGATGCGCATTTCCGTCGGGATACGCTGCTTAGGCGCGAATGGGGCTGGAACGTTTAGTGCTCTAAAAGCGATAACTGCCACCAGCACTGCTTTTTCTGCCGAGGAAAGCCCTTGCGAAATGCCCCAAAATCGGATACAAGACCCCCGCATCCCCGAATGAGAAGGATTTTTGCGCTCGTGTTCCTCGCCACCGCCGCCAGCGGTCTCCACGCTGAGGACCAGTCCAGCTCTCCCTACGCGACGGCCGCCGATTTCGCCAAATACGCAATGAAACTGCGTGAGGCGGCGCTGCTGAAAGTTGAGCCGATGGTGCAGATCCCGACCGCCTCTCGAACGGTGACAACCCGGTATCCGTGGAAAAGTAATATCGTTACCACCGTCTTTTGGGTGGGTGAACAGGCTGGCCCGAACAATCCAGTGCCAAATAATCGGAGCTCCTGGGATTTGAATTGGACGGCCAACTATGGCGGCTTCGATAATCCCAGCCCCTCGGAGCGTCGCAGCTACATTCCGGTCGCGTTCGTTCCTCACGAGAATCCATTTTATTTCGCGCTGCCCTATAACGACGTCACGCACGGCACGTTCAAACCCGAAGCGCGTTTGGTCATCCCCTGGTTCAAACGTTACTTCACCGGGGAAGGCCAATCCGTTTGCCAGCATCGCTGGATCGCCATTCGTAAGGGAAATCGAACTTGTTACGCCCAGTGGGAAGATTGCGGACCGTTTCGCACCGACCATTGGCAATACGTTTTCGGGACCGATCGGCCCAAGCCGAACCTGAATCGCGGCGCTGGATTGGATGTTTCGCCGGCGGTGCGGGATTATCTGGGACTTCAGCCGACGGATGTGACCGACTGGCAATTTGTCGATCCGGAGAATGTTGCGCCCGGACCTTGGCGCAGTTACGGCTCGCACAACAACTTCGTTCTCGCCCGGCGTCAATCCGAGCAACGACTCGTGCAAGAGTCCGCGGCAGCGAAGAAGTAATCCCTAACCGATTCGCGTTTTTAGCGATTCGAACTGGCGTTGAATTTCCTCCGTCCTCTGCAGGAGCGGCTCGTGCATTCGCCGTTGCGCGACGCAAAACGCCGAGAGCGGTTGGAACGTTCCCGTCAGCTCCTGGTAAAATAGACTGATCGCGCGCTGAAGTTTTTCTTCGATGGCTTTGAGCAATTCAGCGCATTTCGTTTTCATTTGTTCTTCGTAGGCGCGCAGAATTTTCCGGCGTTGAGTAAAGACCAGAACTGTTCCGATGGTGGCAGCGGAAATCGCGACCACGCCCGTAATATCGGCAACGGCCGCGCTGCTTGCCGCCGCAATGGCCGTGGCAATACCGCCGGCGGCGGCGACTCCGATCGGAATGCGCAGTCGATTGGTTGTTTCGCCAAACTGTTCTGTGAGCAATTGCTCAGTCGTCCGGGCCGCGGTTCGCTCCAGCAATGCCAGTTCGATGGATTGGAGGAGCTCCCGGCGTTGGCGGGCAAAGTCAGGGGTTGTTTGTGGAATCTGATTGCGCAGGTCGCTGGTCAGGCGGTCTTGAATCAAGTCGTGCAGCTGCGGCCAAATCCCACGCAAATCACTCTCCAAAAGTCGGACGGCGTGTTCGACCTGCGGCTGAATCGTCTGTTTGAGCTTGGCTTCAATTTCGATCTGGAAATCGCGGGGGGAGTCGCCCTTGCCCCAGATGAGTTTGCATGTTCGCCAAAACGAGAGGCGCTTTTGTAAAATCTTGATGCCGCCGGTCGTCGCTTCGTGACACGCTTGCTCAACTCCGCGCAGGAACCCGGCAACTTGTCGGGATGTTTGCTCGCTTCGCGCTTGCAACACCACGTTCACCTGCTCGAGTCGCGCTTCATCACGTCCAATCACATCCACCGATTTGCGGAGCTGTTCGGAAACCTCCTCCAGCATCACGCGACCGGTTTGAAGGGTCGATCGTAATTTCAGGATTCGGCTGCTCGATTCCGCCACGATCAAATTGATCTGGTCTTCCAACGGTTGAAAATCGCTTTCCCGCCAAAGCTGTTCCTGATCTCCGGCACCGGTTCGCGCCATTAATGCTTTGCGCGCGGAGACGGCAAAAATTGGAGGCACAAATCCCAGCCGCTGCATCGCGGTATCTTGAAGATGGCGCCGGATAATTTCGATTTCGCTCGGCTCACGCAGGTCGATCTGCTGAAGAACGAAGACGACGTTTTTTAGCCACTTCGCTTGCAGCAGGTCGAGAAACTTCCAGGCCGATTGCGTCCAGGGATTCGCCACGGAAAACACAAACAGGATGACGTCTGCGCGGGGAATGAAATTCTCCGTAATGTCCTGATGTCCTTCCACCATGGTGTTGGTGCCGGGTGTATCGACCGCGTTGAAATCGCGTAAGAGCGTAATCGGAAGATAGCGCTCAATGACATGCGGAGAAATATCGACCGTTTTCTCCAGTTCGCCGTAGCGGAAAATACAGACCCGATCTGTGGCCGGCAGCACATCGGCCTTGGCGAATTCCTGTCCGAAGAGCGCGTTCAGTAAGGATGACTTGCCCGATTTCACTTCTCCCATGACGACGAAAAGGAACGGCTCGCGAATATCGCCGAGCAACGCGTGGAGGGTATCGAGAAAGCCTGCTGGCCGCCTCATCTCCGCAGCGAGCTTCAACAATTCACCGAGCGCAGATTCGAGCTCGCTACGAAGCTGCAGGTATTGATCGGCGATCATGCCGCGTTCAACCGGCCGGCGGTGGCGGTTTCAGAGGCGGTTTTTCCGACTTCGGAGAAGTAGGAGACTGTTTCACCGGGCTTGGCTTCGGCGTTTCCGGGACTGCCATGGAAATCAGTTCAGAAACGGTCACGAACTTGAAACCTTTTGCCTCCAGTTGATCGATCGTTGACGGCATGGCTTCGATCGTTCCGGGATGGATGTCGTGAGATAAAACAATGGATCCCGGCCGAGTGTTGCGCAGAATCCGATCGCGAACGATCGCCGGCCCCGGACGTTTCCAGTCCAGGGGATCGACGTCCCAAAGCGCGATTTTGTAACCGAATTCATCCGCGATCCATTTTTTCTGTCGGGCGGTAATGTTGCCGTAAGGCGGTCGCAGCAACGTCGGCGACTTCCCGATGGCAGATCGAATGGCATCATCCGTTTTGCGCAATTGCTGTCGAACGGCGTCATCTGACATTTTGGCAAAATTCGGGTGTGACCAGCTATGATTTCCGATTTCGTGACCTTCGCGTGCGGCTCTGGCGGTGATTTCTGGATTCTCTGCGACATTCTGGCCAATCACAAAAAACGTGGCTTTGATGTGGTGCGCCGCGAGCAGATCCAAAAGCTGGGGTGTTAATTTTGCGCTGGGACCATCATCGAACGTCAGCGCGATGTACGGGCCATCGACATGGATCCAGCTATAGGTCTGAGAGGTGGCGACGGTAGGGGCCGGTTTCGCCGGCTGAACAGAGGGTGCGGGTTCCTGGGCGGCGAGCGTTCCACACGCGACCAGCGCGAATAAAAAGACGCGAATCAGACGATAAACTGGCATGGCAACGAGTCCCTGTTTCAGAAGCCGAAAAAGCTTTGGTGTATCTAGCAGACCGCGCTTCTAACGCAATAGGGCAGATCTTCCGTGCGCGTGGCGCTCATCTTGCTCCTCATCTTTCAGCGATCGGCTTGTTGACTGCACGCCTCTGGAAAGATCGAACTCGGGCAATTTTTGGACCGGGGTAATCCAAAAAAATGAGAATACTTCTCGTCGAAGATCATTCCGCGAGCCGGGCGCAGCTGCAACGCGTCCTGGAGCGGCGCGGGCACCATGTCGTCGCTGTCGGCAGCGCTGAGGAAGCCGAACGCGAGCTGGCAACCCAGACATTCTCCTTTCTCATCCTGGACTGGATGTTGCCGGGCAAAAGTGGTCTGGATTTGTGCCGCGATGTCCGATCCAAGGAAGGCTTCGATCCGGTTTTTATTCTCCTCGTCACGGCACGCGGTGATACGGAAGATCTGGAGCAGGCGTTGGAGGCCGGCGCCAACGACTACCTGACCAAGCCGCTCGATCTCGGTTTGTTGCAGGTGCGATTGTCGGTTGCTGAAAAACGCATCGCGGAACTCCGCGAGCGCGCGCACGCCCGGTCCGAATTGCAGGCCACCCTGAAACGGATGGTCGATATTTTGGAAAATACGAGCGACGGATTTTTCGCGCTCGATCGCGACTGGAAATTCTCCTACTTGAATGCACAGGCCGAGGTTCTGCTCGGCCGCTCGCGCGACAAGCTGCTCGGTCGCGACGTGCGAACGCACTTCCCTTCCCTGGTCGGTTCGGTCTTCGAAGAAAATTACGCGCGGGTGATGAACGAACAGATCGCGATCGAGTTCGAGGCGGTCGATCCGCAGACGGGCAAACAGTGTTACGAAGTAAAGGCCTATCCAAACGGTGGAGGCATCTCCGTTTTCTTTCGGGATATCAGTGAGCGCAAACGATTGGAAGAGGAGCGAGTCACGACCGCGAAACTGGAATCGCTCGGCACGCTGGCCGGCGGCATCGCGCATGATCTGAATAATATCTTAACGGTCATTTCCGGGAACATCGGCTTGGCGCAAATCGAAGCGCCGAGCGATCGCCGCGTCCTTCTTTCGGCTTTGAACAAAGCCGGTCAGGCAGCGCAACACGCAGCGCGTCTTTCCGGGCAATTGCTGACGTTCTCAAAAGGCGGAGCGCCCGTGAAACAGGTCGGCTTGGTTGTCGAGCTGGTGCGACAAGCGGTCGAGTTTTCTCTTTATGGATCCAATCTGCAGCCGGAACTCTACCTGCCCGAGGAACTGTGGCAGGCCGAAATGGACCGCGGGCAAATCGAACAAGTCGTCAACGCACTGTTGATCAACGCGCGCGAAGCGATGCCGCATGGCGGGAAGTTGGTTGTTTCCGCTCGAAACGTCGAGCTGGACGACAAAACGAACTTGTCACTTCCGCCCGGACGCTATGTGAAGATTTCGGTGGTCGATTCTGCCGGCGGAGTCGATGAAGAACTCGCGAATAAAATCTTCGATCCGTATTTTACGACGAAACCGACCGGGAGCGGTCTTGGTCTCTCGATTGGCTACTCCATTGTCAAGAAACACGGTGGCCTGCTGCATTTGGAAAGCTCGAGCGCCGAGGGTTCGACTTTTTCATTTTATCTGCCGGCAGCGGATGCTGTGGCTTTCCAAAAGGAATTGTTTGCCACCGAAGCGCTGCTTCCATTCCATCATCATCGAGTTCTGGTGATGGATGACGAGCCGGCCATTCGCGATCTGACTACTCAGCTTTTGGCCAGTCTCGGTTATGAGGCGACTTCAGTGCCCGACGGGCAGGAGGCCGTTCAAACTTACGAGCGGGCGTTGCGGCGCGGTGAAAATTTTCAGGCGGTCATCCTCGATGCCACGATTCGCGGTGGGATGGGTGGGCTGGCCACGATCGAACGCCTGCGCAGCCTGGACCCGAATGTGACTGCGATTATCTGTAGCGGGTATTCGGACGAGGCCGCCCTGGCGGAATTCCTGGCCTACGGTTTCCGGGGCGCGTTACCGAAACCATTCTCTCGCGAGGAACTGGCCGAGGTTTTGGAGCGCGCCTTTCAGCACAACGGAAAGAGCTAACCGGCGATCTTTGGCCGGCGCATAAATTATCCCTTTCGAGCTTTTTCAATCTCCGCGATGAACGCGGCCGGGCCGTCTTCATAGAGGCCGTAGAATTTCCAGACCACTTTACCCTCTCCGTTCAGGACAATGAGCGTCGGAAAAACCTGGATCTGAAATTTATCGGCTAACTCTTCGTTTTGTTTTTTGACCTCTTCCGGCTGCATCTTTCGGCGCGGGAAATCAACTTCCACCAGCACCAGATTTTTTTTGGCGTAATCCTTGAACTCGGGACGGGAAAGGACCTCCCGGTCCATCATGATGCATGGCCCGCACCAATCCGAGCCCATGAATTCCACGAACAGGAGTTTGCTTTGCTTCTTCGCTTCCTGTTGCGCCTTTTGATAGTTCGTTTCCCAATCGGCATCGGCCCGGGCCTGGAAGCAAATCAAATTACCGGTCAACAGCGCAGCGATGAGGACGAACTTCTTCACTGCGTGAATTTCGGGCAGGAAGAAGCGGCGCGCAAGTCAGCGCCTCGATGGGCAAACGCAAACTCGGGCGCACTGTTTCCAGTGGCGCCGAGTTCGGTTGAATTGCTCCAATTATTTAATATGTCCGGAGACGAGTTTCGTCATCTCGAACATGCTCACTTGGGTCTTGCCATTAAAAACTGCCTTCAACGAATCGTCGGCGTTGATCTGGGTTCTCTTCTTTTTGTCCTGCAGACCATGTTTCTTAATATAGTTCCAAAGCTTTTTGGTGAGCTCGGAACGCGGTAATGGGGTCGATCCAACAATCGCGGACAGTTTTTCATCAGGTTGAACCGGTCTCATGAAGGCTGGATTTGGCTTACGTTTGGAAGTCGTTTTGGTTTTCGGCATAGACGCTGATTAATGCTTCGCTCGAGGCAGAGCAATAACAATTTTTGTTGGTCGAAAATTTCTTAATTACGTTTTTCGCCGCACAACAACCACGGCCACGTCGTCCTTGCGGGCGTCTTCCTGATCTCGCTGATCGGCGTAAGCCAAAATATGACCAAGTAACATCTGCGCATTTGAGGCCAAGGGATTGAGCGCCGCGGCGAGCTGAGTCGGCGTACTTTGCAGGCCATCCGTCTTTTCCCCACCGAACAATCCATCGGTGTAAAGGACAAAGGCGTCACCGAGCGCCAAGTCGACGTCGAATCCCGTAAACGTTCCTTCCGCCAAACCGAGCGGCGGCATCGACGAGCTCACTGTTTCTGTGCCGCGACCAAACCGAGTGATCAGTAGTGGCGGATGACCCGCGCCGCAGACAGAAGCCTTCCCCGTTTCTGGATCTAGCAAAACGGCCATCGCGGTCATGAACGAGTGGCTTTGTAGGATCCCGTGAAAATCGTGATTCATCGCCGCCAGGATAGCGGACGGAGAATCGCTCTGATCGCTGGCGTATCGAAAAAGCAGCTTGGCCAGCGTGGTCAGAAGCGCCGCCGCCGCGCCGTGCCCCGGGGCGTCGGCCATCCAAAAAACCCAGCGGCCATTTTTTAATGGAAGCCAGCCATAAATATCTCCTCCCACCTGGAGGACCGGCCGGTAGCAGGCCGCGATTTCCCAGCCGGGAATATTCGGCGGATCCTGTGGAATCAGAGACTGTTGCGTTAAACGCGCCGCATCCAGGTCGCGTTCCAGTTCGGCGTGACGAGCTTCTGCTTCTTCCGTTTGTTTTTGCAGCTCGATTCGCATGGAGCTGAGCCGCAATTGTGTTCCGATTCGGGCGCGGAGCACGTTGGCATCGATCGGTTTTGTCACGAAATCGTCCGCGCCGGCCTGCAACGATTCCACTTCGTTTTCGCCGTAACCCGTCATGAGGATTACGGGAATTTGCGATATCACCGGATTCGGGTCGTTCCGGATCTGTCGCAGCATTTCCAAGCCATCGGCTCCGGGCATTCGATAATCGATCAGCAAAAGGTCCGGCGGTTGATCGTGCATGCGTTGAATCGCGTCGATCACGTTCTCGCTTTGGCGACAGGAATACCCCGCGGCCGACAACAATCGCGCCAGCGCTTCTCTCGCCTTCGGTTCGTCGTCGACTATGAGAATCTGCGGTTCACTCGACATCTTTCTTATTCGCAAGCCGCGGCTTCCTTCATCTTACTCATCAATTTCAGAGCGTGCGAACAGAAGACAAAGCTCGCGATTTAGGGTTTGTCAGGCTGCTAGTAATGAATTAGAACCCGTGTAAGTTCGTCCGATTAAGCTGTTATGAAATTTTCGCTGTCATTAGTACTGGCTGGTGCCGTCGTCGCCGTGACCGCATGCACCGATTACGAGTCTCAGCCGCCTCCGGGTGTTCGCCATCCGGTTTCGAAATATCCGGCGCAGGGACAGCAACCGGTGGCCGCCCAGCAACAACAACCGTTTAACCCGAACGCGCCCTCGCCGGAAGGAACCACCGCCCCGCAGGGCGAGACCTCGACTGCGCCATCGCCGCCGCCGGCTCCGGCAAAAGTTGCGAAGGGTGACTTGCCCTACGGCAAGCCAGTGGCTGGAAAACCGCACTTGGTCGAAAGTCCTTATTCACCTGGTAAATACATCGACGTCGAAGGGTTCGCTCCCGGAACTGAAGTGAAAGATCCGTACACGGGAAAGATTTTCCTCGTCCCCTAAATTCCGTGTGCAGGGTATGGCGTGGGGACTGGAGGGCACCGTCGACATCAGATTGTCGATTGGCGTTGTCGTTTGACTGTTTCCACAGCTAGCATCGCTTTCTCCAAACTCGATGGAACTTCGCATTAAACGCGCCCCCCGCATTGAAGCCGAGATTTCGGTCCCGGGCGACAAGAGCATTTCCCACCGCGCGGCGATCATTGCCGCACTATCGAACGGGGTTTGCACCTTGCGCGGGTTTCTCCCCAGTGCGGACTGTCTTCACACTGTTAACGCACTGCGCGCACTGGGAATCGAAATAGAACATCCCGAGCCGGAACTTCTCATTGTTCACGGGAAAAGACGCGTCCTGACGCCACCGGAAAAAGAAATCGATTGCGGGAATTCGGCCACCACCATGCGTTTGCTCGCCGGATTACTCGCGGGTCAAAAGTTTGAAAGCCGGCTGGTGGGCGACGCTTCACTTTCGCGTCGCCCGATGGATCGGGTGATTGAGCCGTTGAGAAAAATGGGCGCGGATATTGTCGCCGAAGGCCCGGAACAAACTCCGCCCTTGCGGATTCGCGGAGGTTCGCTGCGCGGGATCCATTACCGTTCACCGGTGGCCAGTGCGCAGGTCAAAAGCGCGCTTTTGCTGGCGGGTCTTTTCGCGAAGGGCAAGACGACCATCGATGAACCGTCCGCCAGCCGAAATCACACCGAGTTGATGTTCAATTACTTTTTACTGCGGACCGTGAAAGACGAGAACGGTGGGATCAGCGTATTCGGCGATCAGGTTCCGGAGTCGCGCGATTTCGATATTCCGGGCGACATTTCTTCCGCCGCCTTTTGGTTGATCGCCGCCGCCGCGCAGCCGGGCGGTCATTTGTTGGTTCGAAACATTGGCTTAAACGATACTCGCACCGCGCTTTTAGGAGTTCTGGTCCGGATGGGCGCGCAAGTTCGGGAGGCGGTCGAAGATGTGGATCAATTCGAACCGCGCGGTGTGGCCGAAGTGACCGGCACGCCCTTAAAAGGCACCGTGATTCAAGGAAAAGAAATCCCGCAGCTGATCGACGATTTGCCGGCGCTCGCCGTGGCCGGCGCCTTGGCCAATGGCACCACGATCATTCGCCAAGCCCAGGAACTGCGCGTCAAAGAAACCGATCGGATCGCAGCCATCGCGCATAATCTTCGCGGAATGGGCGCGCAAGTGATCGAGCTGAGCGACGGCGTGGAAATTCACGGACCGGCGCCGTTACGCGGCGCACGCCTGCCGAGTTTTGGCGATCACCGCATCGCCATGGCTTTCGCCGTCGCCGGTCTTTTTGCCGAGGGCGAAACGATCATTCAAGATTCGGAATGTATTCGCGGTTCGTATCCTGGATTCGAAAAGGCCCTGGATGATTTTATTAACCCGAGCCGGATGCGAAGTACCACGCCCGTGATCGGGTCGCTGGTCCCCGCCGCACCAGTCGTTCAGGAAGATTAGCGCGTCGCGCTTGCTTTCCGCAGCGTCGCTGCGGAAAAAGGAGATGTGCCAGATCGTCCACACACGGTAATCGCCATTGATGGACCGGCTGCTTCCGGAAAGAGCAGCGTGGCCCGAGAGCTCGCGCGCCGGCTCGGCTTTGTCTACGTCAATTCTGGCGCGATGTATCGGGCGGTGACATGGCATGTCCTGCAAAATCAGATCGATCCATCGGATATCGCGGCGGTTGAACAACACGTGGCAAGTCTTCAAATCGATTGCGATGTCTCAGAACATCGTTCCCGAATTGTCATCGACCGGATCGATCCAGCCGCACATCTCAATGATGAGGCGGTCAATCGGAACGTCTCGAGCGTCAGTCGTGCGCCGAAGGTTCGCCGAATCCTGGTGCAAAAGATGCGCGAATACGCGTGTCATAACGATCTGGTCATGGAAGGACGCGACATCGGTTCGGTCGTCTTTCCGGAAACGCCTTACAAGTTTTACATCGATGCATCGCCGGAAATCCGATCGCAGCGACGTGCCGCTCAAGGACAAAACGACGAGATCGCCCTGCGCGACCGGGCCGATTCGTCCCGGCCCACTTCTCCTTTGGTCAAAGCCCCCGACGCGGAAGTCATCGATAGCTCAGACCTCACGATTGATCAGGTAGTGGACAGAATCACGACGGCTCTGCGGCAACGAGGATTAAAGGATTTGGCGAATCGATGACTGGGAGATTTAGCGGTCAAAAAATCAGATCTTCTCGTCGTCGGATCTTTGAATCGTAAAGCACCGAATGAATCCGTACTACTGGCTCGGTTATAATGGCTCCCGAGTCCTCGCCCAAATCTTCTACGGGTTTCGCATGGTTCATCGCGAGCGAATGATTCAATCCGGTCCCGTGATTGTCGCGATGAATCATCAAAGCTACTTCGATCCTCCACTGGCGGGAAACACTTGTGATCGGCCAATCTATTTCCTGGCTAAGAAATCCCTCATGAGCGTGCCGGTGTTGGGAAAGATTCTGCCGAAGCTCAACGTCATTCCAGTTGACCTGGACGGGACCGACCGCAGTGCCATCAAAGCATTGATCCGGGTCTTAAATGCCGGTGAGGGTGCGCTGGTCTTTCCCGAAGGGACGCGCACTCCGGATGGGACGTTGCAACGGGCAGAGCCCGGGCTCGGCTTGATCATTGCGAAAACGCGCGCACCGGTTGTGCCGATGCGAATTTTTGGCGCTTATGACGCGTGGCCGATTGGCGGCAAAATTCGTTTGGGTCCGAAAATCACAATTGTCGTGGGCGAGCCGATCCGATTTGCGGATTCCGACTTCGAAGGGCACGGCAAAGATGTTTACGGCCGGGTCAGTCAACGCGTGATGGATGCGATCGCCGCGTTATCTTTGGAATGACGTCTGCATGACCCCGAGCCAATCCATTTCGAAAAATGCGCTTCGCGCAATCGTCGTCATGGTGGTGACGCTCTTATTGGTCGCGATCTATGCCAACGTGCAAAAAGCGCGGCGCGATAAGATTGAGAAGGCCACCTTTACCCCGGCGGCATCGTCGACGGCATCACCAACAGCTTCTCCACCGGCCGCGCGGTGAACTGGACCGGTTTAACGGGTCAGGTTGTCAGGTGGATTGCCCGGGGTGGAAAATTACCCGGTTGCTGCGTTTTGTTGCGTGGCGAGTTCGCGGGCGTACTCCAGCGTGTCGATCGCATCCACGGTTTTGTCGCGCCGGATCGCTTTGATTCGCGGAAAGCGGAGCGCCAGCCCGCTGGCGTGTCGCGTGCTCGGCTGAATGGAATTGAATGCGACCTCCAACACGATGTCCGGCTTTACTTCGCGAAAGCGGCCGCGATCGACAATTGTGTTTTGCTTGAAATGTTCCGTCAGTTCGGCGATCTCCACGTCGGTCAGCCCGGAATAGGCTTTCCCGATCGGAAGAAGTTCGCCGGTCGCTTCATCGCGCACCGCAAATGTGTAATCGCTCAATACATGATTGCGTTTGCCGTGACCAAGTTCCGCGGCCACGACGACGACGTCCAGAGTGGCGAGTTCTTTCTTCAGCTTGAACCAGTGCATTCCGCGAGCGCCGGGTGAATAAACGCTTTCAGGATCCTTGATCATTAAGCCTTCATTCAGGCGACGACGCGCTTGTTGGAAAATTTGCTCAATCTCCCCGGCGGAATGTGCCGGAAATATTTGTGCGATTTGAAACTGAGAAGGAACTTTCAACTCGCGCAACAATTCGCGTCGCTCGCGCAGCGGGATCTTCAGGAGCGATCGCCCATTCAACCAAAGAATATCGAAAGCGATAAATATCACCGGCACGTCGGCCGCCGCGGTTTCGAACAGATCGGGGCCTTCGTGTTTGCGGCCAAGACGTTTTTGTAAATCGAAGAAGGTCAACTTTCGTCCGTCCTGGTAAGCAACGATCTCGCCATCGAGGATCACGGCCGCGTCAAACTGGCGGGCTTCGTTTGCCAGTTCCGAAAATTGATCGGTGATCCGCCGCAAGTCGCGCGAGAAAATTTCCACGCGAGTTTCGTCGCGGTGCAACTGGGCCCGGATCCCGTCGAACTTATCTTCCACGAATACTCTCGCCGTACTCGCGCCGGCGGTGGATTCTTTCGTTTCCACGAACCTTTTCCAGACCGATTCCGCCGTCGGCTCGGGCGTTGCCAGCATGCACTTGATTGGACGAAAGATCGACAATTCCGCGCGATCGAGCTCGTGACGAGATGCCAGCACCGCGGTCCGCCCGATATCGCCGAGCAGCATGTTCGCTTCCTTGGTTTGCTCCAGCGAAACATCAAACGCTTTCGCAATCGCTTCCTCGAGCAATCCCTCGCGCAACCCAATCCGCAAGTCGCCCGTCAGTATTTTGACAAGATATTGACCCTCGCGCGCGGAGATCTTTGCAAAAGTCTGTTGCAACAGTTCGCCTTTGGCGATGGGTCCGCGCGCGCGATGCAAATTGTCGAAGAGCGCGCGCGATTCAATCATCGGGAACGGTTCCGGCTTCGTTCGTCCCTGTAAAACCTCGAAGGCCGTTTTACCGGCATCCCCGTAACTGCTGGCGACGCGGTGAAACTCGTTATCGCTGATTTTTGTGGCCGCCTTGAGAGCTCGGAAAATGACCGCCCACCCCACCTGCAGCGTGCGCAGGTCGCTTTGGGCAAAGGCCTTTCCCGTAAAATAGGTGGCGACCATGCCCAGCTGCTCATGGGTGAGGCGGCGCAGATACTCGGAAAGTATTCGGACCTTTTCCAATTTTGCCGGAGAAGCGGCGATGGTTTCACCGATTTCGGAAAAGTGCGCAAATTCGGATTCTTCGGTGGCGGCGGTTCCGGGCCGGAGAGGCGTGGTGTCGGCGGCAATTGATTTGACCGCAGGCGACACGCCGGCCTCCACCGATTTCGGCAGCCCGAGTTCCATTTGATTCTCTTCACTGAGGGCCCACGCTTCCACCCCGCGCTCTCGCAAATCGCGGGCAAACTCCGAAGCGAACCCATGCAAGGTCAGGACGCGTTTCGGCCGAACCAATTCGACGTACCGTATCAGATCGTTGTAGTCGGCGTGATCCGAGAGGGGGAATGCCGCGTCGACCTGGTAACGGTACTTTGCGTTCGGATCAACGGCCCACCCGCTGATCATCGCGACTCGCTTTTTGGCAATCTTCTCCAGCATTCGAGAACGGTTCGCGCTGGGAGGACAGATCAGCACCTTTCCGGTCACGTCATTGGCATTGTAACGAAGATATTTGCAGAAGGACTGGCCAAACTGCTCGTAAATCCTTGTCATTTGAAAGACCGAGCCATGCAGCATCGGCGTTAATCCCGCGCCGTCGAGCGCGCAGAGAATTTCCTGCGCTTTGCCTAACGAGTAGCCGAGAAGCACCGGGACATCGCCTTCGTCGAGTGTGTCGCGGCAAAAGGCAACGATTTGCTCCATGACCGCTTCGCTCGGCGGGAACTGATATTTCGGCAGGCCGAAGGTCGTTTCCATGACCAAACTATCGGCCTGGCGCCACTCCGCCGGTTCGGCCGATCGGCCAGGTCGCAATTTAAAGTCGCCGGTGTAGAGCAACGTGTCGTTGTCTGCCGCGACAAATAATTGAGCGGATCCGAAAATGTGGCCCGCGGGCAAAAGCATCAGGTCGATGCCGTTGATTGAGCGCATCTCCTGGAATGGGAGAACGTGCTCGCGTCGCGTCCCGGGCATTCGCGCGTTCATCAGGCGCGCCGTGCGTTCCGAGAGAATGACTTCTTCATGCGGAGCGATGTGATCGCTGTGGGCGTGAGAAACGAAGGCGAGGCGTTTCGGGTCCCGCGGATCCAACCAGAGGTTTTGCCGCGGCAAACAAACGCCCCGTTCGTATCGAACTTCGATCACTGAAGAATCTATAGGACGTGAGGATATTGTGCGACCCGTATTGACAGGCCCGACGCGTAACGGTTTGGTTGTTGCGATGAGATTCATTCCGGTGCTGGCCGTTTTGGCCGTAGCTCTCTCTGCCGCGAACGCGGAACCGCCGGCGAGATTGCTGACCAAAGTGGGACCATTGCCCGTTCAACTGGATCCGGCGTTTCAATTTCGAAAAACCAAATTGTTTTTGCTGACCGAACAGCTTCCCAATTTCAAAGGGGGTTATCAGCCGGGATCCGCGGACGATCAATCGGGTGCCGCGACCGCCGGGACCTCCGGGAAAAACAGCGGCGGCAAGCTTTCCGGGACCGCGCCCTCGACGAAAACGTCGACGGCACAGGACGCATCCATCACGTTCGAACGGCAGTATCGTCTTTTCGGAGCCGTCACGAAACTCGATCGCCGCCAGCGTTACGGGAACTATTTCGATTTTTTCTGGCGTGCCAAACGCAGCGCACCGGTCACGGTGCGTTTGGAATACCGGCAGGAGAAACTCCATTCTCACGTGCAGGCGCAGGAAATTTTTTATCCCAACGCGAGCGGCAACATCAGGACCGAGTTCAAAATCATCGGCGACGATTATCTGGATGATGGTCGCGTGATCGCGTGGCGATGTTTTTTAATCGAGGATGGGCGGGTGGTAGCCGAGAATCGCTCATACATGTGGGACTGAAGGCCTTGCGGGGCGATGTTTGACAGGCCCAGTTTCAATCTAGTATCTTTACTTACTCAACCGTGCAGTCATCTATTTTAGTAGGCGTGAACGGTCCAGCCGTCTGGGTCCGGGTTGAGGGTAGGGGCAGCTTCCTCAACAGCGGAAACTTAAAGGAGTTCGCGCGTGAAATGGTGGACCGTGGATTCCGTGAATTCATCATCGATCTGGAAAGGTGTGTGATGATGGATTCGACGTTCATGGGGACCATGGCCGGAGTGGCGCTCCGGTTGAAGGAACTGGGACAAGGTCATCTCCATGTCATCCATTGCGGACCGCGCAGCGAGTCGTTGCTCTCCGGTCTCGGTCTCGATCAACTTTTCGATATTCATCACAACGGCTCGGCCGCACCGGATTGCGAATCAATCGGCCAGGAATCCGCCGGCAAAAAGGAGACGACCGAAACGATGTTGGAAGCGCACGAAGCGCTTTGTCGGGCGGCGCCGGAAAATGTTTCGCGGTTCAAAGACGTTCTTGATTATCTAAAACAAGACCTGCATCACGAGACAGCAGCGAAGTAAACTGGCCAATACGTCATGGGGCCAACTGTTCTTTTCGGGTTGCTCCTCGCCTGTCTCGCCGGTTGGCTAACGACCGCCTATTTCATGTCGCGCCGGCTCCGCGCGTTGGAGCGGTCAAAAGAAGAAATTCAGGTCGAGGAAAATCTGGTCTTCGATTTTCTCCATGGCCTGGGAGAGGCCTTTCGCGAAACGATTAAGCCTAACGAGTTGCACCGCCTCATTGTTGAAGGCGCGACTCGCGTGCTCGATGCCCATGGCGGCGCCCTTTATATCGCTGATCGTTCTGGCACCAAACTGCTCCCGGCTTACATTTCGCAGGGTTGCCCGCCGTTGGTCGAAGTGCCGGTCCACATTTTCGAACAGGCGGCGACGATTCCGGCGTCGCTCGATAGTTACATCCGATTGCACAACGTGACCGTGGGAGAGGGATTGCTCGGTCGAATCTGGCAAACCGGGCAGGCGGTCTGTTTGAACGAGCTTTCTCAGGCGCCGGAGCTGGGCAAGATTCAGAAGAGTTCACTCGGAACCTCCGCCATCATGGCCAGCCCGCTTCTTTATGGCCGCCAAAACATGGGCGTGCTCGCCATCGCGAACCGGGTGCACGGACCGCCTTTTTCCCAAAGCGACTTTGTCGTCTTCAAATCCGTTGCCGAACAATCCGCGTTCGCGCTCTACAACGCGATCATCTATTCCGAGGCCAACGAGAAAAAGCGACTCGATCATGATCTCGAAATCGCGCGCGATATTCAGCGGGTCCTGTTGCCGGCTGAAGCGCCCGTGGTGGCCGGCTTCGATGTTTATGGGATCAACGTGCCGGCTCATCAGGTCGGCGGCGATTATTTCGACTACATCAAGGTGGACGACACTCACCTGGGCATTGCCATTGCCGACGTTTCGGGAAAAGGCGTTCCCGCCTCGCTGATTATGGCCATCTGTCGAAGCGTTTTGCGGAGCCAGGCCTCCAATAATCTTTCCCCGGCTGATGTTTTAAAGAGCGTCAATCGTCAGCTCTATCCCGATATTAAAGAGGACATGTTTATCAGCACGCTCTATCTGATCCTCGGTCAAACCGGCGGAGTCACGCTGGCGCGAGCAGGTCATGATTCACCGTATCTTTATAAACACGACACCCAGAAAATTATCCCGTTGAAACCGCCGGGAATGGTCGTCGGAATTGACAGCGGAAGCGTGTTCGATAGGCTGACGGTAGACTTCACCGTCCCCCTTGAGCGTGACGATTGCTTGGTCCTCTATACCGACGGAGTAACAGAAGCGCTCAATGATAACGGAGATGAATTTGGCTGTGATCGACTCATCGCGGCGATCCGCGCGAGCGCTCCCGACGGTGCGCGAGCGATTGTGACCCGGGCGATCGACGAGGTTCGTGAATTCGCCGGATCCACTCCGCAAAATGACGACATCACTTTAATTGCCATTCGGAAAACATGAAGAAGGTTTCGGTAGACGATTCGGATGAGAAAGTCGGGGACCCGGAGAGGGTTCCAGGGAAACCACCGGCCTCATCGGCGGAAGACATGGCCCGGTTGCAGGCTGAGCTCGACCGGTTTCGTGATTTGGCCATGCGCAGTCAGGCCGATTTTGAAAATTACAGAAAACGGGCCGCGCGCGAAAAAGAAGATGCGATTAAATACGCGAACAAGAGCTTGCTCGAACGACTCGTTGCGATTGTCGACCATTTTGAGCTGGGACTGGAGGCGGCGAAAGACGAAGGCGAACACTCGCCGATCTATTCCGGCCTGAGTCTGGTTTTGAAACAGCTCAAGGATTTGCTGGCTGAGAATGGACTGCAGCCGATCGAAGCAGTGGGCCAGGAGTTCGATCCGAATTTCCACGAAGCGGTAGGCCACGAGGCCAGCGCCGAAGCGCCGGAAGGCGCAGTGATTCGGCAGACTCGCCGCGGTTACAAATTGAAGGATCGTCTGTTGCGCCCGTCGAGTGTGGTCGTTTCGAAAGGGCCGCGAAAATAAGTGACAAGTGGTCAGTGAGGAGTAACCGGTGACAAGTAGATTTCGGCGCGACGATTGCTGACGGTTGTCATTCGTTACCACGGCCCGTCCGGCTCGGACTCACTCATCACTCTTCTATAAATGTCGACGAAGAAGCGAGATTACTACGAAGTCCTGGAAATTACCCGCAGCTCCTCCAGCGACGAGATCAAGCGGTCATATCGCAAGCTGGCGGTCAAATTTCATCCCGACAAAAACCCGGATGATCCGCACGCCGAGGAAAAGTTCAAGGAACTGGGCGAGGCTTACGACGTCTTAATGGATGGCGACAAACGTGCCGCCTATGACCGGTTTGGACACGCGGCATTCGCGCAAGGCGCGGGCGGGTTCCATGATCCGTTCGATATCTTCCGTGAAGTCTTCGGTGCCGCTGGCGGCGCTGGTGGAATATTTGAAACATTTTTTGGTGGCGGCAGCATGCGGGCAGAGGACCGGCAGCGCGGTTCCGATTTGCGTTACGACATGCAAATCACCCTGGAAGAAGCGGCATCGGGCGTCGAAAAAGAGATTGAAGTGCGCAAGTTGGATTCGTGCGATCAATGCCACGGCACCGGCGCCGAGCCGGGATCCCGGACGGTTAATTGTCCGGTGTGCGGCGGCCGCGGTCAGGTGATTAGTTCCCGTGGTTTTTTCCAGGTCTCGCAGACGTGCGCCCGCTGCCATGGAGTCGGTCAGATCATCGATAAACCTTGCCATCAGTGCGACGGGGAAGGGCGCGTTGAGAAACCGAGCCGCATTAAACTCAAGATTCCTGCCGGAATTTCCTCAGGCTCGCGCCTGCGGTCCGTTCGCAACGGCGAGGCAGGGATCCGCGGAGGATCTCAGGGCGATTTGTATGTGGTCATCCATATTAAAGAACACGAGATTTTCCAGCGCGAGGAAGACAATCTCTACTGCGAAGTGCCAATTCCTTTTACGATCGCGGCCCTCGGTGGCGAAGTCGCAGTGCCAACCCTCGATGGTAAAGCCCACGTGAAAGTTCCGGCCGGCACGCAAAGTGGCCAGGTCTTTAAATTGCGCGGAAAAGGAATCATCCATGTCAACGGCCGCGAGCGGGGGGATTTGATGGCTCGGTTGATTATTGAAGTGCCGACTAAGCTGAACTCGGAACAGCGCGGCAAATTGCAGGAATTTTCCAATTTGTGTGGCGAGGAAAACACTCCGATGCACAAAAGTTTCTTCGAACGCGCGAAAGAGTTCTTTCGTTAACGGTCCGGCTTCGTTAGAAACGCGGCGATGGCTGACCCTGGCACGCCCCCGGCTCTTCCACCGCCCCTCCCTTCCGGAATTCCTTCGCCCCGCACTGCCCCGCTGGCGATCGTCAGTTTGGTTCTGGGGATTCTTTCGCTTTTTTGCGGCTGGCTGTTCACTGCGATTCCAGCGGTCATCTGTGGCCACGTCGCGCGTTCGAAGATTCGCCAATCAGGCGGAACGCTGGCCGGGAAAGAAATCGCGTTGGCCGGGCTCATCGTGGGTTACATCGGCGTGACCTTGGGTGTGCTCGGTATCGCCTTGCTCGTCGGATTGTTCAAGGCCGACCGCGAGCGGGTGCAACATCTCCGAACCGAAAAAAAGGAGATCGTTTCGGATGATGGCAAGCTCCGGGTTACGACCTCCGGCTTCTGGGTGAAGATGTCCGATTTGAATGATCGGGCGTCTCTGCAGGCTGGCTTCAAGAACAGCGAGATGTTTGTCATCGTCATCAGCGACCCCAAAAGTGCGCTGGGCAATATGAGCCTGGCAGAGCATGAAGAACTGACCCGGAAGCACATGATGCAGAAAATGACCCGTGCGGCGGCGACCATACCGATTCCAGTCACGATTGATGGTCATCCCGCGTTGCAGGACGAGGTTAGTGGAACCACTCAAGGCGCCGATTTGGTTTTTCTTCACACCACCGTGAATGACGGCGAGCATTTTCAGCAAATCCTGGCTTGGACAACGATATCGCGCTGGCCAAAACAGAACGCCGAGCTGCGCCAGGTCACGGACAGCTTTCGCAGCGGCCAATAGCCGAAGCTCGCTATCCGTCGCAATTTGCTGCCCCCATCACACCGGTTGGGTGCGAATCATTCTTGCATGAAAGAAGACCCTAAAATTACCCGCGAAAAAATGATCGAACTGCTCAATGAAGATCTCGCTCGCGAATATCAGGCCATCATCGCGTACACCATTTACAGTCAGACGTTGAAAGGCGCGGAATACAATCATATCGCGCAGGAATTGGAAAAACATGCCGGCGAAGAGTTGCAGCACGCCATCAAAATTGCCAAGCAGATCGATTATTTTAACGGCACTCCGACGAACAAACCGAAAGAAGTCAAAGTGTCAGATCAAGCGGAGGACATGCTCAAGTTCGATCTGGAGAATGAACGGCAAACGCTGATCAACTACCGCCAACGAATTCATCAAGCCGACGCCATGGGCGAATTTGCGCTGGGCGAAGTATTGCGGGAAATCATCGCCCAGGAGCAGGAACATTTGCAGGATCTGGCCGACGCGCTCGGGATCGATACGCCCAAAATCGAGTAAGACGAAGCGGTCCGCGGATTCCCGGATTCACTAACCTGCGGAAATCTGCCTAATCTGTGGATCACTCCACCGATGCACAGATTTTATATTTCGCCGGAAAATTGGAACGTGTCCGCTCTGGCACTCGATGAAAGCGAGGCGCATCACGCGCGCGATGTTTTGCGACTGGAGCCCGGCGATAAGGCGGTTGTCTTCAATGGTCAGGGGCGGGAAATCACCGCCGAAGTGGTCGAGATTGGCAAAAACGAGGTTCGACTCCGAAAACTTCACGAGGCCGAGACGCCGCCACTGCGTTGCCGAATCACCCTCGGTCAGGCGATTCCAAAAGG
The DNA here is from genome assembly GCA_963846065.1 of uncultured Verrucomicrobiae bacterium. Lineage (GTDB taxonomy): Bacteria > Verrucomicrobiota > Verrucomicrobiia > Chthoniobacterales > UBA10450 > DASPUI01. The sequence continues at coordinate 60,768 of CAWJUP010000021.1, forward strand.
AAAAAACATGGACCTGATCGTGCAAAAGGCGGTCGAGATCGGCGCATCTGAAATTGCCCCGCTGATTTCCGAACGAACGATTGTTCATCTCGATCCGAAAGAAGCCGCTCCAAAGCAAGCCAAGTGGCAGCAGGTAGCGATCGAAGCAGCCAAGCAATGCGGACAAAATTGGCTGCCGAAGGTGAATATTCCGCGAACACTCAAGGAGTTCTTTGCTGAGTCGTCACTCGTCCCTCGTCACTCTGCCCGGAGCGCGAGGCCAAGCGTTGCCGGCGGGCCGTCGCTTCTTTTGATCGGGTCGCTTCAGCCTGATGCACGGCATTTCAAGAAAGTCCTGCGTGACTACGAAGCCGAGCACGATCAGCTGCCGGGCAATGTTCTGATGCTGATTGGGCCGGAGGGAGATTTTACTCCGGCCGAGCTGAGTCTGGCGAAATCGCACGGCTGCCAACCGATCTCGCTCGGCCCGATTATTTTACGGGTCGAAACCGCGGCGATTTACTGCCTGAGCGTGCTTTCATACGAATTGTTGTCGGGCGTCCCGGTCGGCGGCTAATCCGGCGCCGGCCGCGGATCCTTCTCAAAAGCTCGCGTCCTAATCAGGCAATGGCTGACAGTGCGTATAGCCAAATCATGGTAAAAAACGAGGCAAAACCCTACGGAAAAGCATTGACTTTCACCTACAAATTCACCAACCTCGACAGCTCAACTTAAGAGGGAATCCATCAGGCTTATGAAATCGAAATTTTCTTTGGCACTAACGGTTTTGGCGGCTGTTGCCGTCTCGGTAGGGAGCGCGCATGCTAATGTGCTTGCGAATTATCCGTTTACGAGCTCATCGCGGGCATCTACCGATGTCGATGCGAATAGCAGTGCTTCCTCAATAACCGACGGGAGCGGCTTGACGTCGTTGATCGATACCGTCCGCGGTAATTCGGCGCCTGCACTAGGCGGAATCTCCTCCGACCAAATCGACGGAAGTACAAACGCTGCCGCTGTCGCGGCCAACGACTATGTGACGTTCACTCTCACCCCAGGTTCAACGGTCAGCCTGACCAGCCTAGCGCTCGATGCGGCCAACTACACGAACGACGGCACATTCTCGGCCGAATCTTTCTTTGTTCGGTCGAGTGTAAACGCCTTCGCGAGCAATGTTGGAACGACTCAAAGCATTGCAGCCGGCTCAAATGGAGCGTTCGCTAACTTTAGCTTTGATCTCTCAGGTGCAGGCTTTCAAAATGTCGCAACGCCAATCGAATTTCGCATTTATTTTCAGGACGCTATCAGCGATCCGGATCGTGGAGTCCTTTTGGATAATATTATTGTAAATGGCACGTCGGCGGCGGTTCCGGAGCCGGCGACGTTGGCGATGTTGGCGCTCGGCTGTGGTTTGCTGGCCTGCATGCAGCGCGTTCGCAGCAAGCGTAGCTAATAGAACCGAAGTTTTCCCAAGCCCCGCTACTTGAATTCAAGTAGCGGGGCTTTTTCCTGTGGACGACGAGCTCGGGTTGGCGATCGAATGGTATCGATCAAGGCCGCCGAATGATCGACCTTAGGGAAGGATTCTCTTAAACACCCAAATGTAATACTTCGAGTCCGGGTCAGCCGTCACCCCGAAGGCATCCCAGGTATAAGTCGTTTCTTGTCCTACCGGGATATCGATCAGTCCAATGGGGAGCAGGTTGGTCTGCGCGTAAGCCGACGCCCAGTCGAAAATTTCGCGATTCGAATTGGGACGCGGTAACCAGGACGTCGGGACATTGACGAAGATCACGTACTCCGGTTTTCCTGCTTCGATCTCATGAATCATGTCCTGTCGCATTTTGTCGGCAAATCTTTGCGATTCCATCAGCTCGTAGCTGTAGATGTAACCGGTCACCGAGCGGCGATGACTGTAGAAAAGAATTTCCGGTTCGGATCCGAGCACTGCAATTTTATCGTCCGCGTGCGAGTGTTCCCGAATATAGCGACCAATCACGACCGCTTCAGGGAATGGATTTGCCTGGTAAATGGACCGGCCGACCCGGTTCGGACCAAGGAGAAAGAACACGTTCCGGTGAAGATACAGTGAATGGGAAACGGCCAGGATTACCGCCCCGACGCCGACCGCAGGCCAAATCTTTTTCCACCGAGCCGCAGTGGTTTGGCGACATAAAATTTCGATACCGGCGCCGGCCAGCAAGGCAATCGCTGCCAACAAAGGAATGAAATAGTGGTGCCGAAAATAAAGGCCGGGGAAAACAACCGCGCCACATGCCGCTGTAAACGCCAACAGGAATTGATTCGGACGGGCCCGTCGACAATGAGCGAGGACAATAATCATTCCGATTACTCCTAAAATGATCATGGCCGGCGCGGATTGAAAAATGGGAGGAGCGATCAATCGAAACAGCGTCCAACCGCCGCCGATTGATTGCGCCGTGCCGTATTCGCGCGCGTAGGTAACCGTCCAGAACCACATTTTCCCCAAAGTCCCCGCCTTGGCGACGACGAGGCAGGTTATTCCGAATGGCAGCACCACGCCGGCGCAGAAGGCCGCCAGCCGCATCAGCGCGCCGCTCCATCTTCGCGGCAATGGTCGAATTTCGGTCCAAACGACCCATCCCGCGCCAAACAAGGCAAAGGATGCACCCGGCTGTTTCATCAGGATGGCCAAACCCATGGCCAGGCCGGCGAAGAAAAACATGAGCCATTTCCGCGTAGCGGTGGCGCGGAGCAAAAGGAGTGCTCCCGCGGTGGCGAAAAGAGTGACGAAATGTGTCGCGTGTGCGGCCAGACCCAGAACCGCGGGGCTCAGAGATAGGACGATATAGAAGGATGCTGCAATCAATCCGCAAATCGGACCGACGAGACGCCTGCCGAGAAAATACAGCAGGACCGCAGTGAGCAGATTTACGAATAGAAGCCCAAGGTGAATAGCTGACGTGGTTTGACCGAACATCAGCATTGTCAGTGCGTACATGACGGATGTTCCCGGCAACTTCATCGTGTAGGCCGCTTGGAAAGGAGCGATTCCCTGGAGCAGCAGTTGCCCGGTATATGCATATTCGCCTTCGTCTCGTTCGAGTGGAAGATCGAGTAGTCGTATTCTGATGAAAACTGCCACGGTGATAATCGCCAGCGTCAGGATCCATAAGAGCGGAGACGCGGAGGCAACGGACGGCGGCTTTTCGGTTCGCGGTAACCGGTTTGTCCAAGCCATCGATCGGAACTTTCACACAAAATTGGCGGACGCCACAAATTTCCCGGGCCACCGTTCGGGTGAGATCTCCCAAAGAATGGGCGGCTTCAATAAAGATAGCTTTGCGGTAACTGGAATGCGTTGCGGATCAATTGAATGCGCGGCTTAGTTATCGACCGTGCGCCCGGCTCGGATCCGATCAGAACTTCGACCACGTCGAAACGAAATAAGATATCGGGGTTATCCAAAAGCCGGAGCCAGGCGACGGCGCCACGGGAAATTCGGTCCCGTTGACCAGGTCGAATGGCTTCGACCGGACGTCCAAACGATTCGCCTCCGCGGGTTTTGACTTCGACAAAGACCAGGGTGTCGTGGTCGCGGCAAACAATATCGATTTCGCCGCCCCGACGTCCGCGAAAATTTCGATACAATACTTTGTAGCCATTTCGGCGAAGAAACCGGCAGGCCAGTTTCTCGCCCAGCGCGCCCCGCTTGATGTGCTGAGATGTCCTGGTTTCCGATCGAGTCCAAAGAGTTCTTTTACAGAAGTTAACGAAGGCGTTCATGTCGGGGGGCGAGGCTGAACGGAGCGATCTTCGTTTCCTTGGTTAGCTTCTGTAAAGAAAGTCTTCAGCCAGCCATCGCCACCGGTCGCATCAGATCGCCATTTCCAGCGCGAGAAGCGGCTGCGCCACCGGTTCAAACGAACGACGATGAATCGGGCACGGCCCCAGTTGATGAAGCCTGGTCAGGTGCAATTCAGTCCCGTAACCCTTGTGCTGACCAAAGCAGTACTGCGGAAACCGTTGGCAAAAATCACGCATCATCCGGTCGCGCGTGACTTTGGCAATCACACTCGCGGCTGCGATGGTCAGGCTATGGCAATCGCCATCGACGATGGCTGTTTGCGGAAATGGAAACGGAGAGACGGGTAATCCGTCGACCAAAACATGTTCCGGGGTCGCGGCCAGTCCTTGCAGCGCGATATGCATCGCCTTATGGGTGGCGCCGAGAATATTAATCGTGTCGATCTCCATCGAGTCGACAATACCGACTCCCCAAAATACCTCCGCATTCGAAGTCAGATCGGTGTAAATGCTTTCCCGCAGCTCCGGGGCGAGTTGTTTCGAATCGTTCAGCCTCCGATGCCGGAATTTTTCGGGAAGAATGACCGCCGCCGCGACGACCGGGCCGGCTAAAGCCCCGCGCCCAGCTTCATCGATTCCTGCGATCCGAATGACACCTACCGCGCGCAGTTTTTTCTCGTACCGAAATCCGCATCGCCGGCGCATCGCCGGAAAATACCGAAAAGCGGAAAAACTGAAACCCTGAAAAGTGCGAGTAACGCCCGCCTCGATTGCAACTTGTCAGCTTTTCAGCGTATCAGGATTTTCTTCGCGATCCCTATTCGCGAACTGCCGTCGCTTCCTTGCCTTTGCGAGAACGCAGGTAGTTGAGCTTGGCGCGACGAGCGCGGCCTTTTTGGTCAATCTCAATCTTGGCAATGCGGGGCGAATGCAGTGGGAAAACACGCTCGACGCCTTCGCCGTAGGAAATTCGGCGGACGGTAAAGGATTGATTCAAACCGCGCCCTTTTCGTCCAATAACGATTCCGGCGAAAATCTGAACCCGCTCTTTATCGCCTTCCACCACCCGGGTGTGGACGCGGACGCTGTCCCCGACGGAAAAATCGGTGACGTCCTTCTTCTGTTGTTCGTTGTCGATCAGGTCGATAATGCGGTTCATAAAATGCGCCCTGGGGAGGGAAGGGCGTTCATATTGCTCCAAGCGGGCAAAAAAGCAAGCCCAAGGGATTCAACATTTGGGAATCGAGGAACCGGCGAAGGCGCCTGGTGCCTTTATTCGTTCCCTAAGGAAACCCAGGCTGTTCCTTCAAAATATCTATGAAAATCTGCGAAATCTGTGGCTAAGTTCCCGTTCTTTCGCGCTCGTAGCTCAACTGGATAGAGCGTTGGCCTCCGAAGCCAAAGGTTGTGGGTTCGACCCCCGCCGGGCGCAAATCGACGTGATAAGTCACCGGATCACGACCCGGAAAATTCCTAGGCTAACGCTTCCAGCCGGGTCAGCAGGTCTTTCTTGCTCGTCATCCCGGTGACCTGGTCGCGCAATTGGCCGTTCTTGAAAAACAGCAGTGAAGGAATCGCGCGGATGTTGTATTTGGCTGAGAGGCTCTGATTTTCGTCCACGTTGACCTTTGCGACTTTGATCACGTCGGCTTTCTCCCGGGCAATCTCGTCCAATAGAGGTGCGATCAATTTGCACGGCCCGCACCATTCCGCCCAGAAATCGACCAGCACGGGTTTATCGCTGTTTACTTCCCGATCAAAATTTGACTCGTTGAGATTCACTGTCCCTGAATTGTCCATCACGAAATGTAATTCAAGATTTGAATAATCAAAACAACCGCAGAGACACCGACTAACCCCCAATAAAAAGCCATGGGAAGCCCCGGCTCTTCGGTCAGGGGTTCATCCGGTTCTTCCGTGAGAGTGACCGGAGTGACGGGAACGGGCATGGCCGGGGCCGGCATGTTGATCAGCGGCTGGGTTTTCTTCATTTGCACCGAAGGCGGCACCGGTGGTGGATCGGGCAAAACGGTGATGCGCGCGGTTTCTTTTTTTGGACCAGGCATCGGTGAATTGCTCGGCATCAATGGCGGAGCAGGGGCCGGCGCCGGAGCTTTTGCCGCGGCAGTAATCGGCGGTGGAACAAATTTTGGTGGTTGAATCGCCCTGGTCGGCGCGGGAGGAATCAGAGGTTGTGCGACGGGTGGTCGCGGTGCGCCTGCGGGCGGTGGGCTGGTTGGCGGAAGTGGTCCGCTGGTCGGCGGGCGCGAAGGCAAGTTGATCCGGACCGTTTCACGCCCCTCAGCAGGTTTCGGTGGCGGCGTGACTGCGATTCGAACAGTTTCCTTTTTTGGTTCAGTCGGTTCAGCCATCGAAACAGCGTAAAATGTCGGGTTCAAGATTGCCCGAATCCCAACCGTTTGTCACTGGTTAACTTGCTTTGAGATTGGAGAGATTTGGGTCAAATACGAGCGGCGCGGAGCAGGCTGAGCCGCGCCTTCAGCGCTCCCGTGAAGATGGGCACCGATACCTGCGGCGTTGCCGCAGCTTCAAATGCGACGCGCCTTCGGCGCTCCGGATAATTGAGAGCAAAAGAAAGAGAAAGAAACGGCGCGGGCGATGCAAAACTTCGTCGACGATACGGCCCTGGACATGGCATGCGGAATTTGCGTGGCGCGAAATGCAGTAATGAAGGGGCATCATTCATCGGCAGCCCCGCGCAGGAGTGGGAGTGTGTGAATACAGCACCGAAGGTGCGGGTTCAACAGCCTGGCGCGTAGCCCCAGGGTAGTGTCTGGCGTTTTTCCAGCGCTGTCAGCGCGTACCAACCTAACGATCCGTTATGCCAGAAGATCGTAGCCGCGACTATCGGTGATCCTTCGGGTGACAAACTCTCCAACCGGGGCGGGTTGTCGCAATATCACACAGGCATCGACCTCCGGGGCATCAGCCTCGGTTCGCGCTCGCAAGGGCTCATCCACCAGAAGTTTCAGGTCTCGGCCGATTTTCGCCGCGGCCGAATCACGCGCAATTCGCTGCTGCACCGCCATGGCTTTTGCATAACGGGCGTTTTTGATTTTCGGCGCAATTTGGTCCGGCATCTTGCCGGCCCGCGAGCCTTCCTCTTGCGAGTATTTGAAAATTCCGAGCCGTGCGAATCGCACTCGCTCGATGAATTCTATCAGGGTTTGAAATTGTTCATTCGTTTCGCCTGGAAATCCGACGATGAACGTCGTCCGAATGGCGAGATTTGGAATACCATCGCGCAATCGATCGATCAATCGCTCGATATGTTCCCGCGAGGTTTCGCGCCGCATGCGTGCGAGCATCGTTTCGTCGATATGCTGGAGAGGAATGTCGATGTAACGCGCAACCTTATCGCATTCCGCAATCGTTTGAATCAACTCGTCGCTCCAATGCGCCGGATGCGTGTAAAGCAAGCGCACCCAGAAATCGCCTTCGATCTTTTGAATTTCGCGCAGCAATTTCGTCAGAGTCGGACCGCGGCTGGAGTCGACCGGTTGGCGCGGTCCGGCCTTTTCGTCCCACAAATCCATCCCGTAATAGGTCGTGTCCTGACTGATCAGATTGAATTCGCGCACGCCTTCCGCGACCAGCCGCCGGATTTCCGCGACGACCGATTCCATCGTTCGGCTGCGATGTTTCCCGCGCATTTGTGGAATCACGCAGAAACTGCACGGATGATTGCAACCCTCCGCGATCTTGACGTAGGCCGAGTGGGCCGGCGTCAGTCGAAATCGCGGCGTGTCGTAATCGGGAATGTATCGCGGCCGCGTTTCCGCGAACGAAAGATCGACAGATTGATTGGCCATGACGCGCTCCACGATGGCGCCAAGTTGGCTGACCTGATCCAGGCCGATGAACGCATCGACCTCCGGTAGCTGAGTTCGCAGGTCCTGGGCGAATCGTTGCGACATGCAGCCGCTCACGATCAATTTCTGATTGTCGCGTTTCGTTAGGCCGCGTTGCTGATGCGCTTCGAGGATCGCTTCGATTGATTCCTCTTTCGCCGAATCGATGAAGGCACAGGTGTTGATCACCAAAACATCGGCGGCATCGGCTTCGGCGGTGATTTCCATCCCGCGCTCCAAAACGCTGCCCAGCATGATTTCCGCGTCGACCAGGTTCTTGGCGCAACCCAGGCTAATCATGCCCACTTTGGTCCTGGGTGGTTGCACCAGCCCGGCCGTTTGCGCCGATTTTGAGTTTACCGGAGACACGCCTGCCTCCACAGAAAGACCCGGGGATTTCACGCAACTATTCGACGGTAACGTCGGTATCGCCTTCGGTCAGCGATTTTCCGTTTTTCTTGATCTGGATCGCATCGCGGTCAAGAACGCGGACCGCGATATGTTGCCCATGGAATTCCACAATCCCGTCAGACGGCGAAATCCATCGCTCGAACGGAGGAACCGAAACATCGTTATCGACCACCACTTTAATATAAGTCTTCCGTAACGGTTTGATCGCCACTTTGTTTGGGCCTGCGCCCTCGGCGGCCGGTGGTGCGGTGGTGGTGGCTGCGACCGGTGCCGCCGCCGCTTTCACCAAGTCTTCCGGTCTAACCGGCTCGGCCCTTCGAATTTCCGGTTCTTTTGCCGGAACCGCTGTGGCCAACGGAGGTGTGGCTACCGGACTGGAGCTGACGATTTGGGTCGCAACGGTTGCAGAAGCCGCCGGCGCGACTGTTGGCGGAGGCGGTTGGGATTTTGGAGCTGCAGTCGGCGGCGCTTGCGCAATATGCGCTGCCGGCACCGCTCTCGGCGTAACCGGCAGGGGCGTTGTTTCAGCTACTCCAATCCGCTGTTCGGTTCGCGGGGCCAGCCTGTTCAAATTGACCACCAGTCGCATTAACAAAAACCCTCCGACGACAACGCCGACCCCGATTAACAGCGGCCAGGGCGACGAACGATCGGACTTGATCGGCCGATGACGAATCACCGGTGCGCGTTCGCGGCGCGCCTTCGGCGCCGGTACGTCCTGGAGGTAGGAATATCCATCCACCGTCACCTGCGAAGACGTTTCGAATGCCTCCATGTATTCTGAGACGTCGACATCGAGGAATTTTCCGTAAATGAGAAGGAACCCCTTGGCGTAAGCGAGACTGGGAAACTGCGAATAATCGTCGGCTTCGATCTCGGCCAGACGCGACGGCCGAATTTTCGTCATGCGCGCCGCTTCGTCGAGCGTCAGGCTACGCTTTTCGCGCGCTTGTTGAAATCGTTTACCAAGACCTTCGATCGACATGGGTGAGACCGGCTAAACGGCAGCGTCGAGATCGACCAGAATCTCACGCGGTTTGGCGCCTTCGCCGGGCCCCAAAATACCGCGCTGTTCCAGAATATCAACGATGCGCGCCGCGCGAGTGTAGCCCAGGCGCAGACGTCGCTGCAGCAACGAAGTGGAGGCGCGTTTTTCCTGTCGAATGATTTCGATGCACTTCTCAACCAGTTCCTCATCTTCTTCGCTGACATCTTCGTCGGCATTGGCGGATGATTGCATTTTTTCGTGCATGGCGGGATCGAATGCCGGCTCGCCTTGGGCGGAAACAAACTCGACCAATCGCCGAATCTCTTCGTCTGTTACCAAAACTCCCTGCGCGCGGATCAGCCGGGATGCGCTCGGCGGCAGATACAACATGTCGCCCTGGCCTAACAACCGATCGGCCCCATTTTCATCGAGAATCACGCGACTATCGATTTTACTCGCCACCTGAAACGCGATCCGGCTCGGGACGTTGGCTTTGATTACGCCGGTAATCACGTCCGCGCGCGGCGTCTGTGTCGCCACAATCAAATGGATGCCGGCGGCGCGCGCCATTTGTGTGATTCGGGCAATCGCACTTTCGACATCGGCCGGCGCGGTCTGCATCAGATCGGCCAACTCATCGATGATCACCACAATGTAGGGCATTTTGTCAGGGATTTGCAGTTCGTCGTCGCGCGGCACCTTGATTTCCGCGGGAGCGGCCGTCGCGGCCGCATTTTTTGCCGGCCACACTCCGGCCTCTTCGGATTCTTCGTCGCCGGCTTTTTTCTTCGACGGTCTTCCGTTGAAGCTGACAATGTTGCGAACGCCGACGCGCGCAAAAATCTTGTAGCGATTTTCCATTTCCAGAATGACGTGTCGCAGCGCGAGCAAAACCTTCTTCGGATCGGTCACCACCGGAAACGCGAGGTGAGGCAGCGAATTGTAATGCTGCATCTCGACCACCTTGGGATCGATCATGATGAAGCGCAGTTCGTCGGGGGTGAAACGAAACAGCATGCTTGCGATCAGCGAGTTGATACAAACGCTCTTGCCGCTGCCGGTGGTTCCCGCGACCAGCAAATGCGGCATTTGCGAAAGGTCATCGATGATGGCTTTGCCATAAACGTCCTTCCCAAGTGCGAGCGGGATTTTCGCGCGACCCTTTATTTCTTCCCATCCGGGAGACTCGAGTAGTTCTCGCAAGGTCACTTTGACCTTGCGCGTATTCGCGAGCTCGATTCCAACGGTGTCTTTACCGGGAATCGGCGCGAGAATATTGATGCGCTCGGCCCGCGTGGCCCGGGCCAAATCGCGTTCGAGACTAACGATCTTGTCCACGCGAACCCCTTTCGCGGGATAAACTTCGTAACGGGTGATGGTCGGTCCTTTGGTGATGTCGCCGGCGGCGACGGAAATACCGAACTGTCCCAGGGTATCGATCAGAGTTTGTTGCACCCGCTGAAGCTCGGCGGGATCGGCGCCGCCGCGACCTTCCGGATCGTGCTCGGCCAACAAGTCGAGACCGGGCAAAGTATATCCGACAGTCGCGTCCCACGATCGACTTGTTAGGCCAGAAGAGGCTGTCGCGGTTTTTGCGGCGGTCCCACGGAGCTCAGCCAGGGACGGTTTCTTTTTCGGCGCACCGGTTTCGGTTGGCAAAGCCGTGGTGTCGACCACTTTTGGCGCCGGTCGATCCTCCAGGTCGTCCGGCGAAATAAACGCCGTCGCCGGCTCGGAAAGCGGCGCGCCCTGTTTCTTCAACTTTCGCTCCAATACCCGGCTTTTTTTGGCCAATTCCTTTTGGCTGATCTCGAGCTGGCCTTTGATGTCCGCATTCCGAAGCTGGCGGCGCAATCGCCATTCGTATAATTTGGAGAAGGCCAGTTGGGTACCGGATATTGTTTGCCTAACGACGTGAATCGGTCGCAAGCCGGTGACCAAAATCAAGGTCGCGATGTAGACGGCGGTGAGCAAAACCAGCGATCCAATTTTGCCCATTGAAGTCAGGAGCAGCGTTTTTCCGAAAAAGAATCCGAGCCAGCCTCCGGGTCCGGGAATATTAAACGCGCGTTTCCAACCCTGCAGATGCTGAGTTTGCAATTGCAGCAGACAAGCGCCTGAGACAATGAACAAGACGATCCACGGGAGGCGGCGGGTGACGTGCAGGTTCGGATGAAATAATTTTGAAGCGCCGAACCCGAGAAGGATCGCCGCCAGCAAATAGGACGCGGCTCCCATCATGAGATAACAGAAACCGGCCACGATTGCGCCGAACGGTCCGATAAAGTTTTGCGCCGGACGATTGGGGGGCGAAAGATAACTCCAGGGTACCCACGACGGAAGATCCTTCGCGTTATAGGAAACGAGCGCGAGAAAGAGCAACGTCCCGACGCCAAGGAGGATAAGGGCGAAGACTTCGTTCCAGGCGGTATTCTTTACGCTGCGGGCCACTGAATCTCGGAAGATAGTAGTCTTCCGTCCGAGTCTTTCAATCTTTAGTCTTACTCATGCTCTTAATCTTGCTCAACCCGCGGACAAGAGCAGGAGCGGGAGCAGGATCAGGATCAGGAGTAAGATCAAGAGCAGAGTGATCGAGCTTTCGCCTTGCCTTTCCCGGTAAAGCCCGATTAGTTTGCGGGCGCATGATGCGGCTCGATCGCCCCAAAATCGGGGCTCTTATTTCGGTTGGTGCACTGATTTTCTGTTGTTCGTGCGAAAAACATTCGCTCGGCGAACTGCCTCCGGTCCAACGTGAGCATGTCGAATTGGAGCATTCGTCCGGCTCCGCCCAAAATCCGGATGAGGTTCAGGAACGAGCGGCCGCTCCGGAAGCAACCGTGAATCGTTCTCCGGCCGAGTTCTTCCCGTCTCCAAGTCCTCGCTAAGGCTTTCGAGATGGCGAAGCAGGAATATCTCACGTCGCCTCCGAAAATTTCGACGATGCCCCCCGGGGTGCCGTATATCGTCGGCAACGAAGCGGCGGAGCGGTTCTCCTATTATGGGATGAACTCCATTCTGGTCATCTTCATGACCAAATTTCTCACCGACAAGATGGGAAACCCTCATCTGCTGTCTCCGGAAAAGGCCGATGCCTGGTATCACACCTTTGTTTCAGCGGCCTATTTCCTGCCGTTTCTTGGAGCCATCCTGGCGGATGCACTCTTTGGGAAATTCTGGGTCGTTTTCTGGATTTCGATCGTTTACTGCGCCGGACATGCCACCTTGGCGCTGATCGGTTTGCCGGTGGCGCATTCCATTGCGCCTCAATACTTGCTGGCGATGGGCTTGTTCCTGATCGCTCTCGGCGCCGGCGGCATCAAGCCATGCGTCTCCACCAACGTGGGCGACCAATTCGGAGAGTCGAACAGGCATTTGCTGACGCGTGTCTTTAACTGGTTCTATTTCTCGATTAACGCCGGCTCCGCGTTTTCGACGATTTTGATTCCGTGGTTGTTGGAGCCAACCGGCGCGTTGCCGGCGTGGCTCAAAAATCTTCTTCCCGCTTCATTCGGCGCGTTCTTGGAAAGCCCTCGGGTGCACAGCCCGGATGTCGCGTTCGGGATCCCGGGAGTTTTCATGGCCCTGGCCACGATTGTCTTCTGGATGGGACGCAAAAAATTCGTCCATATTCCTCCGGTTGGTTTGCGAACCTATGCTCGAGAGATTTTCAACAAAGAAACCGGCAAGATTATTCTGAACGTGCTCATGCCGGTTCCGTTTGTCATGATGTTCTGGGCGCTCTGGCAGCAGAATTTTTCGTCCTGGATCGTTCAAGCCGAATCAATGGATCGTCATCTGTTCGGGATCGATTGGCTCTCATCTCAAATACAGACGGTGAACCCGATCTTTATTTTGCTCATGCTCCCGCTTTTCTCCTATTGGATTTATCCACTGGTTGAGAAAGTCGTTAAGCTGACCCCGTTGCGGAAGATCGGAGCCGGATTGTTCATCACCGCCGCCTCGTTTTTTATCGTTGCCATGATTCAAACACGAATCGATGCCGGCGGGCGTCCGAATATCATTTGGCAAGTGTGGGCGTTTGTGGTTCTGACCGCCGGTGAGACCTTAGTGTCTCCGACGCACCTCGAGTTTTCCTACACGCAGGGTCCGGTAAAAATGAAATCGCTGATCATGTGCACTTATTTGCTCGCGGTTTCGTTAGGCAACGTTTTTACCGCAGTGGTCAACTGGGTCATTCAAAATCCGGACGGCAGCGTCAAGCTGCACGGAACCAGTTACTTCATGTTTTTCTTTTGGGTGATGCTCGCAACGGGAGTGCTCTTTGTGGTCGTGACTCCATTTTATCGAGGGCGCACCTATTTGCAGGATCAGACGCGGGTCACCGGCGAAGCCGAGCCGGCCATTGGATTCGCCGTTCAACCGGAAGCCTAAGCCATGATGAAAATCGCTTCGATTGTCGCATTATCGTGGTCGTTCACTGCGATCGTCGCTTTCGCCACTCCAGAGGATGACGAGTTCCAAAAGATCGCGAACGATTTCACGCAAGGTTATCTCGCCAGTCATCCGGAATTCGCGACCGAGATCGGCGATCATCGCTTCGACGGCCAGCTCACCGAATATTCTCAGGCAAATCGCGATCGGCTTTTGCTTTGGGCGAAACAATTCCAAGTCGCCCTGGCGAAGTTTGACGACTACTCCAAACTGACCGGGCCTAACCAGGTGGACGTTCGAATTCTGCGCGAGAATGTCGACCGGGAAATTTTCGAATTGGCCGAGTTGAAAGAGCCGGACTGGAATCCGCTCGTTTACAATCAGAGTCTGGCCAACGGCCTCTACCTCATCGTTGCCCGCGATTTCGATTCGGCCGACAAACGGATTTCCAGTCTGCGGAGCCGGTTGGAGGCAATTCCGCGCGTGATCGCTGCGGCGGAAGAAAACCTGCAACATCCTCCGCAAATTCATACCCAGACCGCGATCGACCAGGTGCAGGGCGCGATTAATTTGGTCAGGAACGGCCTGGATCCGTTGCTCAACCAGGCGCCGCAGCGCCGGAAGGATCTGGCGCCGTCACAGGAGAAGGCCGCGAAAGCGCTGGAAGATTACAAGAAATGGTTGCAGACCGATTTGCTCAAACGATCGGATGGCGATTTCCGAATCGGGGCGGACAAATTTCGCAAAAAACTTCGTTTCAGTCTCTCGTCAGATCTTTCGATGGAAGAGGTGCTGAAACGGGCGCAGGCAGATCTGGAGCGAACGCAGGCGGCGATTTACGAAACGGCGTTACCGCTTTACAAAAAATATTTTCCAAAAGCGAACGAACAGACGCTGGCCGACAAACAGAAGGTCACCGCGGCGGTTCTCAACAAACTGGCGGAACAGCATCCGGACGACAACACGATCGTGGGCTATTGCCAGAAAGTGGTGGGGGAAGCCACCGATTTTGTGAAAGGGCACGATCTCGTGACGGTCCCGCAAACGCCGCTGGATGTGATCGTCATGCCGGAATTCAAACGCGGCGTGGCCATTGCTTACTGCGATGCGGCCGGCCCGCTGGAAAAATCGGGTAAAACGTTTTTTGCGGTCGCACCCACCCCGAAAGATTGGTCGAAGGAGCGCAAGGATTCGTTCTTTCGGGAGTACAACAACTACATGATTCGCGATCTGACCGTGCACGAAGCGATGCCCGGTCATTATCTCCAGTTAAGCCACGCTAACGAATTTCACGCCCCGACTTTGGTCCGCGCAATTTTCCAGAGCGGCACGTTTATTGAAGGCTGGGCCGTTTACTGCGAACAACTGATGGCCGAGCAGGGTTACGGCGGACCGGAAGTGAAAATGCAGCAGCTGAAAATGCGTCTTCGTTCGATCTCGAACGCGATTCTCGATCAAAGCATTCACGCCGGGAATATGAGCGAGAAAGAAGCGATGGATTTGATGATCAAACAGGCGTTTCAGCAGGAAGGCGAAGCCGCGGCCAAATGGAACCGAGCCCGGCTCACATCCGCCCAGCTCTCGACTTATTACGTCGGGGCGAGCGAACATCTCGATCTTCGGGAAGCGGCAAAAAAGAAACTGGGCGATCAGTTCAATCTCAAAAAGTACAATGATCAGGTGATTTCATACGGCAGCCCGCCGGTGAAATACGTTCGCGAATTGATGGGGTTGTAGAGCCTTTCTGTGAAGTGCTTTCTCCAGTTGGCGTCTGGCCGGGACGCCCTACAATTCGGATGTGTTTAATCTGCTGACCTGGCTGCGGGAGAAAGACGAGAAGTGGTTCCAACCTTTTTTCGCCCGGCACCCCGAGATCAAAATTCATAACGCGCGGACGAGCGGCGTGACGGTCGAGCAAGCCGACGGGCTTCTCCTCACCGGAGGATCAGACATCGCTCCTCAGTTTTTGCGGCAGCCAATCCCCGATCCGAAGTTGATCGATGATGATATCGACTTGCCCCGCGACCGCTGGGAATTCGACGTGGTTCCGCAACTTCTCTCGCGCGGTGTGCCGATTCTGGCGGTTTGCCGCGGCCTGCAAGTCATGAATGTCGCGCTCGGGGGAACGTTGAAGCTCGATATTCCCGGTCATCGGTTTCCAGAGCAACAAGATAACGATATCCAGGCGCTGCGGACCGATTCAGCCAGCGCCCATCGATTCGACAAAGTGAACAGCAGTCATCACCAGGCCATCGATTCGTTAGGTCAAAAATTGGTCGTGGAGGCGTGGTGCGAGAACGACGACGTGATCGAGCAGGTCCGGTTGCGCGATTATCCATTCGCTGTCGGCGTGCAATATCATCCCGAGCGGGGGCGGATTTACGATTCGCTCTTCGAGGATTTCTTCTCGAGGATTGCTTCCGGTTGAAGCGCAAAAGCGTTGAAGCGGAGAAGGGGAGATGGTTTGATGAACGGCCGGTTCAACGATGTCGCGCTTTCACAATTTAACGTCTTCCTTGATGTCCACGCCGCAAAACACCATCGCCATCGTCTACGATTACGACCAAACCCTTAGTCCGAGCTACATGCAGGACGAGGTGGTCTTTCCTGCCTTTGGCATCGATGGGACGAAATTCTGGCAGCGTTGCAGCGAGCTGGTTCGGGAAAACGGCTACGACAACGAGCTCGCTTACATGAAGGTGCTGCTCGACACGCTGGGAATGGATCGTCCCACCAATTCCGAGTTAAAGGAGCTGGGAAGGAAGCTGAACTTTTATAAGGGGCTTCCTCAGATGTTCGATGAATTTCAGAACGGGTTGCTCAGTGGCGAACAGGTCGAACATGGGATCAGCGTCGAACATTACATTATCTCTTCCGGCATGAAGGTCCTGATCGAGGGCAGCCGGCTCGCTCCCTATGTGCGGGCGATTTTCGGCTGCGAATTTGCCGAGGATAATGAAGGTCATATCACATTTCCGAAGCGCGTAATCAGTCATACGCAGAAAACACAATTTCTCTTTCGAATTAATAAGGGCCTGCTCGATATGTCGCAGGACGTAAACGACCATATGGATGCGGAGATTCGCCCCATTCCCTTCCCAAACATGATTTATATCGGTGATGGCCCGACCGATGTGCCATGCTTCACGGTCATGAAAAAGAACCGGGGCGAAGCGATCGCGGTTTACAATCCGGACGATCCGGATCGCGTTGGTTTTAAGAAATGCTACCAGCTTTCCACTCACGCCGACCGCGTGAAACATATTGCGCCGGCGGATTACCGGCCCGGAACGCACCTGAGGATGTTGCTCGAACAAATGGTCCAGGAAACGGCCAACCGGATTGTCGCCCAGAGAAAAGAAGCGGTCGAGACCGGGACAGTTCGCGCCCCGAAACACTGATTGCGCGAACGCGTTGGTCGACTTGAAGCCGTCCGGCGGCGGACTTATTGTCCGCCCGGGCGCTGGATCGAGCGCATGGTCTGCATTTGCTTCGCCGTGGCCGAATTCATCGTTGAAACCTGGGAATTGTCGTCAATGACGTTTCCATTGTCATCCACCGTAACCCAGCGACCACCGCCAATGTGCGTGCCGGTTTCTTGCGGGACAAAAACCATGTGACGTTTTGGAGCGGGCCCTTGTTTGAGGTCAAAATTCAGCGTCGTGGCTTTATCCTTACGCGTTGCCGCATTCATGATCTGCGCTTTGACCGCGCCATTGACGGCAAGGCTGACTTTGTAGGTGTCGGCCGCCAATCCGGTCGCAATGTAATGACCTTTCGCGTCGGTCTTCACAGTGACCGATTTGCCGTTTGCCTGGATGCGGACATCTGCGCCGCTAATTGGTTTCCCGCTTGGATCTTTGACGATTCCTTCGAGAACGGTGCCGGTCCCGGCAAAGGCCACAGACGTGAGAAGAACGATGAAGAGCGAGCCGATGGTTTTCATAGATTCAAGTATCAGATTATTCCCGATCCGGCCAAAATTACCAGACTTTTATACGACAAAACCGGACATTTCCTGGCTACTCGACCCGAGCCAGTTGCGACGGTTCAGACTCCCCGTTGAGTGGGGGACCAGATGAACTTGTGCATTTGCAATTGGAACCGGACATCCAGTTTATCGGCCAAAATCCATTCCACGATCTGGCGCGAATCAATTCGGCCGAAAATCGGCGAAAACAAAACCGCGCGGCAGCGATTGGTTAGGTCAAATTTGCGCACTTTGTCGCACGACCAATCGTAATCTTCTCGCGAGCCCATCACGAATTTCACTTCGTCGCGTTTGGTGAGGTGGTCGATGTTGGACCATAAATTCTTGTCCACCTCCCCGCTGCCGGGTGTTTTCAAATCCATAATCCGGTGCACCCGTGGGTCGACCGGTGAAATGTCGTGGGCCCCGCTGGTTTCGAGCAAGACGGTGTGACCGGTCTCGCTAAGCATCGACATCAGCGGCAAAACGT
This sequence comes from uncultured Verrucomicrobiae bacterium, assembly GCA_963846065.1. Taxonomy (GTDB): domain Bacteria; phylum Verrucomicrobiota; class Verrucomicrobiia; order Chthoniobacterales; family UBA10450; genus DASPUI01. The sequence continues at coordinate 78,659 of CAWJUP010000021.1, forward strand.
TTTTCTGCAGGAGCGGCTCGCCGCCGGTGATTTCGATCAACGGACATTGGAAGGTGCGGACCTGGGAAACGATTTCATCAAGCGTTTGCTTTTTCCCGTCGTAAAACGCGTACTCGGTGTCGCAGTAGTTACAGCGGAGATCGCAAAAGGTCAGTCGGACAAAGACGCACCGCTCCCCGGCCCAGGTGCTCTCGCCCTGAATCGACTGGTAAATTTCATGAATGGTGAGCGTCTTTTCCGGCATTGACTCACGTTCGATGTGGCAAACGTAGCGTGCAAGAACCGCGGCGTGAAGTCGGCTCGCCGGGCCGCGGCGCCGATGATCGGATTCCACGGCACCGTGGCGGCCAAGTCCGGTCGATCACGGAAAATGCAGCACCAGACGGGCGGCAAAGAATAACATGACCAGGCAGGTCAATGCTTCGGTCATAATCTGCCATTCTGGTCGTGAAAAAATGCGCGCGCCAAGCTTCAACGCCGCGCAAAGCGCTAAGGTCCAGGTCATCGCACCGAGGACGACGGACGCGGCGAGGGTCAGGGATCGTTGCAGATTCGAAATCTGCGTCGTTTGGCTGCCAATGACGGCGAACCAGAAGCCAATGTTCCACGGGCTGCTCAGTGCGAAAAACAATCCCAACCAATATCCTTGCCGACGCGGCCTCTCGTCCGCGGGGAGGGATTCCTGGACGCGATGGCTGCGATAGATTTTCCAAGCCGAGCGAGCAAAGATCCAGGCGAGCGCGATTAATAAAACGAGACTGACGAACGCCAGTGACCTTCGAACAACAATGGAATTCAGAAGGGCGCCCGCGCCTAACGAAACACAAAGTGCCCAAACAAAATCGCCGGTGCAGGCGCCGAGACCGATCTGCCAGGTCGACCAAAATCCGCCACCGCGTTCTTTTGGAAGAAGCCCGCGTCGAATGATTTCGGCGTTGATCGGACCGGGCGGCCAGGCCACCGACCAGCCGAGCACAAATCCGTTGAGTAACAGCCCCATTGCGAGTGAAGATAGAAGGGAAATTCCATGCCAAACAAGATCGATGATTGCTTCGCGCGGTTGCGAGCCGGGAAGCGCAAAGCCTTTATTCCCTACATCTGTGCCGGCGACCCGAATTTGCCGGCCACAGTCGATCTGGTGCGCGCACTGGAAAAGGCGGGCGCGGATTTGGTGGAACTGGGTGTTCCGTTTTCAGATCCGTTGGCGGACGGCATTGTCAATCAGCTTGCCGCTCAACGTGCCTTGAAGGCGGGTGCCACTGTCCGGGGGGTATTGGATTGCGCTCGCCAAATCCGCGTACAATCGAACATTCCCATCGTCCTTTATACTTATCTCAATCCGATTCTGCAGTTCGGTTTTGCAAAATTCCATCGCGAAGCAGCGAATGCCGGCGTGGACGCGCTCCTCATTCTTGACCTGCCTCCGGATGAAGAGGGCCAGCGGTGGTAAATTTGCAGAGGTCGATTCGACCGTGATTCACATTCGACTGATTGCTCCGACAACCCCGGTCGAGCGGATCAAGCAGATCGCCGCGACCGCCAAAGGATTTCTCTATTATGTCTCACGCGAAGGTGTCACCGGCGCGCGCGAGAGCATGGCCAGCTCGTTAGGAGAGCGGATTGGCGAATTGCGCAAATTGTCAGATCTGCCAATCGCCGTCGGTTTCGGGATTTCGAATCCTCAGCAAGCGGCCGAAGTTGCACAATTGGCCGATGCCGTCGTGGTGGGCAGCGCGATTGTGAATCTGATTGCTCAACACGTTTCGCGAGAGGAATTGATGGAGCAGGTTGGCAAGTTCGCCTCGGAACTCGCCGCCGCAGTTCACTCTTCCAATCGCTAGACCGTTAAATCCCGCACATTCGCGCGGCTTCGGCGAAATTCGATTTCTTCCGCAGGAGCGAAGCAAGATAGGAATCTTTTTCCGGAACGTTGCGAATGCGGGACAAATTTTCCGGATTCTCCAGGCGTGAAAAAATGGCGTAAGCAATCTTGTTGCGCGGGACTTCCTTCTCACCGTATCCGCGCGGGACGTTGCTTGACCAGAATCTGACATGCTCGCCGTCCGGTCGTGTCACCGTCCCCAGGAAAATGACCGAGTGTCCACTTTCCTGCGCGGCCGACATTTTTGTTCCAGAAGATTTTCATGAAATCGCCGGGCTGAGCGCGTGAAAAATCGGTAAAGTTGCTGCCGAGATTCAGTTCGTGGAACAATCGCGCCGTCCCCGGACCATTGGCATTCCATCGTCCCCAGACGCCTTCGCCATCGTGCTGATCCCGTACCATTAGCTGATCCAGAGTCGCAAAATCGAGCTTCAACTCGCCCCGATCGCGTAGGGCCTCGATTGTCCGGATGAAAACGATGTAGGTCGCGCCGGAACAGAAGCTGGGGTAGGGCGCAGTGGGGACGGCAAAAAACTTCCCGGATTCAAAGTGCGCGGCCGACTCCAGTTTGATCGTGGCAAAATGAGAAGCGGAATAACGACCGCCGCTCGGCATTTTGTTGACCTGATCGAGGATCAGCGAGTTCAGGTCCTCTGCCTGCGTGAGCGGAGCGAAGATGCACCCGACCAAGAACAATGCTGCCCAGCGCACGGGCTGAATTAAGGTGCAGTGGCGTTTGTGTCAAACGTCGGGTTAAGCCGGGTGCTGCCCCAAGCGCCTCGACAACACGGGTTGGCTTTGCGTCATCGCCATGTAAATTCCTTTCATGCTGCGTTTCACCAAAATGAGCGGCGCTGGCAATGATTTCGTGATGATCGATAATCGTGGCGGTAACGTGCAACTGACGCCCGAGCAGATCGCTCGCATATGCGATCGCCATCACGGCGTCGGTGCGGATGGAATTTTGTTACTCGAGAAACCGCGAAACGGCGCTGATTTTCAGATGCGCTATTACAACCGCGATGGTGGCGAAGCCGAGATGTGCGGAAACGGCGCGCGTTGTTTCGCCAAATTCGCCAATAAGGCGGCCGGTGCGCGCGAGAAGGTGCGGTTTGAAACGCCGGCGGGAATCATTGGTGCGTGTTTGAATGGCGAGTCGGTGACGCTGGACATGATTGAGCCTAAAGATTTGCGATTGCAACTCGAGTTGCAGGCAAACGGTGAAAAGGAGTCTCTTCATTTTATCAACAGCGGCGTTCCCCACGCGGTAGTTCCGGTAACGAATGTGGATGACGTGGATGTGCGAAAACGCGGACAAGCGATCCGGCAGCACCAAGCCTTCGCTCCAGCTGGCGCGAACGTGAATTTCATCGAGAATCGAAATCCAAACGGAATCAAGATTCGGACTTACGAGCGCGGAGTGGAAGATGAAACACTGGCCTGCGGAACCGGCGTGGTCGCCAGCGCCTTGATTTTTGCGGCCACGGAAAACGTGACCGGCCCGATTTCTGTCACCGTCCGTAGCGGCGCCGAATTGAGTGTCGATTTTAAACGGACCGGCGAGCGTTTCAGCGAGGTGAAGCTGACCGGCCCGGCCGAGTTCGTGTTCGAAGGAACAATCGAAGTTTAAGTGTCGCTCGAATCCTGCGCACATTTTCGCTAGAGAACCGAAATGTTTAAAGGCACCTTTACCGCCCTGGTCACGCCGTTTCGCAATGGCGCGATCGATTTGCCCGCGCTCGAACAACTGATTGAATCGCAAATCACCGGTGGAGTGACCGGTTTGGTCGCGATTGGCACCACGGGAGAATCACCAACACTCAGCCACGACGAGCGCGAAGAAGTCGTTCGGACGACGGTTCGCGTCGGGAAAGGTCGCGGCACCGTTCTCGCCGGGACCGGCTCTTATTCGACGCGGGACGCGATCGACGCGATTCGGGCGGCGGAAAAGATGAATGTCGACGGCGCACTGGTGGTAGCGCCCTATTATAATAAGCCAAGCCAGGAGGGGCTGTTCCGTCATTTTTCGGCGATTGCCGAATCCAGTTCGCTGCCGATCATGCTTTATAATATTCCGGGCCGGTGCGGCGTGGACGTTCACCCGGACACGGTCGTTAGGCTGGCGCAAGCCTGCAAAAATATCGTTTCGATTAAAGAGGCCAGTGGCAGTGTCGAACGAGTGAGCGAGCTGCGTGCCAGGCTGCCCCTTGAGTTTACCATTATGAGTGGAGACGATTCGTTAACACTGCCCTTTATGGCCGTCGGCGCAGTTGGAGTGGTCAGTGTCGCGTCGAATCTGCTGCCCGCAGAAGTTTCCGCGTTGGTCCGTTGTTTTGCGTCCGGTGATGCCAAAGGAGCTGAAAATCTGCATCGTCGCTTGTTTCCTCTGTTTAAAGATCTCTTTATCGAGCCGAATCCGGTGCCGGTGAAAACGGCGCTCAGTTGGCGCCATCGAATGTCGGACGAAGTGCGGCTGCCGCTTTGCGAAATGTCCGAGGCGAACCGGGCTCGCTTGCGCAAAACGCTGGATCAATTCGAAACAACGAAGTGAAACCGGTTCGCATCGCACTCGTCGGCGCGAAGGGTCAGATGGGACGCGCGATTGTTTCGGCAGCGAAAAATCACCCGGATTTCGATGTCGTTCTCGAGTATGACGCGGGCGATCGAATCGATGGCGAAATCACGGCCGCCAACGTGATGATCGATTTCAGTCATGCCGATGCCGCGACGGAGGTGTGCCGCGCCGCCACGCAATTTCAGTTAGCCACAATCATCGGAACGACCGGCCATTCGCCGGAGCAGAAAAAGGCAATTGAAGATGCGGGCCGGAAGGTGCCGATTGTTTACACCTCGAACTTCAGTGTCGGTGTGAATGTTCTTTTCGACCTTGCCACCCGGGCAGCCGAGTCGTTAGGCGGCAATTTTGATGTGCGAATTGTCGAAACGCATCACATCAGGAAAAAAGACGCGCCGAGCGGAACCGCCAAAACGTTGGCCGAAGGAATTCGGGCCAAGCGCCCAGGATGCAGGCCCATCGCGATTGAGTCGGTTCGGGAAGGCGACGTCGTGGGTGATCACACGGTTTTTCTTTCCGGTCCAGGAGAACGATTGGAATTGACGCATCAGGCGGCGAGTCGCGAAATCTTTGCGCTTGGAGCGCTGCGCGCGGCAGAATGGGTGGTTGGCAAAGCTCCCGGCGTTTACTCGATGCGGGATGTTTTGGCGCTTTGAGGAAATGAGAACGGCTGTTGCGCTTGGATCGAACCTGGGCGACCGCCGGTCGAATCTGGAAGCGGCCAGAGCTGCCATCACCAAACTCCCGCGTGTCGGAAAACCGGTCACGGCGTCGCCGGTTTATGAAACCGAGCCAATCGATTGCGAACCCGGCGCGGTCAGCTTTTTCAACGCTGTGATGGAATTTGAATACGATGGGGATTTGTCCGCGTTGCTGGAAGAACTGATTCGAATCGAAGAATCCCTCGGACGCGCGCGACAACATGCGAAAAACATTTCGCGAAATATCGATATCGACCTGCTTTACAGCGGCAACGAGAAAATGACGACGGATGAACTGCAACTCCCGCATCCGCGGATTTCGAGCCGCCGGTTTGTCCTGCAACCGTTGGCAGATATTCGGCCGGACCTGGTCTTGCCGGGCCAGACCCAAACCGTTGCCGAATTGCTCGCGGAGCTGCCCGATTCAAGTAAGGTGGTGCGATCCAAGGACCAGTGGTGAACGCGGAAATAACCGGCAGGTTTCAGGAGATGAAGCGGCGGGGTGAGAAGATCACCGCGTTGACGGCATACGATTATCCGACCGCCCGATTATTGGACGAAGGCGGCATCGACGTCATTCTCGTCGGCGACTCCGTTGGAATGGTCGTGCTCGGTTACGAAGACACGACACAGGTCACACTCGACGAGATGTTGCATCACACCCGGGCGGCAGCCCGCGGAGTAAAGCATGCCTTGCTCATCGGCGATATGCCGATTGGCACTTACGGCACCAACGAACAGGCGGTGGCGACGGCCAGGAAACTCGTCGCGGCCGGCGCGCACGCGGTAAAGCTCGAGGGCGGCGGAAGTGAATGCGGAAAAATCGAGCAGATCGTGCGAACTGGAATTCCGGTGATGGCGCACATCGGGATGTTGCCGCAACACGTCAGAGAAGAGGGCGGATACAAAATTAAGGGAAAGACGGCGGGGGAAGCGGAACAGCTTTTAGACGATGCGAAATGTGTGCAACGGGCGGGAGCCTTTGCCGTGGTGCTCGAACTCGTGCTCGCTGATACCGCCCGGCAAATTACTGCCGCGATCGAAATTCCGACGATCGGTATTGGTTCGGGTGAGAACTGTGACGGGCAAATCCTGGTCACGCACGATTTGATTGGATTGTTCCCTTGGTTCACCCCGAAATTTGTTTCACCGGAAGCGCGCATTTCGGAGGATATTCGCCGGGCCACCCGGGCTTTTATCGAGCGAACGAAAACCGGTAGTCCGCTGTCTAATCGGGAGAAATAGCATGCCGGCGTTTTCTGATTTTCACGACATCGACGATATCGAGTACGAGGCGCTGCTGACCGGGAGCGAGCAGCGAAGCTGGCTCTGGTTTGGTTTACTCATCTCGCTTGGCCTGCATGTCGCGCTCTGTTTTTACTTTTATCACGCGCGTTTCGATCCCGCGGCGGCGCAACTGCTCGAGGCCCGGCAAACCGCGATGTTCAACGTCAAACCGGTCGACCTGCAAACGCTCGATAAATTGAGCGCCGATCAGAATGCAACAGCCTCCAAACCGCAGCCGGACAATAGCGATCAATCACCGGACGAGAAAAAATCGTTCGATAAATTGTTGGAGGAAGTTCGCGCGAGTGCCGCTCTTCCGGACGACATGCGCGACGTTCTGCCGGACAAACCGAATGTCGATCAGCCCACGGCGAGCTCGGCGATTAACGAAATCGAACAATCGGCTGCGCAGATCCTTTCCAGCGATCCGAATGCGACTCACGAGCAATCGTTGCTGAACGACAGTGCTGTGTCCGGCCGGCCGCAGCCGGCGTTGAGCGGGACCGAGCTGGCGACGAGCACGATTATTAAGAAGGCGAACACCTTCACCAGCAAGATTCCAACCGATAACGCCGGGCCGAGCAAAAAGGGCAACTACGGCTTTGCCGATATCGATCAACTTTTAAGCCAGAAAGGCCCGCTCGGTTCGGGAACGAAAATTCGGATGCCGGATGATCAGCTCTTTCAGTTCGACAGCGCCGAGTTACAGCCGACCGAGATTTTGCAAAAAGTGGCGACGCTTCTGAAACGAAACCCGAAAGCGACTTTTACCATAGAAGGATATACCGATTCGATCGGCACGCCGGAATACAACCTCGACCTGAGTCAACGGCGCGCGCAGAGCGTGAAGGACTTTTTGGTCGCGCAGTTGGGGATCGATCCCGGGCAGGTGGAAGTGCGTGGTTACGGTGCGACGGGCTTTTTGGTTCCGGCGCGGCAGGTCATGCAAACGCCCGGACCGGAGCTTGACGCGGAAATTGCGCGGCAACGGTTAAATCGCCGCGTGGTGATCGTGGTCAACACCAACGAACGCTAAAGACTTGCGGATTAGGGATGTTGTAGCCACGGCGCTCTGTCGTCGTGAATTACGAGAGACGTCTCGACCGAGCGAGGCGGCTACAACACGTCACCAGTTTCTGATCCACTGGTTCGGATCGGTTGAACTACCGGTACTCCAAAGATCGAAGGTTGGATTGTAGCCATCGGTGCCTCCGCCGGCTTTCATGGTTGAATAACCGTATGAGTTTCCAAAAGGATCTCGAATGGCCGTGACGCTTCCGATACCACCACTCGGCATAAGCATATTCGGTTTAAACGCAAAATAGCTTTTCTGAGCGGGGGAACGATTCGAGTTTGCATTCGAATCGCCGCTTATTGCTTTGTATAGACCAAGGCTAGCGCTTGAATATTTCGTTGCGTTCAACGATGCGGAATCGACATCCTTTATTGGATCAAGCATTCCGGTATCTTGATTCGTCGGATAAATCCCATTGTCCGCCTTGTAACTTTCACATGCCGCCGACATGGCGGCGATTTCGGCTTCGGCGCGGGAACGAGCGCCTTTCTTCTGAACATAACCGCTGGTCGCCAGGATGAGTCCGGCCAGAACGATGATGATGGTGATAACAATGAGTAACTCTAAAACGGTGAAACTCGCTGTCGGATGACGAAATTCGAAATCGTTTCCAGATATCTCAGTGCGCTTTTTGAGGTTGCGATCCCGTTTTTCGATCATCGAGTTTGTTGCGACCTTCGATCTCCGAAATTGCGATATTTGCGGCTAAGCCGCATCAACTTTGCTGCTGTAATCCGCTGATGATGCTGATGAGCGGCATGAACAAGGCGATCACGATGGTGCCGACGACCAGGGCGAGAAAGACGATCATGATCGGCTCCAGCGCAGCGGTCATGGCCGCAACAGAATTATCGACTTCTTCGTCGTAAACGTTGGCGATGCGCAAAAGCATCTCCGGAAGCTGGCCGGTTTCTTCGCCGACATCGATCATGCTCACCACCATGGGTGGAAAAGCGCCGCTCGCTTCCAGGGGTTGAACAATCGATTCGCCTTCCTTCACGCTGTCGTGCACCCGACCGATGGCGTTGGCGATCACGGTATTGCCCGCGGTTTCACGAGTAATGTTCAAGGCCTGCAGAATTGGGACACCGCTGGTCACCAGCGTGCCGAGTGTGCGCGAGAATCTCGAGATCGCGGTTTTGCGAATGACATCTCCAAAGAGCGGTACGCGCAGTTTGATTCGATCGATGAGCGTTCTCCCGCCGGCGGTGCGGTTGGTGAATTTGTAGCCGGCGATCACGGCGATGAACACGCCGATAATTACCAGCCAATGTGATTGGACGAGTTTGCTCACCCCGATGACGAACTGAGTGATGGCCGGCAATGGCTTGTCCCCAAGCATGTCGTGAAAGATTTGCTCGAACTTCGGAACGATGAACACGAGCAGGAATCCCATAATGGCAATGGCCAGGACGAGCACGATGACGGGATAAACCATGGCCGCGAGAACTTTGCTTTTGATTTTGGCAGCCTTTTCCTGAAATTCCGCCAAACGACTGAGAACCACTTCCAGAACGCCGCCAACCTCGCCCGCTTTCACCATGTTGATGTAGAGGTTGTTAAAAATCTGCGGATGCTGGGCCAGACTTTCGGAAAATGTGCCACCGCTCTGCACGCCGTCGGCCAGCTGGGTAATTGTTCTTTTCAGGACGCTGTCACGTTCCTGTTTTCCGAGAACGTTGAGACCTCGAAGGAGTGGTAACCCCGAATCGACCAGCGTCGCCAGCTGTCGAGTGAAAATCATCAGCGTCTTTTGTTTGACGGTCTTGCGCTGGAAAAGCGTGATTTCCATCCGCAGCCCTTTGGCTTTGGGAGCGGCTGCAACCGCCGCGGGTTTCGCCTTGGCCGCTTTGCGGGTTGCTTTTCCATCCGGTCCTCCGCCTTTGCCTTCCTCGGAGACGCTGGTGGGAAAGTAGCCGGCCTGACGTAGTTGACCGATGGCATCATTGGCCGATGCCGCATCGAGCAATCCGGTCGATTCCTGACCGCGCGAATCGAGAGCGATGTATTGGAACCGCGGCATGTTTACGATTTAACGATTTAACGATGTCCGATTCAACGTTCTTTCGTCAGGTGTACTTGAGCACTTCTTCGATGGTCGTGTCTCCGGCAAAGATGCTCCGCAAGCCATCGTGTCGCAGCGTGACCATGCCGAGCTCAACTGCTTTCTGTTTCAGAACCACAGTCGGCGCGCACTGGTTGATCAATTCCCGGATCGGATCAGTGATTTTCATCAGCTCATAAATTCCTTTGCGCCCCTTGTAGCCGGTATGATTGCAAGTGTCGCAACCTTTGCCGTAGAAGAACTGGCGATCGCCGATTTCGCGCTTCGAAAGTTCGAGTTGAGCCAATAAGGCGTCGTTCGGTTGATAACTGGTCCGGCAGTTTGGACAAATGCTGCGCAACAAACGTTGGCCGAGCACGGCTTCGAGCGTGGAGGAAATGAGGAAAGGCTCGACCCCCATGTCGATCAAGCGGGTGACGGCGCCGGGGGCATCGTTGGTGTGCAAGGTGGTGAAGACGAGATGGCCGGTGAGCGATGCCTGGATCGAAATCTGCGCTGTTTCGAGGTCGCGCGTTTCACCGACCATGATTCGATCCGGATCCTGCCGCAAAAACGCGCGCAAGACCCGCGCGAACGTGAGACCGATGGCATCATTTATCGGTACCTGCACGATTCCTTCGAGGTCGTATTCGACCGGCTCCTCGGCCGTCAGCAATTTGGAATCGATCGTGTTGATTTTGCGCAGACAAGAATAAAGCGTCGTGGTTTTTCCGGAACCGGTCGGTCCGGTGACGACGAAAATTCCGTTTGGCCGCTCGATGACTTCCAGAATGTATTCGTGGATGTAATCAGGCATGCCGAGCATCTCGAGATCGAGATTGACGGTTGAGCGATCAAGCACGCGCAGCACGACACTTTCACCGAATTGCGTTGGCAATGTTGAAACACGAAGATCGACCGGACGCCCGGCAATATTTTTCTGAATACGTCCGTCCTGCGGGAGGCGGCGTTCGGCGATGTTCATGCTCGCCATCACTTTGACGCGGGAGATGACCGGAAGCGCGAGATGGCGAGGCGGAGGCGACATCTCGTAGAGCGCGCCGTCGACGCGGTAGCGAATTTTGAATTCGTGCTCGAACGGCTCGAAATGGATGTCGCTGGCCCGGTCCTGGATCGCTTGATACAAAATCAGATCGACAAAGCGAATAATCGGCGTGGCGTTGGCTTCAGCTTCCACCGCCGCGTCGCTTCCATCATCGCCGCGAATTTGCAGCATCTCACCGGCCTGGCCGAGCTGCTTGAGAACCTCCTCCATACTCGAGGTGTCGCTGCCATAATACTCTTTGATCCGATTTTCGATCTGTTCGGTGGAGGCGACCACGACATCGACGTCTTTGCCGAGAGCGAATCGGAGATCCTCCGCGGCGCGCGGATCGAGCGGATCGGCGAGCGCCACCCGGAGCGTCTTGCCACTGATGTCGATCGGAAGCGCGCGATGCAATCGGGCCAGGCCGCTCGGAATCATTTTCAAAATCGGCGCGGGAATTTCCTTGTCGCGGAGCTCGACGAATTCGGTTCCCAAGGCATCGGCGATATTCTGGTAGAAACTATGCTCGTCGACGAAGCCACCATCGATCAGTGCTTGGGCGATTGTTTTTCCATTTAATTGGGCTTCGTTGAGCACGTCTTCGGCCTGTGACGGCTGCAAGACGTGTTGCTCAATGAGAAGTTCGGCGACTTGCTTGTCGTTCATCGCTTCGCGATCGCTAAATCAGTGAATGGTTGAATCGTTACATCGCGAGATTTCCCGAGCGGGACGGGTCGGGCGGGGGAACGATTTGGTGAATGACGCTTCACGGCGTTGTCTCAGCTGGCGTCTCCCACGGTGATTGAGATGACTTCCTCGGCGCTGGTCAGGCCGGCCAGAACCTTGCGCACGCCATCTTCGCGCAGGGTTCGCATGCCAAGTTCACGCGCGCGCTGACGAAGCGGCAAAGTCGGCATGCGTTTGTTGATCATGTGTCGCGCTTCATCATCAATGATGAAAATCTCGAAAAGACCCATCCGGCCTTTGTAGCCGGTGTGACGGCATTGCTCGCAGCCGATCGGTTTCATCACTTGCGCGTCACTGACCTGTCCCGGCTCGATCCGAAGGGCGCGGAGATCGGTTTCGCTCAGAGAGCCGGGTTGCTTGCAGTTGGCGCAAAGTCGCCTAACGAGGCGTTGGGCCATGATTGCCCGAATCGAAGACGCGACCAGGAAGGGTTGCACGCCAATGTCGATCAGGCGGGCGACCGCCGACGGTGCGTCGTTGGTGTGAAGCGTACTGAATACAAGATGTCCGGTCAGGCTCGCATTCGTGGCGATGCTAGCCGTTTCCAAATCGCGAATCTCACCGATCATGATGATGTTCGGCGCCTGACGCAAAATGGAGCGTAAGGCTGCCGGAAAGGTCATCCCGATTTCCGAATTCACCTGGACCTGATTGATGCCGGTCATTTGATATTCGACCGGTTCTTCAACGGTGATGATTTTGCGATCCGATTTGTTGATGTAATTCAAGCAGGCATAGAGCGTACTCGTCTTTCCGGAACCGGTTGGACCGGTGACGAGCAGAATTCCGTCGGGCAACTGGATGAGTCGCTCGAATTTCTCCTGGTCGTCACTAAAAAATCCGAGCTCGGGCAGGCCGAGCATCAGACTGGATTTGTCCAGCACGCGCATGACGATGCTTTCGCCGTGATTGGTTGGAATCGTGGAAACGCGCAGATCAATCGGTTTCTTTTTGATTTTCACCTGAATGCGTCCGTCCTGCGGGAGGCGTTTTTCGGCGATACTCATCGAACCGGTCATGATTTTGAGCCGGCTAATAATCGCCGACTGGAGTCGCTTGGGGGGCGCCTGCATTTCCTGGAGCACGCCGTCAACGCGGAAGCGGACGCGGAATTTTTTATCCATCGGCTCGAGATGGATGTCACTGGCGCGGGCGCGATGGGCTTCGACGATCAACATGGAAACCATGCGGATAATCGGGGCATCTGCTTCATCGGCAGATTCCCCCCCGCCGGCGTCGCCGATTTCGAGTCCCACATCGACTTCCTCGCCGATTTTTTGTTGGATAATGTCGGCGGCTTCGTCCGCGGTGCCGTAATATTTGATCAGAGCTTCACGGATTTTTTCGGGACTGCTGCAGACCAGCTCGAGCTCGCGCTGTAAAAGGAAACTCAGGCCATCGATCGTATCGATATCGAGCGGGATCACTCACCGCCACGACCAGGCCGGTCTCGCCAAAAGCCACCGGGACGACCTTGAAACGTCGGGCATCTTCGGCTCGAAGTTGTTTGATTACTTCCGGCGAAATCACCATCGACGAGATGTCGATCCAATCCATGTGGGCCTGGGCAGCGATGGCACGCGAAACATCCGCATCGGAAACGACGCCATCTTTGATCAAGAGATGGACGAGATTGCTTTCTCCGTTCAATCGTGACCGCGCGGACTCGACTTGCTTGCGGGTGACGAGTCCAACTTCCTGCAGGACTTTGAGGACGTAATCTTCGTTTTGGTGCACGTCGGGCGGTATTTTCGCGGACTTCAAGCGTACGAACCGCTGTCTCTCGTGTCAACGAGGGGAGATCGTTCCACTTCAAAAAAGTGGTGGCGAGATAGAACCAAAACGTGTCCTGCCGACGATTCACCTTCCAATATGCGTAAATTACCTGTTTCGCGACCGGGCTTGGTGAACTCACGGACGGCCTTTGCCTGCGGCTTGTGCCTCATCGGAGTGGCGTTGTCGTTGTTTAGTTTTTCTCTGCCTGCTCCCCGGAAGGGTTTGGTCCGCAGAGAGCGCGATATGCCGACCCGTGGCGAAAAAGGCGAAGACCTGAACCGAATGGAATTGGAATGGAACACGCGCCTGACGTATCCGACTGGCAAATTTGATCCAGCCTGGCTGCGAAAAGCTGCGCTCCAGGACGCCCACATCCGCAGCGCCGTTCCGCTCGGGACCGGATTAAGCAAATTGACTCGATTGAATGCGCCTCTCGCGCTGACCGGATCCGGATTTACCGCTCTCGGGCCTGCGCCGTTACAGATGACCGGCTGTTCCGGTTGCTACGATTACACGAAAACGGAAGGACGTGTGAACGCGATTGCGGTTGACCCGACTATCACCACCAACGGAAACATCGTCGCCTACCTGGGATCCGACGGGGGTGGCGTTTGGAAAACGACGAATTGCTGCAACAGCTCAACCAACTGGACCGCGACGACAGACGATCCGCTGGTTTCGACCGTCAGCATTGATTCGATCACGATCGACCCGAACAATCACAACACCGTTTATGCCGGAACGGGCGATTTGAATTACGGCTCATTCTCAATGGGTAGTCAGGGCATTTTGAAATCAACCGATGCCGGCGCGCATTGGACGATGTTAGGCGCAAACGTTTTTGGCATGGCTCTGCCCGAACCGGCTGGCCAATTCCCGCAATACAACGCCGTCGGAAAGGTTCGGGTTGACCCAAACAACAGCAATAACGTCGTAGCCGGAACCAAGACGGGTCTCTACGTTTCGAATGACGGCGGCAATAACTGGACCGGTCCGTGCACGATGGACGCTTTCAGCAGCCAACGTCAGGACATTACTGGGGTTGAGCTGAGCAATGTTGCTGGCACAACTCGCATCATTGCCGCCGTCGGCACCCGTGGCATCGCCACGCAGGTGCAGTACAACCTCAATCAAAATGGCGCGAACGGGCTTTATTCCGCAACAATGCCGGCGAGCGGTTGCCCGAGCAGTTTCACGCCGATTACCAACAATTCGAATGGCTGGAGCGGAACGAATGCCACCAGCGGAGTCGCCTGTAACATGGCGATCGGCGGGACGACCTGCGCCAATTCCAATGGCAACAAGTTAGGCCGAATCGACATCGCGGTCGCACCGGGCAACCCGAACTACATTTACGCGCAAGTTCAAGCAATCGAGACCCAATCGAGCTGCGGTGGGACCGGTTGCGAATTGGGAGCGTGGCGGTCGGTTAATGGTGGAGCGACCTGGACTCAAATCGCCGGCTCGACCGGAGCCGCTTTGACCGATTGCAGCGGATCCGCGGCCGATTACAACCAGAATTGGTACGATCAAGGTATCGCGGTCGATCCGAACAACCCGGACCGCGTCTTTTTCGACACGTTCGAAATTTGGTTTTGGCAAAATGGAAATACCTCCTGGAACGACCTGACTTGCGGCTACAGCGGGAATACCGAAGTCGTTCACGTCGATCAACACGCGCTGACGTTCCTGCCCGGGAATTCCAATATTCTGCTAGCGGGGAGCGATGGCGGCGTCTACTCCACGACGAACGCATCATCTGCCAGTGGAAGCGTCAAACCGAACTGGACCAACATGGACAACGGTTTGAACACAATCGAGTTCTACTCCGGTGATATCAGCGCGAATTTCGCCACTTCGGCTAATCCGCAAGCGAACGGCGGCGCACAGGACAACGGCGCGAGTGCAGTGACATTTTCCGGAACCCCGACCGGTCCGGTGCAGTGGCAGATGGGCGTGGGCGGGGACGGTTTCTTTGCCCGAATCGATCCCGTGGGCGGACGCTTTTGGCAGGGGAATAACAGCGGTCACTTAAACTATTGCGATGGCGCGCTTGGAGATTGCACCACGGCGAATGCAAACTGGGTGCCTGACGCCAGTCCCTGGAGCAATCCGGCTCAACCAGATACGCAATCGTTTGTCCTACCTTACGAGATCTACAAAGGTACCCCCGGCAATCCGGCGACGGATTGCGCGCCGACCGGATGCGGCCATCTCATTGTCGGCACCAATCGAGTTTGGGAAACACTCACTTCTGGAAACGCCTGGGCGCCGGTGAGCATGAATCTGACTAAACAAACTTTGGCCGATCGTTCGTATATCAATCAGCTCGCCTTCGAACCGCTCGATCAGTCGCGAGCGATGGTCGGCACTAACGACGGTAATGTGCAGTACGGTCACGGACTGGCCACTGGCGCCCTTGCCTTGTGGGTTGACCTGACCGGCGGCAACGCGATTTTGCCGAACCGTCCGGTCCTCGATGTGGCGATGGACCCAACGACCACGACTTCGCCGATTGGGTATGCGTCGGTTGGCGGCTTCAATGCGAACACGCCCTCTACGCCGGGTCACGTGTTCCAAGTGACGTGCACCGCAGATTGCGCGACGTTTGTGTGGCTGAACAAAACTGGCAACCTGCCGGACATTCCGGTCGACTCGATTGTCGCGAACCCGAAATATCCGCAGCAGATCTTCGCCGGAACGGACTGGGGTTTGTATTACACCAACGACATTACCGCGGCATCGCCGCAGTGGTACCGTTTCGATAACGGATTACCGCACGTGATGATCTGGGACATGCAGATTGATCGTGGCAACACCACGCTTTCGGTGTGGACCCGCAGCCGCGGGGCTTATGTCTGGCCTTTGCCATCGGCGCCATTGCTCAGCCTAACGGACGTGGTTTCACGGCAAACCCACGGCTCAGCCGGTGATTTCGACATCGACCTGATGCCGCCTGCGGCTGGAATTGAGTGCCGCAATCCTTCGAACGGGACTTACCGCGTCGTGTTTACATTTTCGAATCCGATCACCGGATGCGGGGTTGCCAATGTTGGGACGGTTAGCGCCGGACCGAATGCCAATCAGTGCACGGTTCAGGCCAGTGGATTGACGAACGGACAACATACCACCGTCTCCTTGACCGGAGTGGTCGATTCGCAGGCGAATACCGGAAGCTTTTCCGCCACCATGGGATTACTGATCGGCGACACGAACGCGGACACATTTGTGAACTCGGCCGACATCGGCCAGACAAAATCACAGTCTGGTCAGCCGGTGACGGGTTCGAATTTCCGCGAAGATGTGAACGTCGATGGATTCCTGAACAGCGCCGATATCGGACTGGTCAAATCCAAGTCCGGCACATCGCTGCAGTAATCAGGAAACGCAAATTATTGAAAGGCGATCGCTGGGGCTTGGCCTTTTTGAAACCGAAAAAATTTCGGGGGACACGGCCACTTTGGCCGCGGACTCCGAATTCATCATCAAGTCTGCGGAATGACCAAATGCAGGCGGTCATCGAAGAAGGCGCATATGAAGATGAATACCAATTCGCAAACTGCATTTTTTAATCCACGCATTCTCGCGGCATTTTGTCTTGGTTTGCTGGGCGCTTGCCTGGCAATCGTGAGCTTTGCTTCCACTCCATCGAGCGGAACGCTGACCGATTCGTCCGGACCATTGGCCTATACGGCAGGCCCGTTTTTTCAGCCGAATGCTTTTGGCAATAGCGTGGCCGGCGAATGCGATCCCGATCCGTCGGATCCACTCGTGCCGTGCGACGTCTATCAATTAAAAGTCACGTTGCCGGCTAATTTCGTTTCTTCGAATCCTAACACGCACCTGTTTGTCCGGATCGACTGGTCGAGCCCGGCGGCGATCTTCGATCTTTACGTCTGGGATGCGGCGAATTGGACGGGAGTGACGAGTTTCCCCAATGGAAGTCCGCTTGCCCAATCGACGCAGAACGCGACCACGTTTCAACAAATCGAAATTACGCCGAACGCTGCCGCCAACGGCAATTATGTGGTGCAGGTCAGCACCACCCTCCCGGCGGGACAGAGTTTCACCGGAAAGATCTGGCTTGGAACGGCCACCGCGGGACACGGAACGGTGCAACCGCCGGGAAATGCCAGCGGCATCGCTCCACGTTTTCAGGAATACATTCCCACCGACCCCAACGGCGCACCGTCATCCAGTTTGGGATTATTTGCCGGCGAACCGACCATGGGTGTGAACACCAAAGTAAATGCCAACATCGGCGGTGATATTTTCTATCAGGGTCTGTACGAGATTCTACGTATCCGGTTCGACGATTCGACTTCGCCGGCCAAGGCGACTTGGGAATTCAAGGACGCGCCCAATGGCATCAGCAACAAGGCGACGACGGATCCGATTTTGTTGACGGATCCCGGCACCGGTCGCATTTGGGCGATGCAACTCGCCGGCGGCGACAGTCTGACCGACATCAGTGACGATGACGGCGAGACGTGGAGTCCGGATATCAGTGGCGGCATCGGCACGGGTGTCGACCACGAAGGGATGGGAGTCGGTCCGTATCCAACCACCGGAGCGGGCTCGCTCATTCCGCATCCGCTCTATCCGAACGCCGTTTATTATTGTTCTCAACAAATCGCCTCGGCCTTTTGCGCGCGCAGTGACGATGGCGGTCTAACTTACGGTCCGATCGTTCCAATTTACGATTCGGTCACGAGCAAGTGCGTCGGATTGCATGGTCACCCGAAAGTGGCCGCGGATGGCACCGTCTACGTGCCTAACAAGGGCTGCGGGCTCGACACTCCTGTGATCGGGCAGGGTCTGGTGAATGTCGTCGTTTCGCAAGATGCCGGAACAACCTGGACAATCCGCGCGGTTCCGGACAGCACCGGCTCTTTGCTGAGCAAAGGCGATCCATCCGTCGGGATCGATCAGAGTGGGGCGATTTATCTCGCTTACCAAAATCTGAACAACAACCACCTGTATGTGGCTGTTTCTCACGACAAAGGCGCAACGTTCGCGCCGAGCGTCGACGTCGGAGCCTTAGCCGGAGTGAACTATTCCGTGTTTCCGGCGGCCACTGCGGGTGATCCGAACCGGGCCGCTGTCGCGTTTTTCGGTTCCACCTATAACGGCACGAACACGAATTACGAAGACATGTCGTTCCCCGGCCTTTGGTATCTTTACGTCGCCACGACCTACGACGGAGGCAGTACCTGGTTTGTGGACAACGCGACGCCGGACAATCCGATTCAAGGGTTCGGTGGAATCGGAAATTCCGGCGACAATCGCAACCACTATGACTTCATCGATGCCGTGATTGACACTCAAGGCCGCGTCATTGCCAGTAACTCGATCGGTTGCTCGGCCGGATGCGTGAATAAGGGCGGTCCGAACACGTTTTCCAAACTGGCCGGAATCGTCCGGCAATCCGGCGGCCGCCGAATGTACGCGCAATTTGATCCACCCGAACCCGCCCTACCGGCAGCACCGTTATTGAATGGTTATCGCAATAATCAGATTGTCTATCTGACCTGGCCGGACGCCGACAACAGTGGTTCGCCGATCACCGGTTATAATGTTTACGAGCGAGTTGATGGGGGAGCGGAAACCAAGATTTTAAGCAACAGTCCGCAGCGTCAGTTGGCTATTCCGGCGAATCCGCTGCACACCTATCAGTTCCGGGCGACGGCGATCAACGGTCTCGGCGAAGGAGTTTCGAGTAACACGTTTGCACCGACGGTCGGGCAAAACGCGCCGCAGCCGCAGCTTTCCTGCTCATTACCCGGACAGGTTTATCAAGATCGGACGGGTGAAGGCGGAGCACAGCCGAACAATGATATTGCCAGCTTTAGCATCGCCGAGCCGAGCGACATGCCTGGGAAACTCGTTTTTGTGATCAATAATGCGCAGCCGAGTCTGGTGCAGGCGGGCAATTCGCAGTTCTATGTTTTCTTTGATCCTCCTTCAGGCGGCATTCGCTATCGGTTGCGCTATTCGACCGATCCGAGCGCCACCGAGAATGAAATCGATACCAGTAAAGATAATGACTTTACAAACGATCCGACTCCGGAAACTGGTGGAGAATTTCGAAACTGGACGGCAATCGGGTCGCTGGAGGCCGGTAGCGGTGTCCAATCGGACGGAAGCGTTCGTTTCATCGTGGACAAAACCGCGCTCGGAATTCACAACGGCGACGTGCTGCTTGGAGTGGCCGTCCGGGAAGATACGGTGGGAAGCCCGACGAGTGTGATATCCGCGGACTACGCAGGGGGCCGGCAGGATTATTTAGTCGTGGGCAATGATTTCTGCAGCCGGCTGAACGCGGTGACTGTCGTTTCGCGAAAGACTCACGGTAGTGCGGGCGTTTTCGATATCGATCTGACGACCGGAAATGGCGTCGAATGTCGGAGCGGTGGCGCGAACAGTGGATACACTATGGTGTTCACGTTCGCAGATCCTTTAACAACGGTGGACGGCGCGACCGTCACGAACGGCTCCGGTTCAGTGACCAGCAGTAACATCGATCCGACCGACGCTCATAATTATATCGTGAATCTGAGCGGAGTGACCAACGATCAGGTCACAACGGTGAGCTTAAGCAACGCCACGGATTCGACAGGCAAGTTCAGCAGCGTCATTTCCGCCGCACTTCCTGTGCTGGTGGGCGATACGAATAGCGATCGATTCGTTAATTCCGCCGATATCGGTCAGACGAAGTCGCAATCCGGTCAACCGGTTACTCAGGCGAACTTCCGCGAAGACGTGAACGCCGATGGATTTCTCAACAGTGCTGACATCGGATTGGTGAAATCGAAATCCGGAACGGCGTTGCCGTAAGTTATCACGGCTTCGAAAAGCGGCGCGGGAGCGTTGTTCGGCGTAGGCCTATTCTACGGTCACGCTTTTGGCAAGGTTCCGCGGTTTATCGACATCGCGGCCGAGCTCGACCGCGAGATGATAGGCGAGGAGCTGGAGCGGGACGACACAGAGGATCGGGCTCAGGCAATCGAGCACCGGCGGAATTTCGATGATATCGTCGGCCAAACCCTTCAACTGCTTGGCGCCCGTCCCGGATGTCACGGCAATGATCGGTCCTTTGCGCGCTCTGACCTGTTCGATGTTGTTCAGATTTTTTGAAAAGACGGCATCGTCCGGCGCAATAAAAACCGAAGGCAGATCGGGCCTAACGAGTGCGATAATTCCATGTTTAAGTTCCGCGCTCGGGTGTCCTTCGGCGAAGATGTAGGTGATTTCCTTCATCTTGAGCGCGCCTTCCATGGCGATCGGGAAATTGAATTGCCGCCCGAAGAAGAGCATACCATTCACCCCCGCGTACTTTTTCGCGATCGACTCGATGTGGTCGCTGAGTTTCAAAACTTCCCCAATTTGTTCTGGTAGTTTGGCCAGCGCTTCGATAATTCGGCTGCCTTCGGCGGTCGATAGACCGCGCATCCGGCCAAGCAGCAAACCAATGAGGGTAAGAATCGTGAGCTGCGACGTAAACGATTTCGTCGCCGCCACCCCGATTTCCGGGCCGGCGTGCATGTAAACGCCGCCGTCGCTCTCGCGCCCGATAGTGCTGGCCACGTTATTGCAGATGCCGAGGGTGCGATAGCCTTTGCGCCGGCTTTCGCGCAACGCTCCGAGAGTATCGGCGGTCTCGCCGCTCTGACTGATGGCAAACACCAATGTATTGGGCGTCATCGGGGTGTTGCGATGACGAAACTCGCTCGCATACTCGACATCGGTCGGAATGTCCGCGAGTTGCTCAATCAAATATTCGCCCACCATGGCCGCATGCATGGCCGTTCCGCAGCCGGTCAACATCACTCGCGCGATGTCGCGCAATTCCACCGGTGTCATGTTTAACCCGCCCAGTTTGGCGGTGGATTCCTCCAGACTCAGCCGGCCCCGCATGGCGTCTCGAGTCGAGTTCGGCTGCTCAAAGATTTCTTTGAGCATGTAGTGCGGAAAATCGCCCTTCTTAATATCTTCTGCGGTGAACTCGACTTTGCTGACTTCGCGTTGGCCAATCGCGCCATCGACAGAACTGATTTCAAATTTCTCGCGTTCGATCGCGACGACATCAAAATCGTCGAGGTAAACCGCATCGCGCGTGTGAGCGACGATTGCGTTGACATCGCTGGCTAGAAAATTTTCATCTTTACCCACGCCCAGCACGAGCGGGCTGCCCCGGCGGGCGCCGATGATAAAGTCCGGAATATCGGCATGAATCAGGGCGATGCCGTAGGTGCCGATCACCTGTTTCAAAGCAGTCCGAACCGCATTGAGAAGGCGCGCTTTCGAATCTTTCCCGTCGCTTTTCCGATAAATGTTGCCGATCAGATGAGCGAGTACTTCGGTATCGGTGTCGGAACGGAAGTTGGTGTCGCCGTCCTGGATCAACTGGTCTTTGAGCGCCTGGTAATTTTCGATTACGCCGTTGTGGACGAGCGCAATTTTTCCGGTCGCGTCGAAGTGCGGATGGGCGTTGCCGTCGGTCACTTTTCCGTGTGTCGCCCAGCGGGTATGACTGATTCCGTACGAGCCCGAGACGGGCTTTTCCGAAACCAGCTGGGCCAGCGAGGCGATGCGACCGGCGCATTTCCGAATGTGGATTTGATGGCCGTGGACGACCGCGATCCCAGCCGAATCATAGCCGCGATACTCCTGTCGACGGAGGCCTTCCATCAAAATAGGGACGGCATCGGAAGGCCCGACGTAACCTACAATTCCACACATATATTAGATGGGGAAATTGCCAGATTCATGCCACCACCGCAACTGGGGCGGAAGCTCGCCACTCTGCGCCTCCTTTTTTGTCGACCTGTGGATGAAGCTTCTATTTGCAACCACCGGCTGTAACTGAGTTATTGGGAAGGTGAAACGAAACCGGAACGGCCGCGCGAATGATGGTTAGACCATGACGCCGCCAGCTCTTCCGCCCGGAACCACTCTTCGCACTTTGGCTATCGTCATGGGTGGTGGCGCCGGGACGCGTCTTTTTCCGCTGACCAAAGACCGCGCCAAACCGGCGGTCCCTCTCGGCGGCAAATATCGCATCGTCGATATTCCGATTAGCAACTGCCTGAATTCCGGGCTCCGCTCGGTCTACGTGCTGACCCAGTTCAACAGCATGTCGTTGCACCGCCATATTCAGGCGAGTTACAAGTTCGATAATTTTTCACGAAGTTTCATCGATATTCTGGCTGCGCAACAGACGCCAGAAGGGTCGCAGTGGTACCAGGGAACCGCCGATGCCGTCCGGCAGAACATGCGTTATTTTTTGGAGCGACCGTTCCAATACTATCTCATTCTGAGTGGCGATCAGCTCTACCGGATGGATTTTCGAACGCTGTTGCACCAGCACATTCAGTCCGGTGCCGAAATCACCATGGCGACGAAACCGGTCAAGCGCAGCCAGGTTTCCGAATTCGGAATCATGCAGAGCGACGCGGATCGCCGCATCACTCGATTTGTCGAAAAACCCAAGGACGAGTCGCTTTTGGGCGAATTGAAAATGAGTCCGGATTTAGTCGCGGCGACCGGTTTGGAGAAGGATGAGGAATTTTATCAAGCTTCGATGGGCATCTACGTGTTCAATCGCGAAGTCCTGGTGGAATGTCTCGACAATCAACTGGAGGATTTTGGCAAACATGTCATTCCGCAATCCATTCAGGGGCGACATGTCAGCGCATTTATCTTCAAAGGTTATTGGGAGGATATCGGAACGGTGCGCGCGTTCTACGAAGCCAATCTCGACCTGACCGATATCGTGCCGGAGTACAGTTTTTTCGACTCGGAGTGGCCGGTTTATACGCACCCGCGATTTTTACCGGGCAGCAAAATTAACGGCGCGAGCTTGCGGCAGGCGATCATTTCCGATGGATGCATCATTTCCGACGCGCACCTGGAGCGCAGCGTGGTTGGTATTCGCAGCATTATTCAAAGTGGCGCGACGATTCGAAACAGCATCGTCATGGGCGCCGATTATTTTGAGCAGGACGGCCCGGAACGTGACGGCGCGCCGCCGATTGGTATTGGGCGCAACTGTGTGATCGATCGGGCCATTATCGATAAGAATGCGCGAATCGCCGACGGTGTGGTGATCACTCCGGAGGGCAAACCACCTGACTTCGACGCCGACAATTATTTCATCCGGGACGGGATTGTGGTGGTGCCAAAGAATGCCGTGATTCCGGCTGGCTTTTGGATTTGAGCGGAAGCCGGTCGTTCTTGGCTTCGACCGTTAGGCGAAAGAATGCTATCTAACGAACGTGGTCGGTGCCTTCCGCCATGCCGCCCATGGCCGCGCCTTGTTCCCATTTCTCCTGCTGATTCCAGGGGATCGAGTTCTCGCCCTTTTTCTGATCGGGATCGTTCACCACGCTGACCTGTTTTTTTTGCGTCGCGCAGGAGAGCAGAGAGATCGCGCCAATCACGGCCACACTCAGCCAAACCAGGCCTTTAAGAGTTTCCCGCATATATCACAGTGTCTCCCGGTTGAACCTGAACGCCACGCGCCAGCGTGCTGGGGATTATATCGCCGATGGCGGTAGCTGGTTCAACTGAAGAAATGCGAATCTTCCCGATGAAACTGCCATCGCGCAGAACGAGCATTTCTGAATTTGGCTCCACGCCCTGGCGGCCACCCAGATTCAATACGACAAAATTGTAGGACTGATTGACCGCCAGCACGGTCCCACGAACGCCGACCTTACTCGAACCCGTAACCCGGCGTTTCTTTTCTTCCTCCAACTGCGATGAACGGCTTTGGACAGATTGCAGTTTCTCGGAAAGAAAAGTTTTCTCGCGCTCCGCATCTTCTAACTGGCGCCGCGCGTCGTCGAGTTGCGCCTGCAATTCTTGCGGAGTGGCCGCCCCCGGGTTGGCCGAACTCGGTTTCACGTCTTCCACTTGCTTCTGCAAATTGGCGATCTCCGTTTCGTTCGCCTGCAATTTGGATTGGAGATCACTCTTCTCGGTCTGCAGTTTTACCAGTTCGGCTTCAGCGCTGGCCACGCGGCTTTCGCTCTCAGCCATCTTCGCGTGTTCTGCGGCAATCGCTGTTTCGCGGGCTTTGATTTCTTTTTCACGATCCGCGCGACGCCGCTCGGCACCATCGCGGGCGGCGTTCGCATCGGCGACGGCGGAACGGAGCGTTTTTACCTTGCTCGTGTTCAGAACGCCGAAAACTCCGGCAACTGCGAGCAGCAGGATGGAAAGGCCAATCAGGTTTTTCGGTGTGGCCGAGAGCGTCATTGCAGCACTACGATGGCGGTGTTTCTACCTGGATTTAACCTTGAAAAGCAATCCTCGTTTTGTGTTTTTAGAACTTTCGCACGGCTTGGCTTGCTTTGTCGGCGCTTCCCAATTATAGGACAAACCCCATGGGACAACAGCATCGGGCTCGATCCAAACGCAAACGGCGTAAGGCCTACCTCAAACGCAAGAAAATAGCAGCGAAAAGCAAGCGCGTGGAGTCCTCGCGGCCGCGGCCGAAAAAGCAGGCCGCGGAATAGGGCGTAATCGCCGCCGAGACATGATCTTCGCATCGGCGCGCCATTCGCGACGTTGATGCGGCCTCGTTACCTCATTGTCGATGGCCACAGCGTCATTTTTGCCTGGCCTGATTTGCGAAAATTACATCAACGCCGCCTGTCTCTGGCGCGAGAGGAATTGCTCAAACGGCTAAGACACTATCAGGATTGGACGGGTGTTCGCGTGGTCGTGGTATTCGACGGAGCCGGTGATCGCGTCTCGGAAACAGCGGATCCCGGCGATGTGCACATTTTCTATTCGAAGCGAGGGCAGACGGCCGACACGATTGTCGAACGACTGGCGAGCAAGTACGGGCGGAGATTTGAGCTGAGTGTGGCCACATCTGATTCGCTCGAGCGGCAAACGGTCCACGCTAGCGGGGCAAGCTGGATTTCACCGGAGCTTCTGCGACAGATGATTGACGAAGCGGGAGGCGAAGGAAGTTACAAATCGCGAAAAGGGAAGTAGTAGGCGTCTAAAAATCTAGGCGACCTGACCGATCGGCGCTTCGATGCAGGCGAGGGCCTCGCGCCGACTGCGTTGCTGGCAAGTGGCAAGGACACGGCCCAACACGCAATAAAGCTGCTCAACGGGGAGGTTTTTGCTCACGTAGCCATTCGCTCCTGCGCGCAGGGCGGCGTGCATTTGTTCTTCGTCGTAACCGACGCCGGTGAAAACCACGATTGGGATCTTGGTATTGATTTCACGGATGAACGAAATCAGAGAAATGCCGTCCACTTTGGGCATTTTGAGGTCGACGATAATGACCTCGCAATCGTGATGCGCCAGCCAGGTGGCGGTTTGGAACCCCTCGGTGAGGGAGTCGCAAGTATGGCCGCGCTGGCGGAGGTAGGTGACGAGGAACTTAGCGATGCCGGGGTCGTCATCGATGATCAGGAACTGACAATAATTGCGAGCGGAAGAGCTCATGGTGTTTTATATTTTCTATAATAACCATAAGCATGACCCTTGCCACCGGACCCGGTTTCCGGTCAAATTGATGCCTCGCCAGCAACAATTTACCTCAGCTAAAGCCCCAGCTTTTCCTCAATCGCTTTCACCCGCGCAAACAGCTTTCCCAGCCGGTGAATCCAGGCGATCTGTCGTTTTGCGTCTTCCAGCGGCACAGCCGGCGAGCCAAACCAAATCCCGCCCCCAATGCTCCGGGCAATGCCGCTCTGAGGCGAAACCATGGTGCCATCTCCGATTTCAATGTGGCCATTCACGCCAACCTGTCCGGCGATCATCACGTTTTCACCAATGCGCGTGCTGCCAGAAATACCGGTTTGGGCGGCGATGGCCGAGTTTTTCCCGATGATGACGTTGTGCGCCACCTGCACCAGATTGTCGATTTTCACGCCTTGCTGAATCCAGGTCCGGCCGAAGCGCGCGCGATCGACAGTCGTGTTGGCTCCGATCTCAACGTCATCGTCGATTTGCACAATTCCGAGCTGCGGAATTTTTTGTTGGCGCCCATCAATCACTTCAAAACCGAAACCGTCCGCGCCAATGACGGCGCCACTATGAAGGATCACGCGGGATC
Organism: uncultured Verrucomicrobiae bacterium; assembly: GCA_963846065.1. Taxonomy (GTDB): domain Bacteria; phylum Verrucomicrobiota; class Verrucomicrobiia; order Chthoniobacterales; family UBA10450; genus DASPUI01. The sequence goes on from CAWJUP010000021.1 coordinate 104,878, forward strand.
CGATTTTCGTTCGCTCACGAACGATCACGCGCGGATAGATTTTGCAGTTGTTTCCGACAACCGACTCGTGGCCGATGTAGCTATTAGCGCCAATCAGAGTGTCGTCACCAATTTGCGCCCCGGCTTCAATGATCGCGTAGGGCTGAATGGCGACACGAGCTCCCAGCTTCGCGGACGGATCCACCACAGCAGTGGAATGAATCCCCGGCGCAACTTCGATCGGTTTTGGCGCCAGTTTCAAGACCACTTGTTCAAAGGCGCGGGATGGGTGAGGAACGCGGATTTGTGGGATATGGATCGACTCCTGGAAATCCGTAGGAACAAAAACCGCCGTGGCGCGGGTCTGACGCAGCTGGCTGGCGTAACGAGGATCGCCAAAGAAGGTGATGTCGCCCGGACCCGCTTCTGCGAGTGAGGCGACGCCACTAATCTCCGTGTTGGGATCGCCGATCAGCTTTCCGTCACAAGATTCAGCAAGTTCCTGAAGTGTGAACTTCACCTATTTTTTCAAGCTCGCGCGTATTTCGTCCAGCTTTCCGGCCGATCCGAGCTTTTCGTTCTTGTGCGCGATGAAATCCGCATAGGCCTGCATAAAGATTTTCCCCGGTGGTCGAAAATCGAATTGCTCAGGATGATCGCGGAAGAATTCGCGATGAACGCGCGTCCAAACCAGGCGACCGTCGGTGTCGATATTCACTTTGGTGACGCCGAGCTTGGCTGCCGGCAGATATTCGTTCTCGTCGACGCCGCGCGCACTGGGATTGAGTTTGCCGCCGGCGGCATTGATTCGTTCGACTTCTTCCCGCGGAACGCTGGAGCTACCGTGCATGACAATTGGCAGTCCCGGAATTTTGTCACTGATTTCCTTGATCACATCGAAGTGCAGTCCCTGTTTGCCCTGGAATTTGTAGGCGCCGTGGCTGGTGCCGATTGCTGCCGCTAACGAATCGCAGCCGGTTTGTTTTACGAAGTCAACCGCTTCTTCCGGATTCGTTAGGCAGGCATGACCTTCATCGACCTTGATATCTTCTTCGACTCCGCCCAGTTGGCCCAGTTCTGCTTCTACACTGATACCTTTGGCGTGGGCGCGATCGACCACTCGTTTGGTAATTTCGACGTTTTGGTCGAACGGTTCGTGACTGGCGTCGATCATCACCGAGCTATAAAACCCGGAATCGATGCAGTCGTAACACGTTTGTTCGTCGCCATGATCGAGGTGGACGGCGAAGATTGCCTCGGGAAAGATCTGCTCCGCCGTGCGAATGATGGCTTCGAGCATGCGTTTATCCGTGTAGTTACGAGCGCCTTTCGAAAGCTGAATAATGAACGGTGATTTGCTTTGCATGTTGCCGCGAAAAAGGCCCATGCTTTGTTCGAGATTGTTGATGTTGTAGGCGCCGACGGCGAATTTTTTGTAGGCAACTCGATAGAGTTGTTGGGTTGTAACGATCATAATTTAGAAATTGTTATCGCGCCCAGGGACGCGGGACAGCGAATCTAACGAGGAATTGGCTGGTCGGCAATTTACCGTCGTTCCGGCGTGGCTGGCAGCACGACGTTGACCTGAGTGCCCTGGGGACTGGAATTGATTTCAACGCGACCGTTATGATCGAAAATAGTGCGTTTGACAATCGGTAGCCCTAGGCCCATGCCCCGAGTTTTCGTGGTGCAGAATGGTGAAAAGATTTTGTCCTTCAAATCCGGCGAGATGCCGTGTCCGTTATCACGCACCGAAACGATAACGCCGCTGGATCGCCCGTTATCGCGGACGGATTTGGCCGAAAGTATGATTCGCGCCTTCGGTTGATCGGCCAATGCTTCCGCCGCGTTGGCGACAAGATGGGCGAATGCTTCGGCCAGCGCATTTTCATCGCCTAACACGCGCGGTAAGTCGTTTGGTAATGCCGTTTCAATTTGAAACCCCCCATTCACGCCAAAGCGCGATTTGGCGATTTCCAGACCCTTTGTTAGCGAGCTGCGAACGTCGATCGGTTTCAAGGTCAGTTCCGGCGGGTGCGCGAAGTTATTGATTTGGGTAATGATCTTGTCCAGTCGATCGATCTCGCTGACCACGATTTCACTAAATTCTTTGCGGAAATCGGCGTCGTCAAAGCGCTCGGGCAAAAGTTGAGCGAATGTCTTGATCGCAACCAAAGGATTACGGATTTCATGCGACATGCTCGCGGCCAAGTCCGTCCAAAAGGCAGCCCGGTCGGCAAGAGCTTGTTTTTCGCGCGACATTTCCTGACTGGTTAGGTCATTGATGACTGCAACCGCGCCAAGGGCTGCGCGGTGATCCGACATGCGCCGAGTTTCAACCAAAAGAGCGCGTCGCGTGTTGTTGTCGAGCCAACGTTCCGGGGCGAGTGGAGCGCTGGACTCGAGGACTTCTCTTAATAATCCGGCAAGCCGGCTGCCAACCGCTTCAACCGGTTTGTTCAAAACATCTTTGCTGGTCAGGCCGAGGATTTGTTCCGCCGTTGGATTGAACCAGCGGATGATCGCATTTTCATCGATCGCAACAATACCCGGCGGAATTGATTTCAGCAGGGTCTCGGCCAGCGTGCGTTGCACGGTCGCGTCTTCAAAGAGGAATGCGTTTTCCAAAACGGTCGAAACATGTTCGGCCAGCATCGTCAACCCTTCGAGGGCGCCCGCATCGAAAGACTCGCCGGTGATTTGATTGCCAAAGAAAATCCAACCGATGATCTGGCTACCCCCGTAAAGAGGAATGATCACTTCGGCGCCGAAATTATCGAGCGCCCGACGCATGACTAAGCGTTGCTTTTGGTCTGGATTTGAAGCGGCGTTTGCTCGCGAAATCATATGAGCGTTTTGCTCGAACCAGCGAACAAGGCCGTCGCGCGCGACAAACTCCAGCTCCGCGGTTTCCGGAAGGCACCGCAACCCTGCCCGCAAGGTGTAGTGATCGTTCTGGCGTGTCCGGGCGAAAATTCCGACGCGGCTCGTACTCGCGGCCTCTGCCACCGTCTCGACGATGCTGGTCAGAAGCGCGTCGACGTTTTCGAACCGACGAAGAACCTTTGGTAGGCGAAGCAGCGAGGTCGAAGAGGGGTGGGGCGACACCGTTGGCTGACGGGGACTGATCTGGACATCGCGGGGAGGAACGATTGAGTCGCGAAGGTCCCGCGTTGCCTGGAGCGCTCGCAAATAATCCAGAGCGCGGCTGACCAGTGCCTGAAGACGCCGCCGGTCCAGTTGCAGATCTTCCGCTGCGTAAATTCCCGACTGTTCCGCTTCTCTCAGCGGTTCCGATCGTGGCGTCCCCAATGCAATAATTAGATATTCCGGCGATTCGCTTTGAACTTGGTCCATCAGGTCCCGGCATTCCTTGGCCCGGAGATCCATGATCAGAACGGTCGGCCCAACTTGCCGAAGAACCGGATCGAAGCGGTCGGGATCGCTAATCTGTCTGAGCTCCGTAATCGAGCGCAAAAATGCCTTCAGGCGCCGGGCGAGTTCGGCGTCTTGAGTGTAGGAAATACAAACGATGGCCGGACTCATGCCACGGCTACCTCGCTGTCAGATCTGACCAGCGGGAGGATGACATGGAATGACGTTCCTTTTCGAAGTTCGCTTTCAACTTCGATTTGTCCGCCATGTTCCTGGACGATGCCGTGAACAACGGAGAGACCAAGACCGGTGCCGTAATCTTTGGTGGTGAAAAACGGATCGAAAACATGCGCGATATCTTGTTCTCGAATTCCTTCCCCGGTATCGCGAATGGTGATTCGCAAAGCTTCGGCAGGGGTTCCGTGACCGTTTCCCTGACTCAGCGCAGCGACCCATTGCTCTTCGCTGGAAATCTGCGTGCTCACGGCCAATTCCCCACCATTCTTCATCGCATCCATGGCGTTGAGGAAGAAGTTAAGAAACACTTGCTCGAGCTGGTCGGCATCGGCTCTGATTGTATCAACATTTGCTCCCCAAGAACGAGTTAATTTAATTTCTTTTTGATACATTCTATGGCCCACCAGACTGAGAGATTTTTCCAAGATCTCATGGACGTGCATGGGGCGGAGGAGAGGTTTTGTCGGACGAGCAAAGCGCAGCAGCTGATTAACCAAAGAGTCGATACGATCAATTTCATGACCGATCAGATTCGAAAATGTTTCGCGGAAATCCGAATCTTGGTAGCGCTCGGGAAGAAGCTGGGCAAAAGTCTTGATCGAGACGAGCGGGTTTTTGATTTCATGGGCCATGCCGGCGGATAACGTTCCAAGACTCGCCAGGCGATCGCTTCTTCGAATCTGAGCCTCCATCTGCTTCAGGGCGGTGATGTCGGTCAACACCATCAGGACGCCGAGGACGTGACGTTCCTGGTCGTGAAAGACCGAGGTGCTGGTTCGCACCACCACTTCGCCCTCGGCATGCTCGAGCGTGTATTCGTTGTTTATTTGAGCTTCGCCGGTGGCGAGTGTCTCGCGTATGGCCTGGGCCAGGGTCAGCGGCAGGGCATCGAGCCGGGCATCCAAAACATCCTCGGAATTTAAGCCAATAATTTGGCCGGCCTCATTATTAAATACAGTAACTCGTTCATCGGCGCTCGACGCGATCACACCGGTGGCCAGGTGTTCGAGTAGCGTTTCGTTGTAAAGCTTCGCATTTTGGACTTCAGTAAACAGCTGCGCGTTCTCGATGGCGACGGCGAGCTGACCGCATAACACCTGCAAGGCGTCCAGCTCGACACTGCCGTAAACGCGTCCGGAAACACGCGGACCCAGCAGCATCATACCTTCCAGTTGGTCGCGGGCAAAAATGCCCAAAATGACACTAAGATTCAAGTGCTGCATCTGTTGCAGGACGCGGTGTGTTTCGGCACTCGGCCGCGTCCGATGCAATTCGTGCAGCACGATGGGTTGCCCGGTTGTCTGGAGGTAGGTGACGAGCGGGTGACCATTGGGCAGTTCAATCTGGCTCTGGCGCGTGGGAGCTGGGTATTGCTGAGAATACGCATTTTTTTGCCTCAGCAGAATAATCACATGATCTGTGTTGGCCGCCTGGGCAATGGTACGGGCGAATCGTCCCAAAAGATCACCCAGAGTGGTCACCGATTTCAAAATGGCTGCGGCGTTTCCGACCGTGGCGCGAAAATCCAGGCGGTGAGCACTAATAAAGAGGCGTTCAGCGAGTCGCTGCGAAACTCCGCGCGCCGGCGCCATGGCAAAGGCGATGACAACGGCGGCGGTGACGTGCGCGATGGAAGAGGAATCGCTCGTTAATGAGTGCAGCGCAGTTGCAACCAACCAATAAACACAGGCGTAAACCGTAAGCAGATACCCAGCGAGAACAGTGTATGAAATGATCCGCCGAATGAAAATTCCAACATCCAGGATCTTCTTTGTCGCAATGCCGTAAGCGACGATCAAACTGAAGAGAACGATTCGAAACGGAGCAAACCAAATCGCAGTGCGACTGAGGACCAAAAGCACCAACAAGAACGTGAGGCGAAGGACCAACGCAAGACGCCAGAGACGGCACCCGCAACAAGTATGAATCGTTAGCTCTGTCCGCTCGTTCCCTGGCCCCGGATATCCCGAGCCATAACCGACGATCAGGGCGACGAACCGATCACAAAGTAACAGAAAAAACATCTGACACCGGATGACCGTAGAGGGGCTGGGCGCACCGTTGCCGGCGCAACTCCGCGCGTAATAAGAACGCATTAGTTTGACAAAGAAAACAATGCCGAATGTCACTATCAGCCAGACTCGGGCCAGCTTGTAGAACTCCCCCCAGCCCGATTCTGTTCGGATATTGAGAGTCGAAGAAAATTAATCCACGAGGATAGAGAACTCCAGTGGCCGAGGCTTCACTTAATGGCGAATTCTGCCATGGGAATCGTCGTGGCAGTGAAAGCCAATATAGAGTTCCTAGCCATGCTGCGATCGTGAACGACAGAAACAAAAAGCATTGGTTCGACCGAGCGTTTCCGATTAGCAAAGAAAACAGCGAGACCTAAAGCTCAGTTGAACAAGTATCGCAGACAAGGATTGGAGTCCGTACGGCTGTTCATCGATTACGCGCTCGTCTTCACAATCATCTGGCTGCGCTGCCTCCGATGACCCCGAACATTGATAAGAGCGCAGTTGATCAAAGCCTTGCGGGGTCGATCGCGACGAAATTGAGGTCGACAGTCTGACGATCAATTTCGTAGTTAGCCGTTGGAATATCTGGTCTGATCGACGGATTGTTAGGGCGGTGAGATGTCAATTGGAAGGGCCCCCTGCCGCCAAGGCATTCCCTGTCACACCTTTGATGGAACTTACTGGAATCGATAAGCATAGTCACCGAAAACACGTTTATTGATTCTCGGACTTCATCGCATCCAAAACAGGATGTCCTGGCCCGTAGGCAGCAAATATAGTCGACTCTGTAGCACGGCGAGCGGCGTTGGCAAGGCGATCTTCATTGATTCCTCCAACCGGCCGGCTTTTGGGTAGATCCGACAGTCTCGTTGCTTCCCATAGCCGATTATTTCACGATATTCGTGCTCCCCGCGCTTCAGCCCGCTCAAAATTTTCTAAGGACGACGCATGCTCCTTCGGACAATAACACCCGAATCTCGCGAAAGATCAAAGGTCGACTTGCCTTTTCTGGTTCGCCATTCCGGTATGAGCTGAGACCGCCCGCAATGAACTCGATACGCCAAAGGGGTAACGGATGTGTCGCTCCGCCGGCGATGGCGATTTCGGCTTCTCCGGCACGAATCATATCGCCGCGGCCGCAGATCGCATCCAGCCCGGAAGGACAGGCTGAAGAAAGTCGTTGCGGCGTGAGCACACGATCCGAGACGATCAGCAATTGTGTTCGCAGCTGCTTGAGGGATGGCATTTAGTGACGACGTCGGCGGGACCCCATTTGGCGCCATTTTTTTGAACTGCCTGAAAACGCGCGTTCCAGCACATCGATCGCGCTGGTACTGACACCGATGATAACCGGCGACGGGCACAGAGACTGAATCGCTGGCTAAGTTGGATTCCGCGTCTTTCAATGCCATCATAGCGGCTGCATAGGCGAATTGAGTCTGTCGGCCCATTCTCTTCGGTTTCATTTCCGGCTCGATATATTCGGTAGGGTCAAAATCTTTTCACTTCTCCCGCGATTCGACTCTTGAATAAATAGGCGTCGAATAAAGTAATTGGCCTAATGCCGCTTTCGGCCGGTCAGGAGTGATTCCCAGAAACTTCTTAGCCGATGCCGTTAGGTGCAACAATCCCAATTCCAGTGATAACGACACTTGGTTTTTTCTAGTCATGTGACCTCCGTCGCATGCACAACTAGTCCAGAATGGCAGCAGGTTTCGGCATCTGAACGTGCAAATTATATTGGCGACTTATGCAGTCAGCGATTGGTGTTGAATAGGTCGACCACGGAAAAATCACGTCGCATTCTAGATGCTACATTGGGTCGAGTCATTATATTTTTGCCGCTCTTTTTAAGCTGACGATCTTCGGCTAACCGTTGGCTTGCCATTAAATTGCAACTTGCGCGCCAATCAATTCTGTTTTAACGATGCGCCCGACGGTCTCTTCATGGCTCAAAAGGTGCTTATCGTCCTGTCGCCTAACCGCGGATCGCACCTGTGTGCTACCGAAAGTGGCTCCCTATGACGCCAGTGATTGAGTTACCGCAGATTCTCGTGATCGACGATGAAGTTGGTCCCCGCGAGAGCTTGCGAATGCTCTTGAAGCCGAAATACCAGGTTCACACGGCAGATTGTGTCGAGGCCGGTCTGAAACTGTTGAAAGAAAAACAGCCGGACACGATCGTTATGGACATTCGCATGCCGGGGATGACTGGCATTGAAGGACTCCGCAGAATTCGCGAAATTGATCCGCATCTTTCCGTCATCATGTTGACGGGATTCGGCGCGCTCGACACGGCCAAAGAGGCCCTGCGTCTTGGCGCTAACGATTACATCAGCAAACCGTTCGACGCGCATGAAATGCAGGAGGTGATTGGGCGCAACGTCGAACGAACCCGTGTTCATCGAACCAGCGAGCACGCTGCGACTGAAATTAAGGAATTAAACAACCGACTCTTAAAAGAACTCGCGCAAAAGGAACGTCTCGCATCACTCGGTCAGGCTTCAGCAGAATTTGTTCATGACCTGGGAAACCCGCTCACCATCGTTTGGGGCTACGTCCAGTTGCTCGCTAAACGACTCGAGAAATCTGAAAGCGAAGAGAGTCAGAATGCCACCTCAGTGAAGGAACTCAATATCATCGAACAAAATGTTCGACTTTGCCGCGAGCTTCTCACCATGTGGCAGAGTTATGGGAGTGTCGAAGCCTCACCGCCCAAGCCAATATCGGTTTCTGGAATCGTCCGGGAAGTCGTAAAGAGCGCGTCCGGAATGGCGGCCCAAAGCGGCGTCGAGTTCAAACCAACTATCTGCGAAGACCCGTGCACTCTAACTGGGGAGTCCGTCCAAGTCCAGCGCGCGATCCAAAACGTGGTCATTAATGCAATTCAGGCGGCCGCGGAAAAGAAAGGGCAGGTCAGCGTCGATTGCGCGCAGAAAGATTTTTATGTTGATCTCCGGATTGAAGACAACGGGGCTGGAATCTCGCCGTCACAAATCAATCGCATTTTCGATCCGTACTTCACGACCAAACAGGCAAAGAGCGGAACAGGCCTGGGACTCTATATCGCGAAAAAGGTAGTCGAAGATCATCACGGCTCCATCAAAGTCGAGAGCACGCCGAACGTCGGCACCGTTTTCACGATTCGCTTGCCGTTGCAAAGCGCTTAGGCAAAAGCGCCGTTCTCGGTCGGCACTTACCGGCACGCGACAGATAAATGATCGCTTTGCCGCACGGCTATTGATGCATTCGGCTTGTCAGTTCCGGCGACATTCGTTTTCCTCGTCCTGTGTCGTCCGAATATCAGATCGCGCCGATTTTCCTCATCCGGATGGCAGGCGCGCCACTCGATCCGATCGAGGACCTGGCGACTCGCAAAACCGCGGACGCTGCTCGTGCCCTGATCGCACGACGGCGAGACTTCGTAGACGCCTTATCAGAAGTTGATCAGTTTCTCCGATCTCGTCGACACGGTTTGAGTAAGGAGGAATTTCAAACGTGGCATAAGGCGGTTAAAACCGGAATTTTAAATACGGACCGGGTTCCGTCGCTGCCAGTGCTTGCGGCGGCTTATCGTTTTGCTGGGCAGCTTTTCACTGCGACAAAGAATTTCGAAGAGATTTTTGAGACGGAAGTTCTTCAAACGCGGCAATCATTGCACAAGCACGTAACCGCCTTGTTGCCGGATTATTTGGTCTTCGCTTCCGAAAGCTTGCGCGATCTTCGTGAACAATTAGTTTCTAACTCTGATCAAAATCGTTCGATACCTGTACGAACAAAAAAAATACGGGCTCGAGAGCGACACCTTGTTCTTTACCTGCAGCGAATCTGTTGCAAGAACGATACACTAAGCAGGTTCGGTCCGGCGGGATGGGGAACAGTCAACGATCAAGTTGTTAATATTCGTCTCGTGCCGGAACCGGGGATCGCAAAACATGAATCATTTCTCGAACGTTGGACTGCACACGGCGTTGCCGCAGCCCTTAATGTAGATCCGGGTGTTAGGCAGGAATTAGCTCCTAGGATCCATCCCAACGGCCGAATCCAAGGGGACCATTTTGTATTTATGGATACAGGGACGGCGGTTCTGCTCGGTTCGGAAATGCTGAAGGTACTAAGTAGTTGCGACGGAAAAAAACCGGCCCACACTTTTGGCGTTGAGATGGAATTGCTCAACGCTTTGGCGGACAAGAAGATCATCCGTTGGGAGGTTGAAGTTCCTGCGGTTGATCCCTACGCATTTCAAACCTTGATGAAAGACGTCGGTCGTTGGCGCGATAACCCAATTCGCCAACGGTGGCTCGACTTACTAGCACCCATTGACGTTTTGGCGATCCAATTCCGCAACGCACGCGATCCGGCGACTCGTGCTCGAATTATGGAGGAGGTACAAACGCGGCTTGATGAAATTGGGACACATCGTTCTGGGGGTCGGCGGACGTTGTACGCTGCCACAAATCCAATCGGTGAGGAATGTCTTCGGGAAGCGAATTTAGTCGTCTCAAGGAATCTGCTGGACGAAGTAGCAATCGACGCAGCTCCCTGGATCAATCTTTGGCGTGATGTCTATGCCTTCGTCGCTTCGCGTGTCGCCGCCGGACTTCGGGGCGTTTTTGAATCGGAAAGACGTGACCGAATTCCCCTTCCCGCCTTTCTCCGGTTGTGTGAGACAGCGCATTTGTCGCTGACTGGAGCGGGATTAGTCGCTCTGGCACACGTCGCTTTTCAAGAAGTGAAAGCAGCATTCCGAGAAGTGATGATGGCGCATGCGGAAAATCCGGAATACGAGCTGACCCCATACGATTGCGAGTTCGTTCGTCGGCGTTTCGAATATCCTAAGTTCGACGGGTCCACCTACCCGTCGGCTGACTTACAATTGGCAGCAAGCTCGGTCGAAGCCGTCAATTGCGGGGATTATCAATGGGTCCTCGCCGAACTTCACCCTTCCGTCGCGCTGCTTCATCACGGGTTCTACTGGTCCTGTCCGGATAAGTCAGCGCTTTCGGCGGCCCTAAATTCTACGCTGTTTAATCAGCCGAGCTTCTACTTTGGACTTTCAGCTATTGATTTCACTTCCACAACAACCGTTCCGTTCTTCGACGTTTTGCCAAACCTGCATTATTTTGTCGCGCCCGGGCGACCCAAGCCGAATTGGCCGACGGTTTCACCAGCCAATGCCGAGGTCTATATCGACCCAGGTACGGGTGACGTGTGTGCACGCAGAGTCGACAATCAGGAGTGTCTAGGGTCTTTTGCTCGAAACTGGCTCATTCCTCTAGGTTTTCATCCATTTTTATTCGGCATGGCGCCGCACATGCCGCGATTGCGTTGCGGGCGTGTTATTGTTCAGCGCCGGGCCTGGACGATCAGCTTGGATGAACTTGGACAAGGAGATTTTACAGGTGTCTCGCGCGATCTCGTCCTCGCGGTCGGACGCCTACGCGGCGCGCGTGATTTGCCGCGGTTCATTTACATTCGACCAACTGAACAAGCGCTGCGTCGAACTGGTGCGGAAGGTCGCGACAAGGATACGAAACCGGTGTTCGTCGATTTGGAAAGCTATCTTTTTCTGGAAATCTTCCATCGTTGGCTGGTGAAAGCCGGAGAGCTCGAAGTCACCGAAATGTTACCGCGACCAGACCAGTTGCTTTGGAAGGAAGCGGATGGTCGTCGAACTTTTGAGCTGCGCACGCAGATTGTCCCTCGTCGATGAAGATTGTTGCGATCGCTAACCAAAAAGGTGGAGTCGGTAAGACGACAAGTGCGGTCAACTTGAGCGTTGCCTTGGCGGAAAAGGGGCAACGCATTCTGCTGCTTGATTTGGACCCGCAAGGCAACGCCACGAGCTCCCTCGGGATGCAGGAATTGGCCAGCGAAAGCATCTACGAATCCCTCATCAGTGCAGTTCCGGTAGCCGAAAAGGTCTTGCCGACGAGAATCGAGAATTTATTCCTGATCCCAGCCGACCTCGATCTGGCGGGGGCAGAGGTCGAAATCGCCCGTATGACCGATCACCTCACACGATTAGCGCAAGCGTTGGCCAAATTCCGCCAAGATCAAACCTTCGATTATATCCTGATCGATTGTCCGCCCTCGTTAGGCATTCTCATGACCAACGCCTTGGCGGCAGCGGACGAAATTTTGGCGCCGATTCAATGCGAATATTTTGCGCTCGAAGGATTGGTCAAAATTGTCCGTGTGGTTGAACAAGTGCGAGATTCCGGAGCAAACGATCATGTCCAAATCGCCGGGATTTTGATGACCATGTTCAATAGTCGGACCAACCTGAGTAGCCAGGTTGTTTCGGAAGTGCGACAGCACTTCGGCGAACGAGTCTACAAAATGATTGTGCCGCGGAGCGTGCGTTTGAGCGAAGCGCCTAGTTTTGGAAAATCGATTCTTGAACATGATCCCTACGGGGTCGGAGCCTATGCTTATCGAGCGGTGGCACGCGAATTTATGAGCCGGCATTAGCCCCTAATCACATAAATTACGTGAATGCTTTCTAGATAGCAGGCTCCGGGGTTGGCCACGAGGCCGATACTCGACCTCGTGGCGTGGCACCGCCGTGCCCTGGGGGGAACAGCCGCCAAAGTCCCGTCGAGAACCGACACGATTGTTAGACATTTACTGTCAGTTCGCTAGACAGACAGTTGATGATCAGATACAAACAGTTTCGAGACAGTTATGAACGGCTCGAGAACACAATTCTTGTTGGGATGCACCGTCGAGGATATTTGTTAGCCATGGCTCGCACCAGAGTTTCCAGAGACTTAGGGCCGTTGCCCGCCCGCTCCGCGTTGAGGACGGCATACAAATCCAAAACCGTTAGACAGATATTGCACTCGCTCGCTATCAAAAATCAGACCGAGCAATCACGGATCTTCTATTCTCTTCGAGAAGTCGCTGCACGATTTAAGGTGCCGGTCTCAGCCGTCGCAAAGATCTATCGCGACATGGAAAGCGAAGGCCTGTTGAGCCGGGTTCGCGGTTCAAAGACGATCCTAAACGGTATGCGTTATAGTCGGCGGCCGGTTCGCGCGGTCGTTGGCTTGCCTGCAGTGTTTTCGAATTTTATTGCGATTCCAGAATATCGAAATTTTTTCACGTCTATCCAGAGGGAACTCTGGCTTCGCGGCTTCGCTACGACGACCGTTCTGTTTCAGCCGGAGGAAGTGGAGGATGGTAGTCTATCGGAGCGACTTAAGAACTATGAAATCGACAGCGTAATTTGGCTGCAACCAGGACCAAGCGCGAGGCACTTACGGCTGCGCCTTATGGATCAAGGAATCCGAGTCATTATAATTTCACAAATTGGAACACCTCCGACGCTGTCCCGCTATTATTTATGGAAGGAGCGTGCCATCGAAAAACTGTTACGAGAATGGAAGGAGCGAAATTCTGTTCGTAGAGTTATAGTCGTCAATTCGGAGGAATATCGAGCCGTAGTGATCGAAGAGATATTACGTATCGTCCTTGGTGATCTCGGATTGGATGCGGTGACTCGAACGCTCAAAGACGAAGCACCTGAAACATTCCTCCGCCAGTTGTCTCACACCGACACGGACGGAGTCATCTTCGCCTCTGCGGGGTTGGCTTCAATGTTTTCATTCCGATGCTGTGCCAGATTTGTTGACCTCTTGAGAACTCATCGCGTCGCATTGATTGACGGGCCTATTGATTTGGCATTTGCACGAGTTCCTGATGCCCTCTTCGATCTAGTAACGATTGATTGGAAGGCAGTGGCTGAATCCATCGTAAACGATATGATAACATTGCAGGCTTTCGATCAGAATCGACATACCACCTTTACCGGCGAATGTTATATGAGAGTTCCGATAAGTAAATTTTGTGAGTCAGTTCGCCCCATAGTGAGTTCTTCGGTCTGAGACACAAAGTAAAGCCAACGATTGCTTCTAACAGTTCGGACATTGGTCCCAATCGGCCAGCCACTGTTCGCGCGTCAATGCGTAAATTAACGTTGGAAACCCGCGAAACGTGATCTCATTTTCCACGGCCATGCCATTTTTTTCCGCGATTCGTCGGGACGGAAGGTTTTCGGGGTGAATTAGCGATACCACGCGAGCCAAATTCAAATCACGAAACGCGTGATCGCGGATAGCGCGTGCAGCTTCACTGATGAGTCCCCGGTTCCAGTAATCCGGATGAAGCCGATAACCGATTTCGATATCCTCAATCTCCTGATGGTGATGAAAGCCGCAATAGCCCAGTAGCTTCGGAGCCGCCTTGAATTCGACCGCAAACAAGGAGGGTACACCTTCGCGTTGCCAAGTTAGAATTCTGTTCAGGAATATGGCGGTCTTCGCTCGGTCGTAGGGGCCTAATGAGAAACGCATGAAATCTGGATTGGCCAAGAGTTCGGCCAACGGATCGATGTCGTCCGGACGAAACGGCCGGAGGACGATGCGCTCAGTTTCTATCTTCATTTTTCAATATGTTCATTTGAACAAACTTCGCTCTCAGTCTAATTTAACCAAGGGATTTCATGGAGTTGGAACAAAAATTGGCCATTTTGGCCGACGCCGCGAAATATGACGCATCTTGCGCGAGCAGCGGCACAGCTAAGAGGAACTCACGCGATTCGCGTGGCATCGGGTCGACGACCGGCACCGGCATTTGCCACAGTTATACTCCCGACGGCCGCTGTGTTTCACTCCTTAAGATTCTTTTAACCAATTACTGCATCTTCGATTGTCTCTATTGCATCAATCGAAGTTCAAGCTCGACGCCGCGAGCGAGATTCACCGTAAAAGAAGTGATCGACCTGACGCTCGATTTTTACCGGCGCAATTATATCGAAGGATTGTTTTTAAGCTCCGGGATTATCCGCGATCCCGATTATACGATGGAACAGGTAGTTCGCGTTGCGCGGACGCTGCGTGTTGAACACCAGTTTCGCGGTTACATCCATCTCAAAACGATCCCGCAGGCTTCGTCAGCCTTGATCGAAGAAGCAGGACGCTGGGCTGATCGCATCAGCATCAATATCGAGCTGCCAACCAAAGTCGCATTAAAGCAGCTCGCGCCCGAGAAGGATTTCGATCAAACGCACGTTGCGATGAGTCGAATTAAAACGCACATCGAAAACGCGAAAGAGGAGCGTCGGAAAACTATCAAGGCGCCGGCATTCGCTCCAGCCGGTCAGAGCACGCAGATGATCGTCGGCGCGAGCGATACCCCGGATTCGCAAATCCTGGAACAAGCGTCCGTCCTGTATTCGCAACACAAGTTGCGCCGTGTTTATTATTCCGCGTTTAGTCCGATACCTGATGCCTCGAGTAAATTGCCGCTCGTATCGCCGCCGTTGGTCCGCGAACATCGCCTTTATCAGGCTGACTGGTTAGTCCGATTTTATGGTTTTCGCGCCGGTGAACTGACCGAAGGGCGCGATCAAAATCTCGATTTAGGGATCGATCCGAAACTTTCGTGGGCGTTGCGGCACCGTCACTTGTTTCCGATTGATTTGAACAAGGCGCCACGGGAGCTGCTTTGGCGGGTGCCCGGCTTGGGAACGAAATCTGTCGAAAAAATCATTGGGATTCGCAGATGGCACCGTTTGCGCAATCAGGATTTGATAAAATTACATCTGTCGCTGCGAAAAATACTGCCCTTTGCAATTACGGACGATCACTACAACAACGCCATCGATCGGGATATTGGCATCGCGCACCTCCGCGCACCTCCGCTTCAGCTCGATCTTTTTCCTTTCGAAACCTCAGTGATTAGCGGCCAATTGTGACACTGCAACAGATCACGTTTGCTCCGAATTTCGCAGCCTGGCAAAAGTCAGCTCGCGTTGCCTTGCAGCAAGAATTGCCACCGGCCGAAATTGCATGGGAGGAACTCGCCGCAAATCACCCACCGTTGAACCTGCTGCCAGAGAACGAACCGTTTGAAAACGCAGCGGCGCAATCGCGAACACATTTGGTTCCGAAAAAATTTGTTCAGCTCGCCCAATTGACTGCGCTCCACTCGGATCCGCAGCGCTGGCCGCTGCTCTATCAATTGCTTTGGCGCCTGACTCACGGTGAACCGAAACTCTTGGAAATATCAATCGATCCCGATGTGTCACGGATCATTGGAATGGAGAAATCGGTCCGCCATGACGTCCATAAAATGCGAGCGTTTGTGAGGTTTCGGGAAGTCCAGATTTTCGGTGCTCACTGGTTCGTCGCATGGTTTGAGCCGGAACACCACATCGTCGAACACAACGCGCGATTCTTTGTCGATCGGTTCAGCTCCATGAATTGGTCGATTTTGACGCCACAGTTGTGTCTGCACTGGGATCAAGATGAATTGCGATTTACCGAGGGCGTCGATCGTGCAAAGGCGCCGACCCACGATCGCGTCGAAAATCTTTGGTTAACCTATTATCGCAATATTTTTAATCCGGCGCGGGTCAAGGTTCGGGCGATGCAGTCGGAGATGCCGAAAAAATATTGGAAGAATTTACCGGAAACTGCGGCCATTCCGGCACTGCTGCGCGAAGCACCGATGGATGTCGATGTGATGATGAAGCGCAGCGCGAGTAAGCGACCCCAGGAAAAGAATGCCGATGCGCATCCGGCAAATGTGCCTGATTCGACCAGTCTCGAGGTTTTGGCTAAGGCGGCATGCAAGTGCACGGCCTGTCCTTTATATCGAAACGCCACGCAAACGGTTTTTGGCGAAGGCCCGAAAAACGCGAAGATCATGCTCGTGGGCGAACAGCCCGGCGACTACGAAGACGTCGCGGGCCGGCCGTTCGTTGGGCCGGCGGGGAAAATTATGGATCGGGCATTAGAAGAAGCCGGCATTGATCGCAAAAAGGTTTACGTCACGAATGCGGTGAAACATTTCAAATGGGAACCACGCGGAAAAAGGCGGTTGCATCAAAAACCGAATTCTCGCGAGATCGCTGCGTGTCGCCCCTGGTTGGAGTCAGAAATGCGCTCGGTTCAGCCCAACCTCGTTGTCGCGATGGGTGCAACCGCCGCGCAGACGATTTTTGGTCCAACGTTTCGCGTCACGCGCGAGCGGGGGAAGGTGCTTTCATCCGACTTGACGCCGAAAGTCATGGCGACGGTCCATCCTTCGTCGTTGCTTCGCCAACCGGACGAAGAATCGCGGGAACGCGAGTATAAGCATTTTGTTGCCGACCTGCTCATCGCAGCGAAGGCCGCGGTCGAATAACAGCTCTATGCGAGCGCGGGTAGTTCGCGCGGGCGTGGATTTCGACGTGGCGTTTGAATTCGCGGAAGATAGCTAACGACCTGAACGTTGCCGTTGTAATCTTCGATCATGGCCGAACAACTCTCGACCCAGTCGCCGCAATTGTAATACGTCACGTTCCCGATCGGGCGGATCGAAACACTGTGGATGTGGCCGCACAAAACGACATCCACATCGAATTTGTGTGCGTAGTGGACCACGGCTTCTTCGAATTTGCCAATGAAGCTCACCGCATCTTTTACGCGTTTTTTCGCGTAAGCGCTAAGCGACCAATAGCCGAGTCCGAAATGGCGGCGAACAAAATTGATCAGAGGGTTGAGCGAGAGCAGAAATTGGTAGCCAACGTCGCCGAGAAAGGCCAGCCACTTTACGTTTTGAACGACTGTGTCGAGTTCATGCCCGTGAATAATGAGCATCCGTCTTCCATCTGCCAGTTGATGAACGGCGTGTTTTTGAAGGACAATGTTGCCGTATACGCCAAGAAAACTGCCGACCATTTCATCGTGATTCCCCGGGATGTAAACTACTCGCGTTCCTTTTCGTGCCTTACGCAAAATTTTCTGAATGACGTCATTATGTTCCTGCGGCCAGTAACGACCGCGCCGCAGCGACCAGATATCAATGAGATCTCCGACCACGAACAAAGTTTCAAAATCGTAGTCCCGGAGGAAATTGATCATCTCCGCGGCCTTGGCCCCGCGAGTGCCAAGATGAAGGTCGGAAATCCAACCGGTCCGCACACGTTTGGGGATCGAATCTTCTCCCGGAGACGGCAAATCCGGCGGAGCGGCGCGGGATGAGTCGACGTCGCCTGGAGTGATATTGTCGAAATCTTCCGTGATAAACAGGGTGGTTATCCATACGGAGACTTGGCGCAACGGTCATGTGAACAGATCGTGACGTTTAGGTCACAATGATGTAACAAGCCTAACGAGTATATCGCGCGAGTTCGTTGAGTTGAGGCGCCTCGCCTTCTTCAATCTGATACCATTATTTTTATGAAACTCTGGACGTGGAAACGGCAAAACCTTCCCTCGGTCGCGCACGCGGTTCGAACAGCCATCGCTGCCACTTTGTCAGCGTTAATCGCCCGGCTGGTGGGTATGCCCGAGGCATACTGGGCGGCGATCGCAACTTTGGTGGTGATGCAATCGACTTGGGGCGCAACTTGGGAACTTTCTCTCGAGCGAATTGTTGCCACCGCGATTGGCGCGGCGGCCGGCGCGGTTGAGGCGACTTACTTCCACGCGAACCTAATTGCCTGCGGCATCACTATCTTTCTGCTCGGCTTGATTTCGATCGCGTTCCGTCTGGAAAAAACCGCCTATCGGTATGCGAGTATCACTCTGGCAATCGTCGTTCTGATTCCTCGCGCGGCAGCTCCATGGGCAATTGCGTTGCACCGATTTGTCGAAGTGTCCGTTGGCATTCTCGTGGCGCTCGTTGTGGTTGCGCTTTGGCCGGAACGGCAGGCTGTTCCGCGATCGGCCAGTCCGGCGAACGGTAACTCGTCAGATTGAGTCAGGGGCTCCGGCCACCATAGGAAATCTATTCGTCTTACAAAGCGAAACATGTCATAGGTCGCTGGGCAGATCATCGAAAGACTCGCTTCATGCCTCCAATCTCCAGGCGCGACTCCACCTCTCCAATTTTATTCTTTTTTCTGACTGTTCCGGTCGGGATCAGTGCCGGCTTTGTTTCCGTGACTTTGCCATTTATTTTGACCCAGTCCGGCTTTTCAGTCGCGACCGCCGGATATGTCGTTGCCATCGGAGCGTCAGCTTATGTTTTTCGTTGGGTGTGGGGTCCGATCGTCGATTTTACCCTAACCCCGCGACTGTGGTATGTGATTGGACTGCTCGGAACCGCTGGGACAATTTTTCTGCTTGGCTCAATTCCGCTGCATCTCACCGGAACCAAACTTCTTTTTGCCGCAGTCTTCGTTTCCCAAGTCGCGTCAACTCTGGTGATGTTGCCGTTAGGTAGCTTTCTCGCACACACGGTCCGGGACGGAGAAAAAGGGCGCGCGGCCGGCTGGTATGAGGCTGGAAATGTTGCCGGGGCTGGCACGAGCATCACTGTTGGCATCTGGTTAGCCGCGCATTATTCCAAGGAAGTGGCTGCCGGAAGCGTTGCCGCAGCGATCTTGTTTTGTCTCGTCGCGCTTCCACTTGTTTCGAAAACCCACGCTTTGCCGGCGGATACTTTACTTCAGCGAATGAGATTTTTGGGAAAAGACATTCTTACTATTCTCACCTCGAAGACATCTCTCTTTGTCATTTTTCTGGTCTGCCTCCCGATCGGAACCGGAGCAATGACTCATCAATGGGGAGGGGTATGGCGAGATTGGCACACGACTCCCGATTTAGTTGCGCTATTTACCGGGATATTAAGCGGCCTAATCAGCGCGATCGGATGCGTGATGGCGGGTTGGATTACGGATCGCTTCGGGGTGTGGCGAGCTTATTTTGGTGCTAGCATCGGTATCGCGTTCGTTGCGTTCGCCATGGCTATTGCTCCGCGAACCAGTGAAAGTTTTTCCACTGCCGTGCTGGCGTATTCGTTCATGTTTGGTGCGACTCAAGCGGCATTTTCGGCGCTTGTTCTGTTTGCGATCGGAAAAGGAGCCGCTTCTACCAAGTACGCGCTGTTGTGTTCGTTTGGAAATTTGCCGGTCGCGTATATGACTGCACTTGATGGCTGGGTCCACGACAAATATGGGTCCGGCTGGATGTTGTATTTTGACGGGTTGAGTGGGCTTTTCTTTGTCGTGGTGGCCTTCATCGTTCTCCACAAAACCAAGGCCTTTCAGCCGGCTCTGGATGATGGTCTCGAAACGATTCCATCGAAATTTGGGCGCAGGGGTGGAATGGGTTATCCCGAATCCTGACGGCCCAATCCTTCGATCTTGGAGGTAAGGGGATTCGAACCCCTGACCTTCTCATTGCGAACGAGACGCTCTACCAACTGAGCTATA